>CAVTWM010000001.1:0-651775 GCA_963738455.1 uncultured Actinomycetes bacterium
CGCCGAGTCGCTTTGCAAATTTGGTTCGCGAAGTCACCGGGCACCCACTCGTCGGGCTGACCTACGCCGGTGCTGACGGTGCCCTGTCTGCACGGCACTGGGACCGCGGTTATGGCCGCGACGTGTCTCCGACCCATTGCGACAACGTCCGCGTGGTTGGCCAGCACTTCGACATTCACTGGAACCCTTGCCGCGTCCCGGCCCCGACGGAGACGCCGACCCAGCGACGCTCCGTCTCATGCTGGGGTACTGATATCCACGCCAACCTCACTCGCCGCAAGGTCCTTGTCGTCGGTGCCGGCAGCGTTGGTCTAGACGTCGCCGCTCGCTTGGCCGCCACCGGAATGCTTCACATCGGCGTCATGGATTTCGACTGCGTTGAGCCTGCAAATCTCGACCGTCTCATAGGGGCCACCCCAACAGATGCGGCGCTAGGACATCCCAAGACCATGGTCGCTGAACGGATCATGCGCACCGCCGCCACCGCGACCGCTCCGCAGTTCAACTTCTACCGATCCAGTGTCTGTGAACCTGACGGTCTTGCGCTCGCCCTCGACTACGACCTGATCATCTGCTGTGTCGATCGACCCTGGGCTCGAATCGTTCTGAACCAGATCGCCTATACCGATCTCATACCCGTCATCGATGGCGGGATCAGCATCGACGCCTTCGAGGACGGCTTCGGTATGCGCAATGCCACGTGGCGAAGCCACGTCGTGCGCCCCGGGCGACCATGTTTGGTGTGCAACGGTCAGGTGGACGTCTCGGAGGTCGCGCTGGACATTCAGGGCCTCCTTGACGACCGTGCCTATGTCGCCGGCAGCGGCCGCCGGCATAGCTCGGGACAGAACGTCTCGCTCCTCTCGATCAGCGCGGCCGCTTCGATACTCGCTCAATTCGTCTCGCTCAATGTCGCACCTGGTGGGATCGGCGATCCCGGTTCTCTTCAGTACCTCCTCAGCACCCACACCCTTGAGCACCTCAGCACGCGACACGGCCCCA
The DNA here is from genome assembly GCA_963738455.1 of uncultured Actinomycetes bacterium. GTDB lineage: Bacteria > Actinomycetota > Actinomycetes > S36-B12 > CAIYMF01 > Longivirga. The sequence goes on from CAVTWM010000001.1 coordinate 1,003, forward strand.
TTGCGCTTACGAGCACACGGAAGCCCTGGGGTGACGGGCGCCAAACGCTGGTCGGCCAGCACCGCGCGGCCGAGGTCAAGCGATCGATGACGGGGAGCCCTCACCACAGCTGGATCACGCGCAATATCGATCGCGTGGCTCGGTGGGCTCGCCACCGTGCCGACCGACGAAGCCGGCGAACCTGAGGAGGACGCGTGAAACCGGACGACGAATCGGCTGACGATGCCTACTTTCCGCCGGGCACGCGCGACAATTCACTTGAAATGCCTACTCTTGCCGCTCAGCCCAACTGGGAACAGCACCCGTTGCTGCTCGACCGTGCGCGCCTGCAGAGCGTCACCGAACTGATGTGGTTCCAAGTCCAGAAGAAGATGTTTCCAAGCGCACCCCGCCGATCTATTCGCAAACCCCCGCGGAACCGAGCTAACCGTCGTCGGGGGCACCTCTGCGGAGGACGTTCTGCGGGAGGCTCTCGCCGACCTGCTGCAGTACGAGTCTAAGGATCCGGTTCATGGGAACGGCTTGCAATCACCATCGCGCAACGTCGTGCTGTAGACGCCGTGAGGCGGGCGAGAAAGCACCGGCGTCTGCCGGACGGCGCCGAGATCGACATCATCCCATTGGACCGCGAGCCCGACGACGGCCCATCAATCGCAGACACCATCCCCGACCCTGACCAGCTCACTGAAGAGGAGGTTGTGGAGGGTCTTCTACGAGTCGACCGACTTCGCGCCATCGGCACGATGGCGCGAGAAGTCCTGTCGCAACGCGATCGCGACATCTTCTACCGCGTCACCCGCGGTGAATCACACGTCGCGATTGCCCCTGACGTCAACCTCACCCCACAGCGAGTCGGCCAGATCTACCGCGGTGCTCTCCGCCAGATCAACGCCGCACTCAAGACTTCACCCACAGTTTCACCGACTTTTCGACGTCGAAGGAGGGACCTCTGATGAATGACGACGCCATGGATGCTGTGATCGCAGCCTTTCAGGACCACCTCGAGAACGGGAGCCCTGAACCGTCCCTCCACGACCTGAACGATGACGAGAAGCGGGAGGCACTTCAGCTCTTCGGAATCATGAACGACGCTCGCGGTATCGACTTCAATCGGTCTGTCCCCTCGCTGGATCTCTCCCTCTCGGACCTACAGGTCGATGCCGGTGAACGTGACTCGTCGGCGCCGAATCTCAGCCTCGATGCGATCCGCGGCCACGTCTTGAGTGCGCTCGGCCCATCCTCGGAACCGATAGCGGACAGGGCGGCCGAAAGCGACGGGATTGGGAGCGACGCGCTGGTTCGTTGCGGCGGCTTGAGAATCCGCATTCAGTTGCGTCCCGACTTCACTCACAGCGCAGACCTTGAAGACGTCGACCCCCGCGTCGCCGCTGGTCCCATTTTCGGCCGATTGCCCGACACGGCAGCCGTGGTCCTGGTGATGGGCGATCAGGGCTTCTCCAGTGTCGCGATCGGCCCGTTCGACGTGGATGACTACATCGGTACCCCTGACGGGCGAACTCACCGGCCGCGAGTCGTCCGACCGGTGTTGAGACTCTTCGACACCCTCCGGAGCCTCGTTGAGGAGTTGGCTCCGGATCTCACGGGAGACGAAGCCATCACCGACGTCGAGACGGTCGATCTGCAGGCGATCATCAAGTCTGAAAGCGCTTCTGCCTGCGCAGCAGTCGTGGCTGAAGGCAAGAAGGCCCGAACGGAGGCCAAGGCCGACACGTGGTCGAAGTTCGACGCCTACCCGGTGCTAGTCCGGATCCTTGAGGACGCGGCTGCCGGCAAGCTGAGCGATGCGGAGCTCGAAGGCAGACTGTCGCGCACGGAGGCAGCATGATCAATCGACTCGAACTCTATCGCTGGCGGTCGTTCGAGAACGTCGGGATCGATTTTGACGCTGGCACTACGTTCCTGGTGGCACCTAACGGCGTAGGCAAGACCTCACTCCTGCTCGGACTCACCTGGGCCTTGTTCGGTGAACACTCGAGCGTTGACGCCAAGACGTGCATCCGCCTGGGCCATGAAGACGCGGAAACGGTCCTCACCCTGGGTATCACCGGCGACCGTGAATTGACCATTCGTCGAACGATCAGCCGTTCAGGCAAATCCACAGTCAGATACTCCAGCGGCGACGAATCCCTAAGCGTTTCCGAGGCAGAGGGCTGGCTAGCGCAGGAGTTCGGAACGCCGATGGACATCGCCTCACGGCTCGCGGTGATTCGCGGGTCCGGTGAAGACGCTGGCGAATTGCAGCTGCATGAACACCTGTACGACGCCTTTGGTATCACGGGACTGCGCGACGCGGCGGCCCAGGCAGGCAAACTCCACAAGCAGGCTGAGGCAACGCGTAAGAAGCTGCGCACGGCCAGCCGTACGCAACTCACCAACCGTGATCAACTGCAGCAGCAAGCAGACGTACTGGGACGTGATCTCGATGCACTGAAGCGCAAGCGCCCGCCTCTCGCGCACGCGCTGGAATCGGCGCTGCAAATGCGTCAAGCGGCGAGCGATTGGGCGGGCTACGAATCCCAGCTTGCAGCGCGCGCGACCGCCGAACGGGAACTTCTTGCCCAGGCATCCTCTCGCAACATGGTGGCCGCCACCTTGGACGAGCTGAACACCGCACTCTCGGAGTCAAGCAACAGGGGTCGTGTAGCTCGCGACCGCGTTCAACGCATCATCGCAGAGGCACAGGCGCAGGCATTCGCAGCACGGTCAGCGATAGAACTGTTGGAGGGACACGATCCGTCGTGCCCAACCTGTGCGAGGCCCTTCAACGACGGTGAGTTGGGGCAAGCACTCGCAGCTCAGGCCGCCAGTCTCGCGACTGCGGCAGACCGCATGAACGGAGCGACAGAGGAGTTCGAGCGGCTAGAAGTCGAGTTGGACCTGCTTGCAAGTCTCAGTCGTGGGCTCGAGACACTGAGCGAGCCTGTGCCAACGCCATCAAGCCAACGCCCCATAGAAGAGGTTGACGTTGTCGTGACCTCTGCCCAACAGGTACTTCAGAGTCACGACGAAGAGGCCGGGAGCGTTTCGGCACGCCTCGCGGCACTTGTTCAAGAGCTGGACAGCGACGACGAGCTGCAAGCGACCTTCAGGGCCGAGCGCGCCGCTTGGGAGCGCGAGGCGCTCACCCGGGCGGCCGCTTCGGCACTCGCTGGCGCCGCCGAGCGCCTGGCAACCGAGCAAATCGAGCCAATCTCGAATCAGGTTCGTTGGCGTTGGAAGGCGTTGTTCGGGGAGGACGGGCTGCAACTGCGACCGAACGGCAAGATCGTTCGAGTAGTCGGTGATCGTGAACTCCCTTGGAGCCAACTGAGCGGCGGCGAACAAATCTGGGCGCGCATCGTCGCGGGCCTCCTCGTGCTGCGCGCTTCCACAACGATTCCTTTCGCGTGGCTCGACGAACCACTGGAGCACCTCGACCCGCGGGCGCGGCGCATTGTCGCGAGCGACATCTCAAAGGCGACTGGCTCGGGGAGGCCAGCACAGATGATCGTCACCACGTACGAACACACACTTGTGCGCCAGCTCGCTGAGGATCTACCCGACACACACGTCCGGTATATCAACCGCTCGGAGATCCCACCTGGCGTCGTGCTGGCGGAGCACTACAGGGAGCAGATGTCGGCAGTCCGACCACTCAGTGCGATGGACGAATTCGCCATCGACGACCTGCTCGGCCCGCAGTGATCGAGCACGAGGGCTAGCCGAGGATGTCATGGGTGATCTGCAGCGCCAGCGAGGGAGACCGCCATGCTATCCGTCGGTTCGAGTGCGACTCCGGCGCAGACTGCGCTTCTTGTGGTCCCACGGGCGGAAATGAGCACCAGCGAGAAGTCGAGGAGTATCTACGCCGGTCCGCACTTGATCTGGCTGCGCACGAGTCACCGCACAACGACCACGCACTGCTTCTGCTGACGGATCCGCGCGGAGACCTTGCCGGCGCGGTCGCCTACTGCCGAACCGAGTACCTGCACCGAGGGGAGGAAGTCGAAACCTTGAAGCTGGTAGTCGTCGGGCTTCGCGTCGATCTGCACGGTTGCGACGTTTCCGGTGACCGGCTGTCGTCTCACCTCCTCGCAGCAGCGCTACGCGGGCTCCCTGATCCCCCACCCGAGCTCGTGACTGCTCGGGTGGCTGTATGCAACGAGCGGTCGCGATCGTTTCTCGGCCGGCACGGCTTGGTGCTGGAGCTGACTCAGACCGAACCGCAATATGTCGATCTTGTGGGACGAGCTGAAGACGTCATCGCGACGTTGCCCAGCCCGCTAGGTGCCTAGGCGCCAAATCGATTCCAGAGGCGTATGCGGGCACGACGCGCAACTCCGCCTACTAAGTGTTGACGGTGTCAACGGGCGGAGTCGACGGGACCCGATCGGTCCCGACGGAACCCGACGGGTTGTGCTCGCGAGCAACGGGGTTCCGACGGGTCCCGACGGTTCGGACGAGTTCGATTCCCTCCTCCTCGCGTGCCTGACCTGCGGCAGCGAGGAGCCTGTTGACACCATGGTTCACTGGTGTTGACACCTGGCGTTCCGGCCCCCTGCCAGAGTTCGAGTGAGCCCCTCTGGTGGGGGCCTCGAGCGCTTGCTCGTAGCTTCGGGCTCCGTCTGTGGCCCCATCTGCGTCGTCCGGAAATGGCTCTGGCCCACATGGCCGACACCAGTGACCTTGGTCGGTCTAGCCCTTGATCCGCCGCAGTGCGCTGAGAGCGGTCTCGTCCGCGGTCGGCAGGGTGTGCACATACTTGCTGGTGGTGGCGATGGAGGCGTGCCCGAGCCGGTCGCGGACGACCTGCAAGTCTGCGCCGCCGGCGAGCAGCCAGGATGCGTGGGAGTGGCGCAGGTCGTGCAGGCGTGGTCGGGGATCGAGCCCGGCCGCGGAGCAGGCGGGGAACCAGACACGCAGTCGGAACCAGTCCCGCGGAAGGTGCCCGTCGGTGTCGCGTTCGCGTGGGCTTCGGGGGGAGTCCTGACCCGCGGCCCGTCGGTCGGCCCGGTAGCGCGCGAAGGCGGATCGGCAGTGCACACAACGGCATCCGCCGGCGGTGTAGGCGGAGAGGGTCGCGTGCGGGTAGGTGCGGCCCGCGGCGTTGGGCTCCGTCGAACCGAGCTGGTCCGCATCGAGCAGCAGAGGTCGCGTCGGCGTGGCCTGGTCGAAGTGGCGGAGCTGGAAGAGCAAGTCGTCGGCGGGCAGCGCGTGGGCGCTTACGTGGGTCTCGATCGCGGTGACCAGGGCCGGGTCGAGCTTGAGCCGCCGCGCGTGCTTGGTCTTCGGGTACGGCTTCACGTAGAAGCGGTCACCGGTCGGGTGGAACCGGGGGCTGGTCTCGCTCACCGATCGGCTGACGGTCAGGATCCCGCTGGGCAGGTGCAGGTCCCTTGGGCGCAGCTCGATGAGCTCACCCCAGCGAAGCCCGGAGCCGATCGCGAGCTCGATGAGGAGCCGTGCCGCGTCGTTAGGCAGCTTCAGGTACAGCCGGGCGTAATCCTCGGGGGTCAGGATCCGGTACTCCTTGACCGCGACGGTCGGGGTCTTCACGCCACGGCAGGGGTGGATGACGGTGACGAAGTCGTTGAGTGCCGTCGTGAAGATCGCCGAGAGGACGATCTTCAGGTGGCGGACGTTCGCCGGGGTGACTCCGTTCGCGCTGAGCTCGGTGACCCACTGGCGCACGTGGGTGGGCAAGATGTCGCGCATCTTCATCGTCCCGAACCAGGGCAGCAGGTGACGGTCCAGGACGTAGCGGTAGCTCTGGCGGGTCGAGGGCTCGAGCACGTGGTGGGGGAACCACTCGTCGTTGACGTAGCTCGCGAAGGTGATCTTCCCGCTCGTGGGGTCGCCGGGGCGGCCCGCGGTCTGCACGGCCTCCGCTGCCTGCCACGCCTGGGTGGCCTCCTTGCGCGTGGCGTAGGTGCCGACCTGGCGGACCCGTCCGTGCGCGTCGCGGTACACCGCGGCGTAGCGAACCCCGCCCTTGGTGTCGGTCCGCTTGCGCGCGAAGCCCACGACGACAACCTCCCGACCAAGATCATTTGCCATCAATTTGCCATCAAACTTGATGGCACGAGGCAATATTGATCACCAAGTGACAACATCAATCGTCACCGAAAAGCGTTGTGACGCAATAAGTATCGGGCATTCAGCGCAACGACGTCAAACCTCCTTTCGCCCGCTCATAACCCAGAGGTCGCAGGTTCAAATCCTGCCCCCGCTACTGAACGAAAGATGGACTCGGCCTTGGCCGGGTCCATCTTTCGTTTCTCCGCGGGGGCAGGATGTGGGAGGAGCGATCACGCCGTCGTCCCGGCGGGCGCGCAGCGCCCCGCTCGGACGGCGGCGTCGCCCTACGACGGATCCTGCCCCCGCGTGGCGGAACCGACGGGTGGTTCCGCGGGCCGACGGGGGAGCAACGTTCAGGAGCTCGGCACCTCCGAGGTCCTCTCGACGGCACGTCGGCGTCGGATGAAGTGCGTTCTGGCTACCGGGACGGGTGCTGGCGCGGTGAGCTGGGGGAGCAGCTCGTGCTTGTGCCCGTAGATGTCGAACAGCGCCAAGACCGTCGCCGCCACCGGGATCGCGAGGATCGCACCGCTGGCACCGAACAGGGCGGCACCGAGCATGACCGAGGCGAATGACACGGCGGGATGGACGTCGACGGCCTTCGCACTGATCTTCGGCTCGATCGAGAGGTTCTCGATCTGCTGGTAGAGCAGGCCCCACGCCAGCACGAGGAGCCCGTCGACCGGCTCGGGACTGAGCAGGCCGACGACGGTCGGCAGGATGATGGCGATGTAGGTGCCGATCGTGGGGATGAACTGGGCGACGATGCCGGTCCAGATGCCGAGCACGAGCCAGTACGGCATTCCGATGATCCACATGAACAGCGACGTGGTCGACCCGTTGATGAAGGCGAGGACGACCCGCGCCGAGACGTATCCACCGGTCTTCTCGACGGCGAGGTCCCAGGTGGTGCCGAACACCGACTGGTAGCGCTCGGGGAACAGGGCGGCAAGCCACCGCTTCAGCCTCGGGGCGTCCGCCGAGAAGTAGAACGTGAACAGCAGGAAGGTGAACGACGAGAACAGCGCGCTGAGCCCCGAGACGATCAGGCCGAGCGCGCCACCGGCGAGATCCGTGACCCACTCGGAGATGCTCTCCTGCGTGACGCCGATCGCCGTGAGGATCTCCTCGCCGGAGTAGTCCGTGCCGAAGAACCGGTTGAGCCACTCGACGACGTCCGCGGCGAACGAGGGGAGCGCCTGGGCCGCCTGGACCAGCTGTTCGGCGATGAGCTTGCCGAACGCCAGGCCGAACAGCACGAGGAACGCCCCGGCCGAGAGCATCACCACACCCGTCGCCGCTCCCCGCTTCATGCGCAGGGACAGCCGGGCGACCGCCGGCTCCATGGCCAGGGCGGTGAACCAGGAGATGAGCAGGGTGAAGATGACTTGCCCGGCGTCGTCGAGGACGAACCACAGGAACGAGCCGAGCGCGACGACCGCGACCGCCACGAGACTGAGGCGCCAGAAGTTGCTCGGGTCGACCGACACGTCCGCGCGCGTCGCGACGCCGTGCGCGGCGGTCGGAGTCAGCTCGTCCGAGGGCACAGTCACGGCCGCGGCCACGACCGCGGCTGTGCCGCTGTCGGCCGTCTGGGGAGGGAATTCGTCTGACATCTCGTCGCCCTGCCACTCATGCGGCTGTCTGTGGCCTTCTGGTCCCCCGAGTGAACGGCACGGCGGGTCGCCTGCGCATCACGCAGATGACGTGACGTGGTCGTCGGACGAGCCAGGGACCGCGGGCGCGCCACGCCGGATCCACTGGCCGAGCCGGCCGGGGTCGGTCGCGACCAGCTGGCCGAGCAGTGTCGTGAACAGCAGCAGGAACGACCACGCGTACAGGAACGCGATGTAGGTGAAGGCCACCCCGAGCGTGCCGTACTGGTCGGCGCTGTCCTCGAGTGCGTCGGCCATGAACAGGTGGGTGAGCGGGCGGAGCGCGGTGACGGCGCCGGCGAAGACCAGGGCGCCGGGCAGCAGCAGCCGGGCGGGCACCACCCGTCGCAGCAGCAGCCAGGGCACCAGCAGGGCACCGGTGACCGTGACGAGGAAGGACAGCGTGAAGCTCCACACGCCCTCCGGCGGCCACGGCTCGGCCGCCGCCGCCAGCCGGCTCAGGACGAGGGTGGCGCAGATGAGCCCCACGGCACCGACCCAGCGCCAGAAGTTCCGCACACCCGTGTACGGGCGGGCCAGCTGCCAGATCGCGGCAAACGACCGGGTGAGCGCGCGCGACAGGCTCGTGGCAGAGATGATGACGACGACGACGCCGACGACGCCGAACGTGCTGAACGATCGGCCGGTGAGCGCCTCGTCGAGCACGGCTCGCGTCTGCTCGGGCATCCCGATGGACGCCGCCAGATCCGCCAGGCGCGCGTCGCCGATCCAGACGGCGACGATGATCATGATCGGGAAGACGGCCGTGAAGACCTCGGCCGCGAGGGTCATCGAGCGGTCGAAGATCTCGAGCGTCCTCAGCCTCCTGAGGAGCAGCTGCGCGAACCCCCATCGAGGGACGCGTCCGACCTCGCGCGTCACGTCGGCGGGCGTTGCCTCGTCATGGTCCACCACGAGATGGCTCCCGTCTGGCCGCCCCGGACTCGCAGGGCGGCGGCTACTTGAGCATGCGGTCCAGCGTCGGCTGGGCCATGTCGGTGACCTTGTCGATCACCCCGTGCGAACGCAGGCGCGAGATGGCATCTGCCGCGATCACGGTGGCGGGCACCGCCAGGATGAGTCCGACGATGCCGCCGAGCAGCCCGCCCAGCGCTGTGACGACGAGCACCACCAACGGATGGATGTTCAGCGTGCGACCCATGACCTTGGGCTCCACGAAGTTCTCGAGCGCCAGGTTCGCGGCCAGGACGCAGACGAGCATGATCGTCGCGGACGGCACGCCGCCCTCGCCCAGAGCGACGATGACGGCGAGACCCCCACCGAGGAACGCGCCGATATAGGGGATGTAGCCGCCGATGAAGTTCGCCACGATGATGGTGAAGACGAGCGGCAGGCCGAGCAGCAGAGCGACGAGCCCGATGAAGAGAGCGACGATCGCGGACATCACGGTTCGCCCCCTGCCGTAGTCCCGCAGGGTCCGGCACGACGCGCCGATGAAGTCGTCCGTCTCGGGGCGCAGCCTGGGGTCGAGCTGTTGGATGACCGCCTTGCGCAGCCGGGCTCCGTCCTTGAGCAGGTAGTACATGATCAGCGCGCCGAGGATGAGGGCGCCGGCCAGCGCGACGACGGCGCTCAACCCGGAGAAGAGCCCGGCGAGGAAGCCCTGCGCGATGGTCGGCGTCAGGTCCTCGATGGCCTTCCTCGCCTCCTCGAGGCTCGCCTCGTCGATGGCCAGCGTCTCGGCCGCCTTGGCGATGGCGGCGTCGACCGAGCTGCCGATCTGGTTCACCTGGTCCACGATCCCGCGCGCCGTCGCCACCAGGACGACGGTGCCCAGCGCGAGCAGTCCCAGCACCACGATGCCCGCGGCGAGTGTGGGCTTCACCCCGTGCCGCTTGAGGGTGCCCACCAGCGGGCGGAAGATGACCGCCAGCACAGCGGCGAACGTCATCGGCAGCACGATCTCGCTCACCGCCGCGAGGGCGATGACCACGATGGCGAGGGCGACGACGAAGCCGACGAAGCTCCACGCCCACGCCCCCACCGTGGGGACCCAGCCCAGCACATCGGGAGCGTCGTCGTCGTCGGGCATGTCGGACCTCCTCGCGCGCAGCCGTCCCGCCGGAAGCAAGGAACGGGCGTTCCGATTCAAGCGAGATCGTCGGTGCGGGCGCATCGCGCAGATCGCGTGAACCTCCCGCGCAGGGGTTTCACGCGATCGTGGTGATGTCGGGCGGCGCGGGGACCGCGACCGTGATCAGCGGCGGATCCTGTGCCGCCGACGACTGAAGGAGCGGACATGTCAGACACGAACTCCGACACCCCCGTGCTCGACCTGCTGGCCAGCATGACCGCCGACTCGCTGGAGGCCACCACGCTGGATCCCCAGACGGTGATGCTGGTGCGGCTGGCGGCACTGGTCGCCTCGGGCGCCCCGGCCATCTCCTACGCGCTGAACCTCGAGGTTTCAGGCGAGCTCGGCATCGGGCCCGACGACGTGCGAGGTGTCCTCACGGCCATCGCGCCGATCGTCGGGACCTCGCGCGTGGCGGGCGCGACGGGACGCATCGCGGTGGCCATCGGCGTGGCCATCGAGGTGGCATCCGAAGCGCTCGAGGACGAGCTCGACGACGAGACCTGAGCCGTTGCAAGGCGAGCTCGGCACCGGTGTACGGGGCCGAAGCGTGTTCCCGACGCTGAGGTGAGGACCAGATGACCGCTCCACGGAACAGCGGGCTCACCGCGGCACAACGGCGACGCCGGCTGACCTTGGGTCTGCTGCGGGCGGCGGTGGTGGCCGCCGTGCTGGTCACCGCCTACTTCATGCTGCCCTTGTCGCGCCTCGACTCGATCCCCCTGGGCCTGCTGATCGCCCTCGGAATGGTCGCCCTCGTCGTGGTTGCGGTCTTCCAGCTCCGCTGGGTCACGCGCGCCCACCACCCGGGGATCCGCGCCGTCCAGGCGCTCGCGATGACGGCGCCGCTGTTCCTGCTGCTGTTCGCCACGGCGTACTTCCTGATGGCGGAGCGGGATCCAGCGTCCTTCAGCCAGGACGGGCTCACCCGCGTCGACACGCTGTACCTGACCGTCACGATCTTCGCGACGGTCGGATTCGGCGACATCTCGCCGGTGACGGAGCTGGCGCGCGTGCTGGTCACGGTGCAGATGATCCTGGATCTCGTCATCCTCGGCCTCGGCATCCGCGTCTTTCTCGGCGCCGTCGACGTCGGACGGCAGCGGGTGGATGGCGACGCCGGCACCGAGCTGGACGGCGACGACGTCGTCGATGCGATCGATGAACGATGAGCCGCGCAGCCGCGTGGCTCATGCTCGAGCGACCACGCCTCCGTGTGATGCGTGGTCGTGGACAGCGCAGAACAGTACTCATCACTCAACGAAAGGGGATCGGCCATGACGCCGTCCACCACACCGAGCGTGTCCACCGACGATGCCCAGACCACCGGATGGACCGGTTGGATCGCATTTGCCGGCGCCATGCTGGTGCTGCTCGGCTGCTTCCACGCGATCCAGGGCCTCATCGCCCTGTTCCAGGACGAGTACTACCTCGTGGCTGACAGCGGGCTCGCGCTGCACGTCGACTACACGGCCTGGGGTATCACGCATCTGCTTCTCGGCCTGCTCGTCGCCTACGCCGGCTACTCGCTGTTCGCAGGCAAGACCTGGGCCCGCATCATCGCCGTCATCGTGGCGGTGCTGAGCGCACTGGTGAACGTGGGCTTCCTCGCGGCGTACCCAGTCTGGTCGAGCATCATGATCGCGATCGACATCCTCATCATCTTCGCCGTTACCGTTCACGGCAAGGAGATGAAGTCCGTCTGAACCACCCTCCGCGGGCGAGCCCAGATCGTGCACTGGGCTCGCCCGCTGCGGTGTGAGTCCTGGCGGAGAGCCGAACGCAGGCACGGGGCAGACCCCGGAAGCACGGAAGCGCGGAAGGGCGATGGCGGGTCAGCGACGGGCGTCCGGCCCGTCGTCGGACCATGCCGCGACGGCCGCCTCGTTGCTGTCGTACACGGGCAGCTGCACCAGCAGGCCGTAGTGGTCGAGGGTGTCGGCCAGGTCGCGCCGTAGCCGGGAGACCACGAGAGCCGCACCGGCCTCCCGGCAGGTCAGCAGCGCCGCCTCGAGGGCGCCCGCTCCTGTCACGTCGACGTCCGTGATGCCCTCGCAGTCGAGGACGACGCACTGCACGGGCGCCGCGACGGCGGCGTCCGTGCTGCCCGGGACCGTGTCGCCGACCACGATCTGGCGGATGTGGTCGTGGAACGTCGCGGCGTTCGCGAAGAACAAGGGGGCCGCGAACCGGAAGACCACAACTGCGTCGGGCGAGGTGGTGGCGCCGGGGACGTGGCTCACGAAACGATCGCGGCTCGACGACCGGCTGATGACCGTGGACGGCGGGTTCGCGGCACGGCGCGCGATGTCGACCACGGAGATGAAGAACGCGACGATGACACCGCGGATGGGGCCGACCGCGAGCACTCCGACGAGGCTCACGGCGCCGACCCAGAATTCCGACCGCCGCATTCGCCAGAGCCGCCGCAGCTCCGGGATGCCGAGGATGGGGATGACGGCCAACGCGATGATGGCGCCGAGGGCGGGGAGCGGGATGTTGGTCAGCAGGCCGGTGCCCCACAGCAGCAGGAACACCGTGGCGACGGCGGCGATCAGCGCCGGCACCTGGGTCCGGGAACCGGTCTGGTCGACGGCCGCCGTGCGTGACGCCGACGACCCGATCGTGAACCCGCCCGTCAGACCGGACGCCGCGTTCGCACCGCCGAAGGCGAACAGTTCCGCGTTGGCGTCGACCTGGTAGTGGTTGCGCTCGGCGTAGCGGCGAGCCGTGAGCAGGCCTTCCGCGAGAGCGACCAAGGTCATGGCGAGAGCGGCCGGCGCGACGGCGGCCCACTCGGACGCCTCCAGCTGGGGGAACCTGAGCGGAGGCAGCCCGCTCGGCACCGACCCGAGCACCGCCACCCCGCGGTCCTGCAGGCCGGCCGAGACGGTGACGACCGTCGTGACGACCAGGACGACCAGTGCCCACGGGAGGCCGCGGGACAGACGGCGCCCGCCGAGGATGATCAGCCCGGACAGCGCTGCCAGCAGGACGGAAGCACCGCTAGCGTCGGGGAGCTGGACGACGAGGCTCCACAACTCCGTGAGGAAGCCCTCGCCCTCGAGCGAGAGGCCGAGCATCTTGGCGGTCTGGCTCAGCAGGATCTCCACGGCGAGCCCACCGACGAAGCCGACCAGCACGGCCTCGGACAGGAAGTTTGCGAGGAACCCGAGCCGGAAGAGCCAGCAGAGGCCGAACACGGCCGCACCCACGATCGCCTGGGCGGCGGCGAGGTCCACGTAGTGCTCGCTGCCCACCGCCGCCATCCCGGTCAGGGACGCTGCCACCATCGCCGCGGAGGCGGCGTCCGGCGCCGCGACGAGCTGCCGCGACGTCGTGAACAGGGCGAACACCACGCTAGGGACGATGAGCGTGTACAGACCGGCCGTCGGCGGCAGGCCGGCGATCTGCGCGTACCCGATGTTGAGGGGCACGGCGAGGGCCAGCAGCGTGACCCCTGCCGACAGCTCGCGCGGGAACATCGCACGGCTCAGCCCGATCAGGCCTCGCCGCACACGGATCCGCGGCGCGTGCCAGGAGGTCGGATTGCTTGAGGCCGTCCCGGTCACGGCGTCGTCCCTCCCCGAGGCTGCCACCCGGTCAGACCGGCACGATCTCGCTCGGCTGCCACGACTTGTCGAAGAACGGCTGCAGCGGGCTGTAGAGGCGAAGGATCGCGAAGTAGCCCTTGCCCGGCACGGTCTCGAGCCAGTTGCCCGCCTGGCCTTCGGGCTGCGACGGACCGAAGCGCATCTCGATGGAGCCGTCCGAGCCCGCGACGACCGTTCCCGACTGGCTGCTCAGGTCGGGCTTGGACTGCCCGGTCTGCAGCAGCGACCGGGTCTGCCGGTCGTAGAGGACCACCGACCAGAACCGGTTCTCGGGGATGCCCTCCGGGAGGGTGAGGCGGTAGTCGCGCGAGCCGTCGAGGTACTCGCCGTCGGCGTCGCGCATCGCGATGAGGTATTGCGATCCCAGCCCGGTCAGCCGCATGCACATCGCGGGTGTGACGCCGGTCGCGGGATAGAGGAAGCAGATGCGCGAGTTGAGCTTGCGGGCGCCGTCCGTCTGCGAGGCGACTGCGCCGTCCGGCGTGATCTCGGGCGGTGGGTCAAGGAACTGGTAGCCGCCGACGAAGAGCATGTTGATCCAGGCTGAGCCGGGGTAGTAGGCGAAGCCCTCCTCGGTCCGGGGCGCGAACGCGATCGTGCGTGCCGTGGCGTTGCCCACGACGACGGCGTCCTCGAGCACCCCGCGCATGCGGTCGTCCGGCGCGAACGGCTTGCCCTTGACGATCCCGACGGAGGACAGCAGCCCGAGCAGCTCGGGCTCGCCGGCGCCGCCCGGCTCCTGCTGGACGAGCTCGTCGATGAGGTCCCAGTACCCGTAGTCGTTCGGCGGCACGGTGTTGAACGACGCACCCGAGCCCTCCACGAATCGCATCTCGCGCGCCGGCGCCACCGGGGCGAGCGCCCGCACGCCACCTGCGAGGAACGTGGCGACCGCTGTGCCGTGGCCACCGGGGACGTACGGCGAGACGCGGAACCCCGCTCGGATCGCCTCGACCGCCGGCGCCGGGTCGTTGTCGACCATGAACGCGCGACCCAGCAGCAGAACGCGGGACGTCGTCGAGCGGGAGATGAAGTAGCCGCCGTCGGGCAGCGGGCCGTGGTAACCGGGTCCGACGATGAGGTAGCGTCCGCCCTCGCCGCGATCAGGCCCGGGTACGCCGAAGTCGGTGACCCAGCCGAACCACATGTCGTCGATCGTTCCGAGGATGCCCGACGGCGCCCCGAGCGGAGGAATGTCGACGACCATCGGACCGTCGGAGAGATCCACGAAGCCGAGGAAATACACCGTGTCGCAGTTGGCGGTGAGGAACACCGACGCCGAGTCCATGAGGTCGGAGAACAGCAGGATGTCGTTGTCCTGCACGCCGACGGAGAGGAAGCCGCGACGGATGGCGGCGACCGATGCCCCGGGGTACGACCGGATGAACGCCTCGACCCCGTGGACGAAGTCGAGGTGGTCGTAGAGCCGCGCCGCTGTGTCGGCAGTGGGCGCGCCGTCATCGAACTCAAGGACTCCCAGTCGGCTCTCGACCTTGTCCGGTGTCGAGATGGATGCCAACTCTGCCGGTGTCACGCCGGGACCAGCGTTGTTCATCGTGCCTCCTCCGCACGGTGCCCCGGGCGCCTGTCGCCCTTCGCGAGCACCACGCGCCAGAGTGGTCGCCGGGACTGACCGGTGTCGTCACGCAGACTGCGTGAAAGGTCCTGGTTCCGCCGACGAACGGTTGGCGCACGACGCATCACGCGATCCACGTGATGCGACATGGTCATCGTCATGTCAGCGTGCGAGGACCACGACGGGCAGGTGCAGCGTGCAGTACCCGGACAGGTTGAGACGCCTTGCGGTGAACGACGCCCGGTTCGCCCTCGCCGTCGCCGACGACGGGGAGCGGGTCCTGACCGCGCTCGACGCCCGGTCGCTGGCGCTCGTGCGGCTCGCCGCCCTGGTGGCCGTCGGCGGCGCGGATCCCTCCTACGGCGAACACGTCGACGACGCCGTGAGCGCTGGAGCGACGGCCGACGAGATCGTTGACCTGCTGGTCGGGCTGATCCCCGTCGTGGGACTGCCGTGCGTCGTGACCGCCGCGCCGCAGCTGGCGCTGGCGCTCGGGCATCCGGTGATGGAGGACGACCTGTCGCCTTTCGACGGGTGAGTCGGTTCAGCCCCCGAGCAGCCCAAGGGCGGTGGACCGGGCCACGGCGTCGCTGCGCGACGAGACCCCGAGCTTGCGGTAGACGGATCCGACCTGCGTGCTGATCGTGTTGCGTGAGACGAACAACCGCTCGCCGATCTCGGCCATCGTCAGGTGGGTCTGAAGGTAGGGCAGTAGCCGGAGCTCCGCCGGCGTCAGCGGTGAGGCGGTGGCGGAAGGGGCGGTGGCGTGCTCGAGGGCCGCGCGGAGCTGCTCGGACTGCTCGACCAGCACGCCTAGGGACGGCGAGTGCAGGCGGAGGTCGTCGGCCTCCTTGAGCAGATGCTTCGCCGCGGCGTGGTCGCCGAGCGCCGCGTGCACCCGCGCCAGCTCGAGGCGCACGCGGACCGCGACGTAGGGGACGGTCGAGTTCAGGACCGGGCGCGCTCGCATCGCCTGGGTCGCGCGCCGGACCGCCGTGTCCTCGTCGCCGGCATGCAGGGCGGTGCGTGCGGCAGCGGCGAACGCGATCACGCTGGTCACGTAGTCCTGCATGTGGTGGGTGTCGATCGCGTCCATGGCTCGCGCGACGTGATCGCCCGCCTCACCCCAGCGTCCGCTGCCGATCGCGAGGAGTGCCAGCTCCGACTCGCAGAGCACGACGTTGTCGGCGTTGCCCGACGTCTGGCCGAGCTCGGACGCCTCTGCGAACAAGTCTGCGGCGCCGGCCTTGTCGTCCTGCAGCAGGAGGGCCTCGCCGTTGAGGTAGAGGGCCGTGTCCCGCCACGGGCTCCAGGGCGGCTCCTCAGCGACAGCAGTCGCCGCGTCGGCGAGCATCTGCTGCGCGCCGCCCGCGCACATGGCTGCCCGGACCATGGCCCGCGCGGAACGGAAGGACGCCGTCCCGTCGCTCGTCTCGCCGGCGAAAGACATCTGGTCGATGACCGCCGCCAGCCGGTGTGTCTCCACGACGTGACCGGTCAGCAGCGCGATCCAGGTGGCGAGCACGGCCAACGGGGGATAGCCGGATATCGCGTCGTCCCCCAACGTCGCGAGCCAGCGCTGGACGGTGGACACCTGACCGGCCTGGTAGGTGGGAAGGACGAGCTGGGTCACGAGCCGGACGCTGCGCTGGGTCTCGCCGGCCTTGAGCATGTGCTCGAGTGCCAGCGCAGGGGACCCGTGCTGCTCGTACCAGTCAGCGGCGCGACGGTGGTAGGTCTCGATGGAGTCGGGCTCGGCACGTTCCAACTCTGCGAGCAGGAACTCGCGGAACAGGGCGTGATGCCGGAACCAGCCGCGGCGCCGGTCCAGAGGGACGAGGAACAGGTTCGACGCCTCGAGCTCGACCAGCAGCGCCTGCGACCCGGGCTCGCCCATGACCGCGTCGCACAGGGGCGCGCTCAGCTGGTCGAGCACGGCCGTACGCCGGAGGAACTGCCGCATCGGCTCGGGGAGCCGCGCCAGCGTTTCGTGGTAGAGGTAGTCGGCGACATACCGGTCGTCGCCGGACACCCCGGAGCCGTTCTCGGGGCTCTCGCGCTCGATGAGTGCGGCCAGCTGCAGCCCCACGGGCCAGCCTTCGGTCCGTTCGATCACGTGGGCGGCGCGCTCGGGGGTCAGTGCCGTCCTGGCGTCGGCGAAGATGAGCGCGGCGCCCCCGGCGTCGAGCGCGAGGTCGATGGTCCGCAGCTCGTACACCTCACCTCGCGCGCGGGTGAATCCGACGTGCGGCTGCTCCGAGCGACTTGCCGTGACCAGCTGCGAGCCCTTGGGGATCCCGGCGAGCACCACGCCCAGGACGTCGTGGCAGTCCGGCGACCTCAGCTCGTGCAGGTCGTCCAGCATGAGCACGAACGGTGCCTCGTCGCTGGCCAGGAGAGCGGCGAACCGCGGCGCCGAACGTCCGAGGACCGACATGCCAGGGCCGGAGATCCCGGTCACGAGCGCGGTGCGGTTGGGCCTCATCCGGACGTACGTCGCGGCGAGCGCGGCGATGAGGGCAGACGGGTCGTCGTCGAACCGGTCGAGTCCCACGTAGGCCACCGCACGCGTCTCGTGCCGCGCCCAATCTGTGAGCAGCGTCGACTTGCCGTAGCCCGCCGGCGCCGTGATGGCGACGGCGCGACGCTCGCTGGCCCGCGCCGCCTCGATCAGGTGGGCGCGTGACACGACCGCCTGACGCTGCCGAGGGATCGCGAACTTGGCGTCCAGCAGGGTGTCCAGCTCGACGTCCGTCTGTAGGAGGGAATCCCCCCCACCCGTGACCACCGTCGAATAGTAGGCCTGCACAGGTTGCGCAATCCAAGAACTGCCGTTCCGGCTCAGCCCAGGAGGTGAATGGCGAACGCCTCGTCGACGAGGTCGAAGGCGACGGCGCTGATGAGCACGCCGGCGCCAAACCCCATGATCAGGCCGATGGCGCGGGGCCTGATCCGGAACACCAGCGCCAGGACCGCACTGATCACCAGCGACGCGGCACCCAGGGTCCCCCACGCGAAGGCAGCCGCCACGAGCTCAGACCCCCTCGACGGCGTCGAGCCGCCCGGACCTCACTGCGGCGGCGAAAGCGCCGTAGTCGCGCTCGTTCTGGTCGGCGTAGCGCTTGGAGAAGTCGGTGACCGCGCGGTCGAAGGCGTCCGAGCCACCGAGGTACGCCGCGAGGGCGACCGGGTCCCCGGCCCGGGCATGGGCGCGAGCGAGAGTCCATCCACAGCTGCGGGCGTAGAGCTGCATCGCCGAGGGAGACATGGCCTCGACGGTCGCCGAACCCTTCATGTCGCGAAGCTGGCGCCAGTACAGGTACCTGGTCGCGTCGCCGCCCCGGGTCCAGCCCAGGAAGATGTCGCTCGCGGCCTGCATCAACCGCTGCCCCTGCACCACACGCTCTCCCGGTTGCGTGAAGCCGCTCAGCGGCAGGTGGTCCTCGAGAACCGACGCCGAGGCCTCCTTCACCTGGAGGAACAGGGGATCCTGTTCGTCCCTGCCCTGGAGCAGCACGATCCACGCGCGGGTCCCGACGCTGCCGACCCCGACCACCTTCCTGGCGACGTCGACGATCCGGAAACGCTCGAGCAGCCGGCGCCGATCGTCCTGGAGGCTCAGGCGGTAGGCCCGGAACTGGTCATGGATCACCCGGTCGACGTCCTCGGCTGAGAGGCCGTACGTCGCCGCGAGCTCACGTAGCGGGACGACGAGCGGGGGCTGGCTCACGATGCGGTAGCGACCGTCGACGACCTCGGCCAGCTTGGACAGCGCGTGCAGGCTGTCGCGTGTGCGCGCCTTGGCGACGTTCTTCTCCGCCCGCTTGACCGCCTTCGCCCCCGCCTTGCCCTTCGCCTGGCTGCTCGCGGCCGCAAGGATCTGGTCGTTCGTGAGGTGCGCGTACCAGACGTCCATCGTGCTCATCTGCGCGAAGCCGCCCATGGCCTCGCGATACTCCGTCACCGCGGTCATGGTCACCGCCTTGCTGTCGCCCGTGGAGAAGCCGTTGTTGCGGGCCGCGATCATGAAGCTCGCCGCCAGGCGCTTCACGTCGTACTCGAACGGTCCGGGCAGCGTCTCGTCGAAGTCGTTGATGTCGAAGAGAAGCTGACGTTCGGGGGAGGCGAACGCCCCAAAGTTGGACAGGTGGGCGTCGCCGCAGAGCTGGGTGTCGAGGCCGGACCGTGCCGTGGTGCCGAGGTCGGCCGCCATGATCTTCGCGGCGCCGCGGTAGAAGGTGAACGGTGACACCATCATCCGGCCGTGCCGCACGGGGACGAGGTCGGCTTCGCGTGTCGCGTCCTGCGCCTCCAGCAGGCTGACCGGGTCGGCACGATCGTCAGCAGGACTCCAACCTCCGTGGCCGACGTGAGGGCTGCGGAGTGCCGCGTCGCGCCCACGGGCGCGACGGTCCTCGAGGCTCGGGTGTTCCACCTTGGTCGGCATCGGGTCCCCTGACGACGGCAGGGCCGGGTCCCGGCGACCCGGCACGCATGTGATCCTGCGTGCGATCAAACTCCGCGGCGTGAGCCGCCGCATCGCTCACATCGCGTGAAACTCGGATCCCGGCTCGGGCGGCGCGGCACCGGACGGGCAATCTCGCCTTCACGTCGTGGACTGCCGGCGATGAGGTCGCCCGCGCAGGTGGTAGCGGCCCCTACCTCTACCGCCTGCGGACGAGACCTGCGCCGTCGGAGGCGTGCGATCCCCGCGCTCAGGCTGGGAGGCGGTCGTCGCCGTAGGTCGCGGTGACCTCGCTGACGACGATCCGGTACCCGTCGTACCAGCGTCGGACCTGGCCCTTGGCCTCCTGGTGGTGAGGGAAGCGCGCCAGCGTGGCGACGGACTCCTTGTCGGCGAAGTAGTAGACCGCGTTGACCAGGCCGTCCTTGGCCGCGTGCCAGGTCTCGACGTGGTCGAAGCCGGGCAGGCTGCGGGCGAACGCGTCGATCTGCGCGTCGAGGCGGTGGAAGTCGTCGTCGTAGTCACCCGGCTTGAAGATGAACTGACAGCAGATCACGCGGAGCTCCCAGGGAAGACGGATGTGCGACGTCGGGCGGGACGGGTGCTGGGCGTCGGCTCAGCTGGTGGGGTGCAGCAGGCGTGTCGAGAAGGTGGCGTCGGGGGTGTCTGCCGCGAGCGCGTCGACGAGCGCGGAGCCCGCGGTCTCGAGGCGTTCGGTGTCCAGCGGGTGCAGCGCGTCGAGGATGAACAGGATCGTGGTGGTCGACTCGTCGAGCCGGGTGCGCACGCACTGCCGCCAGTTCCACCGCCGGCAGGTGACCCCGAGGTCGTCGCGCCAGACCACCTCGCCGACATCCGCGGTGACCGTGGTGGGCTCGCCGTCGGCCATGGTGTCGAAGGGTTCGTCGCCGACAGCGCGCACAAGTCTGGGCGGGCCGACGTAGTGGTCGAGGTTCTCTCCACCGACCGGGATCAGGTGCTCAACGGAGACGGCGTTGTAGAGGTCGGTGAGCCGGTCGATGCGCGGCAGCCCGGCGTCCACCCGACGCAGCAAGGCTTCGACGCTGCTGCGTGCCTGGCGCGGTTTGACGCCGAAGCTGAGGAACGCCTCGCGCCACGCGGCGATCTCGGGCAGGGACTCGGGCGGCGCGCCGTCGAGGCGTCGTACGGGCACTGGCTTCGGCTCGGCTGAGCGCGGCGTCGCTGACCTCGTCGCTCGGGCCGCCGCGAACGCCGGAGGCCACGATGAGGAGCGCGCGGTAGTCCGGGACGCAGGGCCAGGACGGCGTCGTCGACGTGCGCGGCAGCGAGGGCGGCGTGCAGGGGGGTGCTGGTCATGAGTGGTCCTTGGTGACGCCGGGCTCGTAGACGGCCAGGCTGAAGCGGGCGGGCCGGCTCGTGGAGGCGTTGCGGTAGGAGTGCGGGACGCCGCCGTCGAAGCTGGCCGAGTCGCCCGCCTTGAGCCGGTGCTCGGCACCGGCGACCACGAGCACGACGGCGCCGGACAGCACGTGCAGGAGCTCGCGCGTGCCGGCGCGGTGCGCCTCGCTGAGGTAGTCGTCACCCGCCCCGAGCCGCCAGTCCCACAGCTCGTTGATGTCCGGTGGGGCGGTGCCGGCGACCATCACCGCGGAGCCGCCGGCGTCGCTGGACCACATCGCAGCGACCTCGCCGTCGCGGTGGACGACGACCGCCTCGGCGCCGTCGTCGGCGGTGTCGACCAGCGCCGGCAGGCCGATGCCCAGTGCGTCGCTCAGTCGCAGCAGCGTGGCGATGCTCGGGTTGGTGACGCCCTGCTCGACGTTGATCAGCATGCGGCGGCTCACGCCGGACCGCGCGGCGAGCTGGTCGAGGGTCCAGCCCAGCTCAGTGCGCGACGCGCGGACCCGGCGGCCGATCGTCCGCGAGATCGCGGCGGCGGGCTCGAGTGCGTCGTGAAGGGCCATGCCGTGCATTGTAGTGCACTTCACGCGCTACTTGACTGCACTTTGCTGACGGAGGTCCTCATGGCCGAGACCACCCCCGACGTCCCGCGGGACGTAGTCCTTCCGTGCTGGCCCTCGGTGTCGCCACCGCGATCCCCGACCGCGCACCCATCGGTCGGTAGGCGACGTCCTGGTGGCTGGCGACCTCAGCACGACGTCAGGGTGCGATCGGGGTCATGCGCCGGCGTCGCGCGTGATCACGATCTTGCCGTTGGCCTTGCCCTGCTCGACGTAGGCCATCGCGTCGAGGGTGTCCGGGAACGGGAAGGTTCGGTCGAGTACCGGGCGGAGGGCGCCGTTGTCGTACAGGTCGGCCAACGCCGCCAGCTGCGCACCGCTGGCCTTCATGAACAGGAACGAGTAGCGCACGCCGAGCCTCCTGGCCCGGCCGCGGACCTTGCGACTCAGCAGCGCCATGACCGGCGTGAACAGCGGCCGGCCGAGCTGGGTCGCGAAGGCCGAGTCGGGCGGTCCGACGACGCTGATGGCCAGGCCGCCTCGCTTGAGGACGGTCAGCGACTTCTCCAGGCTGGCTGCGCCGAGGGAGTCCAGGACGACGTCGTAGCCGGACAGGACGTCGGAGAAGTCGTGTGACGGTGTAGTCGATGACCTCGTCGGCGCCGAGAGCGCGGACTTTGGCGACGTCCTTGGTGTGCGCCGTGGTGGCGACGTACGCGCCGAGGTGCTTGGCGACCTGGATGACCGTGGAGCCGAGGCCGCCGGCGCCAGCGTGGACCAGAACCTTCTGACCGGGCCTGACGTCGGCGACATCGACGAGGGCCTGCCATGCGGCCAGCGCGACGAGGGGGACCGCGGCGGCTTCCGCGAACGACAGGGACGTCGGTTTGCGGGCGACGTCGGCGACGTCGATGGCGATCTGTTCGGCGAAGGTTCCGATGCGCAGGTCGCGAGGGCGGGAGTACACCTCGTCGCCCACCGTGAAGCCGGTGACGTCGGAGCCGACGCGTGTGACGACCCCGGAGACGTCGTGACCGAGGACGAAGGGCCGCTTGTACCTGATGAGCTGCTTGAACTCGCCGTTGCGGATCATCTTGTCCAACGGGTTGATGCTGGCCGCCCGCACCTCGACCAGCACGTCATGAGGACCGACGGTGGGCGCCGGGACATCGGCTGCCTGCAGCCCGTCGGGGCCGTAGTGGGTGACGACGAAGGCCTTCATGCCGAGTCCTGTCCGACCGCGTGTGCGGGCTGCGAGTGAGGTGAGGCGATGGTCATGGCGTGGGCGTACGCCGAGGCCAGGATGCGATCGGAGAGCTCGGGGTCGGTGACGGCCCGGGCGGTCTGCAACGACCCGACCAGCAGGGTGAACAAGGCGATGGCTCGCTCCTGCGCGTCCTGCTCGTCGCCGGCGTCGAGGTGTTGCGCGATCGCTGCGATGAGTCCGCGGGCGCCCTCGCGTGTAGGCCTCGCGGATAGCGTCGCCGCGACGCCCGATCTCGTCGAGCAGCGCTGCTGACGGACAGCCGCCGGCCACGTCGTCGCGGTGCTCGGGGGAGAGGTACTCCCCGACGAACTTCTCGACCGACCCCGATCCGAGCGGCAGCGCAGCAACCCGAGCGGTCTGCTCGGACAGCTGCTGCGCCACCACCGAGGCGATCAGGTCGTCCTTCGACGTGAAGTGCCCGTAGAACGCGCCGTTCGTCAGTCCGGCGTCGGCGACCAAGGTCGAGACCCCCGCCCCGTCGAGGCCGTCGCTCTTGAACCGTCGCCCCGCGGCGTCGATCATCCGCGCTCGGGTCGCTTCCTTGTGCTCGGGGCCGTACCTCGCCATGACGCATCTCCTTCTCGGGCTTGCCGGACGATAACATTATGAGCATACTATTACGAACGTACTGCCACCACCCGTAGGAGTCCCCATGACCTGGCTGACCGACCCCCTCCACCTCCCGTGCGGCCTGCGGCGCTTCACATGACGAGGCGGTCCTACGACCTGTCCGGGAAGGTCGTGCTGATCACCGGCGGCAACGGTGGCATCGGCAGCGCCACGGCACGCGAGCTCCTGGCACGGGGTGCCCGAGTGGTGATCGCGGACCTCGACCCGTCGACGCCGCAGCGCGCCGCTGCGCTCGACACGGACAGGGCGCTCGGGTGCGTGGCCGACGTCCGCGACCGCACATCCCTCGACGGTGCCGTCGCGCAGACCCTGGACCGCTTCGGGCGCCTCGATGTCGCGATCGCCAACGCCGGGCTCCTCGCCAGGGCGGCGACCCTGCGCAACACGCCCACCGCAGCCGTGGAGGCGACCCTGGCGGTCAACGTCACCGGCGTCGCCAACACCGTCGCAGCAGCGCTGGACCCGGTGATCGCAAGCCGCGGCCAGATCGTCCTGATCACGTCGGTCTTCGCCTTCGTCAACGGCATGGGGACGATCCCCTACGCCATGAGCAAGGCGGCTGTGGAGCAGCTCGGGCGCGGGCTGCGCGTGGAGCTCGCCGACCACGAGGTCTCGGTCCTCACGGCGTACTTCTCGCTCGTCCAGACCGACATGATCGCCCGCGGCGTCGACGAGGACCCGGTGGTGCTGGAGCTGCTCGGCACGCTGCCCAAGCCCATGCTTCGCAGGATCACCCCGGCGGCCGCCGCAGCCGCCATCGCCGACGGACTCGAAGCCCGGTCCAGCCGTGTCATCCGTCCTGTGCTGTGGCGTCCCCTCTCGGGCCTGCGCGGGCTCATCGGCCCCATCCTCGATGCCCGCTTCGCCACCGACCGACGCATCCTCGACGTCCTCGCCCGACTCGACGCACGCGACGGCTCCGCTCACATCCTCGAAGCTCCGAAGCCCGACACCCTGACGAAGGAACGCTCATGACCACGTGGCGATCGACCCCCACCAAGACCATCGAGGTCGACGGCGTCCCCGTCGCCTACCGGGAGCTCGGCGAACCGGGCGGCGTACCCGTCGTCTTCCTGCACCACTTCACGGCTGTGCTCGACGACTGGGACCCCCGCGTCGTCGACGGCATCGCAGCACGCCACCACGTGATCGCGTTCGACAACCACGGCGTCGGCGCGACCGGGTCCACCGCCCCCGCCGACCTGGAGCAAATGGGCGCCGACGCGATCGCGATCATCAAGGCGCTCGGTCATGAGCAGGTCGACCTCTTCGGCTTCTCCCTCGGTGGCGCGGTCGCGCAGATGGTCGCCCTGCAGTCACCCGACCTGGTCCGGAGCCTGGTGCTCGCCGGCACGGGCCCCCGAGGAGGTGGCGGAATCTGGAAGATGCCGTTCATCGTCGGCGGCGCCTACGCCAAGGCCTTCCTGACCCGCAAGGATCCCCGGCACTTCCTCTTCTTCCCGCGCACCCCAGCAGGCAAGAAGGCGGCCAACGAGTACTTCGCCCGGCTTGCGGAGCGGACGCAGGACCTCGACCGCCCGATCTCGAGGCAGGCAGGTCTCGCGCAGCTGCGAGCCATCACCGGGGGCGGGCTGCACGCCCCCGACGACCTCTCCAGGATCACGGCCCCGGTCCTCGTCGCCAACGGTGACCACGACCTCATGGTCGCGAGCGACCACTCGGCCGACATGGCCGCACGGATGCCGAACGCCGTGCTGCGCATCTACCCCGACTCGGGCCACGGCGGCGTGTTCCAGCACCACCGCGAGTTCGTGCCCGAGGTGCTCACCTTCCTCGACCAACTGGTGCGCGCGTGATGGTGACAGCTGGCGCGCCTCCACCTGACCCCGGGTGGGTTCACGGGGCTGGAGTCATCCCCTCGCGAGGAGAGGTGGCCAGCGATGCGACGTCGCAGTCCGCTCACGACGAGCGCGGTGTCGGCTGCAGCGTCTTCATGACGACGTAGCTGTTGACGGCGCTGACGCCTGGGAGGTCGGCGAGGCGCTTGGCGTGGAAGTCTTCGTAGGCGTTCAGGTCGGCGACCTCAACGTGGAGCAGGTAGTCGAAGTTGCCGGTGACGTGATGGGTCTCGACGACCTCGGGAAGCTCGACGACGGCCTTCTCGAATGCCTGCACGTCGTTGAGAGCGTGGCGGGCCAGTCGCACGCCGACGATGACGCGGAGTCCTCGTCCGATGGCGGCCGGATCGATGACTGCCCGGTAGCCGTGGATGACGCCGGCGTCCTCGAGTCGGCGCACGCGACGTAGACACGGCGATGGTGAGAGCCCCACTCGCGCTGCGAGATCAGCGTTCGCGATCCGACCGTGCTCGCGAAGGACGCTCAGGATCCGGCGGTCTGTCTCGTCCATGGGGGCAGGATATTGCGCCCTAGCCCTCGGACACGCCCGTGCAGGATTCCGGTCGTGAGCACACGATTGCGACGTTGCCCTGTCGGCGTCTCGGGCGCGGCGATCTGCGAGATCCTCGAGCCCACGCGCTTGAGCGAGCGGTGGTCGGATCTGCGGAGGGCATCAGCCAATGACAAGGGCTCGACGGTTCGCCCAGGTCGACGTCTTCTCGACCACGCCCTATCTCGGGAACCCCGTCGCAGTGGTTCTCGACGCCGAAGGCTTGTCCGAGGGACTCATGCAGCGGATCGCCCGATGGACGAACCTGTCGGAGACGACGTTCGTGCTCCCGCCCACCCGGGCCGAGGCCGACTACCGGGTGAGGATCTACACCCCGGAGGCAGAGCTCCCGTTCGCGGGCCACCCGACCTTGGGTACCGCCCGCGTCTGGCTCGACGAACGGCGGCGCGCCCCGCGACGGCGATGCGCGGTGCTTCAGGAGTGTCAAGCGGGGCTCGTGCGCGTCCGGTCCGACGCCGGGCTGCTGTGGTTCGCCGCACCACCGACGATCCGGACCGGCGATCTCGACAGTGCGTTCCTCCTGCGCATCGTCACCGCGTTCGGCATCACCCGTGACCAGGTCATCGCCCACCAGTGGGTCGACAACGGACCCGGCTGGGCGGTGATCCAGCTCGCCACTGCCGGCGAGGTGCTCGACCTGGAACCAGACCTGTCGCTGATCCCGGACGCCATGGTCGGAGCGATCGGCGCACATCCAGCCGGCTCGACGCAGGCGTACGAGATGCGGACCTTCGCCCCTCGGGTCGGCGTCGCGGAGGACCCCGCGTGCGGCAGCATGAACGCCGCCGTCGCTCAGTGGCTCGTCCGCATCGGCGCGGTCAGCGCCCCTTACCGGGTGGCCCAGGGGCGACGGCTCGACCGGGCCGGGGACATCAGCATCCGCCCCGATGCCGACGGAACCATCTGGGTCGGCGGAAACGCCACGACGCTTCTCCGCGGGACGGTGGACGCATGACCGGACTGGCGATCGACCCACGCGAGGTCGAGAAGGGACAGGGGACGCGACATGGCTAGCAGCGCGTCGTGGGGCGGGCGCTTCCCGGCCAACGACATCATCAACCTCCTCGACAACTTCCCGGCGCACAACCTGGGCGAGAGCACCGTCTCACGACCTTGCCTTGGGGGAGCTTCTCGACCTGGCGGGGGTCGAGGATCTGCGAGAGCTGCGTCTGGGCTACGCCAGCGCCGCGGGCAGTTCCGCCCTGCGAGACCGCATCTCGACGCTGTGCGGAGTTCCTGCGGACAACGTGATCACCACCCAGGGGGTCGCGACTGGCGCTGTTCCTGCTCGCGTTCGAGCACTGCCGGCCCGGCGACGAGGCGGTCGTCGCAACACCATGCTTCCCCCCGACCCGAGACGCGATGACCGGCACCGGCGTCCATGTCGTCCCGGTCCCTGCGGCCTTCGACGACGGCTACCGGCTCGACGTGGGCAGAATCGCCGACGCACTCTCACCGCGGACAGCGCTGGTGTGTCTGGCGTCGCCCCAGAACCCGAGCGGTGTGCGCGTCCGAGCATCCGAGGTCGTCGCGCTCCTCGACGCCATGTCGCGTCGCGCGCCTCATGCGCTGCTGCTGATCGACGAGATCTACCGGGATGCCACCTACGGCGCCGCACCTGTCCCACCCAGCTTCGCCCCGCTCGACCCCCGCATCATCACGACAGGTTCGATCTCCAAGGCGCACGGTGCCCCTGGCCTGCGCGTCGGGTGGATGACGGTCTCCGACCCGGCCCTGCGGGCAAGGCTGACGGTGGCGAAGATGAACATCGTCCTGTCCGGCTCGGTCCTCGACGAAGCACTGGCCGAGCGAATCCTCGCCCATCGGGACGCGGTCCTCGCCCCCCGCAGGGCCGGCCTGGAGCAGGCACTCCACGTTCTCGGCGCCTGGCACGCGACCCAGCAGCACCGCCTTGACTGGGTGCGACCCGAGGGCGGAGCCATGTGCTGCATGAGGCTCCGCAGCGACCACGTCGACGACTCGTCCGTCGCACGCTTCTGGGAGCTACTCCCCGAGAACGACGTTCAGCTCGGCGCCGGACCATGGTTCGGCGAATCGACCCGGGTGTTCCGTCTCGGCTTCGGCTACTTGTCCCTGCCCGACTTCCGCATCGCGCTGGACCGACTGGCCGCCACCGTGGACCAGGCGACCGAGTGACCCCTTCGCGCGCCGCACTGGCTGGTCGCCGAACTCGTGACTCCTCAGTGTCGTGAGTCCCTGGATCTCGCCGGGCGTCGGTGGACCCGTGAGCGAACTCGTAGCGCCAACCGAGCCCCATCTCCGACACTGGGCACGGCAGGCCGAACAGCGCTGAGGAGGTGGCCTGATGACGGCGACACGTGGGTTCTTCCGCCGCCGAGAGGCGGATCCTCGACTTCCCCCTGGTCAGTACGACGTCGGCGCGGACTGGCCGGTGCTCACGGCCGAGGTGACACCGTCGCTCGACCCGGCGCGGTGGAGCGTCGCGGTCGACGGTCTGGTGACGACTGCGACGACGTGGACGTGGGAGCAGGCGCACGCTCTGCCGCAGTCGGAGTACCGGGGCGACATCCACTGCGTGACGACGCTGGTCGAAGCTCGGGACCTGGTTCGGCGGGGTCAGCGTCGATGTCCTGCTGGACGCTGTCGGTCCGCTGCCGTCCGCTCGGTTCGTGATGGCGACGTCGGCCACCGGATACACGACCAACCTGCCCCTCGAGGACGTTCGCGGCGGCAAGGCGTGGATCGCCTGGAGCCATCGAGGGGCGCCCGCTCTCGCCCGGTCACGGCGGACCGGCCCGGCTGCTGGTGCCGCACCTGTACTTCTGGAAGAGCGCGAAGTGGATCACGCGGCTGACCCTGATGGACCATGACGAGCCGGGGTTCTGGGAGCGCAACGGCTACCACGACCGGGGTGACCCGTGGCTCGAGCAGCGATACACGGGGGACTGAGCATGGGAGCGTTGAGCGCCACGAGCCGACGCGCCGAGCGGCGGGTGGAGGCGTGCCGTCGTTCGTTCGGTGACCAAGCCGGCGCCGCGGTTCGTGGTGCTGCGCCTCGAGGTCGAGGACCGGGTCGCCGCACCTGCCGGGTCAGCACTACGTCGTTCGGCTGCGCGCGGACGACGGCTACACCGCGTCCCGCTCCTACTCGATCGCCTCGACGCCCCGCCGACCACGCTCGTCGAACTGTGCGTCGAGAGGCTTCCCGACGGCGAGGTCTCGGGCTTCCTCGCGGACGTGGTCGAGGTCGGCGACGAGCTCGAGGTCCGCGGTCCGATCGGCGGGTGGTTCGTCTGGGACGGCACCGCGCCCGCGCTCGCGGTCGGCGGCGGGACCGGTGTCGTGCCGCTGGTGTCGATGCTGCGCCACGCCAACGAGCAGGGGACGCGCGACACGGTCTGCCTCGCCGCAGCGGCCAGATCTCTCGCGGAGCTGCCCTACAGCGACGAGATCCGAGCCGGATGCAACGTGCTCGCGCTGTCCCGCGAGACCAGCCCGTCCGGACGACCACCCGGCCACATCACCGTCGCGGACCTGCAGCCCCACACACGCGACGGGCAGGAGTTCTACGTCTGCGGATCGGCGGGCTTCGCCGAGTCGGCCAGCCGACTGCTTCTCGACCTCGGCATCTCCGCGACTGACGTCCGGGTCGAACGGTTCGGACCCACGCGTTGAGCGAGCCTGTGCACGCGCCGCCTGCGCACACAACCCGGCCATTCAGTGCGTCGAGATCCTGCGCACCTGCTCGCGGTCGCTCAACGACGACGGCGTCGTGCTGGTCGTCGCGATGGTCCGGCAGGCTGGTGTGGCGCCCCTCGGGCTCTGCCCACGCAGATCTTGTGTGACTGACCGTGCGTGTCGGCGAGGGTGGTTAGCATCGCCGCCATGGCCGACTTCCACCAGCAGGACCTCGCCGACTCCCGCTTCGAGCAGGTGCACCTGCAACGGGCGACCTTCCACCAGGTCCATCTCAACGACACCGAGTTCGACGACGTGGACCTGACCGGAGCACTGTTCCGTGAGGTGTTCTTCAAGGACGTGGTGATGCGCGGCGTCGCCTTCGTGAATACGCGGATCGAGGGCGACATCGAGGGCCTCACCGTCAACGGCATCGACGTCGGACCGCTCGTCCGGGCCGAGCTGGAGCGTCGCGAGCCCGACCTGGCGAAGATGCGACCGACCAGCCCGGACGGGTTCCGCGAGGCGTGGGACACGCTCGAACGGCTGTGGGCCGAGACGGTCGAGCGCGCGCGGGCGCTGCCGGCGGCCGCGCTCCACGAGTCGGTCGAGGGCGAGTGGTCGTTCATCGAGACGTTGCGGCACCTCGCGTTCGCGACCGAGTGCTGGCTGCACCGCGCGATCCTCGGCGACCCCAGGCCGTGGGCGCCGCTGTCGCTGCCCTGGGACTCGATGCCCGACACCGAGGGTGTGCCACGCGACCGGGCCGCCCGGCCGTAGCTCGACGAAGCCCTCGCGCTGCGGCTCGACCGGCAGGCGGCGGTCCGTCGGTACATCGAGGCTCTCGACGACGCGACGCTCGCCTCCGACACCGTGGCCGTCGAGGCGCCCGGCTGGCCGGAGCCGCGCAGCTACCCGGTTCGCGAGTGCCTCCTCACGCTGCTGAACGAGGAGTGGTGGCACCGCCAGTTCGCGCTGCGCGACCTCGCCGTGCTGGAGGAGCGGCAGGCCTGAGACGCGCCTTCCCGGGCAGGGGGCATGGGTGCGACCCACCACCCCGGTCAGGACCGCAGGACCTTGTCCATCGGCCTGCCCTTGGCGAGCTCGTCGACGAGCTTGTCGAGGTAGCGGATCTTCTGCATCAGCGGATCCTCGACGTCCTGGACGCGCACGCCGCAGACCGACGCCGGTGATCAACGCGGCGTTCGGGTTGAGGCGCGCCTCGGCGAAGAAATCCTCGAACGTCGTGCCTGCGGCCAGATGGTCGCGCAGCGCCGGCTCGTCGAAGCCGGTGAGCCACTCGATGACCTGGTCGAGCTCGGCCCTCGTGCGGCCCTTCCGCTCCACCTTCACCACGTAGTGCGGGTACACCGAGGCGACGCTGGTGGTGAAGATCCGGCTCACCCGCGGCAGCCTAACCACCCGCCGAGCGCCTCCGCCGACCTGCGGGTCCGGTCGACCGGCCCGACGTCCGGACGCCCACATCATGACGCTGGCACCAGAATGGCACCACGATCACTGGACAATGGCGCCACGATGGTGCCATACTTGTGCCATGGACCTCACGCCGTACCTCACCGACCTGCGGAACCAGCTCGCCGCCGCCGCCGAACCCGGTGGCCCGGAGGCTCGCGACCTGGCCGAGCGGCTGACCGCGCCGCTGGAGTCGGCCTTCCGGCTGGCGCTGCTCGACGCGCTCTCCGTGGCCACCGCGGAGATCACCCAGGAGCTCGCCCCCGGTGTCGGTCGAGCTGCGGCTGCGCGGCCGCGACCCCGAGTTCGTCGTGGTCGTGCCGCCCGTGCCGGAGGTCGTCGACCGGGGCCCAGGCCGAGGAACGGCCGACGCCGCCGCCGGGCGACGACGACGCCATGACCCGGATCAACCTGCGCCTCGGGCAGGACCTCAAGGACCGGGTCGAGGAGGCGGCCGCGCGAGCGGCCGGGATGTCGGTCAACGCCTGGCTCGTGCGCTCGGCCGCCGCCGCCGCTGACCGGATCGACCCGCCGGCCTCGTCCGCCGATCCGGCGCACGGCCCGCGGCTGGCGACCACTACCGCGGCTGGGTGCGCTAGCGCCCCGCGGCGTGCCGCGCGCCCACGGACTCGATCCACCCATCGCACCGAGAGGACATGCCATGACCAGCTTCCCCACCACCGGCCCGATCGCGGCGTCCGATCGACGTCCAGTGGGGCGACATCCAGCGTCGTCGCGGGAGGCGACGGCGCCACCGTCGTCGGAGGTGACCCCGACCGACCCGTCGAACGAGAAGGACCGTCGCGCGGCGGAGGGCACCACCGGTGACCTGCGCCGACGGCCGTCTGCGGGTGCGTCGGCCCGAAGAACCGCACCGGCGTCATCAACAAGAAGTACGGATCCGTGCAGGTCTCGGTCCGCGCTGGCCGCGGGGTCGCGAGCTCGACGCGGTACTCGGCGCCTCGGTGTCGATCGGTGTCGAGGGCGGGCTCGGCGAGCTGCCGGGTCCAAGACGTCGGCGGGCGACATCCGGGTGCAGGACGCGACGAGCGCCGACCTGCGGACCGGCATCGGGAGTCGTCGTCGCTCGGGACATCGCCGGCGAGGCGTACTGCTCGACCGGGACGGGAGCCGTGCAGCATCGACCGGATCGGTGGCCGCGCCGAGGTGAAGAACTCGAACGGCGACACGCGGATCGGCGACAGCGGCGGGCCGCTGCGGGTCAAGTCGGCCAACGGCAGCATCTCCATCGACCGGGCGCACGGTGACGTCAACGCGACCACGGCGAACGGCAACCTGCGGATCGGAAGCGCCGAGCAGCGGAGCCGTCGCAGCTGAAGACGTCGATGGGTCGCATCGAGATCGGCATCCCGACCGGCACCGTCGGCGCTGCTCGACCTGAGCACGTCGTTCGGCATCGTGCGCAACGAGCTCGACGCCACCGCCCAGCCTGCCGCAGGGGAGCGGACCGTGGAGGTCCACGCCCAGACCGGCGCCGGCGACATCGACGTCGTGCGCGTTCCCGTCGACGACGTCCTGACGGTCGGAGCGTGTCGCGATGACCACTCGACCGTCTCCGGCGCTGCCGTGCGAGGGGCTGCGAGAAGTCGTACCGGGAGCTGCGGGTGCTGCGCGGCAGTCGACTTCGACGTGGCACGCGGCAGCATCTTCGCGCTGCTCGGCTCCAACGGCGCCGGCAAGACCACGGTCGTGAAGATCCTGTCCACGCTGCTCAGAGCCGACGCGGGGACGGCCACCGTCGATGCGGCTACGACGTCCGCGCGCAACGGGGCGGAGGTGCGGGAGTCCATCAGCCTCACCGGTCAGTTCGCGGCCGTGGACGAGATCCTCACCGGGCGGGAGAACCTGGTGCTGATGGCCCGGCTGTGGCACCTGAAGGAAGGCGGGCGGCTCGCGGACGACCTGCTGGACGCGCTTCCAGCTCACCGACGCGGCGGATCGCCGGGTCGCGACGTACTCCGGCGGCATGCGCCGCCGCCTGGACATCGCGATGAGCCTGATCGGCGACCCGCCGGTGATCTTCCTGGACGAACCGACCACGGGGCTCGATCCGGAGGCTCGCCTCGAGGTGTGGAGCAGCGTCCGCGAGCTCGCCGGCACAGGGCACCACGGTGCTGCTCACCACGCAGTACCTCGACGAGGCCGAACAGCTCGCCGACCGGATCGCGATCCTCCACGAGGGACGGATCATCGCCAACGGCACCCTCGCCGAGCTCAAGGCGCTGCTCCCACCCGCCACGGTCGAGTACGTCGAGAAGCAGCCGACGCTCGAGGACGTCTTCCTCGCCATCATCGGCGCCGGCAGCAAGGCCGGCGACGCCCGCGATGACCACGCAACGACACGGCACGACAGGAGGAGTCGCGATGACCACGCACTTCGTCTCCGACACCGCCGCGCTGACGGGACGGTCCCTGCGGCACATCACGCGAAGCCCGGACACCATCATCACGACGACGATCATGCCGATCGCGTTCATGCTGATGTTCGTCTACGTGTTCGGCGGCGCGATCGACACCGGGTCGGACTCGTACGTGAACTACCTGCTGCCCGGCATCCTGCTCATCACCATCGCGTCGAGCATCGCCTACACCGCGTTCCGGCTCTTCATGGACATGTCGAGCGGCATCGTCGAACGCTTCCAGTCCATGCCGATCGCACGGTCGTCCGTGCTCTGGGCGCACGTGCTGACCTCGCTGCGTCGCCACTCTGGTCTCGGTCGTGGTGGTCGTCGCTCGTCGCCCTGCTCATGGGCTTCCGCTCGGGCGCGGGAGTGCTGGCGTGGCTCGCGATCGCGGGCATCCTCATCCTGTTCACCCTGGCGCTGACCTGGCTCGCCGTCATCGCCGGCCTGTCCGCGAAGACCGTCGACGGCGCGAGCGCGTTCTCCTACCCGATCATCTTCCTGCCGTTCATCAGCTCGGCGTTCGTTCTCACCGCGACCATGCCCGGCCCGGTGCGCGCCTTCGCCGAGAACCAGCCGGTGACGCCGATCGTCAACGCCATCCGCGACCTGTACACGCAGCAGCAGGTCAGCACCGACATCTGGGTCGCCCTCGCCTGGTGTCTCGGGCTCCTCGTCGTCGCCTACTCCCTCGCCATGGTCACCTACCGTCGCAAGATCGCCTGAGTGTCGTCCCGCGGGAGGTAGGCGGTCGCGTCAGGCGGCCGCGATGCTCAGGCTCTGCACGGCTCGCTCGGCGGAGGCGACGCAGTCGGGGATGCCGAGGCCGTAGGCGCCGCTGCCGGCCAGGCGCACGCCCGGGAACGCCGACAGCTGCTGCTCGACCTCGCCGACCCGGTCGAGATGGCCGACGGCGTACTGCGGCATGACGCCGCTCCAGCGCTGCACGTGCGCGAGCACGGGATCGGCGTCGATCCCCAGGGTGCGAGCGAGCTCCTCGCGTGCGAGGCGCACGAGGCTGTCGTCGCCGTCTCCCTCGTCGGCCCGGACGCTGACCCGGAAGAGCTCGTGCCCGGCGGGTGCCCGGCCCTCGAACTTGGTCGTCGACCGCGTGACGGAGCGCACCGCCCCGCGCCCGGGCTCGGCGATGAGGTAGCCGTGAGCCGGCAGCAGCGCGTCCAGGTCCGGCATGCCCTCGGCCCGGTAGCCGAGCGAAACGGTGGTCGTCGACGCGGTCGTCATCCCGTGCAGGGTCGCGGCCGCGTCCGCAGCGCCGAGCCCGTCGAGCAGGTCGGCGGAGGCGGTCGTCGGGGTCGCGAGGATCACGCCGTCGGCCGGCGGCAGGTCACGCCGGACGCCGTCGGCCCCGGTCACAGTCATGACGTAACCGTCGGCGTCGCGGCGCAGGGCCGTCGCGCGGGTTCGCCGCAGCACGGCCACGGTCCCGGACTCGTCCAGGCGTGCGACGAGCGCCTCGACCAGCGCCGCCATGCCGGTCCGGGGCGACATCAGCCCGGGCCGGCGTGCCGCCGGCTTCGACGAGGCCGCTGCCTTGCGCTCGGCCAGGACCGCGCGGACGAGCCCGCCGTGCTTCGCCTCCGCCGCGCGGAGGAACGGCATCGTCGCGAGGATGCTCAGCGTCGCCGGGTCACCGCAGAAGATGCCGGACGCCACCGGCTCGACGAGGCGGCGGTACGCCTCGCGCCCGAGGCGTCGCGTGGCGAACGACTCGAGGCTCTCGTCGGGAGCGTCGCGACGAGCCGGGAGGACGGGCTCGAACGCCATGCGCAGCTTGCCGGCCGGGGAGAACAGCCGCGTCGTCGCGAGGGGGACGATGCGACGCGGCATGAACCCGCCGATGCCCTCGGGCATCGCGCGGAGGCGGCCCTTGACGAGCACGGCGCCGGCTCCGCCTGGTGCGGCCTCCGTCAGGTCGA
The DNA here is from genome assembly GCA_963738455.1 of uncultured Actinomycetes bacterium. Taxonomy (GTDB): domain Bacteria; phylum Actinomycetota; class Actinomycetes; order S36-B12; family CAIYMF01; genus Longivirga. Next base: position 36,249 of record CAVTWM010000001.1, read on the forward strand.
CACCGAGCTCGGCCGCCAGGAGCGCGGCGTCGGGACGGCCGGGTGCGAGCGACTCCGGGCCCGTGTCGACGACGAACCCGTCGATGTGCTCGGTGCGCAGCTTGCCCCCGAGGCGGTCGCCCACCTCGACGAGGGTGACGTGCGGACGGTCCTCGCGCCGGCTCAGGCGGTACGCCGCGGTGAGCCCGGCGATGCCCCCGCCGAGGACGATCACGTGCGTTCGGCTGTCGTCCATGTCGTCGGTCTCCTGGTTCGCGGGCGGGTCAGCTCGTGTGGGTGAGGAGGAAATCGGTGGTCCGGTCGACGTGCGCCGCGACCTCGTCGTCGGGCATCCCGGGGAACATGTGGCCGTAGCCGTCGACGACGACGAGCTCGTTCGGCACGGCGGCGGCGTCGAGGCGCGTCGCGCAGCCGCTCGCTCTGGCGCGTGGGGACCAGGACGTCGTCGCTCCCGTGCAGCAGGAGGAATGGAGGCGCTCCCGCCCGGACCTGGTGCACCGGGCTCGCGGTGCGGGCCAGGTCGGGGAGCTCGGTCACGGGGCCGCCGATGAGCAGCTCCTCGCGCGACTCGCCCGGCGGGTCGAGCGGGCCGCCCACGGCCGCCTGGTCCAGCGGCATCGTGGCGATGTCGGACACGGCGTACCAGAGGGCGGCTGCTCGGAGGTCGAGCTCCGGGTCGAGCGCGGCGAGCGCGGCCAGGAGCCCGCCGGCCGAGACCCCGAACGAGCAGAACGGCAGCGCGCCGAGGGAGTGTGCGACGTCGGTCCGCAGCCAGGTGATGGCCGCCGCGACGTCGGCCGACTGCGCGGGGAAGCGCGCCTCACCGGAGAGGCGGTAGTCGACGGCGGCGACCGCCAGGCCCTTGTTCGCCATCCGCGCGAGCCACCGCGACGACGTCGGGGAGAGAGGTCCGGGTCCCGAGCGGCGCGAGCCGACGCGCCAACCGCCGCCGTGGGCGTAGACGCAGACCGCCTGCGCACCGGAGTCCGGAAGGTACAGGTCGAGGGCGAGGGGGCGGTAGCCGTCGACACGCGTGTGGACGACGTCGCGGAAGACCGCGACCCCGTCCACGGAGCGGTCGGGCTCGTTCACGCAGCCACGGGCGACTTGTAGAAGCCGCCGTTCTGCAGGATGTAGACGAGGTTGTCGGCGTCCTGGAGCACGGTGACGTCGGCGGTCGGGTCGCCCTTCACCACGAGCACGTCGGCGAGGTAGCCGGCCTTGAGAAGGCCGAGCTCGTCGCCGAGGTCCATGAGCTCGCCGCCGTGCTTCGTCGCTGCGACGAGCGCTTCGATCGGCGAGTAGCCGAGGTAGGTCACGAACAGCTCGAGGTCGCGCGCGTTGCGGCCAGTGGGGTTGTTCGGGAAGCCGTAGTCGCCGCCGATCAGGGCGCGGACGCCGCGCTTGCGGAGCTCGGGGTAGATCCGCTGCATCCCCTCGAACGACGCCGGCGAGCCCATCTTCTGCGCGATCTCGGCCGTGATGCCGAACTCCTCGCCCTCGTGGACGTTGGCGTAGATGATCCCGGCCGCCGGGGAGACGAAGACCGTGTCCTTCACCGACTCGAGCAGGTCGAGCGCCTCCTCGTCGGCGTAGGTGCAGTGGTAGATCGAGCGAAAGCCGGCCTTGACCGCGAGCTTCACCGACTCGGCGGACTGGCAGTGGCCGTTGAGCCAGACGCCGGCCTCGCGCGCGGCCTCGCCGGCGGCGTTCAGCTCCTCGGCGTCGAACTGCGTCATCATGCTGCCGCCCTCGATGAACACGTCGTCGTTGCTCACGAGGAACTTCACGCTGTCGTAGCCCTGCGCGGCGTGGCTCAGCACCCACTCGCGCATGTTCTCGGGTCCGTGCCAGTTCGACCGCTGGCGGCCCTGGGGGTCGACGGGGAGGTTGTCGCGCTCGCCCGCCGCAGCGAGGAAGCGCGGGCCGGCGACGGCGCCGGCACGGATCTTGTCCCGCAGCGCCACCTCGACGGGCATGTCGAGCAGCGAGCCGGCGGAGTAGGCGGAGGTGAAGCCGGCGTCGAGCAGGATCGTCGCGTTGCGCTCGGCACGCGCGAGCTCGCTCGGGAAGCCCTCGATGTGGTGGAAGAACGAGACGTCGACCGGCGGGTTGAAGCTCGGGTCGATGTGGCCGACCGCCGACGGGAAGGTCAGGTGCGCGTGCGACTCGACCAGGCCCGGCATCACCGTGTGGCCGGCGACGTCGACGACGGAGTCGCCCTCGTGGCGGTCCGGGTGGTGCCCCTCGCGGACCTCGACCACGCGGTCGCCCTCGATGACCACCTCACCGGGGAAGGCCGGGGCTCCCGGTGCCGTCGAAGACCTGTCCGCCCGTGAAGACCGTGCGCGCCATGGTGACCTCATTCTCACATGGTGAAAGTAAGTTTCGAAACTGTCTTGCGAGTGTGTCCCGACCGTGTCGGGGTGTCAAGGATGCGTCGCGCCGCTACGGCGCGTCCCGGTTTCCCGCGGTCGGCGGCCGCCGCGGCTTCCGCTCGACCGCGCCACCCCTGGAGTAGTCATGATGACAGTAACGATGTATCGTTACTGTCATCATAGAGAAGGAGAGATTCCCATGAGATCCCCACACCACACCGGGCACAGGCCCGGTCCCCGTGATCAGCTGCACCACGACCCGTTCGAGCCCTCCGGCGACGGCGCCGCTCATCGCGGGCGCGGACCGGGCTCCCGCGGCCGCGGCGGCCGGGGGCGCGTGCCCCGCGGCGACGTGCGCTCGGCGGTCCTCCTGCTCCTCGCGGAGGAGCCCATGCACGGCTACCAGCTGATGCAGGCCATCGCCGAACGCAGCGGCGGCCGGTGGACGCCGAGCCCCGGCGCCATCTACCCGGCCATCGACCTGCTCGAGGACGAGGCGCTCGTCACCGTCACGGCCGAGTCCGGTCGCAAGGTTGTCGCCCTCACCGACTCCGGTCGTGAGCCGTGGAGGCCCAGCGCACCGCCTGGCCGAACCCGTTCATCGTCCCGACCGACCGACCGGCCGGACCGGACCTGCGCCGTCTGGTCGACGGCGCTGCACGACGCCACCCGCCAGGTCGGCCGCACCGGCACCCAGGACCAGGTCGTGCCGCCGCGGCGATCCTGTCCGACGCTCGGCGCGCGATGTACCTGCTGCTCGCCGACGGACCGGGGCCGGCGATGAGTGAGACCGGCTCCGTCTCTGCCTCGGCATCGGTTGCGACCGACGCCGGCGCCCGCTACGCCAAGCAGCTCGCGTCGCACCTCGGGCACAAGGCCGAGGTGCTCGAGGAGCCCGAGGGCACCCGCATCGTGATCGCCGGAGGAGTCTGCCTGCTGGTCGTCACGACGACCTCGCTCGAGCTGCACGCGCAGGCACCGGCGCGCGAGCAGCTCGACCGTGTCACGACCGTCATCGGATCGCACCTCGAGCGTTTCGGCCAGCGCAACGAGCTCCGGGTCCAGGTGGCATCCAGCCTGAGCGACGCGGGGCGCGGCATGTCGCGGATCAGCCGCGAGCGAACGTCTGCCGGATCTCGCCGACGCCGTCGAGGCCGGCTCGACCAGCTGCTCTCCCGGCTGCAGGAAGCGCTGCGGCGTGCGGCGGTTGCCGATGCCCGCGGGCGTGCCGGAGAAGATGATGTCGCCGGGCAGCAGCGGGCACGACCGCCGAGAGCCGCGCGACCAGGTCGTCGAGCCGGGAAGATCATCTGGCGGTGCGCGCCGGGCTGCAGCACCTCGCCGTCGAGGCTGCGACTCGATCGCGAGGTCGTCGCGGTCGGCGAACTCGTCGGGCGTGACGAGCCACGGGCCGGTCGGCCCGAAGCCGGGGAACGACTTGCCGAGCCTGAACTGCGGCGGCTGCCGTGCAGCTGCATGACGCGCTCGGAGAGGTCCTGGCCGATCGTGAGGCCGGCGACGGCGTCCCACGCCCGCTCGCGCGGGATGCGGAAGCCACCGCGGCCGATCACGGCGACGACCTCGACCTCCCAGTCGACGTTGCCCTCGGGCAGCACGACCGTCGGTGCCGGGCCGACGATGCAGGTCGGGAACTTCGTGAAGCACGAGCGGCTCGATCCGGCGGCGTGAAGCCGGCCTCCGCCGCGTGCTCGGCGTAGTTGAGCCCGATCGCGAAGACCTGGCGCGGCGCGGGGACGGGCAGGCCCGAGCCGCTCAGGCGCTGACGGCGTACGCCGAGTCCCAGTCAGCGGTCACCGCGAAGGCGACGACGTCGTCCCACCGTTCGAGGGCCGCGGTCGGGTCCGAGGCAGCGCGCCGCCGGACGCCTGCGCGACGTCGAGGGCGCGGTCGCCGTCGACCAGGACGACGCGGCCGTCGACGGTTCCGAACCTCATCGGCGGGCCGTCAGATCGTCTGCGAGTAGAGGTCGGTCGTGTACGGCTCGGTGTCGTGCGCAGCGCTCCACGGCACGACGTGGTTGCGCAGCGTGCCGACGCCCTCGATCTCGGCCTCGATCCGGTCGCCCGGGCTGCAGGTAGAAGTCGAACGGGTTCGGCTGCACGGCCGCGACGCCGGAGATCGTGCCGGTGGTGATGATGTCGCCGGCGCTGTAGCCCTGCGGCGAGTGGTAGGCGACGAGGTGCGGGAACTTGATGCAGCAGCTTCGAGGTGTTGCCCTGTCTGGCGCACCTCGCCGTTGACGCGCAGCTCCATCGCCAGCGTCGTGCGGGTCGGGCGATCTCGTCGGCGGTGACGATCCACGGGCCGATCGGGCAGAACGTGTCGATCGCCTTGGAGAACGAGAAGACGCCGGACTCCATCTCCCTGCGCTGGATGTCGCGCGCGGTGATGTCGTTGAAGACCATGAAGCCGGCGATGTAGTCCTCGGCCTCGTCAGGCCCGAAGAACTTGCCCGCACTTGCCGATGATGATCGCGAGCTCGAGCTCGTAGTCGAGCTCCTTGGTGAGGCCCTCGGGGTACACGATCGCGTCGTCCGGGCCGATGATCGCGTCGACGTTCTGGAAGAACACGATGCCCTTGTGCACCGGGTGCGACCAGTCGACGGCCTGAGCTCCTCGTGGTGGTCGGCGAAGTTGCCGGCGGTGTGGAAGAACTTCTTCGGCACGATCGGCGCGCGCAGCCGCACGTCGGCGAGCGGCAGACGCTCGCCGGTCTCGGTGACCTGCGCCGCCGCGCTCGAAGTACTCGCGCGTCGAGGGCACGTCGAGTTCGATGACGGTGTCGCCGTCGATGTCGGCCGACGCGGCCCTCGTCGAACGTCACGAGCTTCATGGATGCCGCCTTCTCTCACTCTATGAAAGTCAGTTTCAGAATCACCATCATCCCGACGCGCCGCCCAACCCTGTCAAGCGCCGCGCCGACTCGCCGGTCACGCCGAACGCTCGAGCCGGTGCGGGTGCAGGCGTCGGGGGCCGGGGCGGACGCGGAAGACGCGGAGCTGGAGGGCGAGCGCGGCGTAGTAGCCGACGAGCGTGAGGAGCTCGAACAGGCCGGGGAGGCCGAGTGCGGCGACGGCTTCGGCGTAGGCCGCGTCGTCGAGGTCGCCGTCGACCGTGAGCAGGTGCGTGGTGCGGGCGACGACCTGCTCGACGCCCGTGAACGCCTCGTAGCGCTGCTCGCGCAGGGCGGCGAGCTCGGCCTCGGTGATCCCGACCTGCCGTCCGACCGCCTCGTGCGCGTACCACTCGAACGCGGAGTCCCAGCGCTGCGAGACGACGAGGATCGCGATCTCGCGGGCGCGGTCGGACAGCGAGGTCTCGTAGCGGACCGCGGAGCCGACCGCCTGCAGCGCACCGCCGAGCCGGGGCTGCAGGAGGAAGGCGTTGAACGGGCCCTCGAGCCCGCCGTCGTCGTCGACGAGGCGGAACAGCTGCGGGCCCTGGGCGCGGCGCCCGCCGGCGATCGCGTCGTAGACCTCGCGCTGCTCGCTGCCCAGCGACTCCGGGGCGAGCTTCGCGAGGCGCGGTGCCGTGCCGTCCATCAGGCCGGGGTGCCCTCGGAGAGCAGGCCGGAGATCTCCGAGCAGGTCTCGAGCACGACCGGCTTGAGCTCGCGCACGATCCGCTGGGTCGACCAGTCACGCGCCTGCACGGCGAGGTTGACGCCGGCGACGACGCGCCCGTCCTTGCCCGTGATCGGGCCGGCGACCGAGCGGAGCCCGTAGGCGAGCTCCTCGTCCTGGAGCGACCAGCCCTGCTCGCGGATCTTCACGAGCTCGTCGTGCAGCTCCTCGAGCGACACCTTGGCGTTGGGCCCGTGCTGCGCCGCGAACGACTCGGGCGTGATGCGCTCGGTGAGGTCCGCCTCGTCGAGGTGGGCGAGGAGCAGCTTGCCGATCGAGGTGGTGACGGCGGGCAGCGTGGACCCCACCTGGATGTTCGCGGTGACGAGGTCGGAGTTGCGCAGCCGGACGAGGTAGAGCACGCGATCACCGGTCAGGACAGCGAGGTTCACCGTCTCGCCGGTGGCCTCGCCAAGGCGCTGCAGCTTCGGGGTCGCGATGCCGACGAGGTCGAGACTGCGCAGCGCGGCGGTGCCCAGGGTGAGGGTCTTGACGCCGGGCCGGTAGTCGCCGTTGGGCAGGTGGTCGAGGTAGCCCTCGGCCGTCAGGGTCATGACGACGCGGTAGACCGTCGGCATCGGGACGCCCGCGGCTGCGGCGAGGTCCGTGACGCGCCACGACGAGCGCTGCTCGTCGAACAGGCTCAGGATGCGCAAGCCCTTGGCCAGCGCCTCGACGCGGTACTCCGGCTTGTCGGCGATCTCCGGGACGGCGGATGCGGCGTCCGTGCGGCTCGTCGCCTGCGCCGTCTCGCTCTTGCGCTTCGCGGGCATCCAGACCTCTCCTGCGCGTTCGTCGGCGCGACGCCGTGATGGCGCCAGCCTAGGGGCGTGCGAGCCGAACCCTGGACAGGCCCGCTCGCACTCGACTACCTTAGCGGAAAGCGACTTTCATGATGTGAGAATGCGGGGAGAACATGGCCGACTGGCTGGGACTGGCGGGACGACCGGCGCTCGTGGTCGGTGCCGGCGGGCTCGGCGGGGCCAGCGCTGTCGCCCTCGCCGCCCAGGGCGCACGCGTCGTCGCGGTGGACCGCGACGAGCAGAAGCTCGAGGAGATCGCCCGCCGGGCCCAAGATGCCGGGGGAGAGCTCACCCCGCTCGTCGTCGACGTCGCGACACCGGCGTCGAGCCGTGCCGCGGTCGAGAAGGCGGTCGGCATCATCGGCACCCCCGAGGTCTTCCTGCACGCGGTCGGCCGCAACGACCGCCGTCCCGTGCTCGAGCTCGGCGACGACGACTGGCAGTCGATCCTCACGCTGAACCTGTCGACGGCGTGGTGGCTCGGCCAGGAGGTCGGTCGCCGGATGGTCGCCGCCGGCTACGGCCGGATGGTGTTCGTGTCGTCGGTGTCCGCGCTCCTGGCGCACGCGAACCACGGGCCGTACGCCGCCACGAAGGGCGGCATCAACCAGATGATGCGGGTGATGGCGCGCGAATGGGCGTCGTCCGGCGTCACCGTGAACGCAGTGGCGCCCGGCTACATCGAGACCGAGCTCACCCGCGCGTACCTCGACGCCGACGGTCATCGCGAGGAGCTCGAGTCGCTCGTGCCCGCCGGGCGCCTCGGCCGCCCGAACGAGGTGGCGGACGCCGTCACCTTCCTGACCTCCGACCGGGCCGCGTTCATCACCGGTCAGGTCGTCTACATCGACGGCGGGCGCACACTCGTCTGACCGCGCAGTCCAGCCCGACCCGCACGCCCTCGTCCGCTCCCAACCGAAGGATCCGTCGTGGCACTCGCGCCTCTTCCCGTCCCCCGTCGCTTCGAGGGTCGCTCGGTGGTCGTCACCGGCGCCGGCACGGGGTTCGGTGCCGAGATCGCCGTGCGCGCCGCGCAGGAGGGTGCCCGCGTCGTCGGCATCCACTACCGCAGCTCGGCCGCCGGCGCCGAGCGTACGGCGGAGCGGGTGCGTGCCGAGGGCGCGGAGGCCGTGCTGCTCAAGGCCGACATCGTCGAGTGGGCGCAGGTCGCCGCGATGGCCGACGAGGCGTTCGAGAAGCTCGCCGGTGTCGACGTGCTCGTGAACAACGTGGGCGACGTCGCACGCGAGCAGATGTCGTGGCGCGACATCACCGAGGAGTCGATCGACCACGTCCTCGCCGTCGACATCAAGGGCACGATGGCGTGCATCCACGAGTTCGGCAGCCGGATGCTCGACCAGGGTCACGGCAGCATCGTGAACATCGGCTCGACCGTGATCGTGCGCGGCAGCGCCCGTGCACCGCAGTACGCCGCGGCCAAGTACGGACTGCTCGGCGCCACCAAGTCGTACGCGCACGCGTTCGCCCCGACCGTGCGCGTCAACATCTTCGCGCCGGGCTTCATCGAGACCGAGGCCACGCTCGGCCGCGAGGACTGGAAGTCCGGCCGTGGCGACCAGCTGCGCGCCCTGACACCGATGGGTCGCATCCCCGGCCCGGCCGAGCTCGCCGGCACGGCGCTCTTCCTCGCCACCGACGACGCGAGCCACATCACCGGCACCTACATGGTCGCCGACGGCGGCTACAACATGGTCGGCGCCTGATCCGCGAGCAGCAGAGGAACTCCCGCATGTTGGCCTACGTGCTCACCGGGTTCGGCGACGAACCGGAGCTCCGCGACGTCGCGACGCCCGAGCCCGGGCCCGGCGAGGTCCGGATCACGGTCCACGGCACGTCGGTGAACCCGGTCGACCACCTCGTCCGCATGGGGTTCTTCCGCGTCGCCCAGGAGTACCGGTTCCCGGCGATCTTCGGGCGCGACGTGTCGGGCGTGGTGGATGCCGTCGGTCCCGACGTCACCCGCTACGCGGTCGGCGACCCTGTCTTCGGGTTCGTCAAGCGCGCGCACATCGGCAACGGCACGTTCGCCGAGCACGTCGTCGTCCCGGAGGACATGTTCGTCTCCGCCGCGCCGACGACCCTTCCGCTGTCGCTCGCAGGCACGCTCGGCCTGTCCGGCATCACTGCTCTCGAGTGCGTCGAGGGAGTGCCGTCCGGCCCGGGCGACGTCGTCGTGGTCAACGGCGCCACCGGCGGGCTGGGCACGTACTCGATCCAGATCGCCAAGGCTCGCGGCGCGGTCGTCATCGCGACCGCGCGCTCCGCAGCGGGGGCGGACCTGGTCCGCTCGCTCGGCGCGGACCACGTGGTGGACCCGCGCGACGCGGACCTCGTCGACCTCGTGCGGGGCGTCGTGCCCGAGGGCGCCGACGGGTTCGTCGACCTGGTCAAGCACGCCGACCCGCTCGTGATGGGCGACGACGAGGGTGGCAAGTACGAGGAGTTCGCCCGCCTCTGCCGCGGCGTCCTCCGCCCGGGTGGCGCGGCGACGACGGTCACCAACGGAGGCCTTGCCGAGCTGCTGGAGGGGATCCCCTTCACCAACGTGCATTCGACGCCGTCGCCTGAGGCGCTCGCCCGGCTCGCGGCCCTCGTCGACGACGGGCTCGTGCGACCCGTCGTCGCGGCGACGTTCCGCTTCGACGACATCGCCAGCGCGTTCGAGAAGCTCATCGGCGGCGGGAACCTCGGCAAGGTCGCCGTCAGCCTCGAGGACGCGTGATGAGCCCGCATCCCCAGGACCTGCCGCTGATCGACGCGCGCGCGCTCATCCGGCGTGCCGTCGACAAGGCCGAGCAGCTCGGCCTCCGCGGCGGACTCGCCGTCGTGGGGTCGAGCGGTGCGCTCGTGAGCGCGTCACGCCTCGACCACGGGGGACCGGGCGGCATGGCCCGTGCCCGGTCGAAGGCGTGGATCTCGGCCACCCAGCAGATCCCCAGCACCGAGCACCTGCAGCGGATGACGACTCTGCCGGCACCGATCAGCACGGGGTTCGTCCGCGCCTCGCCAGAGGCGATGTTCCCCGGGGCCGGTGGCATGCCGATCCTCCGTGACGGCGTCGTCGTCGGCGGGATCGCCGCCTCCGGCGCGACGGTCAGCCCGTTCCTCCCGACGGGTGTCGCTCCCGAGGTGGTGAGCGCGGACGGCGAGCCGGCCAACCCCGAGGACCTCCTCGTCGCCTATGCCCTGGGGGTCCCGTACGTCGGGCAGCACGGTGACGATCGCGCCCGGTGGGAGGCTCGCTTCGGTGACCTCGTCGTCAGCACCGAGGACAGTCTCGGGATGAAGCCGGCGCCACCCTCGGCACGCCAGCACGAGCTCGCGTGGGCGATCGGCCTGTGCGATCTCGTCATCGCGGCGGCGTCGAGCCAGGGCCTTCGAGTCTCCGTTGCCGTCGTCGACCGCGGTGGCGACCCGATCCAGCAGGACCGGATGGACGACGCCGTCGCCGCGGGTCCGGATGTCGCGCTCGCCACGGCGTCGGCCGCAGCCAGGTTCGGGCGTCCCGAGCGGATCCCTCAGGTCGTGGTTCGGCGACGCCGCCGAGGCGCTCGGCTCGCTGGCACCCGCTGCCTTCCTCGCGGCGCCGGGCGGCGTCCCCCTCGCCGTCGATGGCCGGGTCGTCGGCGGCCTCGGCGTGGGTGGCGCCGATCCGGAGCTGTGCGCGAGCTCTCGCGGCGACGGTCGCGGCGGCATGACTCCGGAGGCGCCCGTGCGCGTGGCCGTCCTCGGCTGCGGCGCGATCGGCAGCCTCTACGCCGCGCACCTCGCGCGAGTCGCCGGGGTGGAGGTGTGGGCGGTGGACCCCGACGTCGACCACATGGCAGCGATCGAACGCGGCGGTCTGCGCGTCACCGGCAACGCCGACTTCGTCGCCCCGGTGCGGGCGCTCACCGATGCCGCCGACCTGCCCGCGTGCGACTTCGGGATCGTCGCCACCAAGGCCCAGCACACCCGCGTGGCCGTCGAGGCGGCCGCTCCCTCGCTCGCCGACGCCGCTGTGGTCAGCGTCCAGAACGGCCTGGGCAACGAGGACGTCATCGCCGAGATCGTGACCAAGGTCGTTCGCGGGAGCATCGTGACGGCCGGCGCGGTGCTCGAGCCCGGCGTGGTGCGCTACGACGCCCCGGGCGACTCGTGGTTCGGCCCCTTCGAGCCGAGCCCGGCAGGAAGCGACGAGATCGCCCTGATCGCAAGGCTTCTCAGTGATGGTGGCCTCCGGACGTTCGCACTCGACGACGCCCGGGGACCGCAGTGGACGAAGGTGGTCTTCAACGCCGCGACGAGTCCGTTGTCAGCGCTCACCGGCCTCACCGTGGGTCAGGTGTGCGTCGATCCGGACCTCCGGGCAGAGGTGGACCGGCTCATCGAGGAGGCGCTGACCGTGTGCCGGGCGGCGAGCATCGACCTCGTGCGAGATCCGCGCGAATCGGTGCGGGAGGCCATCGACGAGGCGTTCTGGCACAAGCCGTCGATGCTGCAGGACGTGCTCGCGCGTCGCCGGACGGAGGTCGACGTCCTCAACGGCGGCATCGCCGCCGAGGGGCGTCGGGTGGGCGTCGCCACCCCTGGCCACACCGCCATGGTCGCGCTGGTGCACGGCCTCGAGTCGTCCTGGTCGCCGGCACCGAGGTAGCCGAGCGCCGCGGACCCGCTCGGGTCCGTGGGGAGGGCGGCAGACCGATGTGACGTTCGTTGACCCCCGAGATCACAAGTTCGAAACCTTTGGCCAGACCGTGGACATCGGGGCTTCGAGGTCGTAGCGTACGCATATCAGAAAGCGACTTTCACGATGTGAGAGTCGCCCCCAAGAGCCCTTGCTCGAAGAGGAGTCATCCGTGAGTTCACGTAGCCGGCGCACTACCCGCGCCACCTCTGGGATCGCGCTGGTTGCGGCCACACTGCTGCTCGCGGCGTGCGGCTCGTCGGGCACGCCGGCAGCCACCAGCAGTGCCCCGTCTGCCAGCGACTCGACGTCCCCGAGCAGCTCGCCGAGCTCCACGCTGCCGAAGACGCTCGTGTTCTCGCCCCTCTCGCTTGCCCCGCCGGCCCTCAAGGGTCTCTCCGAGGGGGTCAAGGCCTACGGCGCGGAGCAGGGCTGGGAGGTCATCGTCCAGGACCCGAACTTCGACGCGGCCAAGCAGGTCCAGCAGCTGACCGAGGTGATCGAGTCGGGTCGGGCCGGCGCCGTCTGGACGATCGCCGTGGCGCCGAGCGCGATGGGCGCCATCATCACCTCCGCGCAGGGCAAGGGAGTCCCGATCCTGGTGAACGGCAAGCCCGAGGAGTGGGGCTTCGACGGTGCCCAGCCGGGCGTGACCTTCGACTACATCGACTACACCCTCGCCGGCAACAACATGGGCAGCCAGCTCGGCAAGTGCATCAACGAGAAGCTCGGCGGCACAGCGACCGTTCTCTACGGTACGTCGGCTCCGGGTGCCGCCGGCAAGGCCGAGTACGACAAGGCCGCGCTCGAGTCGCTCAAGGCGGCGGCGCCGAACACCAAGGTCGTCTCGACCCTGGTGATCCAGGACAGGGCCAAGGCGCAGACCGACATCGGCAACGCGCTGCAGGGCAACCCGGACATCAACGCCGTGATGTCGCAGGGCGACGAGGGCACGCTCGCCGCACTCGGCGCGTTCGCCGCGGCCGGCAAGGAGCTGCCGTGCCTGGTGGCCGGAACGGCGGGCAACGACGAGACCCTCAAGCTGGTCAAGTCCGGCAAGATCTTCGCTGTCAACGCCTTGCAGTTCGGCGCTGACATGGCACAGTCGTTCGACACCCTCGTGAAGATGCAGGCCGACCCCACGGCCAAGGGCCTGATCCTCACCGTTCCGCAGAAGATCATCACCGCCAGCGGCTGAGAGATGAGCATGACCGTCCCTACCGAGGCGAACGGCGCGGAGGCCCCGACACACGGGGCCTCCGCGGCCGCCGGCGGCCCGACCATCCAGAAGGACGCAGCGGGCATCCGCTGGCTGATCTTCATCCGCGATCGCGGGATCTTCGTCCTCTGGGGCATGTTGATCCTGGTCTTCGCGGTCTGGGCCCAGCCGTACTTCTTCACGCTGAACAACGCGGTCCTCGTCGCGAACGCCGCAGCCGTCACGGCGATCTTCGCCGCCGGTGTGGCCGTGGGCATCATCAGCGGCGTCCTGGACCTCTCGATCCCGGGCGTCGCGGCACTGGCGAGCTGCATCACCGGCACGTTGCTCGTCAACGGGCAGTCGGTGGCCGTGTCGTTGGCCGTCGGACTCGCCGCCGGTGCTGTGGTGGGCATGCTCAACGGGCTCATCTCGCTGCGCGGCTTCAACCCCATCGTCGTCACGATCGGCACCCTGTCGATCACGACCGCCGCCGCCACGATCATCGCGGGCGGCTACACCATCCCGGGACTCGACCAGCTGAAGTTCATGGGCACCCAGCGCTACCTCGGGGTGCCTGCGCCGGTGTGGATCGCCGGTGCCGTGTTCCTCGTGGGCACGGTGTTCCTCACCAAGACCCGTGACGGCATCCGGCTGATGGCGGTCGGTGGCAACGCCGAGGCCGTCCGGCGGTCCGGCATCCACAGCGACCGCTACAAGCTGCTCGGCTTCGTGATCAGCTCGGGCTGCGCCGCACTCGGCGGGCTGGTGACCACCGCCTTCGTCACCGAGGCAAGCCCGGCCGCGAGCCCCGGCATCATCTTCACGGCCCTGACGGCCGTCGCGCTGGCCGGCGTCTCGCTCGCCGGCGGCCGCGGGTCGCTCCCTCGCGTCCTGGTCGGCGCACTCATCCTCGCCACGATCTCCAACGGGCTCACGATCAAGGGCATCGACCCCTACTGGGGCACGGGCGTCACCGGAGCCCTCCTCCTGCTGTCCCTGGCGCTCGACAAGTGGCTGAGCACCACCGTGTCCAACCGCCTGATGACCACCGCGCAGGCGTCGGTCCACACCGGGACGAGGTGATGGCGATGGCAGAGCACCCGGCGCTGCAGCTGGACGGCGTCGACATGCACTACGGATTCGTGCGCGCCCTGGACACGATCGACTTCCAGGTCGCCCAGGGCGAGATCGTCGGGCTCCTCGGCGACAACGGTGCGGGGAAGTCGACGCTTCTCAAGGTCATGTCCGGAGCGCACCGTCCCACCGGCGGGACCATCCGGGTCCACGGCGAGGAGAAGACGTTCCACGCGCCCAGCGACGCGACCCGGGCCGGGATCCAGATGGTCTACCAGGACCTCGCTCTCGTCGATGCCCTGGACATCTCGACCAACCTCAACATCGGGCGGGAGATCCTGCGCAAGGGGATCTTCGGCGTCCTCGGGTTCGTCGACCACAAGGCCCAGCGCAAGCGCTCCGAGGGCGAGCTCGACAGCCTGGGCGTGCGCACTGCGGCCATGACCCGCCCGGTGGAGATGCTCTCCGGCGGCCAGCGGCAGGTCGTCGCCCTCGCCCGCAGCGCCACCCGGATCACGGGCGACCAGAACGGGATCCTGCTCCTCGACGAGCCCACCGCGGCGCTCGGCTACGAGCAGACCCAGCAGGTGCAGGCGCTCATCACGCGCATGGCCGACCAGGGCATCGCCATCGTGCTCGTGACGCACAACCTGCCGCTCGCGACCCAGGTGTGCCATCGCATCGCCGTCCTGAACCGCGGCAGGAAGGTCGCCGACGTCGCGACCGCGGAGACTGACAACGACCACCTCGTCGGCTGGATCACCGGGGCACGAGCCTCGATGTTCGCCTGACGGGGCCGCACGACCACCCGGACCGTGGCACGGGCGACCGTGCCACGGTCCGCTCGCGTGAGGGAGCCACGGCATGACCGCCGCACCGCGGAACGTCCGGGTCGAGCTCGTCGGCGGCGACCCGCTCGGTCGCGGCGACCAGCCGGCCCTGTCGTGGTGGCTGCCCGAGGGCGCCGTCGACCAGTCGGCCTACCGGGTCACGACCGACGACGGCTACGACAGCGGTCGGGTCGAGTCGGACCGGCAGTCCTTCGTCGTGGTACCGGTGCGCGACCGGTCGCGGCGGTCCTGCGCCGTCCGCGTGACGGTGTGGACCGATCTCGGGGAGAGCACGCCGAGCGAGCCGGTGCCGCTGCGTAGCGGGCTGCTCGAGGAGGGTGACTGGTCGGCGCCGTGGATCGGCGTCGAGGAGGACGTGGTGCCGCCGCAGGGGGAGCGCCCGGCCTACTGGCTGCGCTCGTCGTTCGAGGCGACCGACATCGACGACGCCGTGCTGCACGTGACGGCGCTCGGGCTCTACGAGGTGTTCCTCAACGGCGTGCGCGTCGGCGACGTCGAGCTGGCACCGGGCTTCACGCAGTACGCCGCTCGGGTCCAGGCGCAGTCGTACGACGTCGCGGCCCTCCTGCGTCCGGGCACGAACGTGCTCGCCGTGCTGCTGGCCGACGGCTGGTACCGCGGCCAGGTCGGCGCGCCACGCGCGGCCGACCAGTTCGGCACGCGCACCGCGCTGCGCCTCCAGCTCGAGACCGGGGCCGGGACCGTTCTCGCGCGGACGGGCGAGCACTGGCGCACCGCGGCGTCGCACGTGCTGGCCGTCGACCTCATCGGTGGGCAGCACGAGGACCGACGCCGGCACGACGCGGGCGTGCACCGACCGACCTACGACGACGCCTCGTGGACGCCAGCGACGACGCGCACGGTCGACGTGGCGGTGGTCGCGTCCGTGGCGCCGCCGGTCCGACGGGTCGAGGAGATCCGCCCTGTCTCCGTGCGGCAGCTGCCCGACGGCGCGTTCCTGGCCGACCTGGGCCAGAACATCGCCGGCTGGGTGCGCCTCTCGGCGCTCGGGCCCGAGGGCACGGAGCTGACGCTGCGGCACGGCGAGCACCTCGGCGCGGACGGAGACCTCACGACCGCGCACCTCGACGTCGACTTCCCGATCCTGCCGGAACGGCTCCCGCTGGGACAGGTCGACGTCGTCGTCTCGGCGGGTGTCGTGGGGGACACCTTCGAGCCGCGGTTCGCCACCAAGGGCTTCCGCTACGTACGGATCGAGGGCCATCCCGGCCCCCTCGGTGCGGACGACCTCACGGGGGTCGTCGTGCACAGCGACCTGCGCCGCACCGGATGGTTCGAGTGCAGCGACGAACGCATCAACCGGCTGCACGACGCGGTGGTCTGGTCCCTGCGCGGCAACCTCATCGACGTCCCCACCGACTGCCCGCAGCGCGAGCGGGCCCCCTGGACCGGCGACTGGCAGGTGTTCGCGCAGACCGCCGCCTACCTCGTCGACGTCGACGCGTTCACCCGCAAGTGGCTGCGCGACGTCACGATCGACCAGCTGCCCGACGGCAAGGTCGTCAACATGTCGCCGTGCGCGCCGTTCGAGGGCGCGGCAGGACCGCTCGCGTTCCTCCACGGCTCCGCGGGGTGGGGCGACGTCGTGGTGGGCGCGCCGTGGGACCTCTGGGAGGCGTACGGCGACGAGTCGCTGCTGCGCGAGACGTGGCCGGCCATGGTGGCGTGGGTGGACTTCGCCGCGCGCGCCGCGGCAGGGGGCCGGCACCCGAGCAGAGTGGCCGCGCGCCCCGAGCCGGCCGCCCACGAGACGTTCCTCTGGGACACCGGCTTCCACTGGGGCGAGTGGCTCGAGCCCGATGCCGAGGTGGACGACTTCCCCGCCTTCCTCGCGTCGGACAAGGCGGAGGTCGCGACGGCGTACCTGCACCGCTCGGCGAGCAGGCTGGTGGCCATCGGAGAGCTGCTCGCGGTGGACGACCGCGACCTCGTGCCGTACCGCAGTATCGCGGCCGGCAGCCGCGCGGCGTGGCAGGCGGAGTTCGTCCTCCCCGACGGCTCGCTGCGCGTCCAGACGCAGGCCTCGCACGTGCGCGCGCTCGCGTTCGGCCTCGTGCCCGACGAGCTGCGCGTGCCGGTGGCGCGGCGCCTTGCCGAGCTGGTCGCCGCGGCGGGCGACCACCTGACGACAGGCTTCCTGTCCACCGGGCTGCTGCTCCCGACGCTGGCCGACGCGGGGCACGTCGACACGGCGTACGCCGTCCTGCTCCAGGACACCGAGCCCTCGTGGCTCACGATGCTCGACCGGGGTGCCACCACGATGTGGGAGCGCTGGAACGGCGTGGACGCCGACGGCGTCGCGCACGAGTCGCTCAACCACTACAGCAAGGGCGCGGTGGCGTCGTTCCTGCACCGCCACGTCGCGGGCCTGCAGCCGACCTCCCCGGGCTACCGCTCGTTCCGCGTGCGGCCCCAGCCCGGCGGCGGGCTCACCTGGGCGCGCACCTCGCACGAGAGCCGCTACGGGCTCGTCGCGGCGGCGTGGGGGCTCGAGGGGGGCGTGCTCGTCGTCGAGGTGACCGTTCCCGGCGGCACGAGCGGCGAGGTGGTGCTCCCGGACGGCACCTCGCGGGAGCTCGGCGCCGGTTCGCACCGGGTGGTGTGGTCGGCCACGTGAGCGGGTCGACCCGCCTGCCCGCGCCGACTCAACCTCGCTGGTCGGACGGTCAGAGCTCCGTCGCCTCCCCCGCGGCGAGCCGGCTGACGACCCCTTCCGGGCTGAAGGCGCCGAGCATGCCGGCGTACTTGCCGGGGTCGGTGGTCTCGCCCTCGTGGATCGGGATCGCGACGCGGGGCGACACCGCATGCACGTAGTCGACCGCCTCGGCGAGCTTGAGCCACGGGCCGTCGATCGCCACGGCCAGCACGTCCATCGGGCGGTCCGGCACGAAGAACGAGTCGCCCGGGTGCAGGAACGCCCCGTCGTCGAGGACGTACGCCGAGTTGGTGCAGCCGGGGACCGCGCCGTAGACCGCTGCGTGCACGCCACCGACCACGTCGACGGTGGAGCCGCCGAAGGCCAGCCGGTCGCCCGGGCGCGCGACGACGTGGGCCTCCGGAAGGCCCTCGACCGCCGTGACCGTGTCGGGGTCCACGACGAGGCGTGCCCCGGGGTTCGCGGCCAGCAGGGACGTGAGCCGTGCGACGTCGACGTGGTCCGGGTGCTGGTGGGTGACGAGGACGGCGTCGAGGTCGCGGACGTGCTCGAACGACGACATCGTGCCGGGGTCGATGAGCAGCCGGGCACCGTCGGTCTGCACGAGCAGACAGGCGTGACCGAGGTGGGTGAGCTTCATCGAGACTCCTCGTGCGTCGGGTCTTCCCGTGGACTCTAATCGGGGTCATACTCTCACTCTGAGAACATGACTTCCATAGAATGAATGTAAACGCCGAGGACGCAGGAGGTGACGTGCACCCGCTCCACCACGTGGGCTACTGGGTCGACGACCTCGACGAGGCGGTCGACCGGGCGGTCCGCGCCCTGGGCGTCGGACCCTTCCTCGTCCACCGCAACATCCGCTTCCAGTCCTTCGTCCTCGCCGACGGCACCGCCGTCACGGACCCGGCGTACTTCGACCACACGGCCGCGTTCGCGTCCTGGGGGTCGATCGTGCTCGAGCTCGGCGTGGTCCATGCCGCGCACCCCGACATCGTGGCGGCGTACGGCATCCACCCGGGTTCGACGGGGCACGTGAGCTGGGTCGTCGACGACCTCGAGGCCGAGAGCGCGCGGCTCACCTCGCTCGGCTGCGCCCTCATCCACACGGCGTCGCTGGGCGCCGTCAACGTCGCCTGGCACGACGGCGGCGACCTGTTCCCCCATCCCATCGAGGTGCACCTCGCGGGAGCGCCGATCCTCGGCATGCACGGCCGGCTCGCCGCGCTGGCGCAGGACTGGGACGGCTCCGAACCGATGCGCCCGATGGGCCCCTGACCCGCCGCACCCCGACCATCCTTCGACCCACCACGACAGGAGACGCCCCGATGCCGCTGCGACTGCTCGGGTTGAACGCCGGCTCTGCCGGTGGCAACACGGAGATCGTGCTCAAGGAGGCGCTGCGCGCCGCGGAGGCCGAGGGCGCCGAGGTCGAGCTGATCCGGCTCGACGACCTGCGGCTGCCCATGGGGCCGGACCCCAAGGACCCCGACGACGCCTGGTGGTTCTGGGAGCGGCTGATGGAGGCCGACGGCATCGTCGTGAGCTCACCCATCTTCAGCCGCTACGTGCCCGCCCGGCTCAAGCTCCTGATGGACCGCCTGCTCGGCCCCAACGCCGACCGCGCGATCGTCGAGAAGCTCATCGCGATGCGGGAGTCGGGCACCGAGCCCACCGTGCCGTTCCGGCTCGACGAGCGGGTGCTCAAGCCACGTGTCGCCGGATTCATCGCCGTGGGCGGCGCGCTCACCCCGCAGTGGAAGACCCTCGCCCTGCCGACCATGCACGTCTTCACCTTCTCGATGCAGACCGCCGTGGTCGACCAGTTCGTGGTCTCCGGCGCCGGCACCCCGAAGTCCGTCGTGCTCGACGACGTGGCCATCGCGCGGTCGGCGGAGCTCGGCCGCAACGTGGCGCGCCAGCTGGGTCGCAGCTTCGACGAGGCTGAGTACGTCGGCGAGCCGGGGCTCTGCCCGCTCTGCCACCTCGACGTGATCGAGCTGCGCGGGCGGGACGTCGCCTGCGCGACCTGCGGGGCGGCAGGGCGGCTCGCCGACGACTTCTCGGTCGAGTGGACCGACCTCGACGTCTCGGTCATCTCCATGGCCGAGAAGCGCGACCACTACGACGAGATCCTCGAGACGGCGCGGGCGCAGAACGCCGTGCGCGACTCGATCGACGAGAAGGCCGCGCCGTACGACGACTACCACCCGATCGTCCGCCCCGAGCAACCACTGACCTCGACTCGACCCAACGGAGCATGAGATGACCACCTCGCGTCCCCTGCACGTGCTCGTCGCCGGCGGCGGACTGGCCGGCCTGGCCACGGCCCAAGGCCTGCGCAAGTCCGGCCACACGGTCGAGGTCTTCGAACGAGATGCCGACCTCAACCGCAAGCAGGGCTACTACCTGCACATCAACAACCTCGGTGGTGAGGCGCTGCGGCGGGTGCTGCCGGAGGACCTGTTCGAGCTCTACCTCGACACGTCGCGCGAGTCCTACGACCGCATCGAGTCCATCGTGCTGAGCAACCAGCTCGTCGAGCTCAGCTCGCGCCAGAGCATGCACCAGCCGCCGGCCGGACCGCGGCGGCACACGGGTGTACACCGACGTACCCTGCGCCAGATCCTGAGCGCGCGACTGGGCGACGACCTGCACATCGGTGCGCCGGTCGTGTCCTTCGAGCAGGACGACGACGGTGTCACGGCGACGCTCGCCGACGGCCGGACGGCGCGGGGCGACGTGCTCGTGGGCGCAGACGGCATCCGGTCCGCCGTGCGTACGCAGTACCTCCCTCAGGTGCCGGTGATCCCCACCGGCATCAAGGGGATCGGCGTCTACGGACGTGCGCCGATCACCGCGGAGCTCGACGAGCAGCTGCCGGAGATCCTCGACCAGGGCGTCCTCATGGCGATCGACCAGAAGGGCTCACGGCTGCTCATCGCGACCTTCCGCCCGCGATCGGCTGCCAGCGTCGCGGCGCGAGAGCTCGCTCCGGACGTCGTCGTCGACGACGTGCCGCCGTACGTGATGCTCAGCTGCAGCGTCGCGCCCGGCACAGTCGTGCCCTCGGCAGCGGAGTGGACCCCGCAGACCGCGGTGGACATGAAGGCGTCGATGCTGCGCGCCCTCGAGGGCTGGCACCCTGCGGCACGCGCCCTGGTCGAGGCGATCGACCCGGACTCGATGTTCGCGATCCCGTTCGGCTTCCTCGAGCCGGCCGAGAGCTGGGAGCCGACGCGCGTCACCGTCGTCGGCGACGCCGCCCACGGCATGCTCCCGACCCTCGGCATGGGCGCCAACCTGTCGCTCAACGACGCCGCGCTCCTCGTCGAGGCGCTCGACCGGGTCGGTCGCGGCGAGGCGGAGATCGCCGGCGCGATCGGCGACTACGAGGTGCAGATGCGCGAGACCGCCTACCCGATCCTGCGGATGACGCTCGACCACGACAAGAACTTCGGCGGTGGTGCGCTGGCCGAGGCCGAGGCGAAGGCAGGGGTCGACTCGTGAGCGTGCGGCTCGACGGCAAGGTGGCTCTCGTCACGGGAACCGGCGGCGGGATCGGGCGCGCGACGGCTCAGGTCTTCGCGCGCGAGGGCGCCCACGTCATCGGCTGCGACCTCAACCCGGGACCGTCCCAGGAGACCGTCGACCTCGTGCGATCGGCGGGTGGCCGCATGGACGCGATCGCACCGGTCGACCTGTCCACCGAGGCCGGTGCGCAGCGCTGGGTCGACGAGGCCGTGGCACTCGGCGGCGGCGTAGACGTGCTGGTCAACAACGCGTCGTCGATCCGCTTCGGTGCGATCGACGAGCTGTCCTACGAGGACTGGTCGTACACGATCCGCAACGAGCTCGACATCGTCTTCCTCGTGACCCGCGCGGCCTGGCCGCACCTGGTGG
This sequence comes from uncultured Actinomycetes bacterium, assembly GCA_963738455.1. Classification (GTDB taxonomy): domain Bacteria; phylum Actinomycetota; class Actinomycetes; order S36-B12; family CAIYMF01; genus Longivirga. The sequence goes on from CAVTWM010000001.1 coordinate 57,467, forward strand.
CTCGTGGCGGCGGCAGCATCGTCAACATCGGCTCGATCTCCGGGTCCCGCGGCGCCTGGTTCATGCCGCAGAACGCCCACGGCGCGGCCAAGGGCGGTGTGCTCGCCCTGACCCGGCAGCTGGTCATCGAGGGCGGTCCGCACGGCATCCGGGTCAACGCCGTCAGCCCGGCGATGACCGAGACACCGCACACGAGTCCGCTGCTCCGCGGTGCTGACAGCCCCGCCGAGCAGATCCTGTCGCGCGTGCCCCTCCGGAAGTGGGGCCAGCCGGAGGACGTCGCGAACGCGATCCTCTTCCTGGCGAGCGACGAGTCCTCCCACGTCACCGGGGTCGACATCCCGGTCGACGGCGGCGCAGCAGTAGTGGGGTGAGCATGGACGTCAGTGGTCGGTTGCACATGCGTGGCGACGACACTTACGAGGAGGCTCGGATCGGGCGGATCTTCAACGCCCGCAAGCCGGATCGCTATCCCGCAGCGGTCCTCGAGGTGGCTGACGAGCAGGACGTGGTGGCGGGTGTGCAGCTCGCCGCCGAGCGCGGCTGGAAGGTCAGCGTGCGCTCGGGCGGCCACTCGTGGGCGGCGTGGAGCGTGCACGACGACGCCCTGCTGCTCGACCTCGGCGCGCTGAGGTCCATCGGGTACGACGAGAGCACGGGCATCGTGTCCGCGGGTCCGGCCACGATGGGCTCGCTCGAGCTCGCCCCCTACATCACTGAGCGGGGTCGCGCGTTCCCCGGGGGCCACTGCGCCACCGTCGGGATCGGCGGCTACCTCCTGCAGGGTGGGCAGGGCTGGAACGGTCGCCTCAAGGGGTGGGCGTGCGAGAGCGTCGTGGCCGTCGACGTCGTCACGGCAGCGGGCGAGCTCGTCCGTGCCGACGCCACGCAGAACTCCGACCTCTACTGGGCCGCACGCGGGGCCGGGCCCGGCTTCCCCGGCGTCGTCACCCGGTTCCACCTGCAGACCTACGAGAAGCCGGCGGTGATGATCCAGGACACCTGGACGTTCCTCCTCGACGACGCCGAGGCGGTCGTGCACTGGCTGCACGACGTCCTGCCCGGCCTCGACCGTCGCGTCGAGCCGGTGATGGCGGCGACGCGGCTCCCGGACGTCCCGCTCTACGACGGCGTCGCGCATCCCGGCGGGACGGTGCTGCTGCTGCACACCACGTGCATGGCCGACTCGGAGGAGGAGGCGCTCGCCCTCATCCGTGCCGGTCTCGGCGACTGCCCGGTCGCCGGCCGCGAGCTCGGCCACGTGACCGGCCCGACCACGATCGCGGAGGAGAGCCAGGCCCAGATCGGCCAGAACCCCGACGGCTACCGCTACGCGGTGGACTGCGCGTGGACGAACGCGTCCGCCGACGTGCTCGCGCCGCTGCTGCTCGACATCTGGCGCGGTCTGGACACCGAGCACTCGTTCTCCATCTGGTACGGCTGGAACCCGGTGCGGGAGCTGCCGGACATGGCCTTCTCGGTCGAGGGCAACGTCTACGTCGCGACCTACCTCATCTACTCCGATCCGGCCGACGACGAGGCGTACCGCACGCGCGTGCACGAGCGGACGGCCGCCATCGCGCGTGACGGGGGAGTGGGGGTCTACCTCGGCGACACCGACTTCACCCGGCGACCGGACCGCTTCCTCACCGACGAGAACTTCGCGCGGCTCGAGGCGATCCGGGCCGAGCGCGACCCGAGCCGGATGTTCGCGTCCTACCTCGTGGCGTCGCCGGAGCGGCTCAACGTCCATGCCTGACCCTCGGCGGCTCGACCACGTCGGGCTCAACGTGGCGGACCTCGACGCCAGCGAGCGCTGGTACGCCGAGGCGTTCGGCTACGTGCGCGAGCTGGCGCTGCGCATCGACGTCGTCGAGCTCGACATCGTCATGCTCATCCACCCGGCTCGCGGGGACCGCCTCGAGCTGCTGCATCGACCCGGGTCCCGTCCCGGCCTCCGCGCCGCCGACCCGCCCGAGGCGGTGCTGACCGAGGGCTTCGGGCACATCGCGTTCGACGTGGCCGGTGTCGACGAGCACTTCGAGCGCCTGCTCGCGCTCGGCGCCCGCTCCGTCATGACCCCGCGCCCGTCGCCGGAACCCGATGTGCGCATGGCATTCGTGGCCGATCCCGAGGGCAACCTCGTCGAGCTGCTCGACCGCTCGGGGAACACGTGAGCGGAGTTGCCGGCACGGCGCCGGTCGTGACTGCACCCCGCCATCTCGTGGCGCTGCTCTCGGCGTTCACGGCGCTCGTGGTGCTGACGACCGACGTCTACCTCCCGGTCCTCCCGCGGCTCAAGACCGACCTCGGCGTCAGCGACTCCACCGCCGCGGCCACCATCTCGATGGTGCTCATCGGCATCGCGCTGGGTCAGATCGTCGTCGGCCCGCTCAGCGACGCGATCGGGCGCAGGGGCCCGCTCCTGCTCGGGGCCGTGGCCTACGCCGCGACGCACGTCCTGAGCGCGGTCGCGCCGGACGGCAATACCCTGCTCGTCGCGCGGTTCCTCGCCGGGATCGCCACCGCCGCCTGCATCGTCACGGCGCGGGCCATCGCCGCTGACGTCTACACGGGCGTCGACTCGGCACGCGCCTACGCCACGCTGGGGGCGGTCGGGGCGATCGCGCCGGTGGTGGCTCCCGTCCTCGGTGGCCTGCTCTCGCACGTCATGTCGTGGCGCGGGATGTTCTTGACGCTCGCTGTCCTGGCCCTCCTCCTCGCCGCGGTCGGCTGGAAGGCCATGCCCGAGACCCTCCCGCGCGACCGGCGGGTTCCGCCGCACCTCGGGGCGGTGCTCCGGGAGCTCGGGTCGGTGCTGCGGCTGCGGCGCTTCCTCGCGTACGTCGCGGCGCTCTCGGCCTTCGCCGGTGTGCTGTTCGGCTACATCGGGGCGTCGTCCTTCGTCCTGCAGGAGCGTTTCGGACTGTCGGCGCAGACCTTCAGCATCGTGTTCGCGGTGAACTCGATCGGCATCTTCGCGATGTCGAACGTGACCCGTCACCTGGTGCTACGCGTCGCTCCCGCCCGGTTGCTCACGCTCGGCCAGCTGATCGCGATCGGCGGCGTGACCGTCGTCGGCGTGGGTGTCGCCACGAATCTGCTGGCCGTCGTGCTCGTCGGCCTCTTCGCGACCATCTCGTGCGTCGGGCTCATCATGCCGTCGGGCACCGCGCTCGGCATGGGAGCCGCCCCGGGGCGCGCCGGCTCGGCGTCGGGCGTGCTCGGCATCTGCACCTTCGCCGTGGGCGCCCTCGCGGCACCCCTGGCCGGCCTCGGCGGATCTCCGTGGTCGCTCGTCGTCGTCCTCGCGGTCGGCGCCGTCGCCGGACCGCTGCTCCTCCGCCTGCTCCTGCACGGCACCGCGCCCGCGATTGCCACGCCCGTCACCCCTCTGGAGTCACCATGACCAACCGTCCCTTCCCTTCCGGCTTCCTCTGGGGCGTGGCGAGCGCCGGCCACCAGAACGAGGGCGACAACGTCACAGCGACACGTGGTTCGCCGAGAACGTCACGCCGACGGTGTTCCAGGAGCGTTCGGGCGCGGCGTGCAACGGCTACGAGCTCTGGGCGGACGACGTCGACCTCGCCGCGGGCATGAGCCTCAACGCCTATCGCTTCTCGGTGGAGTGGGCCCGGGTCGAGCCCGTCGAGGGCGAGTTCTCCGAGGAGGCGCTCGACCACTACGAGGCGATCGTCGATCGCGCGATCGAGCGCGGCATGGCCCCGGTGGTCACGTTCAACCACTTCACCTCTCCGCACTGGTTCGCGATGCGCGGCGTCGTGGCTCGACCCGGAGGCGCCCGACGTTGTTCGCCCGCTACTGCGACCGGGTGATGGCGCGGTTCGGTGACCGGATCGCCTACGCGGTCACCATGAACGAGAACAACCTCGCGCGTCTGCTCACCTGGATCGGACTTCCCGCAGTTCGTGCGCGACCTCGAGCGGGCGACTCTCGTCGCGGCGAGCGAGGCCGCGGGGGTCGAGCGCTATCGCCTCTCCAACGTCATGATCCCCGAGGAGATGGACGCGATGGCCGACGGGATGGACGGCCGGCCACGTCGCTGCCCGCGCGGCCATCAAGGCTCGACGCCCGGACCTGCCCGTGGGCATGAGCCTCGCGATCGTCGACGACGTCGTGGTGGGCGACGACGCGTCGGTGCGCGACCGCAAGCGGGCCGAGGTCTACGAGCGGTGGTTGCGGGTCGCGCGCGACGACGACTTCGTCGGCGTGCAGAACTACGAACGTGCGTACTACGACGGCACCGGAGCCGTCGACGCGACGGGAGCCCCCAAGGACGGCGGCCTGTTCTCCGGCGGCGCGGAGCCGCTGTCGCTCGCGGGCACGGTTCGGTACGCGCACGAGTCGACCGGCCGGCCCGTGCTCGTCACGGAGCACGGCATGAGCACGGCCGACGACACGCTCCGAGCCGCGTTCATCGAGCCGTCGCTCGCCGCGCTGCTCGACGCGATCGAGGACGGTGTCCCGGTGCTGGGCTACTGCCACTGGACCCTCATGGACAACTTCGAGTGGATCTTCGGCTACGGCCACCAGCTCGGCCTGCACGCGGTGGACCGCACGACCTTCGTGCGCACCCCGAAGCCGAGCGCCGGCGTCCTGCGGCCGATCGCCCGCGCGAACGCGATCACCCCCTAGCCCTGCCGATCCGACGAGGAGCACGGACATGTCCGACGTGGCGCTCGACCCCGTCCTGGCCGCTCGGCTGCACCTGCTCGACGGCGTCCCCGCGCTCGGGAGCACGCCGCCGTCGCCGGAGGAGATGCGCCGGTTCCTGGCGTTCTCTGCCCCGGTCGAGGGCTACGAGGCGCCCGACGTCGAGGTCGTGGCGCACGTCGGCTCCGGGGCCGCACGGCGACGTGCCGGTCCGGGTGTACCGATCACGCGACGGTCGCAGCGCGCGCGGGCTCGTGTGGGTGCACGGCGGCGCCTTCCAGTTCGGCGACCTCGACATGCCCGAGGCCGACGTCGTCGCGCGCGAGCTGGTCGCGCGTGCCGGCGTCGATCGTCGTGTCGGTCGACTACCGGCTGTGCCACGGCGGGGTGCACTTCCCCGTGCCGCACGACGACGTCCACGCCGCGTTCCGCTGGGCGCAGTGGTGATCCGGCCCGCTCGGGCCGGCGCGCCGCTGGGCGCTCGGCGGCGCGAGCGCGGGCGGCAACCTCGCGGCCGGCGTCGCGCAGCGGCTGCGCGACGAGGGCGGTGTCGTCCCGGACTCCCTCGTGCTGGCCTATCCCGTCGCCCACGACCCGGTGCCCCGCGGGTCCGATGAGCACCAGGCGGCGATGGCGACGCTGCCCGTGGCCCTTCGGTTCTCACCCGAGTCGACCGCGTACGCCAACCGGAACTACCTCGGCGACAACGCCTCCGACGTGCCCTACGCGTTCCCGGCGCTGGGCAGCGTGGCGGGGCTGCCGCGCACGCTGGTGATTCTCTGCGAGTACGACGACCTCCGCGCGACCGGTGAGGGACTCGTCGACGCGCTCCGCGACGCGCACGTGCCCCTCACCGTCGAGCTCGTCCGAGGCGTCGCGCACGGCCACCTCAACGTCCCCGGCCTCCCCGCCGCACTCCGCTCGCTGGGCGGCATGTCGGACTTCCTCCTCGCCGACCCGGGCGGGGACGGCGGGCCACCGTGATGCCGGCACTTCTGGCGGCGGACTCGTGACCGGGCCATGGGCCGCGCAGCTCATCGCGCCGGCCGTCCCGCTCGACGCGGCGCCGCTGCTGCGTGCGCAGATCGCGCTCGACACCGGCCACGGGCCGGTCGAACGGGCGGAGCTGGTCGTCACCGCGATGGGTGTCGTGGAGGCCTTCGTCGGCGGACGTCGCGTCGGTGACGACGTGCTCGAGCCGGGATGGACGTCCTACGAGTGGCGCCTGCGCTACCGCACCCACGACGTGACGGACCACGTGCGCGGCGGCGGCTCCGACGTCGTCGTCGGCCTGGCGCTCGGCAACGGCTGGGCGGTGGGTCGCCTCGGGTGGCAGGGCGACGCGGCCTTCTACGCCGACGAGCCGGCGGGCCTGGCGCAGCTGCTGATCTCGTTCGCCGACGGCCACGAGCAGATGCGTGGTCACCGACGGGTCGTGGCGCGCCGGGCCGTCCGCCGTGGTCGCCGACGACCTGTACGACGGGCAGACGATCGACGCGCGCCGGGTCGACCCGAGCTGGCTCCACGCCGACGCGGAGCTCGTCGGGTGGGTCGACGTCCGCAGCGTCGACCTCGACGTCGGACGGCTCGTCCCGCGCCGTGGTCCGTCGGTGCGGCGGCAGGAAGTCCTGCCCCCAGAACGGATCTGGACCTCGCCGTCCGGTCGCACCCTGGTCGACTTCGGCCAGAACCTCGTCGGATGGGTGCGCCTGAGGGCAACCGGTCCTCGCGGTGCGACCGTCACCGTCCGGCACGCCGAGGTGCTCGAGCACGACGAGCTCGGGGTGCGGCCGCTGCGCACTGCCCGGGCCACCGACCGGTTCGTGCTCAGCGGGCGTGACGACGCCTTCGAGCCGACGTTCACCTTCCACGGCTTCCGCTACGTCGAGGTCGACGGGTACCCCGGTGAGCTGACCGGCGACGCGCTGGAGGCGGTCGTCGTGCACACCGACCTCCGGCGGATCGGCTCGTTCGAGTGCTCCGACCGCCGGATCAACCAGCTGCACCGCAACGTCGTGTGGGGAATCAAGGGCAACGTCGTCGACGTCCCCACCGACTGCCCGCAGCGCGACGAACGGCTGGGGTGGACGGGTGACCTGGCGGTGATCGCACCCACCGCAGCCTTCCTCTTCGACGTCGGAGCATTCCTGGACGACTGGATGACCGACCTCGCCGCCGAGCAGAGCGCCGCCGGCGGGCGGGTCCCGTTCGTCGTCCCCGACGTCCTCAAGTACGGCCAGGTCCCGCCGGAGTTCATGCCGGTCGAGAGCGCGGCGGTGTGGAGCGACGCCGCCGTCTGGGTTCCCTGGGCGCTGTGGGAGGCGTACGGCGACGAGGAGAGGCTGGCGCGTCACCTGCCCGCGATGCTCGGGCACGTGCGCCACGTCGAGACGCTCCTGTCGGGCACGGACCTGTGGGACGCGACGTTCCAGTTCGGCGACTGGCTCGACCCCGATGCGCCACCCGATCGCCCCGACGCGGCCAAGGCCGACGCGGGTGTAGTGGCGACCGCGTCGTTCTACCGGTCCGTCGTCCTGACGCGAGATGCAGCGCACCTGCTGGGGATCGACGACGTCGCCGACGAGATGCGGCTGCTCGCCCGCCGCCTGCGTGCGGCGTTCCAGACGCACTACGTCCACGACGACGGCCGGGTGCGTAGCGACTGCCAGACCGTCTACGCCCTGGCCATCTGGTTCGGCCTCCTCGACGACGACCAGCGGGTCGTCGCGGGGCGGCGTCTAGCCGAGCTCGTGACGCAGGCGGACCATCGCATCTCCACCGGGTTCGCCGGGACGCCGTACGTCCTGCACGCGCTGACGGTCACCGGCCACGTCGCGGATGCCTATCGCATGCTCTTGCAGCCCGAGCTGCCCGGCTGGATGTACCAGGTGTCCATGGGCGCGACCACGATGTGGGAGCGCTGGGACTCGATGCTGCCCGACGGCACCGTCAACCCCGGGGAGATGACCAGCTTCAACCACTACGCCTTCGGCGCCGTGGCCGACTGGTTGCACCGTTGCGTCGTCGGCATCGCACCGCTCGAGCCCGGCTACGCACGAGTGCTCGTCGCCCCACGTCCCGGTGGTGGGCTCAGCTGGGCGCGAGGTTCCCTCCACACGCCTCGCGGTGTCGTCCGCGTGCGGTGGCACGTCGATGACGACGATCGCGTCGTGGTCGACGTCGAGGTCCCGGCCGACGTCGTCGCTGTGGTGCGCCTGCCCGGTCGCGACGACGAGGAGATCCACGGGGGAGGCGCGCGATGCGTGACCTCGTGACGGCAGCCCGCTCCGCGCGGGACCCTGGTGGCGACTCGCCAGCCGCCGGAACGCACGGTCGTGTGATGGACGAGAGACGAGAGGTCACGATCATGTCCCACCACCAGCAGGTCCTGGACGTCCTCACCGGCGTGGCCATCGAGCTTCCGTCGTGGGCGTTCGGCAACTCCGGCACGCGGTTCCGCGTGTTCCCGTCGGCCGGGACCCCACGCACGGTCGAGGAGAAGATCGCGGACGCCGCGCAGGTCCACCGGCTCACGGGCGCCGCGCCGACGGTCGCCCTGCACATCCCCTGGGACAAGGTCGACGACTACTCCGCCCTGCGGGCCTACGCCGCCGACCTCGGGTTGGGTCTCGGCACGATCAACTCCAACACCTTCCAGGACGAGGCGTACAAGTTCGGCTCGCTCGCCTCGAGCGACAAGGCCGTGCGGCAGAAGGCGATCGACCACCACCTCGACTGCATCGAGGTGATGAACGCCACCGGGTCGCGCGACCTCAAGATCTGGCTCGCCGACGGTGCGAACTACCCGGGTCAGAACGACCTGCGCACCCGCCAGGACAACCTCGCCGAGTCGCTCGCCGGCATCTACGCGCACATCGGGGAGAACCAGCGCCTCGTCCTCGAGTACAAGTTCTTCGAACCGGCCTTCTACTCCACCGACGTCCCCGACTGGGGCACGGCATATGCGCAGGTGCTGGCGCTCGGCGATCGCGCGGTCGTCTGCCTCGACACCGGGCACCACGCGCCGGGCACGAACATCGAGCAGATCGTCGCCAGCCTGCTGCGCCTCGGGAAGCTCGGCTCGTTCGACTTCAACAGCCGCTTCTACGCCGACGACGACCTCATCGTCGGAGCCGCCGACCCCTTCCAGCTCTTCCGGATCATGGTCGAGGTCGTCCGCGGCGGAGGTCTCGACACCGGTTCCGACGTCGCGCTGATGCTCGACCAGTGCCACAACATCGAGGCGAAGGTCCCCGGACAGATCCGGTCGGTCCTCAACGTGCAGGAGATGACGCTGCGCGCACTGCTGCTCGACCGTGAGTCGCTGGCCGCCGCGCAGGAGGCGAACGACGTCCTGACCGCGAACGCCGTGTTCATGGACGCGTTCTACACCGACGTCCGCCCGACGCTGGCCGAGTGGCGCGAGGGCCGAGGGCTGCCTGCCGACCCGATGCGCGCTTTCGCTGCCAGCGGCTACCTCGAAGCCATCGCCGCCGACCGGGTCGGGGGCACCCAGTCCGGCTGGGGGGCCTGAGCCGTGGCCATCACGCGCCTGGTCATCACCTGCGATCGAAGGAACCCATGAGCACCCCCGCCAGCACGGCCACCGAGCTCGTCGCCCGGAGCAACCGGCTCGGGCAGGACCCGCGCACCACCAACTTCGCCGGGGGCAACACGTCCGCGAAGGGCACGGTCACCGACCCCGTGACGTCCCAGCCCGTCGAGCTGCTGTGGGTGAAGGGGTCCGGTGGCGACCTCGGTACGCTCACCGAGGCTGGCCTGTCGGTGCTGCGTCTCGACCGGCTGCGCGCGCTGGCCGACGTCTACCCCGGCCTCGAGCGCGAGGACGAGATGGTCGCGGCGTTCGACTACTGCCTGCACGGCACAGGGGGTGCGGCGCCGTCGATCGACACCGCGATGCACGGGCTCGTGCCGGCGCCGCACGTCGACCACCTGCACCCCGACTCCGGCATCGCGCTGGCCACCGCCGTCGACGGGGAGGCGCTCACGGCCGAGTGCTTCGGCGACCGCGTCGTGTGGGTGCCGTGGCGTCGCCCCGGCTTCCAGCTCGGCCTCGACATCGCGGCGGTCCATGCTGCGAACCCGCAGGCGATCGGCTGCGTCCTCGGCGGGCACGGCATCACCGCGTGGGGCGAGACCTCCGACCAGTGCGAGGCGAACTCGCTCGAGATCATCCGGACTGCCGAGCGGTTCCTCGTCGAGCGCGGGTCGGCCGAGCCCTTCGGCCCGATCGTGGCCGGTCGCAGAGCGCCTGAGCCTCACGTCCGACGCACTCGCGCGGCGGCGCTGTTCCCGGTGATCCGCGGCCTCGCATCGACGGACCGCCCTCAGGTCGGGCACTTCACCGACGCCGACGTCGTGCTCGACTTCCTCTCCCGGGAGAAGGCGCCGGCCCTCGTCGAGCTCGGGACGTCGTGCCCGGACCACTTCCTGCGCACGAAGGTCAAGCCGCTGCTGGTCGACCTCCCTGCCGACGCTCCCCTCGACAAGGTGGTGACGCGGCTGCGCGAGCTGCACGCGACCTACCGCGCGGACTACGCCGCCTACTACGACCTGCACGCCACCGCGGACAGCCCGCCGATGCGCGGCGCCGACCCCGCGATCGTGCTCGTGCCTGGTGTCGGCATGTTCTCCTTCGGTGGGACGAAGCAGACGGCGCGCGTGGCCGGCGAGTTCTACGTCAACGCCATCAACGTCATGCACGGCGCGGAGGCGGTCTCGACCTACCGCCCGATCGACGAGTCGGAGAAGTTCCGGATCGAGTACTGGGCGCTGGAGGAGGCGAAGCTGCAGCGGCTGCCGAAGGCCAAGCCGCTCGCGACGCGCGTCGCTCTCGTGACCGGTGCGGGCTCGGGGATCGGCCGCGCCATCGCGCTGCGGCTGGCGTCTGAGGGCGCGTGCGTCGTCGTCGCCGACCGCGACGGCGAGGCGGCAGCGAGGGTGGCCGCAGAGATCGGGGGGCCCGACGCCGCCATCAGCGTCGCGTCCGACGTCACCGACGCGGCACAGGTGACGGCAGCGCTGGTCGACGCGGTGCTCGCGTTCGGCGGCGTCGACCTTGTCGTCAACAACGCCGGGCTCTCGATCAGCAAGACCCTGCTCGACACCACCGAGGCCGACTGGGACCTGCAGCACGACGTCATGGCGAAGGGCTCGTTCTTCGTCAGCCGCGAGGGTGCGCGCGTGATGATCGACCAGGGGATGGGGGGCGACATCGTCTACATCTCCAGCAAGAACGCGGTGTTCGCCGGACCCAACAACGTCGCCTACGGCGCGGCCAAGGCCGATCAGGCGCACCAGGTCCGGCTTCTCGCCGCGGAGCTCGGAGAGTTCGGCATCCGGGTCAACGGGGTGAACCCGGACGGTGTCGTGCGAGGTTCGGGCATCTTCGCCGGCGGCTGGGGCGCCAACCGGGCCGCCGTCTACGGCATCGAGGAGTCCGAGCTCGGTGCGTTCTACGCCCAACGCACCCTGCTCAAGCGCGAGGTGCTCCCCGAGCACATCGCGAACGCGGTCTTCGCCCTCACCGGCGGCGAGCTCTCGCACACGACGGGCCTGCACATCCCCGTCGACGCCGGTGTCGCTGCGGCGTTCCTCCGATGACCGGCCCGCGATGACCGGTCGCTACGCCGCAGTGGACCTCGGCGCGTCCTCCGGGCGCGTCGTCGTCGGCACGGTCGGACCGGGGCACCTCGAGCTCGAGGAGGTGCACCGGTTCTCCAACGGACCGGTACGCCTGCCGGACGGCTACCGGTGGGACGTGCTGCACCTGTGGCGCGAGATCCTCGTGGGCCTGCGTCGCGCGAACGACGGCGGCGCGCTCACCAGCGTGGGCGTCGACTCGTGGGCGATCGACCACGGGCTGCTCGACCGCGACGGCGCACTGCTCGGCAACCCGTGGCACCACCGCGACTCCCGTACCGACGGAGTCGCGGACCGCCTCTTCCGCACGTTGCCCGCCGACGAGCTCTATCGGATCAACGGCCTGCAGCACCTGCCGTTCACGACGCTGTACCAGCTGCTCGCGGCGAAGTCCGCCTCGCAGACCGAGCTCGCCGAGCAGATGCTGCTCGTCCCGGACCTGCTCGTGCACTGGCTGACCGGTATCGCGGGCACCGAGCGCACGAACGCCAGCACCACCGGGCTCCTCGACGCCACCACGGGGGAGTGGTCCACCCGCGTGCTGCACGCATCGGGCCTGCGCGCGTCGTTGCTGGCGCCGCTGCGATCTCCCGGACAGGTCGTCGGACCGCTCCTGGCGGTGATGCGCGAGGAGACCGGCCTGGGCCCCGATGTCGTCGTCACCACCGTCGGGTCCCACGACACTGCCTCGGCGGTCGTCGGCGTCCCTGCTGACGGCCCCCGTTTCGCGTACGTGGCGTGCGGGACCTGGGCGCTTGTCGGGGTCGAGCTCGACGGACCCGTTCTCACCGACGAGAGTCGCGAGGCCAACTTCACCAACGAGGCAGGCGTCGACGGCACGGTGCGCTACCTCCGCAACGTCATGGGTCTCTGGGTCCTGTCGGAGTCGATCCGGACGTGGGAGCACCAGGGGCGACAGGTGGACCTCGGTGCTCTGCTGGCCGCGGCCGAGCAGCTGCCCGAGGGTGGCCCCGTCGTCGACATCGACGACCCGTCGCTGCTCCCGCCAGGCGACATGCCGGCGCGCATCGACGCCCTCTGCCGCGAGTCCGGGCAACCAGTCCCGGAGTCGCCCGCTGCGACGGTCCGCTGCATCGTCGAGAGCCTCGCCCAGGCGTTCGCCCGCGCGGTGTCGGATGCCGTGCGGATCTCGGGTCGCACGGTCGACGTCGTCCACGTCGTCGGCGGCGGCTCGCAGAACCGGCTGCTCTGCCGGCTCACCGCGGACGCGACCGGGCTCCCGGTCCTGGCCGGGCCGGTGGAGGCCACGGCGCTCGGCAACGTCCTGGTCCAGGCACGCGCCCACGGCGACGTCACCGGAGGCCTCGACCGATCTCCGCGCCCTGATCCGCGAGACCCAGAGCCTGCAGCGGTACCAGCCCGCGAAGGTCGGAGGCTGACCGTGCGGATCGCGCTGTTCGCCACCTGCCTGGTCGACGGACTCTTCCCGTCGGTCGGTCGGGCGACCGTGCGCCTGCTCGAGCGGCTCGGGCACGAGGTCGTCGTGCCGGAGGCGCAGGTGTGCTGCGGCCAGATGCACGTGAACACCGGCTACCTCGACGACGCGCTGCCGATCGTGCGCAACCACGTTCGCGCGTTCGACGGATGCGACGTCGTCGTCGCGGCGAGCGGGTCGTGCGTCGGCTCGGTACGCCACCAGCAGGCCATGGTGGCGGAGCACGCCGGCGACACGGCGCTGGCCGACGACGCACGTCAGCTGGCGGGACGGACCTACGAGCTGACCGAGCTGCTCGTCGACGTGCTCGGCCTCGTGGACGTCGGCGCGTGGTTCCCGCACCGGGTCACCTACCACCCGACCTGCCACTCCCTGCGCCTGCTGCGCGTGGGCGAGCGGCCCCTCACCCTGCTGCGGCACGTGCAGGAGATCGACCTCGTCGAGCTGCCCCAGGCGGAGAGCTGCTGCGGGTTCGGTGGCACGTTCGCGCTCAAGAACCACGCGGTGTCGAGCGCGATGCTCGACGACAAGGTGCGCAGCATCCTCGCCACCGGCGCGTCCGTGTGCACCGCCGGCGACTCGTCCTGCCTGCTGCACATAGGGGGCGGGCTCAGCCGGCTGCGGAGCGGGGCGCGCGCCGTCCACCTCGCGGAGGTGCTGGCCGGGACCCGGGCCGAGCCGTGGGAGGAGGGAGAGTGACGCGCCAGATCTTCCTCGGCCTCCCGACTGCCTCGCCTGGTGTGGGCCACCTCCGCGGCGACCGCCCGTTCCCCGCGGCAGCCACCGAGGCGCTCGACGACGCGCAGCTGCGCCGCAACCTCGAGCGCGCGACCGCGACCATCCGCGACAAGCGGGCGCGCGTGGTCGCCGAGGTCGACGACTGGCAAGCACTGCGCGCGGCCGGTGCGGCCATCAAGGACGACGCCCTCGCCCACCTCGACCGCTACCTCGTGCAGCTCGAGGAGCAGGTGACCGCCCGCGGGGGAACGGTGCACTGGGCCCGCGACGCGACAGAGGCAAACTCGATCGTCACTCGGCTGGTGCGGGCCGCGGGGGCGACCGAGGTCGTCAAGGTGAAGTCGATGGCCACCCAGGAGATCGGCCTCAACGAGGCGCTCGAGGCCGCAGGAATCTCGGCCTGGGAGACCGACCTCGCCGAGCTCATCGTGCAGCTCGGGCACGACACGCCGAGCCACATCCTCGTGCCCGCGATCCACCGCAACCGCACCGAGATCCGCGACATCTTCGTTCGGGAGATGGCCGGCGTCGGCCGCCCGGCCCCGGCCGGGCTGAGCGACGACCCGGCGGCCCTCGCCGAGGCGGCGCGGCTGCACCTGCGCGAGAAGTTCCTCCGCGCGACAGTCGCGATCAGCGGCGCCAACTTCGCCGTCGCCGAGACCGGCACGCTCGCCGTCGTCGAGTCGGAGGGGAACGGCCGGATGTGCCTGACGCTGCCGGACACCCTGATCACCGTCATGGGCATCGAGAAGATCGTCCCGACGTGGACCGACCTCGAGGTGTACCTCCAGCTGCTCCCGCGGTCGAGCACCGGCGAGCGGATGAACCCGTACACCTCCATGTGGACCGGGGTGACCCCTGGCGACGGGCCGCAGGTGTTCCACCTCGTGCTGCTCGACAACGGCCGCACCGCGACGCTCGCGGATGCGCACGGGCGCGCGGCGCTGCGCTGCATCCGGTGCTCGGCGTGCCTCAACGTCTGCCCGGTCTACGAGCGTGTCGGCGGGCACGCCTACGGCTCGGTGTACCCCGGCCCGATCGGCGCCGTGCTCTCGCCGCAGCTCACCGGTGTGGCCGACAATCCCTCGCTCCCGTTCGCCTCGACGCTGTGCGGCGCCTGCTACGACGTCTGCCCCGTCGCCATCGACATCCCGACGATGCTCGTCCACCTGCGCAGCCAGGTGGTCGAGTCGACGTCCGGGCGGGTGCCCACCGCCGAGGCAGCCGCGATGCGCTCCGCGTCCTGGGTGATGTCGGACGCCCGCCGATGGCGTGCCGCCCTGCTCGGCAGCCGCGTCCGGCCGCCTGCTCGCGCGCGACGGTCGCATCCGCGCCCGGCTCCCCTTCCTGTCACGGTGGACGACGTCGCGCGACCTGCCCGCGCCGCCGAAGCAGTCGTTCCGCTCCTGGTGGGGCTCGCCGATGAGTGCCCGCGAGGAGATGCTGTCCCGCGTACGTCGAGCGCAGCTGGCCGGTGCCGCACCCGGTCGGGAGCGCCGCCGCGCGACTACCGCCGCGCAGGTGACGGCGTACCCACGAGCGGATGCGCTGGTAGAGCTGCTCGTGGACCGGTTGGTCGACTACCACGCCGTCGTGACGACAACGCACAGAACCGCTGGCGGCAGAAGCGATCTCGGCCGTGCTCAGGCGCCACCGGTCCGCATGGTCGTAGTTCCCGACGGGCTTCCCGACGTCTGGCGTTCCCGGGGGCGTCGACGTCGTGCGCGACGCGCCGGTGCTGTCCGCCGTCGCAGCTCGACGCGATCGACGCGGTGCTGACGACCTCGGTCGTGGCGATCGCCGAGACGGGCACGATCGTCCTGGACGCGGGCCCGGGGATGGGTCGCCGGGCCCTGACGCTGGTGCCCGACCTGCACGTCGTGGTGGTCCGTGGCGCCGACGTCGTGCGCGGCGTCCCGGAGGCGTTGACCCTGCTCGATCCGCGGCGGCCGCTCACCTGGATCAGCGGCCCGAGCGCCACGAGCGACATCGAGCTGGACCGGGTCGAGGGCGTGCACGGGCCACGACGCCTCGAGGTCGTCCTGGTCGACACCTGACCTGTCGTCCTGTGAGTGCGGGTCGATGCCGACCCGGACCCCCTCGTCGAACCGGTCGAAGCTCTCAGTGCGGGATACCGAGCTCCGTGGTCGTGCCGTCGACACCGACGAAGGTGAAGCTGTTGTAGGCCACCCGGATGTCGGCGAACTTGTCGTCGCGCAGGTTGTACATGATCAGGCCGCGGAACTCGAACTGGTCGCCCTGGCGCACCGGTCCGAAGATCGTCTCCTCGTGGTCGTCGAGCGCGAGAAAGTTCGTCTCCATCTCGATGGCCAGGGTCTCGTCGTCGCTGACGAAGCGAGGAACGACCAGGGTCTCCCTGAACCTTCCCCAGATCTTGGCGTAGTGGTCCTTCATCCCCTGGACGCCGTAGTAGACCAGGGTGCCGTTCTGCATCCGCATGTCGGGCTGGATGAACTCGTCGAACGCGGTGGCGTCCTCCGCGTTGAAGCGGCGGATGTACTCGTCGAACCGGGCCTTCTCCATGGGGTCGTCCCTCTCGGTCAGAGCTGGGTGGCGAGCTGGAGTTCGAGCTCGCCGAGGACGCGGTAGCAGTCGAGGACCGACGACACGCTGGAGTTCGGCTGGCGACCCTCGCGGATCGCGGCGACGAACTCGCGGTCCTGCAGCTCGATGCCGTTGGTGGAGACGGCGACCTGCGTGACGTCGATCGGCTCCTCCTTGCCGTTGACGAGGTCGTCGTAGCGCGCGATGTAGGTGCCGTTGTCGCCGATGTAGCGGAAGAAGGTGCCGAGCGGGCCGTCGTTGTTGAACGACAGCGAGAGCGTGCAGATCCTGCCGGTCTCGGTGCGCAGCTGGATCGACATGTCCATCGCGATCCCGAGCTCGGGGTGGATCGGGCCCTGGACCGCGTTGGCGATGGTGACCCGCTCGCCGGTCTGGTACTGGAACAGGTCGACCGTGTGCGCGGCGTGGTGCCACAGCAGGTGGTCGGTCCAGCTGCGCGGCTGCCCGAGCGCGTTCATGTTGGTGCGCCGGAAGAAGTAGGTCTGCACGTCCATCTGCGAGATGGCGAGCTCGCCGGCGGCGATGCGCTGGTGGACCCACTGGTGCGAGGGGTTGAAGCGCCGCGTGTGGCCGACCATGCGCGACGAGCCCGGTCTCCTGCTGCACCCGGTCCACCTCGAGGGCGTCCGCCCAGGAGTCCGCCAGCGGGATCTCGACCTGCACGTGCTTGCCGGCGCGCATCGCCGCGATGGCCTGCTGCGCGTGCAGCTGCGTCGGGGTGCAGAGGATGACGGCGTCGACGTCGTCGCGGGCGAGGGCGTCGTCGAGCTCGGTCGAGGCGTGCGGGGCGCCGTACTGCTCGGCGACCTCCTGCGCCTGCTCGAGACGGCGGCTCACGACAGAGGTGACGGTGACGCCGTCGATCGCGGTGAGGGCGTCGAGGTGCTTGATGCCGAAGGCGCCGGCTCCGGCGAGGGCGATGCGCATGGTGGGTCGTCCGCCTCTGTCGTGGTGCGATGGGTGGAGGGTCAGGGGGTCGGCTGAGGACGAGATGTCCGACGGCCGTGTTGCTCGCGGGCACGTGGTAGAAGCGGTGCAGCTCCTCGACGTCGTCGCCGAGCGCGCCGCGCATGATCAGCCACATCACCATCTCGATGCCCTCGGAGCCCGGTCTCGCGGAGGTACTCGAGGTGCGTGATCGTCGCGGCCGCGTCGGGGTCGGCGACGAGCGCGTCCATGAACGCGGCGTCCCACTCCTGGTTGATGAGGCCCGGCCCGTGCGCCCTGGATCTGGTGGCTCATGCCGCCGGTACCCCAGACCTGGACCGACGAGGTCCTCGGGGAAGCTCTCGACGGCGCGACGGATCGCGCGCCCGAGGTTGAGGCAGCGCTGCCCGGTGGGCGGCGGGTACTGCACGACGTTGACGGCCAGCGGGATCACCGTGGTGGGCCAGGCGTCCGGCTGCCCGTAGACGAGCGACAGCGGCACGGTGAGGCCGTGGTCGACGTCGAGCTCGTTCATCAGGGTGAGGTCGAACTCGTCGAGGATGAGGGACTGCGCCAGGTGCGCGGCGAGCTCGGGGTGACCCTTGACGACGGGCACCGGGCGCGGGCCGTAGCCCTCGTCGCACGGCTGGAACGTCGCCGCGGAGCCGAGCGCGAACGTCGGGATCATCCGCAGGTCGAACGCCGACGCGTGGTCGTTGTAGACCAGGATCACGACGTCCGGCGGCTCGGCGTCCGCCCACCTCTTGGTCCACTCGTAGCCGGCGAACACCGGCGCCCAGTAGGGCTCCTCGGTCTTGCCGAGGTCGACGGCCATCCCGATCGCGGGGACGTGGCTGGTGCGTGAGGCCGGCGGTGATGCGGGCCATGTCAGCGCCCCTCTCGCTCTGCTGGAGCGCCAGCCGTCGGGGCTGCGCCCGCCGGCGAGCATCATCGCCTGGTACTCCTCGACGCTCATGCTCGGTCATGGTGCTGACCGCCTGCACGTAGGAGAGGCCGTCGCTGGCGAAGATCTTCGACAGGAAGTAGACGTTGCCGCCGAGGTCGAGCATCCGCTGGAAGTCGCGCGTCGACCACGGCGTGCTTCTGCTCCTCGGTCATCGGCCACTCGTCGAGGTAGGCGCGCTCGTCCGCGTGGAAGCGGTCACGGTTCGGCGCCTTCATGAGGCTCATGCAGAACTGGTTGAGGTGGTAGCCCTGGCGCGAGCGCTCGGCGGTGAACACGGTCGTGCCGGGGATGTCGTCGAACGCGGAGTTGTCGACCATCTAGGCCTCCCAGTAGAGCCGGGTCGGGTTGTCGACGAGGAGCGCGCTGCTGCAGCTCCGCGGTCGGCGCGATGTGCGGGATGACGTCGACCAGGAGGCCGTCGTCGGGCATGTGGCTCTTCATGTTGGGGTGCGGCCAGTCGGTGCCCCACAGGACGCGGTCGGGGTAGCGCTCCACGACCGTGCGCGCGAACGGCCGCACGTCGGAGTAGTGCGGCGGACCCTCGACGCGAGAGCCGCTCGGGGCAGCTCACCTTGCTCCACACGTCACCGGAGGAGTCCATGAACCGCAGGAACTGGCCGAACTCCTCGCCGTCGACGGCCTTGGCGACGTCGGGGCGCCCCATGTGGTCGACGACGACCGGGACGCCGAGCGTCGTGAAGAGGTTCCATCGCTCGGCGAGGTCGGCCGCCTCGAAGTAGACGACCACGTGCCAGCCGAGCGGAGCGATCCGCTCGACGAGCGCGCGGTAGTAGGCGTCGGGCTTGGGGTCGACGAGCCGCTTCACGAAGTTGAACCGCACGCCGCGCACGCCGGCGTCGTGCAGGTCGTGCAGCTCGTCGTCGGTGACTGTCGGGCGGATCGTGGCGACGCCGCGGGCCCGGCCGTCCGAGTGCCGCAGCGCGTCGACCATCGCGGAGTTGTCGGCGCCGTGGCAGGTCGCCTGCACGACGACGTTGCGGTCGAAGCCGAGGAGGTCGCGCAGCGCCCACAGCTCGTCCTTTCCGGCGTCGACCGGGGTGTACTTCCGCTCGGGGGCGTACGGGAACTCGTCGCCGGGCCCGAACACGTGGCAGTGGGCGTCGACCGCGCCGGGAGGCGGGACGAACGTCGGCCTCGCCGGGCTCGGGTGGAACGCCAGCCAGTCCGGCGTCGGGCGTGAACGCCGGCATGCTCACCGCCCCTTCGCCGTCAGCGACGCGTCGAGCCGCGGGTAGACGCGGCGGGCGTTGCCGCTGAAGACCTGCGCCTTCTGCGCATCGGTGAGGTCGAGCGCGTCGACGTAGCGCTTGGTGTCGTCGAAGTAGTGACCGGTCTGCGGGTCGATCCCGCGGACGGCACCGACCATCTCCGAGCCGAACAGGATGTTGTCGACATCGATGACCTCGAAGAGCAGGTCGATGCCGGGCTGGTGGTAGACGCACGTGTCGAAGAAGACGTTCTTCATCACGTGGGTGTCGAGCGGCGGCTTCTTCAGCATGTCGGCGAGTCCGCGGTAGCGGCCCCAGTGGTAGGGCACCGCACCGCCGCCGTGCGGGATCACAAGGCGCAGGTCGGGGAAGTCGGCGAACAGGTCGCCCTGGATCAGCTGCATGAACGCGGTGGTGTCGGCGTTGATGTAGTGCGCGCCGGTGGCGTGGAAGACCGGGTGTGCAGCTCGCCGACACGTGCACCATCGCCGGCACGTCGAGCTCGACCATCGCCTCGTACATCGGGTACCAGTAGCGGTCGGTCAGCGGCGGCGAGCTCCAGCGCCCGCCGCTCGGGTCGGGGTTGAGGTTGAGGCCGACGAACCCCAGGTCGACGCAGCGGCGCAGCTCCGCGATCGAGCGGCGTCGAGCGGGTCGCCCGCGAACTGGGGCAGCTGGCAGACGCCGATGAACGTGTCCGGGAACAGGTCGACGACGCGTGCGATGAGGTCGTTGCACGCGTAGGCCCAGTCGATGCCGACCTTGAGATCGCCCTCGTGGTGGGCCATCGCGGACGCTCGCGGGGAGAAGATCGTCATGTCCGAGCCGCGCTCGCGCAGCAGCTTGAGCTGGTTCTGCTCGATCGTCTCGCGGATCTCGTCGTCGGAGATGGTCGGGTACGCCGGAGCCGCGCGTCCGTCGAGGAACGCCTGCAGCTGGGTCTCGCGCCACTCGTTGTGCGGGCTCGGGGCCGTCGTGTAGTGCCCATGGCAGTCGATGATCACGCTGGGCTCTCCTCGGTCTCGGTGTCGGTGTCGGTGTCGGCGTCCAGGGCGGCCAGCACGGCGTCGACCATCCCGATGGCGGACCCGGCCTCGACGGCCTGGGGGAAGCGGGCGGCCCAGCGCTGCCGCTCCACGGTGGCGGCGGACATCCACGGCTCGATCCCGGCCTCGGCCACCGTCGCGGCGGCCTCCTCCATCTCCTCCGACCGGCGCTGTCCGTGCTGCAGGGAGCGGGAGATGAAGTAGCCCGCGACCGCCTCCCAGTCGGCCGCCGGGAGGATGTTCGGCAGCGAGTCGAGCACCTCGCGCTCGACCCCGTGCACCCGCGCGGCGAGGAGCGATTCGGTGAGCAGCGACTCGAGGCCCTTCACGACGACGGAGCGGCACAGCTTCGTCGCCGCCGCGCGGCCGACGTCGTCGGACACGACCGTGACGTCGCCGATGCCGAACAACCCTGCGGCAGAGGCGAACTCGCGGGCGTGCGGCCCGCCGAGCAGGAACGGTGACAGCAGGCGTCTCGGTCCGATCGGTGACATCAGGGCAGCCTCGACGTAGCGCGCACCCGCCGCGCCGACCGCGGCCGCGGCCGCCCGCTTGTGACCGGGCGAACTCGAGTTGAGGTCGAAGAACCAGGTGCCACCCGTGAGACCGGTGGCGACCGACTCGGCGGCAGCCACGCACTGTGCCGCGGTGACGGCGCTCACCACGAGGTCGGCGCCGGCGACGGCCGAGGGCGCGGAGCCCGACGGTGCCACGCCGAGCTCGCGGGCGTTGCGAGAGGCGCGGCTCGTCGGATCGGCGAACGCGGTGTCCCACACGGTCAGGTCGCGGATCCCCGACGAGCGCAGGTCCTCGGCGAAGGTGCGCCCCACCTCGCCGAGCCCCACCAGGGCGACGCGCGTCATCGCCCCGGCCAGACCGACGTCGGGACCATCACGTCGCCACGCATGAGCAGGCGCGCGGTCCGCAGCAGGGCGGCGCGCGTCACCTCGAGGCGGGCACCGGAGCGGTCGAGAGTGAGGCTCACCGTGAAGAAGCCCGTCGGGTGCTCCACGGTCACGTCGACCGGCCCGTCGGCCGTCGGCAGGACGGCGATCCCCGCCGCGACGGATCCGGGGAGGAGACAGGCGGTCGCGACCGACACGGCCCCCAGGACTCCGATGGCGTCGTGCACCCGGTGCGGGATGAGGGTGCGGGTCGAGACCGCGCCGCCGGCGGACGGGGGCGACAGCAGGCTCATCTTCGGCACGGTCGCGTGCGACACGTCGCCGAGGTTCATGAGCGGGCCGGCCGTGAGCCGGACCGCCTCGATGCGCGCCGTCACCTCGGGCATCGTCTCGATCTCGGCGGGCGTCTCGGTACCGGTGAGGCCGAGGTCCGCCGCGGCGAGGCACACCACGGGCATCCCGTTGTCGATGCAGGTGACGCGGACTCCGTGGATCTCGTCGACGACGTTGCCCGTGGGCAGCAGGGCCCCGCAGGACGACCCGGCCGTGTCGGCGAACTCGAGCGGGATGGGGGCGTGCGACCCGGGCACGCCGTCGATCCGGGCGTCCCCGTCGTAGCGCACCGACCCGTTCGGCGTCTCCACGTAGGCGGTGGCCAGGGTGTCGGTGTTCTCCATCCAGATCCGGACGGGAGTCACCTCCCCGGCGACCGCGACGAGGCCGTGCTCGATGGCGAACGGCCCGACCGCAGCGAGCATGTTGCCGCAGTTCTGCGAGTCGGAGACCTCCGGGCGGTCCGGCCACACCTGCAGGAAGAGGTAGTCGACATCGGCCTCGTCGCGCAGCGACGGCGACACGACGGCGACCTTCGACGTGAGGGGGTGCGCACCACCGAGGCCGTCGATCTCGCGCGCGTCGGGCGACCCCATCGCGGCGAGCAGAACCGCGTCGCGCACGGTCCGGTCCGCGGGCAGGTCGTCGCGCAGGAACACCAGCCCCTTCGAGGTGCCGCCACGCATGACGTCGCACGGCACCGACGTCTGCGTCACGTCCCCTCCGGGAAGTCGACGTAGTGCAGGCCCTTCTCGGCGAGGCGCTCGCGCATCGAGTAGATGTCGAGGCCGAGCTCGCCCGCCGCGAGTCGCGCGCGCTTCGCGGCCTCGTTCGCCTCGCGTGCCTGCGCCTTCTCGAGAACCGAGGCAGCGTCCTCGCGCCGGACGCAGACGACGCCGTCGTCGTCGGCCACGATCACGTCGCCCGGGCGCACGTTCACGCCGGCGATCACGATCGGGACCTGGCAGTCGCCGGGCGTCTCCTTCACCGTGCCCTGCGCGCAGATCGCCTTGGCCCACACCGGGAAGCCCATCTCGGTGAGCGTCTGCACGTCGCGCACGCCGGCGTCGATGACGAGGCCACGCACGCCGTGCGCGCGCAGGCTCTCCGCCAGCAGGTCGCCGAGGTAGCCGTCGTCGCAGGGGCTCGTCGGCGTCACGACGAGGATGTCGCCGGGCTGCGCCTGCTCGACGGCCACGTGGAGGGTCCAGTTGTCACCCGGGGCCACCGTGCAGGTGAGGGCGTTGCCGGCGACCCGCGCCGGTCGGTAGATCGGTCGGAGCCGGTGGTGCAGAAGCCCGGTGCGGCCCTGTGCCTCGTGGACCGTCGCGGTGCCGGCCTCGCCGAGTGCGTCCACGATCGCGAGGTCGGTGCGCGGGGTGTTGCGGACGACGACGGGCACGGACCCTCCTGAGGGCGGTCGCTGGGGAGCCTCACCCTCGCAGGGGTCCGACCACCGCGATAGCGTTGGTTTCCGTCTGACGGAAACCGGGTCGAGGAGGTGCCATGGCGAGGGAGTCCCGCCCGTCCGTGACCGCGCGCGTCCTCGCGATCCTCGGCGCCTTCGACGAGCACCGTCCGCGGCTGACCCTGACCGAGCTCGCGCTCGCGGCCGACCTGCCGGTCTCGACCGCGCACCGACTCATCGGCGAGCTGCAGGCCTGGGACGCCGTGGCGCGCGACGCCGACGGCCGCTACGTCGTCGGTCGCCGGCTCTGGAAGCTGGGCACCCTGGCGCCGGTGTCGCGCGAGCTGCGCGAGGCCTCGCTCCCCGCGATGCAGGACCTCTACGAGGCGACGCACGAGAACGTCCAGATCGCCGTCCGCGAGGGAACGTCGGCGCTCTACGTCGAGCGCATCCACGGCAAGGCGTCCGTGCCCGTGCTGAGCCGTCCGGGTGTGCCGCTTCCGTTGCACGCCACCGGAGTCGGCAAGGTGCTGCTGGCCTACGCGCCGCGCGACGTCGTCGAGCAGTGCGTCGAGAGCCTGAAACCGATCACGCGCTACACCATCACCGAGCGCGGCCGGATGCTGCGCGAGCTCGCGGCCGTACGCCGGCTCGGCTATGCCCGCACCGTCGAGGAGATGGGCTACGGCACGTGCTCGCTCGCCGTCCCCGTCCTCGGCCCCGAGCAGGAGGTCGTGGCGTCGCTGGCGCTCGTGACCAGCACGGTGCGGCGCGACCTGGTGAAGTTCGTGCCGGCGCTGCGAGTCGCCGCGGCGTCGATTACCCGACGGATGGCCGCCTGACCGGCTCTCGTGGCCGGGCTTCCGTCCAGCGGAAGTCCGGCCTGGTGGACCGGTGCGCGGGGGCCCAGGCTTCGGGCCATGCGTACCCAGGTCGCCATCGTCGGTGCCGGTCCCTCCGGCCTCCTGCTGTCCCAGATCCTCGCGAGGCACGGCGTCGAGTCGATCATCGTCGAGAACCGCTCCCAGGACTACGTCCTGGCGCGCATCCGGGCCGGGGTCGTGGAGCACGGGGCGGTCGACGTCCTCACCGACTACGGCGTCGGCGAGCGGTTGCACCGGCAGGGGATGCGGCACGACGGCGTCCACCTCCAGTGGCCGGGGGAGCGCCGGCGCATCGACTTCGTGGAGTCGTGCGGTCACTCGGTCTGGGTATACGGCCAGACCGAGATCACCAAGGACCTCGTCAACGCCCGTGCCGCCGACGGCCAGCAGATCCACTGGGAGGTCTCGGACACCGAGATCCACGACGCCGACTCGGACCGCCCGCGCGTGACGTTCGTCGACGCCGCGGGCAACCCGCAGAGCATCGAGGCCGACTACGTCGCCGGCTGCGACGGCTTCCACGGCGTGAGCCGATCGACGATCCCGGAGGGCGTGCGCAGCGTCCGCGAGCGGGTGTACCCGTACGCCTGGCTCGGGATCCTGGCGGAGGTCGCGCCGTCGACCGACGAGCTCATCTATGCGCTGCACCCCGACGGCTTCGCGATGCACTCGATGCGCTCCGAGACCGTCAGCCGCCTCTACCTCCAGGTCACCCCCGACGACGACATCGCGGACTGGTCGGACGACCGCATCTGGGACGGGCTCTCGACCCGGCTGGCGATCGACGGCTGGACGCTGGACTCCGGGCCCACCCTGGAGAAGTCGATCACCCCGATGCGGAGCTTCGTGAGCGCGCCGATGAGGTGGGGGCGGCTGTTCCTCGCCGGCGACGCGTCGCACATCGTCCCGCCCACCGGCGCCAAGGGGCTCAACCTCGCCATCGCCGACGTGAAGCGGCTCGGGACAGCACTCGTGGCGAAGTACGCCGACGGCTCGGACTACCTCCTCGACCGCTACTCCGACGACGCCCTCGAGCGGGTCTGGCAGTCCACCCACTTCTCCTGGTGGATGACGACGATGCTGCACATGCCGCCGGCGTCCGACCCGGACCGCGACTTCCTGCTGCAGATGCAGCTCACCCAGCTGCGCCACGTCACGTCCAACCCCGCGGCCGCGCGCGGCCTCGCGGAGAACTACACCGGCGCCGTCCTGCCCTACCCGTGACCCGAAACGGCGGGACGAGGTCCGCCGAGCCGATCGCGTCACGGCGTCGGGTGAGCGGTTGTCGGGTCAGACGTCGTGCTCGTCGGGGAGGCGCATCGCGGGTCCCCCGACCTGAAGGCCGAGCGGCGCGGCCCGGCCGTGCGGTTCCTCCCAGTCCTCCTGTCGGCCGAGCGCGGTGAGGTCGAGGTAGGGGTACCCGTTGTGGAACTCCTCGATCCCGCGGCCGAAGGTGGAGTACGTGTGGAAGACCTCGTCGTCGACGCGTAGGAAGGCGCTGATGCCGGGCAGCTCGGAGCCGTTCATGTCCTCGACCCAGGGACCGCCCGTCCAGGGGGTGCCGGTCTCGGCGAGCTCGTCCTCGGTGCGAAAATGCAGCAGCACCGGGTGAACGCGTGCATCGAGGGTGGCGTGGAAGTCGTAGTTGAAGTCGCTGCCGTACGAGGAGTACCAGGGGAACCTCCAGCCCATCCGGTCGCGGAACGCGGCCAGTTTCGCGTACGGCGCCCGGGATACCGCGACCAGCGTGGTGTTGCGCACGTGCAGCCGCCACAGCGCCCCGATCCCGGCGGCGGCGGACGAGCAGCTGGCACAGCCCTCGTCCCACACCGGATCGAACATGAAGTGGTGCAGCACGAGCTGCTGCCGGCCCTCGAAGAGGTCGAGCAGGCTCACCGTGCCGTTCGGGCCGTCGAAGGCGTACGGCTTGTCGATGCGGACCATCGGAAGCCGGCGCCGGTCGGCGTTGACCTTGTCCCTCGCGCGGGTGAGCTCCTTCTCCTGCGCCAGCAGCTCCGTGCGGGCGGCGAGCCACTCCTCGCGCGACACCACGTCCGGCAGGTTCGTCCACGTCGTCATCTCGATCTCCTCGTCGCCGCTCGGTGCGTCGGTCCCCATGGTGACCGATGCGACGCCGCCGACCGTGCCGTCCGAGCCGATCGGGTCAGGACCGGAGGGCCGTGCGGGCGGCGCGTCGCAGCGCGTCGATCATGCTGCTGACGGCCGGGTCCGCCACGACGGCAGGACGCGTGGCGACGAAGATGTGGCGCGGCTCCGGAGGAGCAGTGAGGCGCCGCACGACGACCTGGTCACGGACCGCGCCGAGCGCGAGGAGCGGCACGAACGCGACACCGAGCCCGGCCGCGACGTAGCCCTGGGTGACGGCGAACTCGTCGGCCTCCGCCGCGATCCGCGGGCTGAAGCCGGCTCGGCGGCAGGTGGCGATCGTGGCATCGCGCAGATAGTTCGCCGGGCCGGCCGTGACGATCCAGTCGTTCGACGCGAGTGACGTCAGGTCGACGACGCGCTTCCCCGCCAACGGGTGCTCGCGGGGGAGCAGGAGCCGGTACTCGTCGTCGCCCAGGTGCACCCGGAGCACGTCGTCGCGGGGCTCGTCGCCGACCCCGAACGGCTCGACCACGACCACGAGCTCGACGTCGCCGGCGCGAAGGCGACGCAGTGCTCCCTCGGTCTCGTCGAGGATCGGTGACACCGCAACCTGCGGATGCGTCCTGCGGAACCTGGCGATCGCAAGCGGGAGGAGGGACTCGCCCGCCGAGTGGAAGGACACGACCCGGAGGCGGCCGGTGCGGCCCGCGCGAAGATCGGCGAGCGCCGTCTCGGCGTCGTCGACCGCGCCGAGGACGCGCTCCGCATGCTCGGCCAGCAGCAGTCCGGCCGCAGTGGGCCGCACCCCTCTGCCGACCTTCTCGAACAGCGCCGAGCCTGCCTCGGCCTCGAGCCGGCTCACCTGCTCGCTGACGGCCGAGACCGTGTAGCCGAGCAGCGCCGCCGCACCCGTGATGGAGCCCTCGCGCACGACCTCGCGGTGGACGGCCAGGAGCCGGTTCGTCAGCACCCCTCCATTCTTCACCATCGGCGAAGTGTTGTTCAACAACCGTCCCTAGACGTTGAATAGTTGACGGTGCATCCTTGATGGTGTCGGGACGAGCCCGACCCAGGAACCACGGAGGTCGAGATGCTCAGCGTTCTGTTCATCGTCTTGCTCACCACGTGCGTCGTCGCTCCCTTCCTCGGGGCCGACACCAGCGACGCCCGTAGCGAGAGCGCACACCCGACGCAGGGCTGGTTCCCCGCAGCCTGATCGGCCCGTGCACCACCCGACCGTCGCGAGCTGACGGTCAGTCGAGCAACGAGGACGCGTCCTCGGGCGCGTCCGCCGCGCACTCGACGAGCGCGTCGAGCGGCACGTGGTCCAGGGCGGCGGAGTTCGTCGCCCGGAGCACGACCGGCGCCTTCACACCCGCCGCGTACGACTGGAGCCACCGGCTCGCACACACGGCCCATCGGTCGCCAGGGGCGAGCCCGGGGAAGCCGTACTGCGGCATCGGCGTCACCAGGTCGTTGCCCACCAGCTGCTGGTGCTCGAGGAACTCCGCGGTCACGACCGTGCAGACCGTGTGCGATCCGATGTCCTCGGGACCGGTGGTGCAGTAGCCGTCGCGGTAGAAGCCGGTGACGGGCTCAAGGCTGCACACGTCGAGCGGATCGCCCTGCACGTTGGCCTGCTGCTCCATGACCACACCCTAGGCCGGACCAGCCGGCCGGGCGCCTGCCCGGGACATCCGTTCTCGCCGTTGCGCTCAGACAGGCTGGGCCGGCTCGAGGACCACGACGGGTGTCTCGCACGTGCGCCGCGCGGCGTACTGGTCGAGGCCCTTGTCGACCTCGCTCCACCGCTGCCAGAGCCGCTCCCGCTCCTCGCCCTCCGCGGCGCGGGCCCGGACCGCCTGCGGCTCCTGCCGCGCCTGCCGCACGACGGCATCGGGGTGCGCCTCGAGGTTGAGCCACCACGAGGGGTGGCCCTCGTCCCAGCCGTTCATGGCGAGGCTGACCAGGTTGGGCCCGTCCACGAGATAGCCGATGATCACCGTGCGGTCGAGCCCGGACGTCCGGCCGACGGTCGTCAGGCGCAGCGCTCCCCAGCCCCGCTTGTTCGACGGCAGCCACAGCGCGCGACCGCCGGTCACCCGGTGGAGCAGGCGATGAGCCCGCCAGGCGGTGTGGATGAACCACGGCGGCGGCAGCCGCGGCGGTCGTGCCTGCTGTGTCGGCATGGCCAGCTCCTCTCGACGGAGATTCGCGCACCTCCACGCTAGGCCTAGGGCGCTCGGGAGGCCCGATGGCGTCCGTTCCTGCGTCTGGCAACAACGGGTCGGACGAACCTACGGTGGTCGGACGTCGTCGCCACGTCTGTCGCGGCGCGACCTGGCTGGGAGGAGACGGATCATGCAGGTGACCGGCAAGGTCTGGGTGGTCACGGGCGGCGGCAACGGCATGGGCCGTGAGCTCGTGCTGCAGCTGCTCCGGCGTGGTGCGAGGGTCGCCGCGGTCGACGTCCGCGAGGACGGCCTCGTCGCCACCGCCGCCCTCGCCGATGCCGGCGACCGGCTCTCGACCCATGTCGTCGACATCACCGATCGCGACGCCGTGGACGCCCTGCCTGATCAGGTGGTCGTGGCGCACGGCAGCGTCGACGGGATCCTCAACAACGCCGGCATCATCCAGCCGTTCGTCCCGGTCAACGAGCTCGACAACTCCGCGATCCAGCGCGTCCTCGACGTCAACCTGATGGGGACCGTGCACATGGTCAAGGCGTTCCTCCCGCTGCTGCTGCAGCGACCGGAGGCGCATGTCGCGAACGTGTCGAGCATGGGCGGCTTCTTCCCCTTCCCGGGCCAGACCGTGTACGGCGCCAGCAAGGCGGCGGTCAAGCTGCTCACAGAGGGTCTGTACGCCGAGCTGCTCGACAGCCAGGTCCGCGTGTCGGTGATCATGCCGGGTGCGGTGGCGACGTCGATCACCGAGAACTCCGGCGTGGCGATGCCGGCCTCCGACGCGGGCGCGTTCCCCATGACCTCAGCGCAGGACGCGGCCCGGATCATGATCGACGGGATCGAGCGCGACCGGCTGCACATCTACGTCGGCAAGGACGCCCGCCTCATGAGCCTGGCGATCCGGTTGGCGCCGCGGCGCGCGATCGGCATCGTGCAGAAGCAGATGAAGCGCTTCACCGCGGTCGAGGAGAAGGCCCCCGTCGGCTGAACCCTCCACCTCCGATCGGGCGAGCCGCGCTCGGCACGGCGTCGTCGACCGTCCGGTCGGCGTCAGCGGCGGGCGAGCACCAGGAGGAGGAGCAAACCCGCCACGACGACGAGTTCGGCGACCACCCACAGGAGCCCTTCCCAGGATCCGCCGCCCATCGCTGCTTGCTCCTCGACGGTGGGAACACGGGACGGCCCGCCGTAGGTACGTCCTAGCGGGTCGACCCCGGTGTCCCCACGCTCGTTGATGAGGAAGGTGGGGTCGACGTCGTCGACCGCGAACGACCCCATGGGCGCCTCGCGCCACCCGCCGCGTGGCTTGTGGGAGTAGTCGTAGTAGAACCCCCAGATCACCAGCAGGCCCAGCGGGATCAGGAAGCCCCAGAAGACGCCCAGGCGTATGCCCAGAGCCACCAGGAGAACCACCGTCGTGACTCGCAGCGCGAGGCGCCATTTCGGCAGCGCCAGCGTTCGCAGAAGGTCCCCCACCGTTGCTCCCCGTTGCTCGCCGCGACGCACAACGTCGCTCGTGGCCAAGATCATGGCAGGTGGGCGACAGCCGGGAGCGCCAAGCGCACGAGGACGCGTCGTCGCTAGCCGGTGGCCCGTGACGGGTGGGTGCTGGTGACCCAGCGTTCGAAGTCGGCCGGCAGCACGTTGCCGCCGCAGATGACAGTCGCGACGCGACGACCCGCGAATCTCTCGGCATCCTCGAGGACTGCGGCGACACCCAAGGCGGCGGACGGCTCGACCACCAGACCGGCGGCCTCGTACAAGTGCCGCATCCCCGACGTGATGCTGGCGTCGTCGACGAGCACGACGTCGTCGACCACCTGGAGGAGATCGTCGAGCACCTCGGGGAGCGGGAACCGGCCGGCGACGCCGTCGGCGATGGTGTCGACGGTCTCTGTCGTGACCACGGACCCGGCGCGCCAGGACAGCGCCATGGCCGGGGCTCCGACGGGCTGGATGGCGATCACCTCGGTCCGAGGGGACAGCTCGTGCAGGACGTGTCCGACCCCGCTCGCCAGGGCCCCGCCACCGAGCGCCAGCAGCACGACGTCGAGGTCCGGCGTCCGGGCGACCAGCTCCAGGCCGATGGTCGCGGCGCCCTCGCAGGTGCCGACATCGAGGCTGTCCTCGACGAGATAGCTGCCGGTCGACTCGGCGTGCTCGCGAGCCAGCATGCGTGGTCGCTCGATGTCCGCGCCGTCGAGATGCACAGTGGCGCCGGCCGACCGCATGCGGTCGATCTTCAGCGGGTTCGCCGTGGCGGCGGCGAACACCGTGACCGAGACACCTCGCCTGGCACCGCTGTAGGCCAGCGCCAGCCCGAGGTTCCCCGCGCTGGCACAGACGGCCGACTCGTACTTCTGCTCGAGAAGGGCGGCCATGACCGTGTCGGTGCCCCGACCTTTGAAGCTCCGGACCGGGTTGAGCGTCTCGACCTTGAGGAGCAGCGAACAACCCAGGGCCACGCTGAGCGCGTGCGACTCGAACTGCGGGGTGTCGAGGAACACCGGATCGATGAGTCCTCTCGCCCGACGGATCCGTTCAAGATCAAGGCGCACCATCCGACGGATGCTACCGATCTCTACGGCACCGATCCGGACGGATATCTGGCGCGAATCGCCGCCGCAGCATCGGTTCACCCCGTGCCGAGTCGGAGGAGCAGGTTCGCGAGTCCCGGACGGGCGGTGGGTGGCGCGCCCTGGCCGCCGGTGCGGTCAGGGCTGGGGTCGTGGTGGTGGGCGGAGCTGCCAGTAGCCGGTCTGGCCGGGTCGGTGTCCGGGGGTGCGGACGAGGGTCCAGCGGCCTTCGTGGACGAGGTGGTGGTGGCGGGTGCAGACCAGGGCCATCTCGTCGAGGTCGGTGCCGCCGCCGTGGGTCCAGTCGTTGACGTGGTGGGCCTCGCAGCGCGAGGGGTCGGCGGTGCAGCCGGGGGCGACGCAGCCGCCGTCGCGGAGCTCGAGGGCGCGCCGCAGTCGTGGGGGTGCGGTGCGTTCGGCGCGGCCGAGGTAGAGGACCTCGCGGCTCTGCTCGCGCAGCCAGTCCGCGACCCGGTCCAGGTCGCCACTGCGGTCGAGTCCGAGCCCTGCGCCGGTGCCGCCGTCGTCGTCCTCTCGGCTGGTGGCGCCGTCCTGTCGGCCGCTGCGGGCGGTGGTCGTTCGGGTGATGACGGTGGTGAGGTCGGCGTCGCAGCGGATCCGGTCGATGCTGGCGCCGGCGATGGGGGTGTCGCCGTAGCCGGGCAGGCGCAGGTCCCCGCCGAGCCCGGCGGCGTAGTCGGCCAGGTCGACGGTGACGGTCAGGTGCGGGCGTTGCCGGTGCTTGGTCCCGAGCGCCGCGCCGGAGAGCAGGAGGGCGGCGAGCTCGCCGAGGGCGAGCGCGTTCAGGTGCGCCCGCGACGCCCGCCGCCGCACGGCACTCGGCCCGTCCGCCGGGGCCTGCGTCGCCTCCACCTGCACCGTCCCCGCCGGCACCCATGCCCACACCGGCGTCGGTCCCGGTGGGCTGGGTGGGGGTGGGGGTGCGGTACCAGGCGTCCACGGTCTGGTCCAGGCAGGTCAGGATCGTGGCGGCGGACTGCTTGGTGAGCCAGCCCGTCGACGGCGACGCCGTCCCCGACGGGGGTGAAGCGCAGGTGCTGCTCGTCGTGGGCGGCCAGCGCGCGGGCGTCGGCGCCGTCGGGGTCCAGGGTGAACCGCAGCCGACCGATCTTGCGGCGGACCTGCTCGACGGTGGCGGTGCGGGCGTAGTCGACCAGCGGCGCCTCGGCGGCATCGAGCGCGGCCGTGCGGGCGGCCGGGTGCAGGGCGGTGACCGCGGTGCTCAACCCGGTGGTGATCGCGCGGACCTTGTCCTGCGACAGCTCCCCGGCCAGTGCCGCAGCCCTGGTGGGGGCGAACCCGGCGCGCAGCGCGGCCGCCCGACCGAGCTCCGCGCTGGCGGAGGTGGGGGACATGCCGGTGCCACGGATCAGCCACTGCTTGGTGGAGACGTGCCCGTCGGGCAGCGCCCCACTCGCGTGCACCACCGACACCCCGGCCGAGGCGACCGCGGCGAGGACGTCGCGGACGGTGAACAGCTCGGCGAGGACCGCGGGGGCGACCGCGACCGGCAGCGCCGTCCACCCACCCGCATCGACCCCGTCCGCCAACACCGCCGCGAGATCACGCAACGTCGCGACCAGGCCACCGAACCCCGGCGTCGCCGGAACCGAAGCCAGGACCGGAGCCGCGGGCGGCGCCGGCGTCTGCGCGGCGACCGGTGCGGTGGCGGCGGTGGTGAAGCTCATGTGACAGACCCTACGCACCACCTCTGACAGTGCACCGGGGCTGAAACCCCATGGTGGATAACTACTTTCAGCGATGTCGGCCTACGCAGAGCAACGCTGCTGGGCGCTCGACACCACCCTCCCGGACGTCGTGCAGACGTCGCTCGAGACGACGGCGTCTACGTCCGCTCGTGAACCCGCAGTTGAAGCCCGTCCATCCCGTCCCAGTCACGCGGCAGCGGCCGACAGCCCGCGTACCAGCCGTTGGTGAGCGGCGTGACCTCGAACGAGAAGTGGCGATCGCCGATCTCCGACACGACCTCGACCTCGATCGCGACGACGTCCGGACCGACCTGCCCTGTGACGACGACGCTCCCGTCGCAGAGTGCCCAACCCGTTCCGGACTGACCGCAACCGCCGTCCGAGACGTGGCCAGCTTCGTCGAGCCAGACCGACGTCGTGTACAGCATCCCTCGCCCGTTCAGGTCCACCAGGACCGCGCCCGGACCCGGCACCTCGGCGAACTCGGACATGGCGAGCACAATCGGATCCGGGCCGGACCGAGGTCGACGCTGGCGACATGCATGCGCAGATTCTGCTGCCGGTCGTCGGACGGGTCGAATGCCGCCCAACGCTCGCTGCGGCAGCGCGGCGTGCGGCCGAGGATCGCGCGACCCGTAGCCTCGGCGCATGAGCACCCTGGACGAGGTCGGCGAACGGGACGGCTGGCGCTGCTGGTTGTGCGACGAACCGGTCGATCCTGACGCGTCCGTCAACGCCGACCGGGGCCCGAGCGTCGACGGCGGCGCATCGGCGAAGGGGAAGAAGGGATCGGCCGGCGTGGAGCGGCTGGCGCACCGGGCCTGCAACACGCGCAAGGGCAAGGTCGCGGCCGTCGTCGCCTGGCCCCCGGAGCTGTTCGTCGTGGATCCGGCTCCGATCGTCGCGACGGTCGAGCGCATGACCCGCAAGGGTGGCCAGGAGGTCGTGGCCCGGTGCCCGAGCCGGGCCGACGCGGACCAGGCGGCCGCGTGGCTGGTCGACCGCCTGTCCCGGTTCGCGCCCGACCTGGCCGTGACGACGCGCGTCGACGCGGGCGGCGGGCAGTTCCTGCTGGTCCTGCGCGCGGTCTGACGAGTTCCCGGACAGCGCTGACGTCGTGCGCCGCGAGGTCGCTGACGCGCGCGGTTGCGCGAGATCGGCGGACCGGGGAAGGGTGACGGCACGACGCCCGTCGACAGGAGGAACCTCGACCGTGATCCACCACATGTCCATCCCCGCACGTGACACCCGGCACGTGGCCGAGGTCCTCGTCGAGCTGCTCGACGGCGTGCTCACCGGTTTCGGGCCATACCCGGACTCCTGGATCGCGTGGGCAGCGGATGACGTCGGCGCGGCGATCGAGGTGTATCCGGTGGGCACGGAGCTGTACCCGCCCGACGGCCCGGGACAGGCACAGTTCCGGCACGACGAGCAGGCATCCGGTTTCACCGCGACGCACGCGACCATCTCCGTGCAGCGCTCGGCCGACGAGATCCTCGCGGTGGGGCGGCGCGAGGGCTGGCGGGCGGTGCGCCTGTCGCGCGGTCCGCACGATGTCATCGAGCTCTGGATCGAGAACCGCGTGATGCTCGAGCTGATGACGCCCGAGATGACCGCCGACTACCTCGCCGCCGCTCCTCGTCGCTGACCGCACCGGCGCGCGATCGCCGGGCGGGACGAACGGCGACTCGGACCACACCAGGCGGGGTGCAGTGCCAGGATCGGCGCCATGAGCGATCCGCGTGCCGGACAGCCGGCGACCTCGGCCGACCTCGTCGACGTCGCGAAGCTGGTGACGGCGTACTTCACGGTGCACCCCGACCCGGAGGACCCGGGCCAGCGCGTGGCGTTCGGCACCAGCGGCCACCGCGGCTCGTCGCTGGCGGCGAGCTTCAACGAGGACCACATCCTCGCGACGACGCCAGGCGATCTGCGAGTACCGCGCGAGCCAGGGCATCGACGGCCCGCTCTTCCTCGGCGCCGACACCCACGCGCTGTCCGAGCCGGCGACCGTGAGCGCGCTCGAGGTGCTGCTCGGCCAACGGCGTCGACGTGCTCGTCGACTCGCGCGGCGGCTACACGCCGACCCCCTCGGTGTCGCGCGCGATCCTGGTGGCCAACGCGCGTGGCGCGAAGCGCCGACGGCATCTGCGTGACGCCGTCGCACAACCCGCCCGGCGACGGCGGCTTCAAGTACAACCCGCCGGACGGCGGCCCGGCCGGCACCGACATCACCGGCTGGGTGCAGGACCGCGCGAACGACCTGCTGCGCGGCGGCCTCGCCGGCGTGACGCGGGTGTCGCTCGCGACCGCGCAGCCGGGCACCTACGACTTCCTCGACGCCTACGTCGGCGAGCTCGGCTCAGGTCGTCGACCTCGACGCGATCCGCGGCGCCGGCGTCCGCATCGGCGCCGACCCGCTCGGCGGCGCGAGCGTGGCCTACTGGGGCGCGATCGGCGAGCGCTACGGCCTCGACCTCACGGTGGTGAACCCCGACGTCGACCCGACGTTCCGGTTCATGACGCTCGACTGGGACGGCAAGATCCGGATGGACTGCTCGTCGCCGTCGGCGATGGCGAGCCTCATCGCGCGGCAGTCCGACTTCGACATCGCGACGGGCAACGACACCGACTCCGACCGCCACGGCATCGTCACGCCGGACGCCGGCCTCATGAACCCCAACCACTTCCTCGCCGTGGCCATCCACTACCTCTACGCCCACCGCGACGGCTGGGCGGCCGACGCCGCCGTCGGCAAGACCCTGGTCAGCTCGTCGATGATCGACCGCGTCGTCGCGGGTCTCGGTCGTCGCCTGCTCGAGGTGCCGGTCGGCTTCAAGTGGTTCGTGCCCGGGCTGCTCGACGGCTCGGTGGCCTTCGGCGGCGAGGAGAGCGCCGGCGCGAGCTTCCTGCAGCGCGACGGCTCGGTGTGGACCACCGACAAGGACGGCATCATCCTGTGCCTGCTCGCCTCCGAGATCGCGGCCGTCACCGGCAGCTCGCCGTCGCAGCTCTACCGCGGGCTCGTGGAGCAGTACGGCGAACCGGCGTACGCCCGGATCGACTCGCCGGCCACGCGCGAGCAGAAGGCGGTCCTCGCCCGGCTCTCGCCCGAGCAGGTCTCGCGCCACCGAGCTCGCGGGCGAGCCGATCACGGCCACGCTCACCACGGCACCGGGCAACGGCGCCCCGCTCGGCGGGCTCAAGGTCGTGCACCGAGAACGCCTGGTTCGCCGCCCGGCCGTCGGGCACCGAGGACGTCTACAAGCTGTACGCCGAGTCGTTCCGCGGCCCGGAGCACCTCGCCGCGGTGCAGGACGAGGCGCGGGCCGTCGTCGCGTCCGCCCTCGCCGGCTGACGCGCTTCACCCGGCCCGCTGGCGACCTGGCAGCGGCGACGTCACCGCGCCCGCGGCTGATCGCGCACCGCGACACGGACGTGCGCAGATGCCGTGCGTCGCCGCGGCCGGCGCGTCGACGATGGGCGCATGAGCACCGTGATCCGCGGCTGGCTGCCGCTCGTCGTCTTCACCGTCTGCGCCGTCGCGGCGTCCGTCGTGGGCTACGTGCAGTCGCAGTCCTAGCGAGGCCTCGACCTCACCCGGCCGTCCCGGCGAGGACGCCGTCGATCTGGCCCATGGCCAGGCGCAGCCCCTCCTCCATGCCCATGGCCAGGAGCTGCTCGAGGGCGTCGAGCGACGGGAAGCGCGACTCGATGCGTGACCGTCACGCCGCCCGGTGCGCGGTCCGCGATCGCCACCCGCATGTAGGTCCGGGGCAGCGAGTCGATCGGCGTGCCGGAGTCGTCGGCAAAGCCGTCCTCGACGAGCAGGTGACGCGGCGGCTCGACCTCGAGCACGGTCCAGTAGCCGTGCGGCTTGTCGCCCTCGGGTCCGGTCATGAAGTAGGTCACCGAGCCACCTGGCCTGAGGTCGTGGTCGACCACCGTCGCCGGGTAGGTCGGCGGGCCCCACCAACGCTCGAGCTGACGAGGGTCGCCCCAGAGCTGCCACGCGCGCTCCGCGCTGACGTCGTACTCGGCCGTGACGGTCATGGTGAGCTGCTCGCGGTCCTTGACCACGCTGGTGACGCTCATGTCGTTCCTCCTCGGGAGTCCTCGTCCAACAGCTCGGCGATGCGCTCGAGCCGTCCTTGCCACATCCGCTCGTACTCGTCGAGCAGCTGCTGCGCCCGCTGCAGCGCGTCGAGCTGTCCGACGACACGCTGCTCGCGGCCGTTCCGGCGCTTGATCACGAGCCCCGCCTCCTCCAGCACGGCCACGTGCTTCTGCACCGCGGTCAGGCTCATCGGGTAGTGACGGGCGAGCTCGGAGACCGAGTGCTCGCCCTCGATGGCCCGTCGCACGATGTCGCGGCGGGTCGCGTCGGCCAGCGCGTGGAAGAGCCGGTCGACCTCGGCGTCGTCGAGCTGATCTACAACCATAAGGTTGTATGTTAGTCGAACCGAGCGTGACGTCAAGAGCCGGCGAGAACCTTCTCGACCCAGTCGAGGGCGTGGTCCGCGACCGCCTCCCAGCCGGGCTCGTTGCAGATGAAGTGGGACCGCCCGGTGAACTCGGTGAGCTCGATCTCGCTGCCGGCCGCGCGGTACGCCGCGACGTTCTTCGCCACGAGCGACAGCGGAGTGAGGTGGTCGCTGTCGCCGGCGAGGAACAGCAGTGGCACGTGCGCGGCGCGGAAGTCGATGCGCGCCTGCGCGGTCAGCGTGCTGCGGGGGACGTTGCGGCTCTCCGGGACGACGTACCGCTCGAACGCCGCGGCGCTGTCCTCCTCGCTGATCGTGTTGGCGAACGCGTAGTGGAACCGTTCGGGAGTCATGCGCACCGGCTTGTTGCCGGCCAGCGGGTTGACGTGCGGGAAGTTCGCGCGGAGGAAGTGCGGGTCGAAGGAGACCAGCCCGCGCGGGGGAGCCGAGCTGACCGCCACGCCGGCGACGCCGTAGCCGTCGTTGACGAGCTTCTGCACGAGCAGCCCGCCGATCGAGTGCCCGATCAGGACCGGCGGCTCCGGAAGCGTGTCCAGGAACGCGGCGAGATGCGCCGTGACGGCGCCGAACGTGAGCCGGCCCAGACCTGGATCGATGTGCGTGCGCAGCCAGGCGGGATCGCCGTCGTGGAACGGCCAGGACGGGGTGTGGCAGACGTGGCCCCGCTCGTGCGCGCGTTCCACCCACGGAGCCCAGCTCTCGCCGTTCATGTACATCCCGTGGATGAACACGAGAGTGGCCGGCTGCCGCGTCACGTCGAGATCCCTGCGCTCATGAGCCATCTCCTCCGGTCCAGCACGTGAGGTACACCGTAGGTCCGAGCCGCGCCCACTGGTCGAGGTCAGCTGCTGGGTGTCCCACGGGTGCCCAGCGCGCGCGAGAGCACGGTGACCCGGTCGTGCGCGCCCGTCTTGGCGAAGACGGACTTGAGGTGGTCCTGCACGGTGTGCTCGGACAACGCCATGCCTCGTGCCATGGCCCGGGTGTCGGCGCCGGTGGCCAGCAGCCCGACGAGCTCGCACTCGCGCGGGGTGAGTGCGAAGGCGCGGGAGAACAGGTCGAGACGCTCGGCCGCCGACGCCTCCTCGATGGTGACGACGATGCCGCCGGCGGTGTCGCCCGCGGCGTCCCCCTGCCCCGCGAGAGAGCCCATCCGGGCAGCCCGGAGCGTGAGCCAGAACCCGTCGTCGAGGTGCACCCGGGTGGACGCCGGGTGGTCGTCGACGCCGGCCTCGATGGCGCGCAGCTGGGCAGCGACGTTGTAGACGCTCGCCGGGACGGCCTGTCCGCCGGGTTCCGGCGGCAGCAGCCGGTCCAGCCAGGACCGCGATGCCGACGTCCGGCTGGTGATCCGCAGCCGG
The DNA here is from genome assembly GCA_963738455.1 of uncultured Actinomycetes bacterium. Classification (GTDB taxonomy): domain Bacteria; phylum Actinomycetota; class Actinomycetes; order S36-B12; family CAIYMF01; genus Longivirga. Next base: position 95,753 of record CAVTWM010000001.1, read on the forward strand.
TCGTCGAGCGTCAGCACCACCGGGTCCGCGACCTGGCGCTGCGGCGTCGCGGCGTCGATGAACGTCCGCGCCTGGCACTCGCGCAACGCGGCCGTCACGGTGGGTGCCAGGGCAGCGAGCAGCGCCCCGTCCGCCGCGTCGAACGGGGCTCCGCTGCTGGAGCGCCACAGGTCCAGGAAGCCCCAGCAGCCGAACTCGTCCGCGAACACCACGGAGGCGACGCTGCCGACGTCGAGCCGAGTCAGCAGCTCGCGCCATGCGGTTCCGCGACCCTCGTCCTCGTCGCGGTTGTCCAGGACACCGACGGGCGAGGGCAACCGCATGAGCATGGTCCAGCGGTTGCGTGCGGTGGAGTACTTGGCGTCGACGAGGGCGGGGAGCTCGTGGAGGTCGAGGCCGGGGACGTCGGCCAGCGGGGCGGCACCGACGGTCGTCACGGGGTCGGTCAGCAGCCAGACGAAGCCATCGACGGCGATGACGTCGGCGAGCGCGTCGAGGACGCCGCGACGCAGCTGCACCGACCCGAGCGGTTGCCGGGCGACGGCCTCGATCCGCTCGAGACTCCGTGCCCGTGCCCACGTGCTCGCCACGCGCCGAGCGTACGGCGCCGGCCACGGCGCACCACGGGAGTTCCGGTCGGTCGTCCGACCCCAGGAATCTGGGATGTATTGCTCGTCGGCTCCCGACCTAGCGTGGCCGCTGACGGTACCGACCACACCGACGAGCGGAGACGGGCATGACCACCTTGCGGATCGAGCACGCGATCCACGACTTCGACCAGTGGCGGGCGGCCTTCGACCGGTACGCCGAGGTGCGCGTGGACGCGGGCGTGCGCGGCTACACGATCCGGCGCCCTGCCGACGACGACCGCTACCTCATGCTCGACCTCGAGTTCGACACCGCGGACGCCGCAACGGCGTTCGCCCGGTTCCTGGAGCAGCGGGTCTGGTCGTCGCCGGAGTCGGCACCCGCGCTCGCCGGGGTGCCGCGCACCCGGCTGCTGGAGCTGCTCGAGCGCGACACCGGGACGACGGGGTAGCCGGTGCGCAGCGCGTGAGGTGAGGACGCCAGGGCTCACAGGAGCAGCGCGACGCCGGTCGCGACCAGCCAGAGCGACCAGCCGACGTAGACCACCGGGGTGAGCCGGGCGGCGACCGCCCAGCCGTCGCGCTCGAACGGGCCGACGAACTCGAACGAGCACAGGGCGAGCAAGGCGCCGACGACGATGCCGACCACGCCCAGCCAGCCGGGGACGACGCTCGACTGCAGCGACGCGACGCCGACGAGCACGCTCCACGACCCGGTGAGCAGGTAGCCGAGGTGCTCGCCCACGGCGACGCCGAGGTAGCGGTTGAACGCCTGGAACACGACGTCGACCGCCTCGCGCCGCGCCGGGTCGGCGTCCGGGTCCTCGGCCACCCGAGCCAGGTACGGCACGAGGAACGGCCACCGCACCAGGCCGAGGAACTGCACGAGAGCGGCGAGGACGCCGACCGTGGTGGCGACCGAGCGCAGGGTGGGGTCGGCACCGTCGAGCGCGGCCGAGAGCAGCACGGCGAGCGGCGCCAGCACGACTGCGGTCATCGCGAACGCCCACCAGAGCAGCACGAGCCGGCTGCCGCCGGCGCGGAACCGCGCCAGCACCTCGAGAGTGGGACGGCGCAGGACGTCGGGGTAGTCGAACGTCGCGGCGAGCGCGGCGAAGGCGGCGTTGAACGCGAGGGGCAGGACGACGAGCAGGACCCCCGTGACGACGGCGACGCTCATCGCGCGACCTGCGACACCGTCAGGTCCGCGTCCGCAGCGTCCTGCGTCGGGAGTGCCGGCCGGCTCGCCGCGCGCAGCACCAGGGGGAGCGCCAGGCCGGTGAGCAGCGTGACGACGAGCGCGCCGCTCGAACCGAAGACGACGTAGCCGCGCTCGGCGTCGACGATCACCCGCGACGTCACCCACCAGCCCGCGGCCCAGGAGATCGACGTCGTCGCGGTCCACGCGGCGATCACCGCGAGGCCCGGCCGCAGGACCGAGGCCTGAGCGGCCCCGACCGCCGCACCGGCCACGACGCCGCGGAGCACGAGGTCGCCCGTCGACGTTCCGGCGTCGGTGAGGATCGCGGCCAGCGCGGTGCCGAGAGCCAGGCCGACCACCGTGGCCAGCCACCAGGTCCGGCCGACGCCGGAGCTGCGGAGGGCGAGCCACTGGGCGCCGCCGACGATGGCACCGGCCACCGCGCCCGCCGCGAGCCCGGACCATGCGGAACCGACGGAGCCGACGGTCACGACGGTGGCCAGCCCGGCGACGGGGAAGGCGAGAAAGGTGGGGAGCCAGCGGAGCATCGGCCGGGTGTTCGACATGGGCACCATCCAGGAATCGGTAACGTACGGCGTACGCTATGGAGATAACGTACTGTGTACGCATGACTCGGTCAAGCCCCCGGCACCACCCCGTCGCCGCACGCCGTCCCCGCAACTCGCTGACCGCTGACGTGATCCTCGACGCGGCCGAGCAGGTGGCGGCGCGAGGGCTCGACGGCCTCACGATCCGAGCGCTGGCGGCCGAGCTCGACTCGTCGCCGATGGCGCTCTACCGCTACTTCGCCGACCAAGGACGAGCTCGTCGACGCGATGCTCGACCGCGTCCTCGGCCGGTTCGCCGCCGACGCCGAGACGGGCGACTGGCTGCACGACCTCGACGCCTTCACCCGGGCGCACCGAGCGCTGCTCGTCGACCACCCGTGGGCCGTCACCGTGCTGTTCAGCCATCCCTCGCCCGGGCCTCAACGCGGTCGCGCATCGGCGAGACCGCCCTGGCGATCCTGGACCGCGGCGGCGTCCGCGGAGCCGCTGCGGTCGCGACCTTCAGCGCGCTGCTCGCGCTCAACTACGGCTGGTGCGCCTTCGCAGTCGCTCGCGCTCCCGAGCGACCATCGGCAGAACGGGCGCCGGACGTCGGCGCGATGCTGGCGGCGCTACCCGCGGAGGTCTTCCCGCTCACCGTCGCGGCCGCCGGACCGATGGCCGGGTACGGCAGCGACGAGCAGTACGACGTCGCACTCGGTCTCCTCGTCGGCGGCGTCCACGCGGCTACCCGCTGATCGGCAGCCCGACGAGCTCGGCGCTCACCTGCCAGAGCCGCGTGGCGGTGGCCAGGTCGTACGCCGCCCTGTTCGCGGTGCGGGGCCGGCCCTTCGCGACGTAGACGCCGCTGACCCCCTCGACCTCAGGCGAGGACGCGAGGCGGATCGAGGTCGTCGCACCCGCGGCGGGCGAGCGCACGAACGGTCCGGGTTCAGGTCGTGATGCGCTTCGTCTCGTACGCCCACATCGCGATCTCGACGCGGTTCCGCGCGCCGAGCTTGCCCATCAGGCTGGCGAGGTGCGTCTTGACGGTGCTGAGGCTGATGTGGAGCTCGTCGCGATCTCGGCGTTGGTCAGCCCGCGGGCCACGGTGAGCGAGGACCTCCTCCTCGCGCGCGGTGAGCGGCTCGATCGGCTGCGCCGGCGGCCCGCTGCGTACGTCGGCGAACGCCGCCAGCAGGCGGACGGTGACGTTCGGGGCGATCAGCGCCTCGCCGTTGGCGGCCGCGCGCACCGCCTGGCCCAGCAGCTCGGGTCCGGCGTCCTTGAGCAGGAAGCCGCGGGCGCCCGGCCTTGAGCGCGCCGTGGACGTACTCGTCGAGGTCGAACGTCGTGATGACGACGACGGCGATGCGGGTCGCTCACGTCCGGACCGGCGAGCGCTCGGGTGGCCTCGAGCCCGTTCATGCTCGGGCATGCGGATGTCGAACAGGCACACGTCGGGGCGCAGCTCGCGCGCGAGCGCCACGGCCTCGCGGCCGTCGCCGCGCCTCGCCGACGACCTCGATGTCGGGCTGCGCGTCGAGGATCATGCGCAGGCCGGTGCGGACGAGCTCCTGGTCGTCGGCGACGAGCACGCGGATGCTCATGCGGTCGAGCCCGCGCGGGGCAGCACCGCGGCGACGACCCAGCCGCGCTCCGGGCCGGGGCCGGCGTCGAGCGTGCCGCCGAGCAGGGTCGCGCGCTCGGTCATGCCCACGACGCCGTAGCCGTCGCCGGCGCGGACCGAGCGGGACCGGCGTCGCCGTCGTCGCGGACCGTCAGCCGGACGGCGTCCTGGTCGCCCACGACCGCGACGTCGATGCGGGTGGCGTTGCGGGCGTGGCGCATCGCGTTGGTGACCGACTCCTGGGCGATGCGGTACGTCGCGGCACCGACCGACGGGCTCAGCCCGGCCAGGTCGCCGGACAGGTGCACCTCGACGTCGGGCTGCGTCGCCCCGGGAGCGCGCGAGCAGCTCGATGTCGGCGATCCCGCTCTGCGGGGCGAGCTCGACGTCGTCGCCGCTCGCGCAGGGCGCCCACCATGGACCGCATCTCGGCCAGGGTTCGCGAGCCCTCGGCCTCGATGATCTCGAGCGCCTCGACCGCGGCCTCCGGTCGCGACCCGGCCACGACGCGACCGGCCTGCGCCCGGATGACCATCGCCGACACGTGGTGCGCGACGGTGTCGTGCAGCTCGCGGGCCAGCTGCTCGCGCTCCCGCAGCCGCACTTGGTCCAGCTCGCGCAGCCGCGACGTCGACCAGAAGCGCACCGACGCGCCGAGGACGGCCGGGAACACCAGCAGCACGAGGCCGATGCTGGCTTCGGCCGACGTCGGTGAGTCGCCTGCGATCGCCCGACGCCGTAGGCGCTCAGTGCGACCAGCGAGCCGAGCACCGCCTCGCGGCCGGACCCCCAGCGGAACAGCGCGTAGGGGAGCACCAGCAGGAATGCCATCGAGTACGGGCTGACGGACACGCCCAGGTGGGCGGCGATGGAGGCGACGTCGACCACGATGGCCAGTCCGAAGCCGATCGCGACCGAGCTCAGCGGGTGCGTACGCCGGCGCAGCAGGAGGAACGCCAGCGTGACGACCTCGACGAGGCCGACCGGTCGCCACGGCATGTCCGCGCGGAACGCGTTCTCGAGGACGGAGCTGGCGGCGAGGACGGCGACGAGGGCCCAGTCGCGCCACACGCGCGCCGGCGGATCGGGAGCGCGCGGCTCTGCCCACAGAGAGCGGATCGCGTTTCCCATCACGACCCCAGCGTAGGGAGTGCGGGCCGTCGCGCATCGGCCGAAAGAACCACGCCGTCACCGGTCCATCGGCCGGGGCAGCACCGTGCCGCGCGGCCGATGCGCGCGCCGACTGTGCCTCGCCACGATGAGTGACAGCGGCAGTGCTGCCGCAACGCGACGCACGATCTGGAGGACACGACATGATGTCGCAGGCGTTGTACCGGCTGGGGCTGTTCAGCGCTCGTCGCCCCTGGGCGGTCATCGGGTCGTGGCTCGTCCTCGCCGTCGTCGTCGTGGCGGCCGGCGAGCGCGTTCGGTCACAAGCTCGAGGACTCGTTCCGCGTGCCGGGCCTCGACTCGCAGGCGGCCAACGACCTGATCGCGTCCGCCGGCACCGGCGAGGCAGGGCTCACCGCCCAGGTCGTCGTGACACCGCGCCGACGGCGCGACCACGTTCCTCGACTTCGGCGCCGGCCCGGGCGGCCCTGGCCGAGCTGCAGGCACGTGCCGCGGCCTTGCCCCACGTGCTCGGCGACCACCGACCCGGCAGGGGCGCTCGCGGCCGGACCCGAGGCCGCCCGGGCCAGCGGCGTGGTGTCGGCGGACGGGCGCGTCGCCCTCGTCCGCCTGCAGTACCCGGCGCTGGACGAGCTCAGCGCCGGAGGACCTCGCGAACCTCAAGGCCCTCGCCGCGGAGTCGCGAGGCGGCGTCGCCGTTGCGGGTCGAGCTGGGCGGCGACCTGTTCTTCGCGTTCGAGCAGTCCCCGGCGGGCGATCGGCGAGGCGATCGGGCTGCTGGCCGCGGCCATCATCCTGTTCCTCGCGTTCGGGTCGCTGATCGCGACCGCGCTCCCGATCGGGATGGCCGTCTTCGGGCTCGCGGTGGCATCAGTGCGATGTCCCTGCTGGCGCGCGTGATGGACGTGCCCAGCTGGGCGCCGGTGCTGGGCGCCATGGTCGGTCTCGGCGTCGGCATCGACTACGCGCTGTTCGTCGTGACGCGGCACCGCGACAACCTCGCCGCGGGTGTCCCGGTCGAGGAGTCGGTGGCGCGGGCCATCGCCACGGCCGGGCAGCCGGTCGTCTTCGCCGGCGGCATCGTCGTCGTGTCGGTCCTCGGGCTCGCCGTCGCGGGGGTGCCGTTCATGACCGGCCGGGGGCATCGCGCTCGCTCTCGTCGTGGGGTCGATGGTGGCCGTCTCGGTCACCCTGCTGCCGGCCTTCCTGGGGCTGTCCGGGCACGCGATCAACCGCTTCGGCCTCCGGCGCACGAGGCGCGTCGGACATCGTGTTCTGGACCCGGTGGGTCCGGCACGTGACGCGCCACGCCTGGCCGTACGCTGATCGGCGTCACCGCACTGCTCCTCGCCCTGGCGGCACCGGTCCTGGCGCTGCGCGTCGGCATCCCCGACGACGGAGCGCTCCCGACGAGCCGGACCGAGCGCGCCGCGTACGACCTGGTCGCCGACGGCTTCGGGCCTGGACGCAACGGACCGCTGGTGATCGCGATCGACCTCGCGGGTGATCCGACGGCGGTCGGCACGCTCGTCGACGCGGTGCGAGCCGACCGCGGGGTCGCCGAGGTCGCGACGCCGACCGTGAACGAGGCCGCCGGGATCGCGTCCGTCGTCGTGTTCCCCACGACCGGCCCGCAGGACGCGGCCACCCGCGACACCGTCGAGCGGCTCCGCTCCGAGGTGATCCCGAGCGCCCTCGCCGACAGCACGGCCCGCGCCTACATCGGCGGTCAGATGGTGAACTTCGCCGACGTCGGCGTGCGGGTCAACGAGCGGCTGCCGCTGTTCGTCGGTGCGGTGCTCGGGTTGTCGTTCCTGCTGCTGATGCTCGTCTTCCGGTCGGTGCTGGTGCCGCTCAAGGCCGTCGCGCTCAACCTGCTCAGCATCGGTGCGTCGTACGGCGTGATGGTCATGGTGTTCCAGTGGGGATGGGGAGCGGACCTCGTCGGTCTCACGTCGACCGTGCCGATCGTGTCGTTCATCCCGATGTTCATGTTCGCGATCCTCTTCGGGCTCTCCATGGACTACGAGGTGTTCCTGCTGTCACGGGTCCGCGAGGAGTACGTCGCCAGCGGCGACAACGAGGCGTCGGTCGTACGGGGGATCGCGGGCACCGGTCGCGTGATCACGTCCGCGGCGCTCATCATGATCGCGGTGTTCCTCGCGTTCGTGACGGGCGAGGACGCGGCGACCAAGATGTTCGGGCTCGGCCTGGCGACGGCGATCTTCGTCGACGCCACCCTGGTGCGCATGGTGCTCGTGCCGGCGACGATGAAGCTGCTCGGGGACGCCAACTGGTGGCTCCCCGGCTGGCTCGACCGGCGGCTGCCGACCATCGGCATCGACGGCGTCGACCACCTGCCCGACTCCCGCCCGCAGGTGGCCGTCCACTGACGGCGGGGAAACCCGCACCGAAGTGGGGACGAGCCGGTCGCCCGGGCCGACGAGAGCAGATTGTGGGAGGAGCCGCGTCGGCACGGGCGACCAGTCACTCGTGAATACGGCCCGGCCCGGCGCTCCGTTCACCCGATCTCGTCTCGATTGTCGACGAGTTCGCGCGTGCGCGCGGCAGAGAGCGCGCAGGCACGAGCTCGGCTCAGTGGCGGGCGAGGATCTCGTGCACGGGCGTCCCGACCGGGAGCGTCCCGTACTCGTGCCCGCGGTCCGGCCCGAGCCGCGCGGCGACGAACGCCTCGGCCGTCGCGGCGGGGGAGAAGCGGGTGAGCAGCGCGGCCTGCAGAGCCAGCGCCATCCCCTCGACGAGGCGTCGTGCCGTGCGCTGCGCCTCGCCGTCCTCGGCCGTGGCGACCTGGCGGACCAGTGACCGCACGTGGTCGAGGTGCGCGTCGAGCACCGGGTGCACGTCGCGGGCGAGCGACACCTCGGCGTCGAACGCCTCGACAGCCTCCGGCTCACGGCGCAGCGCGCGGAGGACGTCGAGTGCGATCACGTTGCCCGAGCCCTCCCAGACGGCCATCACGGGCTGCTCGCGATAGCGCCGAGCGAGCGGGAAGTCCTCGGTGTAGCCGTTCCCGCCGAGGCACTCGAGCGCCTCGTACGCGTGGTGCGGCCCGCGCTTGCAGATCCAGTACTTCTCGACCGCGGTGGCGATCCGGCGGAACGCGACCTCGGTGTTGTCGGCATCGTCGTCGTACGCACGAGCGAGCCGCACCGCCGTGACCGTGGCCGCCTCGGACTCCAGCGCGAGGTCCGCGAGCACCGACGACATGGCCGGTTGGTCCACCAGCAGCCGGCCGAAGGCCGAGCGGTGGCGCGCGTGCCAGCCGGCCTCGGCCACGCACTGCCGCATCCCGGCGGCGGTGCCCAGGACGCAGTCGAGCCGGGTCCGGTTCACCATCTCGATGATCGTGCGGACGCCGCGGCCGGGCTCGCCGACCATGAGCGCCACCGTGCCGTCGAGCTCGATCTCCGCCGACGCGTTGGACCTGTTGCCGAGCTTGTCCTTGAGCCGCTGCACCCGGAAGGCGTTGCGCTCACCGTCGCCGAGCACGCGGGGGAGCAGGAAGCACGACAGCCCCTCGCCCCCGGCACCGGTGGCCTGGGCGAGGACCAGGAACGCGTCGGACATCGGGGCCGAGCAGAACCACTTGTGCCCCGTCAGCCGGTACGCCGCCCCCGGCCCGCCGCGGCCGACCGGGACCGCGCGCGTCGAGTTGGCTCGGACGTCGGATCCACCCTGCTTCTCCGTCATGGCCATGCCCAGGATCGCCGACCGCTTGTGCCCGTCACCGAGCTCCGGCTCGTACTCCCGCGAGAGCAGCCGCGGCATCCAGTCGGCCGCGACGTCGCCCTGCAGTGCGAGCGTGGGGACGGCGGCGTGCGTCATCGACACGGGGCAGGCGTGACCGGGCTCGACCTGGGCGAACAGCATGAAGGCGACGGCCCGCGCCACGTTGGCACCGGGCCGCGGCTGGGCCCACGCCGAGGTGTGCGCCCCGTGCCGCACCGCGTCGGCGATGATCCGGTGATAGGCGGGGTGGTACTCGACCTCGTCGAGGCGGCGGCCCCACCTGTCGGCGCTGCGCAGCTCCGGCGGCACCGTGTTCGCCAGGACGGCGTCCCGTTGGAAGCTGTCGCTACCGACGAGGCGCCCCACCTCGTGCAGCTCCTCGAGAGCCCAGCCGGCGTCGTGCCGGACCAGCGCCTCCACCAGGACCGCAGCGGTGCCCAGCTCGTCGAGGTCGACGCGCGGCGGCGGCTGGTTCGCCACCTCGTGCGTCACGTGCGGCTGCGGCCGCGCAGCAACCGGGTCACCTGACATCGCTGACCTCCGTGGCTCGACCGGGCCATGGCCGCCAGGTCCGGCGGGCCGGTCCCATCCTCGTCCCTGGCCCGTGGGTGTCACCTCGGCAGCGGGCCGACGCGACGACGGCGCGGTGCGCGGCTCAGCCTCGGGCGAGCGCCTTCGCCCGGGCCAGCCGCACGGCCTCGGTCAGCGCGTCGAGGTCGTACGCGCCGTGGTGGCGCAGGCCGTTGACGAAGAACGTCGGCGTCCCGCGCACGCCGCTGAGGTCGGCGCTCTCGACGTCGTCGGCGACCCGCGGCTCGTGCTCGTGGCGGCGGAGCTCGTCGGTGAACCGCTCGACGTCGAGCCCGAGCTCCTCGGCGTAGCGCACGAGATCCGCCGGCTTGAGCGCGTCCTGCCGCTCGAGCAGCAGGTCGTGCATCTCCCAGAAGGCGCCCTGGTCCGACGCGGCCTCCGCCGCCTCCGCCGCGAGCTGGGCCTGCGGGTGGACGTCGCGCAGCGGCAGGTGGCGCCAGACGTAGCGGACGTCGCCGAAGTCGGCGAGCAGCTGGCGGACCACCGGCTCGGCCTGCCCGCAGTAGGGGCACTCGAAGTCGCCGTACTCCACGAGGGTCACGGGCGCGTCGTGCGGGCCACGGATGTGGTCGCGGTCGGGGTCGACCGGGAGCGGCGAGGTCGAGCGACCGAGTCGGCGTCGCCGAGAAGCGCTCGTGCCCGGCGCTCGGTGGGGAGCAGCGCCGTGAGCCGGAACACGAGCCAGGTGACGAGCGGCAGCGACGACGGCGGCGACGAGGATGCCGAGCTTCGCCTCGTCGAGGTCGCGACCCTCGAAGGCGATCGTCGCGATCAGCAGGCTCAAGGTGAACCCGATGCCCGACACGGTGCCGGCACCGACCACCGATGCCCAGCCGACGGACGGCCGCAGCCGACCGCTGCGAGAGCCGGGTGACGAGCCACGCGCCGCCGACGATGCCGAGCGGCTTGCCGACCACGTAGGCCACGATCGACGCCCCACGTGATCGGCGAGCGGAACGCGGTCGCGAGGAAGTCGCCGTCGACGACGATTCCCGCGTTGGCCAGGGCGAACAGCGGCACGATCACGTAGCTGGTCCAGGGGTGGAACAGCTCCTGGAGCCGCTCGTTCGGCGGGATCGCCGCCTGGAGGCCCGCGCGCGCACTGCGCGCCAGCCCGGACGTCGGCTGCTCCCGGAAGCTGCGGAACAGGTCCGGTGGCCCGCTCGAGGTTCTCGCGTGGCCACCGGCCGGGCGAACGTCAGCAGGCCGAGGACGAGCCCGATCACGACCGGGTCGACGCCGGAGCCGAGCAGCGCCACCCACGCCGCGACCCCGAGCGCCAGGTAGACGAGCCCGCTGCGCACGCGCAGGCGGATCAGGACGATGACGACGACGAGAAGCAGCACGGCGACGAGCAGCGGTCCGAGGACCACCGACTCGGTGTACACCGTCGCGATCGCGACCAGCGCGATGACGTCGTCGGTGATGACGACGGTGAGCAGGAACGCCCGCAGCCGGTTGGAGAGCCGCGGCCCGACCAGGGCGAGGACACCGAGCGCGAACGCGGTGTCGGTCGACAGGGCCACGCCCCACCCGTGCGCGGCACCGCTCCCCGACGTGATGGCGACGAAGATGAGCGACGACGCCAGCATCCCGGCGATGCCGGCGGTGACGGGGAGCACCACCCGGCGCCGCTCGCGCAGCTCGCCGATGTCGAACTCGCGGCGGGTCTCGAGCCCGACCACGAAGAAGTAGAACGCCATGAGCCCGGAGTTGATCCACTCGACGAGGGTCAGGGACGAGCTCCGCGTCGCCCCACCGCAGCGACGACCTCCGTGTGCCAGAAGGACGCGTACGACTCGGTCGCGACGTTGGCCCACACGATCGCCGCGATCGCCGCGACCAGCAGGATCGCCGCGCTGCCGCTCTCCGTCCGTAGGAAGCTCGTCAGCGGCGTGTCGCCGCGCCAGGCGGAGGTCGTCGTCGACGGCGACGCGGAATCGGGTGACGACACCCTCGTCATCCTGCTCGACGTCGGTGGCGCGGTCCAGGCGCCTCGGCACGCGGTGCCCGATGCGGTGACAGCGGACCGGCGGGATCCCCGACGGCGGGCATGGTCCAGACTGGCGAGGACCAGGGAGCGGTGAGTCGCGTGAGTGCTCGGTTCGAGATCCTCGACGTGTCCCCGACGCCGATGGGCGACGTCATGCTCCGCCGGCGCCGCGACCCGGTGAGCGGTGGCGACATCTTCGAGGTGAAGCTCGGCGACGAGTTCCTGATGTCGAGCATGTTCACCGTCGCGGAGGTCGAGGTGGCACGGCTCGCGCTCGGCCGGCTGTCCGGGACCGACCTCGACGTCGCCGTCGGTGGTCTAGGGCTCGGCTACACCGCGCAGACCGTGCTCGACGATCCACGGGTCCGCTCGCTCGTCGTCGTCGACGCGCTCGACGCCGTGATCGACTGGCACGAGCGCGGTCTCGTCCCGGTCAGCGTCTCGTCGTCCTCGGACCCGCGCTGCCGCCTCGTCCTGGGCGACTTCTTCGCCCTGGTCGGAGGTGACGGGCTCGACCCGGACACGGTCGAGCGGAGGTTCCACGCGATCGTCGTCGACATCGACCACTCGCCGCGGCACCTCCTGCACCCGCGCCATGCGTGGTTCTACGAGCTCGACGGCGTCCGTCGTGTCGCGGAGCTGCTGCACCCTGGAGGCGTCTTCTCGCTGTGGTCGAACGACCCGCCGGACGAGAGCTACCTCGGACTGCTCGACGAGGTCTTCGCGACCGCGGCGTGCGAGGTGGTGTCGTTCCCCAACCCCCTGCAGGACCGGGAGGCCACGAACTCGGTGTTCCTGGCCACGAAGGCCTCCGGGTAGGTCGACGAGGGCGACGGGGGATCAGGTCGCCGCGCCAGATCCGGTCTCGAGCGCGGTGACGGTCATGCGCTGCAGCCACGGGCCGCCGAACGTCGTCGCCATCGCGACGTCGGCGGCGTCCCGACCGCGACCGATGAGGACCCGTCCCTTGCGCGGCTGGTTGTTGCGCGGGTCGAAGGTCCACCAGCGGTCGTCGAGCCACACCTCCATCCACGCCGCGAAGTCCATCTCCACCGGCTCCACCGGCACGTCGACGTCGGGCAGGTAGCCGAACACGTAGCGCGCCGGGATGCTCAGCGCCCGGCAGAACGAGATCGCGAGGTGCGTGTAGTCGCGGCAGACCCCGAGGCGCGTGCTGTTGACGTCGGCCGACGTCGACCACGCCGTGGAGCTGCCGTACTGGAACGTCAGGTGGCTGTTCACGTGGCTGCAGATCGCCTGCACGCGCTGGTAACCCGGCGGGTGCTCCCCGAACCGCGTCCACGCCTCGTTCGCGAGCACGTCGGGCAGGCAGTACCTGCTCGGCAACGTGTAGAGCAGCGTGTCGTCCGGCAGCGCGTCCGGAGGGACCTCGCGCGCCGACTCGTCGACGTCCTCCGTCGCGTCCGGCACATCGACCTCGGCGCGGTAGTGGAAGGTCGACTCGCCGTGCGGCAGCACCACACGGGTGCAGCGGTTGCCGTACAGGTCGGTGTAGCTCCGCAGGTCCATCGTGGGCGTCGCGGACCAGGCCTCTGACACCAGCAGCGCAGTCGAGGTCGCGCTGGGCTGCACCTGGAAGACAGTCGGGGTGGCGATGGTGGAGAGGTACGCGAAGTCGCAGCCCACCGAGATCCGTCGCAGGCCCATGGCCGAAGGATCGCACGGCCGCGTGTCGGACGGTCGCGCAGTGCGTCTACCGGGTAGGGCGGTCAGCGATGTCCGCGCAGGCGCTCGGTCAGGCGCCGGTCGCGCTTCGTCGGGCGTCCCGAGCCGCGATCGCGCACGATCACGGCCGCCCGCTCCTCCTTCGGCGGCGGTGGCGGCGTGCGGTCCTCGTAGTTCTCCGCTGCGAGCGGCGCGCTCGTGCGCTTGTCGATGAGCCCGGTGACCACGACGATCCGCTCGCCGCCGGGGGTGACGGCCCGCACGACGTCGCCCGACCGAACCGGCTGCGACGGCTTCGCGCTCACGTCGTTGACCTTCACGTGGCCGGCCTTGCAGGCGGCGCTCGCGGCGGACCTCGTCGCGAAGAGCCGGATCGCCCAGGTCCAGGCGTCGACCCGCACGCTGGTCGGCGGTTCGCGCGGGGTCATGGCGGCAGCGTACGAGTCACGCCGCCGGCGCCGCCGCCTCCGGACGCTCGTCACGGCCGTCGGGGACTAGCGTGGGCGGCATGGGGAGACCGACGCGCTGGGTGACCGAGACGCAGGACGGCCACTCGCAGTGGTACATCGAGCGGTTCCGCGCGATGGCGGCAGACGGCGTCGACCTCGGTGGTGAAGCCCGTCTGATCGACGCCATGGTGCCGCCGGCGTCACGGATCCTCGACGCCGGCTGCGGGCCGGGCCGCCTCGGTGCGGTGCTCCACGACCGCGGCCACCACGTCGTGGGAGTGGACGCCGATCCCGCGTTGATCGCCGCGGCGCAGGAGGACCATCCGGGACCGGAGTGGGTCGTCGCGGACCTCGCTGACCTGGACCTCGCTGCCCACGGGATCACGGAACGGTTCGACGCCGTCGTCGTGGCGGGCAACGTCCTCGCGTTCGTCGCGGAGGGGACCGAGCCGGACGTGCTGCGCCAGATCGCGGCCCACCTCGTGCCGGACGGCATCGCCGTCGTGGGGTTCGGCACCGACCGCGGCTACCCGCTCGACTCCTTCGACGCCGACCTCGCGGCGGCCGGGTTCGACCTCGAGCACCGGTTCGCCACGTGGGACCTGCGGCCGTGGCGGGACGACGCGGGCTTCGCCGTCAGCGTCCTGCGCCTCCCCGTCGCGCAGGACCGGCCATGACCGACGACGTCACGACAGACGACGCCGCGGCCGGCCGCTCACCGGGGATGACGTACGTCGCCGACCTGGCTGCGCTCGTCGAGGTCGCCGACGACTCGACGGTGTCGCGCACCGTGCTCAAGGCCGACGGCGCGCGGCTCGTGCTGTTCGCGTTCGACACCGGGCAGGAGCTCACCGAGCACACGGCCGCCATGCCGGTGCTCCTCCAGGTCCTCGACGGCCGGCTGACCGTCACCGCCGCCGGGCGCTCGGTGGAGCTCGTCGCGGGTGCGGTGATCCACCTGCCCGCCCGGCTGCCGCACGCGGTGCTCGCGCACGAGCCGAGCCGGCTCCTGCTCACCATGCTCGACCCGCGCGCCCAGGGCTGAGACCCGACCCGGCCGACCCTGCGCCGCGCCAGCCGTCCGCGACGGGAAACCGCTCCGACGGGGGTGGGAACACCGATCGATCCAGGGTGATCACCGCGCCGCGGGACGCCTCCCGACTGCGCCGAAGCGGTGACGTATCCACCGAACGTCACGAAAGTTCACCCGAACGGCTTACCCGCCTGCGGCGCTCACCGCGACACCGCGTGACGGTGCGGGCACCTTGGCCCTGTCGGCCCACGAACCCGTGGTCTAGACAACTTCTCCGGGGCGTCACCCGCCCACGCCGGGTGGCCGAGTACGAGGTGGTAGGGCAATGCGAGGACATCGAGCAAGGCAGAGCAGGGCCAGCGGGCCAGGCACAGCGGCACTCACCCGTCGACTTCTGGTGGCGCCGATCGCGGCCGTCGTCGTCGTCGCGATGTGCGGCAGCCCGGCCTTCGCCGCCGTCACGGCGCCGAGGGCGGTCGCCGCCCCTGGCACCGGGGTGATGGGCCTTCCGGCCGATCCCCAGGACGAGAGCAAGGTGCCGCACTACTTCGGGCCCTATCCGAACTGGGCCAACAGTCCCCAGGTCCTTGCCGACGCGCTGGTCACGATCGGCGCCGGCGGGGCCGACGACGCGACTGCCACAGCAACCGTCGACCCGAAGTCCGGTGGCGTCACGGCGATCGACGTGACGAGCCCCGGCGCAGGTCTCTACGACCCGCTCAACCCGCCCGCCGTCGTCATCACCGCTCCCGGCGTCCCCACCGCGGCTGGTGCCGCGGCGCACGCCGTCGTGGCCGCCGGCGTCGTCACCGCGGTGACCGTCGCCGAGGCCGGCTTCGGCTTCGCACAGCCGATCGCGACCTTCACCGGCGGCAACGCCACCACGCCGGCGACGGCGCAGGTGAGCGGCGGCGTCGACAACATCACGCTGACCGACGGCGGCTCGGGCTACACGATCCAGCCGATCGTCAGCTTCAGCCTGCCCGACGCGCTGTACTGCTCTGCGGTCCCGGCGCCGGCAACCCCGTGCGCGGAGCCCAAGGCGACCGCGACGATGGATGCCAACGGCACCGTCACCGCGATCGACGTCGTCGATCCCGGATCCGGCTACACGCAGGCACCGACCGTCACCATCCTCGACGGCATCGCTCCGCTCGTCACCGCCGCGACTGCGACGGCCACGATCGGCGTCGCGCGCGTCGACGTCACCGACGGTGGCACCGGCTACGACCTCGCCCCGACCGTCACGATCAGCGACGCCGTCGGCACCGCCGACAAGGGCGCGAGCGCCGTCGCGGAGATCGCGTCGAAGGGCGCCGTCACCGCGATCGTCGTCGACACCGCAGGCACGGGCTACCTCACGCCGGGCCTCAAGAAGTTCGTCGACACCCTTCCCGGTCTCACCGCGGCGAACGCCAACAGCCTCGGCAACTACATCCCGGTCGCCGTCCCCGACACGACGACGTACCCCGGCACGGACTACTACGAGATCGGTCTCGTGCAGTACCGGCACCGCTTCTCCTCGCAGCTGCCCGCCGAGGGCACGCTGCTGCGCGGCTACGTGCAGCTCTCGACCGCTGTCGTCCCCGGCCAGCACGTCCAGCTGACCAACGCCGCGCTCGATCCCGCGGCGACACCCACCGACATCGCCGGATACTTCGGGGTCGACACCCCGCACTACCTCGGCCCGACCATCGTCGCCACGAAGGACAAGCCGGTCCGGATCCTGTTCCGCAACCTGCTCCCGACCGGTACCGGCGGCGACCTGTTCCTGCCCGTCGACACCTCGATGATGGGCTCCGGCGCGGGACCCGACGCGATGATGCTGGACGAGAACGGCGTCCCGATGGACATGGCCATGAACGACGGCACCGTCATGGACGAGGTCCGCAACCCGATGTGCGGCCAGACCCCGAAGCCGGAGGAGTGCTTCAGCGAGAACCGCGCCACGCTGCACCTGCACGGCGGCATCACCCCGTGGATCAGCGACGGCACTCCGCACCAGTGGGTCACCCCCGCGGGTGAGCTCACGAACTACCCCGAGGGCGTCAGCGTCAGCAACGTCCCCGACATGCCGGACCCCGGTCCCGGTGCCGAGACGTTCTTCTACACCAACCAGCAGAGCGCGCGGCTGATGTTCTACCACGACCACGCCTGGGGCATCACGCGCCTCAACGTGTACGCCGGTGAGGCTGCCGGCTACCTCATCACCGACCCGATGGAGCAGAGCCTGACCGCTCCTGGTGGCGCGCTCGACGGCCTGGGCACGGGCACCCCGCTCATCGTCCAGGACAAGACCTTCGTCCCGTCGGCCAGCGTGATGTCGAAGCTCGACCCGACCTGGGACTACGCGAAGTGGGGCGGCGAGGGCAGCCTGTGGGCCCCGCACGTCTACATGCCCGCACAGAACCCGGGTGACCCCTCCGGCATGAGCGGCTTCGGTCGCTGGATGTACGGCCCGTGGTTCTGGCCGCCGGCCAAGGACGCGAAGTACGCGCCGATCGCGAACCCGTACTTCGACCCGCTGTGCGACGCCGATGTCCAGCCGTTCTGCGAGCCGCAGCTGATCCCCGGGACGCCCAACGTCTCCGTGGGCATGGAGGCGTTCAACGACACACCGATCGTCAACGGCACGGCGTACCCGACCACGACGGTCGACCCGAAGACCTACCGCTACCGGATCCTCAACGCGGCCAACGACCGCTTCTGGAACCTGTCCTGGTACGTCGCCGACCCGACCACCGGCACGCTGAGCGAGGTCGCGCTGAAGACGGCCGAGCTCGACGCAGCGCAGACCGACCCGGTCGTCTTCCCGACGCCGGACACCACCAAGAGCCCGAAGGGCCCGAACTGGATCCAGATCGGGACCGAGGGCGGCTTCCTGCCGGCACCTGTCGTGGTCCCCGCGCACGAGACGACGTGGATCACCGATCCCACGCGCTTCGACGTGGGCAACGTCGACCAGCACTCGCTGCTGCTGGCTCCGGCGGAGCGCGCTGACGTGATCGTTGACTTCTCGGCGTACCGCGGCAAGACGCTCATCCTCTACAACGACGCCCCTGCTGCGTTCCCGGCACGCGTCCCCGGATACGACTACTACACCGGCGGACCGGACCTGACCCCCTCAGGTGCGCCCACCACGCTGCCCGGCTACGGGCCCAACACCCGGACGGTCATGCAGGTCAAGGTCTCGAACGCGGCGCCAGCGCTGGCGTTCGACCGGCCCAACACCACGAGCGACCGGATGGGCGCGCTGCAGGCAGCGTTCTCGCACCACGTCGACGGCGCCGGCAACCCCGCCGGTGTGTTCGAGGCAGGTCAGAACCCGATCGTGGTCGGCCAGGCCGCCTACAACGGCGCCTACGGCACGACCTTCGCCGGGAGCGGCTGGTGCAACAGCCCGACCACGCCGAGCGCGAAGTGCGACGGCTACGCCCGGATCTCCGAGCAGGGTGGCGACGACTTCAAGTTCGACACCCTCAGCGGGACGAAGGTGACGATCCCGTTGGAGGGCAAGGGGATCCACGACGAGATGAACTCGGCGAACTTCGACGAGTTCGGTCGCATGACGGCGAACATGGGGTTGGAGGCACCAGGGGCCACGCCTCTGCTGCAGAACATCATCCTGTACCCCTACGTGAACCCGGCGACCGAGCTCCTGGATGCGACGGGACTGCCCAGCAGTCTCGACGTCACCCCGATCTCGACCAATGACGACGGGACGCAGATCTGGAAGATCACGCACAACGGCGTCGACACGCACCCGATCCACTTCCACCTCTATGACGTGCAGGTGATCAACCGGGTGACGTGGGACAACATCATCATCCCGCCGGAGCCCACCGAGCTCGGCTGGAAGGACACGGTCCGGATCAGTCCGCTCGAGGACACGATCGTCGCCGTGCGCCCGATCGTCCCGACCATCCCGTTCGGCGTCCCGGACAGCATCCGCGTGCCCAACCCGATGATGCCCGAGGGCGCCCGGGGCGCCACCAACGGACCGACCGGCACCGAGGCGGGCTTCAACAACACCGACGCCAACGGCAACCCGATCGCGCCGATCATCAACGACCCCATCGACTTCGGGTGGGAGTACGTCTACCACTGCCACATCCTCAGCCACGAGGAGATGGACATGATGCGGCCGGTGTCGGTGCACGTCGACCGTGCGCTGCCCGCCGCCCCGGTGCTCACGGTCACGAGGCCGGCGCTCGATCTGGTCTGGACCGACGGCACACCCGTCGACTACGCGAACCCCGCCACCTGGGGCAACCCGAGCGCTGAGATCGGCTACCGCGTCGAGCGGGCGCCGGAGGCGTCGCCAGGCGTTCCTGGAGAGTTCCTCAAGATCGCCGACATCGTGGCGAACGCCGTCACGTACACCGATGTGGCACCCGACCCGACGCTGCCCTACTTCTACCGCGTCGTCGTGTTCAACGTCGCCGGCGAGGTCATGTCCAACGTGGTGCGGGTCCCGGGTCGTCCGGCCGCGCCGACCGACCTGACCGCGGTCGTCCAGCCTGCCCCGGCACTCCCGTCGGGTTCCCAGGTGCTGGTCGGCTGGACCAACAACGCCGTCGACGCGACCAGTGTCGTGATCGAGCGCGCTGTCGGCGCCGGTGCGTTCAGCGTCCTCGCGACGCTGACCGATCCCGCCGCCATCGCTGCAGGTCCGCAGACGTTTACCGACACGTCGGTGAGCCCCGGGACCTACAGCTACCAGGTCCGGTCCGAGAACGCGGTGGGCCAGTCCCTGCCGCTCGGCCCGGTGTCCGTCACCGTTCCGCAGCCGGGCTCGACGACGACCGTGGTGTCGTCGCTCAACCCGTCCTTCGTGGGTGACAGCGTCACCTTCACGGCGACGGTGGCACCCGTAGCCGCGACCGCGGTCCCGACCGGTTCGGTCACCTTCACCGCCAACGGCAGCACGTCGGTCGTGGCCCTGGACGGTGCCGGCGTGGCGACCTTCACGACCGCAACGCTGCCGGCGGGGACGCACACCATCACCGCCGACTACGCCGGTGACGCGATGTTCCTGCCGAGCTCCGGCTCGGTCGACCAGGTGGTGGACAAGCGGGTCAGCTCGCTCGCCGTCACCAGCAGCCTGAACCCGTCCACGTACGGCACCAGCGTCACGTTCACCATGACGGTGACGCCGTCGGCCGCGACGGGCACGGTCCAGCTGAGCATCGACGGCGCGCCGCTCGGCGCACCGGTCGACCTGGTCGCGGGTTCCGCGGCCGTCTCGACCGGCGCGTTGGCCGCGGGGAGCCACTCCGTGGTCGCGACGTACAGCGGTGACGCCACGTACCTCGCGAGCACCAGCGATCCGCTCACGCAGGTCGTGAACCGGGCCGCCACCACCACGGTGGTGTCGGTGCTGCCGACGCCGTCGGTGTTCGGGCAGGCCGTGACCATCACGGCACGCGTCACCCCCACCACGGTGGGCGTGCTCGGCGGCACGGTCCAGTTCCGTGTCGACGGCGTCCTCATCTCGACGCGGGCGATCAACGCGTCCGGCGTGGCGACGCTGTCCATGAGCACGATGACCCGGGCGCTGCACACGGTCCAGGCCGTGTACAGCGGCAACGCGAACTACTTGCCGAGCACGAGTGCGCTGATCAACCACCAGGTGAACCGTGCGTCGACCCGGACGGTGATCGTGTCGAGCCGCAACCCGGCGCCTGCGTGGTCCGCGGTGACCTTCACGGCGACCGTCACGGCCCGGGCACCGGGAGCGGGGACGCCGACCGGGTTCGTGCAGTTCCAGATCGACGGGCGCAACGTCGGTGGCCTCGTCGCGGTCAACCCGAGCGGCCAGGCACGCCTGGTCACGTCGGCTCTGGCCGCGGGCAACCACCGGGTCCGCGCGATCTACCGGAACAGCACGAGCTACAGCCAGAGTGAGAGCGCCATCCTCACTCAGCGCATGCTGTAGCGGGTGACCCAGCGGGACCCGTCCCGCGAGCACGGTGGTGGGGAGGAGCGCATCGCTCCTCCCCACCACCGCGTCACGTGCTGGGCTCGGTCCGGGCGCTCTCGATCCGCGCGGCGAGGTCGGCCGGGTCGACGTCGTCGTCGAAGACGGCGACGACGAGGCGCCGCGGCGCGTCGCCGCGGAGGGCGAGGCGCACCGAGCGCGAGAACCAGCGCAGCGCGTCCTCGAGCTCCTGCATGGCGTCGCCCGTCCCGCCCTTGGTGAGCCACTGCCGCAGCACGTGGTTGTGCACGGCCACCAGGCTCGCCGCGACGACGTCGCCGGCGAGGGCGCCCTGAGGGGTCTCGGCGTAGCGACGGTCGAGGTAGCGGGAGAACATCAGCTGGTAGCGCTGCACCCACGCGATCTCGCGCTCGCGGAGCTCGGGGGTCTGCCGGGTGATCTGGTGGCGGCGCAGGGCGAGGCTGGGGTCGGCGAGGTAGCTCGCGAGCACGACTCGCAGCGCCCCGCCGACGGCGTCGACCGGTGGGCTCGCGTCCTGCTCGCCGAGGTAGGACTCGAGGCGCTGGATCAGGGCCGCGTGGTCGGGGAGCACGACCGCATCCTTGGACGCGAAGTGGTGGAAGAAGGTGCGCCGCGAGATCCCGGCGCGGTCGGCGATGCTCTCCACCGTGGTGGCGACGTAGCCCCGCTCCTCGAACAGGTCCATCGCGGCGAGCGTGATCCGGCTGCGCGAGTCGCGCCGCCCCGGCGTCGCGGGCTCTGCGGGGCGGGTCGTGGACACGGGGCGCATGCTAGCCGACCACGTGACAACTAGTTGCACTCAGTGTTACCTTCTCTGCACTTAGTGCAGGAGGGTGATCGTGGTGACTGTCACGGACGTGCGCCAGGTCGATGCCGGCATCGCCGAGGAGCAGGGCTACCTCTACCGCGGGCACCACGTGGAGCTGCAGAGCACCGTCTGGTCCGACGCCGCGTGCCGCGACGCCGACCCCGAGATCTTCTTCCCGATCAGCGCCCAGGACCGGGTGAACCGGGCGGAGGCGCTCGCGCACTGCGCGGTCTGCGACATCGCCCGCGACTGCCTCGACCTCGCGATGCGCGACCGGTCGCTCGTCGGCATCTGGGGCGGCACGGACGAGATCGACCGCGCCCGCCTGCGTGGCCGGCACCTCGCCGTCGTCACCTGAACCGTCACGCCCGGCTGAGCTGCGGACACACCGCGGAGGCCGGACGCCGGGCTACGACGTGAGCAGGCCGACGCCGCGCACGTGCTCGAAGACGAGGTGGGTCTGTGTCGCCCGCACGGCCGGGTGGCTGGTGATGTGGTCGAGGATCAGCGCGCGCAGCGCCTCGGCCCCCGCTGCCGCGACGTGGATGAGGTAGTCGTCCTGGCCGGCCACGTGGAACACCTGAAGCACCCCGGGCAGGGTCGGCGCGAGGGTGCGGAACGCGTCGACGTGGCTGTGCGTGTGGCCGTGCAGCCGCACCGCGATGAGGGCTTGGAGCGGGCGTCCGACCGCGGCCGGATCGACGTCGGCATGGATACCGCGCAGCACCCCGTTCGCCCGCAGGGCTCGGGTGCGCAGCAGGGAGGTCGACGGCGCGACGCCGGCGATCGCAGCGAGGTCGGCGTTCGGCGTCCGGCCCTCGGCTTCGAGCGCGCGCAGCAGGACGAGATCGGTCGCGTCGAGACCGGTGTCGACCGCGGCGTCGCGGGGGCGTTCCTTCGGCACGATGCCTCCCTCGTGGTGCGGTGTTCGCCGCGGGCGGAGATGGTGCGGGGGATGTCGAACAATCTTCGCCATGGCAGGCCACCGGCGCAACGGCAGGCCACCATGAGATGCATGGACACAACGATGATGCACTACGGCCCGCACACGATCGCTGTCCACGCCGGGCGTGAGGACCTCGCCGAGCTCGGCGTCCACGCCCCGCCGCTCGACCTGTCGAGCACCTACCCGCTCGGCGACGTCGACCTCGCCGGCCTGTCCTACGAGTCCATGGCCGGCGGCGGACGCCCGACCGAGGGCGGCCCGGTCTACGCCCGGCTGTGGAACCCCACCGTCGCCCGCTTCGAGTCGGCGCTGGCCACGCTCGAGGGGACCTCGGAGGCGGTCGCCTTCGGCAGCGGCATGGCCGCGCTCACCGCCGTGCTGCTGTCCTGCGCGGGTGCGGGCCGCTCGCACGTCGTCGCCGTCCGGCCGCTGTACGGCGGCAGCGACCACCTGCTCGCCACCGGGATGCTGGGCACCGAGGTGACGTGGGCGCACGCGGACGGGATCGCCGAGGCGATCCGGCCGGACACCGGACTGGTGATCTGCGAGACGCCGGGCAACCCCACGCTCGACCTCCTCGACATCAGCGACGTGGTCGCCCAGGCCGGCGACGTGCCCGTGCTGATCGACTCCACGTTCGCCACGCCGGTCCTGCAGAACCCGGCGCAGCACGGCGCCGCACTCGTCCTGCACAGCGCGACGAAGTTCCTCGGCGGCCACGGCGACGTGATCGGAGGCGTCGTCGCGTGCGAGCCGGAGTGGGCCACCCGGCTGCGCGCGATGCGCGCCATGACCGGCGCGCTGCTCCACCCGCTCGCGGCGTACCTCCTGCTGCGCGGGTTCCCGACGCTCCCGCTGCGCGTGCACCGGCAGCAGCAGACCGCCACCGAGCTGGCCGTGTACCTCGCCGATCACCGCGCGGTCACCGCCGTCCACCACCCGAGCCGGCCGGGCGCCGACCCCGCCGGTCTGCTCGGCAAGCAGATGGCCGGGCCGGGCAGCGTGCTCGCGTTCGACCTCCGCGGCGGGGCCGACGCGGCGCGAGCGGTCGCGAGCTCGGTCCGCCTGATCACCCACGCGGTGTCGCTCGGCGGCACCGACTCGCTGATCCAGCACCCGGCCTCGCTCACCCACCGGCCGGTGGAGGCGTCCGCCCGGCCGCACGCGTCCCTGCTGCGGATGTCCGTCGGGCTCGAGGACGCCGAGGACCTCATCACCGACCTCGACCAGGCCCTGACCGCCACCCTCTGACCGGCCCGCCCTTCCCGACGGGCCGCGAGTAACAGTCGAGATGCACGTAGACCACAGCGCTTTTGCGTGCATCTCGGCTGTTATTCGTGTGCGGGTGGGTGCTCGGGCGCGCCGGCGGGGGTGTTGCTTCTGTGATCACCCGGCTACCGTCGGTGGTGGCTCGAGACCCGCGGTCGGGGGAGGAGGTCGGCGCTGTGCGCGACTACCCGTACGCGTTCCACGTCGCTCTCGACGGCAACGGGGTCAACGGGCTCGAGGGCCGTGCGGGCGTCTGCCTGTTCCGCTACGACCCCGCGACGGGTGACCACGCGTACAAGGTGACCTACTTCGACGGCGCCTCCGGGGGCCACGCCACGTCCGTCTCGCCTCGCCGCACTGCCGGCTTCCTCGGCAACGTCGGTCAGCACCTGCTCTTCTACGACCCGGCGACGCTCGACGAGCTCGACCGGGTGTCGACCATGCGCTTCGAGATGACCGACCACACGCTCAAGGGCAGCACCCACCTGGTGTGGCTTGACGACGTCGAGTTCGTCACCGCGATCGGTGAGCGGTTCTGGCGCTTCGACATCAACCGGCTGTCCAAGGCCGAGCCGATCGCGCCGCACCTCGTCAAGCTCCCGCACGCGATGAAGCGCACGGCGTCCGGCCGGTACGTCGCGTTCGGCGGGATGGACCACCCCGACCGGGGCGAGGCGCGCGAGGTCGGTGTGCTCGACCTGGTGACGGGGGACGTCCGCCGGATCCCGCTGCCGACGACCTGCTGGCACGTCGCGGTGCACCCCGACCAGGACCTGTTCTACGCGCTGTCGTTCCGCGTCGCGCCGCAGGAGGGCCGCGACTGGCACGAGTGGGCGATGTCGTACTTCCGCGAGTACGTCTACGAGATCGACGCCGAGTCCGGGGCGGTGGTGCGGCACTGGACCGCCGCCCGCGACGTCCCCGCGCACGTCAACTCCGACGTCTGCGTGTCGGACCGCGAGCTCATCTTCTCCACCGGCGGCAGCCACACCGTGGTGCTCATCTCCTTGCAGGACATGGCGTCGTTCCGGCTCATCGACGAGCGCCCGACGTGGGAGGAGCAGCTCGCCTGCACCCGCCAGTCCGCGTCCACGGTCGTCGACGTGCTCTCGCGCGGCAACCCCGTGACGAGCGGCAAGCACTACGCCGACGCCCTGCGCGTGAGCCGCGGGACGCTGCTCGACGGCGTCTACGCGTGCCAGCTCTCCGTCGACCAGTCCCTGCTCTTCACCGCCAACCGCGGGCGCAACCACATCACGGTGTACGACTACCCGTCGCTCGCCGTGCGCGATCGCGTCACGCTGCCGGACCTCCAGGAGTTCGACCCGCGGCTCGCCTCCTGGGGCGATCCGCGGCTCGGCTTCCACCACAGCACGCTCGTCTCACCGGTGGGTCCAGCGACCATCGCCATCTGAGTCCGAACCGCCCTCCCGGGACCCCGGAGGGCCGACGAACGACAGGGAGCACCGTGGCCACCTACGTCTTCGACAACCGGATCAGCGGCTCGCTGCTGAGCGACGTCGACGCCAAGGTCGCGATCGAGGGCCTCGACGACATCAACGTCGACACGACCGTGGGCGGCCGGCTCGACTCGGCGGTCGCGCTCACGTCGGACGCGAAGGTCGCGACGGACTCGACGGTGGCCACGACCTCGAGCCTCGAGGTCGCGCCACTGACCACCTCGTCGAGCGTCGACCTCGCGCCGGTCGCCGTCGACACGTGCATCCGGGTCGAGCTCGGGTCGTTGCCCGCGACCGAGGTGACGACCCCGTGGGAGCAGCGTCTCGGCCTCAGCGTTCTGGGCGTCGAGCTGTTCGCGTGGGTCCTGTGCGGCGAGACGACGACCACGCTGCGACCGGCCCGACGCGACCCGGTGGTCGTGGGGTCCGTGGAGCGCCACGGGCCGCAGTGCGGGTGCGGCTGCCGCGGTCGGGAGCCACGGCACGACCGCGACCACGACCGCGACCACGACCACGACCACGACGACACCCATCGGCGCGACGAGCGCGGCGGCGCGGCCGGCCTCGAGATCCGGCTCGGCTGAGCATGGCCACGACACCGGCGTCGACGCGAGCGCGACCGCCCCGCACGTCGAAGGCCTCGGGCGAGCCGCCCGTCGTGCTGTCCGGACCGCCCACGGCCCTGCGCGGTCACACGTCGATGGCGAACACGAGCGACTCGCGGATCGCCGTGCGCGGCGGGGACCTGCGGCTGGAGGGTCTCGAACCGGCTGCCCTCGCGGTGGGTGCCGTGCTCGCGTCCGGGACGGAGTCCGACGTCGCCCTGGGCGTCGACCTCGGGTCGTCCACGCCGGCCGGCACCTACCGCGGGTCGCTCGTCATCGGCGGTCTCGCCCGGCCGGTGGTCGTGCGGGTCGAGGAGCTCGTCGAGCTCGACGTCCAGCCCGACACGCTCGTTCTCGTCGAGGGCCGCACGCCGGTCACCCTCCGGGTGCGCAACGACGGCAACACGACGGTCCGGCTGGCCCCGCTGGTCCGCGGGCGGCTGCGGGCGCACGACGCGGGCCGCGACGCCGACGGCGAGGCCGACGGGCCGGACGCCGAGCTGCGCGGCGACCGGGAGGTGGTGCTGGCCCCCGGTGCCGAGCTCGACCTCGACGTCGTGGCGGTCGTGCCTGCCGGGCTCGACGTCACGCGTCGCCACCACGCGGTCCTGCCGGTGGGCCCCGCCGATCTCGCCGTGACCGTCCTGCCTCGTGCCAGCACCCTGCCCGGCGAAGGCCACGCCCAGCAAGGCCAGCGCCACGAAGGCAAGCCCGAGGAAGGCGAGCGCCACGAAGGCAAGCCCAAGGAAGAGCAGCGCCACGAAGGCAAGCGCCAGGAAGGCCACGCCCCCACCGGGACGCACCAGGACCACCCCCGGCCGCTCGGCTGCGCCCGCAGCCGCGCCGGCCCCCGGCACGACGCCGCGCACCCGCCGATGAGCGAAGGAGACCCCCATGTCCGTCCCGACGACCGCGAGCGACGCGATCTGGACCTGGTACGACGACACCCGCCGTTCGATGGACCCGTGGCTGCGGGCCTGGGCCGACGCCGCGGACAACGCGGTCGCCGCGGCAGCGCGAGCGCCGTCGGCCGGGTATCCCCCGATCGCTGATCCAGCCGCCTGGACCGGCACGCCGGGGCCGTGGTCCGGCTCGGCGCCCTCCCCGTGGGAGTGGTGGGCGCCGCTCGCCGACCCGGCGCGCAGCCCGGCCCGTGGCCGTGGCGCTCGTCGGGACTGCGACTGCGGTGGGCACCACCACGACCACCGTGGCGACGGGGGCCGCCACCGTCGCGGCTGCGGCTGCGACGACCGCGGACGGGGGCACGAGGAGTGCGGGTGCGGTGATCGGCACGGCCACGACCGTGGTCGCGGCTGTGGGTGCGACCCGTGCCGCGCGTGCGTCGTCGATGCCGATCTCGTGGTGAGCACGCGACCTGGCGAACGTCGCGTCGTCCCGGTCGACCTGCGCAACACCTGGCACCGGGAGCGCACGCTGACGGTGGGGCTCGGGTCGTTCACCGCCGACGGGTGCGGCCCGGACCCGCGGTGGGTCGTGCGCGGCGAGGTGACCCCGAGCGGTGAGGTGACGCTCGCCCCCTGCTCGCACACCACGCTCGAGATCGTGCTCGAGGTCGGGCCGGCGGGAGAGCCGCCCAAGGGCAAGGCGGACCAGGCCGCGGCGGCGCTGGCGCCGGCGCACGAGCGGGCCGCGACCTTCTACGCCGACCTCAGCCTGGCCGGCTGTGCCCGGGCCCAGCGGCTCGCGGTCGTCGTGCTCCCCGCCCATTGCGGCGCCCACCACCTGACTCCGTCCGCCTGCTGCTGCTGACGGCGCACGCCACCCGAGGACGACGCACGACGGCGAGAGAGGAGCACGACGATGGCTGAGGACGTCGCGTCAGCGGCACAGATGTGGTCGGAATGGCAGCGACTCGCCACGAGATCGGTGCGCGGGCAGCTCGCGCTCGCCCAGGAGTCGTGGGAAGCCGCGCGCCGGTTCCCCGCGGGCGAGGCGGCGACCTCGCAGCTGAACCGGTCCTACGCCGACGCCGCGTGGCGGGAGGCGCAGCGCTACTGGAGCGAGGCGGTCGCGCTCGGGCTCGACTACACCGACGGGCTCGTGACGCTGGGCCAACGCTCAGCGGCCCGCCTGCTCGACCAGGTGACGGCCCCGGCCGGTCACGTCGAGCCCGATCCACCGCCGCGTCGCGTCGCCGTCGACCTGGCCGGCATCGTCGGGGAGCGCGTGAGCACCCGCATCACGGTGGCGAACCGGCAACGTGAACCGCGACGGGTGACGTTCGCGGTCTCGGACATGACCGGCGGTGGAGAGACGTTCGCGCCGCCGATCTCGGTCTCACCCGACTCGCTGCTCCTGCACCCCGGCGAGGAGCGCGACGTGGAGCTGGTGCTCGACCTGCGCGACGACCAGTTCGCCGCGGGCGTGGTCTACCACGGCGAGGTCCGGATCCGCGGTGGCGACAACGTCATCCTGGCGTTGGAGGTCCGTCCGACCTGACCGGACGGCGCGGCCGGCGCACGCGCGTCGCCGGCTCCTCGAGCGAGCGCGGCACGAGCGCCCGTGCGGCGTACACCTCGCGCCGCGGGCGCAGCGACTCGCGCGCCCAGCGGGGCAGGTGGTCCGACGCGAGGAGCCAGGCCAGCGACGACGCCACCGCGGTGCTCGCCGTCGTGGGGGACCAGCCGAGCTCCCGGGCGCGCGTGTCGGAGTACCAGAAGTACCGGCCGACGGTCCCGGCCTCCTGCTCGGTCACCAGCGCCGGTGTGCCGCTGACGCCGCTCCACCACTCGGCCGCCGCCGCCGCGGCCACGACTCCGGCGGGATCTGTCTCGGCGTACGGACCACCCACACCGGCGAGGTCGCCGATGATCGTGTGCAGCGCACGCCACGTGAGGTTCTCGCCGCCGAGCAGGTACCGGCGCCCGGGGGCGCCGAGCTCGAGCAGCAGCGCGTGCCCGGTCCCGACGTCCTCGGCCGCCACGACGTTGCAGCCCCCGGGGTACGTGGAGCGGGTCAGGTCCAGCAGGTAGCGGGCGACGATCGCGTTGCTGGGGACGAGCTTGCGGTCCGGGCCGCCGAGCACCACCGTGGGGCAGGCCACCACGACCTCGACGTCGAGCTCGCTCCCCAGGTCGAACGCGGCCCTCTCCTGCGCCTGCTTCACGCGGAAGTACGTGGGGAGGAACTCCTCGCCCGGCGTGTGGTCCTCGTCGACCGCGACCCGGCCGGGTGACGAGCCGCAGGTGACCGACGACGACGTCACGACGACCCGGTGCACCCCGGCGTCGGCGGCGGTGAGGACGAGCGTGCGGGTGCCGTCGACGGCGACCCGCGTCAGCGACGCCTCGTCGAGGTCGTAGGAGTAGACGGCGGCGCAGTGCACGACGGCGTCGCAGCCGGCCACTGCCGCGTGCAGCGAGTCGGCGCGGGTGACGTCGCCGCGGTGCGGCTCGACGCCGTCGGGCAGCAGGCCCGGCTCGACCTTGCGCACCAGGCCGCGGACCGTGTGCCCGCGCCGGAGCAGGGCCCGGCAGACATGGCCACCGACCATGCCGCCCGCGCCCGTGACGAGGACGCGCATGTCAGCCGCGGTTCCCGCGCACGTGCCGGAACCCGCCGGCGTCGACGTCGGTCGGGTCGGGTCGGGTGGTGGTGGGGTCGCCCGCGGTCATCGCGTCGCCGGCGAGGTTCCAGGAGGTACCGGTGTCCGTGGCCATCGCGCGGGCGGCGGTCAGCAGGCGGGACCAGCGTCGGCTGACCAGCTCCGGGTCGGCCGGTCGGCCGATGGCCCACGGGCGCCCCTCGTAGCAGGCCGCGACGTTGTCCAGCGTCGTGGTGAAGAAGCGGCGGTAGGCGTCGTCGGTGAGGGCGTCGCGGAGCTCCGGAGCGGCATCGAGGTCCACGGCCCGCAGCGCGGGTGGGAGCGGGAACCGCTGGCGGCCGCGCACGGTGACGCGCGTGCGCCCGTCGCCGTCGTCCGCGAACTCGACGGACCCGTCGTCGTGGTCCGCGGAGCCGTTGGGGCTGCGCACGGTGCGCCACCAGATCTTCTGCCATGAGGGTCCGTGCTCGACCACCTCGATCTTGCAGACGTCGATCACCGGTCCGCCGGCGAACGCGACGTAGTTCGGCTGCGGCAGGTAGAGGTTGCGCTCCGCCTGGTGGACGGCGCGGCCCTCGGCGTCCCGCGTCACGACGACGCGACGCCCGCCGAGGTAGTCGGCCATGAGGGAGACGGCACTCCCGATGTCGACCCGAGCGATCCAGCTCTCGTACGACGCTCGCATCGTGCGCGTCATCTCGAACAGCACCGACCCGTCGAGGTGCGTCCAGCGCATGCCGTCGTGCGAGGGCGGCAGCGCCGCGATCACGGTCTCGAGCGGCCGGAGGAGGTCGATGACGGCGTCGTACGCGTCGGCGTCCCACTCGGTGAGGTCGAGGCCGAGCGGTGCCTCGCGGCGGCTGAGGGAGTCCTTGCCGTACGACGTCTGCCACGCGCCGAGCCAGGTGGCGAGCCCGCCGATGGCCGTGACGGCCGCGACGAGGCCCGCCTCTCCGCCCGGGACCTCGGCCGCGGAGACCCACGGCGCGAGTCCGGCGCGCAGGGTCCGCAGCACGGCGTCGTCGTCGTGCTGCGTGTGCTCGCGAGGAGTGTCGACGAGGGCGACGTCGAGCAGGCGTCCGAGTGCCGGGTCCGAGTCGGCGAGCGTGCACGCCGCCCGACGCACGGCCACCGGGGGGAGCCGGACGTCGTCGAACGGCTCCAGGCTGCCGTCGACGACGTAGTCGGCGGGAAGCCCGCGCCCGGTGAGAACCGTTGCGAGCACAGGGGATTCGGCCGCATCGAGCCCGAGCAGTGCGGCACCCACGACATCGACGAGCAGCGCCGAGCGCCGAGCCGACGAGCGCGTCGGTGGTGAGCGGACGGCGTACGGCGGTGCCTGCGATCCCGTGGCTCGTCACGGTGGCGTCGAGGATCGCGAGGTCGGGTGCGACGACGTCGAGCAGGTCCGCGGCGGCGTCACCGTCGGCGCAGCCAGGCACTCGGGGCGCGAGGGTCGCGAGCGCGGAGACGGTCAGGTCGCAGCCGTTGCGGGTGTCGGTGGCGCAGGACCCGACGACGATGCGCAGCGCAGCCGACGTCCAGGCGAGCGGCAGGAGCCGCTCGTGATGCACGCTCCACGCGGGGACGTCGGCGGCCGCGAGGTCGTCGTGCGGGTCGCGCAGGTCGGCGTACCCGAGACGCTCGGCGAGGGCGGGTGCGGTCCACCCGGAGTCGCGGTCGCGGGTCGGGATCGCCGCGAGCAGCCGGAGGTCTCGGCAGCCGAGGCCGCGGAGCGTGTCGAGCAGACCGGCGACGACGTCCGGTGACGCGGGCGCGGCGACACCGCAGTCGACGAGGACGGCGACCGGCAGGCGGGCGAGCGTGGTCCGGGTCCGCCGCCGCGCGCTGGTGACGGCGGCGTGCAGGCCCAGGTCGTCGAGCAGGGTGGCGAGGAGTGCCGCGTGGTCGCGCCCGCGCACCACGCGTACGCGGACGGGGACGGAGCGGG
This sequence comes from uncultured Actinomycetes bacterium, assembly GCA_963738455.1. Lineage (GTDB taxonomy): Bacteria > Actinomycetota > Actinomycetes > S36-B12 > CAIYMF01 > Longivirga. Next base: position 126,918 of record CAVTWM010000001.1, read on the forward strand.
TGCTGCGGGCGGTCGGGCATGGTGCGCCTCCGGGTCCTCCCCGACGACGCTACCCGCGCCGAGTCACCCCGGTCAGCGCTTCCCCCGTTCGGCCGACCCGCGCCGCCCGCCCGTCTCGGCTCCGCCGGCGAACGCGAGTAACAGTCGAGATGCACGTAAAACGACGCGGTTTTGCGTGCATCTCGACTGTTACTCGCGCGGGTGGGCGGTCAGCGGCTGTCGCGCTTGGCCTGGCGTCGGGCACCCGACGCGGTGGTGCCCGCGCGGGCCTTCTCGCTCGCGGGGGAGCGCTTCGCGCGGTCGCCCTTCGGTGCTGCGGTGACCGATCGGCCGGGCTTTCCGGTCGACGTCGCCCGTGCCGACGCCGGCTTCGCGCCCGCCTTCGCCGCACGCGCGGCGTCGAGCCGCTCGGTGCGCAGCTGCGCCGCGCTCTGCTTGGCGAGGACGGAGACGCGGGTGCTGACGCGAGCGAGCGCGTCCTCGAACACCTCCGCCTTGACGGCGGCGTTGCGGTTCGTCGGTCTGGCCGCGCCGCGGCCGCCCTTCGCCGCGACCTTCGCGGACGCGCCGCGCCGGTACTGGCCGACGTACTTCCCGCGTGCGCGCCGGATGCGCGTGTGCAGCTCGACGGCGGCGTCCTCGTCGAGCAGCGCGAGGGCAGCGGGTTCGGTCTCGTCGACGAGCAGCCGCTCGGCATCGTTGAGGACGGCGCGCATGGAGGCGTTCATCGGGTTCCCTGTCTCTCGGCGCGTGCGCCTCACGGCACCACGCAGCACCACACCAGCGGGGAGATCCTCTCGCCCTCCGCCGTGTCGCGCACCCGTACGCGAGTAACACGCGATAACCCCGATTTCCGGCGGTTCAATTCGGGGTCTTCGCGTGTTACTCGCGGACCGACCGCGGGCGGACGGGGTCAGAGGCCCTCGCCGGAGTGGTCGTCGTGGTCCTCGGCGGGGTCGGTGGACATGTGGCGCTCGACGCCGGCGAGCTGCTCGTAGTAGTGCCAGCGCTCGTCGATGTCGGCCTGCGCGAGGTTCAGCAGGTGCTCGGACCGCTCGTGGTCAGTGCGGTCGAGCGCCGTGTAGCGCGTCTCGTCGTCGGTGAAGTCGCGACAGCGGGATGCTCGGGCGCTTGCTGTCGAGGCTGAACGGGTGCGTGCCCTCCTCCGGGCTCGGGTGGAAGCGGTAGAGCGGCCAGTAGCCGCTGGTCACCGCCGCCTTCTGGTGCCCCATCGACGTCGACATCTCGATGCCGTGGGCGATGCAGGTCGAGTACGCCAGGATCAGCGACGGCCCGTGCCAGGCCGCTGCCTCGAGCATCGCCCGCACGGTCTGCGTCTCGTTGGCGCCCAGCGCGATCTGGGCGACGTAGACGTCGCCGTACGACTGCGCGAGCAGCCCGAGGTCCTTCTTCTTCGTGCCCTTGCCGGTCGCGGCGAACTTCGCGGCGGCGCCGCGCGGCGTCGACTTCGACGCCTGGCCGCCGGTGTTCGAGTAGACCTCGGTGTCGAGCACGAGGATGTTGACGTTGCGGCCCGACGCGAGCACGTGGTCGAGGCCGCCGAAGTCGATGTCGTAGGCCCAGCCGTCGCCGCCGACGATCCACACCGACGTCGGGACGAGCGCGTCGGCGAGCGACGCGAGCGAGGCGCGCGCACGTCCTCGACGAACTCGAGCAGGCCCTTCAGCGCCTCCACCTCGAGGCGGCGACGCGATGATGCCGGCCTCGTCGGTGATCTCCGGCGGGTCGACTGACAGCGACGCCGACCAGCTCCTCGGGCAGCTGGTCGGCGAGCTCGTCGACGAGCCGGTGGGCGTCGGCCGTCTGCCGCTCGACCCCGATGCCGGATGCCGAGCCCGAACTCCGCGTTGTCCTCGAACAGCGAGTTGACCCAGGCCGGTCCGCGCCCGTCCTTGTCCTTGCTCCAGGGCGTCGTGGGCAGGTTGCCGCCGTAGATCGACGAGCAGCCGGTGGCGTTCGCCACGACCATGCGGTCGCCCATCAGCTGGGTGAGCAGCTTGAGGTACGGCGTCTCGCCGCAGCCTGCGCACGCGCCGGAGAACTCGAACAGCGGCTGGAGCAGCTGCGACCCCTTCACCGTGTCGATGCGCACCGACGTGCGGTCCGACCTCGGGCAGCTCGAGGAAGTACTCGAAGTGCGGGCGCTCGATGTCGCGGTGCGCGATCGCCGGCTCGAGGTCGATGGCCTTGTGCTCGGGATTCGGCCTTGTCGCGCACCGGGCACACGGCGACGCAGATGCCGCAGCCGGTGCAGTCGTCGGGAGCGACCTGGATGGTGAGCAGCGAGCCCGCGGGCAGGTCGTGACCGCCGTAGCCCTTGGTCTTGAAGCCCTCCGGCGCCGCCACCACCGAGTCGGGCGGGAAGACCTTCATCCGGATCGCGGCGTGCGGGCAGACGATCGTGCACTTGCCGCAGTCGATGCAGAGCGCCGGGTCCCAGATCGGGATCTCCTCGGCAAGCGCGCGCTTCTCCAGCGCGGCCGTACCGGTCGCGTACGTCCCGTCGACGCTCATCGCGCTCACCGGGAGCAGGTCGCCGCGCCCGGCGATCAGGGTGTCGATCACGGTCTCGTGCGCGCGGTCGACGGCGAGCTCGTCCTTGGTCCGGTCGGCGACGGCCACCTGCGCCAGGGCCGAGAGCGACGCGTCGATCGCGGCCAGGTTGCGCGCCACGACGTCCTCTCCGCGCTTGCCGTACGCCTTCTGGATGCTGTTCTTCACGAGGGCGATCGCCTGGTTCACGGGGATCACCTGCGAGAGGGCGAAGAAGCAGGGCTGCATCACGGTGTTGATGCGCGGCCCGAGTCCGGACTCGCGTCGCGATGGCGGTGGCGTCGATCACCCACAGCGAGAGGTCGCGCTCGACGATCTGGCGCTGCACGATCGCCGGCAGGTGGCCCCACACGGTGTCGGCGGGGTACGGGCTGTTGAGCAGCACGGTCCCGCCCGGACGCGCGTGGGCGAGCACGTCGACCCGGCTGAGCAGTCCGAACTGGTGGCACGCCACGAGAGTCGGCCTGGTCGATCAGGTACGACGACCGGATCGGGTCGGGGCCGAACCGCAGGTGCGACACGGTCATCGAGCCGGACTTCTTCGAGTCGTAGACGAAGTAGCCCTGCGCGAACAGGTCGGTGTGCTCGCCGATGAGCTTGATCGAGGTCTTGTTCGCGCCGACCGTTCCGTCGCTGCCGAGGCCGAAGAACATCGCCTGCACCGCGCGGGTCGGGACGCGGAAGTCGGGATCCGGGGTCAGGGACAGGTTCGTGACGTCGTCGACGATGCCCACGGTGAACCGCGTCCTGGGCGTCGGCTTCGGCGAGCTCGTCGAACACCGACCTTCGCGTCCGCCGGCGTGAACTCCTTCGAGCCCAGGCCGTAGCGGCCGCCGACGATGAGCGTGGAGGAGTCGCCGGAGAACGCCGACATCACGTCGAGGTGCAGCGGCTCCGCGGGAGCGCCCGGCTCCTTCGTCCGGTCGAGCACCGCGATGCGCAGCGCGGTCGCGGGGAGCGCGGCGCGCAGTGCCGCGGCGGGGAACGGGCGGTAGAGGCGTACGACGGCCACGCCGACCTTCTCGCCGCGGGCCGTCAGCTCGTCCACCGCCTCGCGCAGGGTGCCGGTGGCGGATCCCATCGCCACGACCACCCGGTCGGCCTCGGCGTGGCCGAAGTAGTCGACGAGGTGGTAGCCGCGCCCGGTGCGCTCGAGCGAGCTCCGCCATCACCTCGGACACGGCGGCGGGGACCGCGTAGTAGTGCAGGTTCGCGGCCTCGCGCGACTGGAAGAACACGTCGGGGTTCTGCGAGCTGCCGCGCATCACCGGGGCCTCGGGCGTCAGCCCGTGGGCGCGGTGCGCGAGCACGTCGGACTCGTGGATCACGGCGCGGAGGTCGTCGTCGTCGAGGAGCCGCACCGTGGCGACCTCGTGGGACGTCCGGAAGCCGTCGAAGAAGTGCAGGAACGGCACGCGGCAACGCAGCGTCGTGGCGTGGGCGACGAGCGCGAAGTCGTGGGCCTCCTGGACGTCGGACGCGCTCAGCATCGCCCAGCCGGTCGAGCGCACGGCCATCACGTCGGAGTGGTCGCCGAAGATGCTCAGCGCGTGGGTGGCGATCGAGCGGGCGGCGACGTGCAGCACGGTCGGCGTGAGCTCACCGGCGACCTTGAACATCGTCGGGATCATGAGCAGGAGCCCCTGCGACGACGTGAACGACGTGGCGAGCGAGCCCTTCTGCACGGCCCCGTGGAGCGCTGCGGCCGCTCCGCCCTCGGACTGCATCTCGATGACCTCGGGGACCGAGCCCCACAGGTTCACCCGTCCCTCGGCGCTCCAGGCGTCGGCGAGCTCGCCCATGGTCGACGCCGGGGTGATCGGGTAGATCGCGCAGACGTCGGAGAGCTTGTGCGCGACCAGCGCTGCCGCCTCGTTCCCGTCCATGCACCCGACGGCCTGGCCGTCCGGCTCGTCGATGCCCGCGGGGGCCGCTACGTCGGGGATCACGTCGGAGGAGGTCATGTCGTCATTGTTCGCCCGGGTGCGCGCGGAGGTGGGCCCACCGAGCGCGTGAGGCGTGTGGGTTGCGGCACCCAGGTTGGCCTAACCAGCGACCCGGTGACTCCGGACCGCGTGCGCGACGCCGGAGCGGGGCGGCGACGGAGCGCGGCCGGGGTCTGGTGGAATGGGCGGCGTGAGCAGCGGGGAGGACGAGCAGGTGGTGCCGCCGGTCGCACCATCGCCGGTCGAGGGCAGCGAGTCCGGGGCAGCCGCGACCGAGCTCGACGAGGAGGGCCTGCCGGTCGACCGCCCGCGCAGCGTCGGACGCCGGATCCTGTCGAACCTGCTCTCCTACGGCGTCGTCATCTTCGCCGTCTGGTACCTCGTCAACTCGCTGCAGGACTCGGACACGAGCGCTCAGGCGATCGCGCTGATCACCTGGCAGCAGGTGGCCGTCATCAGCGTGCTGGGCGTCGTGAACCTCGCGACCAACTGGCCGCCCATCGTGATCGCCCTCCCCGGGCTGCGGATCCGGGAGGCCGCCGTCACGAACACGGCGTCGGCGGCGCTGTCGAACACGGTCCCCGAGGGTGGTGCGGTCGCCACCGGCCTGAACTACGCGATGCTGCGCTCCTGGGGCTTCGCGCTGCCCGACATCACGTCCGAGGTGATCGTCACCGGCACCTGGTCGCAGATGATGAAGTACACCCTCCTGGCCATCGGGCTGGTCGGGATCACGGTGCAGGGGACCGCGCCGGACGGGACCGGCTGGTGGGCGCTGCTGCTCACGGTCCTCGTCGTCCTGGCCGCCGTGATCCTGGGTCTCATCCTGCGCAGCGAGGGGTTCGCGCGAGGGCTCGGCGCGTGGGTCGACCGCGTGGTGACGCGCATCCGGCGGCACATCTCGAAGCTCAAGGACCTGGGCATGGAGAAGGCGATCCCGGGGTTCCGCACGATCATGGTCACGCTGCTCGTCCGGTGCTGGGGCCGGCTCACGGTCGCGATGCTCGTCTCGCAGCTCACCGTCGTGTTCGTCCTGGGCGTCTCCTGCCGCATGCAAGGGCTCGACCGCGACACGATCTCCTGGGCGACGATCCTGACCGCTGGGGCCTGGTCACGTTCGCGTCGCTGCTCGTCCCGACGCCGGGCGGGCTCGGCGTCGCCGAGCTCGTCCTGACCGCCGTGCTGGGCTACGGCCTCCCCGAGTCCGACCAGGCCGCGGTGCTCGCGGCCGTGGTGCTCTACCGCATCGCCACGTTCCTGGTGCCCATCCCGATCGGCCTCTGCACCTACCTCTACTGGCGCAAGTCCACCGCCTGGCGGCGTCCCCTCGACTCCAAGCGAGTGACGCCGGTGGAACCCGTTCGCACCTGATCGGCACCCGCTCGTCTCGTCTAGTGTTCGCGCCATGTCGCTGCTCGACCACGTCCCGACGACGACTCCCGCCGACGCGGAGCGCCTCGCGCTCGAGGTCTTCGGCATCACCGCGTCGGCGTCCGAGCTGCCCAGCGAGCGCGACCGCAACCTGCGTCTGGACTCCGTCGACGGCACCACCTGGGTGCTCAAGGTCGCGAACGGCCTCGAGTCGCGAGCGGCGCTGCAGGCGCAGGCCGACGCCGCCGAGCTCGCCTGCCGCGCGGGCGTGCCGGTCCAGCACCCGTACGCCGCGCGCGGACGGCGTCGCTCGTCGTCGACGTCGACGGTCACCTGGTCCGGCTGCATGACGCACCTCCCGGGCGAGGTCCTGGCCCACGTCGAGCGGCCCACGGCGGCGCTGCGGCGCGACGTCGGGGCGCACGCTCGGCCGTCTCGCCGTGGCGCTCGACGGCTACGACCACCCCGAGGCGCACCGCGAGTTCCACTGGGACGTCGCCCAGGCCGCGCGGGTCGTGGGCGGAGCGGCGGGAGGCCGTGACGGACCCGGACCGTCGCGCGACGGTCGACGGGTCCACGACCGGCTCGTGACCGACGTCGAGCCCCGGCTCGCCGGCCTGCGACGCGCGGTGATCCACGGTGACGCGAACGACCACAACGTCCTCGTCGACCCCGGCGACCGACGGCACCCCGCCCAGCGCTACGCGCGCGTCTGCGGGCTGCTCGACTTCGGCGACCTCGTGCACTCCGTCGTGGTGGCCGAGGCGGCGGTGGCGGCCGCGTACCTCGTGCTCGGCGTCGACGACCCGGTCGGGGCCGTGGCGGACGTCGTCGCCGGCTTCCATGCCGAGCTCGCGCTCACCGAGGCCGACCTCGACGTCTGTGGGACCTCGTCGTCGCGCGGCTCACGCTCAGCGTGGTGCAACGCCGCGGTGCAGCACGCCCAGCGCCCGGACGACCCGTACCTGACCGTCACCGAGGGCCCGGCCTGGCGCGCGCTGGACCGGCTCCTCACGATCCACCCCCACCTCGCCCTGGCCGGCTCCGCGCCGCGTGCGGCTACGAGCCGCATCCCGGCGGCGGGCGCGGTGCGCGAGTTCCTGGCGCGCACGCCGTCGGCGCCCCTGCTCGGCGACGCCGTGGACGGACCTGCGGGTGCGCGCCGCTCGACCTGTCCGTGGGCAGCGACCTGTTCGCCGCCGACGACGTCGGGGCGGGGCCGGACGCGCTTCGAGCGCGCTGATCCGCGCGGCCGCCGGGGACGACCCGGACGCCGTGTCGGTCGGCGGCTACGCCGAGGCGCGGCTGCTCTACACGGCCGCCGAGTTCGCCACCGCGCGACGACCCCGCGGCCGAGCGCCGGACCGTGCACCTCGGCACCGACGTCTGGACCCACGCCGGCACCGCGGTGCACGCGCCGCTCGCGGGACGCGTCCGCCTCGTGCACGACAACGACCAGCCGCTCGACTACGGGCCGATGGTCGTGCTCGAGCACGCGACCGACGACGGGACGCCGTTCTACTCAGCCTCTACGGCCACCTGGCCGCCGGCCACGCTCGAGCCACGTCGTCGTCGGTCAGCGGGTGGCGGCGGGCGAGGTCATCGGGTGGATCGGCGCTCCGCCGCGCAACGGCGACTGGGCACCGCACGTCCACGTGCAGGTGATCCTCGACCTGCTCGACCTCGGCGCCGACTACCCGGGCGTCGCCCGGCCGTCGCAGAGCGCGATGTGGCTCGGCCTGTCGCCGGACCCGGCGCTGCTGCTCGGCCTGCCGGAATCGCTTGCCGCGCAACCGCTCCGGGCGATCGAGGAGACCTACGCCGACCGGCTGCCGACTGCTCGGCCCCAATCTCAGCGTGTCCTACGCGCGACCCCTGCGGATCGTGCGCGGGCTCGGGTCCTACCTCTACGACGACCTGGGGCGCACCTACCTCGACTCGGTCAACAACGTCGCGCACGTCGGTCACGCGCACCCGCACGTGGTCGCCGCCGGGCACGCGGCAGATGGCGCGTCCTCAACACGAACACGCGCTACCTGCACGACGGCGGTCCTGCGCTACGCCGAGCGGCTCACCGCGACCCTGCCCGATCCGCTGTCGGTGTGCTTCTTCGTCAACTCGGGCAGCGAGGCGAACGACCTCGCGCTGCGACTCGTCCGGGCGCACACCGGGGCCCAGGACGTGGTGTGCGTCGACCACGGCTACCACGGTCACACGCAGGCGCTCATCGACGTCGAGCCCCTACAAGCACGCGGGTCCGGGTGGCCGCGGCGCGCCGTCGTGGGTGCACGTCGCCGCCATGCCCGACCCCTACCGGGGACCGCACCGGGGCTACGGGCCGGAGGTCGGGCGCGCCTACGCCGCCGACGTCGCGCGCTGCGTGGCGGAGGCCGGCGACGAGCCGGTCGCCGGGATGATCGTCGAGTCGATGATCGGCTGCGGCGGCCAGGTCGTGCTGCCGGACGGCTACCTCGCGGAGTCGGCGTCGATCATCCGCGCGGCCGGCGGGCTCGTGATCGCCGACGAGGTGCAGGTGGGCTTCGGCCGCGTCGGTCCGGCGTTCTGGGGCTTCGCGACCCAGGGCCTCGTGCCCGACGTCGTCACCGTGGGCAAGCCTGCCGGCGACGGTCACCCGCTCGCCGCCGTCATCACCACCCCGGAGATCGCGGCGTCCTTCGCCAACGGGATGGAGTACTTCAACACGTTCGGCGGCAACCCGGTCTCGGCGGCGATCGGCCTCGCCGTGCTCGACGTCATCGAGCAGGAACGCCTGCCGGAGAACGCCGCACGACTCGGTGCGCTGATCCTCGACGGCGTCGCACGAGCTCGCCGCCCGGCACGACCTGATCGGCGACGCCCGCGGGCTCGGGCTCTACCTCGGGATCGAGCTCGTGCGCGACCACGAGACGCTCGAGCCGGCCGACACCGAGGCGGCCCACGTCATCGAGCGGATGCGCGAGCTCGGCGTCCTCGTGAGCACCGACGGTCCGTTCCACAACGTGCTCAAGGTCAAGCCGCCGCTCGTGTGGGGCGACGCCGACGGCGGACCGGCTGCTCACCACGCTCGACCGGGTGCTGTCCGAGCAGGTGCTCGCCCGGGTGTGATGCGTCACGCTCGCGCGGCGAACCGGCCGCACGCTCGACACAATGACGGGGTGCACCGGTATCCCGAGACCAGCTGCCGTCGCGGATTTCGTGTCGAGGACGAGCGAGATCCTGGGGCCGCTACGGGTTCGACGCCTCGACGTCGCTGGCGCTCGTCTCGGTCTGCCGCGACGAGCTCATGTTCCCGTTCATCGACGCCGTGGCCGCCGAGTGGGGGCCGTGCTTCGACATGTCGAGCCTCGCCGGTCTCCCGCTTCTCGGGCACACGGGAGTCCAGGCAGCGCTCGGCCACGCGCCCGACGAGCAGGGCCGGCACCGCCTCGTCGCCTTCGCCTTCCCGCACATCGGGGTCGACGCGCGCGACTCGTCGGCGCGGTGCACCGGCCGGGGGTGCCCGGCAGCACGGCCGCGTGCGGGGCGATCGACGTCGCCCGGCAGCGCGCTGGTCGGCGGTGTGTCCGGTGTCGTCCTCGACCCGCACGACGTCGAGGCGTCGCTGCTGGTCGCGCGGCTGCGGTCGGTCCTCGGCGACGCCGAGGTGCCCGACCTCGTCGCGGTGACCGAGCTCGTCCGCGTCTGCGCCGTCGACGAGCTGACCTACCTGCTGTCCGGCCTGTCGAGCACCGACCTGGTCGTGGACTTCGCGTTCGATCTCGGGGGTGCTCGTGCACGGTCCCGACGGGGACCGGGTGAGCCTGTCGTCGGTGACGGTCTCGGTGGACGACCACACGATGGACGTGCTCTGACCGCTCGTCCGCTCATCACGCCGGTGGGCCGAACGTGTCGCAGACCACGCCACGGGGCTGGTCCCGGTGCCAGGATCGACTCATGGACCGGTCGGACCAGGTCGTGCCGCGGCTCGCGGGCCGCACGTTCGGGGTGCTCGAGATCGTCGGCGTCCCGGTGCTGGACGGGACGCGGCCGGAGATCCGCTTCGGGTTCGACGGCAAGGTGTCGGGCAACGCCACCGTCAACCGGCTGATGGGCCCCTACGAGGTCCAGGGCGACCTGCTCAGCTGCGGGATGCTGGCCAGCACGATGATGGCCGGCCTGCCCGCGGCGATGGAGCAGGAGCAGCGCCTGCTCGCGGTGCTGGCGGTACCGCTGCGGGTCAGCGCCGGGGAGGGGTCCGCCGAGATCCTGCTCGACGGCGCCGCCGGGCCCCTGCGGCTGCGCGAGGTCGACCCGGCCGCGGACGCCACGGGCTGACGTTCCCCGCGATCACCCGCCGACCCTTCGGGTCAGCGGCAGGTGCACTGCCGCTCGCGGGGCACACCGGACATGACCGAGTCGACGTGCATGCCGCAGCCGGACCAGGTGACCTTGCCACAGGAACGACAGGTGGCGGGGCTGCACATGGGGGACTCCTTCAGGTCGGGGTAGTGCGGCGAAGATACCCCTGGGGGTATCTGAGTTGCAAGTTCCGCGCGGGCGGCGCGGCCGCGGGGAGCGTACGCTCCCCGCATGCGCCTCCTGCTCGCCGCGATCGTGCTCGCGCCCGTCGTGGCGCTCGTGGTCGGGGCCGTCCGGGGCCGGGTGCGGGTGCAGTCCTGCTGCAGCCTCCCGGCCGACGACGACGCCCGCATGCGCGATGCGTTCGCCGACCCCGCGCCGGCGTCGACCGCGCCCTAGACCTGGAGCACGTCGCGCACCTTCGTGACGGTGGCCCAGTTGCGGGCCGTCCACGTCACGCCCAGCACGCCCTTGGCGAGTTGCTTGGACAACGCGCCCTCAGCGACCCCCGCCGGCATCCAGGTGTAGAGCTCCCGGCCCTCGAGGACCCATCGGTCGTCGCCGAGATCGAGCGCCCGAAGCGCCGTCACCGCGGCGGCGTCGGGGGCTGAGTCGAGGAACGACCACGAGGTAGCGGCTCGGGTCGGTGGCGACGTCGTGCAGCGGGTCACGGGCGAGCACGGCGTCGATCTCGGGGGCCGTCCGCGCCACCACGGCGACGTCGAGGCCGAGCCGGTCCGAGATCCCGTCGTGGACCGCCGCCGCGAGCCGCGCCGGGGTCGAGCCCCACGTGCAGACGGCGTTGCCGGAGTTGAGCAGGGTGCGGACCTCGGTGGCGCCCGCGGTCGCGGAGCAGCTCGGCGAGATCGGCCATGGCGATCCGCTTGGCCCGGCCGACGTTGATCCCGCGCAGGAACACCGCGTGGCGGCGCGTCGTCGTCATGCGCCGAAGGCTAGCGAGGCGCACCCACGACGGAACGCCCGAAGGTCCCACCGCCCGCGCACGACGAGGACTAGCGTCCGGGCATGATCCGTTTCCTGATCCGCACGGCCATCTTCTTCGCGTCGGCGCTCATCGGGCTGTGGGCGGCCGACATGATCCTCGCCGGGACTGACCGTGGACGCCAAGGCCTACATCCCCGTCGCCATCATCTTCGCCCTGATCCAGGCGATCCTCGCGCCGCTGATCTTCAAGGGCGTGCACCGCAACGCCTCGGCGTTCACCGGCGGGGTCGGGATCATCTCGACGTTCGTCGCGCTGTTCATCACCAACCTCCTCGTGGGCGGTCTCAACGTCGACGGGTTCACGACGTGGATCCTCGCGGCGCTGATCATCTGGCTGGCCGGGGCCATCGCGGCCTTCCTGCTCCCGCTCGTGTTCGCCAAGAAGGCTCGTGGACGAGCGACGCAACTGACATCCGCTCACGCACCGCGGGACGGCCGCCCTCTCGGGGGCGGCCGTTTCGCGTTCGCCGAGGGCGTGTCCGATGATGGATCCATGGAGCCGGCCACCGACCTACGACGCTGCCCTGGCCCGGGCGGCCACGATCTACCCCGGGGTGCGCATCGGGCGCCCCGGTCGGGCGCGGACCTACTGGGCGACGATCACCGGCCTGCGCGTGCTGCGCAGCCGCGTCGAGGTGGACCTGGCCGGCGAGGACCAGGTGGCACCCGGGGCCGCGATCCTCGTGGGCAACCACCTCTCGACCCTCGATCCCGTCGTCGCGGTGATGAGCACCTGGTGGCGGATCACGGCGTTCACCAAGGCCGAGTGGTTCGAGGGCCGCTCGCTCGCCGTTCTTCCGCTGGATGGGCCAGATCCCGCTGCGACGCGGGGACGAGGCCTCCACCGAGTGGGCCCTGGACATGGCGCGTCGCGCCCTGGCCGACGGCGGCAAGGTGGGGATCTACCCGGAGGGCACGCGCGGTCCCGACGCCACGAAGCTCTACCGGCTGCACCAGCGCGTGCTGGTCGCGCTGATCCAGGGCAGCCCGGACGTGCCGGTGCACGCCATCGCCACCACCTACACCGACCGCGGCCGCCGCCGGCGCCTCGCCCGCGTGCGGATCTCGCCACCGCTGCCCGTCGACCCGAGCACGATGTCCGGTGAGGAGATGACGGTGGTCATCCGCACCGCTCTCGCCGAGGCGGGGCAGCTCGACTACGTCGACCAGTACGCCTTCGTCGTCAAGGCGCGCGCCGAGCGCGAGGCGCGCAAGGCGTCCGAGAGCTCCTGACGGGCCGTGCCGCGGCGTCGCACCGTCCGGCGTCGGGATCCGGACGGAGCCGTTCGCGCTGCGGTGCCCACCCTCGCGCCCTCGCGGGCCGAGGCGTAGCCTGCGGGCACAACCACATACCAGGGGAGCTCGGAGGATCGCCGGGCTGAGAGGGTGGCCGACCGCCACCGACCCTCGAACCTGATCTGGGTAATTCCAGCGGAGGGACGGACTCTCACCATGCACCGGCTCACACCCCGACGATCGATGCTCGTGGCGCTGCTCGCGTCCTCGGTCGTGCTCACCGCCTGCGGATCGGGCGCCGAGCCGTCGTCGCCCTCGCCCACCGAGGTGCCCTCCTCGTTCGCGCCGACGACGGTCACGCTGCTCACGCACGACTCGTTCGCCCTCACCGAGACCCTGCTCACGGACTTCGCCGCGCGCACCGGCATCACGGTGAAGGTGGTGACCGGGGGAGACGCCGGAGAGGTGGTCAACAAGGCCGCGCTCACCGCGGGCAACCCCGAGGGCGACGTGCTGTTCGGCGTCGACAACACCCTGCTGTCCCGCGCGATCACCGCGGGCGTCTTCGACCCGTACGTGTCGCCCGCGGCGGCCTCCGTCGCCGCAGACCTGCGCGTAGCCACGAAGGACGTCGTGACTCCGGTCGACTACGGCGACGTGTGCGTCAACATCGACGACGCGTGGTTCGCCGAGAAGAAGATCGCCAAGCCGACGACGCTGCTCGACCTCGCGAAGCCGGCGTACCGCGACCTGCTCGTCGTGGAGAACGCGGCGACCTCGTCGCCGGGTCTCGCCTTCCTGCTCGCGACCGTCGCCGAGTTCGGCGAGGACGGCTACGAGGGCTACTGGAGGTCGCTGCGCGAGAACGGCGTCAAGGTCGTGAACGGCTGGACCGAGGCGTACGAGGGCGAGTTCTCCGCCGGGGGCAAGGGATCACCGGCCGCTCGTGGTGTCCTACGCCTCGAGCCCGCCGGCCGAGATCGTCTACGCCGCGGACCCCAAGCCCACCAGCCCTCGACGTCGGTCATGACCGACGGCTGCTTCCGGCAGGTCGAGTACGCCGGGGTGCTCAAGGGCACCACGCAGCCCGCAGGCGGCGCGCGCGGTGGTCGACTGGCTGCTCTCGCCCGAGGTGCAGGCCGACGTGCCGCTGTCGATGTTCGTCTTCCCGGCGCGCGCACGGCGTCGCCGCTGCCGCAGGTGTTCGCCGAGTTCGCGGCGACGCCGACCGAGCCGCTCACGATCGACCCCGCGCTGATCGACGAGAACCGCGCGGCGTGGATCGAGGCCTGGGATCAGGTGACGTTGCGCTGACCGTCCTCGAGAGCGCCCGTGCGCCGCAGCAGCAGCCGGCTGCTGCGGCTGCTCGCGGCGTGGTCGCTGACGCCGTCGGCGTGGTGGTTCGGCGTCGTCCCGGGAGTGTTCCTCGCGGTGTTCTTCCTCTGGCCGCTGCTGACCGTGCTGGCCCGCGGGCTGCGCCCGAGGGGCTCGCCGTGCTCGAGCTCGCCCTCGACCTGGCGGGTCGTCGGGTTCACCACCCTGCAGGCCACGCTGAGCACGGCGGTCACGCTCGTCCTCGGCGTGCCGGCCGCCTACGTGCTGCACCGGATCGCGTTCCCGGGACGCCGGTTCGTCCTCGCGCTGCTGACCGTGCCGTTCGTGCTGCCGACCGTGGTGGTGGGTGCGGCGTTCCGTTCGCTGCTCCCGGCGTCGTGGACCGGAGGGCTCGCGGCCATCGTCGTCGCCCACGTGTTCTTCAACCTCGCGGTGGTGATGCAGGGTCGTCGGTGGCCTCTGGACCCACCTCGACGACCGCTACGAGCAGGTGGCGCGCACGCTCGGCGCGGGACCGATCACGGTGCTGCGCACGGTCACCTGGCCGCTGCGTGCGACCGGCCGTCCTCGCCGCCGGATCGCTCGTGTTCCTGTTCACGTTCACGTCGTTCGGCGTCGTGCTCATCCTGGGCGGGCCGACGACGACCACGCTCGAGGTGGAGATCTACCGGCGTACGGTCCAGCTCTTCGACCTGTCGTCGGCGGCCACCCTCTGCGTCCTGCAGCTGCTCGCGGTGATCGTGGTCCTCGCGGTCGCGGCCCGGCTGCAGCGACGGCTCTCCGTGCGCCACAAGCTGTCGCGGTCGAGCGTCGCCGCCGTGCGGGTGCGGACGCCGCTCGACCGCGCGCTCGTGGGGATGGTCGTGCTCGAGGCGGTGCTCGTCGCCTGCCGATGCTCGCCCTCCTGCGTGACTCGCTGCGGGTGGGCGACCGCTGGGGGCTCGACTGGTGGGTGGGTCTCGGCGTCGACGGTCCGACGACGCGCGACGTGGCCGCGTGGGAGTCCGTGCGCGTCTCGCTCGGCTACGCCGTGGCCGCGGTCCTCATCGCCGTGCTGGTGGGCGGCGCCGCCGCCTGCGCGATCGCCTACACCCGGCGCGGGAGCACGATCCTCGACTCCGGCCTCATGCTGCCGCTGGGGACCAGTGCCGTGACCCTCGGCTTCGGTCTGCTCATCACGTTCTCCGTCGCACCGGTCGACCTGCGAGGTCGGTGGATCATCGTGCCGATCGGCCAGGCGCTCGTGGCCATCCCGCTCGTCGTGCGCACGGTCCTGCCGGTGCTGCGGGCGATCGACCCCCGGCTGCGTGAGGTCGCGGCCACGCTCGGCTCCTCGCCCCTGACGGTCTGGCGGACGATCGACCTGCCGGTGTTCGCGCGCGCGCTGGGCGTCGGCGCCGGGTTCGCGGCGGCCGTGTCGCTCGGCGAGTTCGGGGCGACATCCTTCCTCGCGCGCACCGACGCGCCGACCCTGCCGGTGCGCGATCGGCCGGCTGCTCTCGCGGCCCGGCGAGGCCAACGTGGGCCAGGCCGCCGCGCTGTCCGTCGTGCTGGTGATCGTCACCGCGCTCGTGGTGCTCGCGACCGAGCGGCTGCGGCGCCCGGGATCGGAGGGGTTGTGAGCGTCGGGCTCGAGCTCGTCGGCGTGTCCGCGACCCTCGACGGCTACCCGGTGCTCGACGGCGTCGACCTGCACGTGGAGCCGCCGGAGTCGGTGGCCCTGCTCGGCCCGAGCGGCATCGGGAAGTCGACCCTGCTGCGCGTCGTCTCCGGGCTCGTCCGACCGGACGCGGGCACGGTGTCGTGGGACGGCGTCGACCTCGCGGACACCCCGCCGCACCGGCGCGGCATCGGGCTGGTGTTCCAGGACGCCGTCCTCTTCCCGCACCTCGACGTCGCGTCGAACGTCGGCCTACCCGCTGGCGCGGTCCTCGTCGCGGGCCCGGCGACCCGCGGGTGGACGAGCTGCCTCGCCCTCGTCGACCTCGACGGGTACGGCGACCGCGAGGTCGACACCCTGTCCGGCGGTCAGGCCCAGCGCGTCGCGCTCGCCCGGGCGCTCGCGGCGGACCCCGGCTCCTGCTGCTCGACGAGCCGTTCGGCGCGCTGGACGCGGATCTGCGGGAGCGGCTCGGCGCGGAGGTGCGCGATCTGCTGCGCGGGCTGCGGATCCCGGCCATCCACGTGACGCACGACGCCGCCGAGGCACGCCGCGTCGCCGATCGCGTGTTCATGCTCAGCGCCGGCCCGGCGGGTGCCGCGCTCCTCCCGGTCTGACCTGGACGGCTGGCTGGCCGGTGGGTGCGGGGTGGCTCGCGGTCTGAGGTAGGCGCTGCGGCTGGACCGCCAGGCGGCAGTGCTCGGCCGCCGGTCTGAGGCGGATGGCACGGCGCGTCGTCCACAGGTCGACGCGCCGGGATCCGTTGTCCACAGCGGGTTTCCGGGGTTCTCGGACTGTCGGAGGGCCGGCGTAGTATTCATACATGAGTTCGACCACCCTCCTCACCGCCCCGACCCCGGCCCCGGCCCCGGTCGGGTCGGTGGCCGTGCCCGCGGCGCCGGCTGCCGTGCTGGATCCGCACGCCGCCGCCGCGCGGCTGGGGCAGGCGGTGGCCGAGCTCGAGGTGCTGGCCCGGGAGGTCGCGGACCTCGTCGCCGCCGGAGCGGTGTCCGCGCTGCCGGTCGCCGCGCTGCCCGCGTTGGCGAGGTCGCTGCACGGCTGCGTGGACGCGGTCACCGCCGCGGCGACCGTGCTCACCGGCGCCGTGCACGCCTCCGGTGCCGCGCTCGGTGTCCACCTCACGACGAAGGCGTGGCTGACCGCCGAGTGCGCCCTGTCCGGCGGCGAGGCCGCCGCCGTGCTGGGTCGCGCTGCGTCGCTGCGCGACGGGTTCGCCGCCACCGAGGCCGCCTGGCTGGCCGGCCGGATCCCGGCAGCGGTGGTCCGCGAGATCACCCTCGGCCTGCCGAAGGCTTTGCGCCGCCTCACCCCAGCGGACCGGGCCCGGGTCCTGCCGGTCGCGGAGGCCGCCGCCCTCGAGTTCGCGACCAGCCACCCGCTGCGCGACCTGCGCTGGTTCCTCGCCCGGCTCCGCGACCGCTACGACAGCGACGGCGCCGACGCCGCCGCGATGGCCGCGCACGAGGACCAGTACCTGCGCTTCACCCCCGTCCCCGACGGTGTCGACGTCACCGGCTACCTCACGCAAGGAGACCGCCGCCGCGGTCCTGACCGTGCTCGACCAGGTCGTCGACGGCTGGTACCGCACCGGGTCACTGCCCGCCCGCGACCAGCCCCGCGACGGGGACACCCCCGAGGTCACCGCGTGGCGGCGCCGACCCCGCCGCGAGCACCTCAACGCCCTCGCCCTCACCCACGCCCTGACCGGGCTGCTCGACCTCGCCGCGATCGGCACCCGACACGAGGCCCGCCCGCACCTCTACCTCACCGTGCACGCCGACGACCTCGCCGCCGGCCTCGGCGGAACCCTGCGCCTGCCCGGCCACCCCGACCCCGCCCACCTGACCACCGCCACCGTCCACCGGATCCTCTGCGACGCCGACGTCACCCCCGTCCTCACCGCCCGCCCCAACCACGCGCCCGGAGACGGCCCCGGGTGCACCTGTCCCACCGGTGCCGACGGGCGACCCGAGGCCAGGGCCCGCCGCGGCCAGGACTGCGCGTGCGCGTTCGACCTCGACGCCCTCGAGGCGGTCCTGCGCGAACGCGGCCGGGAGGTCCTCCACGTCGGCCGCGCCTACCGCACCGCCACCGCGAAGCAGCGCGCCGCCCTCGCCATCCGAGACCGGCACTGCGCGTTCCCCGGCTGCCACATCGACCCGTCCCGCTGCGAAGCCCACCACGTCCTCCCGTGGGAGCTCGCCGGCCAGACCGACCTCGACAACCTCACCCTGCTCTGCCACGGCCACCACCACGCCGTCCACGAAGGCCGCTGGACCATCACCGCCAACGACACCCTCGCAGCCGGACACCCGGACTACGTCGCCTTCACCCCACCACCACCCCGGCCCTGACCAGCAGGGCGCACCACCCATCACCGCTCGAGCCAGCTGTCCGTGCCACGCGGTTCGGTCGTCGGCGCTCGGGCGTGGTCGCGTCAGGCGTGCCAGCCGGCGGGAGGGTCCTCGCCGACCAGGCCGTCGACGGCCTCGCGGAGGAGATCCGCGTGGCCGGTGTGGCGGCCGTACTCCTCGACCAGGTCGAAGACCAGCCGCCGAAGGCTTGCCCGGCGACCGTCGTCGGCCCGCACATGGATCAGCTGGTCGAGCCCGCCGTCGGCCAGGGCGGCGTCGAGCCGGGCACGCGACCGCGCGACGGAGTCGTCCCAGAGCGCGTAGAGCTCCTCGGCGGTGTCGTCGTCGGCGGACACGAACTCCCAGTCGGGGACGTCGTCCCGATAGGTGGTGTCCCAGGGTGCGCCCATCGGCTCGCCGCGCAGCTTGGTGCAGGAGTAGTAGTCCTCGACGAGGGCGAGGTGCTTGAGCAGGCCGCCCAACGTCAGCGACGAGCTGGGGATGCGTGTCCGCAGGCCGGCCGAGTCGAGATGGCCGGCCTTCCAGCGGAAGGTGGTGCGCAGCCGGTCGAGCGCTCCGAGGAGGTGCTCGGCCTCGGTCCCCGCGAGCGGCGGCTCCCACGGGACGTCGCTGCTGCTCACGGCGCCGCCGCCCCGATGCTCGCGAGGATCGCCTGGCCGAGGTCGGCCGGTCGGGTGAGCTGGGGCCAGTGGCCGGTGGGCAGGTCGACGTAGGCGATGTCGCGGACCTGCGCGAGCTCCTGCAGGTTCGGGACCCCCGCGTCCATCCAGCCGCGCAGCTGGGCGCTGGGGAACTCGCACGCGATGACGGTCACGGGCACGTCGTAGCGCCGGGGGTCCGACAGCTGCTGCGCGCCGCTCGCGACGAGGAGCGGGGAGGGGATCGCCCGGGCGCGGAAGGAGGCCCGGAGCTCGTCGTCGAGGTCGACGAGGTCCTCGTCGTCGAAGACCGACCAGTCCGGCAGCGGGATCTCGCCGTCGACGACGGGGAGCGAGTCGTTGATGCAGCCGCCGTCACCGAGGGGCCAGCTGTCGACGTAGACGACCCGGGCGACGCGCTCGGGCCGCGCGTCGACGGCACCGTGCGCGATCGCGCCGCCACCGGAGTGGCCCACGAGCACCACATCGCCGTCGGCCGGGTCGAGGGAGTCGACCACCGCCACGACGGCGTCGACGTGGTCGCGCAGGGTGACGGCGGACCGGTCGGAGTCGTGGGACTCCATGCCGGGCAGCGTGAGCGGGTGCGTGACATGCCCGGCGTGCTGCAGGGCGGGGACGACGTCGTCCCACGACGACGCGTCGAGCCAGAGTCCGGGGATCAGGATGATCTGCATGGCGTGAGGCTAGACAGGACCACCGACGACACGAGGCCGAACGCACCGAGCGGTTCGCGTCGGGTGCCGGGCGGAGGTCGTCGGACGCGCCGTCGGCACCGGCCCTCGGTGCCCGGTTCGTGCTCACCCCGCGCGTAGGATCGGCGACGTGACGACCGTCCTGTCGCGGCCCCCGGCCGTGGCGCCGGACCGGCCATCGGTGTCCCCGGGACCGGCGCCGCCGCCGTCGTCGTCCCGTCACATCGCCGGGCTCGACGGGCTCCGTGCGATCGCGGTCGCGGCCGTCGTCGTCTACCACCTCGGGGCCGAGTGGTTGCCGGGCGGCTTCCTCGGCGTCGACATCTTCTTCGTGATCAGCGGCTTCCTCATCACGACGCTGCTGCTCAGCGAGGTCGAGCGGACCGGCCGGATCGACTTCGGGCGGTTCTACCTGCGCCGGGCCCGCCGCCTCCTGCCCGCGCTGCTGCTCGTGCTCGCGGCGACCGTCGTGATCGCGGCGACGATCGCCCCCGACGCCGTGACGCAGGTGCTGCGCGACATCCCGGCGGCGCTGTTCTACGTGAGCAACTGGTGGGCGCTGGGGCAGGACCAGTCCTACTTCGAGCTCGTCGGTCGCGGGAACCTGCTCGGCCACCTGTGGTCGCTCGCGGTCGAGGAGCAGTTCTACCTGATCTGGCCGGCGGTCCTCGGCCTGCTGGGCCTGGTCGCGGTGCGCCTCGGCATCCCGCGACGCACGCTCGTCCTGCGCGTCGCGGCCGGGGGCGCGCTGCTCTCCACGGCCTGGATGGCCTACCTCTCGACGACGCGCGGCTACCCGCTCGACGCCGACCCGACGCGCGTCTACTTCGGCACCGACAGCCACGCGATGTCGGTCCTGGTCGGTGCGGCACTGGCCACCGTCTGGCGGGTGACGGGCTTCCGGGCCGCCCTCGCCTCGGGGGCGCGCACGGTGATCACCGGCGTCGGGCTGCTCGCGCTCGCGCTGACCGGGTGGTTCCTCCTCAACGTCAGCGAGTACACGCCCTGGCTCTACCGCGGCGGCTTCCTGCTGGCCGCGCTCGTGTTCGCGCTGCTGGTGGCGGCGGCCACGCACCCGGCGTCGCCGCTCGGCCGCGGCCCTCGACGTCGCGCCGATGCGGTGGGTCGGCGAGCGCTCGTACGGCATCTACCTGTGGCACTGGCCCGTCTTCCTCGTCACCCGACCAGGCGTCGACGTCCCCTGGGAGGGGGTCGGGGTCGACCTCGCCCGCGTCGCGCTGGTGCTCGCCGTCTCCGCCGCGAGCTACCGCTACGTCGAGGTCCCCGTGCGCCAGGGCGCCCTCGGCCGCTGGTGGCACGTGCGCCGCGACGCGATCCGCAGGTTCGGGGCGGCCCAGGTGTGGGTCCCGTCGACGCGTCGCGGTCTGCTCGTCGTGCTCGCCGGCACCGGTGCCGTGGCGCTGGTCGCCGCCCTCGTCGTCTCGGCCCCGTCGACCGTCGACTCCGAGGCGAAGGTGCTGGCCGAGGCGGCCGACGTCGTCGACACGGACGTCTCCGCCGCTCCCTCGGTGCGGCCGATCGTGGCGTCCGGCACGGCCCGGCCGGCGACGCGCACGCCGTCCGCCGCTCGTCCGACGTCGCCGTCGGCCGTTCCCGCCGTGCTGAAGCCGCTCCCGGCGTCCGGCCCCCTGGCCGTCGGCGTGGGTCCGGCCGACCGCCCGCTGCCGGCGGGCACGACGCTCTCGAGCGCCGACATCTCCTGGTACGGCACGTCGGTGAGCATGTGGGCGGTCGAGGTGCTGCGCGCGGAGCTCCCCGGCGTGAAGATCGACGCCGGCAACAACCGGTCGCCCGGGTTCATCCTCGACCGCGTCCTGCGCGACCTCGACCGCGGCTCGCTGCGCACCGCCGTCGTCATGCACCTCGGCGACGCCGGACCCGTGTCCGAGGAGGCGCTCGACCAGGCGCTCACCACGCTCGACGACCGGGTCCGCGTGGTGCTGGTCAACTCCACCGCCCGCTTCCCGTTCGTGCGCGACGGGAACCGGACGATCCAGCGCGTGGCGCTGCGCCACCCCAACGTCGTCGTCGCCGACTGGAAGTCCTACTCCGCCGGTCACGCGGACTGGTTCAAGGACGGCCTGCACCTGACCGCCAAGGGCAAGCCGATCTTCGCCCGCTTCGTCCGCCAGGCGATGCTCGGCGTCTGACCTGCTGGACCCCCGCGCCGGGCGAGCCGCTGTGGAACACTGCCGCCGTCAGGGTCGTCGCGGACCGGAGGTGGCACCACCGTGCGGGTGCTCGCCATCGACCAGGGCACGTCCGGCACCAAGGCGGTGGTCGTCGACGACGGCCTCGTCGTCGCGTCGGCCGAGGCCACGGTGCGCCCGAGCTACCTCGCGGACGGTCGCGTCGAGCAGGACCCGGCTGCGCTGCTCGCGTCCGTGCTCGACGCCGGTCGGCGTGCGGTCGCCTCCGCCGGGTCGGGTGTCGACGCCGTCGCGCTGGCGAACCAGGGCGAGACGGTGCTGGCGTGGGACCGCGCGACCGGCACACCGCTGACCACCGCGCTCGTCTGGCAGGACGGCCGTGCGGCGTCGGTCTGCGCCGACCTCGAGGAGCACCGCGACCTCATCGCCGGCACCACCGGCCTCGTGCTCGACCCCTACTTCAGCGCGCCGAAGATGGCCTGGATCCGGCGCCACCTGACCCGCGAGGGCGTCGTCACCACCACCGACACCTGGCTCGTGCACGCGCTCACCGGCGCGTTCGTCACCGACGTCACCACGGCGAGCCGGTCGCTGCTGCTGGACCTCGACCGCGTCGCGTGGTCCCCGACGCTGCTCGAGGTCTTCGGTCTCGACGACGAGGCGATGCCCGCGCTGGTGGCGTGCGACGAGGTGGTCGGGACGACCTCGGCCTTCGGCGGCGACGTGCCGGTCGTCGGGCTCCTCGTCGACCAGCAGGCCGCGCTGCTGGCGCAGGACTGCCGCGAGCCGGGGGAGACCAAGTGCACGTACGGGACCGGCGCCTTCCTGCTGGCGTCCACCGGGCCGGAGGCCGCGCGCTCGCGAGCGGGGCTCACGACCTCGGTGGCGTCGCGGCTCCGCGGCGCGACGTCGTACTGCCTCGACGGGCAGGTCTACACGGCGGGCTCGGCCGTCCGGTGGCTCGTCGACCTCGGCCTGCTCTCGGGCCCCGACGGGATCGACGACGCGGCCGCGGCCGGTGACGACGGTGTCCTCTTCGTGCCCGCCCTCGCCGGGCTGGCCGCGCCCTGGTGGCGCCCGGACGCCACGGCGTCCCTGTCCGGCCTCACGCTCTCGACCGGTCGCGGCGACGTGGTCGCGGCGGTGGTGCGCGGCATCGCGGCCCAGGTGGTGGACCTCCTCGACGTCGTGTCCGCCGATCTCGGCCACCCCGTGCAGCGGCTGCGCGTCGACGGCGGCCTGACCCGCTCCCGAGCGCTGATGCAGGCGCAGGCCGATCTCGCCCAGGTGGCCGTCGACGTCTACCCCTCCACCGACTCCACCGCGCTCGGCGCCGCCGCCGCCGCATGGATCGGGCTCGACCCGGCGCGTGTCCGTCGCCGACGTCGTGAGCGGCTGGGAGCCGTCCGCGAGCTACGAGCCGCAGTGGTCGGCCGACCGTGCCACCGACCACCTCGGGCGGTGGCGCGACGCCGTGGCCCGGTCGCTGGCCGGAGGGTCGGCGTGATCCGCGAGGTCGACGTCGCGGTCATCGGCGCCGGGATCGTGGGCTGCGCCGTCGCGCGCGAGCTGTCCGGCCACGACGTCTCGGTCGCTCTGCTCGAGGCCCGCGGCGACATCGGTGACGGCACGAGCAAGGCGAACACGGCGATCCTGCACACCGGCTTCGACGCGACGCCGGGGACTCTGGAGGCGCGGCTCGTCCGCCGCGGCTACGAGCTGCTCTCGGCGTACGCCGGTCCCGCGGGGATCCCGGTGGAGCGGACGGGCGCCGTCCTCGTGGCGTGGACCGACGAGGAGCTCGCCGCTCTCCCGGCGCTGCTCGCCAAGGCGGGCGCCAACGGCTACACGCACGGCGAGATCGTCGACGCCGACGAGGTCTACCGCCGGATCCCCGCGCTCGGCGCGGGAGCTCTCGGCGGTCTCGCGATCCCCGACGAGTCGATCATCTGCTCGTGGACGGCAGCCCTCGCCTACGCCACCGAGGCGCTGCACCGCGGCACCGAGCTGCTGCTGTCGCACCGGGTGGTCGTCGTCGAGCCCGGTCCGGACCGCACCCTGCTGCGCACCGACTCGGGCGACGTCTCGGCGCGCTGGGTCGTCAACGCCGCGGGGCACGGCGCCGACGTGATCGACCGGATGTTCGGCCACGACCGGTTCACCGTGGTCCCGCGCCGCGGCGAGCTGATCGTGTTCGACAAGCTGGCCCGCCCGCTGGCCGACGTGATCGTGCTGCCGGTGCCGTCCTCGCGCGGCAAGGGGGTGCTCGTGAGCCCCACGATCTACGGCAACGTCATGCTCGGGCCGACGTCGGAGAACATCGCCGACCGCACCGACACCGCCACGACCGAGGCGGGGCTCGCGTTCCTGCTCGAGAAGGGCCGCGCCCTCATGCCGCGCCTGCTCGAGGAGGAGGTCACCGCGACGTACACCGGGCTGCGCGCCGCCACCGAGCACGACGACTACGTGGTCGAGCTCGACGTCGAGCACCGCTACGTCGTGCTCGGCGGGATCCGGTCCACCGGCCTCACGGCGTCGATGGCCCTCGCGGAGCACGTCGTGCGGCTCCTGCGCGACGCCGGGCTCGGGCTCACCGAGCGCACGGACCTGCCGCCCGTGCCGCGCCTGCCCAACGTGGGCGAGGCCTTCCCGCGCCCGTACTCCGACGCCGGCCGGATCGCCGCGGACCCGGAGTACGGCCGGGTGGTGTGCTTCTGCGAGCGGGTCACCCGCGGCGAGGTGCGCGACGCGCTCGCCTCGCCGATCCCGCCGTGCGACCTCGACGGCCTCCGCCGCCGGACCCGGGCCCTCATGGGCCGGTGCCAGGGGTTCTACTGCGGGGCCGAGGTGGGCCGTCTCCTCGACGAGCACCTCGCCGCCCGGGTCGCGCGATGACCGGCACGCGGGTCGACGTCGTCGTCGTGGGGGCCGGTCCGGCGGGGCTCACGGCCGCGGCCGAGCTGGCGCCCACGCATCGCGTCCTCGTGCTGGACCGCGAGGCGGAAGCCGGCGGGATCCCGCGGCACAGCGACCACCTCGGCTACGGGGTGCGCGACCTTCGCCGGGTCACTACCGGGCCGCGCTACGCCGAGCGCCTCGTGGCCCGGGCGCTGGACCGCGGCGCCGAGATCCGCACCGAGGCCACCGTGACCGGCTGGAGCGGGGAGCGCACGCTCGACGTGACCTCGCCGTCGGGCCGGCTGCAGGTGACCGCCGACGCCGTCGTGCTGGCCACCGGCGCGCGTGAGCGCCCCCGCCCGGCGCGCCTCATCCCCGGGGACCGCCCCCGCGGCGTCCTGACCACCGGTCAGCTGCAGAACCTCGTGCACCTCCAGCACCGCTCGCCCGGAACCCGCGCCGTGGTCGTGGGGGCCGAGCTCGTGAGCTGGTCCGCGGTGCTGACGCTGCGCGAGGCCGGCTGCGCGACGGTCCTGATGACGACCGAGCACGTGCACGGCGAGGCGTACGCCGGGTTCCGCGGCCCGGCGCGGGCCCTGCTGCGGACACCGGTGGCAGCGCGGTCGCGGGTCGTGCGCATCGTGGGTCGCGACGTCGTGGAGGCGGTGGAGGTCGAGGACCTCGGGACGGGGCGCCGCGCGACGGTGGCCTGCGACGTCGTCGTCCTCACCGGCGACTGGATCCCCGACCACGAGCTGGCGCGCCTCGGTGGGCTCGACCTCGATCCGGCCACGCTCGGCCCGCGGGTCGACACCGCGCTGCGCACGTCGCGCCTGGCGTGTTCGCCGCCGGCAACCTGCTCCACGCGGTCGACACCGCCGACGTCGCGGCCCTCGACGGCCGCCACGTCGCGCGGACAGTGCTGGCCTGGTGGGAGCACCGCGAGGACCCGCCGCCGGGGGTGCCGCTGCGGGCGGTGGCCCCGCTGCGCTGGGTGGCCCCCTCCCTGCTCCGTCCCGGAGACCCCGCCCCGGCCCGGCGTCGGCTCCTCGTCTGGGGCGAGGAGTTCCGCACCGCGCCCCGCGTGGTCGTCCGCCAGGACGGCCGGGAGATCGGCCGCCGGACCCTGCCCTGGTCGCTGGCTCCCGGTCGCGTGCTCCACGTGCCCTGCTCCGTGCTCACGCGCGTCGACCCGGCCGGCGGCGAGGTCGTGCTCGGGCTCGCGTGACTCGCCGTGTTCACCAAGGCGAGACGATCTTGGACGAACGTTGGATGGTCACGGGGAGTAATCGGGAGCCGTCCGACCTAACGTCATCGCTATCGAGACCTAGCCCGAAGGAGACGCCACCGTGAAGAACGCGAAGATCGCCGCAACCCTCACCATCGCCGTCGTGCTCGCCGGTGGCACGGCCGCCGCTGCCGCGACCCTCCCGACACTGGGGTCGACCCCCGCCGGAACCAGCAGCCCGACCGACGGCCCGTCGAGCTCACCGTCCAACGACGAGGACGAGTTCGAGGACGAGGCCACCGAGTCGGCCAGCGCCACCGGGTCGCCCAGCGACTCCCCGTCAGGGAGCCAGTCCAGCTCGGACGACCCGAGCGACGAGCCTTCGGACGACGACGATTCCGCCTCCGCGTCCCCGAGCGGCTCGCACTCCGACGATGACGACGACGACGGCGACGACCACGGCAACCGTGGTCCCGGCGGCGGCGACGACGACGGTGACGACGACAACAGCGGCCCTGGGAACTCGCACGACGACGATGACGACGACAGCGACCACGGCAGTGGCCACGACGACAGCGACGACGACAGCGGTCACGGCAGCGACGACGACTGACCGGTCCGCGGCTCACGCCGCTGACGCACTCCCCCTGCAGAAGGGCCCGGACCCCGCGTCCGGGCCCTTCCGCTGTGCCAGGCTCCCGTGTCGGTGACGACTACGCAGAGTGATGGATCAGGGCGCCAGCCCCCGACCGTGTCCGCCCCTCGATGGGGTGGACCCCCGCGAGGCGCCACCCCCGATGGGGTGCCGTCCGTGCTCAGGTCACCCGTCCGGCCCTTGCGGCGCCTGACGACCTGTGACGCTCGGTGATCTTGGACGGATCTTGGACAACCAGACCGGTTTCTTGGCTCTCCCGGGCCTATTTCCAAGGCCGCAGTTGCCGAGACTCCTCATCAGAAGCCGACTCTGGAGGAGCCGCTATGAATCGAACAGGCCGCATGTGGGCCACGGGGATCGCCCTCACGGGTGTCCTCACGACCGGGGGCGTCGCAGTCGCCGCCGGGCTGTCCACCACGACCGGGTCGTCCGCCACCACTGGCGTCGCATCCGTGAAGGACCTGCAGGTCCGACTCGCGCAGCTGCAGGGCCAGACGGGCACCCTGACCGACGAGGTCAAGGCCGCCCAGGAGGCGCTGCGCCTCGCGCTGGCCGCCCAGGCCGCCCGGGACGCCGCCGCCACCACCGCGTGGCACCCCGCCTCGACCGGCCAGAAGGCCGCCCCGAAGGCGACGTCGACGACAAGAAGTCGACCCCGGTGGCCAAGTCCACCAAGAAGCCCACCTCGCACACCTCGACCGGCGCCAGCGGCGGCGGGGACGACGAGGGCGACGACGACGAGCGAGAGACCCAGCCCGGATCACGAGGAGGCGACGATGACTGAGCGCGGAACCCGAGTCCGTTGGACCACGGCAGCGCTCGTCGCTCCCGCGGCGGCGGCACTGTTCACCGGCACGACCGTCTGGGCGGCCGGGCACCAGCCGGCGTCCACCTCGACCGCCAGCACCACCACCACGAGCTCCACGGTCAAGAAGGCCGACCCCGCCGTGGCAGCGCTGCAGACCTCGATCGCCAAGAACACGGCGCAGGTCGCCATGCTGCGCAAGACCGTCCTGGCCCTGCGTGCGCAGGTCTCGGGCATCACCGGTGCGCCGGTGGCCGCCTCGGCCGGTCGTAGCTCGTCCGGGTCGTCGTCCTCGACCAAGTCGTGGACCGGCTCGTCCTCGAGCACCAAGTCGACCGGGTCGACGTCGAGCAAGAAGACCACCACCACGACCACGGCGCCGAAGAAGAAGGCCTCCACCGGTGGCGGCAACGCGGCCCCGGCTCCGGCCCCCGCGGCTCCGGCACCCCAGGCGAGCACCGGCGCGTCTGGCTGATGAGGCACCCCATGACGGTCGATGCGCACCCCCCCGGCGCTGACCTTCGTGTGGCCTTCAAGTCGATGGCCTCGGAGATCAAGTTCTGGGTCGTCGAACCGCGCGACGACGCGGACGAGCGCGCTCAGCGCGCTCGTTCGGTCGTCGAGCGTGTCGCGGCGAGCTGTACCCGCTTCGACCCCGAGAGTGATCTCATGCGCGCCAACGCGGCCGGGCGTTCCTGGCACGTCGTCGCGCAGGAGTGCTACGACGCGATCAGCGCCGCCTACGACGCGCACCTCGCCACCGACGGGCTCTTCGACCCGCGGGTGCTCACGGTGCTGACGTCCTACGGCTACGACTCGTCGCTGCCGTTCGACTCCCGTCGGCTCACCCTGCCCGAGTCCACGTCGGCGGCGCCGCGTCGCCGCCGGCTGGGTCGCAAGGGGTGGAAGCCGGGTCTCGACCCGCAGCGCCGCGCGGTCAAGGTTGGTCCTGAACCGATCGATCTGGGCGGTATCGGCAAGGGTCTCGCCGTACGGTGGGCCACCTCAGAGCTGCGCACCGCCGGCAGCTCGGTGCTCGTCGAAGCCGGTGGCGACCTCGTCGCCATCGGGGTCGGTCCCGAGGGCAACGGCTGGATGATCGCAGTCGAGGACCCGTTCGGTGGCAGCGAACCTGCCGCCGTGCTGCGGGTGCGGGACCGAGCCGTGGCCACCTCGTCCACGAGGATCCGGTCGTGGACCGTGGGGCAGACCGAGGTGCACCACATCATCGACCCGCGGACGCTGCAGTCGGCGCAGGCCGACCTCAAGTCCGTGACCGTGGTGGGGCGCGACTCCGCGCTCGCCGAGGTCTGGAGCAAGTCCCTGTTCATACTGGGTCGGGAGGGCATCCGTGAGGCCGCAGACCAGCGCGACCTCGCCGCCCTCTGGGTCGACGTCGACGGTCGTGTCGGTGTGAGCCGCGCGATGCGTCCCTACGTTGCATGGCAGGTGTCGCATGTCGCATGACATGAAGGTCGGCGGTCGCCCGTACGTCCTGGGCACCGGTCTCGTCCTGCTCGTCACGGCCAGCGCGGTCCTCACCAGCTGGCTCATCGGCCTCGGGGTCTCCTCGATCGCCGGCGACAAGATGGCACCGTGGGTCCTCGGCCGGGCGTCGGGCATCACGTCCTACGTCCTGCTCGTGGGCCTGGTGATGTTCGGCCTCGTGCTCTCGCACCCGTGGCGGGCCCGCTGGCGCCGCCCGAGCGCCGCGGTGCGCATCCGCACCCACGTGAGCCTCTCGGTCTTCACCCTCGTGTTCACGGTGCTCCACATCGTGGTGCTCGCCACCGACAAGTACGCCGGTGTCGGCTGGTGGGGCTCCTTCGTCCCCATGGGGTCCGAGTACCGCCCGGTGCCCGTGACCCTCGGAGTCGTCGGGCTCTACGCCGGTCTCGCCGCGGGCATCACCGCCGCCCTGGCCGGGCGGTCCGCGCGCCGTGTCTGGTGGCCGATCCACAAGGTCTCCATCGTCGCGCTGGTCCTCGTGTGGCTGCACGGCGTGCTCGCCGGCGTCGACGCCCCGATCCTGCTCGGGATGTACGTCGTCACCGGGCTCGCGGTCGTCGCCCTCGCGGTGAGCCGCTACACGATGTCGACCGTGCGCGACGAGGCCGACGAGCTCGCCGCCGTCCGCGCCTCCGAGCTCCCGGCGGCCGGCTCCTCGCCGCGCAGCCACTCCGCCGCCGACTACACGTCCCGGGAAGCGGGTTCGCTCATGACCCAGCACCTGCACCTGGCGACCGAGCACGACCATGACGGGGTCGCGATCGTGACGCCCGTCCCGATCACCGTCCAGGCCACCGAGCTGCTGCCCGGCCCGATGGTCGTCGGCCGCCACGGCACCGAGTCCATCACCGGCGTCGCCGCGCACGACCTCGACGCCCACCTCGCGGCGTACGGCCCGCGGCCGTCGTTCCTCGGAGCGGCCGGGGAGTCCCTCCTCGCCGACCTCGACACCGTCGCGCTCACGGGCCGCGGCGGGGGTCACTTCCCGACGGCCGCCAAGTGGCGCTCGGTCATGTCCGCCGGTGTCGGCGGCACGGTCGTCGCCAACGGTGCCGAGGGTGAGCCGGGTGTCGCCAAGGACGCCGTGCTGCTGCAGACCCGCCCGCACCTCGTGATCGACGGTGTCGTCTCGGCCATCGAGGTCACCGGCTCGGCCGACGGCGTCATCTGGATCCACGACGGCGCCTGGGCCACGGCGCGCTCGATCACCCGAGCGCTGGCCGAGCGCGCCTCGCGCGGGTTCGCCGACCCGCCCATCCGCGTCATGCTGGCCCCCGACCGCTACCTGTCCGGCGAGGCGACCGGGATCATCCGGACGCTCGAGGGCGGTCCCACCCTGCCGCGCTACGTCGCCAACCCGGCCAAGCCGTGGTCCGACGGTCACCCGCCCGTCCTGGTGAACAACGCCGAGACCATGGCCCGCATCGGGCTGCTCGCCCACATCGGGGCCGAGGCCTACCGGCCGACCTCGATGCTCACGATCGTCAACCCCACGCACCGCGTGGTGGCCGAGGTCGGCACCGAGTCGACCCTCGGCGAGGTCGATCGCGCAGTACTGGCAGTCTCCGGACGGCAACGAGCCCACCGCGATCCTGCTCGGCGGCTACGGCGGGTCCTGGGTCCCGTGGTTGAAGGCGCGCGACCTCACGGTCGACAACGCCGCGCTGCGTGGCGAGGGTCTCTCGGTCGGTGCCGGGCTCATCGGCGCGCTGCCGGCCAACCACTGCGGCATCGAGGAGTCGGCGCGCCTCGTCCGCTACCTCGCCGAGCAGTCGGCCCGGCAGTGCGGCCCGTGCGTGTTCGGCCTCGCGTCGGTGGCCGAGATGTGCGACGACCTCACGGCGGGGCGCCTCTCGTCGGCCGGGCGGCGCAAGCTCAACCGCTTCATGGCCGAGATCTCGGGTCGCGGCGCGTGCCGCCACCCCGACGGCGCCCTGCGCATGCTGGCGTCCGCGCTCGACGTGTTCTCCGAGGACGTCACCCGTCACCGCCGCGGTCGCACCTGCGACGCGCCGGCCTACGCCGCCATGCCGCTTCCCGGGGAGGACTGATCATGGCCCGCACCGTCGCGCTCCGCACGGCCCGCCAACCGGTCACGCCGTCCTCGCACCCGCACCTGCGCATCGATCCGGCGATCTGCGACGGCGTGGGCATCTGCTCGCACCTCGCGCCGGACCTCATCACGGTCGACTCGTGGGGCTACCCGATCATCACGCCCGCGGCGCTCGAACGTGCGAGCGCACGGCGCCAGGCCGAGGCCGCCGTCTCTGCCTGCCCCAAGAAGGCCCTCTACCTCGACCAGTGACCCCCCAGGGGTCCGCGAGCAACAGCCCAGATGCACGTGAACCTGCCTCCGTTCACGTGCAGCTGGGCTGTTACTCGTCCTCGGGGTAGGGGCAGTGGCGGCAGCCTCGCGTGCAGCACCCGCCCTGGTCGGCGAGGTGCGCGGCAGTGAACACCCACCAGCCGCTGTCCGGGTCCACGTAGCCGGCCTCGCCGTGCTCGCAGGCCGCCGCGTGCAGGTGCAGGATCTCCGCGCGGTGGGGGTGGCCGGGCGCGAGGCGCGACTCGAGCGGAGTCATCCAGTCGGCCCGCAGGTGCGAGTCGGTCATGCGACCACGTCGCAGCCGGCGCGCGTGCCGTCGAGGCGGTGCCAGGCGCGCTCGTCGACCTGCCAGGAGCGCATCGCCGCCCGCACGTCCTCGCCGTCGCGTGCCACGACGCGCTCGAGGAGCGCATGGGATTCGAGCGGATCGGCGTCGACCCACACGCTGAGCACCGCGCGCGAGCGCAGCGCCCGGGACGCGAGCCCCACCCCCTCGAGGATCACGACCGGCGCCGCGTCGACGGTGACAGGGCCGCCCCACGCGTCGGCCCGCCAGTCCCACGCCGGGTGCGTCGCCGGTGACCCGGCTCGCCCACGGGTCGAGCAGCCATCCGGTCAGGCGTACGGCGAGGAGCGCGAACGCCGCCACGCGCTCGGGCGCCTCCGCGACGACCGCCCAGCCCTCGTACACGTCGTCGCCGCGCACCACCGGGACCTCGCCGACGCTCCGCCCGAGCTCGGTGCGCAGGCGCTCGGCGAGCGTGGACTTGCCCGACCCGGCCGGCCCGTCGATGCACACCAGGCGCACCGGCCCGACCGACGGCGGCGCCGAGAGCACGCGCGCGGCGAGGCTGGTCGGCATGCGCGTCATCGTGTCAGGCCGCGCGCCCGTCGCGTCGCGCGCCGGTCAGCCCGGAGGCCGTGTCAGGACTCGCGCGCGTCAGCCCAGGACGTAGCGGGTGCCCGAGATCAGGAAGGTGTCGGCCTCCCAGTACGACCCGGCCGGCCCGCGGTTCATCACGTACCAGTGCATGCCGTTGCTGAACACCGACGCCGAGGGGGCGGTGCCCGTCTCGTAGCACCCGAGGGCGCGACCCATCACGTACTCGGTCCCGATGTAGGTGGGGTTGTTGCTCGCCCCGCTGTAGAAGCCCTCGCGCCCGCTCGAGGTGGCTGTCGCGGTGACCTGGGTGCAGGTGGCGACGCGCAGCCCGGTCATCGGCCGCACCGAGCTCGGCAGCGAGACCGAGAACGTGGCGATGCCCTGCGACCCGAACTTGATCCCGCCGGTCCGCGCACCGGCGAGCACCCCGGTGGTGCTCCGGGCCCGAATCACGGAGGACGCCCGGTACTCGGCGCTGTAGGCGATCGGGATGACGCGCTTCGAGGAGACCGCGATGGTCTTGTACGCCGAGAGCTGGGTGCCCTCGCCGCCCTTGACGTAGACGCGCAGGTAGTACGTGCCGTTCGGGAGCGTGCGGTTGCGCGAGTCCTTGCCGTTCCACGCGACGGTCGCCGACGTGCGGCGGCTCAGCGACAGCGTGCGGTAGACCACGGATCCGGTGCGGTTGGTGAACTTCCAGATCTGCGTGGCCGGCACCGTCGTCTTCACCGTGATCGGCACCGTGTCGCGGTACGCGTCGACGTAGGGGTAGACGGTCGTGAACAGCGGCGCGATCGCCGGCAGCCCGACCTGGCTCGACGCGACCGTCACGAACTTGTCGGGCAGCACCCGCGTGACACCGGGGCTACGACCGACGAGGAAGGTCTGCACGCGGTAGGTGCCGAAGGGCACGCGCGCACCCGTGGCGAGGCCGTTGATCCGGCCGTTCCACAGCACCGACATGGTCGACGGCGAGGAGAGCGGCAGCGTGGCCACCCGGCTCCCGGCGGCGTTGAGGATCTGCACGTTGCCCGTCGTGGCCACGTTCGACGTCGCGGTGATCCGGACGGTGTCCTGGTAGCCGTCGGCGAACGGACGGAAGCTGGTCGCCGACACGGCGCTGGTCTGGCTGAGCGCCGTCACCGTCGCCGTGCCTGACGCGCTCCACGAACTGGTCGCGACGCTGGTGGTCGCCGAGACCTGCACCTCGTAGTGGCCGGGCGTCATGGCGGCGGGCCAGGTCGTGATGTCGTTGAAGAACAGGTCCGTGCTGCCCGTGTCGCAGGTGCCGGCGTCCGTGCCGGGGGCGCACAGCCAGTCCGGGCGTGCCGACCCGCCTGTAGCGCACGTCGTACTGCAGGACCGGGTCGCCGCCCGTGCTGTCCGGCAGCACCCCAGGTGACGTCGAGCTGCTCCACGCCGCCGGTGACCGCGACGTTGGTCGGCGGGGTCAGCGCCGACGGGACGACGACGTTGCTCTCGGTCGCCGGACCCTCGCCGAGCTCGTTGAACGCCGAGACCCGGAACTTGTACTCCGACCCGTTGGTCGAGACCTCCCGACGTCCAACGTGGTGGCCGCGCGTCCCCGTGTTGGCGACGACGTCGGCCCACGCGGTGAAGGCGGGCGTCGGTCGCGATCTGCACGTGGTAGCCGGTGATCGGCGCGCCGTTGTCGGCCGCGGCGGTCCACGACGAGCTTCACGCCGAGGTCCGCGGGCGTGGCCGTCACGGACGCCGGCGCGGCCGGCGCGGTGGCGAGCGCCGCGGCGATGTCGAGGATCCCGGCGCCGCAGACCGACGACGTGCACGCGGCACCGCTGTGGGCCAGGGCGGGGAACGGGGTCGCCGTGGCCTGCAGGCGCGCCTTCACCTGGTCCGGCGTGAGCGGGGTCGTCAGCTGCGACTGCATCAGCGCCACCCCGGCGGCGACGTGCGGCGTCGCCATGCTGGTGCCGGCCTTGAGACCGAAGTCGGCCCCGACGATGTAGCCCGGGTCCGCGGGCCCGATCGGGCCCTCCTTCCCCTGGTTCACCGTGGAGAGGATGTTGTCGCCGCCGGAGATGCCGTCTCCGCCCTGGCCGGCGATGGTCGCCGGGTGGGTGGCGTCGCCGACGTTGGAGTACGCCGCGACGTGCCCGTCGAGACCGGTGGCCGTCACTGCGATCACGCCGCTGCAGTTGGCCGGCGCGGATCCGTTGAGGTCGCTCGTCGACGTGATGGACTGGCTGCTGTTGCCCGCCGCGACGACGACCGTGGCGCCGTTCGCGCGCGCCGAGTTGATCGACTCCTGGGTGCTCGTCAGGCACGCGCCGGTGTTCCCGAGCGACAGGTTGATCACGGTCGCGGGCGTGGGGTTGGCCGGGGGCGCCACGGGGTTCAGCGCGCTGGTCGGGACGCTGCCGCCCGCGGCCCAGACGATGGCGTCGTTGACGTCGGACATGTAGCCGCCGCACTTGCCGAGCGCGCGGACCGGCTGCACCTTCACGCCCGGCGCCACGCCGCTGATGCCGAGCGTGTTGCCCTGCAGGGCGGCGATCGTGCCGGCCACGTGCGTCCCGTGCCACGAGCTGTCGGCCTGCGGGCCGCAGAAGGCGGCGTCGAACCAGCCCTGCGTCACGTCGGTCCCGAGGGACTCCTCCGTCGAGATCCAGTCGCCCGGGTCGCTCGGGTCGGTGTCGCGTCCGTCGCCGTCGTTGGCGGTGTAGCTGTAGGTGCCGGGCACGGGGAAGTCGCCCGCCGTGACGTCCTGCGAGACGAAGTCGTAGCCGGGCACGGTCTGGCCGACGAGGTCCGGGTGCGTGGTAATGCCCGTGTCGATGACCGACACGACCACGCCGGCGCTGCCGGTGCCGCCCGCGACCCACGCCGCGGGTGCCGTGCTGGAGTAGCCGCCCCCGGCCGGGACGACGGGTACGGAGAAGAGGGAGTCGGTCCACAGGTCCCACTGGTCGACGAAGTCCGGGTCGTTGGGGAACACGGGGCTGGCGTCGGTGGGGTAGACCCAGCGGTCAGGCTCGGCGTAGACGACGTCGGCGCGCGCGGTCAGCGCCTTGGCGGCGGCGTACGCCTCCGCGAGCGGGACCGGGGCAGACAGCGCGATCACGTCCGCGCCGGTGGCCGTGCGACGCAGCCGGGAGGCCGTGTCGACGCCGGTGAGCGACGCGGCGGCCGCGCGGATGCTCGTGGTGAGGCGCGCTCCACCGGTGGTCTTCACGATGAGCTGCGTGATCGGTCGGTCGGGGTGCGTGGTGGAGATCCGAGGGGCGCGATCGGCGGTCGTGGCGACCGACGGAGCGGCCTGCGCCGTACCAGGGACCATGACGAGACCGACGACGAGCCCGGCGGCCGTAGCCGCGGCAATGCGAGACATCTGTCTACTCCTGTAGCCCCTGTGTTCCCCCGAACCCCCCGGGGGGCGGGACAAGGCTAGGCCGCCCTAGGCCCGCGTTGCACCCAGGGCGCCTCCGACGGGTGACCAGCCGTGTCGCGAGTGCGCTTCCGGTGGGGGGCGGGGACACCGCCGAGGCGACCGGCTAGGTTCGGATCGAGAGCATCGGATCAGCAGGAGGCGTCATGGGACCGTCACCGGTGAGGTCAGGTCGCGACGACCTGGGACAGGCGCTGCTGCGCACCGCGGCCGAGCTCGACAGCGAGCCGTGGCTGGAGCTGCACGGCATCGAGGGCGCCACGCACAAGGTGCTGTGGCAGTCGGGTGACGTCGTCATCGGGCTCATCCGGGTCGAGGCCGGCTCGGTCAAGCCCGAGCACACCCATCACGGCGCCCACCACCACATGCTCATCACGCGCGGGTCCTGCGTCATGCTCGGCCAGCGGGTCGACGAGGGGTCCTACATCTACGTACCGCCGGGCGTCCCGCACGCGGTCGACGACGTCGGCCCCGATGGCGTCGAGTTCTTCTACACCTACCGTCCCGTCGAGGTCTCCCGTGCCCGCGATGACGACGACTTCGTGGCCTCGCCCGTCTGAGCCCAGGCGCCGATCGACCCGCGCGCCCGCACGTACGGTCGGCGCTCAGGCCTCGACGAGGACGACCGAGCCCCCGCCGGACCGCTTGGCGCGGTAGAGCGCAGCGTCCGCGCGGGCCAGGACCGTGTCCGGGTCGTCGTCGGGCACGGCGAACGCGACCCCGATGCTGACCGACACCCGCAGGAGCCGACCGCCCACGACCAGCGGCTGGGCGAACGACTCCCGGAGCTTCTCCGCGACCGCCACGGCGTCGTGCGGACTGCGCACGGTCTCGAGCAGCGCGACGAACTCGTCGCCGCCCACTCTCGCCACCACGTCGTTCGCCCGCACGTGCGAGGTCACCCGCCGGGCCACCTCCACGAGCAGGGAGTCGCCGGCGGCATGGCCGTGCTCGTCGTTGACCGGCTTGAGGTTGTCGACGTCGACGTAGAGCACGGCGAGTCCGGTGTGCGGGATCTGCTCGGCGGCCAGCAGGCACCGCATCCGTGAGTGGAGCGCCCGGCGGTTGAGCAGGTGGGTCAGGCTGTCGTGCGTGGCCTCGAAGCTCAGCTGCTCGCGAGACCGGTGCGCCTCGGCGACGTCGATGAACTGCGACACGAACGACAGGGCGGCGCCGTCGTCGTCGCGCAGCACGCCGATGGAGTGCTCGACCCACACCTCGCCGCCGTCGGGCCGGATCAACCGCTTCTCCGCCTTCTGCGGCGACGTCGTCTCCGCGATCGCCTCGGCGCGCATCTGCAGGTCGAGCTCGTCGTCGAGCGGATGCAGGACGTCGGGCACCCGCCGTCCCAGGAGCCACGCGGCGTCGCAGCCGAGGAGCCGGCAGAGCGCGGGGTTCACCGCGGTGAAGGTGCGGTCGAGGTCGACGAGGGCCATCCCGACGGGCGAGCAGTCCATCGCCATCCGAAGCGTGCGCTCCTGCTGCCGCAGCGCCTCCGCCACCTCGTTCCTCGCGGTGGTGTCGCGCCACGTCAGGCTCAGGCCGTCGCCGACCTTCACCCCGCGGAAGTCGAAGTGCCGCACCACCCCGGCCACGTCGCTCGTGAAGCGGAACCCGTCCAGCACGAGCGGCTCGCCCGTCTCGACGACCGCGACGTAGCGGTCGAACAGGCCGGACTCGTGCTGGGCCGGGAACAGCGCCAGCAGCGGTGCCCCCAGGAGCGCCGAGCGCTCGGTCTCGAGATACCCGCACGCGGCCGGGTTCACGTCGTCGATCCGGAAGTCCGACACCCGCCCGGTGACGTCGCGGACCGCCTCCAGGCGCACGTGCGGGTCGAGCAGCGAGTCCAGCGTCGCGCGCAGCGCCGCCTCGCGGTCCGCGAGGGCGAGCTCGTGCTGCACCTGCTCGGTGACGTCGCGCATGGACGAGACCACGTGGTCGACCGAACCGTCGTCGGTCCGGACGACGGTCGACCAGCAGTCGACCCACACCAGGGCACCGTCGCGGCGACCGGCGCGGAAGCGGACGCGGGTCGTGGCGTTGCCTTCCGAGACGAGAGTCCGGACCTTCGTGGCGACGGCGTCGCGCTCCTCGGGCACGGCCAGCCGCAACGGTGTCCCGACGACCTCGCTCGGGTGCCAGCCGAACACGCGAAGCAGCGAGCGGCGAGGCCCACTGCACGACGCCGTCCGGCGAGTAGCGGATGCACCACGTCCTGCAGGCGGTCGACGATCTCGGACACGTCGCGCGCGTCGCGGGGTGGTGGCGGCGGTGAGGGACGACGGCGCCTCAGCGGTGTCCGTCATCGCGCCCTCCTATCCCGAGCGGCTCGGGGTCACCGTAGCCCGGCTCGCTGCGAGGTCGCGCGGCCAGGCGGCTCTACACCTCGGTGTGCAGGTCGTAGGTCTCGATGGCGCTGGCGGTGACGACCGTGGCACGGCCGCTCGTGGCGTGCGACCGGGCGAACGAGTCGGACCGGGTCCAGGCCTGGAAGTCCTCGTGGGAGTCGAACTCCATCGTCGACATGAACGCGCCGCCCGGTGCCGACGGAGCCAGCAGCGTGCTGCGACGGAGGCCGGGCACGCCCTCGAGGTGCGCCATCGTCTCGGCGAACGAGGCGGCGAAGTCGTCGGCGTGCTCGGGATCGACCGTGATGCGATTGACGACGACGTACATGGGCGGGCGCCTCCGGAGACCGGGACTGAACTCCGCGACCCTAGACCCGCCGGGTCGTCGGCACCGGCAGTCCGCGGAACTCGACCTTGCGTGCACGGAACCCGAGTCTCGAGCGCGACCGGCGGCGTAGGTTGCGACCGTGAGCAAGAAGCTTCCGGAGGCCAACGGCCCGGCGACGTTGTCCAAGAAGGAGTACGAGCGCGAGCTCGTGCGCCTCCAGACCGAGCTCGTCGCGATGCAGGAGTGGATCCGCGCGGCGGGCCAGCGCCTCGTCGTGATCCTCGAGGGGCGCGACACGGCGGGCAAGGGCGGCGTCATCCGGCGGATGACGTACCTGATGAACCCGCGGTACTGCCGCGTCGTCGCGCTGCCGGCGCCGACCGAGCGTCAGCGGACCCAGTGGTACTTCCAGCGCTACGTCGCCGAGCTGCCGTCCGCCGGCGAGGTCGTCATCTTCGACCGCTCCTGGTACAACCGCGCCGGCGTCGAGCGCGTCATGGGCTTCTGCACCGACGAGGAGTACGACTACTTCATGCGGGTGTGCCCGATCCTCGAGAAGGCGCTCGTGCGCGACGGCATCACGGTGGTGAAGTACTGGCTCTCGATCTCCGACGAGGAGCAGCGCAAGCGGTTCCAGTCGCGGATCGACGACCCCGCCCGCCGGTGGAAGCTCTCCCCGATGGACCTCGAGGCGCAGGCGCGCTGGATCGACTACGCCGAGGCGAAGGACCAGATGTTCGCCTACACCGACACGCGGGAGAACCCCTGGTACGTCGTGGACGCGGAGGACAAGAAGTCGGCCCGGCTCAACCTCATGGCGCACCTGCT
This sequence comes from uncultured Actinomycetes bacterium, assembly GCA_963738455.1. Taxonomy (GTDB): domain Bacteria; phylum Actinomycetota; class Actinomycetes; order S36-B12; family CAIYMF01; genus Longivirga. Next base: position 165,536 of record CAVTWM010000001.1, read on the forward strand.
CTCGCTCGTGCCCTACCAGCCGATCGAGCACGACGAGATCGTGCTGCCGCCGCTGCAGCACCGCGCGTACGTCCGGCCGCCGATGGACACGCAGACCTTCGTACCGTCGCGCTACACCGTGCGCTGACCAGGTCGCGCTGACCCGTCACCCGATCGGGTGACGAAGCGCTCCCACCGCACGGATCGCGCACCGGGTCGCTGGTGGGCGAGAGTCGCGGCGGTGCGAGCCCTAGCGTGGACAAGGTGAGCCTGTCCGAGGTGCTCGCGCGCAGCACCAGCGCGCCGACCCGCGTCCTCGTGCGCGACTGGGGTCTGCTCGGCCTGGCGGGCCTCGCCGCGAGCATCGCGGTCGCGGTCGACGTCGCGAACCGGACGTTCGGCGGCACCGCCCCGACCGTGAGCCGGGTGGCCGCCACCTGCTTCGCCCTCGCCGCCGGGTGCCGCGCTGTGCCTCGCGCTGCTGGACCGGTCGCGACGCGACCCCGCCCGCCGCCGGCCGATGCGGGCGCTCGCGCTGGCCGGCGCCCTGCTGTGGGGCGGGCAGGCCGTGGGCTACGCCGCCACGGCGTTCACCGCGGGCGGCTACGACGAGCGCACGGAGGTCATCCCCCTGCTGGTGGTGTTCCCGCTGTCCGCCTACGCCGTCCTGACGATGAGCCGGCCCGGGCACCTCTCTCGCGCGAACCTGCGCATCGCCGTCCTCGACTCGGTCGTGGCGGTGCTGTCGCTGGCCGTGATCTGGTGGCAGGCCGTGGTCCCGAGCTGGGCGTCGCAGGAGCCGTGGCAGCGGGTCGACCAGGTGGTGATGTACAGCGCGCTGAGCGTCGTCGCGGTGCTGATGATCCTGAGTCGACGGGCCGGGTCGCTGCCGTTCGTGCAGGAGGTCCTGCTCGTCGCCGGACTCGCCGTCTACCTGTCGAGCGACGCCGTGGCCCAGTTCGTGCCCGGCGCGGACGACACCTCGGCCGTGAGCTACGCGATCCTCGGCTACGTGGGCGGCGCCGCCTTCCTCGTCGCCTTCGCGCACCGGTCGGGTGTCGAACCGGAGACAGCCGCGGGGGTTCGCGGGCGCGAGCAGCTGGCGGCGCTGACCCCCGTGGTGCTCGCCCTGCTCGCCGGGCTCGTCGTCGTCCGCTCGACCACGGTGTCGATGTCGGGTCTCCAGCTCGTGGTGTCGGCGACGCTGCTGCTGGCCCTGCTCGGATCGACGCTCCTCGCCCGCGCCACCGCGGCGCACGAGCTGTGGCGCAACCGGGCCGAGGCAGCGGAGTCCCTGCTCGCGAACCGCACGCGCGAGGGGTGGTTCCGCGCACTGATCGGCGACTCGGCCGACGGTGTCCTCGCTGATCGACGCCATCGGCACGATCGTCTACACGAGCCCCCGCGCCGAAGCCATGTTCGGCTGCCCCGACTGCCTGGATCCCGAGGGCCCACGCTCGCTCGCCGACCTGCTGCCCGAGGTGGGGGTGGGGGAGGTGCGGCTGCTCCTCGCCCAGGTGTCGCAGGATCCGGGCCTGGCCGGACCGTATGACCTGCTCGCGTGCGGTCACGACGGCCGCGAGCTCGAGGTCGAGCTCACCGTCCGGCCGCTGTCGGACGTCGAGTTCGACGGCTACGTCGTCACGGTGCGCGACGTCACGGACGCCCGCCGGATCGCCCGCCAGCTCGCCAACAGCCGGCGTCGCGACGAGCTGACCGGGCTGCTCACCCGTGAGGCCTTCCTCGGCGAGCTCTCCGACCGGGTCGAACGACGACGGGCCGACTCGCCCATCGCCGTGGTGGTGGTGGACCTCGAGCGGTTCGCCGCGCTCAACGACGGGATGGGGCACGAGACGGGCGACCTGATCCTCATCGCGGTGGCCCGGTCGTTCGAGCGGTTGCCGGAAGCCGTCCGAGCGACGGCTCGGCTGGGTAGCGACGGCTTCGCCTGGATCATCGACGCCCACGAGGCGCCACCGGCCGTCGGTACGGCCGTGGAGCAGTGCGCGCGGGAGCTGCACGGGCTCATCCTGTCCGACGGGCGCGAGGTGCAGGTGGGGTTGCGCGCTGGCTACGTCCTCGTGGACCCCGCGCACCCACGACCCCTCGGCTGGTACCTCGAGGCGGCCGACATGGCGCTCAAGCGGGCGAAGGCGTCGCGGCACAACCACCTGGTCGAGTACGAGTCGGGCATGCAGGAGGAGGTCGAGCGGAGGATCGCGGCCGAGCGCCGGCTGCGCCGCGCTCTCGCGGACGGGCGCCTCGAGGTCCACTACCAGCCCGTCGTCGGACTGGTCGACACCGTCGTGCACGGGGCGGAGGCGCTCGTGCGGCTCCGGGACGAGGGGGGTGCGCTCGTCCCCCCGGACGAGTTCATCCCGCTCGCGGAGGAGCTCGGCCTCATCCGCGAACTCGGACGCGAGGTCCTGCGCACTGCGTGCCGGCAGACCGTCGAGGCGGGACGGCGCGTGGGGAGGCCGTTGCGGATCGCGGTCAACGTGGCTGCCGACCAGCTGCGGCCCGAGCTCCCGTGGGAGGTCGCAGGGGCACTGTCGGCCTCCGGTCTCGACCCCGACCTGCTCACCCTCGAGCTCACCGAGTCGGCCCTCGCCGACCGCGCCGAGCTCACCGATCAGGTGCTCGTCGAGGTGCGCGCGCTCGGCGTGTGGGTGTCGCTCGACGACTTCGGCACCGGCTACTCGTCGATGTCCTACCTCGCCCGGCTGCCGGTGGCCGGGCTCAAGATCGACCGGTCCTTCGTCTCGGTGCTCGGTACCTCGGCGCACGGGTTCACCCTGGCGCGCATGGTCGTGCAGCTCGCCGACTCGCTCGGCCTCTCGCACCGTCGCCGAGGGGATCGAGACGGTGGAGCAGGCGGACCTGCTGCGAGGCATGGGCTGCGACTACGGGCAGGGCTACCTCTACGCGCGCCCGATGCCGTTCGAGGACTACGTCGAGTACCTGCAGGGGCCGGTAGCGCTTCCCGTCCTGGCCTGACCGCGCGCCGCCGCCCCAGCCGTGTCGGTGCGATGCACCACGATGGGGAGCATGGGGACATGCGCGCTCGACCGTCACTTCGTGCGATGAGCGTCCTCGAGCGGTCCCTCGCAGCGCTGCTCGTGGCCATCGCGTGCGCCGGGTGCGTGGCCGAGGGCTCCCGTTCTCCGACGTCCAGCACCGGGCGGCCCGGCGTGGCGAGCCCGCCCTCCTCGACAGCAGCGCGCGTACCGCAGTCACCGGCTCCGTCCTCGACACGACCGCCGTCGGCGTTGCCGCCGTCCGCGGCCCCGGCGCCGGGCTCGGCGCTCGCGGCACTCGCGCGGCTCCCGGTGAAGGGTCGGGCGCCACGCACCGGCTACTCGCGCGACGAGTTCGGGCAGGCTTGGGCCGACGTCGACCGCAACGGGTGCGACACCCGCAACGACACCCTGCGCCGCGACCTCGACCGCACGGTCGTCAAGCCCGGTACCCACGGCTGCGTCGTGCTGCGCGGGACCCTGGCCGACCCCTACACCGGAGCGACGATCCCGTTCGTGCGCGGGGTGGGCACGAGCCTGGCCGTGCAGATCGACCACGTCGTCGCCCTCGGCGACGCCTGGCAGAAGGGGGCGGCGCGCCTCACCACCGCGGAGCGCACCGCGTTCGCGAACGACCCGCTCAACCTGCTGGCGGTGAGCGGGTCGGCGAACCGGCGCAAGAGCGACTCCGACGCCGCATCGTGGCTGCCGCCGCTCAAGGCGTCGCGCTGCGCGTACGTCGCGCGGCAGGTCGCCGTGAAGCAGACCTACCGGCTCTGGATCACCGCTGCCGAGCGCGACGCGATCCGGCGGGTGCTCGCGACCTGCCCGCGCCAGCCGCTGCCCACCCGGTGATCACCAGCCGTCGCGCAGGACCCGCTCGAGCGCCTCGACCACGAAATCGGCGCTCTCGAGGGTGAGGCACATCGGCGGCTTGATCTTGAGCACGTTGGCCCGTTCGCCGGTGGGCTGCACGATGACACCGAGCTCGCGGAGCCGGTCGCAGATCGCGTAGCACTCGGCCGTCGCCGGCTCGAGCGTCTCCCGGTCGCGCACGAGCTCGACGCCGAGGTAGAGGCCCATGCCGTGCACGGCGCCGACGATCGGATACCGCCCTGCCAGCTCGCGCGAACCGGGCGAGGAGGTGGTCGCCGACCCGCGCCGCGTTGGCCTGCAGTCCCTCGTCCTCGATGATGTCGAGCACCGTGAGCCCGGCCACGCACGACACCGGGCTGCCGCCCGCGGAGGAGAAGAACGAGCCCTGCGCGGCGAACGCGTCGGCGATCGCGCGGGTCGTGATCACCGCGCCGAGCGGCTGCCCGTTCCCCATCGCCTTCGCGATCGTGATGACGTCCGGCACGACCCCGTGCATCTCGAAGGCCCACCAGTGGTGGCCGAGCCGGCCGTAGCCCACCTGCACCTCGTCGGCGATCGCGAGGCCGCCGGCCGCGCGCACCGCCTCGTAGGCCGCCGCGAGGTAGCCCTCGGGGAGCATGACCCCGCCCGCGTTGCCGAACACCGGCTCGGCGATGAACGCCGCCGGCGGTCGTGCCCTCGCGGACGAGGCCGCTCGACGAGCTCGCGGATCTCGTCGCGCGTAGCCGGTCGCCGGCGGCATCGCCGCGGAACGTCCCGCGGAAGGAGTTCGGGGCCGACGCCAGGTGCACCCAGACGGCCGCGTCTCCAGGGCCGTCGGGTTGTCGTAGAGCGAGGTCGTGACGGCGTCGGAGAGCATGCGTCCAGCCGTGGTAGGCCTCGCGGACCGCCACGACGTCCCGGCGCCCGGTCACCATCTGCGCCATGCGCAGCGCGAGGTCGACCGCCTCGGACCCGCTGTTGACCAGGAACACGGTGTCGAGGCCGTCGGGCGCGAGCGCGGCGAGCCGCTCGGAGAGCTCGGCGACCGCGGCGTAGTGGAAGCGCGAGTTGGTGTTGAGCAGGCGCATCTGGCGCTCGACCGCGTCGGCGAGACGTGGGTGGCCGTGCCCGACCGCGGCGACGTTGTTGACCATGTCGACGTAGGCGCGGCCGTCGGCGTCGACGAGGTGGTGCCGCCAGCCGCGCTCGACGCGCAGCGGGTCGGCGTAGTAGTGCTCCTGGACCCGCGCGAACGCGGCGTCACGCCGGGCGAGCAGACCGGCCGAGTCGTCGCGCGCCGCCGCGACGTCGACGCCCGACAGCGGCGACGGGTCGGGGCACAGCGGCAGCCAGCGCGCGGGACTCCGTCGGGGTGGCGACGTCGGCGGCGTCGAGGGCCGGCTCGACGCAGAGCTGCACGTGCACCTCGCCGCCTCCGACGGTCCCGAGGCTCGTGCCGCGCGGGAGGCTGCTGCCGGCTCGGCGCCGGGTCGGCGATGCCGCGCAGGGTGAGCCGTCCGGACGCACCGTCGACGGCCACGGTGGACCCGTCGACCGTGGCGACGACGACGTCCGCCGGCGCGACCACGCGCGTCCCGGCCGGCACCGCGAGGTCGACGCCGAGCGCGACCGTGGCCGGTGCCTCGGCGGTGTCGAGCCGCGTGCGGGTGAGCCGCGCCTCGCCGCAGCCGCGTGGCCGCGGCGCCCGTCGCCGCGGCCGCCTCGGCGAGCACCGCACGCTCGGCCGCCGTGGTCGAGGAACCGCCCCGAGCGCAGCGCGTCGCTCGTCGCCGAGAGGTCGACCACGGCGACGTCGGTCGAGCGTCGGGGAGCAGGCGGCCCGCTGCGGCGAGCGCCGAGCGCGCTGCTCGCCGTGACGCCGGTGCGAGCCCGAGCGCGGCGCGGAGCGCGGCCTCGGCGAGGTCGAACGGCACGCCGCGCGCGGCGTGGAAGATGCGCCACTCGGACTCGAGCGGTCCGGTGGCGGACTCGTTGTCCGGGTCGAGCGCGGCCTGGTGCTCGCCGCTCGTGACGAGCACGGCGCCGCGCAGCACCACGAGCGGCCAGAGCGCGGCGAGGTCGGCGTCGTCGAGCGGGCACGACCGCGTGGAACGCGCGGACCGCGGCAGCACGGCGAACGGGTCGTCCGGCGGGTGCCGCAGGACCGAGGCGCAGGTGACGGCGAGGTCGGCGACGAGCCAGCTGCGGACGAGGTCGCCGAAGTCGATGACGCCGGTCGGGGTGGACCCGGCCGGCGTCGTCGGGCTCGGCCGACGACGTTGTCGTCGGTGACGTCGCCGTGGATCGCCTGCACCCGGAGCGTGTCGGCGACGCGGTCGAGACGCTCGGCCGCGGCCGCCGCCCGGTCGGCGACGAGGGCGCGACGGTCCGGGTCGGCGATCGAGCGGGAGCAGCGACGCGACCACGTCGACGGCGCGGCGCAGGTCCCACTGCACGACGCGGTCGAGGCCGGGGTGGTCGAGGTCGGCGAGCGCCGCGAGACGTGCGCGCGGCGAGGGCGCCGAGGTCGGCGACGACGCGCGGGGGCGAGGTAGCCGTCGCCCGAGAGCGGCGTGCCCTCGACGTAGGTGAGCAGCCGCACCGGGAGGACGTCGTCTCCGACCTCGACCTCGTGCAGGTCGTGCTCCGTCCACGCCGGCCACCGGGACGGGCGCGGCGAAGCCGGCGTCGCGCGGCGGCGATGTGCTCGCAGCGCGGCGTTCTGCGCCTCGATCGTGGCGCGGCCCCACGACCGGTTGGCCACCTTGAGGACGCGCGGGCCGTCCGGCGTCGACACCCGGAAGTTGCGGTCCTGGTGGCTGCCGAGCTCGACGACCTCGCCGTGGACGCCGAACAGCTCGCGGGCCAGCTCGGCCGCCCGCGCCAGGTCCACCTGGGGGCGCGCCGAGACCTCGAGCGGGGTGACGTGCGGGTTCATCGTCCGTCCTCGGCCTGGCGGTGCCCGACGTAGGCGCGGGCACCGCGATCGTAGATCGTGCCGACGCGGCGGTGCGCGGTCCTAGGGTGACGGCATGGCGGATCGGATGAAGCCCGGGATGCGCGCCCAGCTCGAGGCCGACGACTACATGGGGGTCGCCACCTTCGGCCATCGCCCGCTGCTGACCGAGCCCGAGGAGCTCGACGAGTGGCTGCCGGACGTCGCCGTCGTCGGTGCCCCGTGGGACGGGGGCACGACCTACCGTCCCGGCGCCCGGTTCGGACCTCGCGCGCTGCGCAACGCGCACACGCCCGGGACGTACCACCTCGACCTGCAGCTCGAGATCTTCGACCACATCGACGTCGTGGACTACGGCGACGCGATCTGCAAGCACGGCCAGTGGGAGCCCTCGCGGCAGGCGATCTACGACCGGGTCCACGCCGTCGCCTCGCGCGGCATCGTCCCGCTCGTCCTCGGCGGCGACCACGCCATCACGTGGCCGTCGGCCTCGGCGGTCGCCGACCATCTCGGGCACGGCCGCGTCGGCATCATCCACTTCGACGCGCACGCCGACACCGCCGAGGAGATCGACGGCAACCTCGCGAGCCACGGCACCCCGATGCGTCGGCTCATCGAGAGCGGCGCCGTGCCCGGCCGCAACTTCGTCCAGGTGGGGCTGCGCGGCTACTGGCCGCCGGCCGACGTCGTGGCGTGGATGCGCGAGCAGGAGATGCGCACCCACTTCATGCAGGAGATCTGGGAGGACGGCATCCACGCGGTCATCGACCGCGTGATCGCCGAGGCCCTCGACGGCCCGGAGTTCATCTACCTCTCGGTCGACATCGACGTGCTCGACCCCGGGTTCGCGCCCGGGACCGGGACGCCGGAGCCCGGCGGCATGACGCCCGATCGACCTGCTGCGCACGGTGCGCCGGATCGCCACCGACACCCGGCTCGTGGGCATCGACATCGTCGAGGTGGCGCCGGCGTACGACCACGCCGAGATCACCGCCGCCAACGGGCACCGGGTCGCGTGGGAGGCCCTGTCCGGCATGGCGAAGCGCCGCGTCGACGGCCTCGACTGAACGCTCCGGCCGCTGTCGGCACGCTCGTCACGCTGCGTAGCCGGCACAACTCATCCTTTCGTCGCTCAGGACCGGGCTCCCGCCGCGCCGATCACGTCACTGGCGTTCGGTGGGGCTCCGCCAGGGGATCCCGCTCGTACGCCGGGCATCGATCGACGATGCGCCGGGGGGTCGGCGTCGGTGCCCAGCAGCCGAGTGGCTGCGGCACCAGCAGCGGTGTGCGCTGCACGAGGATGGGGAGGACCCCATGCGAACGCCCAGTACCTCTACCCGTCGCCTCGTGGCGCTGCTCGCCGGTCCGGCCGCAGTCCTCGCCGCGGGCGCGATGATCCTGCAGGGCTCGTACGCCGCCTTCGAGGCCGAGACCCGCAACGCGGGCAACAACTGGACCACCGGCGTCGTCGACCTGACCAACGACAGCAGCGGCACCGCGCGGTTCACCGTGACGAACCTCGTCCCCGGCCAGACCGACACCAAGTGCATCACGGTCACCTCCACCGCGACGGTCCCCGGTGTCGTGAAGCTGTACTTCATGAACCCGACCGTGACGCCGTCGTCGACCGCGGTCGAGAACTACATCAACCTCAAGGTCGAGGAGGGCGCCGGTGGCGCGTTCGCCAGCTGCGCCGGCTTCGTCGCCGGCTCCACCACGTACGACGGCACGCTCTACACGGCCGCCGTCGACCACGCGTCCTGGGCCAACGCCGTCGGCGCGTGGGCCGTGACCGCCGGGTCCAAGACGTACCGGTTCACCTGGACCTTCAGCGACACCCCGCCGCAGACGGTCCAGAACACCCACTTCGGCATCGACTTCGAGTGGGAGATGCAGAACACCTGAGCCCGTGCGGGCACGGCGACGATGGACGAGCGAGGCGGGCAGCGATGAGCACTCAGGTGGTGGCGGCGACGGGAGCGTCGTCGTCGCCACCTGCTGCCCGGGAGTACCGGGAGACGTGGTGGTGGTGGATCGCCACGATCGCGTCGCGCGCCTACCTCGCGTTCCTCATGACGGTCGCGGTGGCGGCGATCGCGCCCGCGCTGGTCTCGTGGGACTCCTTCGTCATCCGCAGCGGCTCGATGGCACCGACCATCGTCGCCGGCGACGTCGTCGTCACGTCGCCGACGTCGGGACACCCCGTGCTCGCGGGCCAGGTCGTCGCCTTCCCCGACCTCGACCGGCTCGCCCCCGACGGGTCGCCGGAGACGGTGATCCACCGCGTGGTCGCCGACCTCGGTGACGGCAGCCTACACCACCGCCGGCGACGCGAACCAGTCGCCGGACCGCAAGCCGCGTGGCGCTCGAGGACATCATCGGCCAGGCACGCGTCCTCGTGCCCCTCGCCGGCCGGCCGAGCCTCTGGGCTGACGATCGGGAGACCTGCTGGCGCTCGCGCATCTGGGTGCTGGTCACGCTCGTCGCGATCGTCATCGCCGCACTCACCCCGAGGTGGGGGACCCGGACGGCGACCCACCGGGACCGGGCTCCCCGGAGCCGGTCGGCGGACGATCGGCCAGCACGAGCGGAGAGCGCGCCCCGACGTGGCGCGAGGTGGTGTGGCAGCGGCGATACGCCCTGGCCCGCGCCGGGGTCCTCGCCGTCGCCGTCCTCACCGCCGGCTCGATGGGCCTGCGGGTCGCGTCGGCGAACTTCACCGCCACGACGACGAACGCCGGCTCGGACTGGGCCGTGGCCGGCACGGTCTCGGTGCGGCCGACTTCCAGACCATCCTCGTCAACGGGACCAGCGGCGGGTCCGTGAGCTGGAACGGCGGCACCGTGACGCTGAAGAAGGTGGCCAGCGTGCTGTCGTACTCGAGCCTCACGAACGTGCGGGTCTCCGCGACCGGATCGATGGCGTCATCCCCGACCGGACCGGCTACGGCGTGTGGACCCGGGCCAGCGAGAGCAGCAAGAAGATCTCCGGCTACGTGTTCCAGCTCGACAACAGCTCGCAGAAGCGCTTCGAGCTGGTGTGGTGGAGCAACGGCAACGAGAAGGCCACGCCGTGGGCGACGGCACCGTTCCCGACCGGCTTCAACGCGTAGCCTGCCGCACACGATCGTCGTGGCCACCCGAGGGCTGGCACCCTGACCGCGAGCGTCGACGGCACCACCGTCCTGACCTCGACCTTGCCGACCTCGAGCGTGAAGGTCGGGAGCATCACCTACACGGTGCCGACCGGCGGCCGGTTCGGCTTCCTCACCTGGTCCTCGACTACGGCGAACGTGAGCGGCATCCAGGCGGTGGTGGCGCCGTAACGGCGGGCGTGGGCGTGCCGGGTCGGCGGAGCCGGCTTCCTCAGCGCGGGATCTGCAGCACGCTGGTCAGACCGGGCTGGGTCGGGGTCGTCGACGATCTCCTCGCCGGCGAGCCACGACCGGATCACGTGCGCGAGCTCGCCGCCGTGGGAGAAGTTCACCGCGTGCGCGGCGCCGGTGATGACGGCGACGGTCACGTGCCCCGGGACCTGGCGGGCGACCTCGAGGATGCGGGCCCGGTCCGGCATGAGCGGGTCCCGGCTGCCGATGACGGCGAGCGTGGGGACCGGGACCTCGAGGAGGCGCTCGAGGGACGGGAACCGCGTCAGCTCCCCGAACAGTCGCAGTGCGTTGATCGGCCCGAACCGCACGTAGTCCGGAACGGCCACCCGGGCCATCCGCGGGCTCTCCCGGACCCCGTCCACGGCGAGCTGGCCCATCGCCCGGCGGAGCGGTCGGTTGTGCAGCCCGCCCGCGGGCGCCACGAGGACGACCCGCTCGACCCGGTCGGGGTGGCGGTCCGCGGTCTCCAGGCTGATCGGGCACCCCATCGAGTTGCCGACGAGCACCGCCTGCTCGATCTCGAGGGTGTCCAGGATCCGCAGCAGGGTGTCGGACGAGCGCCGGGATCGACAGCGGCCGGCTCGGCTTCTCGCTGCGGCCGTAGCCGGGCAGGTCCGGGACCACCTGCGGCGCGTCGAGGACGAGCCGTCTCGCGGTCGGCATGAGGTACGAGCCGGAGATGGCGAAGCCGTGCACGTGCACGACCGGCGTCCCTGGCGCCTCGGCCACCGAGAGCCGCACGTGCACGCTGCGGCCGTCGACCGTGACGTGCCGGCTGTCCCAGCCGGGCTCGGCGTCGGGGCTTCTCGTGGCCACGGTCCTCACCCGGCCGACGGCTCGAGGCGGCGCAGCCGGGTCATCCGCGGCTCGCCCGCGGTGAGCCGCGGGAGGACCCCCACCGCGGCCGTCACGTGGTCGGTCCGGTCGTGCGCCGCGTGGTGGGCGGGTGAGAGCCACACCTCGTAGAACCAGAACGCGTCCGGGTCGCGCGGGATCCTCGTGCAGGTCGTAGAGCAGGCAGCCGTCCTCGGCCCGCGTCGGCCCGACCAGCCCGAGCAGCAGGTCGCGCAGCTCGGCCGAGCGTCCCGGTGCGGCGTGGAACTCCACGACGAGGGCGAGGCGGTCGTCGGTCACGGGAGCTCCAAGGTCGGTGGACGGCGTCCGCCCATGCTGCCGCCGACGGACCCGCCGCGCAGGGACTCGCCCGAGTTCACGCGGTGCGGCTACGCCAGGTGCAGCGCACGCGCCTCCTCCCACAGCTCCTCGCGCACGTCGGGGTGCGCCGCGCGGTCGATGAGGTGCGCGGCCTGCGTCCGGTCGCTGTGCCCCCAGATGTCGGCCGCCCCCTGCTCGGTGATGATCGCCGTGGCCTGGAAGGAGGTGACCGGCTCCTCGATCATCGGGACGATCGTCGAGACGTTGGCCCGCGGGTGCCATGAGCGCAGCGCCAGGATCGCCTGCCCGCCCGGGGAGTGCAGCGCGCCCACGATGAAGTCGGTCTGGCCGCCGAAGCCGGAGTAGATGCGGCCGGCGACGCGCGAGGCGTTGGCCTGCGCGTAGAGGTCGACCTGCAGCGCGGTGTTGACCGAGGTCATCGCCGGACGCTTCGCGATCAGCGACGGCTCGTTCGTGGTCTCGGTGCGCAGCATCGCGACACGCGGGTTGCGGTCGACCCAGCGGTAGAGCTCCGGCGAGCCGAACACGAACGACGACGTCAGCGGCGTGTCGACGTCGAGCGCACCGGCGCGGTCGAGCTCGAGCACGCCGTCGCTGAACATCTCGCTCCACACCTTCAAGCCGCGGCGCCCGGTGAGGCCCGACAGGACGGCGTCGGGCACGGCGCCGATGCCGAGCTGCAGCGTGGAGCCGTCGCCCACCCGGGTCGCGACGCGGGCGCCGATCGCGGCGGACACGTCGTCGATCACCATCGGCGGCGGGGACACGAGCGGGAGCGTCGACCTCGATGGCGACGTCGATGAGGTCGACGTCGATCTCGCCGTCGCCGAACGTGTAGGGCATGTTCGCGTTGACCTGCGCCACGACGAGGCCGCCGCGTGCGCGCGCCGCCTCGATCGCGGCCGGCAGGATGTTGACCTCGATGCCGAGCGAGACCTTGCCGTCGGCGGGGACCGAGGTGTGCACGACGACGAGGTCGGGCGGGCAGGTCGTCGCGAACAGGCGCGGCACGAGCGAGAGCCGGGACGGCACGTAGACGAGGTGCGGGCTGCGGCGCATCCCCGGACCGACGAAGCTCGTCTCGAGCTCGACGCCGTCCCGGTCGGGCAGCCCGGGCTGCGCGTTGAGCGCGTGCAACCGGTAGGTGGGCACGAGGGCGTCGATCGCCGTGAGGACGGTCAGCGGGCTCGCGAAGTTGCCGCTGGTGACGATCCGCGGGTGGTCGGGCAGCGTGGCGAGCGCCTCGGCCAGCCCCTCGACGGTGATGGTGCGCATGGTGTGGGGCGTCCTTTGCTCGAGCACGCGGCGGCGTGCGGTCTCGACGCTAGCCAACCCCCTCCGGGCCCGGCAGGCCACCGCGGGGATTGGCGCTGTGATCTTCCGGACCCGGGGTGCCGGGCGCGGCGGGCGCCGTGTGGAAGGCTGGCCCGGACCGGACGACGCGCTGACGCCGAAACCCGCGACGGACGAGAGCGAGCACACGATGGGCGACGAGCATCAGCAGGCCGAGAAGGACGCAGCCGTGACCCCCGGTAGCGGCGGCGAGCGGCCCCCGATCACGTTCGACCTGCGCAACGTGTGGAAGGTCCTGCTCCTCGTCCTGGCCGCCGTCGCGCTCGCGCTGTTCGTGCTGTTCCTGCTCGAGGACGCGGGCAGCGTCTTCTTCACCCTGCTCATGGCCTGGGCGGCCAGCATCGCGATGGAGCCGGCGGTCGGCTACCTCGCCCGGCACGGCTGGCGGCGCGGCCTCGCCACCGGGCTCGTGATGGTCGCCGCCGTGGTCGCTGCCCTCATCTTCTTCGCGCTGTTCGGGCAGCTCCTGGTCGAGCAGCTGGTCCAGCTGGTCCAGTCTCTGCCGGACCTGATCGACTCGGTGCTGGCCTGGGTCAACACGACGTTCGACACCAGTCTCGACCCGGTGACCGCGCTGGAGCAGATCGGGCTCGGGGGCGACGCGATCGGCGGCATCGTCTCGAACGTCGCCGGGGGCCTCTTCGGCTTCGTCACGAGCTTCCTCAGCTCGGTCTTCGGCGTGTTCACGTTCGGCCTCTTCGCCTTCTACCTGTCGGCCGACGCGCCCCGGCTGCAGCGCTGGATCGCCCGGTTCATCCCGCGGTCCGCGCGCGAGGTCAACGAGGGGATCTACGAGCTCGCGGTGCAGAAGGCGGGCGGCTACGTCGCCGCACGCCTGGTGCTCGCCACCATCAACGGCACCACCACGGCGATCTTCCTGTGGGCCATCGGGATGAACTACTGGCTGGCGCTGGGGATCTGGACCGGGGTCGTCGCCCAGTTCGTGCCCACCATCGGCACCTACATCGCTATCGCTCTGCCGGTGCTGGTCGGCCTCATCAGCGACGACCCGATCGACGGTGTGCTCGCGCTGATCTGGGCGCTCGTCTACCAGCAGGTCGAGAACCTCACTCTCGAGCCGAAGATCAGCGCCAAGGCGGTCGACCTCCATCCGGCGGTGTCGTTCGCCTCCGTGATGCTCGGCGCCTCCCTGTTCGGTGCGGCCGGCGCGGTGCTCGCGGTGCCGGTCGCGGCGATGGGAGTGGCGCTGTTCGAGCAGTACGCACCGAAGTACGACGTCGACCCCGAGCCGGGGGACCCGGACGTGCCGGATCCGTCACCCGCCTGACGCCGCTCGCCGAGCATCCGGACGCCGTGGCTGCCAGAGTCGGTGCAGCGGTACGCGCCTGCTCGGAAAGGACGGCGACCATGGCCGGCTCCCAGGCCCTCGTCATCGAGGACTCCCCGGAGATCACGATGCTGGTCCGCGGCCTCCTCGAGAAGGAGGGGTACTCCGTCGTCGCCACCCCGCACGGGCTGCGCGGCCTGGAGTACGCCCGGACGCACGCCCCCGAGCTCGTCATCCTCGACCTGTCCCTGCCGGACTCCGACGGCATCGACGTCTGTCGTGCGCTGCGCTCGTTCAGCGACGCCTACGTCGTGATGGTCACCTCGCGCGACGACGAGGTCGACAAGATCGTCGGACTCACCGTGGGCGCGGACGACTACGTCACGAAGCCGTTCTCGCCGCGCGAGCTCGCCGCGAGGGTCCGGGCCATGCGACGCCGACCCCGCTCGGCGGCGCAGCGCGACGTCCGCGACTTCGGGCACCTGATCGTCGACCCCGTCGCGCGCGAGGTGACGGTGGACGGCGTCGACGTCGACCTCACGAAGATCGAGTTCGACATCCTCGACCTGCTCTCCAGCAGCCCGCGCCGGACGTTCACGCGCGACCAGCTCCTCGAGGGCGTGTGGGGCGACTGGTTCGGCGACGACCACGTCATCGAGGTCCACATGGGCAAGCTGCGGCGCAAGCTCGGCGAGACCGCGGCGACGCCCCGGCACATCCGGACCCTGCGCGGCGTCGGCTACCGCTTCGAACCGGCGTGACCCCGCGCGGCTGGGATGTGACCGCATGGGCCTGCTCCTCGGCGCGGGTGCGTTCGACCGGATAGCCCCCTTCGGCGTCCTGTGCGACGAGAACCTCGTGGTGTCCCGCGCCGGGCCGGCATGGGCGCGCCTCCGCGCCGATCTCGTGGGCCGCGCACTGCTGGAGGCCTTCGACGTACTTCGACCGGACGGGGTGGACGGGCTCGAGTCCTTGCGCCGCCACGGCTCCGAGCCGTTGCTCATGCGCCTGCGGCCGTCCGGGCCTCGCGTGCGCTTCCAGGTGGTCGACGTCGACGACCCGGTCGGAGTCGTCCTGGTCGGAGCGCCTGTGGTCTCGACGGCCGAGGAGCTCGACACCTGGGGCCTGACGCCCGACGACTTCTCACCCGTCGACCAGACGCCCGACCTGCTCCACCTGCGCGCAGGACAGGAGAGCAGCCTCGCCGAGCTGCGCACGCTCAACATCGAGCTGCACCGCACCACCGACGAGCTGCGCGCGGCCAACGACCTGCTCCGGCGCGCGGAGGCCCGGTACCGCGGCCTCGTCGAGCAGCAGCCGCTCGTCATGTACATCGACTTCCTCGGGGCGACGCCGACGGCCGACTTCATCTCGCCGCGGGTCGTGGACTGGCTCGGCCACCCCCTGTCGCGGTGGACCGACGACCCCGGGTTCCTGTACTCGATCGTGCACGCCGAGGACCGCGACCGCGTGCGGGCGGCTCACCTCGAGGCCGAGCGGGACGGCACCGCCTTCGACCAGGAGTTCCGGGTCGCCACCGCGGACGAGCGCGAGGTGTGGGTCCGGTGCGTCGACAGCCTCGTGGTCGACGAGGACGCGACGGCGAACCGGCGGGTCGGCTTCATGCTGGACACGACGACGGCCAAGGCCGCCGAGCTCGAGCTGCGCGACACGATGTCGCGGCTGACCACGCTGCTGGCCCACATGAACGCCGGGGTCCTGGTCGAGGACGTCGACCATCGCGTCGTCATGGCGAACGACGGGCTGCGCACGCTGTTCCACGCGGGCGACACCGCGGCCGAGCTCGTGGGGCTCCCCATGACGGCGGCCGTGGTGCGACTCATGCACGCGGGCGAGGACCCGGCCGCGTTCGTCCGGCGCACGGAGGAGCTCGTCCACCAGCGCTGGCCGGCGGTGGACCAGACCCTCGAGCTCGCGGGCTCGCGGGTGCTGGAGTTCGACTTCGCGCCGATCGTCGCCGCCGGGCACGAGCTGGGCGCGATGTGGGTGTTCCGCGACGCCACGGACCGGGTGCGCTACCAGGACGCGCTCGCCAGGGCGCGCGACGAGGCGATCGCGTCCTCGGACGCCAAGAGCGACTTCCTCGCCTCGATGAGCCACGAGATCAGGACCCCGATGCACGGCGTCCTCGCCACGGTGGACCTGCTCCGGACGACGCCGCTCGAGCCCGACCAGCGCGAGCTCGTCGACGTCATGACCGCCTCGGCGCAGAGCCTCGTCCAGATCATCGACGACATCCTCGACCTCTCGAAGGTGGAGGCCGGGCACATCGAGCTCGCCGCCGAGCCGTTCGACCTGAGCGAGGTCCTGTGCGGTGTCGCGGACCTGCTGGGGACCCAGGCGCGGGCGAAGGGGCTCACGCTCTCGGTGGTCACCGATCCGGCGATCCCCGCCGTCGTGGTGGGCGACGGCCCTCGCTTGCGACAGGTGCTCGTCAACCTCGTGGGCAACGCGGTGAAGTTCACCTCCGTCGGCTCGGTCGCGCTCGAGGCGCGTCTGGCGCGACGTCGCGCCTCGGACGTCGTGGTCGAGCTCGAGGTGCGCGACTCCGGCTGCGGCATCCCGGCCGACCGGCTCGCCGCCGTGTTCGACCCGTTCGTGCAGGCGCGGCGAGGCCACGAGGGCACCGGCCTGGGCCTCGCGATCGCCGACCGGCTCGTGACCCTCATGGGCGGGCGCATCGAGGTGGTCTCCGAGGTCGACGTCGGGTCGACGTTCCGCTTCCAGGTCCGCCTCGACGAACCCTGCTCGGGGCGTGAGGACGCGGCTGCCCGGGGGCCGCTGGTGCTCGTCGTCGACGGCGCCGCGCCCAGCCGTGGCCTCGCGCAGCGCCTGCTCGCCCGGCTCGGCGTCAGTGCCCGTGCCGTGGCGTCCGGGACGGAGGCCCTGCGGGCGCTCGACGAGAGCCCGGGCTACGGGCTCGTGCTCGTCGACGTCGACCTGCCCGACCTCGACGGTCCCGCCACCGCACGGCTGATCCGTGCCTCGCGCGAGCGACGCATCGCCGCCGTGCCGGTCTTCGCGATGATCGCGGGGGCCGACGTCACGACCCTGGACCGCTGTCGCGACAGCGGGATGGACGGACACGTGAGCAAGCCGGTGGAGATCGTCGAGCTGCGCCGCCTGCTCGAGACGGTCGTGGGGGTGCCGGCCCGATGACGCGCGACGCCGAGCTGCTCGCCGAGGTCGCCGTCCTCGTCAACGAGGCCGACGACGCGCTGTCGGCGTTGAGCGGCGCCGCCCGGGCGATCCGGCGCGACTGCGGGTTCGCCGTCGCGCACGTGCTGCTTCCGGACGCGTCCGGGGCGTTCGTCACCTCCGACCTGTGGGACGCCGACCACCGCCTGCTCGAGTTCTTCGACGCCGTCCTGGCTGCGACCGCCGACGAGCGCTTCGTGCCGCCGCGCGGGCTGCCCGGAGAGGTGGCGGCCTCGCACCTCGCCGCCTGGTGGCCGGATCTGACCGGTGCACCGGAGGACCCGCGCCGGTCCGCGATCGGGGCCGGTGCGGGCTGGGCCTTCCCCGTCGTCCTCGGGGTCGAGGTCGTCGCCGTCCTGGAGCTGCTGCACCCGGTCCCGCGGGCGGCCGACGAGCGGCTGCTCCAGCTCGCTCCGTCGCTCGGCGCGCAGCTGGCCCGGGCCGTCCAGCGCGAGCGCGTGCTCGACGAGCTGGCGGCGGACCGGCGTCGGCTCGAGGAGCTCGTCGCGCAGCAGGAGCGGGAGATCGCCCGGCTCAGCGCATCGTCCCCGGCTGTGGTGGCTCCGGGTGCCGGCCAGCGGTCCCGGCCCGGTGACGGCGCGGCGTCGTCCGTGAACGGCGCGGCTGGGGGCGCCGCCAGCTCGCGCGTGCTCCTCGTCGACGACAACGACATCAACCGACGGCTGGCCGCGGCGATGCTCGCGCGTCTCGGCGTGCCGTGCGACGTCGCCGCCGATGCGGCGCAGGCGCACGCGGCCATGCGGGGAGTCGCGTACGGGCTCGTCCTGATGGACGTGCAGATGCCCGGCATGGACGGCCGCGAGGCCGCGGGTGTGTGGCGACGTACCGGTTCCGGAGCGACGCCGACGGACGTGCCGATCGTGGCCCTGACCGCGCACGTGGGGGACCACGAGCGCGAGGACTGCGTGCGCGCCGGCATGGACGGCTACCTGAGCAAGCCCTTCGGCCTCGACGGCCTCGCCGAGACGGTGACCCGATGGCTCGGAGCAGGTCAGTCGGCCACGGGGTCGAGGTAGTCGCGCATCTCGCGAGCGGTCGCGGCGGCGGCGGTCTCGAGCTCGGCGACGAGGAGATCCGTGCGCGCCTCGGCGTCGGGGTTCTGCAGCGCGCGCGTGGTGCTCGCGACGGCGACGGCGCCGAGCATCGCCGAGGGTGAGCCGAGCTCGTGGGCGCTCGACCGGACGTCGTCGCGGACGCCGAGCGCCACGGCGGTGCGGATCCGCGCCAGGCGGTCCGGGAGCTCGAGCAGGTACGTGGTGACGGCGTCGCGGACGAGGGCGCGGTCGCCGAGGTCTTCCACGAGCGACTCGAGGCGCTGCCGGTCGAGCGCGACAGGTGGCCCGTCGGTCGGGTCGGGCGGCGGGGTCACGGTCGTCACGGGAGCACTATCGGCGACGCGACGACCGGCCGTCGAGCCGGGGCGAACATGGAGGTGCGGGCGCCACGGACGGGTGGCGCAGGCACCGCCTCGCGCCGAGGGGGCGGGTGCCCGCCTAGCATGTGCGCGTGAACCCAGCCGGTGCGCCCTTCCGCGTGACGCGCGGGTGCGCCGTCGCGACGGTCGCGCTCGTGCTGTCGTGGACCGCGCACGTCGGCGGTGGGGGATCGGCCGCGCCCGATCCGTGGCTGCTCGTCGTCGGTGCGCTGGTGGTCTGCGCGGCCGTGCTCGCGTCGGCGCGCTCGTGGACGGTCGCCCGGCTCGTGGTCGCGCTCGGCCTCACCCAGCTCGCGGTGCACGGGTCGCTCTGGCTCGCGAGCAGCGCCACCTCGGCCCACCCGCGGCTGCTGGGGATCGCCGCGCCCGGCCCGGTGCACGAGCACGCTGCTGGGAGCGGCTCGGTGATGCTGGGCGCCCACGTGCTCGCCGTGGTCGTGTCCGCCCTCGTCCTCGCCCGGGTCGACTCCTCCGTCGCCGCGCTCTGGGCCGTGGCTCACGCGGTGCTCGGACGAACGAGGGCTCGCGACCGCCGAGCCGTCGCCGCGCCCCGTCTCGCCGCGGTCTCCACAGCCGTCACCTGGGTGGTCGCCCACGACGTCGCCACGTCGCGATCGCGACGCGGGCCACCGGCGGTTCTCGCGCCCTGCTGACCCTCGGTCGGTTGGTGCGCCGAGCGTCCGCACACCCCCACTCACAGACCTGAGGTCGTCCATGTCGCACCACCAGTCCGTCCTGCGCCCGAGACGGCGAGGGTGGCTCCGCCCCGTCGCCCTCGGCGCCGCTCTTCTCGCCCTCGGCGGCGCGTCCGTCGTCGTCGCACCGGTCGCATCGGCCCACGACGAGCTCGAGTCCGCCGTTCCCGCCGACGGCGCCACGCTCACCGCTGCCCCGAAGGGGATCACGCTCACCTTCTCCGACGCGGTCACCCAGCTCGGTACGGCAGTCGTCGTCACCGATCCCGGCGCGGAGCGGGTCGACACCGGCAAGCCGCGCGTCGACGGGGTCACGGTCACCCAGGCGCTCGAGCCGCTGACGGTGCCGGGCCTCTACTCGGTGGCCTTCCGCGTCGTGTCCTCGGACGGCCACCCGATCACGGGGACGCTGACCTTCACGCTGGCGCTTCCGGCTCCGTCGGCCTCGCCGACGCCGACGCCAACACCGTCGGCGACCCCGTCCACGTCGCCCAGTGCGACGGTGTCGGAGAGCGCCTCACCGTCGGCCTCGTCATCGGCCGGCGCGGCCGACGCAGGTGAGCCGGCGTCGAGCACGTCCAGCACATCGGGCACCAGCCCGCTCGTGTGGGTGGCCGTCGGCCTGCTGGCCGCGGCCGCGGTGTTCGGCGCCGTGGCCTGGCGACGCCGCTCATGAGCACGGCCGTGACGGACGCACGGGGGACCGGCGCCGCGTCGACCCCGGTGCGGCCGTCGCGGCTGCTCGCCGCCGCGGTCCTGCTCGCGGTCGGCGTGATGGCTGGGCTCCTGCTGGGTGGGCGACGGCCGGCCCACGGCGGCGCCCGGCGGGCTTCCCGACCCGGGGCTCGGGACGTCGTGGGCGCTGCCCGTGTCCCGGGTGCTCGTCGACCTCGCCGCGATCCTGACCGTGGGGCTCCTGCTGCTGGGCGCGCAGCTCGTGCCGGCCCGGGGCGGGGAGCTGCGCGGGGCCCGCCTCCAGTGGACGCGTGCGGCGCGCTGGGCCGCCCTCGTCTGGGGCCTGCTCGTGCTCGCCCAGGCGGTGCTCGTGCTGTCCAACGTCCTCGCCGTGCCGGTGCCGGGCGTGCTCGACCCGCCGCTGCTGTGGAGCTTCCTGGTCGACATCGACCTCGGCCGGTCGCTGCTCGTGCAGGCCGTCCTCGCCCTCGTGGTCGCCGCGTGCGCCTACGCCGTACGCACCACGACCGGCGCGGCGCTCGTCGGACTGCTCGCGCTCGCGGCGCTGATCCCGCCGACCCTGACCGGGCACAGCGGCGCCTCGGCGGACCACACCGTCGCGGTGTCGAGCCTGATGGTGCACGTGCTCGCGCTCACGCTCTGGTGCGGCGGGCTCGTCGCGCTCGTTCTGCTCGGCACCTCCGACCGCCGGTCCTACCCCGTAGCCGTTCCGCGCTTCAGCGGGCTCGCGCTGTGGTGCGCGATCGCCGTCGCGGTGAGCGGCGTGGTCAACGCGTCGGTGCGCATCGACGGTCTCGCGGACCTGTTGACGACCGGGTACGGACGGCTGGTCCTGCTCAAGGGTGCGCTCATCGGCGTCATCGCGTGCTTCGGCCTGTGGCACCGGCGCCGGGTCCTCCCGCAGCTCGCCGGCGACGTGTCACGTCGGCTGTTCGTGCGGGTCGCGGCGGTGGAGGTGCTCGTGATGGCGGCGACCGTCGGCGTCGCCGTCGCGCTGTCCCGCACGCCTCCGCCCGTGCTGGCCGACGTCCCGCTCGAGTCGCTCTCGCCGGCCCGCGCGATCCTCGGCTTCGACCTGCCGCCGGCTCCCGACCTCACCGGGCTGCTGTGGGGGCAGGCGCGCCTCGACGGCTTCTGGCTCGCCGTCGCCGCGCTGATGCTGGCGCTCTACGTCGCCGGCGTCCGCGCGATGCACCGGTCCGGCGACCGGTGGCCGATCGGGCGCACGGTGAGCTGGTTCGTCGGGGTCGCGATCATGCTCGCCGTGACCTGCACCGGGCTCGCGACATACGCCCACGTGATGTTCAGCGCGCACATGGTGCAGCACATGGCGCTCAGCATGGTCGTGCCGATCTTCCTGGTGCTCGGGGCACCCATCACGTTGGCGCTGCGCACGCTGCCGCGCGGCGGGGACCAGGTGGGCTCGCGGGAGTGGCTGAACTCGTTCCTGCACTCGCGCTACGTCACGTTCATCTCGAACCCGATCGTCGCCTCGATCATCTTCGTGACGAGCTTCTACGGGCTCTACTTCACCGGGCTGTTCCCCTGGCTGATGTCGGGCCACTGGGGGCACGTCTTCATGGGCGTGCACTTCCTGCTGGCCGGCTCGCTGTTCTTCTGGAGCCTCATCGGGATCGACCCGGGGCCGCGACGTCCGCCGTACTTCGTGCGGATGATGATCCTGCTCATCGTCATCCCGCTGCACTCGTTCTTCTCCGTCGCGATCATGATGACCAGCACGGTCCTCGCCGAGGACTACTACGCCGTCCTCGCGCGCCCCTACGCGATGGACCTGCTCGCCGACCAGCACCTCGGCGGCAGCATCGGCTGGGCGCTCGGCGAGATCCCGGTGGTGCTCGTGGTGATCGCGCTGTTCGTGCAGTGGGTGCGTGCCGACGACCGCGAGGCGCGGCGCCTCGACCGGCGCCAGGACCGCGCCACGGCCACGGGCCAGGGCACGGACGAGCTCGGCGACTACAACGCCTACCTCGCCTCGCTGGCCGAGCGCGACCGCCCGAAGGGCTAGCGCTCAGTCGCGGTCGAGGACCCAGATCCAGAGCAGGCCGAACACGCTGAAGATGGCCGCCACGACCCAGATCCCGACCGTGACGCCGCCGCCGTCCATCACGGCGAACAGCCAGCAGAACAGCGCGACGATCACCAGGAGCGCGAGGGTCGCGGCGATCGAGTGGTCGGCGTGGGCGTCGTGCGCCGCGTCGGATCCGGTCATGGCGCAGAGGCTAGCGCGCGGCGTCCGCGCTACGCCGGGTCGGGGGCGGGCGGCGCAGCGGCTGCAGCAGCACGGCGGTCGAGGAACATCGTCGTGACGTAGGCCGCGGCGGCGGCGAGGACTGCGGCCGGGATGGCGGCGGCCCCCGTGGTGCCGACGAGCAGCATCGCCAGGACCATCGAGGAGAAGATGAGCCGGGTGAACGCCGCCATCCCGCACGCGCACCCGATGGCCACGGCGGCGGTGGGGGACAGGTCGATGACGTTGCCGATGAGCAGCGCCGCAGCAGTCCCGATGAAGATCGCGGGGAACACCGGCCCGCCGCGGAACCCGGCGCCGAGGCACACGGCGTAGCCGAGCGCCTTCGCGACGAGGATCGCGAGGACCAGCACCTCGGAGTCGGTCGTGAGCAGGACCGGGATCGACGTCTGGCCGCTGAACAGGACGTCCTGGGAGCTGCCGCCCATGGCCTCGACGACGAGCGCGAGGACGCCGATGGTCAACGCCCCGCCGACCAGGGTCACGCCCATCCCGGACCGGGTCTGCAGCCCGCGGGCCAGGGCCGCGAGCCGCTTCACGACGACGACGAGCAGGCTCACCACCACGCCGATGACCACCGCCATGAGCAGGTCGGCCACCGTGGTGTTGGGGTAGGCCGGCAGCCCGGGAACGGTCAGCGACGTGGTCGGGATCCCGGCCCACGACCCGAGACCCACGAGCAGGACGTAGCCCACCGCCGCGGCCACCATGCCGGGGAGCAGGAGCGGGATGAGGGCGGCCCCGGCGGCGATCCCCGCCTCGAGCAGGATCGCGCCGGCCACGATCGGTCCGCCGAACAGTGCCGAGATGGCCGAGAACGACCCGGCGGTGGAGAGCACGTGCAGCCCGGGACCGTCGACCTTCCACCACCGGACGGCGACCATGCCGACCACCGAGCCCAGCGCGATGAGCGGGGCCTCCGGGCCGAGGACGGCGCCGAAGGCCAGCGAGCCCAGCGCCGCCAGCGCGACCCCCGGGCCGTAGGCGATGGGAACCGGGGCGGCGCTGATCCCCTCGAGCGGGTCATGGCCGCCGTCGCCGGGCAGGGTGGTGCGCGCCAGCCACACGATGAGCGCGCCCACCACGGGGAAGGCGAGCACCATCCACCACGGGGGTGCGTCGAGGCCGAGCGCCTCGGGCCACTCGTCCCACAGCAGGTGCTCGAGCTCGTGCACGAGGCCGAGGAACACGAGGGCGACCAGCGCAGCCGGCACGCCGATGAGGGCACCGATGCCGATCAGCCTGAGGTAGGCGGGACCGCTGATCGCGGGTGCGGCCGCCGGGCCGGGCGGCGGGTTCGGGGCGGGCTCAGCCACGGGTCGCTCCGTCAGTCATGGGCGTCACCGTAGCCGGGGGTCCGGCCCGTGCGACGGCGATGCCACCATCCGGGCCACGAGGTCCTCGAGCTCGCGCTGCGGGTCGTCGGTGATCCCGGTGTGCACCGGCGAGGTCTGCACGACCGTGCTGCGCGGGGCGACGAGCCAGCGGAAGCGCTCTCCCGGCGACCGGCGCCCGTTGGCCCCGGCGGCGACGTCGCCGTCGCACACGGCCACGACGGCACGCGAGGTGGAGCCGGACGTCGTCGACGTCGAGGTCCGGGTCGAGCGCGTGCGCACGACCCAGGTCGTCGGTGACGGAGGCGCGCGAGGAAGTCGAGGGCCTGGCAGTAGACGACGACGCCGACGTTGACGAACTCGCAGCGCTCGACCCGCGGGACGACCCGGAGGACGGCCCACTCATACGCGTACGGCACGGGCCACCTCCACGGCGTCGAGCCAGGCACCCGGGTCGCGACACGCGTCGGGTGAGGACGTCGACGTAGGCCGCACGCACGTCGTCGGCGTCGGCGAACCCGGGCTCGTCGTCGAGCCAGCTCGTCGGGCACGAGGGCGAGCGACCTCGGCGAGCAGGGCCGGCGGTGACCAGACGGCGCGAGGGCCGCGTGCGCGTCGCCGAGGTCCGTCGCGACGGGGAGCAGGACGTGGTCGCCCGCGGTCGGGTAGGGACGGGTGGCTGCCGCGGCCGCGGGTCGTCCAGTCGTGGTGGAAGTACAGGGCGGCGCCGTGGTCGATGAGCCAGGGCGTCGCCGTGCCAGCGCAGCAGGTTGGGGTTGCGCCAGGACCGGTCGACGTTCTGCGTCGAGCGCGTCGAACCAGACGACGCGGGCGGCGAGCCCCGGGTCGACGCCGTCGGGGCGCTCGATGCCCAGCGACCCGGGCAGGAAGTCCATGCCGAGGTTGGCGCCGTGGCTGGCCCGCAGCAGGTCCTGCACCTCCTCGTCGGGCTCGGCGCTGGCCATCGAGGGGTCGAGCTCGACGCACGACGAGCTCCGGCACCGGCAGCCCGAGGCGGCGGCCGAGCTCGCCGACCACCACCTCGGCGACGAGCGCCTTGCGGCCCTGCCCGGCGCCGCGGAACTTGACGACGTAGGTCCCGAGGTCGTCGGCCTCGACGATGCCCGGCAGCGAGCCGCCCTCGCGCAGGGCGAGCACGTAGCGGGTGGCCCGCACCTCGCGCAACGACTCCGCCATGCCCGCACGCTAGCGGGAGGCCGGGTCGTGGGCGCGGATCCCGCCACCCGGGGAATACCCGCGTCGACGGACTGTCGGTTGTCCCGTCCAGACTGAACTGAGCCCACCCTTACCGCACCTTCACTTGGGGAGAACCCATGCCCACACCCCCCGACGGTCCGCCCACCCCGGACCTCACCGTCGCCGACGGGTCGGCCACGGCCGACGCCGCGAGCGGCGCGCGCCCAGAGCCTCGACCCGCTGCGCTGGAAGGCGCTGCTGGTCATCGGGATCGCCCAGCTCATGGTCATCCTCGACGCCTCGATCGTGAACCTGGCGCTGCCGTCGGCCAAGGCCGACCTCGGCATCAGCCGACGCCGACCAGCAGTGGGTGGTCACCGCCTACACCCTCGCCTTCGGCGGCCTGCTGCTGCTCGGCGGCCGCATCGCCGACTACGTCGGCCGCAAGCGCGATGTTCATCATCGGCCTGCTCGGCTTCGCCGCCGCCTCGGCGCTCGGCGGCATCGCGCCCACCGCCGCGCTGCTCTTCGCGGCCGCGCGCCCTGCAGGGCGCGTTCGCCGCGCTGCTCGCCCCTGCCGCGCTGTCGCTCATCACCGTGACCTTCCACGAGCCCAAGGAGCGCGCCAAGGCGTTCGGCGTCTACGGCGCGATCTCCGGCGGCGGCGCGGCGCTCGGCCTGCTGCTCGGCGGCGTCCTCACCGAGTACCTCTCGTGGCGCTGGTGCCTGCTGGTCAACATCCCGATCGCGATCGTCGCGGCGGTGCTCGCCGTCCCGTACGTGCGGGAGAGCCGGGCCGACGGCGACGCGAAGCTACGACGTCGCTCGGCGCCGTCACCGTGCACGCTCGGCCTCGTCGCGCTCGTCTACGGCTTCACCAAGGCCGCGCCGCACACCTACACCGAGTCGGCGCACTGGACCGAGCCGTCGCACGCTCGTGTGGTTCGCGCTCGCGGCGGTGCATGCTCGTGGCGTTCTTCGTCATCGAGACCCGCGTGCCGAACCCGCTGGTGCCGATGCGCGTCCTGCTCGACCGCAACCGCGGCGCGTCCTACCTCGTCTCGCTCATCGTCGGCATCGGGCTGTTCGCGATGTTCCTGTTCCTGGGCCTCTACCTGCAGGTCGTGCTCGGCTACTCGCCGATCGTCGGCGGGCTTCGCGTTCCTGCCGTTCAGCGTCGGCATCATCGTCGGCGCCGGCATCGCCAGCCAGCTGCTGCCGCGGGTCGGCCCCAAGCCGCTCATGGTCCCCGGCCTGCTCGTGGGCGCCGGCGGGCCTGCTCTACCTCTCGCACGCTCGACGCCGGAGTCGAACTACTGGACGCACGTCCTGCCGGCGATGCTCGCTCATCAGCGTCGGCATGGCGTTCAGCTTCATCCCGGTCTCGACCGACGGCCCTGCACGGCATCGGCAAGCAGCGACGCCGGCGTCGGCTCGGCCGCTGCTCAACACCTCGCAGCAGGTCGGCGGCGCCGTCGGCACCGCGCTGCTCAACACGGTCGCCGTGGCGGCCACCACCGCCTACCTCGCGGCCAACGGCGCGAGCTGGGCGAGGCGGCGATCACCGGCCGGCGCTGACCGCGGGCTACACCCAGGCGTTCCTGGTGGGCGCCGGCTTCCTGCGTCGTCGCCGCGGTGGTCACCGCCTTCATGGTCACGATCGGCAAGGACGCGGTGAAGGACGGAGGACGACGCCGCCGGTCGTGCACCTCGGCTGACGCACGCCCGACCCGCACGCCACGAGGCCGGCCCCGCGAGGGGCCGGCCTCGGGCGTGCCGGGAGCGGTGCTCAGGCGACGCCGGCCGGGCGGAACTGGATGCTCACGCGGGGGCCGACCGGCCGCGCCGGTCTTGGGCACCGCGTGCTCCCACGTGCGCTGGCACGAGCCGCCCATGACGAGCAGGTCGCCGTGCCCGAGCCGGAACGACCGGCCGGCGCCACCGCCGCGCGGCCGCAGCAGCAGCGAGCGGGGGGAGCCGAACGACACGATCGCGACGAGGGTGTCCTCGCTGGCGCCGCGCCCGATCGTGTCGCCGTGCCAGGCCACGGAGTCGCGGCCGTCGCGGTAGAGGCAGCAGCCGGCCGTCGTGAACGGCTCGCCGAGCTCGGGCCGGTAGAAGGCGGAGAGCGCCGCCCGGGCGTCGGCGAGCACCGGGTGGGGGAGGGCGTCGCCGGCGTCGTACCAGGCGATCGAGGCGCGGGACGTCGACGACGCGGTCGTACATCCGGCGGCGCTCGGCGCGCCACGGGATGTCGGCGAGCAGGGCGTCGAGCACGGAGTCGGAGCCCTCGATCCAGCCCGGCCCGGTGGTCGATCCAGGCGCCGTGCTCGAGCCAGGTGCGCGCGCACCTGCCGGTGAGCGCGCCGAGCCGGACCTCGTCGGCGAGGTCGAGCAGCGAGGCCTGCAGCAGCGAGAGCCATGCGGCCAGGCTAGCACGCGATCGTACAGTGTGCTACGAGCGACGCGTGTCGCGCGTGTCGACGCTGCCGTCCGGCCGACGCGCGACACACTGTGCCGGTGACGATGACGCTGGCGGTCGACTGCGGCGGCACCGGGCTCAAGGCTCGCGTGCTCGACGAGTCCGGCACGCTGCACGCCAAGCCGGTGCGGGTGCCGACGCCGTACCCGCTGCCGACCGCCCGGTTCCTCGACGACGATCGCCGACCTCGCCGCGGCGCCTGCCGCCCGCGGACCGCGCGACGGTGGGCATGCCCGGGATGATCCGGCACGGCGTCGTCATCTCGACCCCGCACTACGTCACCGAGTCCGGCCCGCGGTCGCAAGCCGGTGCCCGCGCTGGTGGAGCAGTGGACCGGCTTCGACGCGCGCGCGGCGCTGGACCGAGCGGCTCGGGCATGCCGACCCTCGTGCTCAACGACGCCGAGGTGCACGGCGCCGGCGTCGTCATCGGGGCGCGGGCTCGAGCTGGTGCTCACCCTCGGGCACCGGGTCTCGGCTGCGCGCTGTTCGACGGCGGTCGCGCTCGCGCCGCACCTCGAGCTGTCGCAGGCGCCGGTGCGCTGGGGGCTCGTCCTACGACACCTACATCGGGGACAAGGAGCGCGGCGCCTCGGTCCGGCCTTCTGGTCGCGCCGGGTCCGCCGGGTGGTCGACGCCCTGCGTCCCGTCTTCGTGTGGGACCGTCTCTACCTCGGGGGCGGCAACGCCCGGGTGCTCACGCCCGGATGTCGTGGCCGACCTGGGCGACGACGTCGTGATCGTGCCGAACACCGCGGGGATCGTCGGGGGAGTGCGCGCCTGGGAGCTGACCCGACTGACCAGAGGCCGACGTGCGTCGAGTCGGACGACGCGGGTCCGTCGCCGAGCGGCTGGCCCGGGGCAAGGCGGCGCGCCGGACCGCGCCGCGCACCTCGCACGCCGCGGTGGCGCTCGGTCCGGACCGTCGCGACCCCGTCGAGGTGCTGGAGGAGCAGGCGCGGACCCGGCTCCCCGAGCTGCTCCCGATCCGATACGGGCGCATGGCGTCCTCGCCGTTCGCGTTCTTCCGCGGCGCCGCCGCGGTGATGGCGATGGACCTCGCGACGACGCCCGGTCTCCGGGATCGTCGCCCAGCTGTGCGGCGACGCGCACCTGGTCAACTTCGGCATCTACAACTCGCCGGAGCGGCGTCTCGTCTTCGACCTCAACGACTTCGACGAGACGCTGCCCGGGCCGTGGGAGTGGGACGTCAAGCGGCTCGCGGCCTCCGTCGCCGTGGCCGCGCTGCGAGAGCGGGTTCACCGAGGTCGAGGCGCGCGACGTCGTGCGCGAGACGGTGGCGTCCGTACCGCACCGTCGATGGCCGAGTTCGCCGGCGAGACGCAACCTCGACGGTGTGGTACTCCCGCTTCGAGGTCGACGACGCGCTCAAGACCGTGCGCGGCCGGGTCACCTCGCAGCGCTACCGGCAGATGCGCAGCGCAACATCGGCGAAGTTCGCGGCGCGCGACAACCTGCAGGCGTTCAGCCGAGCTCACCGTCGAGGTCGACGGCCGGCCGCGCTTCGCGCTCCGACCCCGCCGCTCGTCGTGCCCGTTCGCGCGAGCTGCTCGGGCTGTCCGGTCCGCGGCGGCGACCGCGTCGTCGAGGCGGCGCGCCCGCGTCCTCGCGGACTACCGGCGGACCCTCGACGACGACCGCCGCCGGCTCGCCGCCGAGTACACCTTCGCCGACCTCGCCCGCAAGGTCGTCGGCGTCGGGAGCGTGGGCACCCGCGCGTGGATCGCGCTGCTGCTCGGCCGGGACGAGCACGACCCGCTGATCCTGCAGTTCAAGGAGGCGCAGGCCTCGGTGCTCGAGCCCTACCTCGGCGCCAGCGAGTACGACCAGGGCGGGCACCGCGTCGTCTCCGGCCAGCGCCTGATGCAGGCCGCGAGCGACATCTTCCTCGGCTGGTACCGCGGCATCGGGCATCGACGGCGTCGAGCGCGACTTCTACGTCCGCCAGCTGCGCGACGGCAAGGGCAGCATCGACATCGCGACGATGGAGCCGATCGCCCTGACCGTCTACGCGCGGATGTGCGCGTGGACGCTGGCGCGCGCCCACGCGCGGTCCGGCGACCGGGTCGCGATCACGGCCTACGTCGGCACGAGCCGCACCTTCGACGACGCGCTCGCCGACTTCGCCATCGGCTACTCCGAGCAGAACACGCGCGACCACGCCGAGCTCGTCGCGGCCATCGCCGCGGGCCGGATCGAGGCCACCGCAGGCATCTGACGCGCAGTCGACCCCATCCCCCACCGAGAGGGTCGTCTCCCGGCCCCACAACGCCCGGGTAGCGACCATCTCAGCGGGGGAAACGACGAGGGGCTGGGGCCTAGGCTCGGCGCCGAACGCACCTGCTCCGCACCCCTGGAGGTCGAGATGGCCGGCAAGTTCGTGCTCAAGAAGGACGCCGTGGACAAGTTCCGCTTCACCCTCGTGGCGGGCAACGGGCAGGTCATCGCGCAGTCGCAGGCCTACAAGACGAAGGACGCCGCGCTCGGTGGGATCGAGTCGGTGAAGGCGCACGCGGCCGAGGCGACCCTCGACGACCAGACCTGACATGGCGTCCTCGGCGGCGAGCACGCCGCAGGCCTACCTCGCCGAGCTCCCGGCGGACCGCGCGGCCGTCATCTCCGCCGTCCGCGACGTCGTCAACGAAGCCATGCCCGACGGGCTTCGTCGAGACGATGGGCTTCGGCATGATCACGTGGGTCGTGCCGCTCGACGTGCACCCGGACACCTACAACAAGGCCCCGCTGTCCTACGTGGGGCTGGCGGCGCAGAAGAACTACTCGTCGCTCTACCTCATGTCGCTCTACGCCGGCGCCTCGATGGGCGAGGACGAGTTCCGCGCCCGCTGGTCCGCGCCGCGGAAGCTCGACATGGGGAAGTCCTGCGTGCGCTTCAGGGCGGTGTCGGACCTCGACCTCGACCTGATCCGCGAGGTCGTGTCCGGCTGCTACGCGCGACGCGTTCATCGCGACGGTGACGGCGTACCACTCGAGGTGACGCCACGGCTCGCCGTGAGGCGCCGCCCGGGCGGCCGCGCGGCCTAGAGTGTCGGCCGATCCCCGACCAGGAGGCCCCGATGTCCGAGCTGCTGCCGCGTCCCAGGCCGCTGCTGATCGCCTTCCTCGTGGCGTCGGCCGTGCAGGTGGCCGCCGTCGCGGCCGACTGGCAGTGGCTCGACGTCGCCAGCAAGCCGTTCCTCGTCGCCCTGCTGCTCGCGTGGGCGTGGGTGGCCTGCGACCGACGGCCGCCCCGGCTGCTGGCCGTGGGCCTGGTGCTCGCCTGGCTCGGCGACCTGCTGCTCCAGGTGTCGGGCACGGCGTGGTTCCTCGCCGGCATGGCGGCGTTCCTCGGGATGCAGGTCTGCTACATCCGCGGGTTCGCCGGGCTCGGCGCCGGCCGGCGGCTTCGGTCGCGGCCGTGGGTGGTGGCGGTGTGGGCCGTGCTCTGGCTCGGCCTCAACCTCGTGCTGGGCCCGTCGCTCGGTGAGCTGCGGTGGCCGATCCTGGTCTACTCGCTGGCGCTGGTCACGATGGCGGCGTACGCGGTGGCCACCGGGGTCGCCGCGATCGGCGTCGGCGGGGTGCTCTTCCTCGTGTCCGACCTGCTGATCGGGCTGCGGGCTGCCGACGTCGAGCTCCCGGCGTCCGGTGTCCTCGTGATGACGACGTACTGCCTGGCGCAGTACCTCATCGTGACGGGGTGGGTCGGGCTGGTCCGCTCTCGCGACACCGCCGACGCGCGCGTCGCCGCCTGAGCCCGGGTAGGTTCGTCCGGTCGAGGGGAGCCGTCGTGGTCGACGTCCGTCCGTTCCGCGCGCTGCGTCCGGCCCCGGGGGCCGAGCTGCGCGTGGTGTCCCCGCCGTACGACGTCGTCGACGTCGAGGAGGCGCGGACCTACGCCGGCGGCGACCCCGACTCGTTCCTGCGGATCTCGCGCCCGGAGATCGACCTGCCGGCCGCGGTGGACCAGTACGCCGACGAGGTCTACGCGCAGGGCCGCGCCAACCTCGACGACTTCGTCGCCCGTGGCGTCCTCGTGCGCGACGCCGCGCCGACGTACTCGGTCTACCGCCAGGTGATGGGCGACGTCGTGCAGACCGGGGTCGCCGCCGTCGTGGCGGTGTCGGACTACGACGCGCGGCGGGTCCGGACCCACGAGCACACCCGGCCGGACAAGGAGCTCGACCGGGTCCGGCACGTCGACGCGCTCGACGCGCAGGACGAGCCGGTGTTCCTGCTCTCCCGCCGCTCGCCGCTCGTCGACGCCGTCGTGGCGCGGGTCGCCGACCGCGCACCCGTGATCGACCTGGTGTCGCGCGACGGCGTCGCGCACACCGTGTGGGTCGTCGACGACCCGGCCGAGATCGACGCCCTGCGTCACGCCTTCGCGCAGGCCGGCGACCTCTACGTCGCCGACGGTCACCACCGCAGCGCCGCGGCCTCCCGGGTGCACGAGGCGCGGTCCGGCACGGGGGGCGACCACGATGCGTTCCTGGCGGTCGTGTTCCCCGTCGACGCCGTGCACGTGATGGCCTACAACCGCGTGGTGACCGACCTGTTCGGCCGGTCCGCGTCCGAGCTCGTGGACGCACTGCGCGGCGACTTCGACCTGGTGGCCGCGCCCGAGGCGGTGACGCCGTCGTGCCGGCACGAGTTCGGCGTCCACCTCGACGGCCGGTGGTGGGTCGCCCGGCTGCTGGCGGACCGGATCGACGACGACGACCCGCTCGCGAGCCTCGACGTGTCCGTCCTGCAGGACCTCGTGCTCGGGCCGCTGCTCGGCATCGGCGACCCGCGCACCGACTCCCGCATCGCGTTCGTCGGCGGGATCAGGGGACCGGAGGAGATCGAGCGGCTCGTCCGGGGCGGTCGCGCGGCGGTGGGCTTCACGCTCTTCCCGACGTCGACCGACGACCTTGTCGCGGTCGCGGACGCCGGTCGGGTGATGCCGCCGAAGTCGACCTGGTTCGAGCCGAAGCTCGCGAGCGGCCTGTTCGTGCACCCGCTCGACTGATCAGCCCAGGAGCGCCCGGGCGGCGTGGACGTGGAAGTCGCTGGAGAGCGCGATGTCGTCGACGTGGATCCGCTCGTCACGGTTGTGGTAGCCGGACTCCACGACCTCGGGCGGGGTCGTGGAGTAGGGGCTGAAGCCGAAGGCGCTGGTCCCGAACGCGCGCCGCAGGTAGACCGAGTCGGTGAACCCGGTGCACAGGATGGGCAGCGGGGCGGCGCCGAGGCGGTCCGCGCAGAACCCGCGCACGACCTCCCAGAGCGGGCCGGCGGCCGGCGACGCGTTGCCGTGGTTGGCGGGCTCGACGAGCGACAGCTCGTAGGCGAGGTCGTCGCCCAGGCGGCGTCGCACGGCCGCGAGGACCTCGTCGTCGGTGGTGCCCGGGAGCGTCCGGCAGTCGAGCTCGACGCCGGCGCGTGCCGGCATGACGTTGCGGGCGAGCGACCCGTGCAGCATGGTCGGCGCCATCGTCGTGCCCGCGATCGCCGGGAGGGCGTGCGCCCAGGCCGGGTGCAGGGCCGCCGCTGATGCGAGCGCGCCCTCGAGCCCGAGGCGGTCGACCGCGCGCTCGCCGAGGAGGGCGTCGAGCATCGAGCGCACCGCGGGGTGGTCGAGCGGCTCCGCCTGCCCCTGCCCGAGCCGGGCGAGCAGCGCGCCGAGCAGGGGGACGGCGTTGTCCCCGATCGTGGGCGTGGAGGCGTGGCCCGCCTCGCCGACGGCGTCGACCCGGATCGGGCAGGTGCCCTTCTCCCCGATCGCCACCTCGACCACGAGGCGGCCGTCGGTCGAGCGACATCGGCAGCCCGCCGCCCTCGTTGAGCGCGTAGTCCGTCGCGAGGTCGGGGCGCTCCTCGACGAGCCAGTTCATGCCGACCTGCGCCGAGCCGTCCTCCTCGTCCGCCACGACCACCAGCAGCAGGTCGCCCGTGCCTCGCCAGCCGGACCGGGCCAGCGAGGCCATCGCCGCCGCGCGTGCCGCGACCTCGTTCTTCATGTCGACGGCGCCGCGGCCCCACAGGTAGCCGGCGTCGTCGACGACGCCCTCGAACGGCGGGTGCGTCCAGTCGCGCGGGTCCGCCGGGACGACGTCGCTGTGCCCCACGAACGCGAGCGACGGCCCGCCGCCCGTGCCCGGGATGCGCGCCACGAGGTTGGCCCGTGCCGGGTCGCGCGCGACCAGCTCGACCTCGATCCCGGCCGCGGCCAGGTAGGTGGCCAGGACCTCGGCCACGGCGGTCTCGTTCCCGTTGGTCGAGTCCACCCGGATCAGGTCGCCGGCCAGGGCGATCGCCTCGGTGTGACGTATCCCGCTCAGGTCGGCAGCGGTTTCCTCTGGCATGCGCGAGGTCATGGGGGCACGCTACTGACCGGGCCCGGCAGCGCCGGGTTCCGTCGCTGCGGCCGTGTCGCCGCGATGTGGCCTGGGTCACGGTCCGGGCTATATAGGCAGGGTCGCCGCGCTCGCGCGAGGGGGCCC
The DNA here is from genome assembly GCA_963738455.1 of uncultured Actinomycetes bacterium. Lineage (GTDB taxonomy): Bacteria > Actinomycetota > Actinomycetes > S36-B12 > CAIYMF01 > Longivirga. The sequence continues at coordinate 199,404 of CAVTWM010000001.1, forward strand.
TGGCACACTCGCCCTCGGATCAGTCGACATCTCAGAACGGGCAGGGACGTATGGCCACGACCGGCGTTGAGGCACCAGGACGCGCTCAGATCGGGGCGGGGACCCTGCGCACCGATCGGTGGTGGATCCAGCCCGCGTTCACGTTCCTCGCGCTGACGGCCTTCGTCGTCTACTCGGCGTGGCGCGTGTTCAGCAACCAGTACTACTTCGCCGAGCCGTACATCTCCGTCTACTACTCGCCCTGCCTCACGACGAGCTGCGTGCCGGGCTCCGAGTTCGGCAACGCGTCGATCTCCTGGTGGATGCTCTCGCCCGCGCTGCTGACCGCCTGGATCCCGCTGGCCTTCCGCTTCACCTGCTACTACTACCGCAAGGCCTACTACCGCTCGTTCTGGATGTCGCCGCCGGCCTGCGCGGTGGCCGAGCCGCACGGCAAGTACACCGGCGAGCGCCGCTTCCCGCTGATCTTCCAGAACGTGCACCGCTACGTCTTCTACCTGGGCCTGGTGCTCAACGTCATCCTCACCTGCGACGCGGTCCTCGCCTTCCGCAACAGCGAGGGCGGGTGGGGCCACATGGGCCTCGGCACCGTGATCCTGCATGGTCAACGCGATCTTCCTCTGGGTCTACACGCTGTCCTGCCACTCCTGCCGCAACGCGGTCGGCGGGCGCATCAAGCACTTCTCCAAGCACCCGGTGCGCTACAAGATGTGGACGTTGGTCTCGAAGCTCAACGCCCGGCACATGCAGTGCGCCTGGATCTCGCTGTGCACCGTCGTGCTCGCCGACTTCTACGTCTACCTGCTCGCCTCGGGTCGCATCACCGACCTCACGTTCTTCTAGTCGCACCGCTCCACCCGCGTCAATCGCACTGATCGACCGCACGTCTCGCCGAAAAGGACACCCATGACCGAGCTCGAGCGCCACTCCTACGACGTCGTCGTGATCGGCGCCGGCGGCGCCGGCCTGCGCGCGGCGATCGAGGCGCGCAGCCAGGGCAAGCGCACGGCGATCATCTGCAAGTCGCTGTTCGGCAAGGCGCACACGGTCATGGCCGAGGGCGGCATCGCCGCGGCCATGGGCAACGTGAACTCGAACGACAACTGGCAGGTGCACTTCCGCGACACGATGCGCGGCGGCAAGTTCCTCAACTCCTGGCGGATGGCCGAGCTGCACGCCAAGGAGGCGCCGCAGCGGGTCTGGGAGCTCGAGACCTACGGCGCGCTGTTCGACCGCACCCCGGACGGCAAGATCAGCCAGCGCAACTTCGGCGGCCACGAGTACCCGCGGCTCGCCCACGTCGGCGACCGCACCGGCCTGGAGCTGATCCGCACCCTGCAGCAGAAGATCGTCTCGCTGCAGCAGGAGGACTTCGCGGCCACCGGCGACTACGAGGCGCACATCAGGGTGTTCGCCGAGTGCACGATCACCGAGCTGCTCACCGACTCGACGGGCGCGATCGCCGGCGCCTTCGGCTACTACCGCGAGACCGGCGAGTTCGTGCTGTTCGAGGCGCCGGCCGTCGTGCTCGCCACCGGCGGCATCGGCAAGTCGTACAAGGTCACGTCGCAACTCCTGGGAGTACACCGGCGACGGGCACGCGCTGGCGCTGCGGGCCGGCGCGCACGCCGATCAACATGGAGTTCGTGCAGTTCCACCCGACCGGCATGGTCTGGCCGCCGTCGGTGAAGGGGATCCTCGTCACCGAGTCGGTGCGCGGCGACGGCGGCGTGCTCACGAACTCCGAGGGCAAGCGGTTCATGTTCGACTACATCCCCGACGTGTTCAAGGACAAGTACGCGACGACGACCGAGGAGAGGCGACCGCTGGTACACCGACCCCGACCACAACCGGCGCCCGCCGGAGCTGCTGCCCCGCGACGAGGTGGCCCGCGCGATCAACTCCGAGGTCAAGGCCGGCCGCGGCACCCCGCACGGCGGCGTCTTCCTCGACGTCTCGACCCGGCTCCCGGCCGAGACGATCCGCAAGCGGCTGCCGTCGATGTACCACCAGTTCAAGGAGCTGGCCGACGTCGACATCACGCCGGAGCCGATGGAGGTCGGTCCGACCTGCCACTACGTGATGGGCGGGGTCGAGGTCGACCCGGACACCGGCGCCGCCGAAGGTGCCCGGCCTGTTCGCCGCCGGTGAGGTCTCCGGCGGCATGCACGGCTCCAACCGGCTCGGCGGCAACTCGCTGTCCGACCTGCTGGTGTTCGGGCGCCGGGCCGGGCTCGGCGCCGCCGAGTACGTCGACGCGCTCGGCGCCGCCCGCCCGCACGTCAGCGACGAGATGCTCGCCGACGCCGAGGCCGAGGCGCTCGCGCCGTTCGAGCGTCGACCGCGGGCGAGAACCCGTACACGATCCACGCGGAGCTGCAGCAGACGATGAACGACCTGGTCGGCATCATCCGCACCGAGGCCGAGATCGCGCGAGGCGCTCGAGAAGCTCGACGGGCTTCAAGGAGCGGGTGGCCCGGCGTCGGCGTCGAGGGCGGCCGGGCCGTTCAACCCGGGCTGGCACCTGGCGCTGGACCTGCGCAACATGCTGCTGGTCTCCGAGTGCGTCGCGCCGGGCGGCGCTGGAGCGCGAGGAGAGCCGCGGCGGCCACACCCGCGACGACTACCCGGGCATGAACGCCGAGTGGCGCAAGGTCAACATCGTCTGCTCGATCGAGGGCGACGGCGCGGCGATCCAGCGGCAGCCGCTGGTCCCGATGCGCGCGGACCTGCTCGAGCTGTTCGACGTGGACGAGCTGAAGAAGTACATGACCGAGGACGAGCTCCCGAAGGGCGGCGCCACTGATGGGGTACAAGGCGAAGTTCCGGGTCTGGCGCGGCGACGACGAGGGCGGTGCAGCTCGAGGACTACACGGTCGAGGTGAACGAGGGCGAGGTCGTCCTCGACATCATCCACCGGCTGCAGGCGACCGCAGGCGCCGGACCTGGCGGTGCGGTGGAACTGCAAGGCCGGCAAGTGCGGCTCGTGCAGCGCCGAGATCAACGGCAGGCCGCGGCTGATGTGCATGACGCGGATGACCACGTTCGAGGAGGACGAGACGATCACCGATCACGCCGATGCGCACCTTCCCGGTGATCCGCGACCTGGTCACCGACGTGTCGTTCAACTACGAGAAGGCGCGGCAGATGCCCGCGTTCGCGCCGCCGGCCGACCTCGAGCCCGGCGAGTACCGGATGGCGCAGGTCGACGTCGAGCGCTCGCAGGAGTTCCGCAAGTGCATCGAGTGCTTCCTGTGCCAGAACACCTGCCACGTGGTGCGTGACCACGAGGAGAACAAGACCGACCTTCTCCGGCCCGCGCTTCCTCATGCGCATCGCCGAGCTCGACATGCACCCGCTCGACACCGTCGACCGCCGCGAGGTCGCCGTCGAGGACCACGGCCTCGGCTACTGCAACATCACCAAGTGCTGCACCGAGGTGTGCCCCGAGCACATCCACATCACCGACAACGCGCTCATCCCGATGAAGGAGCGCGTCGCCGACAGCAAGTACGACCCCCTCTTCTCCATCGCCTCGCTGTTCCGCAAGGGCAAGGACAAGCGCACCCCCGCACCCCCCAGCACCTGACCCCCACTGCACATTCGTCCCCTTAGGGACGATCAAGGCAGTTCAACTGCACGATGTCGTCCGCAACTCGTGATCTTGTCGCGGGTGTCCGCGGGTGTCGCGGGTCGTCCGACCGCCGCGTCACGCCCGGACGAGGGTCAGCGCCTCCCGTGCCGCCCGGGCGCCGCTGCGCAGCGCGCCCTCCATGAGCCCGCTCCACTCGCCCGCCGTGTGCTCGCCCGCGAAGACCAGGCGCCCGAGCGCCGACGCGACGAGGGCACCGTCGCCCTCTCGCGCGGCGAGGCCGTCGGCCGAGTAGGCGCCGCGCGCCCAGGGGTCGTCGTGCCAGGTCGTCACGACCGCCGTCGCCAGGTCGAGGTCGAGGTCGTCGCGGATCTCGGCGATACGTCGGACCCAGGACCGCGGCCCGCGCTCGGCGTCGAGCGCTGCGACAGCCGACGGGCGAGCCGGCGAAGCCGTTGAGGACGGGGAGCACCTCGCCGTCGGGTCCCGTCGCCGTCCAGCACCAGAAGCGGTCGGGCACCGAGAGGACGGCACTGGTCGGGGCGGGCGCGCGCAGCCCGACGTGCACCTTGGCCGCCTCGCCCATCGTGAGCCGGCCGAGCGCCTGACGGCGGTCGAGCGGCAGCGGGGGGACGAACTCGAAGTCGCGCAGCAGGGGCAGCGGCGCGGTCATGATCACGACGTCGGCGAACTCGGTCCCGAACCGGCCGCTCACGAGCGCGCCCGCCGGGCTGTGCTCGACCTTCGTGACCGGGGACGACAGCCGGACCCGGTCGCCGAGCAGGTCGGCCAGCCGCAGCGCGAGAGCCTGGTTGCCGCCCGCGACCCGGTGGCTCGGGCAGCGCCTCGAACGAGGCCACGTGGTCGATGACGTGCGCCGCCAGGTCGTCGGCCGACCAGGCGCACGACACCTCGATGCGCGAGCGCACCGCCTCCGCCACCTCGGGCCGGACGTCGAGCCGGTCGAGCAGGTCGGCGACGCTGACGCCGGGTCCGCGCTCGCCGGACGCGAGGGCGCTCGCGGCGGCGCGCATGTCCGCGACCGTGACGCCGTCGACACCGCGCGGCTCGCGGACGTAGTAGCTCATCCCGGTGTCGACCAGCGAGAGCCCGAAGCGGTCGAGCCAGCCGCGCATGGCGTCGTAGCCGGCGAGCACGAACTCCGCGCCCCGCTCGATCACCGGGCCGGAGCCGCCCGGACCGTCGAGCGGCTCGGACCAGACCCGCCCGCCGACCCGGTCCCGCGCCTCATGGACCACCACGTCGACCCCGGCGTCGAGGAGGTCGACCGCCGCCGCCAGGCCGGCGAACCCAGCCCCCACCACCGCCACGCGTGTCATGCGCACATCCGACCAGATCCGCACCCGCGGAGGCCTGCCGACCGGCGCGCACGCGGGTAGCGTCGCGTCATGGACGACGCCCGGACCGAGCAGCGCGGCATGTCCGCGCGCGTGCGGGTCACGAGGTACGCCGGATCCGCGGCCGGCGGCGCCGGGGGAGCGGGCGACGTGGTCGTCGTCGAGGAGCCGCTGCAGGTGCATCTCGAGCAGCACGGCGTCCAGCGGCTGCTCGGCTCGACGATGCGCACCCCGGGCACGACCTCGAGCTCGCCGCCGGCCTCGCCGTCGGTGAGGGGGTCGTGACCTCGGTCGCCGACATCGTGTCCGTCCGCCCCTGCCGCGACGGCCTCGCCCGCTCGCCGAACGACGTGACCGTGGTGGTCGCCGAGCACGTGCTGGTCGACCCGAGCCGGCTCGGTCGCGTGTCGTCACCGTCGAGCGCCTGCGGCGTCTGCGGGCGCGACGAGATCGACGCGATCGTGGCGTCCGCGCCACCGGTGCCTCGCGACGTCCGCATCGACCCGGCCGTGCTCGCCGAGCTGCCCGAGCGGATGCGGGAGCGGCAGAGCGTGTTCCGGCGTACGGGCGGGCTGCACGCCGCCGCGCTCGCGACCGCCGACGGCACGATCCGCGTCGTGCGCGAGGACGTCGGCCGGCACAACGCGGTCGACAAGGTCGTCGGGCACGCGCTGCTGCAGGGGATCGAGGCCGACGTCCTCGTCGTGAGCGGCCGGGCCGGGTTCGAGATCGTGCAGAAGGCCGCCATGGCCGGGATCCCGGTCGTGGTGGCCGTCTCGGCCCCGACATCGCTCTCGATCGAGGTGGCCCGCGCGTGCGGGATCGTCCTCGCTGCGTTCGTACGCGACGGCCGCGTCACGCTGTACGCCGGCGAGGAGCACGTCTCGGCGTCGCGCAGCGCGTCCTCCTGGTGACGGCACCGGCACCGGCCGCGCGGCGCCCGACCTCGGCGCGACGTCGCCGACTGCGCCGCCGCGGCCGTGGCGCAATCGCCGAGGTGGCGGGTGCGGCCGCCGGGACCGTCCACGCTGCGCAGGACACGACCGGTCGGCGTCCGGGACCCTCGGCCATGCGCTGGTTCATCCGTGACTACCACGACGACGACCTCGAGTCGGTCGTCCGCCTCCTCGACGCCACCCGGGCCCACCAGGGCAGCGTGTTCGGCCTGTCGGAGGTGATCGCGGCGCTGCGCGACGACCAGCCGGCGGTGGTCGCCCAGCTCGACGACGCGGTCGTGGGCGCGGTGGTCTCCACCGTGGCCGGTGACCGCGCCTGGGTCATCCGCCTCGCGATCGCCGACGAGTGGCGTGGCAAGGGCATGGCGTCGTCGCTCCTGCTCGGGCTCGAGCGCGCCCTGGACGACCAGCGCGTGCGCCTGCTGTCCTACGTGCTGCCCGAGGAGGAGATGCTCGCCGACGGTCTGGCGAACGCCGGCTTCACCCGCCGCCCCGCCGTCGCCTACTTCGACAAGGTGGTGTCGGCCGAGTCCGCCCATGCGGACGTGCTCACGGACCTCGGGGGGCAGGTGCTCCCCGGACGGCTGTGGGACGACCTCGCGGGCATGCACCGCGAGAAGGACCTGATCGAGCGCCGAGTGATCGCGCCGCTGGACCGCCCGGAGCTCGCCGCCCGGCACGGCGTGGTGCCGCCGCGCGCCGTCGTGCTGTTCGGGCCGCCCGGCACGGGCAAGACGTCGTTCGCGCGAGCCATCGCGAGCCGCCTCGGCTGGCCGTTCGTCGAGGTGCTGCCGAGCGCGTTGATCGCGGACCCGGCCGGGCCGAGCGCCGCGCTGCGCGCGACGTTCGACCGCATCCGCCGCCTCGAGCGCGTTCTCGTCTTCATCGACGAGGTCGAGGAGATCGCCTCTGCGCGTGGAGATCGCGCGGGCAGCCCCATGCACGGCCTCACGAACGAGCTGCTCAAGGTCGTGCCCGCCTTCCGCCAGCACGACCAGCGGCTGCTCGTGTGCGCGACCAACGACCTGCGCGCGCTCGACACCGCGTTCACCCGTCCCGGCAGGTTCGACTACGTCATCCCGATCGGCACTCCGGACGACGCCGCGCGGGCGGCGATCTGGTCGAGGTATGTCGACGACGCCGGCGTCGACATCGGCGCACTCGTCGCGCGCAGCGACTCGTTCACGCCGGCCGAGATCGAGCACGTGGCCCGGGTCGCCTCGCAGGCGTCCTTCGAGCGGGCCATGTTCGACGGCGAGGACGGTCGCGGCCCGACGACGGACGACTACCTCGCCGCCCTCGACGAGGCCCGTCCGTCCGTCACGGCCGCGGTACGCGCCTCCTTCGACGACGACGTACGCACGCTCGCCCGCCTCTGACCGCAGCCCACAGCTCGCCTGACAGGATCGGGTCGTGCCGTCACGACGCCCCGCCCCGATGACCGCCCCCGGGCCGTCGGGCGGCGTGATGCTGCGGTCGATGGGCGCCATCCGGCGCGATCCGCTCGCCTTCCTGGCACGCATGCGCGCGGAGCACGGCGACGTCGTGCAGTTCCCCATCCCGCGCCCCCCGACGTACCTCGTCACGGACCCCGACGCCGTCCGTCGCGTGCTCGTCACCAACGCGAAGGGCTACGGCAAGCGCACGCTGCAGTACACGAGCCTCTCGCTCGTGACCGGCGACGGGTTGCTCACCGCCGACACCGACGCGTGGCGCCCGCAGCGCCGGCTCGTGCAACCGGCGTTCCACCACGAGTCGCTCGACCTCGTCGCGGGCCACGTCCGCGACGCCGTGGCGCGGCTGCTCGCCTCCTGGGAGCGTCGTGACGGCGACGTGGTCGACGTCGACGAGGCGATGATGCACCTCGCGCTCGAGGTCGTCGGTGAGTCGCTCTTCGGCGCGGACCTCACGGGCGACGCCGAGCGCCTCGCCGCGGCGACGCTGCGCGCCCTCGACGTCGTGGTGCGCAAGGCCCGCAGCCCGCTGCCGATCCCCGTCCGGGTCCCCACGCCGACCAACGTGGTGCTGCGTCGCGCGGTGCGGGAGCTCGACACCGCCGTCGACGCGATGCTCGCGGACCGGTCCCGGCGGCCGTTGCCGGAGGGCGCTCCGCCGCGCGACATGCTCGACCTGCTGCTGGCCGCGCACGACGACGACGGCAGCGTGCTCTCGCGCCGTCAGGTGCGCGACCAGGTCGTGACGTTCATCGTCGCCGGGCACGAGACGGTCGCGAGCGCGCTCACCTGGGCGTGGCACCTGCTGGCGACGGATGCCGTTGCCGCCGACCGGCTCCGGTCGGAGGTCGACTCGGTGTGCGCCGAGGGCGGCCCCACCCTCGCCGACGTCGCACACCTGCCCTACACCGCGGCGGTGCTCGACGAGACGCTGCGCCTCTACCCTCCTGCGTGGCTCGTCACTCGTCGCTCGACGATGCCGGATGTCCTTGCCGGAGTGGAGATCCCGACGGACTCACTCATCATCGTGAGCCCCTGGCTCGTGCACCGCAACGCCGCCGTCTGGCCGCGGCCGGACGCCTTCGACCCGACGCGCTTCCTCGACGAGTCCGGCGCGCGCCGCCGCGACCTGCTCGCGTCCTCGGCGTACGTGCCGTTCGGCGCCGGGCCGCGGCTGTGCATCGGGCGCGACATGGCACTGCTCGAGGGAGTGCTCGTCCTGGCGTCGCTGGTCCGGCGTGTGACGCTCACCGAGGTGGGGCCGCCGCCGCGCGCCGTCCCGCTCGTCACGATTCGCCCGGCGGGCGGCCTACCGATGCGCATCCGGCTCCGATGAGCCTGCGCGACAGGTCCGCGACCACCGCGCGACAGCCGGGCCGACGGGTCAGGGACACTGGGCGGGTGACCGCGGGCTGGACGGACGGGCGAGCGCTGATGATCGCGCTCGCCTGGATCCCGTCGGCGCTCTGGCTCGACACCTTCGTCTCCCTCGCCGGCCAGCTGGCGGTCGGCGCGCTCACCTGGGCGCTGCTGGTCTGGTGGCTCGCGCACGAGACCGAGCTGGTGCGTGCCCAGACCGCCGTGGTGGTCGTCGTCGCGACGGTGGTCGAGCTCGTCTTCTCGGGCTGGCTCGAGGTGTACGTGTACCGGCTCGAGCACGTGCCGGCGTACGTCCCGCCCGGGCACGGCCTGATCTACCTCGCGGCGCTCACGTTCGGTCGCCTCCCCGTCGTGCGACGCAACGCGTCGCTCGCGGTCCGCGCCACCGTCGTCGTCGCGGGCGCGTGGGCGGTGTGGGGCCTGCTGCTCGCCCCGCGCCGGGACGTGCTCGGGTTCGCGTGGTACCTCTGCCTGCTGGCGTTCCTGCGCTGGGGCCGCTCGACCCTGCTCTACGTCGGTGCGTTCGTCGTGGTGAGCTACCTCGAGATCCTCGGCACGGCCTGGGGCGTGTGGGCGTGGGCGCCGGTCGACACGATCCTGGGGTGGGTGCCGATGGGCAACCCGCCGAGCATCGCGGCCGGCGGCTACGGCTGGTTCGACCTCTACGCCGTGCTGGCGGCGCCCTCGATCGTGGCGTGGTGGCGGCGCCGCCGTCCCGCGCGCGCCACCGAGGCGAGCGACGAGGGCGTGACGCCTGCGTCGGCTCAGGTGCCGGTCAGCGCTGCGATCACGGCGTCGTGCAGCAGCGCGTTGCTCGAGACACCGCTGCCCCGGTCCGGTCCGTCCACGCCGTCGAGCCCGGTGAACCTGCCGCCGGCCTCCGTGACGATCACCGAGACCCCCGCCACGTCGTAGAGGTTGAGCTCGGGTTCCGCGGCGATGTCGACGGCGCCCTCGGCGACCAGCAGGTGGCTCCAGAAGTCGCCGTAGGCCCGGGTGCGCCACGCGGTGGCGCAGCAGCGCGTCCCACTGCGCACGGATGCCGCGCGGCTCCCACCCGACGTGGTCGGAGTACGACAGGGATGCATCGGCGAGCGTCGACACCTTGGACACGGAGATGCGTCGAGGCGCAGGAGAGCAGGGGTCCGCCACCCAGGCACCTCCGCCGAGGGTGGCCCACCAGCGCCGGCCGAGCGCGGGAGCGGAGACGACGCCGACGACCATGCGACCGGTTGCGTCCTGCAGCCCGATCACCGTGGCCCACACGGGAACTCCGCGCACGAAGTTCTTCGTGCCGTCCACCGGGTCGACGATCCAGCGCCGACCGCTGGCACCCACGAGCTCGGCGTACTCCTCGCCGAGGACACCGTCGTCCGGCCGGTCGGCACCCACGACGTCGCGGATGAGCCGCTCGACCGCCTTGTCGGCGTCGCTCACCGGCGTGAGGTCGGGCTTGGTCTCCACGACGAGGTCACGTGCGGTGAACCGGTCCATCGTGATCGCATCGGATTGATCGGCGATGCGCAGCGCGAGGGCGAGGTCGTCGGCGTACGGCGTCGAGGTCACGTGCACGACGCTACCGGGCGACCGGATCGTGATCGCGCGGTGCCGTGATCCGGCTGACGGCCCGAGATCGGCGACGTACTGTCGCTGCATGTTCGACACCATCACGGGCCTGCCGATCCACCCGCTCGTCGTGCACGCGGTGATCGTCCTCGTGCCGCTCGCCGCGATCGGCGCGATCGCCGTCGCGCTGCGCTTCGACTGGAGCCGCAAGTACGGCTGGCTCGTGGTGGCCACCGCGTTCGTGGCGACGGGGTCGGCATTCGTCGCGAAGGAGAGCGGCGAGGCGCTCGCGGAGCGCGTCGGGCTGCCGGTCGAGCACGCCGACATCGCGAAGCTCATGCCGTGGTTCTCGTTGCTGCTGCTCGTGCTGGTGACCGCGCTGTGGTGGTACGACCGCGGCGGCGACGGGCGTCGCTCGCGCACCCGCACGATCCTCGCCGTCCTCACCGTGATCGCTGCCGCGATCGCCCTGCTGTGGGCGATCCGGGCTGGTCACTCCGGCGCGACGGCCGTGTGGAAGCCGATCATCGACAACACGACCCCCGGCGGCTGAGGAGCTATCGGCCGAGTCGCAGGTCCTTCGTGAGGATCGTGGTGGGGGCGAGCTCGCCCTCGGTGGTGAGCGCGTAGTCCGGCACCACGCCCACCAGCTGCCAGCCGCGCGCCTCGTAGAACCGCTGCGCGACGCCGTCGGTCCAGGTGTCGAGGACGAGCCGGTGCCGTCCGTTCGCCGCCGCCCAGGTCTCCATCGCATCCATGAGCGCCGTGGCGCACCCCGTGCGCCGCGCCCTCGAGTGCACCAGGAGCTTGGTCACCTCGGCGCGATGCGGCCCGTTCACCTGCTGCGCGAGCACGAGCCGGACGCAGCCGACCACCGCGCCGTCGGACATGTCGCGAGCGACCCAGGTGAGCGTGCCCGTGTCCGTGAGTGCGGTGCTCCACCACGCGCTCGCCTCGTCGTGAGCGAGCGGCGCGAGGAACCCGACACCGGCGCCGCCCTCGACGCAGTCGACGAGAACGTCTGCGAGACAGGAGATATCGGCGTCGGTCGGGCTCAGCAGCGATGTGACCGCGATGTGCATGGGACTGTCCTCGGCGTCTCGTCAGCGGGGGGAGTCGTCGAGCGGCGGGCCGTCGTCGCCGCCCGCGCGGCTGCGCAGCAGCCGGCGGAGGGACTCGAGCCGGGCAGCGCCGCCGGACCCCGCGTGGCCGTCGGCCACCCAGGCGTCGAGCCCGCAGTCCGGCTCGTCGTGGGTGCAGGCGCGCGGGCACTCCTCGGTCCCGGAGCCGAGGTCGGGGAACGCGAGGATCACCCGCTGCGGGTCGACGTGGGCCAGGCCGAACGAGCGCACGCCGGGGGTGTCGACGACCCAGCCGCCCTCGGGCAGCCGCAGGGCGACCGCCGAGGTCGACGTGTGGCGGCCGCGCCCGGTCACCTCGTTGACGCGTCCGATGGCGCGGTCCGCGTCGGGCACGAGGGCGTTGACGAGCGTGGACTTGCCGACGCCGGAGTGCCCGATGAGCACCGAGACGCGGTCGCGCAGCCGCTCGCGCAGGATCTCGACGTCGATCGGGTCGGTGCCGTCCTGGCGGGTCACCACGAACGGCACGTCGAGCGCGCCGTACTGCTCGAGCAGCGCGTCGGGCGAGGTGAGGTCGCTCTTGGTGAGCACGAGCAGCGGGCGAGAGGCCCGAGTCGTACGCCGCGACGAGCACGCGGTCGATCATGCGCGGGCGCGGCTCGGGGTCGGCGAGCGCGGTGACGAGGACGAGCTGGTCGGCGTTGGCGACGAGCACGCGCTCGATCGGGTCGTCGTCGTCGGCGCTGCGTCGCAGCGACGTCGTGCGCGGCTCGACCCGCACGACGCGGGCGAGGGTGTCGGTGGCGCCGGAGAGGTCGCCGACGACGGCGACGCGGTCGCCGACCACGACGCCCTTGCGGCCGAGCTCGCGCGCCTTCACGGCGTAGACCTCGACGCCCGGGCTCGTCGGGGGTGCCGAGCACCACGGTGAAGCGGCCGCGGTCGACGGCGACCACGAACCCCGCTCCGGCGTCGTCGTGGCTCGGGCGCTCCTTGCTGCGGGGGCGCGACTTGCCGCGACCGGGGCGGACCCGGACGTCGTCCTCGTCGAGGTCGCGGCGCCGCGTCACGCTGCGCGGCCGCCGAGCATGGACTGCCACATCGTGACGAAGTCCGGCAGCGTCTTGGCGGTGGTGGCGACGTCGACGACCTCGACACCGGGCACGGCGAGGCCGAGAACCGCGCCGGCCGTTGCCATCCGGTGGTCGTCGTAGGTCTCGACGACGCCGCCGTGCAGGGCGCGCGGCCGGATGACGAGCCAGTCCTTGGTCTCCTGGACGTCGCCGCCGAGCGCGTTGATCTCGTGGGCGAGGGCGGCGAGCCGGTCGGTCTCGTGGCCGCGCAGGTGCGCGATCCCGCGCAGGTGCGAGGGGGTGGAGGCCAGCGCGCAGATCGCGGCGAGGACCGGCGTGAGCTCGCCGACGTCGTGCAGGTCGGCGTCGAGGCCGAGCAGGGTGTCGCCGCCGCTGACCGTGAGGCCCTCGGGCGACCACGTCGACCGTGGCGCCCATCCGCTCGGCGAGCACGCGCAGCGCGTCGCCGGCCTGGGTGGTGCGCTGCGGCCACGACGGCACGGTGACGGACCGCCCGTGACGAGCGCGGCGGCGAGGAAGGGCGCGGCGTTGGAGAGGTCGGGCTCGACGACCCGGTCGAGGGCGCGCAGCGGACCGGGGGCGACCGTCCAGGTCGCGTCCGTGGGGTCGTCGGAGTCGACGTCGACGGTCACGCCGTGCTCGCGCAGCATCGCGACGCTCATGTCGATGTGCGGCATCGACGGCACCGCCGCGTCCGCGGTGCCGGACGACCACCCCCTCGTCGAAGCGGGGCGCGGACAGCAGCAGGGCGCTGACGAACTGGCTCGACGCCGAGGCGTCGAGCGTGACCTCGCCGCCGCGCACGGAGCCCGTGCCCTTGACCGTGAACGGGAGCGTGCGCCGCGCGTCGTCGTCGACGTCGACGCCGAGCGACTCGAGCGCCTCGATCACGGCGCCCATCGGGCGGACCCGCGCGCGCGGGTCGCCGTCGAAGCGGATGTCACCGGTGGCGAGCGACGCGACCGGGGGGAGGAAGCGCATGACGGTGCCGGCGAGCCCGCAGTCGACGTGCGCCGGCCCGCTGAGCGGCGCGGGCGTGATGCGACCTCGCCGTCGCGCTCGCTGTCCGAGCCTCGATCGCCGTCGGCGGTCCCGGTCCAGGCCGACGACCGAGTTCCGAGGGCCCCGAGGGCCCGCCCCATGAGCAGGGTGTCGCGGGCGCGCAGCGCTCCGGTGACGCGCGACGGGGCGTCGGCGAGCGCGGCGAGGACGAGCGCGCGGTTGGTCAGCGACTTCGATCCCGGCACGCGGACGACCGCCTCGACCGGCGCGGTCGCGACCGGTGCCGGCCACGGATGGTCGTCAGATGCCACGACCCGCAGCCTAGTGGAGCCTCCCCGGTCGTCGTCCGCGAGTTCCTGCCCGAACCCTCGATCGCGGCCCGCGACCGGGCGGCAGCTCGCGGAGCGGGGATGGGGGAGGATCGGGGCATGTGCGGGAGGTATGCGGCGAGCCGGAACCCGGACGACCTCGTCGAGGAGTTCGAGGTGTCGCGCGGCCCGAGGAGGTGCTCGAGCCCGACTACAACGTCGCGCCGACCAAGAAGGTCTACGCCGTCATCGACCGTCGGCCTCGCGGCGAGCCCGAGGCGGCGCCGCGCCGGGAGCTCGCTGTGGTGACGTGGGGCCTCGTGCCGTCGTGGGCGAAGGACCCGTCGATCGGCAACCGCATGATCAACGCGCGGATGGAGACCGTGGCCGAGAAGCCGGCGTTCCGCAAGGCGTTCGCCCAGCGCCGCTGCCTGCTCCCCGCCGACGGCTACTACGAGTGGTACACCCCGGAGGACGGCCCGAAGGGCCGCAACGGCAAGCCGGTCAAGCAGCCGTTCTTCATCCACCCGGCCGACGGCGGGGTGCTCGCGATGGCCGGCCTCTACGAGCTCTGGCGCGACCCGACCCGGGAGGACGACGACCCGCTGGCGTGGCTGATGACCACCACGGTGCTCACCACCACGGCCGAGGACGCGGTCGGACGCATCCACGACCGCATGCCGCTGCTCGTCGAGCGCGACTCGGTGGCACGACTGGCTCGACCCGGACCGCGACGGGTCGCACCGGCGACCTCGCCGGGCTGCTCGTGCCTGCGGCGCCCGGCCGGCTCGACGCCTACCCGGTGTCGACGGCCGTGAACACCGTGCGCAACAACGGCCCCGAGCTCCTCGAGCCGATCGCCGCCGAGCAACGCCGACGACGCCGACACCGACGACGCGCTGTTCTGAGCCCATGGCACCGCGCATCACGACCGTCGACGCACGACGTCGCGACGCCGCTGGGCGCGCCCGGCTGCACGTCCCGGACGGTGGCCCGGCCCCGGGCCGTGCTCGTGCTCGGCCACGGCGCCGGACGCGGCGTCGACACGCCGACCTGCTGGGGCTCGCCGACGCCCTGCCGCGCCACGGCGTCTCGACCGTCCTGGTCGACCAGCCGTGGGTGCTCGCCGGGCGCAAGGTGGCCGCGGCCCCCGCCACGCTCGACGTCGGCTGGCTGGCGGCCGTCGCCGCGCTCGGCAGGTCGTACGGCGCCCCCGCGGCGTACGCCGCTGGTCGTCGGCGGCCGCAGCGCCGGCGCCCGTGTGGCCTGCCGCACCGCCTCGCCGTCGGCGCCGATGCGCGTGCTGCTGCTGGCCTTCCCGCTCGCCCCGCCGTCGGCGGCCCGACGCCGGAGGCGCTCGCGCGGGCGCTGGCGAAGCGCTCGGCCGAGCTCGCGGTTCCCCGCTCGGCCGGCGTCCCGGTCGTGGTCGTCCAGGGGGAGCGCGACGCGTTCGGCTCGCCGCGCGAGCTCGCGCGCGGCCTGGGGGCGGGGAGCCGACGGTCGTGCGCCGTCGCCGCGGCCGACCACTGCGTTCCGGGTCCGGACGCGACGGTCCCGACCCGGCGGCCACGCATCCTCGAGGCAGCACTGACCGCGCGGTCCGGCTCGCGCGCGGGGAATGACGGCCACGGACCGGCTTGTTCCACAGCCGTCATCAGATCCGTCCGTCCGGAAGGGGCCCGCGTGCTCGTCCTCGCGACCTCCGAGAGCCGTCTCGACCTGCCTGAACAGGTGGGTGGTGCCTCGTCCCCAGTACGCTCGACGGTGATGACCCAGAACAGCAGCGGTACCGCCGACGAGACCACCCCGGTCGAGACCGACGACGAGCGTCGCGCTCGCTTCGAGCGCGACGCCCTGCCCTTCCTCGACCAGCTCTACGCCGGCAGCGCTGCGCATGACCCGCAACCCGGCCGACGCCGAGGACCTCCTCCAGGAGACCTTCGTCCGCGCCTTCTCCGCCTTCCACCAGTACCGGGACGGCACGAACCTCAAGGCGTGGCTCTACCGGATCCTCACCAACACCTTCATCAACGGCTACCGCAAGAAGCAGCGCGAGCCGCTGCAGTCCAACAGCGACGACGTCGAGGACTGGCAGATGGCCGCGCGCCGAGGCGCACACCTCGACCGGGCTGCGCTCCGCCGAGGCCGAGGCGCTCGACCACCTGCCGGACTCCGACGTCAAGGACGCGCTGCAGTCGATCCCGGAGGACTTCCGCATCGCGGTCTACCTCGCCGACGTCGAGGGCTTCGCCTACAAGGAGATCGCCGAGATCATGGGCACTCCGATCGGCACCGTGATGTCGCGGCTGCACCGTGGTCGGCGCAGCTGCGCGACCTGCTCGAGGACTACGCTCGCGAGCGCGGGCTCGTGCCCGCGGCGCGCCGGCACGGGAGGGTCGGCCGACATGAGCTGCGGCAACCACCACGACACCCCGTGCGGCGAGGTGCTCGACGCCGTGTCGGCCTACCTCGACGGCGAGATGACCGAGCACGACCACGAGCGCATCGCCCAGCACTTCGACGAGTGCGGCCCGTGCCTGCACGAGGCCGGCATCTACCAGGAGGTCAAGCTCCTGGTGCAGCCGCTGCTGCGGCTACGAGCAGGTGCCCGACGAGGTCCGCGCCCAGGTGGTCGCCCGCATCCGCAGCGTCACGGTGCACATCGGACCGTCGAGACCCCGGCGACTGACCGCCACCGCCGCACCGACGACGAAGGCCCGCTCCCCAGCTGGGGGCGGGCCTTGGTCGTTCGTGTCGGGCGACGGTCTCAGGCGTTGGGACGGTTGCCGTGGTTGGCGCCGTTCTTCTTGCGGGTGCGACGCTTGCGTGCGCGCTTGCTCATGGTGACTCCTGCGGTGCCGGGGCTGGGCGGACCGGCGCCGTGCCCCGGTCGAGTGGCGACCAGTGTCCCACACGAGGACGGGTGGCCCGGCCAGCGCCCGATCAGCCGGCGAGACGCCGGTTCACGGCCGCGAGGACCGAGCGCGCGATGGCGTCCTCGGCGTCGCCCCGGACCAGGGCGCTGCCGCACAGGGCCTGGTCGCCGAGCCGGGGGATCGTGAGGGTGAGGGTGGTGACGGCCACCTCGCGGAAGCCGATCTCGAGGATCTGGGCGCTCTCGATCTGGGCGGGGATGCCGAGCAGCTCGGTCATCGCGGCAAGGGTGGCCTGGGCGACGATGCGCGGCCGGTGGATCGGCAGGCCGGGCCCGGTGGCGTGGCCGGAGAACACGCTGCCGGCGATGGCGAGGCGACGTCGACGACTCGTCTCGCCCTCGGCGGAGCTCGCACGGTGATGCTCGTGAGCGCGGGGCGGGGCTGCGCCTCCTCGGCGGCCTCGGCCTCGGCGGCGCGCAGGTGCTCTCGTGCGAGTCGTCGGGGTCGACGGTGTCGTCGGCGATCTGCACGACGCTCACGATGCGGTGGTCGATGTCGAGGTCGAACTGCGCCATCGCGACGGACTGGACGTCGCGCACGACCTGCTTGGCGGGCTTGCCGGGCTGCGCGAGCACGTGGACCTCGGTGGGTCGCGCGTCCGGGCCGGTGACGCACGCTGGCCTCACGGATCCCGGGGATCGCACGCAGCGACTCCTCGAGCTCGGGGAGCAGGCGCAGGGCGGTCATGGGTCCTCCGATGAAGCGTCCGGGGTCGGACGGTGGTGGCGGTGCGGTCGGGTCGTCACGGCGAGGTCGGGGGCACCTGCGTCGTGTCGTCTGTCAGGACCGTAAGCCCGGCGACGAGCAATCGTTGCCGTGGCGCGCCGCGCTCGGCCGATGCGGTGAAACCCACCGGGTGCACGGCGGCCTCGCCGCGTGATCCGAACGGGTCAGCGGCCCGGGGTTCGGGTGCGGTGGGCGGGACGTCGGGCCGGATGGGCGCCACCGCGGTGAGCGGGGGAGCGGGACGGTCGTCGGGCACCCCGAAGGGCGGGCTCGCCGGGGCGGTACGGCTGGCGTGGAGCACGACCGGGCCGGACGGCACGGAGCGGGCCGACGACATCTGCTCGGCAGCTCGCGGCGGCGGGCGTCCTCCGCCGACCCGGTGGCGAGGGCCCAGGACTCGGCGCTGGTGCGCACGGCGTCCTGTCGCGGCGACCTCGGCCTGGGCCAGCGAGGCCAGCAGGCCGGGCAGCACCGCCATGAGGTGGTCCTCGAGGCCGAGCATGGACTGCCGCTGCCACCACCGCAGCGTGCGGGCGGTCGGGCCGTCGATCCCGCCGGCCGCCTCGGCTGCGGCGAGCTCGGCGTCGAAGCGGGCGGTCGCCGGGTCGGAGCGGGCGCGAGACCAGGGCGGCGAGCAGCTCGGCGTACGCCGCGGCGTCCGCTCGATCG
Organism: uncultured Actinomycetes bacterium; assembly: GCA_963738455.1. Classification (GTDB taxonomy): domain Bacteria; phylum Actinomycetota; class Actinomycetes; order S36-B12; family CAIYMF01; genus Longivirga. The sequence continues at coordinate 217,527 of CAVTWM010000001.1, forward strand.
GTCATGCCCGCACCCCCCTCCGAGCCCGGGCCCCGATCGGGGCAGCGCTGTGACGGCTGACACTACTGAGGAGGTTACGGCGCGTCAGCACGACACGACGCGACTCGACCGAACGGGGTACCACCTCACCCGCGTAGTCACTCATCCGGAGTACGGACGGTCCGGGGGACCGGGCCTTGCCCCAACCCGAGCACCGAACCGGAACAAATGGGGCAGACGGGGCTTGACGAAACACGGTCCCCCCCTGTCACAGTGAGAGTCGCCATCGGGGCCGTGTGCCCCGATGGCATTGCGCGGTTGCGTCCCACCCGGGGGTATCGGGTGTGATGGGGGTGCGCGAACTCAACTCAATAGCGGCGGGAACGGGATCGGCAGCCGAGGGAGAGGGACTCCGGCTCCAGGTACGGGCGCTCCCTCGGCGCGCCCGGTGCAGGGGCCGGCTGACTTCGACTTCAACGAACGTGGCGAGAGCCACAGCAATGAGATCGCGAGCGGAGCGGAGTGCGCACGGGCGACCAGCGGTGCCCGTGACACGCATCGCGAGGAGTTGATCCACTCATGAAGAAGATCGTTGCCGTTGTCGAGCGCATGCTCGGCACCGAGTCCGGGTGGTCCTGGCACTAGTCACATCCGCTAGGGCCATGAGGTTCAGGTCGATACCTCTGCTGCCGATCCCGATCCTGCCGACATCTCTCGGTCGCGCTCCGGCGCGTTCGACGAAAGGGACGACCATGCGTGAGCTGCCGTTGGGGGCGCGACTCTACGTCGCCGTCGTCACGGTGGCCGGCGTCCTCGTCCTGGGGTTCGGTGCCCGGCACCTCGACACCGACCAATGGGTCGCTGCCGCGGCGCTGTCCGCGCTCGTCGTCATCGCCGAAGGCCTGTCGACCGCACTGGCCCGCAGCGTGGCGGACCGGGAGACGGTCAACATCTCCGTCGTCATGCCCGTCACGATCGCCTCGGTGCTCCTGCTGGGTTTCGACGGCGCGCCCATCGTGGCCGCGTGCATGGCGCTCGGCGCCATCCGGGTCCCGTGGTTCAAGCGGGCGTTCAACGGCGCGATGGGATCGCTGTCCGCGTTCGCCGCCGGCTGGGTCTACGTCGCCACGCAGGGCACGCTCCTGCTCGAGCCGGGGTCCACGTTCTCGCTGGACAAGGTCCTGCTGCCGATGATCGCGGCCACCCTGACCTACGAGGTGGTCAACGGGCTGCTCATGGTCATGGTCATCTCGCTGGTGGAGCGCGTCTCGCCGTGGCGGGTCTGGGTCGGCACCATGGCCGAGTCGGCCATGCCGCTGTTCATCTACTCGCTCTTCGGGCTCCTGCTCGCCGTCCTGTGGCCGTATGTCGGCGCGTTCTCCGCGGTCCTCGTGCTCGCCCCGCTCATGGTCGCCCGGTGGGTCTTCGCCATGTTCGCGGCGCGCCAGGAGGCCTACGAGGCCACCATGCGCTCGCTGATCCGGGCGGTCGAGATGAAGGACGTCTACACGCGCGGTCACTCCGAGCGCGTCGCCATGGCGTCGGTGCTGATCGGCCGCCGCTCGGGCATGCGCGAGGACCGGGTGTCGAGCCTGCGCTACGCCGGGATGCTCCACGACGTCGGCAAGCTCGGCGTCCCGACCCGCGTCCTCCAGAAGGCGGGCCGGCTCACCGAGGACGAGTTCGAGGCGATCCAGCAGCACCCCGGCCGCGGGCGCGAGATCACCAAGGAGCTCGAGTTCCTGGGCGAGGCCATCGAGGGCATCCACTTCCACCACGAGCGCATCGACGGCCGCGGCTACCCGCGCGGCCTCAAGGGCGAGGAGATCCCGGAGTTCGCGCGGATCATCGCCGTCGCCGACGCGTTCGACTCGATGACGACCACCCGCTCCTACCGCGGCGCCCGCACGATCGAGGACGCCTGCCTCGAGCTGCGCGCGTGCAAGGGCTCGCAGTTCGACCCGGTGATGGTCGAGGCGCTCGTCGACGCGATCGAGTCCAGCGGCTGGGACGTCGCCGACACCCTCCCCGCCGACCTGCCCGAGCCGCTCGTGGGCGTCCCCTCCTTCGGCAGCGACGACGACGACCCCACCGCCGCGGACACCCTCGGACTCGTCGGGCCGCAGGGCGCCTCGCCGGTCCCGGATGACGCGTCGACCCTCGAGTCGGACCGCCTCCTCGAGTCGAGGGAGGAGCGCCCGTGAACACCCAGCAGGACATGCGCGCCGCCGTCCCGCTCGTGCTCGCGGCGTCGCTGGCCGTGGTCGCGTCCGTGGTCATCGTGGCCAACCAGGGCATCTGGCCCTACGCCGGCGTCTTCGTCGCGTTCGCCGCGTTCATCGCGGTCGGCGAGATCCTGCGGATCACCCTCCCGGGCGGGCGCCAGAGCGCCCCGCTGGCCTCGGCCGGCGCCCTCGCCGTCGCGCTGCTCCCCGGCATCCGGGGCGAGGCGGTCACCTACACGATGGCATTCCCCGTGACGGTGGTCGCGGTCGGCGCCTGGTCGGGGCCTTCCCGCGCGCCCTGGTCGGCCAGGGCACGCACCTCGACGAGCTCGCCCGCCGCGTGCTCACCACGATGGTCGCCGCGGCGCTGTTCCGCCCGCTCGTCGAGCAGCTCTCGACCCGACGGCCGCCCGGACACCCGGCCTCGCCGTGGTGATGACGCTGGCCGCCCTCGCCGCCGCCGTCATCGACGCCCTGCTCGCCGCCGCCGTCCGGGCCAGCCAGTCGCACGCGCCCTTCCGCACCGCGATCGTCGACGAGTTCCGCGCCCTGGTCGGGATCGCGTCGGCGATCGCCGCCACCGGAGTCCTGATCGCCCTCGCCGCACCGTTCATGGGCTACCTGGCGCTGCCCGTCTTCGCCGTGCCCCTGCTGCTCACCCAGTTCTCGTTCCGGCGCTACGCCACGATCGAGGGCACCTACCTGCAGACCATCCGGTCGCTCTCGAAGGTGACCGAGGTGGGCGGCTACACCCCGACCGGTCACTCGCGCCGGGTCAGCGTGCTCGCCGAGAAGGTGGGCCGCGAGATGGGCCTGAGCGAGCGCGACGTCACCGACCTCATCTACGCCGCGCTCATGCACGACATCGGCCAGCTCTCGCTCCAGGACCCCATCGCCGGCGGTGCCACCAGATGGCAGGACCCCGCGGAGCAGCGTCGTATCGCCGAGCTCGGCGCCAGGTGATCCGCGAGACGGGCGTGCTCGACAACGTCGCCACGATCGTGGCCCGGCAGGCCGATCCGCACCGCCCGCACCGGGGGCAGCTCGACACCTCGCTGCCGATGGCGAGCCGGATCATCAAGGCCGTCAACGCCTACGACGACACGCGTGGGCGCCTCGCTCGAGAGCGACCGCAAGCAGCAGGCGATCGAGCGGCTGCAGCTCGGCATCGACCGCGAGTACGACCCCGACGTCATCGACACGCTCGCCCACATCATCGAGCGCGAGTCCGAGCACGCCTACTGAGCGGCCCCGGGCAGGCGCAGCCGTACGTCGGGCGTCTTCTCCTCGTTGTCGCTGCCGTCGGTCTCGAACAGCTCCAGCCCTCCCTGTGCGCGGTAGAACGCGCGGGCGTCGGTGTTGTCGCGGAAGCACCACAGCTCGAGCGGCCCGGGGTGCCGGGTCCGTGCGTGCGCCACGAGCGCGGCACCGATGCCGCGGCGGCGCAGCGGCGGGTCGAGGTAGAGGTGCTCGAGCACCTGCTCCCGCTCGTCGACGACGGCGAACCCGACCACGCGGCCCGCGAGCACGGCGACGTAGGCCGCGTTCGCCTCCACCTGCCGGCCGAAGTACGCGAGGTCCTCGTCCGGCCCGTGCAGCACCGGGAGCCACGGCATCGCGGCCGCCCGCGCGGCTCGCATCACCGCCGCGATCGCCGGTGCGTCGTCCGGCACGAGCGTCGCGGATCCGCACGTCCTCGGCGCGGACCCGGTCCGCCACGTCGTCGCCCACGGTTCGCGACCGTAGCCGCTGCGGGGCGTCCGCGTGCCAGGATGACGCGTCAGCACCGACCGAACCCTCAGGAGGACCCGTGGCGACCGAGGTGACCGCCGAGATGGTGGCGAACGTCGTGCAGATCGTCGTCGCGCCCTCGGACCAGGTCGCCGCCGGCGACACGCTGCTGATCCTGGAGTCGATGAAGATGGAGATCCCGGTGCTCGCCGAGGGCGGCGGCACCGTCGCCGAGGTCCGGGTGCGCGAGGGGGACGTCGTGCAGGAAGGCGACGTCCTCGTCGTCCTCGCCTGATTCGGGCGCTCCGGGCGCTCCAGGCGAGTTCCGCGGGACGCTCAAGGACGGCGCCGCTGCGGCCGATGCCTTGGGAGTGACGCAGACCGTCGATTCCCCGACGTCGGCCCCGGCGAGCGACCTGCCGGCACCGGCGCCCGTAGTTGCTCCGCCCGCCACCGCCGGGCCCGTGTCGATCGTGCCCTTCCTCCGCGCGCTCGTGGAGTGCGGCGGCTCCGACCTGCACTGCAAGGTCGGCTCCGCCCCCCGCGTGCGCGTCGACGGCGTGCTGAGGCGGCTCCAGGTCCCTGACCTGCGTCGCGAGGACACCGAGCACTTCGTCCGCGAGGTGCTGCGCGCCGACCTCATCGAGGAGTTCGCCCGCTCGAACGAGGCCGACTTCGCCTACGGCATCGACGGCGTGGGCCGCTTCCGCGTCAACGTCTTCCGGCAGCGGGGCAGCGCCGGCCTGGTCTTCCGTCGCGTGTCGATCGGTGCCATCCCGCTCGAGGACCTCGGCCTGCCGCAGGTGCTCGGGGCGCTCTCGCTCGAGCCGCGCGGTCTCGTGCTCGTCACCGGCCCCACCGGCTCGGGCAAGACGACCACCCTGGCGGGCATGGTCGACAACATCAACCTCAACCGCGAGGTCCACGTCGTCACGATCGAGGACCCGATCGAGGTGCTGCACTTCGACAAGCGCAGCATGATCAACCAGCGCGAGGTGCGGGTCGACACCAAGGACTTCGCGACCGCTCTCCGTGCTGCGATGCGCCAGGACCCCGACGTCATCCTCGTGGGCGAGATGCGCGACGAGGAGACGGTGAAGGCGGCGCTCGCGGCGGCCGAGACCGGCCACTTCGTCATGTCGACGCTGCACACGACGGACGCGCAGGAGACCATCACGCGCATCATCGACTTCTTCCCGCCGCACGAGCAGGGCCAGGTCCGCCTCTCCCTCGCGGGCTCGCTGCGCGGCATCATCTGCCAGCGCCTCGTCCCGCGTGCCGACGGCCTCGGTCGCTGCGTGACGATGGAGATCTGCGTCAACACCGGTCGGGTCGCGGACGCCATCTCCGACCCCGACAAGACGAGCAGCATCCACTCGCTGATCGCCGAGGGCGGCTTCTACGGGATGCAGACCTTCGACCAGCACCTGACCGAGCTGTTCCGCGACGGCGTCATCACCCTCGACGCCGCGATGGACGCCTCGACCAGCCCGCACGACCTGATGGTGGAGCTGCGCCGTCTCGGGCTCGTCGCCTGACCCGTCGCGCCGGGCCTACGCTCGCGCCGTGACCGCCGTTCCCGGCCCCTCCGTGGGCCGTTCCTCCTCGCTGACCTTCGAGGTGGGCGACGCGGACACCGCGCTCGCCCTCGGGAGCGGCGACGTCCCTGTGCTCGCCACCCCGCGCCTGCTCGCCTGGCTGGAGGCGGCCACCGTCGACGCCCTCGCCGGAAGCATCGGCTCGGACAGCACGAGCGTGGGCACGCGGGTCGAGCTCGAGCACCTCGCGGCCACCCCGGTGGGTGCGATCGTGCGTGGTGACGGCGTCGGTCTCGTACGTCGACGGCCGGCTGGTGCGCTTCGAGGTGGCGGGCGAGCACGTGCTGGACGGAGCGTCCCCGGTGGTGGTGGCGACCGGTCGCGTCACGCGGGTCGTCGTCGACCGGGTGCGGTTCCTCGGCCGGCTGTAGCTACGCCGGCCGCACGTCCTTGACGAGCGCACACAGCACGATGCCGGGTGCGGGCTCGCGGTCGCGGTCGGGTGCCCGCCGGAAGCCGAGCCGGTCGTAGAGCCGCAGCGCCGGCTCGTTCCAGGCGATGACGCTGATCACGAGGGCGCTCGCGCCGCTCTCCACCGCCCACCTCTCGCACGCGGCCACGAGCGCCTCCGCGACGCCCGTGCCCCAGGCGTCGCGCGCGACCCCGAGGTAGCGGAACTCGAGCTCGCCCGGGCGGGCGTCGTGGGAGTGCGACGTGCCGTGCGGCGTGACCGTGACGGTGCCCACGAGCGCCTCGTCGCGTACGGCGACGAGCACGGGGTGCTCGTCCGCACGTCCGGCGACGTCGCGCAGGTGCTCGGCGTAGCCGCTGTCGCGGTCGAGGTGGCCGGCCGCGCGGTAGGCGTCCTCGACCAGGCGACCGATGGCGGCGTACTCCTCCGGCCGGGCGAGCCGGACCTCCGTGCGCACGGATTCCGGACGGTCGGGGGCCACGAACCCGATCCTCCCCTGATAACGTCGGACGTGGTCGCGCGGGGGGAATCCGGCGGCTGATGCGAGCCCGACGTCGAGTCCTGCCCTGGGCCCGCATCACATCGAGCACCCGCTCTGGGCAGGAGTGGGGGACCCACTTGTGGGCGCGGCAGCCGGTCGCGTCCTGGGGGTGAAGCCGAGCAGGCGCTCGGCCGGCCATCCGACAGCCGAACCCGACAGCTGACCCCGCAGACGTGGCCGGAGGTCCGACCCATGCTGGGTTCGTCCGTGACGCCATCGCGTCGCACCCTGATCGTCGCCGGCACGTCCGGTGCCGCCCTCGTCGCCGCCATGCTCGTCGTGGCGCCCGCGTCCGGGGAGAACGTGAGCGCGGCCTTCCCGTCGTCGAGCGCGTCCCCGTTCGACGCCGTCGCCGCCGAGGTCGCCGCAGCGTCCGCCGCACGGTCCAGCAGCGCCCTGCAGCGCTCCCTCAACTCCCAGTCGCGTCTGCTGAGCGCGCCGCTGACCGCCGCGGCCGCCCGGGTCCCCGCTGTCGCCTCGCGCAGCACCACGCGCACCGCCCCGGCCACGGCCGTCGCCAAGGCGAAGCCCGCCGCCAAGCCCCGCACAGGCCCGGCCTGGACCTGGCTCCCCGTGCTCGAGCCCGGCTCGCGCGACCGCGCCGTGCGCGTGCTGCAGGGCAAGCTCGGCGTCAAGGTCACCGGCTGGTACGGCCCGATGACCCTGGTCGCCGTCAAGGCGTTCCAGGCCTCGCGCGGCCTGCCCGCCCAGGGCTACGTCGGCCAGCTCACCTGGCGCGCGCTCGCCACCGACTTCCGGCTCGGCCCGGCGCCGGCCGCAGCGCCGAGCGCCAAGGCCAGCAGCTCCGGCACGACGTCGTCGTCCCGGTCCAGCTCGCCGTCCGTCGGCGGTCGGATCTGCCCGGCACCCGGTGCCGGGTTCGGCCAGGGCTGGGGCGCCGCCCGATCCGGCCACAGCCACCAGGGCATGGACATGATGGGCCCGTACGGCTCGCCCATCCTCGCGGTCGAGGGCGGCACGATCATCCGCGCCGGCCGGCAGAGCAACGGCGCGCTGCGCATCGTGCTCCAGGGCGGGAGCGGGGCCAAGTTCTACTACGGCCACATGTCGTCCCTGTCGGTCAGCGCCGGGCAGCGCGTCTCGCGCGGCCAGGTGATCGGCCGCATGGGCGACACCGGCAGCCCCGGCGCCGTGCACCTGCACTTCGAGTACTGGGCCAGCGGTGGCGAGTCCGCCGCCGTCGACCCCGGCCCCCTCCTGCGCAAGCTCTGCTGATTCCGCCTCAAGTACTCGGCGGTCAGTGGTGATCCACGCCCGACCGTGTGGGGATCCGTTGCGAGCACGAGCACTTCGGCGCTACGAGACCCGCTCGACGTCGCTGCCGGGGTTGAAGATCGCCGTCTCGCCATCCCATGCGCAACGACCGCGCTGCTCGATGTCCGCCAGCGACGACTGCGCGCTGGTCCCGGTGACGTAGTAGCCGCCACCAGCGACAGCCTCACCGACTCGCACAACGTCTCCGTTCGGCAATCTCACGCCGTTGGCCTCGCCGTCCCAGCTGGTGCCTGCTGGCCAGATCACGAGACGCCGGTCGATGCCGACACACCGCTTGTCGTCAAGAGTGACCGGGCCGGCGATCGATGCGGCCGCGCCAGACCCGTCGCCGGAACCGGACAGCAGAACCGTCGACGAGTTCGAATCCACTGGCGCCCTCCCCGATGAACAGCCAGCCAGCCCGGCCACGAGCACCGCTGCCACGACCAATCCGGATCGCGTTGCCATGTCAGGCTCCCCCTTCGGCACGACCCAGGATGACGGGTCGCTCACCGGAGAGCGAGGCACTTAGGCGTTCTCGCGCCAACCCCGAATACGCTCCTCTGCCATGTCCCGGTAGGTCTCACCCGGAACCGATCCGGCACCTACCTCCTCCACGAGGTAGCGCTGCTCCGCGCAGAGCAGCGCGTGCAGTTGGTCATCGTGGATGGCGGAATCCCGCCGGATGAGGTCGCCTTGGAGATTGCCCAAGTCGACGTGCCATCCGTCATCTTCCGGACGCAGCACGTGACGCAGGTTGTCGGGCCATGTGGCACCGGCGTCAACCCATCGCTGGACGCCCGCACAGCTGGTGACCGCTAAGGCTAGGCACGCCAGCGGGGAGTACGACATCGCGACGATCGCTCGAGCGGTGGGCGTCATGATCCCTTGCGGCGGTCTGTCTCATTCGTCGCACAGGGCGGCAGCCTCGGTAGTCCCGAGCTCGAAGATGTCGAGTTGGCGCTCGACAGTCATGCCTACGCTTTCGTACAAGGAGACCGCACCGTGCGGATTCTGGGCGTCGACCCCAAGCTTCACCTGAGTGCGGTCCCAAGTCTTGATCTCCGCGAACGTCCGGTGTAACAACGCCGTGGCGATTCCACGGTTACGCCAGGGTTTGATCACCCCGAGCATGGCCACGAATCCTTCGTTGTCGTCCAGGAACGACACGACATGACCGACGACGCCAACATTCGCCTCGGCCAGGAACACCAGTGAGGGGTCCCAACTGTCAGCGCGGAGTTCTTCGTTGAAGGCTTCGAACGTCGAGGGACGAAAGCCCCAATGATCGGCAAATGAGGCTTCATGCACCTCGAACAGTGCCCGCTCGTCGACGTCGGCGTATCGCCGGATCGTCACGCCATCGCATTCCTGCTGGGTACCCTCCTCCACGCGCAGCGTCTTCGACATCGTGAATGCTGAGCGGACCTGGTGGTACCCACGTGAGCGAAGCAGAACGTGTCCGGCGATGTCGGTCTCGGGCACCTCCGCCCGGACTCCCCCGGAACCTCGATCCCGCCCGAGGCTCTCGCCCCAGGACAGCAAGGACGTCGCGATCCCATTCCCTCGCCGGTCGGGGTGAACGAAGACCCGCAGATCGAGTGGGCCGCCCTGCTCCTTCTGCCAGATAGCTTGGGCGAACCCTGCGACGACCTCGTCCTTCTCGATGATCCGCGTGTCCCGGGCAAGGTCTGTCGCCGCGAGACGCCAGACCGATTGCAGGTACTCCCGGGTCGGGCTGGGGGGCAGACCAAACGATGCGTCAACTGTCCAAGTCAGCCGCGCTATCGCGTCCAGGTCCAAGTCAATCGCCGAACGCGCTTGATATCCCATAGGACCTTCCAGGCCAGGCATCACCTAGATCCTAGCCATCGGCCCCATGGCGCAGCCCCCGCGACGGCCGAATCGGAACAGCCCGAGAGGCACTTCGGCGCGCTGTGGGTGTCTGGGCCGCTTGTCTTGACGCTGCCTATGCAGTGCCGCTACTACCCGGTCGGACTGGACCAGAGTGCGTTCGTGATCCTCCAACCCTCGCGAGTGCGGACCAGGTGGAGGTACTCGTGATAGGGCTCAGAGCGAACGAGAACGGACGCGATATCGCCGTGGATGTCGAGAACATCTATCTCGATCGTGCGGTCAGCCAGGGCAGTCGCGACCTCCACACCGGCGCCCTCATCCGTCCACGCGACCATCTGCGCTGGTGTGACGAACGAAAGCGTGGACGCCTGATCCTCGCCGGGCGACCTTTTGACGAGATCGCGGTGCAGCGCCCTCGCCATCCGCGACGCGTCGCCGTCGAACCACCCGTCGAAGTAGTCATGAACCGTCGCCACGATCAGAGCGGGGTCGTTGTCCACCTCGGTTCGCCCTGCGTTCGTCAGAGGGGCCCCGATGGCGCCCACAGTGCCAGATCTCGCACCTGCTCGGGAGCCGCCGAACGGCTTCGGCGTGGCCGGAGCGGCACGCTATCGGTAGGTAGGTGCGGCCCGTTGCCACGGCTGACAGAGGGTTGAACCGCGCCGTCAACGCCGGGGAGACTGTGCGGATGGCGTACGACGAAGTCTTGGCAGCCCGAGTTCGTGCAGCCGTTTCCGTTCGTGCCGAGTGTGACGAGAAGAAGATGTTCGGCGGTGTCGCCTTCATGGTGAACACCCACATGGCCGGTGGGATCGTGGGCGACGATCTCATGATCCGAGTCGGCGTTGAGAACTACGAAGAGGCCCTCTCCAGCGGCGCCGACGAAATGGATTTCACTGGCCGGCCGATGCGGGGCCTGGTGATGGTCCGGGCGGAGCAACTCGCCACGGACGAGGCGCTCGACTACTGGGTCGAGCGTGCTGTTTCGTACGCTCAGTCCGAGCCGCCTAAGGCGCCCAAGAAGGCACGAACGCCGCGAACGACCTGACGGACGTGCAGGGAGCGAGGCTGCTCCTACATCGAGTGCGATTCGTAGATGCGGACGCTTTCGATGATGGGCATGGAGCTCACGAGGGCCTCGGCGTGTTCGAGGTCTTCGGCGTTGAGGATGCAGTAGCCCACGAGCGGTGACGGCGAGTCGAGGTTGAGATCGGTCCGGCCGTCGTTGGTGAGTTCGACACCGCGGCCGAACGGACTGCCTGGGTCGATCAGGTTGGGACCAACGGCGGCGAACCAGGCGCCCCATGCCTGCTTCACCTCATCGGTCGGTGTGGTGAAGCCGTAGGTGAGCACGATGAACTTCTTCATGTTGGACCCTTCCTGCGGCTCTTGCCGCGGGTGTTCGTGGTGGTGTTGGTGAGGTAGTGGTCGTAGTTCTCGAACGATCCGTCGCCCGTGCCCCAGTGGGTGGCGAACTGGCCAGCCCACTGCTGCAGCCCGGTCAACGGGCCTGGATCGAGCGTCAAGAAGGTCGTGCGTCCACGCTTGTGCCGCTTGATGAGACCCGCGCCTTCGAGCACGCCGATGTGCTTGTTGATCGCGGGTAACGACAGACCCCGCATATCGGCGAGGTGGTGGATCGCGGCAGGTTGCTGCCCGAGGATGCGAACGATCTCTCGCCGGTGAGCGTTGGCGAGTGCGTTGAAGACGGCGTCAAGTCCGCGTGGCTCCGCGGCGCCCGGTCCCCACCTTCCTGCGCCGTCAACAGTTCACCTCCTGGTGAAGTGTCGCGGGAGCTGGAACGTGATGTCAATGGCGGCGCTAGCCGTCATCACCCTGCAAGGACGCGAGCGCGATTGGCCGGATACGGGTCAGGAGGCGCCTGCGGCGCCTCCCGCGGGTCCTGCCGACACCCCCTGCGGGGGTGGTCGTCCGCGCCGCACCCCTCCCGCTTCGCCGGACTGCTCGTTCCACCTCGCCGCCGGTGGCGTCGTCGCGGCGCACCTCTCCCGCGTTCGCCAGGGCGCCGGTCAGATGCCGGTGGTGGTGCGGGGGTAGGCGATCGTCGGGTCGGTGAGGACGTTGACGAGGTACGGGATGCCCGAGGCGAAGGCGCGGTCGAGCGCCGGGCCGATCTCGTGCGGTGCCGTGACCGTCTCGCCACCCGCGCCGAGCGCGATCGCGACCTCGTCGTAACGGGTCCCGGGTCGTAGCTCCGCGGCGACGTCGTACTGGTACAGGAACTGCATGGGGTGCTTCTCGAGTCCCCAGATGCCGTTGTTGCCCACGACCATCACGACCGGAAGCCGGTGCCGGACGAGGGTGTCGACGTCCATGAGCGAGAAGCCCGCGGCGCCGTCGCCGAGCATGAGCACCACCTGGCTCGACGGCCGGGCGAGGCGCGCGGCGATCGCGTAGCCGAGCCCCGTGCCGAGGCAGCCGTACGGGCCCGGGTCGAGCCATCCCCCGGGACGCCCCGGCTCCACGTACTTGCCGGCGTAGCTGACGAAGTCGCCGCCGTCGCCGATGACCACGGCGTCCTCCGCGAGCCGCGGCAGCAGCTCGCCGTAGATGCGCGCGGGGTGGATCGGGTCGCGGTCGCTCGCCAGGTCCGCCGAGTCGCGGGCCGACGCCGACGCCGCCACGCCCTGCAGCAGCCCGGTCCAGGCGCTGAGGTCCGGCCTGCGGATCAGCGCCTCGACCCCCTCGCGCACCGAGTTGAGGACGAGCGACAGATCCCCGGAGGCGTGCGCCGCGAGCCCGACTCGGCGAGAGACGTGGCTGGGGGAGTCGGCGACGTGGACGACCTTCGCGGGTGCGGTGCCGTCGGCACCGCCGAAGACGCCGTAGCCGAGCCGGAAGTCCAGGGGGGTCCCGACCACCAGGACGAGGTCGGCCTGCCCGAACGCCGCACCGCGGGCGCGGGTGACGAGCAGCGGGTGCCCGGCGGGCACGATGCCGCGTCCCATGCCGTTCGCGATCACCGGCAGACCGAGCGAGTCCACGAGCCGCAGCGCGGCGTCCTCGGCACCGCCCGCCCAGACGTCGCCGCCGAGCACGAGGACCGGGTGCGCCGCCTCGCTGAGCAGCCGCACGATCTCCTCGACGTCGTCCGGGTCGGGTGCGGTCGGCGTCACGAGCGCGGCCTTCCCCACCGGCACGTCCGCGTAGGAGAAGAGCACGTCCATGGGGACGTCGAGGAACGTCGGCCCGCGGTGCGGCGACGCGGCGACGTCGAACGCGTTCGCCACGGCCGCGCCGATCTCGGCGGTGTCGTGCACCGTCTCCGCGAGCTTCGTCACGGGGTCGAGCAGGGGCGGCTGGTCGAGCTCCTGCAGAGCCCCTGTGCCCCAGCGGTTGTCGGGCGACCGGCCGCCGAGCACGACGAGGGGCGAACCGTTGAAGTGGGCCGTGGTGACGCCCGAGACGATGTTCGTGACGCCGGGTCCGGCGGTGACCACCGCGAGCCCCGGACGACGCGTGAGCTTCGCGGTGCCCTCGGCCGCGAACACGGCCGTCTGCTCGTGCCGCACGTCGACGAGGCGCATCGGCCCGGAGCCGGACTCCGCGCCTGCCTTGCCGCCGACCGCGGCGTCGTAGAGCGGGAAGACGTGCGCACCGGAGAGGGTGAACATCGTGTCCACGCCGTGCGCGAGCGCCGCCTCCACCGCGTGCGTCCCGCCGTGGGCGTTGAGGGTGAGCGCGTCGTCCGTCATGACCGTGGAACCTACCCGCCGCGGCGACCCCGTGGCACGGCCACGCGATCTCCGGGGCGCCCGGCGCCGAACCGCCGGTCAGCGAGAGGGGACCTCGAGCGTGAGCTCGACGACCTCGGCCACGTGGGCGAACCCGAGCCGCTCGTACACGCCGTTGCTCGTCGGGTTGGCGGCGTCGGTGTAGAGCATCACGGTGTCGACCGTGGGCAGCAGCGCCTCCACGACGGCGGCGGTGACGGCGGCGCCGTAGCCGCGGCGGCGCAGCTCGGCCGGGGTGAACACCGGGCCGACCCGCGCCACGACGCCGGCCGGTGTGGTCACCAGCGACGCGTGTCCCGCGATGGAGACCGGCTCGCCGTCGACGTCCCAGAACCACAGCGCGCCGAGCCGGCCCTCCACCGAGGCCCGGGGGTCGGGGACGAGGGCGCCGGAGTCGGCTGCGAACTGGGTCATCCAGTCGGTGGCCAGGTCGACGTCGGCCTCGGTCGCCCGGCGGGAACGGCCGGGGATCGGCGTCGGCCGGACGTAGTCGCCGAGCACGAGTAGCTTCTCCCGCATCTCGACCCGGGCCGAGCGGCCGGCCGCGGCTGCCACGCGGTGCGCGGTATCGACAGGTCCGACGACCCCCACCAGCTCGTCGTCGAGCGCGAGCGCGGCGGCGGCGACCCGGTCGGCCGCCTCGTCGGACAGGCGGGGCACGAGCAGCTTGTACGGCGGGGTCCAGATCGCCGCGCCGACGACCTCGCCGTCGTCCTCCACGACGAACCAGTGCTGCCGCTCGTAGTGCCGGCCCTCCACCACGCTCTGCGCGACGGACCCGATGACGTTGGTGCCCACGGGATCCGCGGCGCGCAGCGCCAGCGTCGCCGTCAGGAACGCCTCGGCGTCGTCGAGCAGCAGCACATGCATCTCTCGCACCCTCCGTCGAACGGGTACCGATCCTCCCGCAGCCGCACCGCCGCGTCGACGCGATTGCGACGAGCCACGACCCGCCGCGGACGACCGAGCGATCGAGAGCGCAATAGGCTCACGGGATGGCCCGGTTCGACGACGTGGTGCGCGAGCGCACCGATCTGTCCGACACGGACCTCGACCATCTCCGGGCGCTGGTCGCGGACTGGACGCTGTTCTCCGACCTCGCGTTCGCCGACCTCGTCCTGTGGCTGCCCACGTGGCACGGCGGCGGCTTCGTCGCTGCGGACCAGGTGCGGCCCACCACCGGGCCCACGTGCATGTTCGACGACGTCGTGGGCCAGTACGCCGCCCGGGGCCGTCGCCCGTTGCTCGACCGTGCGCTCGCCTCGCGGCACATCGTGGCCGAGCGCGGCGTGACCGGCCCGGCCCCGGTCGAGACGATCCCGGTGATCCGTTCCGGCCGGCTGCTCGGCGTGATCGAGCGCCACTCGGCGATGAGTCGGGCGCATCCTCGGCCCGCTCGAGCAGGCCTACCTCGAGGCGGCCGACGAGCTCGCGCTCATGGTCGTCGACGGGACGTTCCCACCCGCACAACCCTTGGCCCGCACCGGATCGCCGCCCCGCGTCGGTGACGGCCTGGCCCGGGTCGACGCCGCCGGGATCGTGGTGTTCGCGAGCCCGAACGCACGGTCGGCGTACCACCGGCTCGGGCTCGCCACGGACCTCGTCGGCGTAGACCTCGCGCGCACGAGCGCGAAGCTCGCCCGCCGCCCCGGTCCCGTCGACGAGGCGCTGGCCGCCGTGGCCTCGGGCCGCGCCGCCGGGGGCGCGGAGGTGGAGAACTCGGGTGCCGTCGTGACGCTGCGCGGTGTGCCCCTCTACCGGCAGGGCCGGCACACCGGCGCGCTCGTCCTGGTGCGCGACGCGACCGAGATCCGACGCCGCGACCGCGCGCTGCTCAGCAAGGACGCCACCATCCGCGAGATCCACCACCGGGTGAAGAACAACCTGCAGACGGTGGCCGCGCTGCTGCGGCTCCAGGCCCGGCGCATCGACATGCCCGAGGCGCGGGAGGCGCTCGACGAGGCGGTACGCCGCGTCGGCGCGATCGCGGTGGTGCACGAGACCCTGGCGCACACGCCGGGCGAGAAGGTCGACGTCGACGAGGTGGTCGACCGCCTCGTCGCGCTCGTGCGCGACATGTCGCTCACGTCCCGGGCCGTGTCGGTCACCCGGGTGGGGTCGTTCGGGATCCAGCCCGCGGAGATCGTGACGCCGCTCGCGATGGCCCTCGGTGAGCTGCTCCAGAACGCCGTGGAGCACGGGGGCGGGGCCGACGTCCGCCTGCTGCCGCGA
The DNA here is from genome assembly GCA_963738455.1 of uncultured Actinomycetes bacterium. Taxonomy (GTDB): domain Bacteria; phylum Actinomycetota; class Actinomycetes; order S36-B12; family CAIYMF01; genus Longivirga. Next base: position 233,132 of record CAVTWM010000001.1, read on the forward strand.
CGCGTCGACGACGCGCTCGTCGTGCTGGTGGAGGACGACGGCCCGGGAATCCCGGCGGACCTCGACCCGTTCGGGACCGGCCGGCTCGGGCTCCAGATCGTGCGGACGCTCGTGACCGAGGAGCTCGGGGGGGAGATCGAGCTGACGGCGGGACCGCAGGGTCGCGGGACGAGCGTTCGGGTCAGCGTGCCGCTGCCGGGCTGAGGAGGGTCAGAGACCGGCGCGGGCCGCGCGTGCGCGGGCGTTGCGGCGCTTGAGGGCGCGACGCTCGTCCTCGGACAGCGCACCCCAGACACCGGCGTCCTGGCCGCTCTCGAGCGCCCAGGCCAGGCAGGTGTCGACCACCGGGCAACGCCGACAGACCGCCTTCGCCTCCTCGATCTGCATCAGCGCGGGGCCGGTGTTGCCGATCGGGAAGAACAGCTCCGGGTCCTCGTCACGGCAGGCTGCGTCGTGGCGCCAGTCCATGCGTGTCCTCCTGGTGGTTCCGGCGCGGGGGCGCCGGGGCGGGTCGTCGCGGCCGTCCGACGTCTTGTGAACGCCGTCACGAGCCCGGCTCCGAGGATCTGCGACGACCGGATGGTCGACCACAGGCACACGGAGGACGTCGACGTCGTCGGGGACAGACCGACAAGGGCCGACCCTCACACACCCGGGCGGGGGTGTCCAGGGTTTGGGCCCCGAGCACGGGCGTCGATTAAGCGGTCGCTTCCTCACGGAGCGTGTCCACGAGGTGCGGGTCCGTGCTCAGACGAGCACGCTCGAGCGCCCGCCGAACCGAACGGAACGTGACCGACGACACCGTGCCCGAGGGCTCGCCGTCGACCTGGAGCGAGGTCGGGCGGGAGGCGGACACGGTGAGCTCGGACTGGTCGTGCAGCGAGAGCAGCCCGCCGAAGGGGTAGCGACCGCCGACGGGCCGTGAGCATCCGGCGGACGTGCCCGAGGGCGTGGAGCACGGCGAGGCTGCGCGGCGCGAACAGGTCGAGGCCGGTGTCGAAGGAGGCCCGGGGGCACGGGTCGATCGCGAGCGGCCCGAGGAACGTCCACGGCGAGGAGTTCTGCACGATCGCGAGGAACACGCCCTCGACGTCGGCCACACCTGGTCGCCGCACCGTGAGCGGCGGCAGACGGCGCTCGGTCTTGCGGAGGAGGTGGGTGACCGAGGTCTGGAAGTACCGCGCGGGCGTCGCGACCTTCCCCTCGGCGCGCTGGCGCTCCATCTCCGCGATGATCTCCGCGTCGACACCGAGGCCGGCGTTGCAGACGAACCAGCGACGCACGTCGTCGATAGGTCGCGGTGCCCAGCCCGATCGTGCGGGTGCGCTTGTGCTCGATCGCCTCGATGAGCGCGCCGGTCGCCTCGACGGGGTCCTCGGGCAGGCCCGCACGCTGCGCGCGAACACGTTGGCGCAGCCGCCGGGGATCGCGCCGAGCACGGGCACGTCGTGGCCGGTGCCGTCGGCCAGCAGGCCGTTGACGACCTCGTTGACCGTGCCGTCGCCGCCGAGCGCGAGCACGACGTCGAGACCGTCGCGGCGGGCCTGGCGCGCGAGCTCGGTGGCGTGCCTCGATGGGTGGTGTCGGCGACGTCGAGGTCGATGGCGGAGGCGAGCGCGTGCACGATCACCTCGCGGGTGCGCGGCGCTCGTGCTGGTGGCCCGAGGGGTTGACCACGAGCAGCGCGCGCATGTGCCGAGGGTACGACGCCCGGCCTCTGGCAGGGTGCGAGCCGTGACCGTACGATTGCCGCGCGAGCAGCTCCTCGCACCCGTCGCCCGCGCCGCTCGTGGCCGCAGCCGTCCTCGCGTGCTCTCGAAGCCGCCGCGATCGTGGCGTACGCCGTGGGCATCGCCGTGTCGGCGGCGCGCAGCCCCGGCTCGGTGGCGGCGGCACCGGCCGAGATCGTCGTCTACCTCGTGCTCGCCATCGGGATCGCGGCCTGCGCGCGCGGGCTCTGGCTCCGCCGCCGTTGGGCGCGGACGCCGTTCGGCGTCGTCCAGCTGTTCGGGCTCGTCGTCGGCTGGACCCTGACCCAGGGCGACGGCGACCTCGTGCACCGCGTCGGCTACGCCGTCCTCGCCGTCTCGGTCGTGGGCATCGCTCTCGTCATGGCCCCTGCCGTGGGCGAGGCGCTCGACTCGTAGGGCTGCAGCCGCGCTACGAGCCGGGCTCGGTCAGGCCCTCGCGCAGGACCGCGAGCGACTTCGCGAGCAGCCGTGACACGTGCATCTGCGAGATGCCGATCTCCTCGGCGATCTGGCTCTGGGTCATGCCGTGGAAGAACCGCAGGGCGAGGATGCGCCGCTCGCGGGCGGGCAGCGCGGCGAGCAGCGGCCGGAGCGACTCGCGGTACTCCACGCCCTCGAGGTCCGGGTCGTCCTCGCCGAGCGTGTCGGCGAGGGTGGGAGCGTCGTCGTCGGCACCGGCGTGGGCGTCCAGGCTCGCTGGTGCTGTAGGCGGCCGCTCCCTCGATCCCCTCGATGATCTCGTCCTCGGAGACGCCGATGTGCGCGGCGAGCTCGGCCACGGTGGGCGAGCGGCCGGACCGCTGCGAGAGCTCCGCGGTGGCCGAGCCGATGGACATCCGCAGCTCCTGCAGCCGGCGCGGGACGCGGATCGCCCAGCCCTTGTCGCGGAAGTGGCGCTTGATCTCGCCGACGATGGTCGGGGTCGCGTACGTCGAGAACTCCACTCCCCGTTCGGGATCGAAGCGGTCGACCGCCTTGATGAGGCCGATCGTCCCGACCTGCACGAGGTCCTCGAGCGGCTCGCCCCGGTCGCGGAAGCGCCGGGCGAGGAACTGCACCAGCGGGAGATGGATGGTGACCAGCTCGTCGCGCGCGCGGCGGTGCTCCGGGTCGTCGGCCGACGTCGCGGCCATGACCGCGATGAGCTCGCGCTCGCGCACCCGCTGCGCCTCGCCCCACCGCGACCCGGTCCGGGGCTCGGGGACGTGGTCGGTGACGGTGTCCTGCGCGGGCACCACGCCGGGCTCGGTCATGCGTCGACCGTGCTCGCGGTGGTGCGGGACGTGCGCAGCACGACGGTGAGCGCGGTGGCGTCGACCGCGGTGGTGACGTCGTCGACGAGCGCGGTGAGGACGGCCCACGCGAACGTGTTCGTGGGGGGCAGCGTGCCGTGCGAGGTGCGCGCACGCAGCGAGATCTCGAGCCGGCCGTCGTCGAAGGGCGGAACTCGCACTCGATGTCGCTGCCCGGCTCCGCCTCCGCGATGAGCATGGTGGCCACCTCGTCGACCGCGAGCCGCACGTCCTCGAGGCGGTCGACCCCGAAGTCGAGCCGGGCGCAGCACGCCGTGGCCGTGGTGCGGGCGAGGACGACCCACGCGCTCGTGGCCGGGATCGTCAGCCGGATCGGGGTGCTCACGAGGCCGAGGCTAACGCGGGCCCGACGTCGGCGCCCGGACTACGCCGGGTCGTGCGCGGCGAGGTTGAGCAGGTCGTCGCCGGTGACGCGGTGCACGGTCCACTCGTCCATCGCCTGCGCGCCGAGCGAGCCGTAGAAGCCGATGGCGGACTCGTTCCAGTCGAGCACCCACCACTCGAGCCGGCGATAGCCGCCCTCCAGGCAGACCCGCGCGAGGCACTGCAGCAGCCCCTTGCCGTAGCCGTGGCCGCGCAGGTGAGGTCGGACGTAGAGGTCCTCGAGGTAGACGCCGTGCGTCCCGGTCCATGTCGAGGTGTTGAGGAACCACAGGGCGAACGCGCCGAGCTCGGTCCCGCGCTCGGGGTCCGGGTGCTCGATGACGTGCGCGTACGCCGCGGGCGCGCCGCTCGGCGTCACGGCGTCGACCCCGGGGGCTGAGGGCGTCCCGCCGAACAGCAGCGCCGTGAGCTGCTCGACCGTGCACTCCACCTCGTGCCCGCTGCGCTCGTACTCCGCGAGCTCGCGGACGAGGTCGAGGATCTCCGGGACGTCGGCGGGAGTGGCGGGACGGATGCGCCCCGCGATCGGGTGGTGGGTCATGCCCTGAGCAAAGCGCAGTCCGCCCCGCGATGCCACAGTCGGCGTCGCGGGGCGGGCGTGGAGCGGGTGAGCCGATCAGGCCTTCTTGGTCTCCCAGAAGATCTCGGCGATCTCGTCGATCTTCGCGATGAGGTTGTCGGCGACGGCGACGTCGAGCGAGCCCTTGGTGCCGCCGGCGCCCGCGAGCTTGGTGGCCTCGTTGAACAGGCCGTTGAGGTTCGGGTACTTCTCGAAGTGCGGGGCCTTGAAGTAGTCGGTCCACAGCACCCAGAGGTGGTGCTTCACGAGGTCCGAGCGCTCTTCCTTGATGGCGACCGCGCGGCCTTGGAAGACCGGGTCGTCGCTCGCGTGGTACTTCTCGATGCAGGCCTTGACCGACTGCGCCTCGATCTTCGCCTGCGCGGGGTCGTAGACGCCGCAGGGCAGGTCGCAGTGAGCGTGGACGGTGACCGTGGGGGCGAACAGCCGGCGCATCATGGGCAGCCTTTCGTCGGTGTCGGGGAGGAGGAACGAGTCCTGTCGGCGACACTACCCCCGGGGCGTCGCGACGATACGGGGGAGGGGCGAGGCAGTCATGGCGGCACGGCCGATGCGGGGACCGCTCCTGCGCGTGGCGGTCGAGGGCGGCTCGATGAGCCCGCTGCTCGCCGACGGCGACTTCCTGCTGTGCCGGCGCCTGCGGTCGGGGTACGCCGTGCGCGCCGGCGAGATCGTCGTGGTGGAGCAGCCGGACCGGCTCGGCTTCCTGCTGGTCAAGCGCGCCGTCCGGCGCGTTCCCGGGGGCTGGTGGGTCGAGGGCGACAACCCGGCCGCCAGCGACGACTCGCGCACCTTCGGGCCGGTGCCGGACGAGCTGGTGGTCGCCCGCGCGATCGCCCGCTACTCGCCGCACCTGCGACGGCTCTGAGCCCGGACGCACACCCGCTCGGGCCTGGGACGCCGTGTGCCAGACTCCGGAGGGTGCGGGTGACCCTCGCACGGCAGCTGGACTCGGACCGTGCGGTACCCGTCGCACCCGAGCCTGACCGCGACTCCCGCACCCGGCCGCCCACTCCCCGACAAGGACTCCTGTGCACGCAGCACCGGACCACCCCCACGCCGACACCGGCGTCACGCCGCACGACGCCGACCCCGCCTTCCCGCTCCACGTCCTGGGCAAGATCGAGATCCGCCCCACCGTGCGCGTCCGCGACAACGCCGGCCTCGCGCTCGCCTACACGCCAGGCGTCGGACGCGTGTCGCAGGCCATCGCCGCGGACGAGTCGCTGTCGTGGCGCTACACCTGGCGCGCGAACTCGATCCTCATCGTCACCGACGGCACCGCGGTGCTGGGCCTCGGCGACATCGGTCCGGTCGCCGCCCTGCCCGTGATGGAGGGCAAGTCGCTGCTGTTCAAGGAGTTCGCCAACATCGACTGCGTGCCGATCTGCCTGGCGACCACCGACGTCGACGAGATCGTCGAGACGGTCGTGCGCATCGCACCGGCGTACGGCGGCATCAACCTCGAGGACATCAGCGCGCCGCGATGCTTCGAGATCGAGCGTCGGCTGCAGGACCGGCTCGACATCCCGGTCTTCCACGACGACCAGCACGGCACTGCCGTGGTCGTGACGGCAGCCCTCACCAACGCCGCGGTCGTGACGGGGCGCACGCTCGCCGACCTCCGCGTAGTGATGTCGGGGGCCGGCGCCGCCGGCGTGGCCATCACGAACATGCTGCTCGCCGCCGGCATCGGTGACATCGCGGTCTGCGACCGGGCCGGTGTCATCTCGCGCGACCGGGACGACCTGACCGACGTCAAGGCCGACCTCGCGGCGCGCACCAACGCGGCGGGGCTGTCCGGCACGCTCGTCGAGGCGCTCGCGGGCGCCGACGTCTTCATCGGCGTCTCCTCGGGCACGGTGCCCCCGCTCGCGGTGGCGTCGATGGCCGAGCGGTCCATCGTGTTCTCCCTCGCCAACCCGGACCCGGAGGTGCACCCGGACGTGGCGCACGGCGCGGGGGCGGCGGTGGTGGCGACGGGGCGCAGCGACTTCCCCAACCAGATCAACAACGTGCTGGCCTTCCCCGGCATCTTCCGAGGCGCCCTCGACAGCGGCGCCACGCGCATCACCGAAGGCATGAAGCTCGCGGCCGCGCACGCGATCGCGGCGCTCGTGGCCGACGACCTGAGTCCCGAGCGGATCGTCCCCGACCCGTTCGACCCGCGCCTGGCGACCGCCGTCGCCGCGGCCGTGGCGGACGCCGCAGCAGCGGAGGGCGTCCTGCGGGGCGACTGAGACAGCCTCGGGCGGCGGTCGAGGCGCCGGGTGAGCCTTGTCTCAGGTTGTCGCATCGTGCGACGTCGGGCCGCGTTCCGCGATCTGATGGAGTTACCCACTCTGGGAGGAACACGGTCATGGACCTCGACACCATCCTCGTCAGCGCGTCGTCGGACATCGTCGACGAGGCGTTCACCGCGTTGCAGCAGCTGAACACCGTCCACTACGAGTCGGCCGGCGAGGCATTCACCCGCCAGCGGCTCGAGGACCTCGCGCAGCTCGTGACCTCGGCCATCCGCACGCGCGACGTGACCGGCGTGACCGAGTACGCCAAGGCGATCGCCGACGAGCGCTTCAACGCCGGGTTCGACGTGTCCGAGGTGCAGTCGGCCTTCAACGTCCTCGAGACGGCGATGTGGCGGCGGGTCGTCGCAGCGGAACCACCCGAGTCGCTCGCCGAGGCGATCGGCCTGCTGAGCACGGTGTTCGGGCTGGCGAAGGACGCGCTCGCCCGCGAGTACGTCTCGCAGGCCGCCCACCGGCACGTCCCCTCCCTCGACCTGACCGCGATGTTCCGCGGCACGACGAGCTGACCACCGATGGCTGCGGAGAAGGGCTCGTCCAAGAGCACGCGTGAGAAGGCAGCGGCGGCCCGAGCGCAGCAGCTGGCCGAGGAGAAGCGGCGCCAGCGCCGCACCACCATCCTCGGCGTGATCGGCGTCCTCGTCGTCGTGGGGCTGATCGTCGGCGGCGCCCTCTACGCGGCCAACACCAAGTCGGACGGCGGATCGTCCTCGATCACGCTGCCCGAGGTCGACCCTGCCGCGCCGCTGCCGCAGGGCGTGCTCCCGGCGTCGGCACCGGAGAAGTACGGCGTGCCGCTCGGTCCCGAGACGACGACGGGTGTGCTCCAGGTCTGGGAGGACCCGCAGTGCCCGATCTGCTCGGTCTTCGAGAAGCAGTCGGGAGCGGCGCTCCAGCAGCTGGCGACGGACGGCGTGGTCCGGCTCGTCACTCGGCCGGCCATCTTCCTCGACCGCAGCTTCCCGCAGTCCGACAACTCCTCGGCGCGCGCCGTCTCGGCCTGGGGCTGCGCCATCGACGCGGGCATCGGCGAGGCGTACCACAACACGCTGTTCGCCAACCAGCCCGAGGTCGAGGGCACCGGCTTCACCGACGCTCAGCTCGTCGAGTTCGCCGCGGGCTCCGGCCTCAGCGGCGCCCCGCTCGACGCGTTCACGACGTGCGCCAACGCGCACACCTACCTCGGCTGGGCGGTCAACTCCCAGGGCGCGTTCACCGATGCGGCCATCCCCGGGACACCCAACGTGATCCTCAACGGCACCGAGCTGCCGCAGTCCCTCGTGATGGGCCCGACGGCCGACCTCGTCGCCTACATCACGGCCAACGCCGGCTGAGCGGAACCGCTCACAGCCGGACCCACACTGCCGCGACGAGCCAGGGCAGCACGAGGAACACCAGGGCGACGGCGAACCCGCGCAGGCTCGCACGCAGCAGCGAGCGAACGCGACGACGCCGGAACCCCCACGCGGCGAGCACGGTGCCCACCAGCAGACCGCCGCCCAGCGCCGCGAGCACCGCGACCCAGCCGGCCGTGGTGGGCGAGTCGAGCGCGTTCGTGGCGACCAGCGCGAGGCTGGCCGCGCCGGCCGCCGCCGCGACGAGCGCACCGGCACCGACGAGCACCCACGACAGGGTGCCGCCGCTCGCCCGTGGTCGTGGGGTCGACGAGTGCGCCATGGCGGCAGTATCCCGATCGGCGGGCCCGGAGGCGTCGGTATGGTCGGGTTGTGTTCGCGATCAGTGCCACGGCCATCGACGTCGACGACCCGCTCGCCGGGCTGACCCTGGGGGAGGTGCCCGACACCGTCGTCCCCGAGGGCTGGGTGCGGGTCCACGTGCGGGCGGCCAGCCTCAACCACCACGACCTCTGGACGCTCAAGGGCGTGGGGATCCGGGCGGACCGGCTGCCGATGATCCTGGGCTGCGACGCCGCCGGGGTGCTCGACGACGGCTCGCCGGTCGTCGTCCACGCCGTGATCGGCGACGCGTCCGCGGTCGACGGCGACGAGACCCTCGACCCGAGGCGCACCCTGCTCTCCGAGCTCCACCCCGGCACGCTGGCCGAGACGGTCGCGGTGCCGCGGCACAACGTCATCGCGAAGCCCGACGAGCTCTCGTTCGTCGACGCCGCCTGCCTGCCGACCGCCTGGCTCACGGCCTACCGCATGCTGGCCACGAAGTCCGGGCTCGGCCCCGGCGACACCGTGCTCGTCCAGGGCGCGGGTGGCGGGGTGGCCACGGCCGCGATCGCGCTCGCCCGCGTGATGGGCTTCCGGGTCTGGGCGACGAGCCGCGACGAGGCCAAGCGGGCCCGTGCGCGTCGAGCTCGGCGCGCACGAGGCGTTCGAGACCGGGGCGCGCCTGCCCGAGCGGGTCGATGCCGTCATCGAGACCGTCGGCGAGGCCACCTGGTCGCACTCGCTCAAGGCGCTCCGTCCGGGCGGCACCGTCGTGGTGTCGGGTGCGACGAGCGGGGTCGAACCCGCCGGCCGACCTCTCCCGCGTGTTCTTCCTCCAGCTGCGCGTCGTCGGCTCGACGATGGGGACGCGCGACGAGCTCGAGGCCATGCTCGCGCTCCTGCTCGAGACCGGCCTCCGGCCCACGGTGGAGGCGACGTACGACCTGCGCGACGGCCGGAGCGCGTTCGAGCGACTGGCGTCCGGCGACGTCGTCGGCAAGCTGGTGCTCACCAGCGCCTGAGCGAGCCCCAGATCCCTTGTCACGACTGGCATCCGGGACTACGGTCAGCCCGTCCAGGCAGCAGGTGGTGCAGGGGGCGCGGCGCAGGGCGGAGGCCGCGATCGCTGCTGCGTCGCGGGATTCAGAGCCAGGGGTGCGACGTGGTAGTTCCGATCGACGGCGTCACGGCGATGCACAACGCGTTCCGCGCGGACATGACGGGGATCGACGCGGCGGCGCTCGGCGCCGCACGGGGCACTGCCCGGGCTCGAGGCGACGGTGGAGCGCTTCCGGTTCTTCAACGAGGTGCTGGTGTGGCACGCCCACGGGGAGGAGGTCGCCATCTTCCCCGCGCTCGAAGAGGTGGCGCCGTCGGTGGCCGAGGCGTACGAGCAGGACCACCGTGGCCTCGACGCCGCGTTCGCCGCGCTGAACCGGCGGTGTCCGTCCACGACCCGATTGGAGACGGCGCGCGCGACCGCCGCGTTCAAGTTCCACCTCGACCTGCACCTGGCCAAGGAGGACACGCACCTCTACCGCCTCATCCGGGAGCGGGTCTCGATGCCCGACCAGGGCAAGGCGGTCGGCGTCATGGCCGGATCGGTCCCGCGCGACCGGTTCCCCGAGGTCATCGCGTGGATGTTCCCGCTGCTCGGCGACGACGACCGCGAGAACATGACCCGGATCTGGCAGATGGTGATGCCGCCCGAGGCGTTCGCCGGAGCCGTCGCAGCTCGATCCGTCAGGCGATCGGCGACGACTTCGCCGAGCTCGAGCGGCGCATTCCCGAGCTCACGTCCTGACCCTCAGGCGACTCGCTCGAGGCGGCTGGACCGCGCGAGCGGGTGCGCGGCGAGCAACGGCGTGATCGCGTCGCGCATGGCGTCGGCCGACGGGCCGTAGAGGTAGACCGCCGTCTCGTCGGACCCCTCCCAGAACGACTGCATGCCACCGGTGCCCCCGAGGCTCTCGTGCAGCCGGTCGAGGAACTCGTTGACGTCGTGGGCCGCGTAGACCTCCGCGGGGAGGCCGGTCCCGTCGAGGTAGAGGGCGAGGCCCTCGTTGGTGCCGAACGTGCGAGCTGCGAAGCCGTCGATGGTGGCCGTCGAGCCCTTCGGCGAGCCGAGCTCGTCGAGGAACTCGGCGACGCCGTCGAGGATCTCGTCCGGGTCGCCCACGACCTCGGCGTCGATGCCGCAGGACAGTGGCTCGCCCTCGGGGCTGAGCAGCGTGCCACCGCCGGTCACCCGGCTGCCGGGGAAGTTCCCCTCGAGGAAGTAGGCCAGCGGGTCCTCGTAGCGGTCCCCGCGCTGCACGCCCGGGAGCCGGCACGGGAGCCGCACCTCGAGTCGCATCGTCGTCTCAGCCATGTCCACTCCAGTCCCCCCGCTCACCTGCTGCGGGCATGCTCGCACGGGTGCTGACCTCAGTCACCCCAGGCACGGCTTCGGCGCTACTTCGCGTCGGCCCACGTGCGCACGACAGACGTGTCGGCCACGAACCGGACGCCGCTGCCGGCGCACCACCACGAGGCGGTCGACTGCAGCGCCGACTCGACCACGTCGGACACCCGCTCGGCGTCCGCCTCGCCCGCCTCCACGAGCAGCTCGTCGTGCAGGCACAGGACGATGCGCGCGTCGAGGGCGGCGAGCCCGGCCCGGACCGTCGCCGCCCAGGCCTTGAACAGCTCCGCCGCCGCGCCCTGGACGACGGCGTTGCGCGCGAACCGGCCGTACGAGTGCGCCAGCGTCGACTCGGCGCCGCCGGCGTCGTCGAGGGCCTGCGCCAGCCCGGACAGCCGGAGCAGCCGCCCGCCGTACGTGCGCAGGTCCACCCCGCGGCGCCCGCAGTCCTCGGCGGCGCGGAGGTAGGCCATCGCGGTCGCGTAGGTGCGGTCCATGTCGCTGCAGCGCCGCGCCCGCCGCTCCCGAGGTCTGGCCGTACATCGCGGCGAGCACGGCCACCTTGGCGGTCGGCCGGTCGCTGCCCAGCGCGCGGGCCACCGGGGCGTACATGTCGTCCTCGCGTGCCGCCGCGGCCAGTGCCGTGTCGCCCGAGACCGCGGCCAGCACCCGCGGCTCGACCTGCCCGAGGTCGGCCCGGACCAGGACGCGGCCCGGAGCCGGGCGCACGGCGGTGCGGAGCTCCGCCGGGAGGTTGTGCAGCCCGGCCGACGCCGTCATGCGGCCCGGCTCCCTCGGCCGCGCCCCAGACGCCGCGGAGCCGGTCGTCGTCGCCGATGTCGCGCTCGGCCCAGCCCCAGCCGTACGTCGTCGCGATGCGCTCGGCCTTGCGCCACGCGAGCAGCGCCGCGACGGCGGGGGAGGACTCGGCGTAGGGCTCGAGCCGCCACGAGCGGGTGTCGGGTACGTCGATGCCGGACCGCGCGAGCAGGTCCCGGACGTGGGCGGGGTTGCGCAGGTCGACGGGCTCGCCGGGGAACAGTCGCCACACCTCGGCGTCACGGGTGCGCCGCGCGGCGACCTCCTCGGCCTCGTTGCGCGGCCGCGGGCCTACGGTCGCGACGAGGAACGAGTCGAGCGCCGCACGGTCGATCGGCAGGCCGTCGTGCGCGAGCTCGACGCACAGGAGCGCGGCCATCGACTCCGACAGGGCGACGAGGTAGGGCAGCGGCGTCGGCCCGGCGCCGGCGCGGGGGTCGGGCAGCGCGCGGACCGCGACGTCCTGACGCTGCTGCAGCTCGAGCGCGAGGTCGGCCCAGCGCTGCGCCGTGTCCAGGTCGCTGGCCCAGCCGCCGCGCAGCCACTCGCGGCTGAGCTGGCCGTCGCTGCGCACGGCGTCGTCGTGCTCGCCCGCGAGGTCGAGCAGGGTGAGCTCGCCGTCGGCGACGGGTGGTTCGTCGAGCCCGTGCGACGCGGCCCAGGCAGCCCCGGCGTCGTCGCGCGACAGCCCGTGCAGCAGGCGAGCCGACCGCGCCGAGGTCCCAGCAGGCACGCGGGCGGACGCCGGTCGCGACGAGGCCGGCGGCCGTCCCCTGCGCGGTCCACCAGACCCAGCGCGGGCCGAGCGCCTCCAGGGCGGCGACGACGGCGTACGGGTCGGTCGACGCGATCGTGCGCCGACCGCCTCGCCAGGCGAAGCGCGACTCCGACGGCCGGGACGACGGTGAGCGCCACCGGCTCGCCGGCGACGACGCCCGCGGAGGCGAGCTCGTCGAGCAGCGTCACCGGGGCACGGCGCGGGCGGGCCGGGGAGCGGCACCGGGTCAGTCCGTGTCGGGGTCGTCGTCGTCGAGGCGGGCGAGCCAGACGGCGAGCCGCTCCACCGGGGTCTCGAACTCGGGGTTGAGGTCGACGAACGAGCGCAGCCGCTCGGCCAGCCAGGCGAAGGAGACCTCCTCCTCGCCGCGGCGCGACTCGAGCTCCTCGATCCCGCGGTCGGTGAAGTACACGTCCGTGTCCCTACGCGAACGCGCGCGCGACGAGCTCGGCCTGCTCGCGCTCGTGCACCTTGTGCGTGCCGACCGCGGGCGCCGACGACGCCGTGCGCGTGATCGGGCGCAGCGCGCGCCCGTCGAGGTGCTCGGGCAGGTTCATCGCCACGAACGGCCAGGCACCCTGGTTCGCGGGCTCCTCCTGGACGAAGACGAGCTCGGCGTCGCGCGGGAACGCGGCCAGTGCTGCTGTGAGCTCGGCAGCTGGGAGCGGCGCGAGCCGCTCGAGCCGCACGACGGCGACGTCGGTCCGACCGCTGCGCACGCGCTCGGCGAGCAGGTCGTAGGTGATCTTGCCGGTGCAGAGCAGGACGCGGCGCACGTCCGCGGCGGTGACGACGTCGTCGGAGATCACCGGACGGAACGTGCCGGTCGTGAAGTCCTCGCGCGCCGAGCCCGCGGCCTTGAGCCGCAGCATCGACTTCGGCGTGAACACGACCAGCGGCTTGTGGTGCGGGGCGAGGGCCTGCCAGCGCAGCAGGTGGAAGTACGACGCCGGGGTCGAGGGCATCGCGACGGTCATGTTGTCCTGCGCGCACATCTGCAGGAAGCGCTCGATGCGCGCGGAGGAGTGGTCCGGCCCCTGGCCCTCGTAGCCGTGCGGCAGGAGCAGGACGACGCCGGAGGTCTGGCCCCACTTCTGCTCGCCCGAGGTGATGAACTCGTCGATGATCGTCTGCGCGCCGTCGCCGAAGTCGCCGAACTGCGCCTCCCACAGCACCAGGGCGTCGGGCTGCGCGACGGAGTAGCCGTACTCGAAGCCCATGGCGGCGTACTCCGACAGGAGCGAGTCGTAGACGAAGAACCAGCCCTGGCTGTCCGAGAGCTTCGCGAGCGGGGTGTGCTCCTCGCCTGTCACGCGGTCGACGAAGACCGAGTGCCGCTGGCCGAACGTGCCGCGGCGCGAGTCCTGGCCGGCGAGGCGCACCGTGCGCCCCTCGAGCAGGATCGAGCCGAACGCCAGGGTCTCGCCCATCGCCCAGTCGATCGTGCCGTCCTCGACCATCTGCGCGCGGCGCTGGAGCTGCGGCGCCAGCCGCGGGTGGACGGTGAACTCCTCGGGCAGCGAGATCTGGCTGTCGACGATGCGCTTGACGGTCTCCTCGGTGATCGCGGTGGTGACCACGGCAGGGAAGGGCGCGGGAACCGGGTGCGACATCTCCTTGGGGTCCTTGAGCGCCTCGCGCGTCTCGGTGAACACCCGCTCGAGCTGCTCCTGGTAGTCGCGAAGTGCGGACTCCGCCTCCTCGACGCTGATGTCGCCGCGGCCGATGAGCGCCTCCGTGTAGAGCTTGCGGGTCGAGCGCTTGGCGTCGATGAGGTTGTACATCAGCGGCTGGGTGAGCGAGGGGTCGTCGGCCTCGTTGTGACCGCGTCGGCGGTAGCAGACGAGGTCGATGACGACGTCCTTGGCGAACTCCTGGCGGAACTCGAAGGCCAGCCGCGCCACCCGGATGACGGCCTCGGGGTCGTCGCCGTTCACGTGGAAGATCGGCGCCTGCACCATGCGGGCGACGTCGGTGCAGTAGACCGACGAGCGCGAGGCCTCCGGCGACGTCGTGAAGCCGACCTGGTTGTTGACGACGATGTGGATCGTCCCGCCGGTGCGGTAGCCCCGCAGCTGCGAGAGGTTGAGCGTCTCGGTGACGACGCCCTGCCCGGCGAAGGCGGCGTCGCCGTGGAGCAGGATCGGCAGGACCGAGAAGACGTGGCCGCGTGGGAGGAGGTCCTGCTTCGCGCGGACGATGCCCTCGAGCACCGGGTTGACGGCCTCGAGGTGCGACGGGTTCGCGGCGAGGTAGACCGGGATCTGCTTGCCGGACTCGGTCGTGAACGTGCCGCTCGTGCCGAGGTGGTACTTGACGTCGCCGGAGCCCTGGACCGATCCCTCCACCTCGAAGTCGCCCTCGAACTCGCGGAAGATCTGGCCGTAGGACTTGCCCGCGATGTTGGCGAGGATGTTGAGCCGGCCGCGGTGCGGCATGCCGACGCACGCCTCGTCGAGCCCGGCGTCGGCGGCCGCCGTGATCACCGCGTCCATGAGCGGGATGACCGACTCGGCGCCCTCGAGCGAGAAGCGCTTCTGGCCGACGTACTTGGTCTGCAGGAACGTCTCGAACGCCTCGGCGGCGTTGAGGCGACGCAGGATGCGCAGCTGCTCGGCGCGCTCCGGCTTGTCGTAGCGGCGCTCGACGCGCTGCTGGATCCACGAGCGCTGCTCGGGGTCCTGCATGTGCATGTACTCGATGCCGATGGTGCGGCAGTAGGCGTCGCGGAGCACGCCGAGGATGTCGCGGAGCTTCTTGAACGGCTTGCCGCCGAAGCCGCCCGTGGCGAACTCGCGGTCGAGGTCCCACAGCGTGAGGCCGTGGCTGGAGACGTCGAGGTCGATGTGGCCGCGCTGGCTGTACTCGAGCGGGTCGGTGTCGGCCATGAGGTGGCCGCGCACCCGGAACGCGTGGATCAGCTCGTGCACCCGCGAGGTCTTGTCGAGGTCGTCGTCGTGCGCGGTGGCGATGTCGCTGGCCCAGCGGATCGGCTCGTAGGGGATCTTGAGCGCGGAGAAGATGCCGTCGTAGAAGCCGTGCTCGCCGAGCAGCATGCCGTGCACGAGCCGCAGGAACTCGCCGGACTGGGCGCCCTGGATGATGCGGTGGTCGTAGGTGGAGGTCAGTGTCGTGACCTTGCTGATCGCGTGGCGCGACAGCGTCTCCTCGGCCGCGCCCTGCCACTCCGCGGGGTAGTCCATCGCGCCGACGCCGATGATCGCGCCCTGACCCTGCATGAGCCGCGGCACGGAGTGCACGGTGCCGATGCCGCCCGGGTTCGTCAGGCTCACCGACGTGCCGAGGAAGTCCTCGACCACGAGCTTGCCGGAGCGCGCCTTGCGCACGAGCTCCTCGTAGGAGGACCAGAACGTCGCGAAGTCCATCCGGTCCGAGCCCTTGATGCTCGGTACGAGCAGCTGGCGGGTGCCGTCGGGCTTGGCCAGGTCGATGGCGAGGCCGAAGTTGATGCGCTCGTTGCGCAGGATCGCGGGCTTGCCGTCGACCTCGGCGTAGGAGTAGTTCATCTCCGGCATGACCTTGAGCGCCTGCACGATCGCCCACCCGATCAGGTGGGTGAACGACACCTTGCCGCCGCGACCCCGGGCGAGGTGGTTGTTGATGACGATGCGGTTGTCGATGAGCAGCTTCACCGGGACGGCGCGGACGCTCGTCGCCGTCGGGACACCGAGGCTCGACTCCATGTTGGTGACGACGCGGGCCGCGGCGCCCTTGATGGGCGTGGGCTCGATCGCGGGCTCGGCCGCGACGACGGGGGCGGGAACGACGGGCGCGGGCGCGACCGGGGGTGGCGGTGGCGGGGTGACGGCGGGTGCGAGCTGTTGGGGGGCGTCGTGGCTCGCGGCCTCGCGGTCGAGGGCGATCTCCGCGGCCTCGGCCTCGGCCACCGCCGCTGCACGCGCTGCGGCGGCCGCGGTGACGAGCTCGATGCCCGCGTGCTCGGTGGGGACGTAGTCGGCGAAGAAGTCCCACCAGGCCGGGTCCACGCTGGACCGGTCGTCGAGGTACTGCTGGTAGATCTCGTCCACCAGCCACTCGTTGGGCCCGAAAGCCGCCAGTCGATTGCGCAGTTCTGACGGGGCTGACGGTTCCGACGTCGACATCGACGATCCTTCGCACTCAGGCAGTGGGGGCCCGGCGACGAGCGTCCGAGCGGGCTGCGGTCAGCCTACGCCCGAGCCCGACCCGCCCGACCGCGGGTCCGCCCGGCTCCCGCCGCCTGCTCGGGGGGTTCGAGGGGTCGGGTCAGGTGACGTCGCGGCGTTGGGTGGTGAGCGCGGCGATGGTGCCGAACAGGGCGGTGTAGCCGAGCAGGACGAGGGCCCCGGCCCAGACCGAGAGGTACGACCTGCCGTCGAAACCGGTGGTCTGCAGGACGCCGAAGAGCGCGCCGCCGGGCAGCCACTTGCCCACGCTGGGCAGGAAGATCACGATCAGCTGCTCGACGAGCAGCACCCACACGAGGATGCCGAGGATCGCGCCGATCTGGTTGCGGACGAGCGTGCCCACGGCGACGCCGAGCACGGCGAACAGGGCGCAGCCGAGGATCGCGCCGCCGGCGATCTGCCACATCGCGGTGGTGGGCAGGTCGCCGTGCGCCTTGAGCGGCAGCAGGCCGAGGGCGAGCCCGTAGCTGACGATCACGCCGACGAGGCCGTAGAAGGCCCCGACGAAGGCGTAGGCCACCATCTTGGCGACCATGACGCGGTTGCGCCTCGGTTCGGCGAGCAGCATCGAGGAGAGGGTCTGGTGCCGCAGCTCCTGCGTCATGCCCAGGGCGCCGATGACGATCGCGAAGACGTACGCGCCACCGGCGTTCGCGAACAGGTTGCGCATGCCCTCGACCGTCTCGAGGGTCGGTGTCTCCAGCCCCGGCTGCTGCGGGGCGAAGATGCTGGCGACGACGCCGATCGCGACGTACAGGACGACGCCGATGAGCATGCCGAGCCACATCTTGGTGCTCGTGACCTTGAGGATCTCGGCGGCGACGAGCCGGGGGCGGTGGGTGGTGGGGGCCGGCGCGGCCGGCGTCAGGACGCTCATGACGTTGCTCCGCTGGTGAGGGAGAGGAAGACCTCTTCGAGGTCGGAGGTGGCCGGGCGCAGCTCGTGGAGCTCGGCGCGCGCCTCGAGCGCGGCGCGGCCCACGAGCGCGGCCTCGACGTTCTCGACGAGGAGCGACCCGTCGGCCTGCGGCACCACGTGGGCGTCCGGGGAGCCGGCGAGGACCGCCGCCGTCAGGGCGTCGCCGTGAGGCGTCCGCACGACGAGGCGGGACCCGTGCTCGGTGAGGTCGGAGAGCGGGCAGGCGCGCACGAGCGTGCCCTTGGCGATGATGACGACGTCGTCGACTGTCTGCTCGACCTCGGACAGCACGTGGCTGGACACCAGGACCGTGCGGCCCTCGCTCGCGAGGTGGCGCAGGAACGCGCGCAGCCAGGCGATGCCTTCGGGGTCGAGGCCGTTGGCCGGCTCGTCGAGGACCAGGACGCCGGGGTCGCCGAGCAGCGCCGCCGCGAGCTGCAGCCGCTGCCGCATCCCGAGGCTGAACCCGCCGACCTTCCGGCTGGTGGAGTCGTGCAGCCCCACCAGCTCGAGGGTCTCGTCGGCCCGCCGCTCGTCGACGCCGCCGGCCCGCGCGAGCACCCGCAGGTGGTTGCGGGCGCTCCGACCGGGGTGGAAGCCGGTGGCCTCGAGCGCGGAGCCGACGTCGCGCGTCGGGGTCGGGATGTCGTGGTAGCGGCGGCCGTCGATCGTGGCGCTGCCGGACGTGGGGGCGACCAGCCCGAGCAGGCAGCGCAGCGTCGTCGTCTTGCCCGCGCCGTTCGGGCCGAGGAATCCGGTGACCCGACCGGGCTGCACGGTGAAGGACAGGTCGTCG
The DNA here is from genome assembly GCA_963738455.1 of uncultured Actinomycetes bacterium. Taxonomy (GTDB): domain Bacteria; phylum Actinomycetota; class Actinomycetes; order S36-B12; family CAIYMF01; genus Longivirga. Next base: position 251,047 of record CAVTWM010000001.1, read on the forward strand.
ACGGCGGTCACGGAGCCGAACCGTTTCGTGAGCGAGTCGATCTCGATGGCCGCACCGCGCAGGCCGGCGCGTGCCGAGTGGACGGCCGGAGCGGCCGTCGGGGTGGAGTGCGTCATGCCTCCACCCTGTCGCGCCGCGCGGCGAATCTCCACCCGGGAGCACCCCGAACCGACCCTGAACCGACCCTGAACCGACCCTGGGCCGACCCCTGAACCGGCCCTGGCCCGAGCGGCGGACGCCGTGCCGGGATGTGCGGTCGGAGGGACAGCGACGACCGCGCGGCGAGACGATGGGCGCATGACGACCTCATCGAGATCCGCGCAGGCGGGCGCCGGGGGTGGCGGGGCGGTCTACGGCCTCGGGTTCATCGGCGCCCTCGTCTACTACTGGCAGCACGCGGACGGCTTCTGGCCGCACATCTGGGCGATCGTCGAGGCCATCTTCTGGCCCGCGTTCGTGGTCTACGACCTGCTCTCCCACCTCTCGGGCTGAGCGCCGCCCAGGCCGCGCAGGGTCACCGCGACGAGGTCCCCGATCGTGTCGAGGTGGTAGCCGCCCTCCTGGACCGCGACCGTCGGCAGACCGAGTGCGGCGAGCCGCGCACCCGCCGACTCGTACCCGTCGTGCGTGATCTGCAGCGGAGACTCCGGGTCGGCCGCCGCGGCGTCGACACCGAGGCTGACCACCAGGGCGGTCGCCCCGAAGCCTCCGACGACGTCGACGATGCGGTCGACCGCGCCGAGCCAGGGCTCGTCGCCGGTGCCGCGGCGCGAGCGGCACGTTGAGGTTCGCCCCGGCACCCTGCATCGCGCCCGGTCTCGTCGGCGAACCCGGCGTAGTGCGGGAACCAGCCGGCGCCCGGGTCGACGTGCAGCGACGCGTAGAGCACGTCGGAGCGGTCGTAGAACAGCGCCTGCGTGCCGTTGCCGTGGTGCGCGTCGAGGTCGACGACGGCGACCCGCTCGTGCCCGGCGTCGCGCAGCGCCTGCGCCGCCATCGCCGCGTTGTTGAGGTAGCACGACCCGCCGTACGCCGACCGCGTGACGTGGTGGCCGGGCGGTCGCACGAGCGCGTACGCGAGCGGCTCGCCCACCGACGACCGCGTCGACCGCGGTGAGCGCCGACGTCGACGGCCGCGCGCGCCGCGTCCCAGGTGCCCGGCCCGACCAGCGTCATCGTGTCGTAGCACCAGCGTCCGGCCGCGGCGTGGACGGCGGCCGGCTCGCGCTCGGGCAGGCCGTCGAGCATCCCGGCCGTCGGCATGAGGTACGGGACGACGCGGTCCTGCCCGGGGTCGTCGGGGAAGCCGGCCTCGACCCATCGCTCCCACACCGTGCGCAGGTGCGCGACGAGCGCGGGGTCGTGCACGCGCAGCAGCACGTCGTCGTCGTGCGGTGCGGCGTCGACGACGCGGTGTCCCGCGCCCGCCAGCGCCGCCTCGATCCGGGTGGCGCGCTCGGGCAGCTCGGTGCCCGGCGTGCGGACCCCGACCCAGATCTCGGCGCCGGGGACGTGGAGCAGGCAGTCGTCGCTGCGGACGACGAGGGCGCGGGTCACCCGCGCAGCATGGCAAACGACGGAGCCGTCCGAGCGACATCGGTCGCATGCCGCCGCGAGTCGCCCTCCCGTGCCGGGCCGTCGCTGCGGCAGGATGCCCGCATGGCCACGACTGCTGATCTCGGAGTCAGGATCGGTTCGCTGCCGACCGGGCCGACGAACTCCGTGGTCGACGTCCCCGGCGTCGGGCTCGGTCACGCGACGGTGGTCTACGACGACCCGCCGCCGCCCTTCGGTCGCGGGGTAGCCCGCACCGGCGTCACCGTGATCGACCTCGGCGGCGACGCCTGGCAGCGTCCGGTGCCGGCCGGCGTCGCGCTCCTCAACGGTGCCGGCGAGCTCACGGCGCGCAGCCAGATCGACGAGTGGGGCCTGCTCGAGACGCCGGTGTTCCTCACCTCGACGATGCAGGTCGGCCGCGTGTACGACGCGGCGTGCCGCCTGCTCATGGCCGAGCAGCCGCTCATCGGCGTCGACGACGTGATCATCCCGGCCGTCGGCGAGTGCGACGACTCCTGGCTCAACGACCCCCGGCACATGCACGTGACCGACGAGCACGTGGCCGCGGCGCTCGCGGCAGCGCGCGTGCTCGGCCGGCTCGGGCAGGGCGCCCGACCAGGGTGCGGTGGGTGCCGGAACCGGGATGTCGTGCTTCAACTACAAGGGCGGGGTCGGCTCGTCGTCGCGCGTCCTGCCCGACGGCCACGTGGTCGGCGTCGTGCTGCTCACCAACTTCGGCCAGTGGGACCGGCTCACGATCGACGGCGTCGCCGTGGGTCGCGCGCTCGGCGCGCCGGCCCATCTGACGCCCCCGCCCGCGGGCTCGTGCCTCGGGGTCGTCGTGACCGACGCGCCGCTCGACCACAGCGCCTGCGAGCGGCTCGCGCGGCGGGTGGGTCTCGGCCTCGCGCGCGTCGGCTCCACGGCGCACCACGCGTCCGGCGAGATCTTCCTGGCGGCCGCCCTCGGGATGCGCGCCGACACGCGGGCTCGTGAGCGATGTCGCGCCGCTGCAGGGCCGCGCGCTCGACCCCTACTTCGAGGCCGTCGTCGACGCCAGCGAGGAGGCCGTGCTGGCCTCGTTGCTCGCCGCGCACGACGTCACCGGGGTGGAGGGCCGCACCATCCCGGCACTGCCGATCGACGACGTACGACGCCTCCTGGGGGGACACCGATGACCGAGCAGACCGCCGACACCGCACCGCAGGCCGACGCCGCGACGCCGCCGCGTTCCCGACGGTGCACGAGGGCACGAAGGTCGACTCCTGGATCCCGATGGACGACGGCGTGTTCCTCGCGGTCACCCTCTACCTCCCGGAGCCGGGTGCGGGTCCGCAGCCGTGCGTGCTCGAGGCGCTGCCCTACCGCAAGGACGACATGACGTCGTCGTACCGCCCGGAGTACGTCCGGCTGCGCGACGAGCACCGCTACGCCGTGGCGCGCCTCGACCTGCGGGGCACGGGCAGCAGCGGCGGACGCGCCACCGACGAGTACCCCGCGCAGGAGCAGCAGGACCTGCACGCGGTCATCGCGTGGCTCGCCGAGCAGCCGTGGTGCGACGGCAACATCGGCATGTACGGCACGTCCTACAGCGGCTTCAACGCGCTGCAGATGGCGTGCGAGCGGCCCGCCGCCCTCAAGGCCGTCATCGCCATCTACGCCACCGACGACCGCTACACCGACGACGTGCACTACATGGGCGGGCTCACTCGCTGGATCGACCTCGTCGACTACAACCACTACATGACGCCGATGAACGCGCTGCCGCCGGTGCCGTCGGTATTCGGTGCGGCGTGGCGCGACGAGTGGCGCGCGCGCATCGCGGAGCACGAGCCGTGGCTGTTCGAGTGGATGAGCCACCAGCGTCGCGACGACTACTGGCAGCACGGGTCCGTGCGCCCGGCCTACGACCGCATCGCGTGCCCGGTGATGATCGTCGCCGGGTGGGCGGACGGCTACCGCAACAACACCTTCCGCACGATGGAGCAGCTCGCCGAAGCCGGTGTGCCGCACCGGCTCCTGGCCGGCCCGTGGGCGCACGCGTCGACGTCCTCCTCGCTGCCCGGCCCGCGCATCGACCTCGTGCCCGAGATGGTCTCGTGGTGGGACCGCTGGCTGCGCGGCATCGACAACGGCGTCGACTCCGAGCCCACTGCGCTCTGGTACTCCCGCGCGTCGCACACCCCGGCACCCGACCTCGACACCGTCCCCGGCGTCTGGCGCGCCGACAGCTGGCCGTCGGAGCGCTCGTCGTGGGTCGAGCACCGCCTGTTCGGCAAGCTGCCCTACGCCGTGAAGCCCGACGTCGGAACGGCCGCGTGGATCTCGTGCGCGGGCCACCTGCCCTACGGCCAGCCGCTCGACCAGCGCCACGACGACGCCGACTCGCTCACGTGGGACTTCGATCCGGACGGCCTCGAGATCGCGGGCCACCCGCACGCGGTCCTGTCGCTCTCGGCCTCAGCGCCGGTGGCGACCGTGACCGCGAAGCTCACCGACGTCGCCCCGGACGGCACGTCCACGCTCATCACGCGCGGCACCCTCAACCTGACCCGCCGCGACGGCATGGACACCGCGGTCCCGGTCGTGCCCGGCGAGGTGTACGAGGTCGACGTCGAGCTCGAGGCCACCGCGTGGCAGTGGCGGCCGGGTCACCGCATGCGGCTCTCGATCGCCGGCGCGGACTGGCCCAACACGATCGCCCCGCCGGCGCCGGTCACGCTCACGATCCGTGGCGGCGTGCTGCTGCTGCCGAGCTACGACGCGTCCGGCCTCGCGCCCGCGCGCGAGCTGGCTCCCGGCGACGACGAGTCGTCCGAGTCCGCCCACGGCGTGGTCTGGCGGGTGGAGCGCGACGTGCTCGGGCGGTCGACCGCGTGCGTCGTCGACCACGGCTCGTCGTACGACGCGCCCTACGGCTCGGTGGTCGAGCACTACCGCGGCCGCGTCTCCGTCTCCACCCGCACGTTCGACCAGATCGCCGCGGCCGAGGTGTCGTTCACCCTGCGCTTCGACGACGACGGCACCGGGAACCCGGTGTCGGTCAAGGCGAAGTCGGTGCTCGAGGTGCATGCCGGCCCGGCGGCGTTCGACGTGCGCGTCACGCTCGTGTGCACCGAGGGCGACGACGTGGTCGGCGAGCGCAGCTGGCAGCGGACCATCTCCCGCGACCTCGCCTGAGCTGCTCGAGCTCGTGCCTGCGCGCGCCGGAGCGCGCGCCGGCACGAACTGGCCGGGTCTGGCCAGGCGGGTCAGGCTCCGCGGACCTTCGGCGGCGCGACGACGGGCGCCAGGGCGACGATCGCCACACCCATGACCGGCAGCACCCACAGCGCGCTGCCGAGCCCGACCTCCTGGGCGAGCAGGCCGATGAGCGGCGGGCCGATGAGGAAGCCGCCGTAGCCGATGGTGGCCACGGTGGCGATCCCGTCGGCCGCCCGACCCGGCTGCTCGCCTCCGGCGCTCATCGCCGCGGGGAACACCAGCGCCACTCCCGCGCCCCACAGGAGGACGCCGAGCACCACACCCGCGAGGCCGGGCAGCGCGAGGGTGGACACGACGCCGAGCGTGACGACGAGCCCGGCGAGCCGGATCGTGCGCGGCCGGCCGAGCCGCCCGATGACCCACGTCCCTGAGAAGCGGCTCGCCGCCATCGCGGTGGCCCACAGTGCGTAGCCGAGTGCGGCCAGGCTCTCGGCCTGACCTCGCTCGTCGGTGAGGTAGAGCGCGATCCAGTCGGCGGCGGAGCCCTCGAGGAACGTCGCGCACAGCGTGATCACGCCGATGAGCACGATGCGGCGGCCGAGCGAGCCGGTGCGTCCGCACCCGCTGCCCGTGCGCATCCGCCTCGTGCGGCTCGCGGTCGTCGACGTACCACCGCAGCACCACGACAGCAGTGAGTCCGACCGCGAGGGTGGCCGCGATCGTGAAGTGCGCGGTGAGCGACAGCCCGGCGGCCGCGGCGAGCGCGCCGAGCCCGGCGCCGATGATCGCCCCGACGCTCCAGCACGCGTGGTAGCGCGGCATGAAGTCACGGCCGGAGGTCCGGTCGACGAAGGAGCCCTGGACGTTCATGGCGACGTCCCACGAGCCGTAGCCCGCTCCGAACACGAACAGGACGACGCCGGTGGTGAGGACGTTCGGCGTCATCGAGAGCGTGACCAGGGCCGTGCCCGACAGCAGAGCGGCGCCGAGCACGACGCGCCTGCTGCCGAGGCGGGCCTCGACGCGACCGGTGAGGGGCATCGCGACGAGCGCGCCCAGTCCGGCCATGAGCAGCGTGAGCCCGATGGTGCGCGGATCGGCGTCGAGCCGGTCGCGCGTCGCCGGGAGGCGGGTGATCCAGGCCGAGATCACCGTGGCGTTGAGCAGGAAGACCGCGGCGGTGGCCAGGGCCGCAGCCCGCCATCGCCGCTCCAGACGCGCGGGGTCGCGAGCCTCGGTCACCACGCGCCGATCCTGTCACGGCCGTGGAGCTCCTCCACGGCAGTGCCGGACCCGCTCAGTCGGTGACGTGCGGCGCAACGCCGAGGTAGCCGCGACCGACCATCTGCACCCACTGGTGCACCGCGTCCTCGTTGGGCGCGAACGGGCCGGGGGCGAAGTGCGGGGACGTCAGGCCGCGCTGCACGAGCTCGCACGCCTTCCAGTCCTGCGAGTTCGTGAGGTCCCAGAACTCCACGGCGTACGTCGGATCGACGTCGGCGTCCGGGAAGTACCAGCTGCACTCGATCCATGTGCGGTCCGCGGCGAGGGGCAGCACGCGGTGCGTCATCACGTAGTCCGGGTGCCCGGAGACCAGCAGGTTCGGGAACAGCTGGACGTAGAGCACCGAGTCCTGCGGCGCGCCCTCGATCGGGACGCCGTGCGACGTGCCGTCGAGCGACATCGTCTCGGCGCCGTCCTTGAAGAGCATGGTGCCGCCGACCCAGGCGCCCGGCCGCTCGTAGTTGTCGCCGGACGTCGGGATCGAGACCTGGCAGAGCTCGGGATGGATGAGCGGGCAGTGGTAGCACTCGTGGTAGTTCTCCGAGACGAGCTTCCAGTTCGCGGCGATCTCGTAGGTGTGCCGCGCTCGGAGGACGAGGGTCTCGGGCCGGTAGGGACCGACGAGCTCGTCGAGCGCCCCGATGTGCTCGTCGAAGGGGGCCGCGGTCCCGGTCGCGTTCACGAAGAGCCAGCCGTGCCAGGCCACCGCGGGCAGGGGCACCAGCCCGTAGTCGTCCTTGTCGAAGTACTCGTTGTCGCGGAAGCCCGGCGCCCCCTGCAGCGTCCCGTCGAGCCGGTAGGTCCACGCGTGGTAGACGCAGAGCACCGACTTCGTCGTCGTGCACTGGTCGTCCTCGAGCAGCACGTGGGCCCGGTGCCGGCAGGTGTTGGCGAACGCGCGGATCGTCGCACCCTCGAAGGTGAGCAGCACCGGGATGTCGCCGACGAGCAACGCTCGCTGCGTCGCGTCGCCGGCTCGGAGCTCCTCGACCCGGCCGACGCAGGCCCACGACCCGGCGACGAAGTTGCGCCGCTCCCAGGCCAGGACCTCGGGCGAGGTGTAGGCCTCGACCGGCAGCATCGTCGACTGCCCGAACGGGAGCAGCGCCCGGCCGAGGCCGGCCGACGGCACGGGTGCGATCGGGGCGAGGCTCGACACGTCCATGGTGCTCATCGTGCACTCCTGCTGACTCGCGCGACAGTACAGTCGCGGCTGTGGCGAGAAGGAAGGTCGAGGTGCGGCGCGAGGAGATCCTCGCCGCGGCCGAGGCCGAGGTGACGAGACGGGGCTTCGCCCGCACGCGCGTGGGCGACGTCGCGGACGCGCTCGGGGTGAGCAGCGCGCTCGTCTTCTACCACTTCGGCACCAAGGAGAAGCTCTTCGCCGAGGCGCTCGAGCACGCGGTCAACCGTGACCTCGCGCGTCTGGAGGCCACCGTGGCGAAGGCGACGGACCCCGCCGACGGCGTCCGCCGCATCCTGGCGCTGTACTCGCCCCAGGGGAACGCGAACGGCTGGACGGTGTGGGTGGACGCGTGGGCGGAGTCGCTGCGCGAGCCCGAGATGCGGGAGATGTCCCGACGTCTCGATGTCCGCTGGAAGGACGTGCTCGCCGACCAGATCAGCCAGGGTGTCGCCCAGGGCCGCTTCACGTGCGCCGACCCCGAGGGTGCCGCGTGGCGGCTGTCGGCGCTGCTGGACGGGCTCGCCGTCCAGGTGCTGGTGCACCGCAACCTCACCAAGAAGCAGCTCGCCACGTGGATCCGTGGGGCGGCCGCCGCCGAGCTGGGCTGCGATCCCGCGCTGCTCGCCTGAGCGCATCTCACACCATCCAGTTCGGCTCGTAGGCCGGGTCGGTGAGCGCCGGACGGTCGAGGGCGAAGGCGGAGATGTCGGCCGACGTCGTGCCGTCGACCGCGACGTCGGTGAGGAGCCGGCCGAAGGTCGCGGCGAACTTGAAGCCGTGGGCCGCGCCGAGCCCTACGACCACCTGAGGTGTCGAGGGCACCGCCGAGACGACGAAGTCGCGATCCGGCGTCAGGGTGTAGAGGCAGCGCTTGGAGCGCACGACCGGCCCGGACCCGGGGATGGTGCGGCTCATGAACCCCGAGAGCCGGGCCGCCATGTCCGGGTCCGTCTCGCGGGAGCGGACGTCGCCGGTCACCGTGCGGCCCGCCGCAGTCCTGCGCGGCCTTGACGGTGTCCTCGCCGTAGGTCGGGAAGCCGTAGTACGACGGCTCGTCCATCCAGATCCAGACGGGGAAGCGTCCTGGCCGGAACGCCTCCGGATCGGCCGGTGCGAAGTACGTGACCTGCTCCTCGGTGACGGTGAGCGGGAGCGTCAGGCCGAGCGGCTCGACGAGCGAGGCCGTCCAGGCGTCGGCGGAGATCACCACGCGCGCAGCGGATACCACGCCCTGGTCGGTGACGAGATCGACCGCGTCGGCGCGCGGCACGATGGCGCGCACGGTGCAGCGGTCCCGCAGCACGGCGCCGTGGGCCACCGCTCGGCGCTGCATCGCGGCCGTGCCGCGCGCCGCCGGGACGATCGCCGTGCGCTCCTGGAACAGGGCCGTGGTCCCGTCGGGGAGGGCGAGCTGCGGCTACCGCGCGGCGACCTCGTCGACGTCGAGCAGCTCGTAAGGCACCGAGCGCGAGTCGAGGGCCGACGTGTAGTCGCTCATCGGGATCACGGCGTCCGCCGGGAAAAGGTCGACCCCGCCCGTGACGGTCACGAGCCGCTCGCCGGTCTCGGCCTCGAGCGTGGCCCAGTCGTCGTAGGCGGCGAACGTGAGGTCGACGTAGGCCGGCGTGTGGTAGCTGTGGCGCAGGATCCGGCTGGTGTCGTGCGAGGCGCCGCGGTCGTGCCCGAGCTCGAACTGCTCGAGCCCGACCACGCGCAGGCCGCGGCGGGCGGCGTGCCAGGCGGTCGACGACCCCAGGGCGCCGAGGCCGATGACGGCGAGGTCGTAGGTCTCAGCCACGGGGGGCGCGCCGCGTCCGAGCCGGGGGAGGAGCCAGCGGCGGATGTCGAGCGAGGAGTCCTCCATGGGCGCGAACCAGCCCTGGCGGTAGGCCCGCGAGGACATGCCGCGCTGCACCGACTCGCAGATCGCCCAGTCCTGCCGGTTCGTGAGGTCCCAGAGCTCGACGGCGTCGCTGGGGTCGAACGTCGGCCGCGCGACCTCGTCGGGTGCGAACAGCAGGTCGCAGGTGACCTCGGTGCGGTCGACGGCGAGCGGGCGCAGGACGAACGCGGCCGCGTGCTCGGCCGAGAGCGACAGCAGCAGGTTCGGGTAGACCAGCTCGCCCTTGTGCCGCACCCGCTCGTGCTCGTCGAGGTCGGGGAACGGGGCGCGGTCGCTCGTGCCGGACATCGTGAAGGTCCACGCGCCCTCGCGGTGCGGGATGCCGTCGTCCCACGCGAGGTCCGCGCCGCCGCCGTCGGCGAAGGCCGGGACGAGGCGGCAGAGCTCGGGGTGCACCGGGCCGCAGTGGTAGCACTCGTTGTAGTTCTCGGCGATGACCTTCCAGTTCGCCGCGACGTCGTAGCGCAGCCGGGTCCCGATGACGAGCGTGTCGAGGGGGTAGCGGCGCACCCGGTCCGGCACCGGCCCCAGCGACTCGAGCAACGAGGGCGCGCCCTGCGGCATGGCGTGCAGCCACAGCCAGCCGCCCCACGCGGCCGCGCCGACGGGGTGCAGGCCGAACGAGAACCGGTCGATGTCGACGTCGTCGGTGTGCGGCGCGTGCAGCAGCGAGCCGTCGAGCGCGTAGGTCCACGAGTGGTACGGGCAGCGCAGCCGCCGTGCCGCGCAGGGCGCCGGGGACGGCGAGGCGGGATCGACGGGCACCACCTGCGAGCCGCGGTGCCGGCAGACGTTGTAGTGCGCGTGCAGCGCACCGTCGCCGTCGGTCGTCACGAGGACCGACTCGCCGAGCAGGTCGACGACGGCGAGGCGCTCGGGGCGGAGCTCGCGCGACCCGGGCTCGGTCAGGCCGAGCTCGTCGAGCCGGCCCGCGCAGGTCCACTCGCGCATCAGGACGGCGTCGCGCTCGCGCGCGTGCTGGTCGGCGTCGACGTAGTGCTCCCGCGGCAGGGCGGCCTGCAGCTCGACCCATGGCGCTCAGCCGCGCTTCCCGATGCGGGCACGGTCGCGCCACTGGGACCGCTTGCGGTCGGCGAGGACCTGGTGCACGACGTTGCGTCCGGGGACACCGGTCACTCCTCCGCCGCCGTGCGTGCCCGAACCGGACTGGTAGAGCCCGCGGATCGGGGTGCGCAGGTCGGCGTAGCCGGCGGCCGGGCGCGCGTGGAACATCTGGCCCATCGTGAGCTCGCCGTGGAAGATGTTGCCGCCGATGAGGCCGTACTCGTGCTCGATGTCGTACGGGCTGAGGATCTGCCGGTGCAGCACCGAGTCGGTGAAGCCGGGGGCCACGGCCTCCATGCGGGCGAAGAGCCGGTCGGCGTACGCCTCGAGCTCGTCGTCGTGCCGCTCCTCGTTCCAGGTGTGCGGCACCCACTGCGTGAACATGCTCATGACGTGCTTGCCCTCGGGTGCCAGGGTCGGGTCGAACACGCTGGGGATGCAGATGTCGGCGAAGGGCAGCGTGCTGGGCTGCCCCGCGGCGGCCTCCTGGAACGACGTCTCGACCTCGTCGAGGCTCTCGGACAGCACGATCGTGCCGCCGTGCACCTGCGGGTCGAACCCGGGCTTGCTGGTGAACTCGGGCAGCCGGTCGAGCGCGACGTTGATCTTCACCGTGCCGCTGCGGGACTTGTAGCGCTCGATGTCCTCGACGAAGTCGGCCGGCAGGTCGGCGCGGTCGACGAGGCGCAGGAACGAGATCTGCGGGTGCGTGGTGGTGATGACGGTGCTGGCGCGTGATCTCCGTGCCGTCGTCGAGCACGACGCCGGTGACCTCGCCGCCCGTGGTCGTGATGCGCGCGACGGGTGCCTCGGTGCGGATCTCGGCGCCGAAGGAACGCGCGGCGGCCGCGAGGGCCTGCGTCACGCCGCCCATGCCGCCGCGAGGGAAGCCCCACGCGCCGATGCGACCGTCGCCGAGGTCGCCGATGTGGTGGTGCGCGATCACGTACGCCGTACCCGGGGTGCGCGGCCCGGCCCACGAGCCGATGACGGCGGACACCGAGAGCACTCCGCGCATCGCGTCGGACTCGAAGGTGTCCTCGATGAGGTCGGCGGCGCTGCTGGTGAGCAGGCGGGTGAGGTCGACGGCCTTGCGCTCGTCGACGTCCTTGAGCTTGCGCAGCAGCCAGGCCTGGCGGGCGAGGTCGGCCGGCTTGCGCGAGCCGACCTTCGGCGGGATCTCGTTGATGAGCGGGCCGAGGACCTTGCCGAGGCCGTCCATCCACGCGTCCCAGCGCTCGATGGCGTCGGCGTCCTTCGCCGAGAACTTGGAGATCTGCTCGCGGCGCGCGGCCTTGTCGTCGGGCAGCTGCAGGTGGCTGCCGTCGGTGCGCGGCGCGAAGTAGGGGCCCTGCGGGTAGACGTGGTAGCCGTGCCGCACGAGGTCGAGGTCGCGCACGAGCGTGGGCGGCAGCCAGGACACGACGTAGCTGAGGCTGGTGAGGGTGAAGTCGGGTCCGAAGGGCTGCTCGCTGACGGCGGCGCCGCCGACGATGTGGCGTCGCTCGAGGACGACCGTGCGCAGGCCCTCCCGGGCGAGATAGGCCGCGGCGACGAGGCCGTTGTGGCCGCCGCCGACGATCACGACGTCGTACTCCTGGGTCACTGGTCCTCCGCCTATTGACTCGTGAGTCAGTAAGTATGCGGGTCGGGGGGCGGGTTGCGGAAGGTCCCGCGCCGCTGGGCGGTCAGCCGGGGAGGTGGCAGGCGGCCGTGTGCGCACCGGTCGCCGCGAGCACCGGCAGCTCGACCCCGCGGCACCGGTCCTCGATGCCGAGGCGGGCCGCCTCGCCGGACGCCACCACCGGGCAGCGCGGGTGGAACCGGCAGCCGGTCGGGATGCGCGTGGGGTCGGGCGGCTCACCGCTCAGCACGACCTGCTCGAGCCGCTCCATCTCGGGCACGACCGAGAGCAGCGCCCGCGTGTAGGGGTGCCGCGGGTCGGACAGCACCGCCTCGGTGGGTCCTTCCTCCACGATGCGCCCGAGGTACATCACGGCGACCCGGTCGGCGATGTTCCACGCGAGGCCGAGGTCGTGCGTGACGACGAGCAGGGAGAGCCCGAGGTCCTCGCGCAGGCGCAGGAGCAGCGCGAGGATCTCGCCACGCACGGACGCGTCGAGGCTCGACACCGGCTCGTCGGCCACGATGACGTCGGGCTCGAGGGCGAGCGCACCGGCGATCACGACGCGCTGGCGCTGGCCGCCGGACAGCTCGTGCGGGTAGCGGAGGAAGAAGCGCTCGGCCGGCCGGAGCCCGGCCAGCGAGAGCGCCTCGGCCACCCGCTTGTCCTCGGCCTCGGTGATGCCGTGGATGCGCAGGCCCTCGGCGACGGCCTCGTAGACGGTGTGCCGCGGGTTGAGCGCGCCGGTCGGGTCCTGCAGGACGAGCTGCACTCGACGGCGGTAGGCCTTGAGGCTGGCCCGGCCGTAGTCCAGCGGCGTGCCGTCGACGAGAACCGTTCCCGTGGAGGGCTTCTCGAGGCCGAGGATCGTGCGAGCGAGTGTGGTCTTGCCGCAGCCGCTCTCCCCGACGAGCGCGACGATCTCGCCGCGTCCGACCGTGAGGTCGACACCGTCGACGGCGCGCGCGTGCCCGCCGCCACCGCGGCCGCGGAAGGTCACGCCGACGCCGCGCGCCTCGAGCGCGGGCGCGGCGCCGCTGGCGGCCGAGGTGGTCGGGATCATGCGGCACCTCCGGCGTCGACGCGCAGGCAAGCCGTACGGCGGTCGTGCACCGTCAGCAGCGGCGGCTCGGTGCTCGAGCACGCGTCGAAGGCGACCGGGCAGCGCGGGTGGAAGGTGCAGCCGGACGGCAGGTCGCCCGGGAAGGGCGGGTCCCCGGGGAGCCCGGCGGGCGCGTAGCGGAAACGCGTGTCGCCGATGCGCGGGAAGGCGCCCGCGAGCGCCTCGGCGTAGGGGTGCTTCGGGTGCTCGAAGATCTCGGCCGCCGGTCCCTCCTCGACGATCTTGCCGGCGTACATGACCGCGATCCGGTCGCACGTGCTCGACAGCACCGAGAGGTCGTGGCTGATGAACACCATGCCGACCCCGAGGTCCTTCACGAGCGCGCTCAGGACGTCGAGCACTTGCGCCTGCACCATGACGTCGAGCGCGGTGGTGGGCTCGTCGGCCACGATGAGCTTCGGGTCGCAGGCGAGCGCCATCGCGATCATCACGCGCTGCTTCTGCCCGCCGGAGAGCTGGTGCGGGTACGCCTGCGCCCGCCGAGCGGGGAGCCCGACCATCTCGAGCAGCTCACCGACGCGGGTGTCTGCCTTCCGCGACGAGATCCCCTTGCTGTGCAGCAGGATCGGCTCGGCGAGCTGCTCGCCGATGCGCTGCACCGGGTTGAGCGCGTGCATCGCCCCCTGGAACACGACGGACGCCTGGGCCCAGCGAAGCGCGCGCACCTTGCCCCAGGGCATCGTGAGCACGTCGGACCCGTCGACCCGTACCTCACCGGTGACCTTCGCGGACTTCGGCTGCATGCGGAGCACGGTGCTCGTCAGCGTGGTCTTGCCGCAGCCGGACTCGCCGGCGATACCGACCGTCTCACCGGCGTCGACGCTCAACGTGATGCCCCGCACCGCCGGCACGTCGCCCCCCGCGGAGCGATAGGTGACGTGGACGTCGTCGAACTCGAGCAGGGCCATCAGCTCGCCTCACCGCGGGGATCGAGGATGCCTTCGATGGCCCGTCCGATCAGGTTGAAGGACAGGACGACGAGGACCACGCAGACGCCGGGGGAGCCGAGGTACCACCACGCGCCCTGCGAGATCGCGCCGGAGGCGAAGGCCTGCTCGAGGATCGAGCCCCACGACACCTGCTCGGGATCGCCGAGCCCGAGGAACGACAGCGTCGTCTCGGACAGGATCGAGATCGACACGGCGAGCGTGGTGTTGGCCAGCACGAGGGGCATCACGTTCGGCAGCACGTGCCGCGTCATCTGGTGCACGTTGCCGGCGCCGAGGGCCTGGGACCGCTCGAGGTAGGGCCGGCCCTCCACGGACAGCGTCTGGGCCCGGATCAGCCGCGCGGTGCCGGGCCACGACGTGACGCCGATGACGATGATGATGTTGATCAGGGAGCGACCCAGCACCGTAGCGAGCACGATCGCCAGCGGCAGGTAGGGGATGACGAGGAACCAGTCGGTGACGCGGTCCAGCCCGCCGCCGACCCAGCCGCGGAAGTGTCCCGAGCTGATGCCGACGGAGGTCCCGATGAACATCGAGAGCACCGTCGCGGCGAAGCCGACGAGCAGCGAGATCCGGGCGCCCCAGACGACGAGCGCGAGCACGCTGCGACCCGAGTCGTCGGTGCCGAGCGGGAACTCCAGCGACGGCGGCTGGAACGGCTGGCCGGTGGCCTGCGTGACGTCGAGCATCGTGCGCGGGAACAGCAGCGGCGCGGCCAGGGCCATGAGGACGAAGAACACGAGGATCGCGAGGCCGAGCATCCCGCTGCGGCTGAGCCGGAAGCTGTGCCGGAAGCGGGCGGAGGCGGCGCGACGGCGGGCCCGCGCGATCGCCTTCGGCGACAGGCGTCGCGGCTCGGGGATCTCGGGGTCGCCCGGCACCTGCGGCACCGTGGGCGTGCTCATGTGCGCACCCGCGGGTCGAAGTACCCGTAGAGCAGGTCGGCGACGAGATTCGCGAAGATGACGGCGGCGGAGAACAGCAGGAACAGCGCCTGCAGCAGCGGCACGTCGGGGCCGCTCAGCGCGTCGACGGTGAGCGACCCGAGGCCGTTGATCGAGAACACGTACTCGATCGTGATCGCGCCGCCCACGACGAAGCCGAGATTGAGGAAGACCAGCGTCATCGTCGGCAGGAGCGCGTTGGGCACGGCGTGCTTGCGGCGCACGAGGGAGTCGCGCAGCCCCTTGGCGCGGGCGGTGTTGAGGTAGTCCTGACTGCGTTCCTCGACGATCGAGGCCCGCATGATGAGCGAGTACTCGGCGAGGTAGATCACGGCGAGCGTCGTCACAGGAAGCACGAGGTGCCAGGCGACGTCGAGGATGCCGGCCAGCGACGAGGTGTCGACGCCCGGGGTCGAGAGGCCGCCCGTGGGGAACACGCCCGGCAGAGGTCCCACCCCCACCGAGAAGACGATCAGCATGATCATGCCGAACCAGAACTCCGGCATGGAGTACAGCACCAGGGTCACGTTCGTGGAGGTCTTGTCGAACCGGCCGCCGGGGTTCCATCCGCTGCGGATGCCGAGCCAGACCCCGATCACGGTCGCGATGATCGTGGCCGTGCCGACCAGCAGGAGCGTGGGCCACACGGCGGGGCTGATGACCTCCCACACCGGCTGGTTGTACTTGAGCGAGTCGACGCCGGCGGAGAACGGGTTCTTCAGGTAGGCGATGAACTGCTCCCCCAGCGGGGCGTTGAGCTGCGCCCGTAGGGCGCGCATCTGGTCGGCGTCGACGTTGCGGCCCTTGGTGTAGAGGCCGATGGGGTCGCCGGGCATGATCCGGAACAGGAAGAAGTTGAACAGCACCACGAAGATCAGGGTGCTGATGGCCGCCAGCACGCGGTTGACCGCGTAGCGCACGGATGGGTTGGACAACCCTCCCGTCCTCGTGCGGTCACGGGACGGGAGGGTGCCCACGTCGGGCAGGAGCGCCACGGTCTGTCGAGCCCCTACTCGCGGTCGTCGAGATCGTTGCGCCGCCCGCGGCTCATCGCCACGCCGACGCCACCCGCCACGAGGGCGAGGACGGCGACGCCGCCGATGAGCGCCCAGTTGGTCGACGACGACGCGCTCGTGCTGCCCGCACTCGTGGATCCAGGGGTCGGGGTCGCCGTGTCGGCCGACACCGGCTTCATGCCGTCGTAGGTCCACGTGCCGTACTGGAACAGCAGCGAACCGTCGGGCGAGGGCTGGTTGACCAGCCCGGTGAAGCGGTCCGACCGGTAGGCCTGCGGGTTGTCGTAGTAGTACGTGATGATGTACGGCGCATCGTCGTAGAGCATCTGCTGCATCTGCTTGACGATCTCGGTGCGCGCCGCGACGTCGGTCTCGAGGCCCTGCTTCGCGAACAGCGCGTCGTAGGCCGGGTTGCAGTAGAACGAGTCCGACAGGTTGGCGTAGACCGAGCCGCCGTCCTCGTAGGAGCGGTTCGCGCAGGTGAACGTCGAGAGCTGGTAGTTCGGGTCGGGCTCGACGACCCAGCCCCACTCGAACAGGTCGAACTTGCCCTCGCCGATGATCTGGGTGAGCGCGTCGGACGAGATGATCTTCGTCTGCACCTCGACGCCGACCGCCGCGAAGTAGCCCTTGACGAACTGCACGGCCTTCGCCGAGTTGTTGCCCGAGGAGTCCTCGCGGCCGAACAGGCGGAACGAGAGCCGGTTGCCCTGGGCGTCGGCGCGGATGCCGTCGGCGCCGACCTTGTAGCCCGCGGCGTCGAGCAGCGACTTCGCCTTCTCGGGGTCGTAGCTCGTGGGGTTCGCCGGGTCGAGGTGGAGGCTCTCGTACATCGACGGGATGATCGTGGAACCGACCGAGCCGCCGCCACCGAGCACCTTGTCGACGAGCGCCTGCTTGTCGATCGACCAGGCGAGCGCCTGCCGCAGCGCCTTGTCCTTGAGCAGCGGGTTGCCGTCGCCGATCGGGGTGCCGTCGTCGAGGGCTGCGCCCGTGTTGAACGCGATCTGGTTGAAGCCGGAGTAGGTGGCTGAGATCGTCGTGATGCCGGGCTGGTTCTGGAGCGACTTGAAGACGTTGGCCTCGAGCGAGTCCGCGAAGTCGATCTCGCCCTTCTTGAGGGCCTGGCCGAGGGCGTCCTGGTTCTTGTAGATCTTGAAGACGACCTCGTCGACGGCCGGAGCGCCGCGCCAGTAGCCCGGGTTCGCCTTCATCCGGATGAACTGCCCGGTCCGACGCTCGACCATGTAGTACGGCCCGGCACCGACGGTGGGGGAGGCCTCCGTCCCCTCGTTCTTGTAGCTCGTGACCTCCTTCTCGTCGATGTCCTTCCAGATGTGCTCGGGGAGGATGTAGACGTAGAGCTTCTCCATGATCGCGGAGGGCCGCGAGACGGTGAGGACGAGCGTGGTGTCGTCCGGCGCCGTGGCCTTCGTGATGTTGGCGACGTACGAGCCGAAGTTCGTCTGCTCGTACTCGCCGTTGATGATGCGGTTGAAGGTGTACGCCGCGTCCTTGGCCGTGAGCGGCTTGCCGTCGGACCAGGTGAGCCCGCTGCGGATCTTGTAGGTCCACGACTTCTTGTCGGCGGCCTGGGACCACGACTCGGCGATCCCGGGCTCGGTGGCGAAGTCGGCCGCGCCGTAGTCGGTGAGGGTGGGGTACTCCATCTGGAAGATCTCGTAGGAGACCGCTGCGATGCCGGTGAACGGGTTCGCCGAGTCGATGTCCTCGGTCATGCCGACCGTGAACACGACCTTCTCGCCCGAGGACGACGCGGACGGCGATGCCGGCGGGCTCGTGGTGCTTGCGGTCGCGCTGCCGGTGGCCGCGAGGCCCAGGACGAGTGCTGCGGCGGCCGTGCCGGCCAGTACCCGAGTACGACGAACCCTCACGTGCGGTGTCCCTCCGTCAGCGCCGGGCCGGGACGGCACCCCGGCCATGCTGACCGGGGGGTCAGTACGGCGATGCGTATTCCTACCCCAACTCGGTCCGAATTGGGGGGTCTGTGACCGTTTCGTTCCCCGCGCGTCTCTTCGGCGCCTCCACCGCGCCCGACGGATGAATTACGGTCGGCGCATGCCTCGACCGCCGATTGCCCCGTCGCGCCTGGTCACGACCGTGATGCATGGCGTGGCGCGCACCGATCCGTACGCGTGGGTTGCGGACCCCGAGGATCCCGAGGTGGCGGCGCTGCTGCAGGCCGAGCGCGACTACCACGACGCCCGGATCGCCCCGCTGAGCGGGCTTCGCTCGACCCTGGCCGCCGAGATGGTCGCCCGGGTGCCGGCCGTCGAGCCGTCCTCGCCGTGGGAGGCCGGTGGCTGGCGCTACCGCCGGATGACGCCTGCCGGTCGGGAGTACGACCAGCTCCTCCGACGGCCGATGGGGGACCCCGACGCGCCGGAGGAGGTCCTGCTCGACCTGCAGACCGTGCACGACGAGGGCGGCACCGGCTACGCGCGGGAGGGCCAGCTCGAGGTGAGCCCGGACGGGCGCTGGCTGGCGTGGTCGCTCGACCTCGACGGCGACGAGGTCTACGCCCTGCGGTTCCGCGACCTCACGACCGGTCTCGACCTCGACGAGGTCGTCCCCCGCACTTACTACGGCGGTGCGTGGGCGGCCGACTCCGCGTCGTTCCTCTACACGGTCCACGACGAGGTCTACCGGCCGTTCCAGGTGTGGCGACACGTGCTCGGGACCCCCGTGGGGGCGGATCTGCTCGTGTTCGAGGACCACGACGAGCGGCTCGAGGTGGCGCTGGAGGCGTCGAGGTCAGGCGCGTGGGCGCACGTCTCGCTGCTCGGCCGGGGTTTCCGCGAGGAGTGGCTGGTCCCGACGTCGGACCTCAGCGTCGCGCCACGGCTGGTGCGCGCCCGCCAGCTCGGCCTGGAGTACGAGCTCGAGCACGCGCCGGGCCTCGGCCCGGACGGCGCCGACGGCTTCCTCGTCACGACGAACCTCGGCGCGACCGAGTTCTGCGTCATGTGGGCGCCGGTCGACGACCCGTCGGCGTGGGAATCGTTCCTGCCCGAGGACCCGCTGACCCGCGTCTGGGGGGTGGACGCGTTCGCCGGCGGCTACGCGCTGAGCCTGCGGACCGGCGGCGCGGCGATCGTGCGCGTGGTGCCCCGTGACGGAGCGGCGTTCGACGTCGTCCCTGAGCAGGCGGGCGGCATGGCCCGGCTCGGTCGCAACGAGGACTGGGACGCCCCGACCGTCACGGTGGCGATCGAGTCATTCGTGCACCCGACGGTGTGGTGGAACGTGGGATGGGACGGCGGACGCACCGAGCGGCACCGTCGCGAGTCGGTCGGCGTCGACCTCGACTCGTACGTCTGCGAGCGCCACCTGGTGCCGCGACCGGACGGTGCGGCGGTGCCCGTGATCCTGGTGCGGCACAAGGACACCCCGCTCGACGGCTCGGCCGGGTGCGTGCTGTACGGCTACGGGTCCTACGAGGTGTGCTGCGATCCCGACTGGGGCATCGACTGGTGGCGCTCGGTCCCGTCGTTGCTCGACCGCGGCGTCGTGTTCGCCGTGGGTCATCCGCGCGGCGGCGGCGAGATGGGCCGGCGCTGGTGGGACGACGGCCACCTCGCGAGCAAGCACAACACCTTCGACGACCAGGCGGCGGTGGCGGAGCACCTGCTCGACGGGCTCGTGGCGGGCGTCGTCACGCGCGGGCTGTCGGCCGGGGGGCTGCTGCAGGGCGCGCTCTACGGTCGGCGTCCGGACCTCTGGGCGGGTGTCGTCGCCGAGGTGCCGTTCGTCGACGTCGTCACCTCGATGCTCGACACGTCGATCCCGCTGACCCCGCAGGAGTGGCTCGAGTGGGGTGACCCGCGTGCGGCCGATCAGGCCGAGTTCATGGCGGCGTACACGCCGATGTGGAACCTGCCCGACGTCGCCGACCGACCGCCGCTCCTGGTCACCGGAGCGGTGCACGATCCGCGGGTGCTCGTGCGCGAGCCTGCGCGGTGGGTCGCCCGGCTGCGCGCGTCGGACCCGGCCCAGGGCGTGGGCGACGACGAGTCCTCACCCGTGTCACCGCGCACGGTGCTCTTCCGGTGCGAGACGGGCGCCGGGGCGCACGGCGGGCCGTCGGGCCGCTACGCGGAGCTGGAGTACGAGGCCGACATCTACGCCTGGGCCCTGAGAGCGCTGGGCGTCTGCTGACGCCCGGTCGTCCGTCGGCTCAGGTCGCGGCGTCCGTCCCAGGCTCGACGAGGTGAGCTTCCGAGGCCTGTGTGGCGTGCGGCCGGCCAGGACCCGTCAGCGGTCGGCGAGGCGGAAGACGAGCTTGAGACCGCTCCACGTCTCGTCGATCGCGCACACCTTCACGTCGACGACCCCGGCAGCCAGCGCCCGGTCTCGTACGACGTTCTCGGTGAGGTCGGTGACGACGCCGCTGCTCCGCTTGGGCCACGCGATCCAGAGCGAGCCGTTGCGCGTGATGCGGCCGATGTCGCGCACGAGGAGGCGCTCGTACGTCGCGGCGTCGTCGCGGAACGCCACGACCACGTCGTACGGCGACCGGCCCGCGCGCCGCTGCAGCACCACGTCGGGCGGCACGTCGCCCAGGGTGTCGGTCTCGAACCCGGCAGGCGCGGCATCGAGCAGCACGCGGTGGCCGGCCTTGATGCCGAGCTTGCGGACGAGCGGGGTGCCCGAGTAGCCGGCCGTGGTCACGTCCGGAACCTACCGGCCGCGCCAGCGGTCGCTGCGGCGCTGCGGCTCGCGGACCACCTCGGGGTGCGGACCAGGTCAGGGTCGCCGCGGTCGAGCGGGGCGCGGACCCCCAG
Organism: uncultured Actinomycetes bacterium; assembly: GCA_963738455.1. Taxonomy (GTDB): domain Bacteria; phylum Actinomycetota; class Actinomycetes; order S36-B12; family CAIYMF01; genus Longivirga. Next base: position 271,708 of record CAVTWM010000001.1, read on the forward strand.
GGTGCGAATCGGCGTACAGGCAAGCCTGACCTCACAACCAGTCGCCGATCGCGCGCTGCGGGTGGGCAGACTGCACAGCGTGTCGGGAGCCTGTTGAGCATCTCGTCCCGGAGTGCTGACCTGTCCGCATGTTCAACGAGGGCCAGCTGTACGCACCCGTGGTGACGCTCGACGGCGGAGACGTCGTCGTGGAGCTCGGTGACGACCACCCGGGCGTCGGCGACCCGGCGTACCGGCAGCGTCGGAACACCATCGCGAGCCTCGCCCTCGAGTGGACCCCGGGCAGCCCGGTCCCGGTCGCGGAGTACACCGACGAGGAGCACGAGGTCTGGCGGATCGTCAGCCGCGAGCTCGAGCGCAAGCACGAACGGCTGGCCTGCTCCGCCGCCCTGCGAGGGAGGGCGCGCATCGGGCTCCCCGCCGACCACATCCCCCAGCTCACCGACGTGACCTCGCTGCTCGCACCTCTCACCGGGTTCACCTACCTGCCGGCCGCGGGCCTCGTGCCGCTGCGCGAGTTCTACGGCGCGCTGGCCGACCGCACCTTCTGGTCGACCCAGTACATCCGGCACCACTCGGTGCCGCTGTACACGCCCGAGCCCGACGTGATCCACGAGGTCATCGGGCACGCGATCACCCTCGCCGACTCGTCGTACGCCGACCTCTACCTCGCTGCGGGACGAGCCGCGCGCCGCGTGGAGTCGGCCGAGGCGCTCGAGTTCGTGTCCAAGGTGTTCTGGTTCTCGCTCGAGTTCGGGGTGGTGCGCGAGCCCGACGGCCCCAAGGCGTACGGCGCCGGGATCCTGTCGTCGTACGGCGAGATCGAGGAGTTCGTCGGGGCGGACCTGCGCCCCCTCGACATCGCCCGGATGGGCGTCCAGACCTACGACATCACCCACTACCAGCCGATCCTGTTCGCAGCCGAGTCGTGGACGCAGGTCGGCGACGTCGTCGGCGGCTTCTTCGACGCCGCGACCGACGACCTCATCGCCGCCCTGCTGCACACCACCGCCGTCACCGCCTGACCCCCTGTCGCGAGTTACACGTCGAAACCCTGGTTTCGGTCGGCCGAATGCGGGTTTCGACGTGAAACTCGAGCGGGGCGGGCATCCCGTTCTCGAGCTCCAGAGCCTGTCCGGTCCGCAAGGCCTGCAGCGCCGCCCCGAGCCGGTGCGCCATGAAGTCCGGGACGCGGGACCGCGCGGTCACGAGGTCGCACCAGCGCCACTCGCTGAGTTCGGCCGGGGGAAGCACTATCTCTGACTCGTCGATCGGTTCGGCGGCGAAGAGCAGCATGAGCCCGTCGTCGGGCAAGGTCCCACGAGGGACCCAATCGATGACGAGCAGACGACCGACCTCGACGTCGATGCCCAGCTCCTCGCGTGCCTCGCGCTGCGCCGCGGCTCGCGGGGACTCGCCGATCTCGACGATGCCGCCCGGAACCTCCCACGCTTCCTTGTAGGTCGGCTTCACCAGCAGGACGCGTCCACGGTCGTCGAGGATCACCAATCCCGCGCCGATCCGCTTGCGCGGCAATGCTCGGAACGCTGCGCTGTCGCCATATGCGCCTTCGGTTCGTGATCTGTGGTGCCACGGGTGCGGCGAGGGCAGCAGGTGGGTGCCGACGGAGGCGAGGATGTCGACAACGTCGCCCGGGCCGACGAACTCGAACAGGGCTTCGACACCGTTGATCTCGGGCGTGATCTCGAACGTTGTGCCCAGCTGGCCGCGGCATGCGGCGTCGCGGGTATGTGCGGGGTGCGGACCCAGGTCCTCGGGCTTATCGATGCGGAAGCGGTTGCCGTGGGCAACCGCGTTCCTGAGATGCCGAACCATCTCGAGGATGGGGGCACGGTCGAAGTAGCCCTCGCTATCGAGGACATCTCCGAGGGTGATGAGGGCGCTCGTGGCCCAGGTGCGGTCGAGGTGGTCGCGTAGCGCGGGATCGGAGCGCGCCGCGTCCAGGTTCACCCGCCAGTCAAAGCTGAGGACCGTCCCGTCATTGCGGCGCACCGTGCCGGCCTGCGACTCAACGGCGGACGGTGCCCAGGTCTGCGTTCGCGGATCGCGCGACAGCAACAGGGCTGCAACGTGTGCGTAGTAGCCGGTCACCAGGCTTCGTGCGAGCAGCCCCACGCTGGTGGCGCTCACGACATCACCCCTGTTCACAGTGGTCCCCTTGCGGACGGCGAGCCGTCCCGTTGCCGCGCGACCGTACCCGCCGGCGGAACCACTCCGGCGAAGGCATGCCGCGGCTGGGGTTCGCCGTTGGCTGTGCGGACGGTGACGGGTGGTGCGCCCTGACTGGTCAGGGCCGGCGTCGTGGGGGCGCGAAGGTCCAGTAGCTTCGGGTGACCGGGGTCGAGATCTGGCGCGGCCGTGATGGTCCAACCGCCCTCGTGGACGTAGTGGTGGTGGCGCACGCAGAGCAGGACGAGGTTGTCGAGGTCAGACGGTCCGCCCTGCTCCCACTCCCGCACGTGGTGGGCGTCGGTGCGGTCCACGCTCACCCGACAACCCGGGAACGCGCAGTGCCGGTCCCGCGCCTGGAGCGCCTTGCGGAGCCGCGGTGGCACGGTGCGGCTCGCGCGCCCGACGTACAGCACCGTGCGCGCCTCGACACGCAGCCAGTCGGCGAGGTCGGCACGGTCGAGATCCGTGGGGTGCACCTCGCGGGTGCCGCCGTCCGGATCGGTGGTCGTCAGGACGTGAGACAGCGAGCAGTCGCACAGGATCCGCCGGACGGTGTCCGCCGCGATCGCGGTCGGCTCCTCGCGTCCGGGCAGGGCCAGCTCCCCGTTGCGTCCGGCGAGCAGGTCGGCAAGGTCGGTGGTGATGGTGAGGTGCGGCTTCACGCCGTGGCGGGACCCGAGCTCGCCGTTCTCGAGCTGACGGCGGGCCAGCTCGACCAGCGCGAGGGCGCGCAGGTGCGGGCGACGTCGTGACCGGCGTCGCTCAGCGTCGGCGTCGACCGTGTCGGGGTCCGTCCCGGCGGGCAGGTCCTCCGGCGGGAGGGAACCGGCGCGGTACCACTCGTCGACGATCTGCTCGACCGCAGTCGTGACCAGGGCGGCCGACTCTGCCGTGAGGTAGACGTCCAGCAGCTGCATCTCGCCGACCGGTGAGCACCGCAGAGCCTGACAGTCGAAGGCGGCCATCGCGGCCTGGTTCGCGCCGTCCGCGTCGGCGGCGTGGCGCAGTCGGTCGACAGCCGCCCGTACGTCGTCGACCGTGCCGGTCCGGGCGAGGTCGAGGAGCACCTTCTCCGCGAGCGCCCGCTGCCCCTGCGGGTCCCCCGAACGCAGCCGGCGGAACGCGGAGCTGATCCCGATGCTGATCTCGCGCGCAGCAGGCCCCGAGATATCCCCGGCGTTCCAGGCCTCCCACGTCGCGGAGAACTCCGAGCGCATCGACCGCGAACGGGCGACCAGAGCCTTGGCGTCGCGCTCGGACAGGCCGGCCCGCTGCTGCAGCCACCTCTTGGTGGACACGAAACCGACGGTGGTCAGATCGCCTGAGGCGTGCAGCAGCCCGGTGGCATGGGTGGCCACCGCTCCGGCACGGTCGACCGACGCGAGCAGTGACTGGGTCAACGACACCAGGGCGTCGCCGCGCACCGCGGTCATCGTGCCGTCGGCCGCGGCCGCGGCGAGGCGGTCCACGACGTCGCGGAGCTCGAGGGCCATGGTCGCCATGCGAGCCCCGGGTGACGACGTCGTCGACCGCCCCGGCGGTTGCAGCGCGCAGTGGCGAGCAGGTGCACGACGACCCGGACGAGGTCCGCGCAGCGGACGGCAGCGCTACCACCGCCGAGGTCGTCGTCGTACTCATGTCGGCAACCCTACGGACCACCTCTGACAATGCGACGACGCCGGAAGCGCCATGGACACAACAACTTTCAGCCCTCAGTGAACGCGCAGGACTGCCGCTTCGATTCTCGTCCGCCGCTCGTGCCACTCGACCAGCGACCAAGATCACGAGTTGAGGACGGATCGCGTAGTTGAACTTCCTTGATCGCCCTTAGAGGACGGATCGTGCAGTTGGGGGGAAGGGCAGGGCCATGGCGACGCGGGGGGCTACGTCGCTGCCGCGGGCGCGTTCGGCGGCTCGCGCCTCTGCGAGCCAGGCGTGCGCGGACTCGTCGACCACCGCGAAGCCGTGGCGTTCGTACCACGGCGCGTTGAACGGCACGTCGCTAAACGTCGTGAGCGTGAGGCCGGGTGCACCTGCGTCGCGGGCGAGCTCGATCACGTGCAGCAGCAACGCCGTGCCGACCCCGTGACGCGCGTAGGGCGGGTCGACGCTGATCTGCCCCAGGTGCCACCAGGACTCGATCTGCTCGACCGCGGCGTAGCCGGCCACCACGCCGTCGACCTGGGCGACGACGAGCGGGTCACCCTCGATCTGCTCGGCGCCCCCGTTACCAAGATCACGAGTTGAGGACGGATCGCGTAGTTGAGCTTCCTTGATCGTCCCTAAGGGGACGAGGGTGGAGGGGGCGCCGCTGGGCTCAGGGTCGGTCGAGGGTGTCGTCCGGAGGGTGATGCCGACGTCGGCGAAGGCCTCGTCGGCGGTCTCGTCGATCCGCAGGAGGTCTGCGGCGTCACCGGGCGCAGCAGGGCGGATGACCAGGGCACGTCGGCTCACGCTCTCAGCGTGACGCAGCGGCGCGAGCGCCCGCGAGGAGTTCGGTGATCTCGTCCAGCAGCAACGGCTCCGCGAGCAGCCCGTCCCCGAGCACCCGGTGCGCCGACGCGCTCGCCCGCACCAGGTCGAGAAACCGCCCCGGCGCCAGGAGCCACGGGATGACGACCGACTCGTCGACCAGCACGTCGTCGACGGCCGGTCCGGGCCCGCTCGCGAAGGCGCCGCATGCCGCCACTCCGGTACGACGCGACGCGGCATCCACTGCCGCCAGGAACGCGTCGCGCTCCGAGCCGACCCGCGTCCCGGCCGCGACCACGACGGCCGGTCCGCCGGCGCGGACCAGGAGCCGGTCCAGGACCCGGGGCGGGTGGCCGAGCGGCGGGAGCAACGTGACGGGCGAACCGAGAGCGGCGACCGCGGCGGGGACGTCGACCCGCGCGTGGAACGCCGCCGAGAGCAGCAGCGGCAGGACCATCACGTGACGCTCCCGGGACACGCGACCAGCGTCGAGCGCCCGGCTCGGGGAGTCGTCGTGCGCGATCGCCGCGACGGCCGAGCCGAGTGCGGGGGAGTCGTGGTCGAGGAACGCGGCGACGACGGGAGCCCCGACCCGCCGAGATACGACATGCGCCACGTGACGGACAGCATCGGCGGACCGCGGGTCCGGCGAACCGTGCGCCAGCAGGACGAACGCGCTCATCGCACCGCCCGACCCTGAGGCGTACGCGCGACGTCACGGTCACACCGAACTGCGCGGCGACCAGCGGCCGCGCGTCCTGCGGCGCGGATCCGGGCGTCGGCCGCGGCGTGCGCGGGGCGCAGGATCGACGCCACCACGGTCATCCGGCCTCCGGCGAGAACGGGCCGAGCTCGTCGCGCAGCGACACGACGTCGCCGACGACCACGACCGCGGGCGACCTGACGTCGCGCTCCTCCGCGAGGTCCGCGATCGTCGCCAGCGTGCCCACCGTCGTGCGCTGCTCCGGCGTCCAGCCGCGCTCGACGACGGCGACCGGTGTCGAGGCGTCGCGCCCGGCCCCGATGAGCGCCGCGGCCGAGTCCCGCAGCAGCCGCACGCCCATGAGGAGCACGAGGGTCGTGGTGACCGCGTGCTCGCGGGCGGCGTCGACGATCGGCTCGATCCCGTCGTGCGCGGACACGAGGGCGAACGACGACGTCACCCCGCGATGCGTCACGGGGATGCCGGCGGCCGCGGGCACCGCGACGGCCGACGTCACGCCCGGCACCACCTCGACGCGCACACCGGCGGCGCGGCAGGCCAGCACCTCCTCGCCGCCACGGCCGAGCACGAACGGGTCGCCGCCCTTGAGCCGCACGACGTCGAGGCCACGCTGGGCGCGATCCACGAGCACGTCGTTGATCTCCCCCTGCGTCAGCTGGTGGTGCCCCGGTGTCTTTCCGCAGTCGACGACCTCGACGTCCGCCGCGAGCGTCGTCGAGCAGGGAGCGCGGGGCGAGCCGGTCCACGACGACGACGTCCGCGGTCGGCGAGCAGCCGTCGCCCGCGGACGGTCAGCAGACCCTCGTCACCCGGACCGCCACCCACCAGGTGAACGGTGCCGACGCCGTCGCGGGGAGCCGGGCGAGTCGCCCGGACCGGCAGCTCGCCGGAGTCGAGCGCCGCCGCGACGGCGTCGCGAATGGCGCGGGAACGGCCGGGGTCACCGCCGCCCGACACAGCGACCAGGACGCCGTCGGCGGACCGGGCGACGGCGGGAGTCCAGGCGGCAGAGGCCGATGCGTCGTCGGCGCGCACGCACCAGACGCGCGCCGAGTCGGCTTCAGCGGCGACGGCGTCGTCGGTAGGGCGGTCACCCGTGGCGGTGTGCACGAGCCAGGCACCCGCGACGTCGGCGTCGACGTACTCCCGCGCGTGCCATGTGATCGCACGATCGGCCACGAGCGCGGCCAGCTCCTCGCACAGCCACGGCGCCACGACCTCGACCACCGCACCCGCAGCGACGAGCGACCGCGACGCGTCGCGCGGCGACCGGCCCACCGCCGACGACGAGGACGCGGCGGCCGGCCACGTCCAGGACGAGCGGGTAGCCCGGTGAGCTCATGTCGCCAACCGTAAGGCCGCGCTTCCGCAGCAGCCGTCGCTCGATCGGGGAGAAGACCAGCAGCTCGATGCCGACGCCGACGATGAGGATCAGCACGATCGAGGCGAAGACGAGACTCATGTCGGACAGCTCACGACCGGTCTGCAGCAGCTGGCCGAGGCTCGTGCCCAGCGCCGGCGAGAACGTGATCAGCTCGGCGGCCATCAGCGAGCGCCACGCGAACGCCCAGCCCTGCTCGCAGGCCGGCGAGGATAGCCCGGGCATGGCGGCGGGGAGCACGACGTAGCGGATCGCGGTCGAATCCGCGTGGCGCCCGAGCACCCTGCCGACGCGCAGGTACAGCGGCGGCATCTGGTCGACGCCGGCGAGCAGACCGTTCGCGATCGACGGCACCGCGCCGAGCAGGACGACCGTGTAGATCGCCGCGTCCGTCGAGCCCGAACCAGATGATGGCGGCGGGCACCCACGCGACCGACGGGAGCGACTGCAGGCCGCTGAGGACATCGGCCCGATCGCCGTGCGCACGAAGCGGAACTGCGCGAGCGAGCAGCCCGAGCGCGGTGCCGACGACGACCGAGATGGCGAAGCCCACGAACGCGCGCGCGCACGCTGAGTTCCAGACCGCCTCCTGCACCGCTGCCCTGGGCCCAGTAGTCGCTGAAGGTCGCCCACACCTCCGCGGCGGCGGGATGACGTAGGTCGGCTTGATCTTCAGGCGCGACGACGACGGCCCAGACAGCGACGAGGAACAGCGACGGCCACGACCGGCGGGCAGGACCGAGCGGCGCAACCGGGTCGCGAGCGGCTCGGTGCGCCGGGTCGGGGTGTCGAGCGCGTCGAGGCCCGCCTCGAGGCTCGCGACGTCGTCGTGGAGGTCGTGGCCGGCTCGGATGCTCATGCGCCGCGCCTCCGTCGTCGCGACGGCGGCATGGCGGCGGATCTCCCGCCGCAGGTCGTCGGTGATCTCGCGCGACGAGCTCGGCGACGCCGGGCGACTCGATGCGCCGCGGTCTGCTCGATCTCGACCTGCCACTCGGCGCACGAAGCGGCCGGGACGCGAGGACATGAGCAGGACGCGCTGGCCGAGGCGCACCGCCTCGCGCACGTTGTGCGTGACGAAGACGACGGACAGGCCGGTCTCCTGCCACACACGGGTCGAGCTCCTCGTGCAGCACGTCGCGGGTGATCGCGTCGAGCGCCGCGAACGGCTCGTCCATGAGCAGGACGCGGGCGTCCTGCGCCAGGGCGCGGGCGAGGGCGACGCGCTGGCGCATGCCGCCGGAGAGCTCGTGGATGCGCTTGTCGTGCGTGCCCGTCGAGGTGGACGACGCTCGAGCAGGCCTCGGCCTCGCTCGCGACGCTCGCGACGCGGGCACGCCGCGCAGCTTGCAGCGCGAGCTCGACGTTCTGCCCGGCGGTGAGCCACGGGAAGAGCGCGGACTCCTGGAACATCAGGCGCGGGCCGGCCCGCCGGCGGTCGCACCGTGCCGCTCGGTCGGCTGGTCGAGGCCGGCGACGAGCGAGAGCAGCGTCGACTTGCCGCAGCCCGAGGCGCCGAGCAGGCAGACGAACTCGCCCTGGCGCGACGGTCAGGCGAGACGTCCTCGAGCACCGGCGGACGGGCGCCGTCGCCGTCGAACCGCTTGGTGACGCGGTCGAGCACGATGGCGGCCGGAGCGCGCCGCGGGTGGCACGTCGGCGACGGCCCACTGGCCGTCCTGCGTCGTCGCTGCCGTGGTCACGCTCATCGTCGTCCTCACTCCGTCCCGAGCCCGGCCGCCGACACCGGCTGCCTCGCCGTGCTGCCGCGAGCAGCGCGTTGAGCAGGGCGAGGTCGTAGATGCCGTGCAGGTCGGCCTTCTTGGTGGTGCCGACCTCGACGCCGTGGTCGGCCGAGGTCTGCAGCGTCGACGCGATCGGGTCGAGGGTGAGCGTGAGGTTCGTCCCACGCCCGGTCGAGCGCCGCGTCGGCTTGAGCGGCTTGCCGGTGAGCTCCTTCGAGCGCCGCGTTGGCGGTCGCCTTGGCCTTCGCCGGGTCCCGTGGCGGCGATCCAGCGTGGTCGTGACTCGGCCCTCGAGCAGCTTCGTGACCGTGCCTGGGTACTTCGTCGAGGAACTCGGTGCGGACGATGAGGTGCGTGGTGACGAACGCGCCGTCGGGCCACAGGTCCTCTCGTCGACGAGCACCTTGCCGCCGGCCTCGGTGACCAGGCGCGACGCCCACGGCTCGGGGACCCAGGCGCCCGCGATCTTCCCTGCCTGGAACAGGTCGAGGGTCTGCGAGTTCTCGGTGCGGCGCGACGTCACGTCGCCCGTGCCGGTGACGCGGGTCTCGAGACCCTGCTGCTTGAGCCAGTAGCGCAGCGCCACGTCCTGCGTGTTGCCGAGCTGCGGGGAGGCGAGCGTCTTGCCCTTGAGGTCGACGCCGCGTCGGTGATGCTCGCGGCTGCACGACGAGCTGGGCGCCGCCGCTCGAGGTCGCGCCGGCGATGATCCGGATCGCCTCGCCGTTGCTCTTGCGTGAACGCGTTGATCGCCGGGTTCGGGCCGATGTAGGTGGCGTCGATCGCGCCGGCGAACAGCGCCTCGACGGCCGCGGGGCCGGCGTTGAAGATCTGCGGTCTCGAGCTCGGTGTCGCCGAGGGCCTTCGCGTAGGTGCCGTCCTGGACGCCGACGAGCGGCGGCGCGTGCGTGAGGTTGGCGAAGTAGCCGAGACGCAGGGTCGGCGCCTCGGCGTTCGCGCCTCCCGAGGCGGCCGAGTCGGACGCCTCGGACGTGCCGCAGGCGGCGAGCCCGGTGACGGCGAGCAGCGCGGCGGCCGCGGCCGCCGCGCCTCGTCGGCGACGGGATCCGGTGAGTGGTGCGGGTCATGAGCTGGGTTTCCTTCGTTCGTGGACGCGACAGGGTTGTCGTGCGCGGTGCGCGGACTGATCCGCCGAGGGATCAGCCCTCGACGACATCGCGCGAGCGACGGCCATGCCGGCCGCGAGCGTCGAGCCTCGGTCGTCGACGAGCAGGAACGCGCCGGTGCGGCGGAGCTGCGAGTAGGCGTCGGCGGCGAGCGGCTCGGCGAGCCGGAGGCGTGAGCGCGGCCGATGTCGTTGAGCCGAGCGGCTCGGAGTGCGGCGACGACTCGAGCGTGTCGAGGTCGAGCCGCGCGATCGACCTCGGTCGACCATGGCGCGCACCGTGCGGGTGCCGTGCTCGACCAGCACGCGGTCGCCGGCACGCGATCGGACGCTCGGCCAGCGAGCAGACGTCGCCCTCGAGGTCCTGCGCACGGTCGGCCGGCGTCCTGCCGCGGCGGCGATGAGGTCGCCGCGCGACGACGTCGAGTCGTCGGCGAGGCGCAGTGACACCGACTGCGGCGCGAACGCCTCGCTGCGAGCGGTCCGTCGAGCCCGTCGATGCCGGCGACGGTGGTCGTCCGCCCGGACGGCAGGACGACGACGGGGTCGCCGACGCGCACGACGCCGTGAGGCCACGCGGCCGGCGTAGCCGCGGTAGTCGGGGTGCTCGGCGGTCTGCGGCCGGATGACGTACTGCACCGGGAAGCGGAGCGGCTCGTCGGCCGGGTCGCTCGCCGACCGGCACCGCCTCGAGGTGCTCGAGCAGGGTCGGCCCGGCGTACCAGGGCGTGCGCGCCGACCGGTCGACGACGTTGTCGCCCTGCGAGCGCCGAGAGCGGGATCGCCACGACGTCCTCGATGCCGAGCGCCGCCGCGTACGCGGCGAACTCGTGCGCTGATCGCGTCGAACACGGCCTGGTCGAAGCCGACGAGGTCCATCTTGTTCACGGCGAGCGCGAGGTGGCGCACGCCGAGCAGGGCGGCCACGGCGGCGTGCCGGCGGGTCTGCTCGACGACGCCGTGGCGCGCGTCGACGAGCACGAGCGGCCAGCTCGGCCGTCGAGGCGCCGGTGACCATGTTGCGCGTGTACTGCACGTGCCCGGGGGTGTCGGCGAGGATGAACGAGCGCTTCGGCGTGGCGAAGTAGCGGTAGGCGACGTCGATCGTGATGCCCTGCTCGCGCTCGGCGCGCAGGCCGTCGGTGAGCAGCGCGAGGTCGGCGCCGTCGAGGCCGCGGGCGAGCGCTCGCGCGCTCGACGGCGGCGAGCTGGTCGGCGAGGACCGACTTGGTGTCGTAGCAGCAGCCGGCCGACGAGCGTGGACTTGCCGTCGTCGACCGAGCCGGCGGTGGCGAAGCGCAGCAGCTCGTGGGTGCCAGTGGTGAGACGCTCATCAGAAGTACCCCTCGCGCTTGCGGTCTTCCATGGCTGCCTCGGACATCCGGTCGTCGGCGCGGGTGGCGCCGCGCTCGGTGAGGCGGCTGGCGGCGACCTCGGCGATGACCTCGGCGACGTCGCGGCGTCGCAGTCGACGGCGCCGGTGCAGGACATGTCGCCGACGGTGCGGTAGCGGACGATGCGCCGCTCGACCGTCTCGTCGCCCTTGCGGGTCCGCCCCACTCGCCCGGCGTGAGCCACATGCCGTCGCGCAGGAACACCTCGCGCTCGTGCGCGAAGTAGATCGACGGGCAGCTCGATGTCCTCGCGCGCGAGGTACTCGCCAGACGTCGAGCTCGGTCCAGTTCGACAGCGGGAACACGCGCACGTGCTCGCCGGGGCGGTGCCGGCCGTTGTAGAGGTCCCAGAGCTCGGGGCGCTGCCGTCGCGGGTCCCACTGGCCGAACTCGTCGCGCAGGCTGAACACGCGCTCCTTGGCGCGGGCCTTCTCCTCGTCGCGCCGACCGCCGCCGAAGACGGCGTCGAACTTGTTCGACGTCGATCGCCTCGAGCAGCGGCACGGTCTGCAGCGGGTTGCGCGTGCCGTCGGGGCGCTCGCGCAGCCGCCCGGAGTCGATGTGCGTCCTGCACGCTCGCCACGACCAGGCGCACGCCGTAGCGCTCGACCGCGCGGTCGCGGTAGTCGATCACCTCGGGGAAGTTGTGCCCGGTGTCGACGTGCAGGACCGGGAACGGCACGGCCGCGGGCGCGAACGCCTTGGCCGCCAGGTGCAGCATGACGACCGAGTCCTTGCCGCCGCTGAACAGCAGCACGGGGCGCTCGAACTCGCCGGCGACCTCGCGGATGATGTGCATGGCCTCGGCCTCGAGCGCGTCGAGCTGGCTCAGCTGGTAGGCGGCGGTCCAGCGCTGGCACGACCACGGACCTCCCGCTCCCGCTCGGTGACGGTCACGTGTGCAGCCCGCACTCGGTCTTGGCGTTGCCGCTCCAGCGGCCCGCGCGCGGGTCCTCGCCCGGCGGCGACGGGTCGGGTGCAGGGCGCGCAGCCGATCGAGGCGTAGCCGATCTGGCGCAGCGGGTTGAGCAGCACGCCGTGCTCGGCGACGTAGCGCGTCGACGTCGTCCTGCGTCCACGCCGCGAGCGGGTTGAGCTTCACCTTGTCGCGCTTGGCGTCCCAGCCGACGACGTCGATGTCGCGTGCGCGTCGGGGCGTCCTCGCGGCGCATGCCGGTGACCCACGCGTCGTACGGCGCCAGGCCGCGCTCGAGCGGCTCGACCTTGCGCATCGCGCAGCAGCGGTCGGGGTCGCGTCGCGAACAGGTCGGCGCCGTGCTGCGCCGTCCTGCTCGTCGACCGTGAGGCAGCGGCAGCAGCGTGCGGACGTTGACGTCGTAGACCGCGGCGACGGCGTCGCGCGTGCCGAGGGTCTCGGCGAAGTGGTAGCCGGTGTCGAGGAAGAGCACGTCGACGCCTGGCGCCGCCGTCGAGGCGAGGTGCACCAGCACCTCGTCGCCCATCGAGCTCGCGACGACGAGGCGGTCGCGGAACGTCTCGCGCGCCCAGCGCAGCGAGACACGCGCCTGCTCGACGACGTCGTCCCCCACGGCGTCGACGAGCGATGCGCCGTCCGTGGCGGCCTCGCGCAGCGTCTCGATCGAGGTCGCCGTCATGCCAGCGCCTCCTCGTCGGCGCGACGGGCCCAGGCGGCGAAGGTCTCGTCGCCGTCGCGCTGGTCGGCGTAGCGACCGAGGACCCGCTCGACGTAGTCCGGCAGCTCCTCGGCGGTCACCTTGAGCCCGCGCGGCTTGCGACCGAGCCCCGCGTCGGGGCCGAGCTCGCCGCCGAGGTGCACCTGGAAGCCCTCGGCCTGGTTGCCGTCGGCGTCGGTGACGAGCATGCCCTTGAGGCCGATGTCGGCCACCTGGATGCGCGCGCACGAGTTGGGGCAGCCGTTGACGTGGATCGACAGCGGCCGGTCGAACGTGGGCAGCCGGTCCTCGAGCTCGGCGACCAGCTTCGCGGCGTTGGCCTTGGTCTCGACGATCGCGAGCTTGCAGAACTCGATGCCGGTGCAGGCCATCGTGCCGCGGCGGAACTCGCTCGGACGCACCTCGAGGCCGAGCCCGTGCAGGGCCGTCGACGAGGGGTTCGACGTCGTCCGCCGCGACGTCGAGGATCACGAACTTCTGCTGAGCGGTCAGGCGCACGCGGCCGGAGCCGTACTGCTCGGCGAGGTCGGCGATGCGGTGGAGCACGGTGCCGCTGACGCGCCCGACGGTCGGCGCGGCGCCGACGTACGACAGGCCGTCGTTCTGCGGGTGGACGCCGACGTGGTCGCGACGCCCTGGGTACGGCGCTGCCGCCGGCCCGTCGACCAGCGGCCGCTTCAGGTACTGCGTCTCGATGACCTCGCGGACCTTCGCGGCGCCCCAGTCGGTGACGAGGAACTTCAGCCGCGCGCGGGTGCGCAGCCGGCGGTAGCCGTAGTCGCGGAAGACCGAGATCACGGCCTCCCACACGTCGGGCACCTCGTCGAGCGGCACCCACACGCCGAGGCGCTGGGCGAGCATCGGGTTCGTCGACAGGCCACCGCCGACGTAGACGTCGAAGCCGGGACCGTGCTCGGGGTGCACGACGCCGACGAACGAGACGTCGTTGATCTCGTGGGCGACGTCCTGGCGCGGCGAGCCGGAGACGGCGGACTTGAACTTGCGCGGCAGGTTCGAGAACCGCGGGTCGCCGACGTAGCGGCGCACGATCTCGTCGATGGCCGGCGTCCCGTCGATGATCTCGTCGGCGGCGACGCCGGCCACGGGGGAGCCGAGCACGACGCGCGGCGTGTCGCCGCACGCCTCGTTGGTGGTCAGGCCGACCGCCTCGAGCCGTTGCCAGATCGCGGGCACGTCCTCGATGCGGATCCAGTGCAGCTGCACGTTCTGCCGGTCGGTGATGTCGGCGGTGTCGCGCCCGTAGGTCTGGGAGACGTCGGCGATCGCGCGCAGCTGCTCGGGAGTCAGCAGCCCGCCGTCGCTGCGCACGCGGAGCATGAAGTACTCGTCGTCGAGCTCGTGCGGCTCGAGCGATCCCGGTGCGGCCGCCGTCGATCCCGGGCTTGCGCTGGGTGTAGAGCCCCCACCAGCGCATGCGACCGCGCAGGTCGCTCGGGTCGATCGAGGCGAACCCGTTGCGCGAGTAGATGTTCTCGATGCGCGCGCGGACGTTCAGGCCGTCGTCGTCCTTCTTGAACCGCTCGTTGGCGTTGAGCGGCTCGCTGTATCCCAGCGCCCACTGCCCCTCGCCACGGGGGGCTCGGGTGCGTGCGGTGGTCGGCTCGGGAGCCACAGGTTCGTCTCCTCGGGAGGGGACGACGGGCGCATCGGGTGCGCGGCCGACTGCTGTGGCGATCGCGGATGCCCGAACGGCGCCGATCGTCGTGTGCAGAGGTGCAGGGACGTCGGATCAGCCGCAGGGGCGACACAACGCGCTGTTCACACGCATGTGGTCGACGTGACGTCGAACCACGAGGCGGGTGTGCGCGGACATGGGTCCACTGTGGGCGTCGTCTCACCTGGCGGCAACCGCGTATCAGCATGCGAGACGCACAAGGGTCGCCGGGAGTAGTTGCGAACTGTTCGCACCAGCTGTCGCGGTCCCGAGCCACCGCGGCCCGGTGAGCGCTAGCGTCTGCGCATGACCTCCACCACGACCGGAGTTCCCGGCATCGACGCCGACTCCGTCACCGCTGTCCCCCTCGACGGAGAGCCGGTCACGGGCACCTCGTCCATCGAGGTTCGTGCCCCGTACGACGGCCGCCTGCTCGGCTCGGTGCCCTCGCTGACCGCGGCCGACGTGGATCGCGCCGTCGCAGCCGCGAAGGCGGCTCTGCACGACGAGCCGCTCCCGCAGTGGCGTCGCGCCGAGATCCTCGACAAGGCGGCCCGGCTCCTGGCCCAGCGGCAGGAGGAGTTCGCGCGCTGCATCGCCCTCGAGGCGGCGAAGCCGATCCGCACCGCGCGCGCCGAGGCGCAGCGCGCGGTGAGCACGTTCCAGTTCAGCGCGGCGGTGGCGCGGTCGCTCGCCGGCGAGGTGGTCCCGCTGGAGGCGTCGTCGGCCGGCGAGGGGAAGCTGGGCTTCATCCTGCGCGTGCCGATCGGTGTCGTCGGGGCGATCTCGCCGTTCAACTTCCCGCTCAACCTCGTGGCCCACAAGCTCGGGCCGGCGATCGCGGCGGGCTGTCCGGTCGTGCTGAAGCCCGCGAGCCAGACGCCCTTCTCCTCGATCCTCCTCGCGCGCCTCCTGCTGGAGGAGTGCGGCCTCCCGGCGGGCTACCTCCACGTCGTCACCGGCTCGGGCTCGGTCGTGGGCAACGCGATCGTCGACCACGACGACGTCGCCCTCATCACGTTCACCGGCTCGCCGGAGGTGGGCTGGAGCATCCGGGCGCGGGCGCCGCGCAAGCGGGTGGGCCTCGAGCTCGGCAACAACGCGCCGCTGATCCTCGAGGCCGACGGCGACTGGCGGTCCGCCGTGGCGAAGGTGAAGGTCGCCGGTTTCAGCCACGCCGGCCAGTCCTGCATCTCTACGCAGCGCCTCCTCGTGCACCGCTCGATCGCCGACGACGTCGTCAAGGAGCTCACGGCGGCGATCGACACCCTGGTCATCGGCGACCCCCTCGACGAGGCGACCGACGTCTCCGCGCTCATCTCGGTGAGCGAGCGCGACCGCGTCGCCGCCTGGGTTGTCGAGGCCCGCGAGGCCGGCGCAACCGTGACCACCGGCGGGGAGATCGGCGATGACGGCGTGCTCCGGCCCACGCTGGTCGTCGACGCGACACCGGACATGAAGGTCTGCTCGCAGGAGGTGTTCGGCCCCGTCGTCGCCGTCACCCGCTACGACGACTTCGACGACGCCCTCCGCATGGCCAACGACTCGCGCTACGGCCTCCAGGCGGGTGTGTTCACCTCCGACATCACCAAGGGGCTCAAGGCGGCGCGCACGCTGGACTTCGGCGGGGTGCTCATCAACGAGGTGCCCACCTGGCGCGCCGACCAGCAGCCCTACGGCGGCCTGCGCGACTCCGGCAACACGCGTGAGGGACCGGCCTGGTCGGTGCGGGAGATGACCGAGGAGCGGCTCATCATCCTCAACGGCTGACGCCGACCCCGGCGTGTCGTCGCGCCGTGGGTCGGCTCGACGCGGGAGGCTTGCCGGGTCGAGCGGCAGCCCACCGGCTGCGGGGAAGCGTTCGGCACGGGTGACCTCGTTCGGGGCGCCCGCTGCCGCATGCCAGCGCCCGTGGAGTGACCGTGCCCCTCGACGTCGCAGCGCTCACCGCGCTGCGTGACCTCGTGGCTCCCTCGAGCCCGCCGTCGCCCCCCGCCGCCCCACCGACGCCGCGCGCCTCCACCGCGCCCGCCGGGAGCGGCGCCTCTGTCGCCACCCCGGACGCCACTGCCGCTGCCCCGGGCCCGGCAGCCCCGCAGATCGGCTCGCACCTGCTGGGCAGGCGGATCCTCGCGATGCTCGGCGGTTCGTTCGTGGCCGGAGCGGTGCTCGGCCTCGTCGTCCCCGTGACGGCCACGGCCGACTCGAGCCACGGCGCACGCGCGCAGACGACCCCGAGCGCCGCGTCGTCCCTGCTCACGCCCACCGCGAACGCCATCCCGTGGGCGTCGGCGTCCCCGCGTGCGACCGCCCCGCCCCGAGCAGCGGCCGCCGCCGGATCGCCTCAGCGGACCACGTCCCGACCGAGCCCGTCGACAGCAGCGTGGTCACCGGCGGTCACCGCTCCCGTCGTGGGCACCCCCGGCACGCCGGTCGGCCCGGTGACGACCGGCCCCGCCCCGACGGCGCCCGCGAGCGCGCCTCCGCGGGTCATCGCCGCGGTCGCGACCGTCTACGCCGACCCGCTTCCACCCCGGGTGAGACCCGCCGTCCCGGCGACCGTGCTGCCGCCGGCCTACCGACCGACGAGACCGCTGCCGGCCTCGAGCGGCTCCGGCCGCCGCATCGTGTACGCCGAGACGGCCGCCCACCTGTGGATCGTCGGCGCCGACGGGAAGGTGCTGCGCGACTACCCGGTCACCGGACGGATCGGCCGCCCGAAGTCCGGTACGTACCGCGTCTACTCCCAGTCCGCCGTCTCCTGGAACCCCGGCCAGAAGCTGCGGTTCGAGCTGATGGTCCGCTTCGCCCACGGGATCACAGGGGCCCCGATCGGCTTCCACACCATCCCGCGGGAGTACGACGGGACACCGATCCAGGCCGAGAGCGACCTCGGCAAGGCGATCGGTCAGGGCGGGTGCGTGCGGCAGTCCCGGGTGAACGCGCAGTGGCTCTACCGCTGGGTGCGGCTGGGGGACAAGGTCGTCGTCCTCCGCTAGTGGCCCTACAGTTTCCCCGTGGCCGCTGGTCACCGGGCGCCATCACTCGGCGCCCTCGCGCGCAAAGGGGAACCGCGATGACCACTCCACCGGGCTCGATCCGCCGCGCGTCGGCGGCCGTCGCCGCCACCGTGGGAGTGGTCTCCTTGGCCGTGGCCGCGACCCTGCTCGTGGCACCCTCCGCCGGCGCCGCTGTCTCCACCGCAGCCACCACGACGACCACCCCGAGCCCCTCGCCCACGCCGACCCCGCCGAAGCCCGCACCGCTCCCGGCCGTCGGTGTGTCGGTGATCTTCACGCCGGCCCAGTCCAAGCTCGTGGGGGTCGCCTACCCCATCACCGCCACCTTCACCTCGCCGATCAACTTCTACACGCGTGTCGAGCAGAACATGAAGGTCTACGTCAACGGCAAGCTCGCCGCGGGTGCGTGGACCTGGAAGTCGCGCACGGTGGCCGTCTTCCGCCCGCGGCTGTACTGGCCCGGGCACGCACTGATCGTCATCCGCTCGAACCTCGCGCGACAGGTGATCGCGACCACCAAGACGCACCGCTACGTCGGACGCGTCAGCACCACCCGCGTCCACGGGTTCCGCACCGGCCGCTCGTTCATCTCGTTCGTCAGCGCCACGACGCACCGGATGCGCGTCTACTCCGACGGCCGGCTGATCCGCGTCATGAAGGTCTCCCTCGGCAAGCCCGGCTTCCAGACCCGTTCGGGCATCAAGGCCGTCATGGACAAGTACCTCGACGCGTCGGATGACGAGCACCGAGGCGCGGTCATCACCGACCCGAACGACCAGTACGACGTCATCGCGAAGTACGCCGTGCGCCTGACGCCCTCGGGCGAGTTCGTCCACGGTGCGTCGTGGGCCGCCAGCCGGATCGGCGTCCGCAACGGGTCGCACGGCTGCACGAACCTCTTCGACTCCGACGCGAAGTGGTTCTACTACCACGTGCTCCCGGGCGACCCGGTGGTCACCACCGGTACGACGCGGAAGATGGAGCCCTGGAACGGCACCGGCGCCCCGTGGAACATCCCGTGGGCGACCTGGCTGCTCCACTCGGCCACCAAGGGCCAGAAGGCCTGACCGCTCAGGTCAGGTGGCGAGCACGCCACCGACCGGAAGGCTCGGGTTCGTGCTGAACTCGGCGAAGATGGCCGGAAGCTGGTCGGCCGGGACGGGCCGCGCGTACAGGTAGCCCTGGGCGAGGTCACAGCCCATGAGGCGCAGCCGCTCCGCGATCAGCGGCTCCTCGACACCCTCGGCCACGGCGACCATCGAGAACTCGTGCGCGAGGTCGGTGACGACCTTCACGAGCACCTCGTTTCCGCTCTCCATGTCGAGGATGAACGACCGGTCGATCTTCAGCGTGTCGATGGGCAGGTCGCGCAGCTGGCTGATCGAGGTGTTGCCGATGCCGAAGTCGTCGAGCGCGATCGTCGACCCCATCGCGGCGATCCTCGTGAGCGTCGCCGCCGCGCGCTCGGGGTCCTGCATGATCGCGGACTCGGTGATCTCGAACTCCAGGAGGCGCGCGGGCACGTCGTACTCCTCGAGCATCGCCGCGATCTTGCGGTCGAGGTCCGGCTCCGCCAGGTTGAGCGCGGACAGGTTCACGGCGACCTGGATCTCCCAGCCGTCCACGCGCCAGGCCCGGATCTGGTCGAGCACGATGCGCGAGGACGCGTCGGGTGATCAGGTGCACGAGACCGGTCTGCTCGGCCAGCGGGATGAACTCGCCCGGGGGGATGTACCCGCGCAACGGGTGGTTCCAGCGCAGCAGCGCCTCGAGACCCACGATGGAGCGGCTGTTCGAGGTCGAGCTTGGGCTGGTAGTGCACGCTGAGCTGGTCGCCGACGTCGAGCGCGCGTCGCAGGTCGCCGAGCAGGATCAGGCGCGCCGGCGAGTTGGAGTCGCCCTCCGCCTCGTAGACGCTCATGCCGCGGCGGCCGGCCTTGGCGCTGTACATCGCCACGTCCGCGCGCTTCATCAGCGACTGCACGTCCGACGCGTGGTCGGGGAGCAGGGCGAGGCCGACCGACGTCTCGACGTGCAGCACCAGGCCGTCGATGACGTAGGGCTGGGCGAACGCGCCGAGCACCCGCTCCGCGAACATCGCGCCGTCGTCGACGCTGCGCACGGTCTTGAGCAGCATCGCGAACTCGTCGCCACCGAGCCGGGCGACCGTGTCGGTGTCGCGCACGATGGCGCGCAACCGGTCGGCGACCTGCACGAGCAGCGTGTCGCCGCGGTCGTGGCCGAGCGTGTCGTTGATCTCCTTGAACCGGTCGATGTCGAGCAGCAGCAGCCCGACGTGGTGGTCGTGCCGTTCGGCGTCGGCCACCGCGATCTCGAGGCGCTCGGCGAGCAGCCGACGGTTCGGCAGCCCGGTGAGCGGGTCGAGCAGCGCGAGGCGCGCGTTCTCGGCCGCCGAGGCCCGCAGCCGCCGGCTGGCGTTGCGCACGGTCCGGAACAGCAGCAGCCACACCACGAGCAGCCCGACGGACACGATGAGGGCCACGTTGCGCACGGCCGACGCCGTGGCCTCCTTCGTCGGCGAGTAGTCCAGGACCACCTCGGCAGCGCCGTACGGGACCGTCGAGTCGCGGTCGGCGAAGACCGGGACGTAGACGTCGAGGACGGTGTCGACGCTCGAGCTGAAGCTGGCCCACTCGGTGGCTGAGCCGCTGGTGCCGTCGATCATGGTCACGAGCTCGGCGCTCGCGAGCCCGCCGGGGACCGCCGCCGCGAGGCGCTCGACGTCCGGGAGGTCGCGCAAGGTGCCGTCGCTGTCGAAGAGCTCTCGGCCCGACGTGGTCCAGAGCCGGATGCCCATCAGGGTGTGGTCCGCGGTGAGGTTGATGCGGAGCCGGTCGTAGGTGCGAGGCTGCAAGGACTCGGCCTGCCACTCGGCCACGGTCACCCGCTCGCGCGTCCCGGAGTCCGCGTAGGCGGTCGCGGTGCGCACGGCCTCCTCGAGCGCCTGCCGCTGGAGGAGCTGCGCCACGGAGGTGACGAGAGCGATGCCGAGCAGGGCCATGGCCACAGGCTCACCGCCGCGAAGGTCGCGGTCAGCGACATGCGTCGATGCACCGCGGACCTCCTCCGGGCAGGCGCCTGCCGTTCAGGCGTTCCTTGCCTCATCGGCACCCGCACGGCGCGCTTGAGGTCGGGCGGCTGCTCCGTGGCGGCGCTCAGCGTGCTGAACGGACCGTCAGAGCGAGCGGCCGCACGCGTGCCTGGAGGCTCGTGCCGTCCTCGACGACGTCGCCGTCGACCTGTCGGCGCGCGACGGTCCGGCTCACGACCCAGGCCTGCTGCCCTGCAGGTGGATCCGCGACTTGTCGCTGGGCGGGTTGCGGCGGACCAGGCGGGTCGCCGTCCGGGCCCAGTCGAGCGGGGTGCCCAGCGGCAGGACGACGACGTCGAGGAGCCCGTCCGTCTCGTCGGACTCGGGGGCGACGTCGAGCCCGCCGATGAGACCGCCGACGTTCGTGACGAGCACGCTGCGCGCGTGGTACCAGTGCGGCTTGCCGCCGTCGAGGGCGACGCCCACCCGCATCCGCTCGTGGCGCATCGCCCGCACCGAGTTCAGGACGTACGCCGAGGGCCCGAGCGCGTTCTTGAGCGACTCGGGCGCGTCGATGAGGGCGGCGTCGAGCCCGATCCCCGCGATCACCGTGCTCACCACGACGCGCCCGCCGAGGCCGAGCTCCACGACGTCGATGAGCCGGTCGACCCCGTCGAAGGCGATCGCCGCCGCCTTCGCCTCGACGAGCGGCAGGTCGAGGTTGCGGGCGAGCAGGTTGCCGGTGCCCCCGGGGATGATCCCGAGCGGGACCCCCGTGTCGAGGAGACCGGTGGCGACCGCTGTGACCGTGCCGTCGCCGCCCCAGGCGATGACGAGGTCGGCTCCCGCGGCGACCGCGGACCGAGCCTGCTCGGTGCCGGGAGACTCGGCGGTGGTCTGGACGACGTGCGGCGCGGCGTGACCGAGGTCGTGCGCCCAGGTCGCGAGGCGGTCGGCCGCGTCGTGACCCGCCTTGCCGGGGTGGACGATCGCGACGACGTCGGTCGACGGTGCCATCGGTCTCAGCCCGACCTGACGATGCGCCACGTGACATTGCCCTCGTCGTCGTCCTGGTGCACGTCGACGAGGGCGGTGCTGCGGTCGCTCGCCGTGGCCACGCACCGGAAGCTGGCGCCCTGCTCGAGGGCGATGTCGGACGGGCAGTCGACGCGCATCGTGGACCCGGTCTGGTCCGACAGCGTCTGCGCGATCCGTTGCTCCACGGCGGTGGTGTCGAGGCGGCCGCGCGAGGTGATGGCGATGGTGAGCGCCACCCCGAGCGCGACGATGACCCCGACCGCCACCAGCACGACGGCCACCGCGAGGACGCGGTGGCGCGGACCGTCGTCCTCGCTGCCGGCGTGGGCGGGCGCGTGGTGGCCGAGCAGGGGCGCGGGCTCGGCGGGCGGCGCGACGTAGCCGACGGCGGGTTCGTGGCCGGGCAACGGGTGGGTGTCGTCGGACCAGGCGAGGCCGTCCCACCAGCGCAGGTTCGGCGAGCCCGACGGATCGGGGTACCACCCGAGCTCGGGCTGCGGCTGATCGGTCACACGGCGACGCTAGCGCGACCGGCACGGGTCAGGGAAAGCGCTTCGTGATGAAGCCCTCGCCCCACGGCCGACCCTGACGTGATGGAGTGGTGGCGTGCAGACGTACACCGTGCCCGTCGTACCGCTGAGCGAGGCGTTCCCCCGCTCGCCCGACCCCGGGCGCCTGGCCACCGACTACGCCGAGCTGCCCTATCCCGGGGAGCGGCCGGCCACCTCCTGGGTGGGGTGCGACAACGTCGTGGAACCGCTGTGGACACGGGCGGCCGGCACCTGGACGACCGAGCACGGCCAGTCGCTCGACGACTACCTGTCCGACCTCGGCGCAGCGCCCATGTCGGCGCGGGTGCCCGTCCTCGCCTACGGCTCGCTCGCCTCCCCGCTGAAGTGCGCGGCCAACGTCGCCGGGCTGCCCACGGCGGCGGACCGCGTCGTCGTGATGATGCGCTGCCTCGTGCCCGACGTGGCGGCCGTCTGGAGCGGTGCACGACGTCTCAATCGCGGCGACGTCCCGGCGACGGTCTGCTCGGAACCCGGTCGTATCGAGGCGCACGCGCTGCAGTGGCTCACCCTCGACCAGCTCCATGCGGTGGACTACGTGGAGGGCGCCGCGCTCGACCCGCCGGTCTACCGCCGCTGCGTGCTGCCCGTCGAGGTCCTCGTCGAGGACCTGCGCCGGGTCGTCGGCGTGCTCGTCTACGTCGGCTCCCGCGAGGGCTACACGCCCTTCCTTCGCGACGGCGAGCCGGTGCGCATCAGCGACGTCGACCAGGCTGGGATCGAGGCCCTGCTGACCGCCGCACCGGACTCGGTCGCGCCCACCGGCTGGGACCTGCCGGAGGTGGCGCTGCCCGAGTCCGCGATCCCCGCAGGTGGGGTACCCGTCTTCGTCTACGGCACCCTCAAACCTGGGGAGTCGCGGTGGCACCACCTCGAGCCGTACCTCGACGGCGAGCTCGTGCCCACCGACGTCCCCGGTCGCTTGTGGGACACCGGACTCGGCCATCCCGCCTGGACGCCGCCCGACACGCCCGAGGACACCTCGCGCATCCAGGGCCTGTGCGGGCTGCTGCGGCCGTCACGGGCTGCACGTGGCTGGGAGAACATCGTCGACGTCGAGGGCGGTGTCGAGGGTGACTACAGCGCCTACGTCGTGCGCACCGGACTCGGCCGCCTCGCGCTCTCGTTCGGGTACGGCGGCGCGCGCAAGCGCCTGCGCCCGATCAGTAGTTGGGACCACGGGCCCATCCTCTAGTTGTCGCCTCCAAGATGCGGCTTCTCCGAAGCCGCATCGTCGGCGCCCGGCTCCGCGTCGGGGCGGGCTCGGCTTCGCCTCGCGGACGGGCTCCTTCCGCCGCCTGCGGCGGCGGTCGTCGTCCGTCGCCCCTTGGGCTTCGCCGGACCGCATCGTGGGGGTTGGTCTCGTCGAACTGGGGCTGGCTGCGTGTTTCCTGCGCCTCCAAGATGCGGCTTCTCCGAAGCCGCATCGTCGGCGCCCGGCTCCGCGTCGGGGCAGGCTCGGCTTCGCCTCGCGGACGGTCCCCTTCCGCCTCCTGCGGAGGCGGTCGCGTCCCGTCGCCCCTTGGGCTTCGCCGGAGCGCATCGTGGGGGTTGGTCTCGCCGATCGTGTGCTGGGCTCCGGTAGCTGGCTTGGGGTTGGGGCGGTCGGGTGATGTGTGGGTCTGGGGCTCCAGTGGTGGGGGGCGCCTACCGATACGCCTGGCATGACACCGAAGAGTCCGGAGCCGATCGTGCAGGCCATGCTGCACGCCGTGCACCGACGCGACCACGCGCATGCGGAGGCCTGTTGCCACCCGCACAGCGTCGAGGTCGTCCACCTGGGCAGCGCGTCGATCGCGGTGTGTCACGACTGCGGGTACGAGTCAGGCTTCCACACAGTGCGTGAATGCGAGCGCGCAGCAGCAGATCACCGAGTGTCGACGGTCTGACTGCTCTTCCTGCGCCTCCAAGCGAGCGGCCTTCGGCCGCTCGCGTCGGCGACGGCTCCGCGTCGGGGCCGGCGAGGCTTCGCCTCGCGGACGGTTCGCTTCCGCCTCCTGCGGAGGCGGTCGCGTCCCGTCGCCCCTTCGCTTTGCCGTACTGCTGGTTCCTGCGCCTCCAAGATGCGGCTTCTCCGAAGCCGCATCGTCGGCGCCGGCTCCGCGTCGGGGCGGGCTCGGCTTCGCCTCGCGGACGGATCCTTCCGCCTCCTGCGGAGGCGGTCGTCGTCCGTCGCCCCTTGGGCTTCGCCGGAGGGCATCGTGGGGGTTGATCTCGCCGATCCGGGGGTGGCTCCTCGGGCTGGCCCGGACCAACCCTGGTCGGGGGGCCGTGACGGCTATACGGTCGCTCGTATGAGTCCTGTGTCTCGGCGTCGTGCGTCGTTCGGTCCGCGGGGGAAGGGCGTGTCGCTGGATGCGATGCGGGTGCGGCACCAGGCTCCGATCGACGTTCTCGGGAACGAGCTCGGGCGGTTGCGCGGGACCGACGACGCGTTCGTCGTCGAGGCGACGTTCACGGTGCTCGTCGACCAGTTGGATCCGCGAGGCCACACGCGGGACCCGGCGTTCGAGCGATTCTGCCGCGCAGCGGTCGGAGACCCTCGGTCGTCGACGACCACGGTCGGTGTCACCGCGATGGCGGTGCTCGCGGGGATGGGTCACCCGGCCGTGCGCCCCGACGCTGCTGCGAGCGTCGCGGCCGCGTCAGCGGACCTGACCATGGGTCTTCCCCTGTGGCACACGGCGTTGGGTCAGGTGCACGTGGTCGAGGCCGGAGCGCTGCGCACCGCAGACGGCCTCGAGACCGTGCTGCACGTGATGCTCGACTACGACGTCGAGGGAGCCGGGGCGCGCCACCTCCTCACGGTGGCGTCCGAGAGCTCCGAGTCGCGCGTGCACCTGATGGACGTGCGCGGTCGGGAGGACGAGGACTCGCTCGAGCCGGTGGCCGCCCGCTACTCGGACCCCACCGGACCCA
The DNA here is from genome assembly GCA_963738455.1 of uncultured Actinomycetes bacterium. Lineage (GTDB taxonomy): Bacteria > Actinomycetota > Actinomycetes > S36-B12 > CAIYMF01 > Longivirga. Next base: position 296,671 of record CAVTWM010000001.1, read on the forward strand.
CCTGGACGTGGGTCGCCGTCGACTCGCTCGCGGCCGTGGTCGAGGAGTCCGGCGCCGCTGGCGCCGTCCGTGACACGGGGCAGCGATCGGCGCGGCAGTGGCCGGTCGTCGACGTCGAGTCCGCACCCACACTCGCGTGGGCGCTCGGAGTCCGACGCCTCGCGCACGTGACCGGCCTCGACCTGGAGCCATCGCGGTCTGGATGAACCGTGGTATCACTGCTGATACCATGAATCCATGGCGATGACCTTGCGACTCACTCCGGACGAGGCTGAGGCGCTGCGCCGACGGGCCGAGCTCGAGGGTCGGTCGATGCAGGACGTGGCCCGAGAGGCGGTCCGGGAGTACGTCGAGCGGACCAGCCGACGTGAGCTGCTCGACCGGGTGCTCGACGAGGAGCTCCCGCGCTTCGCCGAGGCGCTGGAGCGTCTCGGACAGTGATCTTCCTGGACCTGGACGACGTGCTCCACATCGCCGGACGCACACTCGGGGCAGCACCTCAGGTACGGGATGTGGGCCTGCTGCAGTCAGCGCTGGCGCGTCCCCAAGCCGGCGTGCTCGGCCAGGAGGCCTACGCCTCGATCCATGCCAAGGCGGCGGCCCTGCTGCACTCGCTGGCCCGCAACCACGTTCTCGTGGACGGCAACAAGCGGCTGGCGCTGGCCTCCGTGCTCGCGTTCGACGGCCTCAACGGACTCCGGCTGGCCTTGACCAATGACGAGGCGTACGACCTCGTGATGGCCGTTGCGAGCGGCGAGCTGGACGACGTCGCGGCCATCGCCACGGTCCTGGAGCACGCCGCCAAGTCACGGCGGTGACGAGCACGTCACCCGCGGCACGAGCACACGGCGCCTGGAGCGCCCCGCACGAGCTGGAGGCGGGCCTCAGTCGTCGGGCATCGGGCGGCGGGTGCCGACCGGGCGGTCGGTGAGCGGGAAGGCGAGCGACCCGGCGCCTGTCCACCACTCCAGCACGTCGTAGGTGAGGCGCCCCGCCAGGACCGAGGGGTCGCCGGCCGACAGCCGAGCGGCCTCGGCGGGGTCGCAGGCGAAGACCGACATCCCCCGGTACGACGGGTCGGACTGCTCGCGGAACGGTCCGTTCGCCACCAGCACGCCCTGCTCTCTGAGCCCGGCACGGTAGGAGAGGTGGCGTACCTGGAGCTCGTCGAGCTCGTCGTCCGACAGGTCCGGCGCATCCGGCGGCCGCCGCAGGACCACGACGGTGTAGACGTCGAAGGCGTCCGGGACGCCAGGATCGATCGGCATCAGGGCAGCTCCTTCGGCGTGCCGCGGAGCACCGACGAGAACATCGCGTCGATGCGGTCCCACGCGTCGTCGGCGGCGGTGTCGACGTGGCCCGCGTGCAGCGACCTGGTGAGCGGAGCCAGCACGCGCGGCGCGGCGGAGTGGTTGATGAAGGAGTGGCCGGCGTCCGGGTACTCCGTCACGTCGTGGCGGACGTCGGCGCGCTCGAGCGCGGCGCGCAGGGTCGACGCCGCGCCCCGCAGCGACCCGTCGAGGGCGCCGTAGGACGCCACCATCGGGCACGCGCCGTCGAGCGCGGCGTCGAGCGCCTTCGGCAGGCGGCCGTAGCTGACCGAGCTGACGTCGAACCCGCGGTTGGCCAGGAGGATCGCGAAGGTCCCACCGAGGCAGAACCCGGCGATCCCGGTGGCACCGGTGCAGTCGTCCCGTGCGGCGAGCCAGGAACGCGCGGCCTCGATCTCCTCGACCGCGCGCCCTGTCCCGGTGCTCATCGACCGCACCACGCTGACGAGGCAGCGCGCGCGGAGGCCGTACGAGAGCAGGTCGGGGGCGAGCGCGTGGTAGCCGCGGACGGCGAACCGGTCGGCGATCGCCCGGATGTCGTCGTTGAGCCCGAACGCCTCGTGCACGACGACGACGCCCGGCGCGGGTCCGTCCACGCCGGAGGCGGGCGAGAAGTACGCCGGGAAGGGCCCGGCAGCCGACCCGTCGATCGTGACCTCGGCCATGGGACTCCTCTCCTGGACACCGCCCGACGGACGGCCCTCGCCCCGAAGGCTAGGTGCCGCGCGCGGACGAGCGCAGGGCGACCGGCGCACGTTCAGCCGGTCAGGGGTGCCGTGAGCCGGAGTGTCTCGTCGTCGGTGAACAGCCGGGACCGGATGAGGAAACGTCGGCCGGTGGGTGACTCGAGGGAGAAGCCCGCTCCTCGGCCCGGGACGACGTCGATCGTGAGATGCGTGTGGCTCCAGTACTCGAACTGGTTCCGGCTCATCCACACCGGCACGGTCTCCTCGCACCCGATCTCGAGCTCGCCGAGGAGCACGTCGGCGGGTCCGGTGATGAAGTCGCCGAGCGGGTAGCACATGGGCGAGCTGCCGTCGCAGCAGCCGCCCGACTGGTGGACCATGAGCGGGCCGTGCTGCGCCCGGAGGCTGTGGAGCAGTTCCACAGCCTCCGGGGTGACAGCCACCCGCTCGACGGGTGCGTCGGTCATCGGCTTAGAAGAAGCCGAGCTTCTGCGGGTTGTAGGACACGAGCAGGTTCTTCGTCTGCTGGTAGTGGTCGAGCATCATGTGGTGGTTCTCGCGGCCGACGCCGGAACCCTTGTAGCCGCCGAACGCCGCGTGCGCGGGGTAGGCGTGGTAGCAGTTCGTCCAGACCCGACCGGCCTGGATGCCCCGACCGACGCGGTACGCCGTGTTCATGTCCCGCGTCCAGACCCCGGCACCGAGTCCGTAGAGGGTGTCGTTCGCGATCTTGAGCGCGTCGTCGTAGTGGTCGAACCGCGTCACGGACACGACCGGTCCGAAGATCTCCTCCTGGAAGATCCGCATCGAGTTGTCGCCCTCGAAGATCGTGGGCGTCATGTAGTAGCCGCCGGCGAGGTCGCCGCCGAGGTCGGCGCGCGTGCCACCCGTGACGAGCCGTGCGCCCTCCTTCTGGCCGATGTCGACGTAGCTGAGGATCTTCTCGAGCTGGTCGTTGCTCGCCTGCGCGCCGATCATCGTCTCGGTGTCGAGCGGGTTGCCCTGCTTGATGGCCTTGGTCCGCGCTGTCGCGTCGGTGAGGAACTTGTCGTAGATCGAGGACTGGATCAGCGCGCGGCTCGGGCAGGTGCAGACCTCGCCCTGGTTGAGAGCGAAGAGGGTGAAGCCCTCGAGCGCCTTGTCGTAGAAGTCGTCGTCCTTGGCCGCGATGTCCTCGAAGAACAGGTTGGGGCTCTTGCCGCCGAGCTCGAGGGTCACCGGGATGATGTTCTGCGAGGCGTACTGCATGATCAGCCGCCCGGTCGTCGTCTCGCCGGTGAACGCGATCTTCGCGATGCGCGCCGAGGACGCGAGCGGCTTGCCCGCCTCGACCCCGAACCCGTTGACGATGTTGATGACGCCCGGGGGCAGCAGGTCGCCGATGATCTCCATGACGTACAGCAGCGAGACGGGGGTCTGCTCCGCAGGCTTGATGACCACGCAGTTGCCCGCAGCGAGTGCCGGTGCGAGCTTCCACGCCGCCATGAGGATCGGGAAGTTCCACGGGATGATCTGGCCGACGACGCCGAGCGGCTCCTGGAAGTGGTAGGCGACGGTGTCGTCGTCGATCTGGGAGATCGAGCCCTCCTGGCCGCGCACGACACCGGCGAAGTACCGGAAGTGGTCGACGACGAGCGGGATGTCGGCCGCGAGGGTCTCGCGGACCGGCTTGCCGTTCTCCCACGTCTCGGCGACGGCGATGCGCTCGAGGTTGGCCTCGATGCGGTCCGCGATCTTGTTCAGGATGTTGGCGCGGTCGCCCACGGACATGCGGCCCCAGGCCGGGGCAGCCGCGTGCGCGGCGTCGAGCGCTCGCTCGATGTCGACGTCGTTCCCGCGGGCGACCTCGCAGAAGACCTTGCCGTTGACGGGGCTCGGGTTCTCGAAGTACAGACCGCTCGCCGGTGGCACGTACTCGCCGCCGATCCAGTGGTCATAGCGGGAGCGGAAGGTGACGAGACTGCCCTCGGTTCCCGGCGCTGCGTAGACGGCCATGAGATCTGCCTCCAAAGACATCGACCAGAGACCCGGACTGCCCGGGTCGGTGGTCGGACGTTAGGAGGCGCGAGGTTGCAGCAACGTTGCGCTCGGCTACGGCGCGGTTGCGGATCGGTCAGCGCGGGAGCGGGACGCCGAACTCCTCGTCGAGCGCGGCGAGCCGCAGCCGGGCGAGGGCGTGCTGCGGGGAGCCGTGGGGGAGCCGACGCACGGCGGCCGTCCAGACCTCGGCGTCGTCGCGACCCTCGACCGTCTCTCCCCACGACAGCAGCAGCGCGGGGTCGTCGGAGCCGAGCACGGACGCGCGCACCTGGTCGTGGAGGCGACGCCGGGCCCGCACGATGCCGGGTGCCTCGGAGTGCGGGAGGAGCGGTCCGCCGTACCCGCGGAGCGCCTTCGCGACGTCGCCGGAGCGCAGGGCCCGGATGACGGCGGCGACGTCGGTGTCGAGCGGCTGTGGGAGCCGGTAGGGCCGCGAGCTCGGGGCGAGGTCACCGAGGACTGCGCGCAGGCGCGACATCTCGGCGCGGATCGTGACGAGCGGGAGGTCGCCGTCGTTGAGGTGGACCGCGAGCTCCTCGGTCGACAGGCCGCGGGGGAACAGGGTCAGGAGGGTGAGGATCTCGGAGTGCCGCTGGCTCAGCGTGCGGGACTCCCCGGCGGCGTGGACGACGCCGTGGTCGACGCCGAGGACGTCGAGCCGCCGCGTGGCACGCACCGCGCGCGCGCCGCGCGCACCGCGAGCCGGCAGGACGCGCGGGCGAGGTACGAACGACTGCAGCCGCAGCTCGTTCTCGATGGCGTGGACGGCGGCTTGGACGAGGGCCATCGACTGCGGTGCGGCGACGAAGTCACCGCCGGTCACGTCGAGGACTCCGAGGATGCGTCCGGTGGCGGGGTCGTGGATCGGTGCGGCCGTGCAGCTCCACGGCTGCACGATCCGGTTGTAGTGCTCGTGCGCGAAGATCTGCACGCCGTGGTCGAGCGCGAGCGCCGTGCCGGGAGCGTTGGTCCCGGCCCGTGACTCGTCCCAGCAGGCACCGGCGACGAAGTTCATCGCCTCGGCCCGGTGCCGCAGGCCGGGAGCGCCCTCGACCCACAGCAGCCGCCCCACGTCGTCGGACACCGCCACGAGGAGGTCGCAGTCCGCGGCGTCGTCGACCAGGAGCCGTCGGACGACCGGCATCACCGCGGCCAGCGGGTGCGCGTCGCGGTAGGCCTCGAGCACGTCGTCGAGGAGGTCGATCGGGGCCAGCGTCGAGTCGGGGTCGACGCCGCTGTCGCGGGAGCGGCGCCAGGAGTCGAGGACGACGTCGCGCACGGGCGAGGTGGACGCGCCGTGGGACACGAAGTCCTCGTGGGCGTGGGCGAGTGCACGCGACAGGTCGAGCGGGTCCGTGCCGCTCTGCCAGGCCAGCCACGGGCTCGCCATCGCACCTCCGGAATGCGGACGGGACGCGGTGACCCGTTGCGGCAGGGTACGCCGGGTCGCGCACCAGGGGCGAGACGTACGTCACGTCACGCAGCGTGCGCACGTGCCCAGAGCGGGACGGTGCGTCGACAAGCGCGGCTACGGACCGTTACCGTTTCCCTGTCCTGCGGGGAAGCAGGACGCCACGGTCGGACCGCCGAATCCCGTCCACGACCGTGGACCAACCCTTGGACGGGAGTGGGGGAACCACCACCGGCCGGCGCTCGCGTCGGCCTCGGGGTGAAGTCGCACCACGCGACAGGCCTTCCTCGGGCCTAACCCGACAGCTCACCTCGCAGGCGGCGGAGGAAATGACATGACGACTCGAGTCATGCCCATGCGCGCGTCCGTCGCGCTCGTGTCCGTCACCGCAGCCCTCGGGCTGGCGCTGGTCGGACCCGTGGCACCGGCCTCGGCCGCTGTGACCTCGCCGACCGCGGTCGCGACGGCGACGGCGGCCACCCTGCCCACGCTCCGCTACGGCTCGACCGGCTCCTACGTGACGTGGATGCAGCCGCTCGTCGGCGTCCCCGCGAACGGCGTCTACAACTCGGTCACGGTCGCCGCGGTCAAGCGGTTCCAGGTCCACTACAAGCTTCCCGTCACCGGCGTCGTGACGACCCCGACGTGGGACTGGCTGCGCAAGGTCGCGGTCGCCCTCAAGGCGCGCGCGGCAGCGATCGCCTCGCGCGGTGGCAGCACGGGTACCGACGCCACGATGACGACGGCGGCGCGCACCTCTCGCACGGCCCGCAACGCGGTGTCGTTCGCCGTGTGGCTGACCTCCGCTCACGGCCGCATGATCGTGAAGCGCGAGTCGGGCGGCAGCTGCACGATCAAGTCGCCGGGCGGCGCCTACCGCGGCAAGTGGCAGATGGGCGCGCCGTTCTGGAAGTCCAACGGCGGTCTGGTCTACGCGCCGACCCCCGACCTCGCCACCTGTCTCGAGCAGGACAAGGTCGCCTACAAGGGCTGGCTCGCCGCCTGGTGGAACCCCTGGGGCGGATGAGCCTCGGCTGCGCCGGCTCCGCGCCTCAGGGCGACGTCCGCACGAACACGAGGTCCTGCACCTCGTGCCCCTTCTCCAGCCCCTGACGCTCGAACTTCGTCATCGGCCGCTCGAGGCGCGGAGAATACGTCTCGTAGGCGTTGTGCAGCAGTGGCTCCGCGCCGAGCACCTCGAGCATGACCTCGGCGTAGGGCGCCCAGTCCGTCGCGCAGTGCAGCACGCCGCCCGGCTGCAGCCGAGAGGCCATGAGCGGCACGAGGTCCGGTCGCACGATGCGCCGCTTGTGGTGCTTCGCCTTCGGCCACGGGTCGGGGAAGAAGATGCGGATCGCGTGGAGAGAACCGGGGGGCACGCGTTCGCGCAGGAACTGAACCGCGTCGTCGTGCAGCACGCGGACGTTGTCGATCTCGTTCAGCTCGAGGGCCAGGAGCAGCCGGGAGACTCCGGGTGTGTGCACGTCGATCGCGACGATCCCTGTCGACGGATCCGCCTGTGCCATCTCGACCGTCGCGTGCCCCAGGCCGAACCCGATCTCGACGACGACAGGGCGTCCGTCGAGAACGGTGACGACGTCGAGCGGACCATCGGGGACGCCGTAGACCGGGAGCAGCCGCGCGAGCCCGTCGAGCTGGGCCGCGCTCATCCGGCCGCGGCGCGGATGGAACGTGAGGATGTCGCGCATGTCGGGCCGAGCCTACGGGCGCTCCGCCGGGGTGGGTGACTGGCGGCTACGGGACGATGTGCAGCGGCGGGTTCCCGCGCGGCTTGATGCGCGCGTGCGGGAGCGTCGGCGCGTCGAGGCGGTCCAGGGGACCGGGCACGGAGCCGAACCGCGACGTCCCCGCCTGCCAGTCCGCGCGCATCCGCTCGATGTCCTCGTGGCTGCGGCCGACGAAGTTCCACCACATCACGATTTCCTCGCGAAACGGCTCGCCCCCGATCAGCACGAGCCGGGCGGGCTCGTCGCCGCGGTTGGACACCGACAGCCGGGCCGCGCCAGGGGCGATGTAGGCGAGCTCGTGCGGAGCGACCTGCACGCCGTCGACCACCACGTCGCCGCTGTCGACAAGCACCCCGTGCTCGAACGCGTCGTCGACGCCGAGATCGAGGATGACGCGCGGCTCGAGCGTGATCTCCGCACCCACCAGCGGTGAGTACATCGGTGCCGTCGACTCGACCCCGGCGAGGCGGCCGACGAACACGGTCACGAGTGCACCCTCGAGCTCCGCGCTCGGAGCGGCGCCGCGCAGGTAGTGCCGGGGAACCCCGCGCGCATGGCCGGGCAGCGCGACCCAGAGCTGGACGCCGTGCAGCACCTCCGTGCCTGCCACCGAGATCTCGGAGTGGGCGATGCCGTGACCCCCGGTCATGAGGCTCAGCTCGCCGGGTCGGACGACGCCGTGCCCGCCGCCGCTGTCCCGGTGCTCGACATCTCCGGCGAACAGCCACGTCACCGTCTGCAGGCCGGAGTGCGGGTGAGGCGGCACCACCATGCCGCCGGTGGAGGCGACGTCGTCGGGGCCGTAGTGGTCCAGGAAGCACCACGCCCCGATCAGCGAGCGGTGCCGTTGCGGGAGCGTGCGCCGGACCGACATCGCGCGCAGCCCGCCGAGCGGCACCTCCCGCGGCACCAGGATCTCGACGCGCGGTCGCGCGTCGGCGTCGGTGAGTCGGTCGTCCACGTGATCACTGTGCCAGGGGAGCCGGGCTCACACCTCGTCGAGCGGGATCGCGACGTCGCGAAGCCGAGCGGCGTCGATGACCCGGCGGGACTCCACGAGCGCCCGGATCGCGTCTCCGACGTCCCACACGTTCACGTTCATGCCCGCGAGCACCTGTCCCTGGCTGAGCCAGAACGCGACGAATTCGCGAGACGAGACGTCGCCTCGGATGACGACCGCGTCGTACTCGTCGGGGGCGGCGTAGCCGAGGTACTCCATACCGAGGTCGTACTGGTCGCTGTAGAAGTAGGGCAGCCGGTCGTAGACCGCGTCGTCACCGCGGATCCCGGCGGCGGCGACGGCGGGCTGGTTCAGCGCGTTCGCCCAGTGCTCGACCCGGATCCGACGGCCGAGCCCGGGGTGCCAGGCGTTCGCGACGTCGCCCACCGCGAACACGTCCGGATCGGTCGTGCGGAGGTGCTCGTCGACGAGGACGCCGTCGTCCACCCCGAGCCCCGCGTCGGCGGCCAGGGACACGTTGGGCGTGATGCCGACGCCGACGAGGACGGCGTCCGCGGCGATCGTCCCGCCGTCCGCGAGGAGGACGCCGGTGACGCTGTTCGACCCGACGAAGGAGTCCACCCCGACCCCGAGGCGCAGATCGACGCCGTGCTCGCGGTGCAGGTCGGCGAACTCCGTCGCCACCTCCGTGCCCAGCACCCGGACCAGCGGCAGCTCGGCCGCCTCCAGCAGGGTCACCTCGACGCCGGCAGCGCGCGCCGCGGCCGCGGTCTCCAGGCCGATCCAGCCGGCTCCGACGATCGCCACGCGCGTCGATCTCGCGAACGTCTCGCGGATCCGTTCGCTGTCCTCGAGCCGGCGTAGGTAGTGGATGCCCGCCAGGTCGCTGCCCGGGAGGTCGAGCACCCGCGGGCTCGAGCCGGTGGCGATGACGAGGCGTCCGTAACCCACGGCCGTGCCGTCCCCGAGGACGACGCCGCGTGCGTCCCGGTCGATGGCGACGACGGGTGATCCGAGCCGCAGGTCGACGTCGTGGGTCGCGTACCAGTCGGAGGCGTGCACGAACACCGACTCCCGCTCGGCCGTCCCGAGCAGGTAGCCCTTCGACAGCGGCGGTCGTTCGTAAGGCCGGTGCGCCTCGTCGCCCACGATCGTCACCCGACCGCCGAACCCTCCGTCGCGCAGGGCCTCGGCCGTCTTGGCGCCCGCGAGACCGGCTCCGACGATCACGACGTCCGGCTCAGCCACCATCGGACCTCCCAGGGGACACGTACGGGTCCAGCGTGCCGCACCGATCGCACCGTGCCCAGGCTTCCGCGCCTCCAGACCTGGGGGCCTCGGCCTGAGGCGAAGGACGGCTCCCGGAGTTGCCGCAGGACGAAGCCAGACCGAGGCCCAGCTTCGGGCGCGACGACAGCCTTCCCTGAGCGGCGACGCAGGGCGCTCGCCGCTCGAATCCTGGCGTGCTCCCGAGGGCAGCGGCATGCTCTCCACGGAGTTCGCTGTCGGCTGAAAGGTGTTGTCCCCAGGGGGTTCTCGGCGGGGGTGGACTGTCGGAGGTGGTTGTTAGGTTCGGGTCATGAGCTCGGTCCTGGACTTCCCGCCCCCGCCGTCGGTGACCGGCGCGGTGCAGGACCTGCGCGCCGCGCTCGACTCCGCGGTCGCGGTGATCGGGACGGGATTCCTGGAGTCCTTGTCGGATGCCGAGCTGCTCGCGGTGACCGCGGAGCTGCACCGGCTCGCGTCGCAGACCCACGCCCTCGCGGTGCACGCAACCACGCAGGTCCGCGCCGACGACGTCGCGGCGGGCAGCGGGTTCACCTCCACGACGCGCTGGCTCGAGGTCACGGCGGGCCTGTCCACGGGTGAGTCCCGGTCGGCGGTCGCGCTCGGGGAGAAGCTGGCGTTCGAGTTCGCCGCCACCGGCGAGGCCTGGCTGGCCGGGGCGATCAGTGCCGGCGCGGCGCGGGAGATCACCACCCTGATCCCGACCAAGCTCCGCGGCATTGCCGGTGCGGCCTACGACGTGCAACGCGCCCGGATCGAGGCCGCCGCCCTGCACACCGCCGCGACCGGCACGGTCACGGCGGTCCGCCGCGTCATCGAGCGCGCCGCACTTCGTGGCGGACCCCGCCGGCGCCGACGCCGCGGTGCTGGCGGCGCGGGAGTCGGAGTTCCTGCGGTTCACCCCGGTCCCCGACGGCGTCGCGGTGACCGGGTTCCTCGCCACCGAGACCGCCGCCTTGGTCCTCACCGCGTTCGACCAGTGCCACGACACCCTCTACCGCACCGGCCAGCTCAGCCCGGACCGGTCGAACGTCGACGGCCGCGACGGGACCGGGGACCCGGGGGCGACGCCGGGCCTGCGCCGCCAACGCCGGGAGCACCGCAACGCCCGGATCCTCACCGACCTGCTCACCCGGCTGCTCGACGACGGTGCGCTCGGGACCAAGCACGCGCAACGCCCGCACCTCACCGTCACCGTGCACGCCGACGAGTACGCGGTCGGGCTCGGTGGGCATGTTCTGCTCCCCGGGTTCGGCACCGTCCCGGTCCCCAACAGCACCATCGACCGGCTGCTCTGCGACGCCGAGGTCCACCCCGTCCTGACCCGCCGCCCCGGAGCACCACCCGGCCCCGTTCGGGTGCATCCCGGGAGCGTCCCCGCCTCCACCGACGGGCCGTGGTCACCAGGCTTACGACCCCGACCCGACGGCCGCGGCGGCTGGGAGTACGACCTCCACCTCGCGCAAGAACCGAGCCCGGCGGCGATCGCCGCGGACACCGACCTCGCCGCGACCACGCAGTTCAGCGACGACCTCGACGACGAGGTGTCGTGGTGGAACCGGCTCTTCGGCGAACCCACCCGCCACGTCCTCGACGTCGGCCGTTCCTACCGCACCGCCCCACCCAAGCTCCGCCGCGCCCTGACCGTGCGCGACGGTGGCTGCGCCGTGCCCGGCTGCGACCTCGACGCGTCACGCTGCGAAGCCCACCACATCACCTACTGGGAACACCACGGCGAGACCGCCATCGCCAACATGGTCCTGCTCTGCGCCAAGCACCACCACATGGTCCACACCGGGAGGTGGCGCATCGAAGTGCGACCCGACCTCGACCCCGGCCACCCCGACTACCTCACCCTCTCCACCACCCCGGCAGCACGCCCCTGAACCAGCCAGGCTGTTACCCGCATGACCAGTGCAATCGATGACGCAGGAGTCGTGCCCTGAGGGCCGGCCCACCTCACTGAGGTGCCCGACACTCGCTTATCGCCACCTCGACGCGGCATCCTGTCGCACGTGAGCAGCGAGTCACATGCGGCCATGTCGCCCCAGATCGCCGACGTGTGCCGATCCCTGGCCGCGCGGGAGCCGATCTTTCACCATCCAGAGCTCGGTGCACGGCGCAGCGACTTCGAGGCTCAGACGATCGCTGACTACTGGGAGGTCGGCGCCTCGGGGCGGGTCTACACGCGCGAGGAGATCTGGCCCGTCCTGGAATCGCGCTACTCGGACCCCACCTACGAGGACGAGTGGGAAGCCTCGGACTTCTTCTGTCGCCCTCTCGGTACCGATACGTATCTGCTCACCTACGTTCTGCTGCAGGGTGCTCGGATCACGCGCCGTGCCACGGTGTGGCGCCGCGCGGAAGCGACCTGGCAGGTCGTCTACCACCAAGGGACCATCGTCGACGCGGGTTGACGGCTGTGCTCACCGGCCCCCGGCAGGAGCCGTCGTTGCGCGACGACGTCCCGCAGGCGCGGCGCTGCGCGCCGGGGTGGGCCGGCCGTCGTGGGCGCTCCTCCCGAACCCTGCCGGGGCGGGACATGAGTGCGCCCGCGCGATGCGCGGGCGGTCGCGATGTGTGCTCCCACGAGGGCAGTGTTGGCACCCTGCCCTCGTGCTCGACAAGCTAATCGGCTCGGGAACGCGAGCAAGCTCGCGCTCCGCTCGCCTCAATCGCTTGTGCCCCCGGCAGGATTCGAACCTGCGCGCATGCCTCCGGAGGGCACCGCTCTATCCCCTGAGCTACGGGGGCCAGGAGTGTGCCGACCTTATCAGCGGGCGGAGCGTCGCCAGAAATCCTCCGGAGGCGTCGGGCGTCGGCCGGATACGCCGAGGAGCCGCCCCCACCTGCGCCGATAGGCTCGCCGCGCATGACGCCCGACCAGCTCGCCGCCGCGGTCCGTCACGCCGTGGTGTCGCGCGATCGCCGACGGCGACCTCGCCCTCGAGCCCGCGCTCGTCCCGGTCGAGGTCACGATCGAGCGCCCGCGCAACCCCGAGCACGGCGACTACGCCACCAACGTCGCGCTCCAGCTCGCCAAGCCGGCCGGCATCCCGCCCGCGCGCCGTCGCCGAGCTCGTCGCCGCGCGGCTGCGCGACGTCGCCCGGCGTGGCCACGCGTCGACGTCGCCGGACCCGGGTTCCTCAACGTCACCCTCGACGCCGCCACCCTCGGCGAGGTCGCGCGCACCGTCGTCGTCGCGGGCGAGCACTACGGCCGGATCGACCGCTACGCCGGACGAGCGTCAACGTCGAGTTCATCTCGGCCAACCCGACCGGTCCGCTCCACCTCGGGCACACCCGCTGGGCCGCCGTCGGCGACGCGATCGCCCGCGTCCTCGAGGCCGCCGGCGCCGACGTCGGCACGCGAGTTCTACATCAACGACCGCGGCGTCCAGATGGACAAGTTCGGCCAGTCCCTCGAGGCGCGCGCCCTCGGCACCGAGGTCCCCGAGGGCGGCTACCAGGGCGCCTACGTCGACGACGCTCGCGCAGCAGATCGTCGCGGCCGACCCCGGGATCGTCGACCTGCCCGCGCGACGAGCGGCTGGCCGCGTTCCGCGAGGCCGGCTACGCCCTGCAGCTCCAGCAGCAGAAGGACACCCTCGACGCGCTTCAACACCCACTTCGACGTCTGGTACTCCGAGCGCACGCTGCACTCCAGCGGCGCGGTCGAGCGCGGCCTTCGAGAAGCTGCGCGAGCAGGGCCACATGTTCGAGGCCGACGGCGCGGTGTGGCTGCGCACCACCGACTTCGACGACGACAAGGACCGCGTGCTCGTCAAGGCCGACGGCGAGCTCACCTACTTCGCGCGCGACACGGCCTACTACGTCGACAAGCGCGACCGCGGCTTCGACGTCTGCATCTACCTGCTCGGCGCCGACCACCACGGCTACGTCAACCGGCTGCGCGCCGTCGCGGCCTGCGCCGGCGACGACCCCGACCACAACATCGAGGTGCTGATCGGGCAGCTCGTGAAGATGGTGCAAGGGCGGCGAGGAGGTCCGGCTCTCCAAGCGCGCCGGCAACATCATCACGCTCGAGGACCTCGTCGAGGAGGTCGGCGTCGACGCCGCTCGCTACTCGCTCATCCGCTACCCCGTCGACAGCCCGCTGACGCTCGACCTCGACCTGCTCGTCTCGCGCAGCAACGACAACCCGGTCTTCTACGTGCAGTACGCGCACGCCCGGATCGCCTCGGTGCTGCGCAACGCCGCCGATCTCGGCATCGACTGGCGCGCAGCCGACTTCGACCCCTCGCTGCTCGCCCACGAGCGGGAGAACGGCGCTGCTCGGCGCTCATCGGCGAGCTCCCGCGCGATCGTCGCCACGCGCCGCCGAGCTGCGCGAGCCGCACCGCGTCGCGCGCTACCTCGAGGAGCTGGCCAACGGCTACCACCAGTTCTACGACGTGTGCCGGGTGCTGCCCCGGCGCCGACGCCGAGCTCGAGCCGATCAACGTCGCGCGGCTCTGGCTGTGCGCCGCGGCGCGCCAGACCCTCGCCAACGGCCTCGCCATGCTCGGCGTGAGCGCGCCCGACCGCATGTGAGCCGGTGCGCGCCCGAACGTCGCACGGCCGGCAGCGCCCGCGGTCTCGAGCCGAGCGCATGCGCTGCGCACCCCGCCGGGCCGCGGCACGCGCGCACGTCGCCGGCTCGACTCGCGAGTGCCCCGCCACGCTCCTCGAGCCGGCACGAGGCGCTGCACGCCCTCGACCCGCGCGTCTGGCCGGCACCGCGGTCGCCGAGCGGTGACGCCTCAGCAGCGCGCCGTCGACGCATCGCAGGGCGTCGACGTCCGCGACCTCGCGGCCGAGTACGGCACCCCGCTGTTCGTCCTCGACGAGGCCGACTTCCGATCGCGCGCCGCCGCGTTCCGCGAGGCCTACGCCGACGCCGACGTGCCCGCCGACGTCTTCTACGCCGGCAAGGCGTTCCTCTCCGCGCCGCGTCGCCCGCTGGGTCGCGGAGGAGGGGCTCGGCCTCGACGTCTGCACCGGCGGCGAGCTGCTCACCGCGGTGCGCGCCGGCTTCCCCGCCGAGCGCATCGCCTTCCACGGCAACAACAAGAGCGTCGCCGAGCTCGAGCTCGCCCTCGACGCCGGCGTCGGCCGGTACGTCGTCGACTCGTTCGAGGAGATCGTCCGGCTCGCGGCGGCAGCGGCCGGTCGCGAGGCGTCGTGGCCGACGTCCTGGTCCGGGTCACCGTCGGCGTCGAGGCGCACACCCACGAGTTCATCGCCACCGCGCACGAGGACCAGAAGTTCGGCCTCTCGCTCGCCGGGCGGCGCGGCCGAGGAGGCCGTGCGCCGGATCGTCAAGCTGCCGTCGCTGCGCCTCGTCGGCCTGCACTCGCACATCGGCTCGCAGATCTTCGACACCGCCGGCTTCGAGGTGTCCGCGCACCGGCTCGTCGGCCTCGCCGCCAGCGGTCCGCGACGAGCACGGCATCGAGGTCGCCGAGCTCGACCTCGGCGGCGGCATGGGCATCGCCTACACTCGACGACGACGACCCGATGACGCCCCGAAGGACGATGGCCGACCTGCTGCGCGGCATCGTCGCCCGCGAGTGCGCGCGCGTACGGCCTCGCCGTGCCGCGGCTCGCGGTCGAGCCCGGGCGCGCGATCGTCGGCCCGTCGATGGTCACGCTCTACGAGGTCGGCACGGTCAAGCAGGTCGACCTCGGCGTCGGGCCACGCGCGCGCCTACGTCAGCGTCGACGGCGGCATGAGCGACAACATCCGCACCGCGCTCTACGACGCCGAGTACACCGTGCGCCTCGTGTCGCGCGTGTCCGAGGCGGCGCCGGTGCTCAGCCGCGTCGTCGGCAAGCACTGCGAGAGCGGCGACATCGTCGTCCGCGACTGCTGGCTGCCCGGCCGACCTCGCGCCGGGCGACCTGCTCGCCGTCGCCGCCACCGGCGCCTACTGCCGCGCGATGGCCTCCAACTACAACCACGTGCCCGCGCCCGCCGGTGGTCGTCGGTCCGCGACGGCGCGCGCCGCGCTGGTGCTGCGCCGCGAGACGCCCGACGACCTGCTGGCGCTCGACGCCGGCCTCGACCGACTCGCCCCGAACGCTGACGCGCCCGGACCGGTGGCGTCGGTGTCCCGACACCCGGTCGGCGCGGTGGCACGCTAGGCCGCACATCCCTCGGAGGGACCGCGATGACCACGCCGGACGCGGCGCCCCGCGAGCTGACCGTCGCCCTGCTGGGCGGCGGCACGGTCGGCAGCCAGGTCGCCCGCCTCCTGCGCGAGTCGGCCGACGACCTCACCGCCCGCGTCGGCGCGCCGCTCGCGCCTCGTCGGGCGTCGGCGTGCGCGACGCCGCGCGAAGCCGCGCGACGGCATCGACCCCGCGCTCGCTCACCGACGACCTCGAGGCGCTCGCGTCGTCCGGCGCCGACGTCGTCGTCGAGGTGATGGGCGGCATCGAGCCGGCCCGCATCGCTGATCCTCGCCGCGATGGCGGCCGGCTCCGTCGGTCGTCACCGCCAACAAGGCGCTGCTCGCCGAGGACGGCGCCACGCTGCACGCGGCCGCCGAGAAGCACGGCGTCGACCTCTACTACGAGGCCGCCGTCGCCGGCGCGATCCCGCTGCTGCGCCCGCTGCGCGAGTCGCCTCGCCGGCGACAAGGTGCGCCGCGTGCTCGGCATCGTCAACGGCACCACCAACTTCATCCTCACCAAGATGGACGAGGACGGGCGCCGACTACGCCGACGTGCTCGCCGAGGCGCAGGCGCTCGGCTACGCCGAGGCCGACCCCACCGCCGACGTCGAGGGCTACGACGCCGCGGCCAAGGCCGCGATCCTCGCCGGCCTCGCGTTCCACACGCGCGTGCACCATCGACGACGTGCACCGCGAGGGCATCACGACGGTGTCGGCGCAGGACGTCGCCGCGGCCCGCGAGATGGGCTTCGTCATCAAGCTGCTCGCCGTCGCCGAGCTCTCCGACGACGAGAAGGGCGTCGTCGTGCGCGTGCACCCGGCGATGGTGCCGCGCACCCACCCGCTCGCCGGCGTGCGCGGGGCGTTCAACGCCGTGTTCGTCGAGGCCGAGTCCGCCGGGCGAGGTCATGTTCTACGGCCGCGGCGCCGGCGGTGCGCCGACGGCGTCGGCGCGTGCTCGGCGACATCGTCGCCGTCGCGCGGCACCGGGTCGCCGGCACGCGCGGCCCGGGGGAGTCGACCTACGCCGACCTCGAGGTGCGTCCGATCGGCGACGCCGTCACCCGCTACTACGTCAACCTCGACGTCGCCGACCGGCCGGGCGTGCTCGCCGCGGTGGCGCAGGCGTTCGCCGACCACGGCGTCAGCATCCAGAACGTGCGCCAGGACGGGCACGGCGACGAGGCCGCGGCTCGTCGTGCGCACCCACACCGCCACCGACGCCGCGCTCGCCGCGACGGTCGAGCGGCTGCGGTCCAACGACGCCGTGCGCAGCGTCGTCGGCGTCATGCGGGTCGAGGGCGAGGACGGTCGATGAGCGCGCACCGTGCAGGCCGGCGTCCACCAGTGGCGCGGGGTCATCGAGGAGTACCGCGAGCGGCTGCCGGTCACCGACGCCACGCCCGGTCATCACGCCTGCGCGAGGGCGGCACGCCGCTCGTCGCGGCCGGCGTCCTCTCCGAGCTGCACCGGCTGCGAGGTCTGGCTCAAGGTCGAGGGCGCCGAACCCCACCGGTTCGTTCAAGGACCGCGGCATGACCATGGCGATCTCCAAGGCCGCCGAGGAGGGCGCCAAGGCCGTCATCTGCGCCTCCACCGGCAACACCTCCGCGTCGGCCGCGGCCTACGCCGTGCAAGGCCGGGATGGTCTGCGCCGTGCTCGTGCCCGCAGGGCAAGATCGCGCTCGGCAAGCTGGCGCAGGCGCTCGTGCACGGCGCGAAGCTGCTGCAGGTCGACGGCAACTTCGACGACTGCCTGACCCTGGCCCGCAAGCTCTCCGAGCACTACCCGGTCGCGCTGGTGAACTCGGTCAACCCGTCCCGCATCGAGGGGCAGAAGACCGCGGCGTTCGAGATCGTCGACTTCCTCGGCGACGCCCCCGACATCCACTGCCTGCCCGTCGGCAACGCCGGCAACATCACGGCGTACTGGAAGGGCTACACGCGAGTACGCCGCCGACGGCATCGCCACGAAGCGCCCGCGCGAGTGGGGCTTCCAGGCCGCCGGCGCGGCGCCGATCGTCAACGGCGCGCCCGTCACGCACCCGTAGACCATCGCCACCGCGATCCGCATCGGCAACCCGGCGTCGTGGGACCAGGCCGTCGCGGCGCGCGACGAGTCCGGCGGCCTCATCGACGCGGTCACCGACCGCGAGATCCTCGCCGCGTACCGGCTGCTCGCGGCGCAAGGAGGGCGTGTTCGTCGAGCCGGCGTCGGCCGCGTCGGTCGCCGGCCTGCTGCAGAAGCACGCGGCCGGGCGTGCTCGACCCGGGCCAGACCGTGGTCTGCACCGTCACCGGCCACGGCCTCAAGGACCCCGAGTGGGCCATCGCCGGCGCGCCGACGCCCGACCAGCGTGCCCGTCGACGCCCACGCGGCCGCGGTCGCAGCTGGGCCTCGGCGTGATCGCCGCGCCGCCAGCGGGCGCCCGATGTTCCGCGCCGCGCCCGACGCGCGTCCGCGTGCCGGCGACGTCGGCCAACCTCGGCCCGGGCTTCGACGCGCTCGGGCTCGCCCTCGGCGCTCTACGACGACGTCGTCGCGCAGGTCTCGGACGACGCCGGCATCGCGCGTCGAGGTCGCACGGCGAGGGTGCCGACGCGGTGCCGCGCGACCACCGGCACCTCGTCGCGCAAGGCGATGCTGCGCGGCGTTCGACGCCCTCGGCGGACGCCCGCGCGGCCTGGATCTGGTGTGCGCCAACCGGATCCCGCACGGTCGCGGGCTCGGGTCGTCGGCCGCGGCGATCGTCTCCGGGCTCGCTGCTCGCCCGCGCGCTGGTCGTCGGCGGCGACGAGCGGCTGCCCGACGCGGCGCTGCTCGAGCTCGCCGACCGCGATCGAGGGCCACCCCGACAACGTCGCCGCGTGCCTCTACGGCGGCGTCACCGTGGCCTGGACCGAGCACCGGCCGGACGGCATCGGCGTGCCTGCGCGTGGACGCCGACGCCGCGCATCGTGCCCGTGGTGTGCGTCCCGTCGACCGCCGTGGCCACGAAGAAGGCCGCGGCGCTGCTGCCCGAGACCGTGCCGCACGCCGACGCCGCCGTCAACGCGGCGCGCGCCGCGCTGCTCGTCCCGGCGCTCACCGGCCGCCCCGACCTGCTGCTCGAGGCCACCGACGACCGGCTGCACCAGCCCTACCGCCGCGCCGGCCTACCCGCGCACCGCCGACCTCGTCGCCAAGCTGCGCGCGGCCGGGCATCCCGGCCGCGGTCAGCGGCGCCGGACCCACGGTGCTCGCGCTCGCCGACGCCGCGACCGCCCACGCGGTCGAGGGCCTGGCCGGCGCGCGGCTTCGCGACCACGGTGCTGGAGTTCGACCCGCTCGGCGGCCGGGTCGTGCCGCTCGAGGGCTGAGCCGGTCCGGCACCGCTGTCCGCCCCGCGATGCCGATGGACGTGAGCACACGGTCGCGGGTGTTACGCTGCTGCACGCACCTGGGCCCGCACCCGCGATCGTCGTCGGGATCCGTTCGGCGGGCAGGACTCCTCTCGTCCTCGGAGACTCCCCACCTGCGCCGCCCCAGAGCACACGAACCCCGCTCGTCGAGACCGACCCGGTCCGCCGACGCGCGGGCGTCAGCCGCGCACTCCTCGTCCCGAGCGAGCGCGCGAGGACTCCTCCGTCTCGGAAAGGTTCTCTCGGTGACCGAGACCACCCAGAACGACAGCCACCGACCGCACCCGCAAGTCCGGCGGCCTCTCCGCCATGCTGCTGCCCGAGCTCAAGTCGCCTCGCCGGCCAGCTCGGCATCTCCGGCGCGTCGGGCATGCGCAAGGCCGACCTCGTCGCCGCCATCAGCGCGCGCCAGGTCGCGCTCGGCCGCGCCCCGGCCGAGCGTCCGGCCCGCGCCGAGCGCGCCCCGCGCGCGAGGCCGAGCCGCGCGCCGACAGGCCGCCGCGACGACCGCCCCGAGCGCGAGACGGCCCCGGCCGCCGCCGCGAGCGCGCCGACCGCCCGCGAGGACCGCCGACGGCGCCGGCGACGGCGACCGCCAGCCGACGACCGTCAGCAGCGGCGACCGCGACCAGCGGACCGTCAGCAGGGCGACCGCGACCAGGGCGACCGTCAGCAGGGCGACCGCAACCAGGGCGAGCCGCAGCGACCGCCAGCAGGGCGACCGCAACCAGGGCGACCGCCAGCAGGGCGACCGTCAGCAGGGCGACCGCAACCAGGGCGACGCAGCCAGAACGACGGCGCCAGCAGCCAGGGCGGCGAACCAGGGCAGCGACGCACGACTTCGACGACGACCGCGGCGGCCGCAGCCGTCGTCGCCGTCGGGGCCGCGACCGCGACCGCCGGGTTCGACGGCAACGACCGTGGCGGCAACCGCCAGGCCGCAACGAGCGTCGCCCGCGCGGCTTCGAGGGCGAGGTCGAGGTCACCGAGGACGACGTCCTGCTCCCCGTCGCCGGCATCCTCGACATCCTCGACAGCTACGCGTTCGTGCGCACCAGCGGCTACCTGCCGGGCCACAACGACGTCTACGTGTCGCTGGCGATGGTCAAGCGCTACGGCCTGCGCAAGGGCGACGCCGTCACCGGCGCCGTGCGCCAGCCGCGCGAGGGCGAGAAGGCGCAGAAGTTCAACCCGCTCGTCCGGGTCGAGACCGTCAACGGTGCCGACCCCGAGGAGTCGCGCAACCGCATCGAGTTCAGCAAGCTCACGCCGCTCTACCCGCAGGAGCGGCTGCGCCTCGAGACCGACGCCGGGCAACCTGGTCACCCGCGTCATCGACCTCGTCGCCCCGATCGGCAAGGGCCAGCGCGGCCTCATCGTCTCGCCGCCCAAGGCCGGCAAGACGATGGTGCTGCAGGCGATCGCCAACGCGATCGCGGTGAACAACCCCGAGGTCCACCTCATGGTCGTGCTCGTCGACGAGCGGCCCGAGGAGGTCACCGACATGCAGCGCTCGGTGAAGGGCGAGGTCATCGCCTCGACCTTCGACCGGCCCGCCGACGACCACACCACGGTCGCCGAGCTCGCGATCGAGCGGGCCAAGCGCCTCGTCGAGCTCGGCCACGACGTCGTCGTCCTGCTCGACTCGATGACCCGGCTCGGCCGCGCCTACAACCTCGCGGCGCCGGCGAGCGGCCGCATCCTCTCCGGTGGTGTCGACTCCGCGGCGCTCTACCCGCCGAAGCGCTTCTTCGGTGCCGCGCGCAACATCGAGAACGGCGGCTCGCTCACGATCCTCGCCACCGCCCTCGTCGAGACCGGCTCGCGCATGGACGAGGTCATCTTCGAGGAGTTCAAGGGCACCGGAAACATGGAGCTCAAGCTCGACCGCAAGCTCGCGGACAAGCGCATCTTCCCCGCGGTCGACGTCGACGCCTCCGGCACGCGCAAGGAGGAGATCCTCATGGCGCCCGACGAGCTCAAGACCGTCTGGAAGCTGCGCCGGGTGCTCCACGCCCTCGACCAGCAGCAGGCGATCGAGCTGCTGCTCGGCAAGCTGCGCGAGACCAAGAGCAACTTCGAGTTCCTGCTGCAGGTCCAGAAGACGACCCCGATGGCGGTCGGCTCCTCCGACGACGACGAGCGTCTGACCCGCCCGTCGCCGCACCACCCGACGCCGACCACGGCCCGTCCCCGCGCAGGCGGGCCGGCGGGCCTGTCGAGCCCGTGAGCA
The DNA here is from genome assembly GCA_963738455.1 of uncultured Actinomycetes bacterium. Taxonomy (GTDB): domain Bacteria; phylum Actinomycetota; class Actinomycetes; order S36-B12; family CAIYMF01; genus Longivirga. The sequence goes on from CAVTWM010000001.1 coordinate 317,949, forward strand.
CGCGGTCGGCGGTATCACCCGTTCGGCTCGTGGGAGCGCGCAAGTTCCTCCCCGACCGGGCTCAAGGGCTGACCTCAGGGCGCCGATGACTGTCTCTGCACGGGGAATCGCGTCATTTCCTTCCTGGAGGGGAACCTCATGTCCCGACACGAACCGACGCCGGGCCGTCCGTGCCGTCGCGCCGGTGGCCGGTCTGCTCGCGGCCGGTCTCCTCGTGTGGCAGGGCAGCTACGCCGCGTTCAGCGCCACCACCGCCAACACCGGCGACGCCTGGTCGACCGGCACGCTGGTCGCTCACGAACAACGGCGGCACCGGCACGACCTACACGCGGCACCACCGTCCGGCGCTCTTCACCGAGAGCAACCTCGAAGCTCGGCGACACCGGCACCAAGTGCATCACCGTCCAGAGCGCCGGCTCGCTCGCCGGCAGCCTCAAGCTCTTCCGCGGCGCCGTCACCGGCACCAACGTCCGCCGCGCTCGGCCCCGGCCCAGTGCGCCTGACGGTCGAACGCGCCGGCGCCGTCGCCGCCGCGACCAACGTCGCCGCGAACTGCACCGCCTTCCCGGCGACCGGCATCACCGCGCTCTACACCGCCACGCTCAGCGCGCTGCCGACCGACTACGCGCGCCACCGGCATGGCCGTGGCCGCGGGCACGCAGCGCGTGGCCTACCGCATCACGTGGTCGCTCGACCACCGGCACGACCGGGGCGACAACGCGCTGCAGAGCTCGACCGCGTCAGCCGACCTCACCTGGGAGATCCAGTAGCCTCGACGTCAGTCGCCAGCACGGACCGTGACGTCAGCCGTCGTGTGCCCCTCGCGGGGGGCGAGGGGCACACCGACAGCCCGTCTACGCCGCCACGGGACCGAGTGGCTGAGGCCGCGGGCCGGCAGCACCGACCAGGGACCGGATGACTCGGGGACCCGCCCACCGAGCGGGCAGGAGGATCGACATGGCACGGCACCAGGCACCGATGCCCGATGCGAGACGCCGCGACGCCGTCGCCGGCCCGGCCGCCGGCTCGACGTCCTCTTCCTCGCCGGCACTCGTCGGCCGCACCTGGCTCTGGTTCGTCGCCGGCTGCCTGCTCGTCACGCTGCTGCCGATCCTTCGGCTGGCGCCCGTTCGTGGTCGCAGAGCGGCTCGATGGAGCCGCGCATCGACGTCGGCGACGTCGTCCTCGCCGCACCCGAGAGCGACCCCGCCGACCTGCTCGGCCGCGTGGCGGTGTTCACCGACCCGGAACGACCGGAGAGACCAAGACCCACCGCGTCATCGGCGTGAACGCCGACGGCACGCTGACCACCAAGGGCGACGCGAACCCGACCGCCGACACCGCGCCGCTGCCGCATCGCCAACGTGCGCGGCCTCGGCCGGCTGCTCGTCGACGTTCGCCGGGCTCCCGCTGATGTGGCTGCAGACCGGCCAGTGGCTCTACCTCGCGCCTGTTCCTCGCGAGCCTCGTGCTCGCCGCGGCTTCCTCGTCGGCCGCGACCGCGACGACGACCTCGACCCGACGACGACGAAGCCGACGACGGCGGCCCGACCCCGACGGCGACCTCGTGCCGCTGCCCGACGCGCCTCGGTGCCAGCGGCTCGACGCAGATCGCGGCGTCGCGGCCCGTCCGAGCCGACGCTCGGCCGGCACGGCCTCCCGCCGGCGCCGCCCGGCATCTTCGGCGGCTGCTCCCGCACGCCCGCTGGCCAGGCGCCGTCTACGTCGCGGTCCTCGCGGCGCCTCGTGCGTGCCCACCGCCAGCGCCGCGTTCGCGGCGACGACGCGGAACACCGCCAACACCTGGGCCGTCACCAACTGGAACTACACCTCGACGTCAACGGCGCTCGAACCCGTGGCTGTACTGGAAGCTCGACGAGACGGGCACCGGCACGACCGGCGGCCGACTCGTCGGGCAACGGCCGCACGGGCACCTACAACGCCAACGGCGGCGCGACCTACTTCACCAAGGGCGTCGTCGGCGCGCTCCCCACCGACACCCCGAACCGGCGTCACGCTCAACAACGCGAACTCCTGCATCGACACCACGAGCACCACGACGATGAACGCGCCGACCCCGATCACCGAGATCGTCTGGTTCAACGTCGACGACCGCCAGGGCGGCAAGCTCGTCGGCTTCGAGATGCCGCGCACCGGTGTCGCGATCGCCGGTCGGGCGGCACGTACGACCGGCACCTCTACATGGACGGCGACGGCAAGGTGTGGTTCGGCGTCTACAACGGCGGCTACTTCACGTCGGCAGCCCGGCGTCGTACACCGACGGCAAGTGGCACATGGCGGCCGCCACCATGGGTACCGACGGGCATGCGGCTGTACGTCGACGGCGCCTCGGTCGGGACACGAACGCCAACACCGTCGGGTGAGTCCACGACGGGCTGGTTCCGAGCCGGATGCGGCAACCTCGCCGGCTGGGGCGGCAGCTGGACCGGGGCGAACAGCCCCACCACGAACACCGACCCCGCCCAGAACCGCCCGTTCGCCGGCTCGCTCGACGAGATCTCCGTCTGGCAGTCCGTGCTGACCCCCACCCAGATCCTCAGGCTGTACAACGCCCGCTGACGCCGGTCGGCACCGGATCGGCGCCGTCCAGCGGAATACCCGCGCGCGGTCCGCTGGTTTGGAGCGGGTGCCGACGGATGGCAGACTGGGTCGCTGGCCCTGGCTCTCCGGTCGGTGCCCAGTCCGAACCAGGTGTCCGGTTCACGTGCCGCCACGCGCTGCACGACCCGGTCACGATACGAGGAGGCACCATGAAGGCCGACATCCACCCCGCGTACGTCGAGACGACCGTTCACTGCGCCTGCGGCAGCACGTTCACCACGCGCAGCACCGCCAAGAACGGCGTCATCCACGCCGAGGTCTGCAGCCAGTGCCACCCGTTCTACACGGGCAAGCAGAAGATCCTCGACACCGGCGGCCGCGTCGCCAAGTGGGAGAAGCGCTTCGGCAAGAAGGCCGACGCCTAGCAACGCTCACGAGGGCGCTTCTGGACCGCCCGTCTACGGACGGCGGGATCCGGGCGGCGCCCTCGCTGCTTCCCGCACCCAGGTCCAGCCAGGAGTTCCCGATGTTCGAGTCCGTCGAGGCGCTCGTCGCCGAGTACGCCGATCTCGAGCGTGCGGCTCGCGGACCCGGCCATGCACAGCGACCAGGACGCGGCCCGGCAAGCTCGGCCGCCGCTACGCCGAGCTGCGGCCCGTGGTGGCGACCTACCGTGCCTGGGCTGCTGCGGGCGACGACCTCGAGGCCGCGCGCGAGCTCGCCAGGCGACGACCCGGCGTTCCGCGCGGAGGCCGAGGCGCTCGTGGCGCTGCGCGCCGAGCTCGCCGACCGGCTGCACGTCCTCCTGGTGCCGCGCGACCCGCTCGACGACTCCGACGTGATCCTCGAGATCAAGGCGGGGGAGGGCGGCGAGGAGTCGGCGCTGTTCGCCGGCGACCTGCTGCGCATGTACCTCCGCTACGCCGAGCGCCGCGGCTGGACGGACCGAGGTGCTCGAGGCCGAGCAGTCCGACCTCGGCGGCTACAAGGACGTCACGGTCGCGGTGAAGGCGCGCGGCACGGTCGAGCCTGGGGAGGCGCCGTACGCCCGCCTGAAGTACGAGGGCGGCGTCCACCGCGTGCAGCGCGTCCCGGCCACCGAGTCGCAGGGCCGCATCCACACGAGCGCCGCCGGCGTGCTCGTGCTGCCCGAGACCGAGGACGTCGAGGTCGAGATCGACCCCAACGACCTGCGCATCGACGTCTACCGGCTCCAGCGGTCCGGGCGGTCAGAGCGTCAACACCACCGACTCCGCCGTCCGCATCACGCACGTCCCCACCGGCGTCGGTCGTGAGCTGCCAGAACGAGAAGAGCCAGCTGCAGAACAAGGAGTCGGCGATGCGCATCCTGCGCGCGCGTCTCGTCGCGCTGGCCGAGGAGGCCGCCGCCAAGGAGGCCTCCGACGTCCGCCGCTCGCAGGTCCGCACGATCGACCGCAGCGAGCGGATCCGCACGTACAACTTCCCGGAGAACCGCATCAGCGACCACCGGGTCGGCTTCAAGGCGTACAACCTCGACGCCATCCTCGACGGCGAGATCGAGACGATGGTGCAGGCCTGCATCGACGCCGACCTCGCCGCGCGGATGGCCGCGCTCGGGACCCAGTCATGAACTCCTGGACGCCGCCGGTGCGCACGATGCGCGACGTCCTCGTCGACGGCGAACGACGGCTCGCCATCGTGGGCGTGCCGACTCCTCGCGTCGACGCGGAGCTGCTGCTCGCCCACGTGCTCGGCGTCCCGCGTGGCCGGGTGTTCCTGTCCGACCCGGTCGACCCCACGGATGCGATGCGCTTCGAGGCGCTGCTGGTCCGACGCGCGGCGCGCGTCCCGCTGCAGCACCTCGTGGGCGAGGCGCCGTTCCGTCACCTGGTGCTCCAGGTCGGGCGCGGCGTCTTCGTGCCGCGCCCCGAGACCGAGGCTGTCGCCGAGCTCGCCATCCGCGCGCTGTCCGCGGGTGCCGAGGAACGGCTCGCCGTCGACCTCTGCACCGGCTCCGGTGCGCTCGCGCTGTCCCTCGCCACGGAGGTGCCGCACTCGCGCGTGCACGCGGTCGAGCTCGAGGGCCTGGCGTTCGAGTGGGCCACGCGCAACATCACCGCCTACGCCGACGAGCTCGCGCAGGTCGGGTCCGAGGTGGTCCTCCACCGGGGCGACGCGTCCACCGCCCACCTCGGGCCGCTCGCGCCGCTCATCGGTCGCGTCGACGTCGTGGTGAGCAACCCGCCGTACATCCCCGACGACGCTGTGCCGCGCGACCCCGAGGTGCGCGACTACGACCCGCCCCGGGCGCTGTACGGCGGGCACGACGGGCTCGACGTCGTCGCGCGGCCTGGTCGTGGCGGCTGCCGCGCTGCTGCGCCCCGGCGGCGTCCTCGTCGTGGAGCACGGCGATGCCCAGGGCGAGTCCGGCGGGTCGGCGGGTGTGCCGCACGTCGTACGCGAGCAGGGCGACTTCGACGACGTGCTCGACCACGTCGATCTCGGCGGCCGCGACCGCGCCACCACTGCGGTGCGCCGCTGACGCGCTCCGGGTCGGGATGGGGGAGGATCTGACCCCGTGAGCATCCGATTCGACATGGCATCCGCCGACCCGCGCCAGCGCGGCCTGGACGCGGCGACAAGCGCCGTGCGTCGCGGCGACCTCGTCGTGCTGCCCACCGACACCGTCTACGGGGTCGGCTGCGACGCGTTCAGCGCGCTGGGCGTGACGCGCCTGCTCGAGGCGAAGGGTCGCGGTCGGGACATGCCGATCCCCGTGCTGGTCGGCAGCCCGCACACGGTCGAGGGCCTGGCGTACGGGCTGACGAAGGCGGCGCGGGACCTCGTCGAGGCGTTCTGGCCGGGGGCCCTCACCCTCGTGGTCCGGCACCAGCCGAGCCTGGCCTGGGACCTCGGCGACGCGAACGGCACGGTCGCCCTGCGCATGCCGCTGCACCCCGTCGCCATCGAGCTCCTCCGGCTCACCGGTCCGATGGCGGTGAGCAGCGCCAACATCTCGGGGTCTCCCGCCGCGGCGTCGTGCGACGAGGCGGTCGACCAGCTCGGGGAGGCAGTGTCGATCTACCTCGACGGCGGCCCCTCCGGCGAGCCCGTGCCGAGCACGATCGTCGACGTCACGGGGGACGGAGCCCGGGTGCTGCGCCTCGGCGCGGTCGACCTGGACGCCCTGCGCGGCGTCTGCCCGGACATCGTCGTCGGCTAGCGCGCCGCCGCACCCCGATCGTCACCGACCGGGGGGAAACGGCCTAGGCTCTGGACCCATGACCTCTGCCACGCCCTTGTGGGGACCCGACTTCGCCGCTCTCGAGGCGGTGGACCCCGACATCGCCCGGATCCTGCTGGCCGAGCGCGACCGCCTCAACGACGGCCTGCAGCTCATCGCGAGCGAGAACTTCACCTCGCCGGCCGTCCTCGCGGCGCTCGGCTCGACGCTGTCGAACAAGTACGCGGAGGGCTACCCGGGACGCCGCTACTACGGCGGGTGCGAGGTCGTGGACGCCGCGGAGAACCTCGGCATCGAGCGGGCGAAGGCCCTCTTCGACGCCGACCACGCGAACCTGCAGCCGCACTCGGGCGCGAGCGCCAACATCGCCGCGTACGGCGCGTTCATGAAGCCGGGCGAGACGGTGCTCGCGATGAGCCTGCCGCACGGCGGGCACCTCACCCACGGCACGAAGGTCTCGTTCTCGGGCAAGTGGTTCAACGCCGTGCACTACGGCGTCCACCAGGACACCGAGGACATCGACTACGACCAGATGCGCGACCTCGCGCTCGAGCACCGCCCGAAGATGATCATCTGCGGCGGCTCCGCGATCCCGCGCCTCATCGACTTCGCTGCCTTCCGTGCGGTCGCCGACGAGGTCGGCGCGATCCTCATGGTCGACGCCGCCCACTTCATCGGGCTGGTGGCGGGCAAGGCGATCCCCAGCCCGGTTCCCTACGCCGACGTCGTCACGTTCACCACGCACAAGGTGCTCCGCGGTCCGCGCGGCGGCATGTTCGTGTGCAAGGCGGAGCACGCGGCTGCGCTCGACAAGGCGGTCTTCCCGATGATGCAGGGCGGCCCGCTCATGCACGCCGTGGCCGCCAAGGCCGTGGCGCTCAAGGAGTGCGCCACTCCGGAGTACGCCGAGCTACGCACGCCAGGTCATCGTCAACTCGAAGGCGCTCACCTCGGCGCTCGAGGCCGAGGGCATGCGCGCGGTCTCCGGTGGCACCGACACCCACCTCTCGCTGCTCGACCTGCAGGGCATCGGGGTGTCGGGGGCGGAGGCCGAGGCCCGCGCCGGCGCCGCGCGGATCGTGCTCAACAAGAACGCCATCCCCAACGACCCGCAGCCGCCGAGCATCGCGTCCGGCATCCGGGTCGGCACCCCCGCGGTCACGACGCAGGGCATGACCGAGTCCGACATGAAGACCGTCGCCTCGCTCATCGGTCGCGCGGTCAGGGACGCCGACGGGTCGTCGCGCGACGGCCGTCGCCGCCGAGGTTCACGAGCTGGTGAAGAGCAAGCCCGGCGTACGCGTCGTAGGCCGCTCCCGTGCGCGAGTACCTCCTCTGCCTGTTCGTCGCCGCGTCGGTGACGTACCTGTCGACCCCGCTCGCGCGCAGGTTCGCCGTCGCCTGGGGCGCGATGGCCGAGGTGCGCGACCGCGACGTCCACGACGAGCCCACCCCGCGCCTCGGCGGGCTCGGCGATGGCCGCGGGGCTGCTCGCGGCGATGCTGGTGGCGAGCCAGCTCCCGCTCATGCAGCTCGGTGTTCGAGGCTCCAACGAGCCGACCGCCCTCCTGTCGGCCGCCGCGATCCTGGTCGTGCTCGGCATGCTCGACGACCGGTTCGGCCTCGACGCCCCGACGAAGTTCGCCGGGCAGGCGCTCGCCGGCGCGGTCATGGCGCTGCAGGGCATCGCCATCGTGTGGCTGCCGATCGGCGGCACGCTCGTCCTCGACCCGGTCACCTCGGTCCTGCTCACCGTGCTCGTCGTCGTGGTGGCGGTCAACGCGATCAACTTCGTCGACGGGCTGGACGGGCTCGCCGCGGGGATCGTCGGGCATCGGCGCCCTGGCCTTCTTCGCGTACTCGTACCTGCTCTCCTTCGAGTACGGCTTCACCCGGGCCACGCTCGCCGCGCTGGTGTCGGCCGTGCTGGCCGGCATGTGCGCGGGGTTCCTGCCGCACAACCTCAACCCGGCGCGCATCTTCATGGGGGACACCGGGCTCGATGCTCATCGGGCTGCTCCTGGCGAGCTCGGTGATCACCCTGGTCGGGCAGCTCGACCCGAACGTGGTGCCGGGCCCCACCTTCGTCCCGGCGCTGCTCCCGGTGCTGCTCCCGGCTGCCGTGATGGCCGTCCCCCTGCTCGACATGCTGCTCGCCGTCGTACGCCGCACCCGGGCCGGCCGCAGCCCGTTCGCGCCGGACAAGCAGCACCTGCACCACCGGCTGCTCGAGCTCGGCCACAGCCAGCGCCGCGCCGTCCTGCTGATGTACGGCTGGACGGGCCTGCTCGCGTTCACCGCGGTCGGCCTCGCGTTCGTCCCGCCGGGGGTGGCGGCGATCTGGTTCGCGTGCGGGGTGGCGCTGCTCTTCCTCGCCGTCCGCTGGCCCCGCCTGCGCGCCGAGCGCCCAGCCGCCGGACGCGACCGCCCGCACCGGTGCGGACCGCCTCGGCACGCTTGACGCCGAGGGTGCAGTGAGCAAGGCCACTCGCGCGTTGGTCGCTTGTGTCGCGTTGCGGGTCGGTGAGACCGATCTCGCACGTCGTGCGTTTGGGGGTGGAAGTGCGCAGCCCGTAGTCTTCGGCCGTGCCCGCCGCCCCCGACGGACCGATCCCCACTGGTCCGATGACCGCGACCCAGGCGACCTCCGTCGTCCTGCGGGCCGCTGCCATCCCCACCGTGATCGTCGGGCTGGTCGCCATCGGGCTGGCCTGGGCGCTCCGCGGGTCCTCCGGCGCTGTCGCAGCCGGCCTCGCCCTGCTGATCGTGGTCGCGTTCTTCGCGACCGGCCAGTACGTCCTCGGGCGCATCCTCTCGAGCAACCCGGAGTCGCCCTGTCCGGCGCCCTGCTGCTCTACCTGACCCAGATCCTCGTGCTGTTCGTGCTCATCGCGCTGCTCAAGGACGCGACCTGGCTCGACCCCAAGGTCTTCGCGATCACGGTCGTCGTGCTGCACCCTGGTCTGGATCAGCGGGGCTGTCGTCGCGTCGCAGCGGACGAAGGTGCTGTACGTCGACCCCGCCCCCTGCGGCCGACGCCGAGGCGGTCGACCAGTGAGCACCTCCACGCCTCTTCCCGGCCCTCCGGCGCCGGTCCGCACGCTCCACCCCCGCATCGGGCCACCGCGACGCCCAGTGGTACCGTCGCGCCGCGACGAAGGCGTCCGCGGCAGAGCCGGACGCGCTGCCCCCGGGCCGCGTGTCCGACGCCGCAGCGTGGGCCACCGTCAGCCACCTGGCAGCCGGGATCATGCTCTACGGCGGCATCGGCTGGCTGCTGGGTCGGTGGCTGGGGAACCAGCGCTCTTCGTCGCCGGAGGCGTCCTCCTCGGAGTCGCCCTCGCGATGTTCATGCTGTTCCGCCGACTCGAGTCCCCGCGACCCGAGCCCGAGACGCTGCGGCAGGACCGGTCATGACCGGCCTTCGCACGGAGGTCGTCGCACCGATGCCCGCCATGTCCGGCCCCACCTCCCTGATGGAGTCGCCCCGTGTCCGGTGACCTGCTGCTCGCCAGCTGATGGCAGCTGCCACCTCTGCCTGAGGGCTGCGGCTTCCCCGCGCCCGGCGAGGAGATCTTCAACTTCGACGTCCTGGCTCGAGTTCGACATCGGCCGGACTGACGTTCCACATCACCAAGCCGATGGTCCTGCTCTGGGTCGCGGCGCTCGCTGTCGTGGTGTTCTTCGTCTATCGCCTTCCGCAAGGCCAAGGTCGTCCCGCGCGGCGCGCAGAACGTCGGCGAGTACGGCTACCTCTTCATCCGCGACGGCATCGCCCGCGACACGATCGGCAAGGAGGGCGACAAGTTCGTCCCCCTGCTGTTCTCGTTCTTCTTCTTCGTCTGGGTGCTCAACTTCATGAGCATCGTGCCGTTCGCCCAGTTCCCGGTGACCTCACGGTTCGCGATCCCGGTGGCGTTCGCCGCTGCTCGTCTACCTGCTGTGGGTGCCGCTGGGCATCAAGCGCCAGGGCGCCGGTGCCTTCTTCAAGGCGATGACGATGCCGCCGGACGTGCCCAAGGCGCATGTACGTCCTGCTCATCCCGATCGAGATCCTGTCGAACTTCATCGTGCGGCCGTTCACGCACTCCGTGCGTCTGTTCGCCAACATGTTCGCCGGCCACATGCTCATCGTGACCTTCTCGCGTCGCCGCCTGGTACCTCCTCTCGCCCGTCGATCATCGGCATCATCGGCTCGGCCGCCTCGTTCGCGGTCACGGTCGGCCTGACCGGCTTCGAGATGCTGATCCAGGCGCTGCAGGCCTACGTCTTCACCCTGCTCGCGGCCGTCTACATCAACGACGCCGTGAACGCGCACTGATCGCCGGCACGACCGCTCCACCACGAACTCGCACCACCCATGACCGGCGGAACCGCCGCCGGCCGACACAAAGGAACACGACATGTCGCTCCTCGCTGAGGTCACCGGCTCGCTCGGCTCGATCGGCTACGGCCTCGCCGCCATCGGCCCTGGTATCGGCGTCGGCATCATCTTCGGTCAGGGTGTGCAGGCCATCGCCCGCCAGCCCGAGGCCTACGGCGTCATCCGCCAGAACATGATCCTGGGCTTCGCCCTGACCGAGGCGCTCGCGCTCATCGGCTTCGTGGCCCCGTTCGTCTTCGGCGTGTGATCGACCCGTCCTCGACTCGACCGACCGACCTGACGAAGGATGAACGCCATGATCACGCACTCGCCGGCGACGGAAGGCGGGACCCAACGTCCTCGCCGTGCCGCTCGACGAGCTGATCATCGGCATCATCGCCTTCCTCATCGTCTTCGCGGCGCTGGCGAAGCTGGCCCTGCCCGGCATCCGCAAGGCGCTCGAGGAGCGCACCGCGGCGATCGAGGGCGGCATCGCGCGCGCCGAGGAGCGTGAGGCCGAGGCGCAGGCGATGTACGAGCAGTACCAGGCACAGCTCGCCGAGGCCCGCACCGAGGCGGCGCAGATCCGTGCGCAGGCGCAGGCCGACAAGCTGGCGATGGTCGAGGAGGCCCGCACCGAGGCCGCGGAGGCGGCCGCCGCCGTCACCGCGCGCGCCGAGGCGGCCATCGCGGCCGAGCGGCGCGTCCACCGTGGCGTCGCTGCGGCGCGAGGTCGGCACGCTGGCCGTCTCGCTCGCGGGCAAGGTCGTCGGGCGAGTCCCTCGAGGACGACGCCCGCGCCCGGGCCACGGTCGACCGCTTCATCGCCGACCTCGAGGCCCAGGCCGCGAGCGGGGCGGGCCACTGATGCTCGGATCCTCCCGCGAGTCCTTCGCCGCGCTGCGGACGTCCTCGACGCGCGCCGCGCGCGAGCCGGGCTTCGTCCGGTGCCCGGCGACCTGCTCGCGGTCGCGGGCGTGCTGGGGCGCGAGAAGTCGCTGCGCCAGGCGCTCGCCGACTCCGGCCAGCCGGTGGAGCTGCGGGCCGGGATCGCGGGCTCGCTGTTCGGCCGGCAAGATCTCGCCGGCACGTCGATGGCGGTGCTCACCGACGTCGTGTCGGCGCCGGTGGTCCAACGACGGCGACCTCGTCGACGCCGTGGAGCAGCTCGGCGCCCAGGCCGCGTTCACGGTCGCCGAGGCCGACGGCTCGCTCGACCGCGATCGAGGACGAGCTCTTCACGCTTCGGCCGCGCGCTCGACGAGTCGCCCGAGCTGCAGATGGCGCTCACCGACCCGTCGCTCGGCGCCGACGCGCAAGGCGGCCGTCGTGCGGCGACCTCGTCGAGGGCACGGCGTCGCCCAGCGACCGTCGCAGGTGCTCGAGTACGCCGCGGGCAACCTCCGCGGCCGCCGTCCCGACGTCCGCGGTCGAGGAGCTCGCGCGGCTCGCCGCCGAGCAGCGCCAGCGCGTGCTCGCCGAGGTCCGCAGCGCGATCGCGCTCGACCGACGAGCAGCAGCGCCGGCTCGCGTCGGCCCTCACCCGGCTCCAGGGCCGCGACGGTCCGGCTCAACGTCGCTGGTCGACCCCGAGGTCGTCGGCGGCATCGTGGTCCGCGTGGGCGACGACGTCATCGACGGCAGCGTGGCCAGCCGGCTGGAACAGGCGCGTCGCGCGGTGCTCGCGTAGGCTGACGCTCGACCCAGCACGACCCAGCACCACCACACACGACAGCAGGCGCCGAGCACGGCGCGTAGAACGAGAGAGCAGGACACCATGACGGAGCTGACGATCCGGCCGGAGGACATCCGCGACGCGATCGCGCGGAACGTCGAGTCGTACGCGCCCGGGACCACCCGCGAGGAGGTCGGCCGCGTCACCGAGACCGGCGACGGCATCGCGCGCGTCGAGGGTCTGCACTCGGCCATGACCAACGAGCTGCTCGAGTTCGAGGGCGGCCTGCTCGGCCTCGCGCTCAACCTCGACGTCCGCGAGATCGGCACCGTGCTCCTCGGCGACGGCTCGCGGATCGAGGAGGGCCAGCCGGTCAAGCGCACCGGCGAGATCCTCTCGGTGCCCGTCGGCGACGGCTTCCTCGGCCGCGTCGTCGACCCGCTGGGCAACCCGATCGACGGCAAGGGCCCGATCGAGGCCGAGGCGCGCCGCGCCCTCGAGCTGCAGGCGCCCACGCGTCGTCCAGCGCCAGCCGGTCAAGGAGCCGATGCAGACCGGCATCAAGGCCATCGACGCCATGACCGCGATCGGCCGCGGCCAGCGCCAGCTGATCATCGGCGACCGCCAGACCGGCAAGACCGCCGTCGGCGGTCGACACGATCATCAACCAGAAGCAGAACTGGGAGTCCGGCGACCCCAAGAAGCAGGTCAAGTGCATCTACGTCGCGATCGGCCAGAAGGGCTCGACCATCGCGGCGGTCAAGGGTGCGCTCGAGGACGACGGCGCGATGGAGTACACCACCATCGTCGCCGCCCCCGCCTCTGACCCGGCGGGCTTCAAGTACCTCGCGCCCGTACACCGGCTCGGCCATCGGCCAGCACTGGATGTACCAGGGCCAGCACGTCCTCATCATCTTCGACGACCTGTCCAAGCAGGCCGAGGCCTACCGCGCCGTCTCGCTGCTGCTGCGCCGTCCGCCGGGCCGCGAGGCCTACCCCGGCGACGTCTTCTACCTGCACTCGCGGCTCCTCGAGCGCTGCGCGAAGCTCTCCGACGAGCTCGGCGCCGGCTCGATGACCGGCCTGCCGATCATCGAGACCAAGGCCAACGACGTGTCGGCGTACATCCCGACCAACGTCATCTCGATCACCGACGGCCAGTGCTTCCTCGAGTCCGACCTGTTCAACTCGGGCGTCCGCCCGGCCATCAACGTCGGCATCTCGGTCTCCCGCGTCGGCGGCTCGGCCCAGCCGAAGGCGATGAAGAAGGTCGCCGGGCGCCTGCGCCTCGACCTGGCCCAGTTCCGCGAGCTCGAGGCGTTCTCGGCCTTCGGCTCCGACCTCGACGCCGCGTCCAAGGCCCAGCTCGCCCGCGGCTCGCGCCTGGTCGAGCTGCTCAAGCAGCCGCAGTACCAGCCCTTCCCGATGGAGGAGGCGGTCGTCTCGGTGTGGTCCGGCACCACCGGCAAGCTCGACGACGTCCCGCTCGAGGACATCCGTCGCTTCGAGCGCGAGTTCCTCGACTACCTCAAGCGCGACCACAAGGCGGTGCTCGACGCCATCCGCTCCACCACCGACCTGTCCGACGACTCGGTGACGCTGCTCGAGAGCGCGGTCATCGCGGTTCAAGCGGCAGTTCACGACGTCGGCCGGCACGCCGCTCGTCGTCAACGAGGCCCCGGTCGAGGCGCTCGACGAGTCCGAGGTCGAGCACGCGCACGATCACCCGGGTCAAGGGCTGAGGTCAGACCCTCATGGGTGCACAGCAGAGGATCTACCGACGGCGGATCAAGACCGTCCAGTCGACCAAGAAGATCACCAAGGCGATGGAGCTCATCGCGTCGTCGCGCATCGTGAAGGCGCAGCAGCGGGTCGAGGCGGCGCTGCCGTACACCCGCGAGCTGTATCCGCGCGATCTCGCGCGGCGGCGATCGCACACCGGTGGCGGGCACCCGCTGACCGAGTCCGAGCAGCGGCTGCGCGAGCGTGCGGCGGTGCTCGTCATCTCCGCCGACCGCGGGCTGGCCGGCGCCTACTCGCTCGACCGCGATCAAGGAGGGCGAGCAGCTCGCCGACCCTCCTGCGCGAGCAGGGCATCGACCGTCGTGCCCTTCCTCGTCGGCCGCAAGGCGGTCGGCTACTACCGCTTCCGCGGCCGCGAGGTCGCGGCGTCGTGGACGGGCTTCACCGACCAGCCGACCTACGCCGCACGCCAAGGAGATCGCCGCGGCGCTGCTCGAGGCGTTCCTGCATGCCGCACCGAGGAGGGCGGCTGCGACGAGATCCACATCGTCTACACGCACTTCGAGAGCATGGTCACCCAGCGGGCCCGCGTACGCCGGATCCTGCCGCTCGAGGTCGTCGAGCAGACGGCGGCCGAGGCCGCGGCGGCGGGTCAGGCGCCCGTTCCCGCTCTACGAGTTCGAGCCGACGCGGCGAGGCGGTGCTCGACTCGCTGCTCCCCAAGTACGTCGAGAACCTCGTGTTCACCGCGCTGCTGCATGGCAGCGGCGTCCGAGCACGCAGCCCGTCGTCGCGCCATGAAGTCGGCGACGGACAACGCCGAGGAGCTCATCAAGACCCTCTCCCGCCAGGCCAACCAGGCCCGCCAGGCCGAGATCACCCAAGAGATCAGCGAGATCGTCGGCGGCGCCGACGCGCTGTCCGCATCGGCATAGGAGTCGAGGACAACCATGACTGCAACGACTGAGACCACGACCGGCGTCGGCCGCGTCGCCCGGGTCACCGGGCCTGTCGTCGACGTGGAGTTCCCCGTCGAGGCCATGCCCGAGCTCTACAACGCGCTCCACGTCGACGTGAGCTTCGGCGACCGAGCTCGAGGGCGAGGACTCCACCCGCACTCCTCACCCTCGAGGTCGCGCAGCACATCGGCGACAACATGGTGCGCGCCATCTCCATGCAGCCCACCGACGGCCTCGTCCGCGGTGCGGAGGTCCGCGACACCGGTGACGCGATCACCGTGCCCGTCGGCGACGTGACCCTCGGCCACGTGTGGAACACCCTCGGCAAGCCGCTCGACGTGGACGAGTCGACGCTCAACATCACGGAGCGTCGCGGCATCCACGCGCAGGCGCCGAGCTTCGACCAGCTCGAGAGCAAGACCGAGGTCTTCTGGACCGGCATCAAGGTCATCGACCTGCTCACCCCGTACGTCAAGGGCGGCAAGATCGGCCTGTTCGGCGGTGCCGGCGTCGGCAAGACCGTCCTCATCCAGGAGATGATCTACCGCGTCGCCGAGAACTTCAGCGGTGTGTCGGTGTTCGCCGGTGTCGGCGAGCGCACCCGCGAGGGCAACGACCTCTTCGGTGAGATGACCGAGTCCGGCGTCATCAACAAGACCGCGCTCGTCTTCGGCCAGATGGACGAGCCGCCGGGCACGCGTCTTCGCGTCGCCCTCTCGGCGCTGACGATGGCGGAGTACTTCCGCGACGTGCAGAAGCAGGACGTGCTGCTGTTCATCGACAACATCTTCCGCTTCACCCAGGCCGGTTCCGAGGTCTCCACGCTGCTCGGCCGCATGCCGTCGGCGGTGGGCTACCAGCCCACCCTCGCCGACGAGATGGGCCAGCTCCAGGAGCGCATCACCTCGACCCGCGGCCACTCGATCACGTCGCTGCAGGCGATCTACGTCCCCGCGGACGACCTGACCGACCCGGCCCCGGCCACCACGTTCGCCCACCTCGACGCGACGACGACGCTGAGCCGTCCGATCTCCGAGCTCGGCATCTACCCGGCCGTGGACCCGCTCGACTCGACCTCGCGCATCCTCGACCCGCGCTACATCGGCGAGGAGCACTACGCCGTCGCCGCGCGCGTCAAGGAGATCCTGCAGCGCTACAAGGACCTCCAGGACATCATCGCGATCCTCGGCATCGACGAGCTCTCCGAGGAGGACAAGATCCTCGTCGGCCGGGCCCGTCGCATCCAGCGGTTCCTCTCGCAGAACCTGTTCGTGGCCGAGCAGTTCACCGGCCAGGCCGGCTCGTTCGTGCCGGTCGAGGAGACCATCGCCTCGTTCAAGGCGCTGTGCGAGGGCGAGTACGACCACCTGCCCGAGCAGGCGTTCTTCCTCTGCGGCGGCGTCGAGGACGTCGAGAAGAACGCCGCGAAGCTGGCCGGCTGACATGGGCGAGCTCAACGTCAGCCTCGTCGCGGTCGACCGCAAGATCTGGTCGGGCACCGCGACCATGGTCGTGGCCAAGACCCTCGAGGGCGAGATCGGCATCCTGCCGCAGCACGAGCCGGTGCTCGCGCTGCTCGCCGACAGCCCCGTGCGCATCACCACCACCGAGGGCAAGGTCGTCCAGGCGGCCGTCCACGGCGGGTTCTTCTCGGTCGACTCCGACAACGTCGTCGATCCTCGCCGAGAGCGCCGAGCTCGGCGGCGAGATCGACGTCGAGCGCGCCAAGCTCGCCCTCGAGCGGGCCCAGGCGGCCGGCGCCGACACCGACGACGAGATGGCCGCGATCGCGCGCGCCGAGACCCGGCTCAAGGTCGCGCTCGCCGACCAGCACGCCGCGCACGCGTCCGACACCTCCGGCGGCCACCGCGTCGGCGGCTGACCACCTCGACTCGAACGCTCAGCGAGGCCGGACCCCGTCAGGAGTCCGGCCTCGCTGCTGTCCCGCTCCCCGTCGGCCGGAACCTCGTCGTCACGCGTCGGCGGCATGGCCGAGCTGAGCCGGCGCCAACGGCGAGCGACGACACGCAGCCCATCCCCGTGACGACCCGTGGCTGAGCGCGGCGTCGTCCTAGGGTCGGGGCATGTCGCACGAGATGCATCCCCGGACGTCAGCCCTCCTCGCCCGGGTCCGCGAGGCCGAGGCGGCCAACGGCGGGCACCTGCCGATGCCCGACGTCGCGTCGTGGGACATCTTCCCGTTCGAGGGCGACGTGCGGGTCACGCCGCTGCAGGACCCCGTGCTGCCGGAGCCGCCTCGCGGTGGTGAGGGTGGAGCGGCGTGCAGCTCCTGCGATTCCGGCGTCGACGGCGCGCTGTGGACGGACGGAGCGTGGAAGCTCGTCGCTCCGCGCGAGCCCTGCTCGATCCCGATCGTCCTGCTCCTGCCGCTCGAGCACCTCGACCAGGAGGAGCTCCCGGAGGCGCTCGCCCGTGACCTCGGCTGGCTGCAGGTGCGGGTGTCGAAGGCGCTCATGTCGCTCGGCGGGGTGGGCCGCGTGCACGTCATGAAGATCGGCGACGGCGCGCGTCACCTGCACTGGTGGTTCTTCGCCCGGCCGGAGGGCGTGCTGCAGCTGCGCGGCTCGTCGCTCTCGGACTGGAGCGACTGCATCCCGCCGATGCCCCAGGACGAGTGGGACGACGTGATGCGCGACCTGGCCGCCGCGGTGGCGGCCACGGGCGGGGAGGCGCTGGTCTAGCGCTCGCCGCCGGGCACCCAGAGGACGTCGCCGCCGGCGTCGAGGTTCGCCACGCCGGGCGAGGATGAACAGCAGGTCCGAGAGCCGGTTGAGGTACGTGGCGGTGAGCGGGTTCATCGAGTCGCCGTGCGCCTCGAGCGCGGCCCAGGTGGAGCGCTCGGACCGGCGTACGACCGTGCGGGAGACGTGGAGCAGGGCGCTGCCCGGCGCGTGCCGCCGGGGAGGATGAACGAGCGCAGGGACTCGAGGCGGCCGTTGTAGTCGTCGCAGGCGGCCTCCAGAGCGTCGACGTAGGCCTGCTCGACCCGCAGCGGCGGGAACTGCGGGTTCTCGACCACCGGCGTGCACAGGTCGGCGCCGACGTCGAAGAGGTCGTTCTGGATGCGCGTGAGCAGCGTCCGCACGTCCGCTGACGAGGTCGCCGAGCGCGAGCGCGACGCCGATCGAGGAGTTGGCCTCGTCGGTGTCGGCGTAGGCCTGCAGGCGCAGGTCGTTCTTGCCCACCCGGGACATGTCGCCGAGCGCGGTCGTGCCGTCGTCGCCGGTGCGGGTGTAGATGCGCGTGAGGTTGACCATGCGGTCGAGCGTAACGGGGTGACCGGGTAGCCGCTGCGGCGGAACTACCGGCCGAAGTCGCCTATCCTCGGGCGCGTGGAGGCCTTCCGGATCGTCGGCGGCGCCCGGCTGGCCGGCGAGGTGCGGGTCACCGGGGCCAAGAACAGCGTGCTCAAGCTCATGGCGGCGTCCCTGCTCGCCGAGGGCACCACCACGCTGCACGAGGTGCCGGACATCCTCGACGTCGAGTACATGGCCGAGCTGCTGCGCCGGCTCGGCTGCGACGTGGTCCGCGACCGCGCGACCCGCTCGATCTCGATCACGGTCCCGGCCGTGCCCGTCGCACAAGGCCGACTACGACCTCGTGCGCAAGCTCCGCGCCTCGATCAACGTGCTCGGCCCGCTGCTCGCCCGCTGCGGCGAGGCCGACGTCGCGCTGCCGGGCGGCGACAACATCGGCAGCCGCGGCCTCGACATGCACGTGGCCGGTCTCGAGCGGCTCGGGGCGACCGTGCGCAGCGAGCACGGCTTCCTCATCGCGACGCGCGCCGAGCGGCTGCACGGCGCGCACCGTGTGGCTCGACTTCCCGAGCGTGGGCGCCACCGAGAACCTGCTCATGGCCGCGGTCCTCGCCAAGGGCACGACCGTCATCGACAACGCCGCACGCGAGCCGGAGATCGTCGACATCTGCCGGATGCTCGGGTCGATGGGTGCGCAGATCGACGGCGTCGGCACGTCGACCCTCGAGATCGAGGGCGTCGACTCGCTCGACGCCGACGGAGCACACCACGGTGTCGGACCGGCTCGTCGCCGGCACCTGGGCCGTCGGGGCCGCGATGACGCGGGGCGACGTCACGATCCGCAACGCCGACGCGGGGCACCTCGAGATCGCCCTCGACAAGCTCGCGCAGCGCGGGCGCCCTCGTCGACGCGCTCGACGACGGGTTCCGCGTGCAGTGCCACGACCGCCCGCGGGCCGTCGACGTCGTCACGCTGCCCTACCCGGGCTTCCCGACCGACCTGCAGCCGCAGTTCATCGCGCTCAACTCGATCGCGCGCGGCGCGGCGATGGTCACCGAGAACCTCTTCGAGGCGCGGTTCCGCTTCGTCAACGAGATGGTCCGCCTCGGCGCCGACGTGCGCACCGACGGCCACCACGCGATGGTGCGCGGCAGGGAGTCGCTGTCGGGCGCCCCGGTCGAGGCCGCCGACATCCGCGCCGGCGCGGGTCTCGTGCTCGCCGGCCTCGTCGCCGACGGCGTCACCACCGTCTACGAGCCGCACCACGTCGACCGCGGCTACGAGGGCTTCATCGCCGACCTCGTCCGGCTCGGTGCCGACGTGACCCGGGTCGAGGTCAACAGCCTCACCTGACCGACGCCGTGCGGCTGCCTCGCGTCAGCGCGGGCGAGCGACCACGACGCGCGCCCGCTCCAGGTCGTCGGGGAACACCATGAGCCGCGGCCCGTCCAGGGTCTGGGTGAGGGTGGCGCGGATGTGCGCGTCCTCGAGCGTGAGCCGCAGGATCTCGCCCTCGGCGTAGGTGGCGGGGCTCGCCACCGGGACCAGCAGCCCGTAGTCGTCCGCGCGGCCGGTCCGGGGCCGGCGGGCCACCACCGACTGCCCGTGGGCGAAGGTCCAGCGCAGCAGCAGGACGAGCACGCCCAGCACCGCGAAGGCGACGAGGGGCGCGACGAGGAACGACGCGCTGGTGTGCTGCACCGTCCCATCGTCGACCTCCCCGAGAGGCCGCGCCACCCCCGGAATAGAGTCGCGAGGAGTCGCGTCGACGACGCCGCGACGAGGACTCGGGGAGGCCACAGTGACGCAGCAGGTCGCCGTCATCGGTGCGGGGCTCATGGGCGCGGGGCATCGCCCAGGTGGCCGCCGCGGGCGGCTACGAGGTGATCCTGCGCGACGTCACGCCCGAGGCGCTCGAGCGCGGCCTCGGCGTCGATCCGCGACGTCGTACGCCGAAGTTCGTCGACGAAGGGCCGGATGGCCGAGGCCGACGCCGACGCCGCGCTCGCCCGGATCACCACGACCACCGACCTCGACGCGGCGGCGACGGCCGACCTCGTCGTCGAGGCGGTGTTCGAGAAGATCGAGGTCAAGGCCGAGGTCTTCCGCGCGCTCGACGCGATCTGCAAGGACGGCGCGGTGCTCGCGTCCAACACCTCGGCGATCCCGATCACCTCGATCGCCGGCGTCCACGCAGCGGCCCGAGTCGGTCGTGGGCACGCACTTCTTCTCGCCCGTCCCGCTGATGAAGCTGTGCGAGATCGTGCGCGGCTACAAGACGTCGGACGCAGGCGGTCGGCGTGCGCGCGCGCGTTCGCGGAGGGAGTCGGCAAGACCGTGGTCGTGGTCAACCGCGACGTCGCCGGGTTCGTCACCACGCGCCTCATCAGCGCGCTCGCGATGGAGGCGGTGCGGCTGCTCGAGTCCGGCGTCGCGAGCGCGGAGGACATCGACACCGCGTGCCGCCTCGGCTTCGGCCACGCGATGGGGCCGCTCGAGACCGTCGGACCTCACCGGCGTCGACATCATGCTCAACGCGTCGAGCAACATCTACGCCGACACCCAGGACGAGACGTTCGCACCGCCGGAGCTGCTGCGCCGGATGGTCGCCGCCGGCGACCTCGGCCGGAAGACCGGTCGCGGCTTCTACACCTACGCGTGAGCGGACTGACCTGCGATGCGTGACAAGCCCTGGCTGATGCGGACCTACGCCGGCCACAGCTCGGCGACGGAGTCCAACGCGCTCTACCGCCGCAACCTCGAGAAGGGCCAGACCGGGCTCTCGGTCGCGTTCGACCTGCCGACGCAGACCGGCTACGACCCCGACGACCTGCTGGCGCGCGGCGAGGTCGGCAAGGTCGGCGTCCCGGTGTCGCACCTCGGCGACATGCGCGCGCTGTTCGACGGCATCCCGCTCGACACGATGAACACGTCGATGACCATCAACGCCACGGCGATGTGGCTGCTCGCGCTCTACGCGACCGTGGCCGAGGAGCAGGGCGCCTCGTTCGGCGACGCTGTCGGGCACGACGCAGAACGACATCATCAAGGAGTACCTCTCGCGCGGGACGTACGTGTTCCCGCCCGGGCCGTCGCTGCGCCTCATCACCGACATGATCGCGTGGACGGTCACGCGACGTCCCGAAGTGGAACCCGATCAACATCTGCAGCTATCACCTGCAGGAGGCCGGCGCCACGCCGGAGCAGGAGATCGCGTACTCGGTGTGCACCGCGATCGCCGTGCTCGACGCGGTGCGCGACTCCGGCCAGGTGCCGGACGAGCGGTTCGGCGAGGTCGTCGCCCGCATCTCGTTCTTCGTCAACGCCGGCGTGCGGTTCGTCGAGGAGATGTGCAAGATGCGCGCCTTCGTCCAGATCTGGGACGAGCTCACGCGCGAGCGCTACGGCGTCACCGACGACAAGCAGCGCCGGTTCCGCTACGGCGTGCAGGTCAACTCCCTCGGCCTCACCGAGGCGCAGCCCGAGAACAACGTGCAGCGCATCGTCCTCGAGATGCTCGCCGTCACGCTGTCGAAGGACGCGCGGGCCCGCGCGGTGCAGCTGCCCGGCGTGGAACGAGGCGCTCGGCCTGCCGCGGCCATGGGACCAGCAGTGGTCGCTGCGCATCCAGCAGGTGCTCGCGTTCGAGAGCGACCTGCTCGAGTACGACGACCTCTTCACCGGTTCCGTCGTCGTCGAGACGAAGGTGGCGGACCTCGTCGCGCGAGCGCGCGCCGAGATCGATCGCGTGCAGGACATGGGCGGCGCCGTCGCCGCGGTCGAGTCCGGCTACATGAAGGGTCAGCTCGTCGCCGCGCACGCCGCGCGACGAGGCCGGGTCGAGAGCGGCGAGGACGTCGTCGTCGGCGTCAACGCGTTCACCTCGACCGAGCCGAGCCCGCTCACCGAGAACCTCGACACCGCCATCCAGTCGGTCGACCCCGCTGTCGAGGCCGAGGCGGTCGCGCGGCTGCAGATCTGGAAGTCGCAGCGTGACGGCGACGCTGTCGCGGCGTCGCTCGCGCGACCTCCGCGAGGTCGCGGCGACGTCGGACAACCTCGTGCCCGCCACGCTCGCGTGCGCCCGCGCCGGCGTGACCACGGGGGAGTGGGCGTGGGCGCTGCGCGAGGTGTTCGGCGAGTACCGCGCACCCACCGGCGTCTCGGGCGTGGTCGGCGTCGGTCCGGCGACGGACGAGCTGACCACGGTCCGCGACGCCGTGGCCGCGACCGAACCGGGAGCTCGGCGTGCGCCTGCGCATGCTGGTGGGCAAGCCCGGCCTCGACGGGCACAGCAACGGCGCCGAGCAGATCGCCGTGCGGGCCCGCGACGCCGGCTTCGAGGTCGTCTACCAGGGCATCCGGCTCACCCCGGCGCAGATCGTGGCTGCCGCGGTCGAGGAGGACGTCGACGTCGTCGGGCTCTCGATCCTGTCGGGCTCGCACCTGGAGCTCGTGCCGATGGTGCTCGACGGCCTCCGCGCCGCCGGCCTGGCCGACGTGCCCGTCGTCGTCGGCGGGATCATCCCCGAGGCCGACGCCGCGACGCTCACCGACGCGGGAGTCGCCGCGGTCTTCACGCCCAAGGACTACGACGCCACGGCGATCATGGCGAGGGTGCTCGACGAGATCCGGGCGGCTCGCGGTCTCGACCGCCTCGTCCCCGCCTGAACGCGGCCGCGCCCGAACGTCCCGGCCGTCGCCACATCCTGTCCCCGAGTAACAGTCCAGATGCACGTGAATGCGCGTCCGTTTGCGTGCATCTGGGGTGTTACTCGGGTCTCGGTGGGGGTCAGGTGGCGACGTAGGCGGCGAGGTGCTCGCCCGTGAGGGTGGAACGGGCGCCGACGAGGGTGGCTGGCTCGCCCTCGAAGACGATCCGGCCGCCGTCGTGCCCGGCCCCAGGCCCGAGGTCGATGATCCAGTCGGCGTGCGCCATGACCGCCTGGTGGTGCTCGATGACGATGACCGACGTGCCGGAGTCGACGAGGCGGTCGAGCAGGCCGAGCAGCTGCTCGACGTCGGCGAGGTGCAGGCCCGCGGTCGGCTCGTCCAGCACGTAGACACCGCCCTTCTCCGCCATGCGGGTGGCCAGCTTCAGCCGCTGGCGCTCGCCACCGGACAGCGTCGTGAGGGGCTGGCCGAGGCTGACGTAGCCGAGCCCGACGTCGGCGAGCCGGCCGAGGATGGTGTGCGCGGCCGGCGTGCGCGCATCGCCGACGCCGAAGAACTCCTCGGCCTCGGTCACCGACATCGCGAGCACCTCGCTGATGTCACGCCCGCCGAGGTGGTGCTCCAGCACAGCCGCCTGGAACCGCTTCCCGTCGCACTCCTCGCAGATCGAGGAGACGCCGGCCATCATCGCCAGGTCGGTGAAGATGACGCCGGCACCGTTGCACGTGGGGCAGGCACCCTCGGAGTTGGCGCTGAACAGTGCCGGCTTCACGCCGTTGGCCTTCGCGAACGCCTTGCGGATCGGGTCGAGCAGTCCGGTGTACGTCGCCGGGTTGCTTCGTCGCGAGCCCTTGATCGCAGCCTGGTCGACCGAGACGACTCCGTCCCGCCCGGACACCGACCCGCCGATCAGTGAGCTCTTGCCCGAGCCCGCGACGCCGGTCACGACGACCAGAACGCCGAGCGGGATGTCGACGTCGACGTCGCGCAGGTTGTGGGCGCTGGCGCCCCGCACCTCCAGGACACCGGACGGAGCACGCACCGACGGCTTCAGGGTGGCCCGGTCGTCGAGGTGGCGTCCGGTCAGCGTCCCACTTGCCCGCAGCCCCTCGACCGTGCCCTCGAACACGACCTCGCCACCGGCCGAGCCCGCGCCCGGGCCGAGGTCGACGACGTGGTCGGCGATCGCGATCGCCTCCGGCTTGTGCTCCACGACCAGCACGGTGTTGCCCTTGTCGCGCAGCTGCAGCAGCAGGCCGTTCATCCGCTGGATGTCGTGGGGGTGCAGGCCGATCGTCGGCTCGTCGAAGACGTAGGTGACGTCGGTGAGCGAGGAGCCGAGGTGCCGGATCATCTTGGCGCGCTGCGCCTCACCGCCGGACAGCGTGCCGGACGGACGGTCGAGGCTCAGGTAGCCGAGCCCGATCTCCGCGAACGAGTCGAGGGTCCGCTGCAGCGCGGCGATCAGCGGCGCCGTCGACGGCTCGTCGAGGCCGCGCGCCCACTCCGCCAGGTCGCTGATCTGCATCGCACAGGCGTCGGCGATCGAGATGCCCCGGATCGTCGAGGACCGGGCCGCCTCGCTGAGCCGGGTGCCGCCGCAGTCGGGGCACGTGGTGAACGTGACGGCACGCTCGACGAACGCGCGGACGTGCGGCTGCAGCGTGTCGACGTCCTTGGACAGGAACGACTTCTGGATCCGCGGGATGAGGCCCTCGTAGGTCAGGTTGATGTTGTCGACCTTGATCTTGGTCGGTTCCTTGTACAGCAGGTTGTGCAGCTCGGCCTTGGTGTACTTGCGGATGGGCTTGTCCGGGTCGAGGAAGCCGGAGCCGCCGTAGATGCGGCCGTACCAGCCGTCGGCGCTGTAGCCGGGGATCGTGAGGGCGCCCTCGTTGAGCGACTTGGTGTCGTCGTACAGCGCTGACCGGTCGACGTCGGTCACCGATCCCATGCCCTCGCACCTCGGGCACATGCCCCCGGTGATGGAGAAGCTGCGCCGCACGGCGGTCGTGCTCGACCCTCGCTCGACGGTGATCGCCCCGGCACCGTGCGCCGAGGCCACGTTGAAGGAGAACGCCTGGGGCGACCCGATGTGCGGTGTGCCGAGCCGGCTGAACAGGATGCGCAGCATCGCATTCGCGTCGGTGGCCGTGCCCACGGTGGACCGGGCGTTGGCGCCCATCCGCTCCTGGTCGACGATGATCGCGGTGGTCAGCCCGTCGAGGACGTCCACCTCGGGCCGGGCCATGGACGGCATGAAGCCCTGCACGAAGGCGCTGTAGGTCTCGTTGATCAGCCGCTGCGACTCCGCGGCGATCGTGCCGAACACCAGCGAGCTCTTGCCCGAGCCGGACACGCCGGTGAACACCGTCAGCCGCCGCTTCGGGAGCTCGATGCTGACGTCCTTGAGGTTGTTCACGCGCGCTCCGTGCACGCGGATCAGGTCGTGGCTGTCGGCGACGTGCCGTGCGGACGACGACGTGTCCGTCCTCGTGGCCTTGCTCATCGTGTCTCCATGTGTGCGTCGGCGTTGCCTGCGCGGCGTGCCGTGCCGAGCATTGCGAGCATGTCAGAACGTGCGTCGGGAGGGCCCGAGGTGCTCTAGTTCACCCATGCGAGTGCGTACCGGAGAGGCTGAGTCCACGGCTTCGGCCAGCGCCGGTCGGCGAGGGGCTGTGTGGGCCATCGTGGTGGCTGGCGCGGGTGTGGCGGTTGCTGTCGTGCTCTACCTGACCGAGCTCAGCCGAGCGGTCGGGGTGGTGCTCGGAGCGTTCTGCGTCGGGTTGGGCCTCGTGGGCGCATCGGGCGTCATCGCCCGAAGGTCCGTGTCGCGAGTCGTGTGGATCCTGCTGGCCCTTGTCGCGGTGATCCTCGTGCTGGCAGGTATTGCCACCTGGGTCATCTCGCTTCGAGCGACGGCCCACCTTGCCGTGACGTGAGCGCGATCAGGCGGCGGGGTTGGGCAGGATCCCCTTCTGGATGGCGGTGGTGACGGCCGCGGTCCGGTCGGAGACGCCGAGCTTGTCGAACACGTGGAGCAGGTGCGACTTCACCGTCGCCTCGCCGATGAAGAGCTGCTGCGCGATCTCGCCGTTGGACATGCCGCGCGCGACGAGGGCCAGCACCTCGACCTCGCGCGCGGTGAGCTGGTCGGCACCGCGCACCTGACGCATCAGCTTC
Organism: uncultured Actinomycetes bacterium; assembly: GCA_963738455.1. GTDB lineage: Bacteria > Actinomycetota > Actinomycetes > S36-B12 > CAIYMF01 > Longivirga. Next base: position 343,613 of record CAVTWM010000001.1, read on the forward strand.
GCCGCGAGGGGCGGCGCCAGCACCGTCTCGCCGCGGGCCGCAGCGCGCACGGCCTCGACGAGCTGCTCGCGAGGGGAGTCCTTGAGCAGGTAGCCCGTGGCGCCGGCCTCGACCGCGCGCAGGATGTCGGTGTCGGTGTCGTACGTGGTGAGGATCAGCACGCGCGGCCCGCCCGCCGCGGTGATCTGCGCGGTCGCGGACGCTCCGTCGAGCACCGGCATGCGCAGGTCCATGAGCACGAGGTCGGGACGCAGGGTGAGGGCGAGGGCTACCCCCTCGCGGCCGTCGGACGCCTCGCCGACCACGTCGATGTCGGGCTCGTCGCCGAGCAGCCCGGCGAGGCCGGAGCGGACGACGGGATGGTCGTCGACGAGCAGCACGCGGATCACGGCACGCGCACCTTCACGCGGGTGCCGCCGCCGGGTGCCGAGTCGATCTGGGCGAGCCCTCCGACCTCCTCCACGCGCGCCGTGATGCCGTCGAGGCCATAGCCGGATCGAGCGGCGTCGACGTCGAACCCGGAGCCGTCGTCGACCACGGTGACCGTGGCACCGTCCTCGTCGTAGCCGAGCCGCACGTCGATGCGCGTCGCGCCGGCGTGCCGGCGTGCGTTGCTCAGTGCCTCCTGCGTGGCGCGCAGAGCCGCGACCTCGCTCCGCGACTCGAGGGCGCGCACGTCCCCCTCGAGCGAGAAGTCGACGGCCGTCCCGGTCTCCGCCGCGTGACGCTCGGCGAGCCGGCGCAGAGCGTCGGCGAGACCGGAGTCGCCGAGCGCGGGTGGTGACATCGCAGCCACGAGGGCACGCGCCTCGGCGAGGTTGTCGCGCGCGGTGGCCTGGATCTCGGCGAAGCGGCGCGTGACGGTGGCGTCGTCGCCGCGGCCCGCGGCAGCCTCGCCCGCCTGGGCCAGCATGACGATGCTCGTGAAGCCCTGGGCGAGCGTGTCGTGGATGTCGCGAGCGAGGCGTTCGCGCTCGGCCAGGGCACCCGACTCCCGCTCCGCCGCCGCGAGCACCGCGCGGGTGGAACGCAGCTCCTGGACGAGCTCCTTGCGACGCCGGCTCTCGCGCGCGAGTCCGTCGATGAAGAGCCCGATCGCCAGGGCGAACACGATGTTGGCGACGCAGCCGAGCCCGCGCCAGGCCCACGCCTCGGCGGTCCAGCCGTCGTGCGCGACCAGCACGAGCGAGAACCCGACGCTGAGGACGACCGTCGCGACGATCGCCTCGCGCCGCGGCAGCAGGACGAAGCACTGCGGGTAGAGCACGAAGAGGAGCACGAGCGCGGCCGGGTCGTGCCACTCGAGCACGAACAGGACCAGGAAGGCGATCGCGAGGTAGAGCATCGCGCGGCGGGTGTCACCGCAGCGGCTCGCCGGCAGCGCGAGCAGAAGGTACGCCGTGACCAGCACGGCCAGGAGGGCGACGCCGAGCACGGCGTGGCCGCCGACGGCCATCACGACGAGGCAGACGGCCGTCATCGCGGCGAACAGCAGGTGCCACGCGATGAGCGTGCGCTCGGTGAAGTCGCTCTCGAGCGGAGGCCCATCGACGCCGGCGCGCGCGAGGCCGACGGTCGAGAGGTCCCGACCGTCGGCCTCGCGCGTGGAGGACGTCACGTGCTCAGTCCTGCCCGCGCTTGTTCCAGCGGAAGAACACCAGGCTCAGGACGAGCCCGCCCACCGTCCACGCGAGGAGCACCGCTGCGCACTTCGCGAGCTCGAACGACCCTGCGACCTCCAGTGCAGCAGCCTCGGGCGGCAGGAACACGCTGCGCATCGCCTGGGTGAGCCACTTGAGCGGGAAGATCGCGGCGAACTGCTGCATCCACTGCGGCAGGTCCTGGTAGATGAAGAACACCCCCGAGGTGAACTGCAGGACGAGCACGATCGGGCTCACGATCGCGGCTGCGCCCTTGCCGTTCTTCGGCACGACGCTGAACGCGATGCCCAGCAGCGTGCACGACACGAGGCCGAGGACCGAGGCCCACACGAAGGTGAACCACTGGGACCCGCTCGGCAGCACGATGTTGTAGAAGAGCGTCCCGACGAGGATGAGCAGCGTGACCTGCGCGACGTAGGCGACGAAGACGAGGCCGATCTTCCCGACGAAGTAGGAGAGCTTCGGCATCGGCGTGCCCTGGATGCGCTTGAGCGTGCCGTCGTCGCGCTCGAGCGGGATCGCGATCGCGAGGTTCTGGAAGCTGGTGTACAGCACGCCGGACGCGATCATGCCCGCGACGAAGTACTGCGCGAACGTGATGTCGGTGGGGCCGAGCTTCTGCTCGCCGAACACCGAGCCGAAGATGATCATCAGCAGGACGGGCAGCAGGAAGTTGAACACCGCGGACTGGCGGTCGCGGAAGAACTGCTTCAGCTCGATCCGGACCCGGCGCACGCCGAGCGGGACAGCTCCGGGGGGCCGGAGGCTCGGTGCTGGGGCCGGGAGCGTGGCGGTGGTCATCGCTGCGTCCTCCGTGTCGTGACCGATGAGCGAGAGGTAGATGTCCTCGAGGCTGGGCCGGTGGATCGCCAGGCCCGGGATCTCCGCCGCCGAGACGGTCGCCGAGCTCGCGCGACGGTGCGGGTCGGCTCGCGCGTCTCGACCTGCACCTCGCGCCCGTCCTCCTGCCAGACCACGGTCGCCACCGAGTCGTCGCGCCCGCCGAGGCGGGACGGGATGTCGCACGCGATGACGCGCCCGCGGGCGATGACGGCGACCCGGTCGGCGAGCACCTCGGCCTCGTCGAGGTAGTGCGTGGTGAGCAGGATCGTGGTGCCCTCGGCGCTGAGGCCCGCGGATGAGCCCCCAGAACTCGCGTCGAGCCTCGGGGTCGAAGCCGGTGGTGGGCTCGTCGAGGAACAGCAGCTCCGGGCGTCCGATGATGCCGAGGGCGACGTCGAGACGCCGACGCTGGCCGCCGGAGAGGTTGCTGCCGCGCGTCGTGCGCTTCTCGCTGAGCCCGACCGCCTCGATGACCTCGTCCACCGGCCGCGGGCTGGGGTAGTAGCCGGCGAAGTGGGTCACCGACTCCACGACCGTGAGGTCGCCGAGGTCGGAGGCGGTCTGCAGGACGATGCCCGAGGCGGCTGCGCCACATCGCGTCGCCTGTGCGCGGGGTCGGTGCCGAGCACCACCACCTCGCCCGAGTCGCGGTGGCGGTAGCCCTCGAGGATCTCGGTCGTCGTGGTCTTGCCGGCACCGTTGGGGCCGAGCAGCGCCAGCACCTCGCCACGCACGACGTCGAGCGCGACGCCGTCGGCGGCGTGGGTGGTCGCCGTAGCTCTTGCGCAGGTCCGTGCACATGGACGGCGAGGTCGGACCCCTCGGGGACCGGCACCACCAGGGGGGACGCATCCGTGGTCGTGGTCATGGCCCCAGCCTGCCCCACCGGGCACGACCCACGCAGCGAACGGTGGGCGGCTCTTCGCCTCCACCGGGTGGTGGATGCCGGGCTACGCCGTGCTCGCCTCAGAACAGGCGCGAGTCGACGTCGTCGAGCCCGCGCATCGCGTCGTAGTCGAGCACCACGCACTCGATGCCGCGGTCACCGGCGAGCACGCGCGCCTGGGGCTTGATCTCCTGGGCCGCGAAGATCCCGCGCACCGGTGCCAGGAGCGGGTCGCGGTTGAGCAGCTCGAGGTAGCGGGTCAGCTGCTCGACCCCGTCGATCTCGCCGCGGCGCTTGATCTCGATCGCGACCGAGAGGCCGGCGGCGTCGCGAGCCATGATGTCGACCGGTCCGATCGCCGTCGGGAACTCCCGGCGGACCAGGCGCCAGCCGTCGCCGAGGGTCTCGATCTGCGCCGCGAGCAGCGCCTGCAGGTGGGCCTCGACGCCGTCCTTGACCAGCCCGGGGTCGACCCCGAGGTCGTGGGCCGCGTCGTGGTGCACCTCCTCGATCGAGACCACGAGCCGCTCGCCGGCCTTGTTCGTCACGGTCCAGGTGCCCGCACCGTGGTCGTCGACGTCGACGGTCAGCGTGCACGGCGGGCTCATCCAGTTCAGCGGCTTGTAGGAGCCGCCGTCGGAGTGGACCAGGACGGAGCCGTCGGCCTTGACCAGCAGGAGGCGGGTGGCGCTGGGGAGGTGGGCCGTGAGCCGGCCGACGTAGTCGACCGAGCAGCGGGCGATGACGAGGCGCACGCGCGGGACGCTAGTACGTCGCGGCGTCGCGCGGTCGCTCAGGCCGGGGTGGGGCGCGACGCCGGGCACCCACCTGGGACGACTGGCCCAGGGCTCCGGGCGCCGCGCTCCGGACGGCGGCGAGCGGGCCGGCCGCACCACGCACCAGCATCAGCGAGGAGCATCCATGTCGCGCGAGATCACCCGGGTCGGCGTCGTCGGGCTCGGCACCATGGGTGCCGGCATCGCGGAGGTCTTCGCCCGCAGCGGCTACGACGTCGTCGGCCTCGACATCAACGAGGCGGCGCTCGAGCGGGGTCGCGGGCACGTCGAGGGCTCGACCGGCCGGGCGCTGTCAAGCGCGGCAAGCTGACCGAGGAGGAGCGCGGGCCGAGATCCTCGGCCGCATCCGCTTCACGACCGACTTCGCGGACCTCGCGGACCGCGACCTCGTGATCGAGGCGGTGCCCGAGAGCCTCGACCTCAAGCGCGGCATCTTCGAGCAGCTCGACGCGGTCGTCCCCGCCGACTCGATCCTCGCCACCAACACCTCGTCGCTGTCGGTCACCGACATCGCGGTCGCCACGTCGCGCCCGGCGCAGGTCGTCGGCATGCACTTCTTCAACCCGGCGCCGGTGCTCAAGTTCGTCGAGGTCGTGCGCACGGTCGTCGTCGGCACCCGACGTCGTCGACGACGTCAAGGCCGTGGCCGACCGCCTCGGCAAGAAGCCCGTGGTCGTCGGCGACAAGGCCGGCTTCATCGCCAACGCGCTGCTGTTCGGCTACCTCAACCACGCGGCGTCGATGTTCGAGACGAAGTACGCGACCCGCGAGGACATCGACGCCGCGATGAAGCTCGGCTGCGGTCTGCCCGATGGGCCCGCTCGCGCTGCTCGACCTGATCGGCCTCGACACCGCGTACGAGATCCTCGACACGATGTACAAGCAGGGCCGCGACCGGCTGCACGCGCCGGCGCCGGTCCTCAAGCAGATGGTCACCGCGGGGCTGCGCGGCCGCAAGACCGGCCGCGGCTTCTACACCTACGAGGCGCCGAACTCACCGGTGGTCGTGGCGGACGCGCTCACGCCCGTCGAGCCGGCGGACGGCGACGGCGACCGCCACGCGCACGGTGCGCAGCGTCGGCGTCGTCGGCTCCGGCACGATGGCCACCGGCATCGTCGAGGTCTTCGCGAAGGCGGGCTACGACGTCCTGTTCGTCACCCGCGGCGACGACCGGGTCGCGCGGGTGCGCGCGTCGCTCGAGCGCTCGCTCGACAAGGCGCGTGCTGCGCGGCAAGCTCACCGAGGACGACCGCGACGCCGCCCTGGCCCGCATCGACCGGCAGCAGCAGGCTCGACGACCTCGCCGACGTGCGACCTCGTCGTCGAGGCCGTCGTCGAGGAGCTCTCGGTCAAGGCCGCGCTGTTCGAGACGCTCGACGAGATCTGCAAGCCGGGCGCGATCCTCGCGACCACGACGTCGAGCCTGCCGGTGGTCGACCTCGCCGCCGTCACGAGGCGCCCGGCCGACGTCGTCGGGCTGCACTTCTTCAACCCCGCGCCGGTCATGAAGCTGGTCGAGGTGGTCTCCACCGTCGCCACCGCCGACGACGTCGTCGCCACGGCGGTCGAGGTGTGCCGGACGCCTGGGCAAGCACCCGGTCACGTGCGGCGACCGCGCCGGCTTCATCGTCAACGCGCTGCTGTTCCCCTACCTCAACGACGCCGTGAAGATGCTCGCGGCCAACTACGCCACCGCCGACGACATCGACACCGCGATGAAGACCGGCTGCGGCTACCCGATGGGGCCGTTCGAGCTGCTCGACGTCGTCGGGCTCGACGTCTCGCTGGCGATCCAGCGCACGCTCTACCTCGAGTTCCGCGAGCCCGGCTTCGCGCCGGCCCCGCGCCTGGAGCACCTCGTCACCGCGGGCTACCTCGGTCGCAAGACCGGCCGCGGCTTCCGCACCTACGACTGAGGCCGCGGCATGGCCCGCCGCAACCGCCGGGCGTCCTCGGACGAGCCCCGGCCGCTCGGCGGCGCGCACCAGGACGTCGAGGAGCACGCCGACGGCGACTGGGTCGTGCGCCGCATCACGGGATCGTGCGTCGACGAAGACCTATCGCTGCCCGGGCTGCGACCAGGAGATCCGGCCCGCGACCCCGCACGTCGTGGCGTGGCCGGCGGACCGTCCGTCGGGCGAGGAGAACCGCCGCCACTGGCACACCGCCTGCTGGAACGCGCGCGGCCGGCGCGCGCCCGTGACCACCCGCGGCCGGGGTCCGCGACACTGACCCAGACCCAGACGCCAGACCCACTCCCGGACCTCGAGAGGAACCGCGTGCCCGAGATCGTCGCGAACAGCGTGCTCCCCGCGCGGCGGGAGCCGCTGACCCTCACGACGTCGGACGGCCTGCGCCTGGTGGGGGAGCTCGCCCTGCCGGTCGATCGTGCACCGGTCGCGACGATGGTCTGCCTGCACCCGCTGCCGACGCACGGCGGCATGATGGACAGCCACGTCTTCCGCAAGGCGGCCTGGCGGCTGCCTGCGCTGGCTGGGATCGCCGTGCTGCGGTTCAACACCCGGGGGACCACGAGCGCGGCCGGGCACCAGCGAGGGCGAGTTCGACGCCGCCGTGGGCGAGGGCCTCGACCTCGCGCGCCGCGGTCGACGAGGTGGCGCGCCCGCGACCTGCCCGACCCATGGCTGGTCGGCTGGTCCTTCGGCACCGATGTGGTGCTCCGTCACGGCGACCGTCGATCCGGTGCGCGGCGCGATCCTGCTCTCGCCACCGCTGCGCTTCTCCACCGACGCCGACCTCGACCGGTGGGCCGTGTCGGCCCGACCCCTCGTGGCCCTCGTCCCCGAGCTCGACGACTACCTGCGGCCCGACGAGGCGCGCGAGCGGTTCGCCCGAGCGCCGCAGACCGACGTCGTCGCCGTCGACGGCGCGAAGCACCTGTGGGTGGGCGAGCGGTACGTGAAGCGCGTGCTGAGCGAGGTCGTGGCCCGCCTCGTCCCGAGCGCGCCACCTCTCGCCGAGGACTTCGACGGACCCATGGACCGGTGGAGCGACCTGTAGCCACGTCGGCGCGACGACCGGCCGGGACAGCCCGTCAGCAGGTCTGGCGCCAGGCGGTGAGGGCGAGCGTCTTGCGGATCGACGACAGGCCCAGCGCCGCCGACGTCGGGCAGAACTGCGCGGTCGTGAGGCGGTACTCGGCGTGGAAGACCGCCTTGTTCGCCGCGAGGAACGGCGCCAGCATCGAGCACTCGCCGTACTCCGCGCACTGCTCGTTGACGGCGAAGTCGAAGTAGGGCTGCAGCGCGGCCACCTGGTCCAGGTCGTTCTTGAGGCCGATCGCCAGGCCGCGGGCGTGCGCGAGGTCGGCGAGCATCCGGTTGTAGGCCAGCTGGTGCGCGGCGGTGAGCGGGAACCCGCTGGTGGCGGCGTAGGCGTCGACCAGGTCGGCCTCGACGCCGTCGAAACCCTTGGCCCGGCACAGGTCGAGCCGCGCGGACATGATCGGCCGGAGGACGGAGAGCGCACGGATGTCGAGCCATCGCTCGTCCCAGCCCGGCACGGCCGCGCCGATCACCGAGGACGGGAACGACGCCGAGTCCGGACGTCCCGGCTCCCACGATCCCGCGCTCAGGTAGCAGATCACCCGGCGCCCGGCGGCGTGCAGCGCCGTCACCGTGGCAGTCGGGACGTCGAAGAGATCCACGTCGTAGACCGCCGCGGGCACGGACGTGTCGATCGTGCCGGAGAGCTGCCACTGCCAGGTGGTCCCGCGCACGGGTGCCCAGAGTCGGACGCGGGCCAGTGCCTGGCCGCGGGCCAGCCGCGCGCCGTCGCTCCGCGCGTCGGCCGTGGCGGCCGCGACCCACGGCGTCAGTGACAGCGCGAGCGCCGACCGCCTGGCCGAGTCCCGTGCTGCCGCCGTCGCGGCGGCCAGTGCGCGGGCGGTCGCGACGTCCAGCGCACGCGTGCGAACCGCCGAGCGCACGACCGACGAGCGCTGGGCGCTGGCATAGCGCAGCTGCGTCGGCCCCCGGGTGCCATGACCGGTCGCGACGCCGACGGCCGTCCTCGTGCTGACCTCGGTGCCGCAGGTGGTGGTCGACGTCGCGACGACCCGGGTGGTGACGGCGACCTCGATGTGCCACAGGGCGCGCGCGGCGGCGGACGCGCGCGCCGTCACCGACGCCGTCCACCACGACGACCCGGCGGGACGGGACGTCCGAGCGGCGACTACTCCCTGGGAGCGGGTCGTCAGCGCGAGCGAACCGGTCGTGCGGGTCGAGGGTGCGGAGTACGTCGGGGCTCCGTAGGACACCGTGGTGATGCAGGCTGCCGCGGGCCCGACCGTGGAGGGGGTCGGACCCGCAGCCCGCAGGGAGGTCGAGCCGTGAGCGACACCAGTGGGGGCAGCCGCCAGCACCAGGGCGAGCACTGCAGCCCAGGGCACGGCGCGCTGGTGGCAGCGACTCATCGACCGACCTTTCCGCAGATCCGGTGACGGGGAGGCACCCCGTCGATCAGGAGGCGACGATAGTCACCGCCTGGTAGTCCGACCCCGCGTAGCTCGTGGCCCGCAGGATCACGGTCCGGGTGGAGGCGGTGGCCAGCGTCCCGGCCAGGGTGGCCGTCCCGTCCGGGTGCGCGGCGAGCGTGACCCCGGCGGGCAGCGTCGTCAGGGCACGGATCGTCGGGACCGGCACGCCGGTCGCCACGATGTCGAGGCTGAACGGGACGCCGACGGCGACGGCGAAGGAGCTCGGGCTGGTGAAGGTCGGCTCCTGCCGCACCGTCAGCGTGAAGGCCTGCGACGCCTCACCCGCCGTGCTTGTCGCCTGGAGGGTGAGCGGGTAGACGCCGGCAGAACCTGGAGCGGGCGCACCCCCGATCACGGCCGTTCCCGCCGTACCGGGGGTGAACGTCATGCCGGTCGGGAGGGTCCCCACGATGCTGAGCGTCGCCGCCGGGTTCCCGGTGGTCCGCACCGCGAACGTGGTCGTCACTCCGACGCGGACGTTGAGGGTCGAGGGGCTCGTGAACACCGGGGCCTGCAGGACCGTGACGACGAGGGCTTGCGTGCTCCTCCCCGCCGAGCTCGTCGCGGTGACCGTGACCGGGTACGAGCGTGCCGTCCCGGTCGGGTTCCCGCTGAGGGCCGCGGTTCCGTTGCCGAGCGAGGCGAACGTGATCCCGCGCGGCAGCGTGCCGCTCAGGCTGAGCGTGGGCGCCGGGAACCCGGTGGTCGTGATCGTGAAGGAGCCCACCGTGCCGGCCGTGAACGTCGCAGTGGCCGGGCTCGTGATCACGGGAGGTGCGACGACGGTGACGGTGAACGTCCGCACGGCCGAGCCCGCGTCGTTCGTGGCGGTGATCGTCAACGGGTACACCCCGGTCGATCCCGGTGCAGGCGTGCCGCTGATGGCGGCGGTGCCGTTGCCGTTGTCGACGAACGCCAGCCCGTCCGGGACGGTGCCGGCGACGGTGTAGCCGAGCGCGCCCGTCGCGGTGATCGGGACGGTGGCGGCGACGCCGACCGGCAGCGTGGCCGACGCGGCACCGATGAAGGTGGGCAGCGGGGAGGTCAGCGTCGCGCTGCCGTTGACCCACTCCGAGTACTCACCGCCGTAAAAGCTGCCGAACGTGGTGCCCAGGAAGCGCGTGCCCGTCGGGACGGTCACCGGGGCGGCCACCGCAGTGGGGTTGTCGATCGTGACGACGCCGTCCTGGACGTAGCCGGACACGGGAGAGTCGACCGGCATGCCGGTCTCCCGCCATGCCGCCTGCCGGGCGAGCGTGGTCGCGGCGTCGCTCAGCGACTGGTTCACGAGCGGCGCGCTCGACGCGTACGAGGCGCGGTACGTGGTCAGGATCGACGACATCAACGACAGCCCGAGGTAGTCGGGTGCGGTCAGGTTGGACGTGTGCGCGTAGAACGGCCGGGGGTCGTTGCTCAGGATGAAGCGCAGGTCGTTCGCGACGTCGTTCGGCAGGATGTAGCTGGTGAAGCCGGTCGTCGTCGACAGCGGTGCCGTCATGCACGTCGCCGTCGCCGGGTTCGACTCGCAGTAGCCGCTGCCACCGTCGGCCGCCGAGAGGTAGAACCAGTTGTACTCGTCGACCTCCTCTGCCACGGTCGACACGTTGTAGAACACGGCGACGGGGTGCCGGGGGATAGTGATCGCCGGACCGACCGGTCGGCCGTTGGGCTCGCGCGACGCGTCCGCCCCGACGTAGCGGACGTCGTTGGCCGCGAGGGCGCTCGCGAACGCCGGGTTGTCGACCGGCTGCTGCGGGCTGAGGTAGAGCCCGGAGTGCTCACCGGAGAGGTACTCAGCGCGGTCGAACGGCAGCCCGAGAGCCTGGGCACGAGCCACGTTCGCGGAGATCTCGCTCGAGATGGTCGCCTGCGGCGTCCACACGATGTTGCCGCCGTCCGCCTCGGGCGGGAGCCCGTCCGTGGTCCGGCAGCGCCACGGGATCACGGTGAAGTCCTGCACGCAGCCCTGGTAGACGTGCTCGAACCCGTGGTTGAGCCAGCGGATCGCGGTGCGGTTGGCCACGAAGGCGCTCGTGAGGCCGTCCGTGCCGTTCCACGCGGTCCCCTCGTTGTCGTAGAGCGAGTAGTAGCCGTTGAAGGCCAGGGTCGGCGTGTAGTGGTTGGACCGCTGCCAGGAGACCAGGCGCGTCACGTCTGCGGCCGTCATGCGGATGTCGGAGTCCGGGACGTTCAGGTTCGGCGCGCAGTCCTCGCCCGGGGTGCAGTTGTAGGTCGGGTTCCAGCGCGAGTCGTAGCTGAAGGCGTCGTCGAACTGCTGGCTGTAGTACGCGCGGTTCAGGCCGAAGTGGACCCCGCGGGTCGCCCACGTGACGATGCCGTGGGCCAGCATCCGGAACTGCTGCAGCGGCGAGGAGAAGGCGCCGGTGATGACGAGCTGCTCGACTCCGGCGTCGGTGTACGAGCCGATGAGCGTGCCCGGGGCGTTGGTCCCGGGGATCGGCAGCGTCACGAACGGCACGAAGGCAGCGCCCGCCGGAAGGACCGGTGTCGTGGTCGCGGTGAGCGGCGTGGAGAGGATCGCGTACGTCCCCGCGCGGAAGGGGACGGAGCCGGAGAGGTAGCTCCAGCCCGCTGCGCGCGCGGCCGGTGTCACCGTGGCGGTCATGCCGTCGAGCGAGCCGGCCCACGTGAGCGGGCCCTGGCCGGAGTAGGGCTGCAGGCCGAGGCTCGGGCCGGGGACGTCGTCGGCGTCGACCTGACGGACGGAGAAGGCCGACTCGTAGGCGTGCAGCGCCGTGAGTTCGTCGGCCGAGAGCCGGTCGGACGAGACCCAGGAGCTGCCGGTGCCCTGCGGGAGCACGACCGCCTGGTAGAAGCCCTCGTTCCCGTCGGACAGGAACGACGACGTGATCGCGGGGCGGCCGGGGCTCGACAGGGCGACGTCGGTGTGCGGGACGCCCTCGAGGTCGAGCTGGTCGACGATGGCGCCGACCATGACGCTGCCGTCGTCGACGACGAGCACGCGCAGGTCGACTCTCGTACCGGCAGCCGACGCCGGGGCAGCAGGGACGACCACGGCCAGCGCGAGGGCGCCGGCCAGTGCCGTGGCGGCCACGCGCCGACGGCGCACGGCTGTCCTTCCGATCTCGCGAGAACCTAGACGGAACACGACAACCCACTCCTGACCTGGCGAATCTGCGACGGGGGGACGGTGCCGGTCATGGCTGACCGACGAGGGTCGGGGACGACGGGGGAACGCTCACCCACGGGTTCGCGCCCGTGGCGTCGGTGACGAGGCACGACGCCCCGCGAAGGTCGGCCAGCGCACAGGCCCGGTCGAAGGCCTCCGCCGGGACGTCGTGCACGAGGTGGGCCACCCTGCTGGGGCCGGCCTCCCGGGCCCAGCACGGCACGCGGGCGTCCTGGTACGCCGCCCACGTGTTCTCGAAGGTCACGCACACGTCGACGCCGTCGAGGGCCGCCGGATCGGGATGGACCCCGGGGTTGGCGACGACGAGGTGGACGCCGAGGTTGCGCAGCCAGAGCAGGCACGTCCTGGTGCGCGGGTGCGGTTCGGGCGGGAAGCGGTCGAGGAACGTCGACGTCACGCCGTACGACGTCCGCCACCGGAGCACGTCGCGCCGCACTGCCTCCACCGTGCGAGCGCCGTAGGCGAGGTCGACGTAGCCCGCCACCGTGAGTCCTGCCTCGTGGAGGCGGCGGATGGCGACGACGTACGCCTCGTCGTCGGGCAGGCCCTCTCCCGGTCCGTCCGAGACGTTGACCACGACGCAGCGGAAGTCCTCGGGTCGTCGCTCGAGCTCCGCCCAGGCGTCGGGCCCTACCGCGGGATGGACATAGAGGGGGAGCACCGGCCGGTTCATGTCGTCACCCGCGCACCGAGGATCTCCTCGGCCGAGTCCCGGAGCTCGTGACCGGGGAACCAGCCGAGCGTCGTGCAGGCGCGCGTGATGTCCGCGCACTGCCAGTCGACGTGGGACGAGCGGCCGGACGGCGGCATGGTCTCGGCGATCCCGCCGCCGAAACCCGCAGCGCGGCACAGGGTCGACACCCAGCGGCGGGCCGGGACCGCCTGGCCGCGGCCGATGTTGAGGACGCCGGTGAGCTCGCCGGGCAGCAGCGCGGCACGGACGATGGCCGACGCGACGTCCCGAACGTCGATGAAGTCGCGGGCGGAGTCGAGCGGACCGAGCCGCATCGGCTCGCCCTCGAGCCGGACCCGGTCCAGCTCGGTGAGGACGCGACCGGTGAGGCTCGACGACGACGCCCCCGCGCCGACGGGGTTGAACACCCGCAGGACGATGCCGCGGATCCGCCGGGAGGCGGCCGCCTTGAGCACTGCCTCCGTCCCCGCGAGCTTCGTGACGGCGTACGCGCTCGTCGGGTAGGGCACCGCCATCTCGGTGACGGGGGTGCCGGGCGTCCCGGGACCGTACTCCGCCGAGGAGCCGACATGGACGAGCCGGGCGTCGACGCCGGAGCGGGCCAGCGCGTCGATGACCGTGCCGACGAGCCCGACGTTGGCGGCCGCGAGGGTCTCCATGTCGCCGGACACCGCGCCTGCGCAGTTGACGACGGCCGTCGGGCGCAACCGGCGCAGCAGCCGCTCGAGCTCGACCTCGTCCCCGTCGCCGAGCGACAGGGTGACGGTGGGCACCGGTACCGAGGGCTCGTCCGGCCGGGTCACGGCGGTGATCTCGACGTCGTCGTGCGCGGACAGGGCCGCGAGCACGTGTCCCCCGACGAACCCGGTGGCCCCGAGGAGCAGGACGCGGTGCGGCGCCCGCGCCGTCGCGGTCGCGCTCGTGCTGGATGCCGTCGCGACGACCTGCGCCGGGATCCGCACCGGGAGCAGGGCGGACCGGAGGACCTCGAAGTCGGCGTTCGCCCGGTCGTAGTCCTCGGGACGGCCGATGTCGAGCCAGTAGCCGTCGAACGCGTGCGAGCGGGGCGGCAGGCCGCGGTCGAGGAGGTCGAGGACGAGCTCGTCGAAGCCGAACGGGAGGCCCGGCTGATAGGGCCGGAGCGTCTCGCGGGTCAGCCCGTAGACCCCCATGCTGACGGAGAAGGGCAGCGTCGGCTTCTCGCGGAAGGCCGCGACGTGACCGTCCTCGACCTCGAGGACGCCGAAGTCCACGTGCACCCGGCGGTCGAACGTGGCGACCGTGAGCGGGTCGCCCGAGGCGACGTGGCCGGTGAGGAACGGCCCGTACGCCAGGTCGGTCAGCACGTCGCCGTTCATCACGAGGAAGTGCTCGGGCAGCGAGTCGAGGATCGGCAGGAGAGGGCCGATCGTCCCGAGCGGCGCGTCCTCCTCCACGTAGTCGATGCGCAGCCCCCAGCGCGATCCGTCGCCGACGTAGCTGCGGATGAGGTGGCCGAAGTGCCCGATGGCGAGAGTGGCGCTGCGGAACCCGTTCGACGCCAGCTGCGACAGGACGATCTCGAGGATGCAGTGCTCGTCTCCGATGGGCACGAGCGGCTTCGGGATGGCGGTCGTGTAGGGGCGGAGGCGAACCCCCCGGCCACCGGCCAGGATCACGGCATGCATGTCGGCCGACCTCTCAGATCGTGTAGGCGTCAGGGCGGTAGCGGGCGAGGTTGCCCGGCTCGCAGAACCAGTCGGCGGTGGCCTTGAGGCCGGACCGCAGGTCGTGCACCGGGTGCCATGACGTGGCGCCCACGAGCTTGCGGTTGTCGCAGCAGAGCCGCTGCACCTCGGACGTGTCCGGGCGCAGTCGGACGGGGTCCTGCGCGACCTCGATCTCGGCGTCCATGACCTCGGCGATCAGGTGAGCCAGGTCGGCCACCGAGATCTCGTGCCCGCTGCCGGCGTTGAACACCTGCCCGACGACCGCCTCGGCGGGGGCGACGCCCACGGCGACGAACGCGGCCGCGGTGTCGGCGACGAACGTCAGGTCGCGCGTCGGCGTGAGGGCGCCGAGTTCGATCCGTCGTCTGCCGCTCGCGATCTGCGACACGATCGTGGGGATGACCGCCCGGGCGGACTGACGCGGTCCGTACGTGTTGAACGGTCGCAGCGTGACGACCGGGGTCGCGAAGCTGAGGTGGTAGCTCTCGGCCAGGCGGTCCGCGGCGGCCTTGGTGGCGGCGTAGGGCGACTGGGTCTGGGTCGGGTGGTCCTCGTCGATCGGCACGGTCCGGGCGGTGCCGTACGTCTCGCTCGTCGAGGTGTGCACGACACGTGGGGTACCGAGCTCGCGTGCCGCCTCGAGCACGTTGAGCGTGCCGGAGATGTTGGTGTCCACGTAGGACCGCGGTGCGACGTACGAGTAGGGGATCGCGATGAGCGCGGCGAGGTGGTACGTGACCTCGGCGTCGGTCATGAGCTCGCGAACGCTGCGGGGGTCGCGCACGTCGCCGAGGACGGGCTCGACGCTCGCGAGCACGTCGGGCGGGAGCGAGTCCAGCCAGCCGTAGGACCCGAACGAGTTGTACTGGACCATCGCGCGGACGTGGTGCCCGCGCGCGACGAGCGCCTCGACGAGGTGCGAGCCGATGAAGCCCTCGGCTCCGGTGACGGCGACGGTGTCGGTCATGGCGTGGCTCCCGGTCAGAGGTGGACGAGCGGGCTGCGCAGCCGCGCCATCGCGACGAGCAGCAGGGCGAGGAACAGGGCTACGAACGTGGCCGTGTAGATGGCGGCCGCACTCCCGGGCAGCAGCGCGGTGAGGACGAGATACGTCGCGGTGCCCACGCACATGGCGACCGTCGCCTCGACCACCCGGCCGATCGAGACGAGCACGAGCGCGACGAAGAAGCAGGCGGCAAGGGCGGCGTACCCGCCGACGAGGACGACCGCGGTGGTGTCCGGCGGACCAGCGCCGACGACGAGCGCGAGACCGCTGAGGGCGACGACCACCGCGAGGTAGGCGGCGACGGCCGCGCCGAAGGCAGCCTGGGCCCGGTGGGCGAACAGGCCGGGTCCCGGCGTGATGCGCAGCAGGCCGTGCGTGCGCGCCATCAGCCGCTCGAGGACCAGCTCCGCCGCGCCCATGCTCAGGATCACCGGCAGGGCGACGTTCCACAGCGCCGGAACCGCGCCACCACGCAGCAGCTCGAGGGTGAGCGGGCCGAGTCCCACCGCGGCCGCGCAGGAGACGCCGTAGACGAAGTGCGGACCGGCGGAGCGGATCTCGTCCCGTCGGGGCCGGCCGGCCCACGCGAGCCTCGTGCTGTGCGCCCCACGGGTCCGCTGGTGGGTGGTCCAGAACGCCAGCCCGACCACGATGAGGACCGAGGACGCGGCGAGGGCGAGCTGCCCCGCGCGCCCCCAGGGCGCGACCTCGAGGAGGGAGAGCAGACCGGCGATGCTCCCGGGCAGGAGCGCCGCGAGCAGGGCGACGTCGTCGCCCAGCACCAGCAGCACGCCGGCGCCGACCATGTACACGCCGACCGCCGTCCCGGACGCCCATGCCTCGGCCGACGCGCCCCAGGTCCGGGCGAGGACAGCCACGACCAGCGGCACCACGACGAGCCCAGCGACGAGGCCGGCGCGGAGCACTGCCTGGGCGGACTGGTGCCCGATCCAGCCGAGGTGGCGGTGGCCGAGGAACGACCACGCCTGGCTCCAGCCCCACCCCAGCGCGATCGCGGACAGGACGACGCCGACCCCGGCCGGGTCCCGCTGGCTCAGCGCCACGATCCCGACCAGGCCGGGAAGCGCGTAGATCAGCCCGCGCAGGATGCTGCGGGCGGGGGTGATCGGCGCGCGTCCGTCCCGGGAGCGGCGCCGCGCGCCCCGACGGGGGACGAGGTCGAAGAGGGCCTCGGCGAGACCGAACACGTCGTGGTAGCCGTACGTCGCGCACTCGCGGTCGCTCATGCCCTCGGCCTCGAGCCCGGCGGCGATCTCCCAGGGGTCGACCGCTGACGTGCACAGGGCGTCGAGACGGCGCGACAGGGCGCACACCGCGTCGGGCGCCCGGCGGTCGCGGCGCGGAGTCGCGCTCCGGGCGTCCTCGAGCCTGATCAGCCGGGCCGCACCGGCATCGGGCGAGGCGTCCGCGTAGGACGAGCGCGGTGTCATGCGGACCGCACCAGGCTGATGACGACGGCCTCGTCGGCGACGTCGACGGAGCGGCTCGCCCCGAGCACGTCGTCGTAGACGGCACGCAAGGCCGACATGGACTTCTCGAGGGTGAACAGCTCGAGCACCCGAGTCCTGGCCCGCCCGCCGAGGTGCGTTCGCAGCTCCTGGTCGCGCAGGAGGGTCAGGCAGGCGTCGGCGAACGCGCGCGGGTCGCGCGCGGGGACCACCAGTCCGGTGTCGCCCACCGCCTCGCCCACCCCGCCGACGTCGGTGCTGACGGTGGCTCGACCCGTGCTCATGGCCTCGATGACCGTGTACGGGAAGCCTTCGCTGATGCTCGAGAGGACGACGACCTGACCGGCGGCGTACGCCTGGCTGGCCGAGGGCGCCCGGCCCTCGAACGTCGCCAGGCCGACGAGTCCGAGCTCCCCCACCAGCGCGGAGCAGCGGGCGAGGTACTCCTCGCGCCGGGCCGGGGCGACCCCGAAGATCCGCAGCCTCGCCTCGGGCATCCGCTCGTGCACGAGCGCGAACGCCCGGATCAGGGTGTCGAGGTCCTTGATCGGGTCGATCCGACCGACGAACACCAGCGTGGGCTCCGTTGGTTCGGTCAGCGCGGTCGGGAAGTCCGCGGGGTCGACCCCGTTGTAGACCGTGACGATCGAGCCGGGGTCGGCGCCGGCCTGCAGCTGCCACCGCCGGTTGTAGATGTTGCCCGGGACGATGGTGTCGGCCTCCGCGTACATGAGGCTCGTGACGGCGCGGGTCAGGCGCAGCAGGGCCGACTTGACCGGCCAGCCGTACTCGCTGTCGCGGTAGGCGAGGTAGCGCTCGCGTAGGTAGACACCGTGCTCGCTGACGACGACAGGCGTGCCGAGCGCCCAGTGCGTCCCCAGCGCGACGAGGCCCGAGAGCCCGTTCGAGGTGCAGTGGACCAGGTGGCCGGTCGCGGGCGCCAGGCTCAGCGGGCGCAGCATGTTCTCGAGCAGCACGGTGACGAGCGCCGCGTCGCCGAGCATGGGGGAGTCGGCCTCGGCGGCGTGCGGGTCGTCGCAGCCCGGCGGCCACGCACGCCAGGCGTCGGCGAGCAGCGCCACGGCGTCGTCGGAGGCGAGGGAGGGTCCGAGGACCTGGGTCTGGGCGAACTCGTACATCGAGCGCAGCGACGACGCGAAGTCCTCGGGACCGGCTGCGGGGGACAGCAACGACTCGAGGAATCGCGAGTACACGTCACGGAAGTGGGCGCGGACCCGGCCGCGCGGTGCCCGCCCGGCGGCCATCGGCGTCCACAGCGGGACCGGGGTGACCGAGAGCAGGTTCTCGGGCCTGGGGAAGACCGGCACGAGGTCGCGGCTCCCGGTCAGGGCCACGACGTCGAAGTCGCGCTCCCGCATGGCGTGGACGACCTGGTCGCACCACACGCTCACGCCACCGCCGGCGAAGGGGTAGCCACCTTCCGTCACGAGGGTGACGTGCGCCCGGGGCTCAGCCATGGCCGCGCACCGCCTGCGAGCCCGACCGCGCGAGGGCCGTGGGCCCGGCCGCGTCGTCGGCTCGATCGAGTGCCATCGCCAGCCCCCCACGGGCTCGCGCCGATGATGGAGCCCGACCGCCGGTGGAGAAGCCACCGGCTGCGGGCACGTCGTCGGCGAACTGCAGTTCCAGGACGACCCTGTCCCGCTCCGGTCGACGCGGGACATCAGCCGAAGGTCCCGTTCCCCTCAGCGTGAGGGGAATCTCGCAGCCCGTGACTGAGGGTTGCCATGCTTAACTACCTGGGCAGAGTCCCGAAACCCGTTGGAAACAGTGATGTATCGACCGCAATCCTCGTTGGAGGAGCATCCGCTCAATGCGGAAATGGTCTAGACCAGTCCGGCGGCTCCGTCAACGTCGTCGAGCCTGTCGGCGTCGCTCACCGTCACGGCGAGCGGTGGACTGGCCCGTCGGTCCGGTGAACCGCCTGAGGATCGGCCGTTCCTGGGCGCGACACCGCCGCGGGTCCCGGCAGAATGATCACCGGGGAGCGACGCGCTGTCGTCGCACGGCACGAGGCAGGAGGGCACCGTGATGGCCACGGGCGGGATCCCCGAGCCGCGCCGCGCGACCGCGTCGACGCGCGTCGCCGAGGCGATGCGCACGGACACCCCGGAAGGGCTCGGGCGGCGCCTTCGTGAGGTGCGTCTGCAGCGTGGGCTCTCGCTGTCCGGGGTCGAGTCGGCGTCGAACGGTGTGTGGAAGGCGTCGGTCGTGGGGTCGTACGAACGCGGCGACCGGACCATCACCGTCCCCCGCCTCATCGCCCTGGCGGAGTTCTACGGCATCCCGGTCTGGCGGCTGTTCCCCGGCAGCGACGCGGCCGCGGACGCGGCGACGCCGGATCGGGTCACGATCGACCTCGTGGCGCTCGGCTCGCTCCCGCTGTCCGTCGGCGGGCGGCTCTCGCGCTATCTCGCGTCCATCAGCGAGCAGCGCGGCGACTACAACGGACGGGTCATCACCGTGCGCGGCGACGACCTGCAGGCTCTCGCCGCCGTCTACGGGGAGTCGCCGGTGTCGCTCCTCTCCCGGCTCCGCGCATGGGGTGTCGTCGTCGGCAGCCCGGTCGCGCCGGACTGACGCGCACGCGACCCTCGGCGGCCGTTCGTGCCCGTCGCCGGCTCGCCCGGACCGCTGCGGTGCGATGATCGTCCCCCGCGGGACCCGGGCGGCCCGGGGACGGCAGCGGCACACGCGGAGAGGCGACGTCGTGGACTCGTTCCGGCTCGATGGCAAGGCAGCGCTGGTCACCGGAGCCTCGCGCGGGATCGGGCGCGCCATCGCGCTGGCCTACGCCGCGGCGGGTGCCGACCTCGCGCTGCTCGCGCGCGACGCCGACGCCCTCGCGGAGGTCGCCGAGGCGGTTCGGGCGCTCGGGCGGCGAGCCGTCGTGCTCCCGTGCGACGTCACCGACGCCGCGCAGGTCGGCGAGGCTGTGCAGCGCGCGATCGCGGAGCTGGGGCATCTCGACGTCGTGGTCAACAACGCCGGCGGCAACTCGTTCTCCATGCCGCTCAACGGGATGCGGTTCTCCGGGTGGGAGAAGACCTTCCGGCTCAACGTCGACTCGGTCGTGCACGTGACGCAGGCGGTGCTGCCGCACCTGCTCGAACGCCGGAGCGGGTCGATCATCAACGTCTCGTCGGTCGCGGGTCTGCGCGGCGCGCCGATGATGTCGCACTACGCCGCGGCCAAGGCGGCCCTGCTCTCGCTGACCCAGTCGGTGGCGCTCGAGACCGCATGGGCCGGCGTCCGGGTGAACTCGCTTGTCCCCGGGTGGATCGAGACCGATCTCACCGGGTTCCTGCGCGTCGAGGACGCCACGGAACAGGCCCTGCTCGCCCGTGTGCCGATGGCACGCTGGGGAGCGACCGACGAGATCGCCGCGCCCGCGGTGTTCCTGGCGAGCGACGCGTCGTCGTTCATGACAGGTCAGGTGCTCGTCGTCGACGGCGGCCTGTCCGCGATGCCCTAGAGGATGTGCCAGATGGCCCCCACCGTCGTGCTGCTGCACGCGTTCCCCGTCGACAAGAGGCTCTGGGACGACGTCGTCGACGCCGTCGCCGAGTCCGGCTGGGACGTCGTCGTCCCGGACCTGCGGGGCTTCGGGGAGTCCGCGTTCGGCGACGACGAGCCCGACGACGAGCCGGCGCTGTCGTGGATGGCGCGCGACGTGCTCGACATCCTCGACCGCCTCGGCGTGCAGTCCGCGGTCGTCGCCGGGCTGTCGATGGGCGGCTACGTCGCGATGGAGCTCCTGCGCCAGGACGCGAGCCGGGTCGCCGGTCTCGTGCTGCTGGACACCAAGGCGTCCGCCGACGGTGACGAGGCGCGCGAGAACCGGCTCCGGGTCGCGAACCAGGTCGTGGCCGCGGGCTCCACCGACGCCCTGGCCCGAGCCATGCTGCCGAACCTGCTCGGTGCCACGACGCACGCCGAGCGACCTGAGGTGGTCGCCACCGTGCGCGGCTGGATCGAGGAGGCCGACCCGACCGGCGTCGCCTGGGCCCAACGCGCGATGGCCGCGCGACCGGACTCCCGCGCCGACCTCGAGGCGTTCACCGGACCCGCGCTCGTCGTCTGGGGCACCGAGGACGCCATCAGCTCCCGGTCGGAGCAGGACTCCATGGTGGAGGCGCTGCGCGACGTGGCGCTCGTCGAGATCCCGGGGGCCGGCCACCTGGCAGCGGTGGAGGCCCCGGGCGCCGTGGCCGCGGCCCTCGTGGCTTTCCTCGACCAGGTCCGCCGCCTCCCGCAGTCCACCTAGCCGGCACGCGCCGCACGGCCCGCGCGGCGCGTGCGGCTCGGGCGTGCGGCGTCGATCAGCCTGCCGTCTCGTCCCCCAGGTCGACGCGCCGGGATCCGTTGTCCACAGCGGGTTTCCGGGGTTCTCGGACTGTCGGTGGGTCGCCGTAGTATTCATACATGAGTTCGATCATCCTCCTCACCACTCCGACCGGCCCCGGCCCCGGTCGCGGTGACCGTGCGGTCCGCGCGCCGCGGCGGTCCGGTTGGGGCAGGCGGTGACCGAGCTCGAGGTGCTGGCCCGGGAGGTCGCGGACCTGCTCGCCTCGGGGGCGCTGAGCGCGCTGCCGGTCGCAGCCCTCCCCGACGTGGCGGCGTCGCTGCACGGCTGCGTGGACGCGGTCACCGCGGCGGCGACCGTGCTCACCGGCGCCGTGCACGCCTCCGGTGCCGCGCTCGGTGTCCATGTGACGACGAAGGCGTGGCTGACCGCCGAGTGCGCCCTGTCCGGTGCCGAGGCCGGCGCGGTGCTGGGGCGGGCGATGGCGTTGCGGTCCGCGTTCCCGGCGACCGAGGCCGCCTGGCTGGCCGGGGACATCCCGGCGGCGGCGGTCCGTGAGATCACCCTCGGCCTGCCCAAAGCGCTGCGCCGCCTCTCGCCCCGCGACCGCGACGCCGCCCTGCCCGGTCGCGGAGGCCGCCACGATCGAGTTCGCCACCAGCCACCCGCTGCGCGACCTGCGCTGGTTCCTGGCCCGGCTCCGCGACCGCTACGACAGCGACGGCGCCGACGCCGCCGCGATGGCCGCGCACGAGGACCAGTACCTGCGCTTCACCCCCGTCCCCGACGGTGTCGACGTCACCGGCTACCTCAGCAAGGAGACCGCCGCCGCGGTCCTCACCGTGCTCGACCAGGTCGTCGACGGCTGGTACCGCACCGGGTCCCTGCACACCCGGGACCAGCCCCGCGACGGGGACACCCCCGAGGTCACCGCGTGGCGGCGCCGACCCCGCCGCGAGCACCTGCACGCCCTCGCCCTGGCGCATGCGCTGACCGGGCTGCTCGACCTCGCCGCGGTCGGCACCGGGCACAAGGCCCGCCCGCACCTCTGCCTCACCGTGCACGCCGACGACCTCGCCGCCGGCCTCGGCGGGACCCTGCGCCTACCCGGCCACCCCGACCCCGCCCACCTGTCCACCGCCACGGTGCGCCGGATCCTCTGCGACGCCGAGGTCACCCCCGTCCTCACCGCCCGCCCCACCCGTGCGCCGCGCTCCGGCACGGCGTGCACCTGCCGCCGCGACGCCGGAGACCTCGGCTCCGGTGACGGCCACGCCGGGCTCGAGATCGATCGCGATGCGCTCGAGGCCGTCCTGCGCGACCGCGGACGCGAGGTCCTCCACGTCGGGCGCACCGACCGCACCGCCACCGCGGCAGCGCGCCGCGCTCGCGATCCGCGACCAGCACTGCGCGTTCCCCGGCTGCCACATCGCCCGTCCCCGCTGCCAGGCCCACCACATCCACCCCTGGGAGCTCGGCGGCCAGACCGACCTCGACAACCTGTCCTCGTCTGCCACAGCCACCACCACGCCGTCCACGAAGGCGGCTGGACCATCACCACCGACGACACCCTCGGAGCCGGACACCCGGGCTGGGAGCTCGCCCCACCACGATTCCAGCCCTGACCAGCAGGGCGCACCACCCGTCACCGGTGCACGCTCGTCGTCACCCGTCCCGTGCGGGTCGGCGGACCAGAGCCGACGTGGGGACGCGTGCTACGACGTCGCGGAAGCGGTTGATCTCGGTGATGTGCTTCGCGCGCAGCTCGGGGTCGCGCACACCCAGGCCGTCCTGCGGCGCGAGCGCGAGCACGCCGACCTTGCCCTGGTGCACGTTGCGGTGCACGTCGTACGTCGCCTGCCCGGTGTCCTCGAGCGCGTAGGTCTTCGACAGGGTCGGATGGACCTTGCCGCGCGCGATCAACCGGTTCGCCTCCCACGCCTCGCGGTAGTTGGCGAAGTGCGACCCGACGATGCGCTTGAGGTTCATCCAGAGGAAGCGGTTGTCGAACTCGTGCATGTAGCCCGACGTCGACGCGCACGTCACGATCGTGCCGCCCTTGCGCGCCACGTAGACCGAGGCGCCGAACGTCTCGCGACCGGGGTGCTCGAACACGATGTCGACGTCGTCCCCACCGGTGAGCTCACGGATGCGGGCGCCGAGGCGCCGCCACTCCTTCTGGTCCTGGGTGTGCTCGTCCTTCCAGAACGCGTAGCCGTCGGCACTGCGGTCGATGATCAGCTCCGCGCCCATGCGGCGGCAGATCTCGGCCTTCTCCGGGCTCGAGACCACGCACACCGGAGTCGCGCCGCCGTTGAGCGCCATCTGCGTGGCGTAGGAGCCGAGTCCGCCGGAGGCACCCCAGATGAGGACGAGGTCGCCCTGCTTCATCGCGGCGCCGTTGGTGGACACGAGCTGGCGGTAGGCGGTGGAGTTGACCAGGCCGGGGACCGCCGCCTCCTCCCAGGTGAGGTGCGCCGGCTTGTGCAGCAGCTGGTTCGCCTTCACGAGCGCGATCTGCGCGAGGCCGCCGAAGTTGGTCTCGAAGCCCCAGATGCGCTGCTCGGGGTCGAGCATCGTGTCGTTGTGGCCGAGCGGGCTCTCGAGCTCGACCGAGAGGCAGTGCGCGACGACCTCGTCGCCCGGGTTCCAGGTGTGGACGCCGGGGCCGGTGCGCAGCACGACGCCGGAGAGGTCCGAACCCACCACGTGGTAGGGCAGGTCGTGGCGCTTCGCGAGCGGGTTGAGGCGGCCGTAGCGCTCGAGGAAGCCGAACGTCGACACCGGCTCGAAGATGCTCGTCCACACCGTGTTGTAGTTGATCGAGCTCGCCATCACGGCGACCAGCGCCTCTCCCGGTCCGAGCTCCGGGAGGGGTACGTCCTCGACGTGGAGTGACCGCCGCGGGTCCTTGTCGCGGGTCGCCACGCCCTCGAACATCCGGTCCTCGTCCTTGTGCACGGTGACCGCGCGGTAGGACTCCGGGATCTCGAGCGCCGCGAAGTCGGCAGTGGTGGCGTCGGCGGACAGGATCGCGTCGAGGATGCTCTTCACGTCGGCCTCCGTGGGTCGGCGCAGGGGTGGTGCGGTACGCGGCGGTCGCGTCCGATCCCGACGTTAGCGGGGCGGCGGACCTCGACGCCCGCGGGGTGGCCCTCGCCGGGTCGACGTCACGCTCGGACCAGGTGCTGACGACGGCTCCGCGAGCACGCGACGGTCGCCCACCGTTCACCAGGCCGTCGCCTCGGACAGGGCGCGGGTATCCCTGCCCTCCCTAGCGTCGAGGCGTCCGACACCCCCCACCCCGGAGGTCCACCTCGTGTCGTCCAGCTCCCCGCGCCTCGTCGCCTCGGCGACGGCTGTCGCCGCCACTGCCGCCCTCGCCGTCGGCTCGCTCGCAGGTGCGGTATCAGCCGCTCCGGCGCCGCCCACCGGCCCCTCGACGTCGACCGCGCCCTACCTGGTCCCCGTGGCCGAGGGCGTCTCGCTGCGCTCACTGCTCACCGACAGGCGACACCGCCGGCAACGGCCACGCCTTCGCTGGGATCCCCGACGGACATGGGCCTGACCGGCACGCGGTCGGACCGCCACGGTCCTGGTGAACCACGAGCTCCAGGCGCCCAAGGCATCGTGCGCGACGCACGGGCAGAAGGGCGCCTTCGTCGACCGCCTCCGTGATCGACACCCGCACCGGTGAGGTGCGTGTCGGGCGAGGACCTCATCTCGGCACCGGTGCAATACTGGGACTACGTCGGCGACGCGTGGAGCACGACGCCCCGCGACGCCCGGCCGACGCCGTCGGCGGGCGGCACGGCAGCCTTCACCCGGTTCTGCTCGGGCCACCTCACCGAGGTAGGGGCGTTGAAGGGCAAGGGTGGCAGGGGCTACGTCGGCCAGCTCTACCTCGCGAACGAGGAGACCGGTGACGAGGGCCGGGTGTTCGGTGTGACCGAGGCCGGCACGGCGTACCAGCTGCCGCGCCTCGGCCTCTTCTCGTGGGAGAACACGCTCGAGGCACCGGTCCGCTCCGACCGCACGGTGGTCCTCGGCAACGAGGACGCGGCCAGCGGCCAGATCCGCGTGTACGTCGGCGACAAGGAGCGCTCCGGCAACCCCGATCGAGCGGGCCGGTCTGGCCAACGGGTCGCTCTTCGTCCTCGACGCCGCCGACGAGGCCGTCTCGACGGACGCGCAGTGCCGCGCGACATACGGCAAGGGCACGCCCGCGAAGGTGACCATCGGGGCGGACGAGCAGATCGACTGGACGGTGAGCGGCGCGGCACAGAACGTCGCAGCCGCGGCGAAGGGACTGTCCCTCAACCGCATCGAGGACGGGGCGTTCGACCCGCAGAACCTCGAACGACTACTACTTCCTGACGACCGAGGGTGGCAGCACCGCAGCCAACCCGGCCGAGCCCGGCATCACCCGCGACGGCGGCGGTCTGTGGCGCCTGTCGTTCAAGGACGTCACGCGGCCGGAGAAGGGCGCGACGCTGACGCTGCTGCTCGACGGCAGCGAGGCGCCGTACCTGAGCAAGCCCGACAACATGGCGATCGACCGGGAGGGCCACCTGCTGATCCAGGAGGACCCGGGAGCCAACGACCACGTCGCCCGGATCGTGGCCTACGACATCGAGAGCGGTGCACTGGCGACTCTCGCGGAGTTCGACCCCGCTCTGTTCGGCGTCACCAACCCGGCAGGCACGAGCGCGGGCACGCGCGCCGTGCTCACCACCGACGAGGAGAGCAGCGGCATCGTCGACAGCGAGAAGTTCTTCGGTGAGGGCAGTTTCCTGTTCGACGCGCAGGCGCACACCAACAAGAACCTGCCCGCCGGTACCGGTCCCGGCACGGTCGAGGAGCTGGTCGAGAACGGGCAGCTGCTCGTGCTCAAGATTCACGACTGGGACAAGGTCTTCGGCGAGGACTGACCGACAAGCGAGGGAAGGCCGGTGCCCACGGGCCACCGGCCTTCCCTCGCGCCTGACTGGTGGTGTTGTCATCTCCCGCGCAGGGCACTCCCGCGCTGGGAAGTGACAACGCCACCAGTCAGACAGGTCGGTGGGGGTCGGGTCCGGGCTCGACGAGCTCGACGAGGACGCCGCCGCAGTCCTTGGGGTGCACGAAGTTGATCCGCGACCCTGCCGTGCCGCGTCTTGGGCGCGTCGTAGAGCAGCCGGAGCCCGGCGTCGCGCAGCCGCGGCCGACGCGACGTCGACGTCGGTCGACGCGGAACGCGACCTGCTGGATGCCCTCGCCGTTGCGGTCGAGGAACTTGCCGATCGGGGAGTCCGCGCGCAGCGGTGCCAGCAGCTGGATGGCGGAGTCGCCGATGGCGAGCATCGCCTCGCGCACGCCCTGCTCCTCGTTGACCTCCTCGTGCGACGAGGGGGAGGCCGAACGTGCGGCCGTAGAACGCGATGGCGTCGTCGAGGTCGCGGACGGCGAACCCGACGTGGTCGATGGCGGTGACGACGGGTCCGAGGACCTCGGCGGGGCTGGGGGTGCTCACGGCAGTATCGTGTCAAGACCAGTCGCAGGAGTCTCGGGAGGGTCGCTCATGAGCGCCGGAACAACCGTCATCGTCGCGGGTGCGCGCACCCCCATGGGCCGCCTGCTCGGGTCGCTCAAGGACTTCTCCGCCGCCGACCTCGGCGGCGTCGCGATCAAGGCCGCGCTCGAGCGCTCCGGCGTCTCGCCCGACCAGGTCGACTACGTGATCATGGGCCAGGTCATCCAGGCAGGTGCGGGGCAGATCACCGCCCGCCAGGCCGCGGTCAAGGGCGGCATCTCGATGGACGTCCCGGCCCTGACCATCAACAAGGTCTGCCTGTCCGGCCTCGACGCGATCGCGCTCGCCGACCAGCTCATCCGCGCCGGGCGAGTTCGAGATCGTCGTGGCCGGCGGCATGGAGTCGATGACCCAGGCGCCGCACCTGCTGCCGAGGTCGCGCGAGGGCTTCAAGTACGGCGACGTCACGCTCGTCGACTCGATGGCGTTCGACGCGCTCACCTGCGCGTTCGACCAGGTGGCGATGGGCGTCTCGACCGAGGCGCACAACGCGTCGTTACCCGTCGGTCACCCGCGAGGCGCAGGACGCGTTCTCCGCGCGGTCGCACCAGCTCGCCGCAGCGGCGCAGAAGAACGGCATCTTCGCCGAGGAGATCGCGCCGGTCGACGATCCCGCAGCGCAAGGGCGACCCGATCGTGTTCGCCGAGGACGAGGGCATCCGCGCCGACACCACGGCCGAGTCGCTGGGCAAGCTGCGTCCCGCGTTCGCCAAGGACGGCACCATCACCGCGGGGACGTCGTCGCAGATCTCCGACGGCGCGGCCGCCGTCGTCGTGATGAGCAAGGCGAAGGCCGAGGAGCTCGGCCTCACCTGGCTCGCCGAGATCGGCGCCCACGGCGTCGTGGCCGGCCCCGACGCGTCGCTGCAGGAGCAGCCGGCCAACGCGATCCTCAAGGCCCTCGGCCGCGAGGGCCTGGCGGTGGCCGACCTCGACCTCGTCGAGATCAACGAGGCCTTCGCCGCGGTGGGCATCGTCTCCACCGAGAAGCTCGGCGTCGACCCGGAGAAGGTCAACGTCAACGGCGGCGCCATCGCGCTCGGCCACCCGGTCGGCATGAGCGGTGCCCGCGTCGTGCTCCACCTCGCGCTCGAGCTCAGCGTCGCGGCGGCGGCGTCGGTGCGGCCGCGCTGTGCGGCGGCGGCGGCCAGGGCGACGCCCTGATCGTCCGCGTGCCGTCGGCGTAGTCGGCCACCGCGTGACCCCGAGCCCCACCGTCGCGGACCTCGTCGCCAGGGCCCGCGACGGGCAGGCGCGCGCCGTCGCGCGACTGATCTCCTACGTCGAGGACGCGCGCGCCGGTGCTGCGCGAGGTCACCGCGGCGCTCGCGCCGTACGCCGGTCGCGCCCACGTCATCGGGCTCACGGGGGCGCCCGGCGTCGGCAAGTCCACGTCGACGTCCGCGCTCGTGGGCGAGTACCGCGCGCGCGGCCTCCGGGTGGGCGTGCTCGCGGTCGACCCGTCCTCGCCGTTCTCCGGCGGCGCGCTGCTCGGCGACCGGGTGCGGATGCAGGAGCACGCCACCGACCCGATGGTGTTCATCCGCTCGATGGCCTCGCGCGGCCACCTCGGCGGCCTCTCCTGGGCCACGCCGCAGGCGGTCCGCGTGCTCGATGCCGCGGGCTTCGACGTCGTGCTCGTGGAGACGGTCGGGGTCGGGCAGAGCGAGGTCGAGGTCGCGGCGGCGGCCGACACGACCGTCGTGCTGCTCGCCCCGGGGATGGGCGACGGCGTGCAGGCGGCGAAGGCGGGCATCCTCGAGATCGGCGACCTGTTCGTGGTCAACAAGGCCGATCGCGACGGCGCCGACTCCACGATGCGCGAGCTGCGGCACATGATCACGCTCGGGGCCGGTCCGCGCTCGGGATCGTCGGACGACCCGTGGGCGCCTCCGGTGCTCAAGACCGTCGCGTCGCGCGGCGAGGGGATCGGCGACGTCGTCGACTCGCTCGACTCGCACCGCGCCTGGCTGGAGCGCACGGGCGCGTTGCACGACCGTCGTCGCGCCCGAGCCGCGGGCGAGGTCGAGGCGATCGCGTTCGGGGTCCTCCGTGAGCGCATCGGTGACCTGCGCGGCGACGTGCGCCTCGACTGCGCTGGCCGAGCGCGTGGTCGCCGGCGACCTCGACCCCTTCGCCGCCGCCGACGCGCTCGTCACGGGCCTCGCTCTCTGACCGTCGTCCCCGTCCGGCTGCCCGGGTCGCATCGGCCGGGCACCCCTCGATAGCGTCGCGGGTCGGCGCCCGTCCCGGGTGTCGCTCTCCCTCTCCCTGGTGGTCCTCATGGCCCTGCGCCCGATCTCCCTGCTGGCCCTGCCGGTCGTCCTCGTCGTTGCACTGACCGGCTGCTCGTCCTCGGGCAACGTCACAGCGGGTCCGGCGACGTCCACCTCGTCCTCGTCGGAGCCCTCGCCCGACGGCTCGTCGGAGTCCGCGACGCCGAGCGGGACGGAGTCGTCGTCCTCGACCGAGTCGTCCGGCACCGGATCCGGCGCCACCGACTTCTGCGACTCGATCAGCGGGCTGTCCGACGTCGACGAGAGCACCGACCCGGCCGTGATGGGCCGGGCCTTCCGTGACGCCGCGGCCGACATGCGGGCCACGGCGCCCGACGAGATCAAGGACGCGGTCGAGACGTACGCGATCCTCATGGACTACCTCGGCCAGATCGCGGAGTCGGGCACCTACACCGACACCTCCATGGCGCAGGCGATGGGCGAGAAGCTCCAGGGCCGGGCCGAGGACATCACCACGGTCACCCTCTGGGCGGCGAAGAACTGCAGCTGATCGCACGACGACGAGCCCCGGCCGGCCCCGCCGGTCAACCTCGGACCCGTGCGTTAGCGTCGGGCCGTGACTCCCGAGGACGCGGTCCTGCGCGCCGCCGAGACGGCGCTCGGCGACGGCGATCTCGTAACCGACCGGGACATCCTCGACGGCTACCGCGCGGACCGGTCGACGGGCTCGGCCGTCGGGCTGCCGTTCGCCGTCGCCTTCCCGCGCTCCACCGAGCAGGTGTCGGCGATCCTCGCCGCGGCGCACGAGCACCGCGTCCCGGTGGTGCCGCGCGGCGCGGGGTCGGGGCTGTCCGGTGGGGCGAACGCCGTCGACGGCGGCATCGTGCTCTGCGTCGAGCGCATGCGGGACGTCCTCACGGTCGACGTCGGCAACGGCTACGTCGAGACACAGCCGGGGATCTTCAACCAGGACCTCCGGGAGCACGTCGCCCGGCACGGCCTGTGGTACGCGCCGGACCCGGCGAGCAAGGAGTTCTGCTCGATCGGCGGCAACGTCAGCACCAACGCCGGCGGGCTGTGCTGCGTGAAGTACGGCGTGACGCGCGACGCCGTTCTCGGCCTCGAGTTGGTGCTCGCCGACGGTCGCGTCACGAGGCTCGGGCGTCGGACCGTCAAGGGCGTCGCGGGCTACGACCTCGCCGGGCTCGTCGTGGGCAGCGAGGGGACGCTCGGTGTCGTGACGATGGCGCGGCTGCGGCTGCGGCCACCGCCGTCACCCGCGACGACCGCAGTTGCCGTGTTCGCCGACATCGGAGCCGCGGGCCGCGCGGTCGAGCGCATCATGGCCGTGGCCTCGCCGAGCCTGCTCGAGCTCATGGACCGCACGACCCTGCGTGCCGTCGAGGCGTTCCGCCCGATGGGGCTCGACACCGACGCCGCCGCCCTGCTGATCGCGCAGAGCGACCTGCCAGGAGTCGCCGGCGAGCGGGAGGCCGATCTCGTCCTCGCCGAGTGCGAGCGGGCCGGCGCGTTCGAGGGCTACCGCTCGGAGGACGAGGAGCAGTCCGAGCTGCTGCTCGGTGCCCGCCGGATGGCCATCCCCGCGCTCGAGTCCCTGGGCGACTGGCTCCTCGACGACGTCTCGGTGCCACGTCGCCGACTCGCCGAGGCCGTCGTCGCGATCGAGCAGGTGGCGCAGGATCGCGACGTCATGATCGGCACGTTCGGTCACGCCGGCGACGGCAACCTGCACCCGACGATCGTCACCCCGCGCGGCGACGAGGAGGCCGCGGCACGGGCGATGCTGGCCTTCCACGACATCCTCGCGGTCGCGCTGCGGCTCGACGGCACGGTCACCGGGGAGCACGGGGTCGGCCTGCTCAAGCGCGACGCCGTCACGTCCGAACTCGACGACGTCGCCATCGACCTGCACCGACGCGTCAAGGATGCGTGGGACCCGCGCGGGATCCTCAACCCCGGCAAGGCGTTGCCCCGCTGGTGAGCCTCAGCCGGTGACGCCGGCGGACAGAGCCTCGAGACGGGCGTGGATGGACGGCACGAACGCCTCGGACTCCGGCTTCATCACGGTGCTGCGCAGGATGCGGGCGGTGGCCGCGTCAGGTTCCACGGCGTGACCTCGCACGGCCATGGCCGCCGACGTGACCGAGTACGTCGCGAGATGGATCTGCTCGGCCGGCTCGCAGTCGGCCGCGGCGCGGAAGAGGCCTTCGGAGGCGGTGTCGACCGCGGCCATCGACCCGCGACGGGGGTAGTAGGTGACGATGTCGAGCTCGGGGGTCTGGTAGGCGGCCAGCTCCGACGACGAGCCGAGCAGGCGGTCCCACTCGAGCGCGCCACGCCGGTTCGCGCGGAGCACCTGGCCGAGGCCGGCGTCGGTCAGCGGGATCACCTCGAGGGTGAGCCACAGCGCCGCGGCGGCAGCTCCCGCGCGACTGCACTCCAGGGAGATCTCGCCGAGGTGCAGCTCGTCGGAGCTGAAGTAGGTGTACGGCGAGTCGTGGACGTAGAAGCGCCCGACGGCGGGGTCGCGGAAGAGCACCGCACCGCAGCCGTACGGCTGCAGCCCGTGCTTGTGCGGGTCGATCACGACGCTGTCGGCGTCGGCGATCGCGCGGAACGGCGCGCTCGCGACGCCGTCGTCGGAGTCGTCGGCGACGAGCGCGAAGAACCCGCCGTACGCCGTGTCGACGTGGACCCGTGCTCCGGTCGCGCGGGCCAGCGCGACGATCTCGGGCAGGGGGTCGAGCGCGCCGAGCCCGGTCGTGCCGAGCGTCGCGACGACGGTGCCGACCGTGCCGCCCGCGAGCAGCTCCTCGAGGTGGGCGAGGTCCATCCGGCCCGCGGCGTCGGACCGCACGGCCACGCCCTCGACGCCGAGGACCTGGCACATCCGTGAGTGCGTGTAGTGGGAGTCGGCGCTGAACGCGACCGCCTTGCCCGGATGGGACTCGCGGGCGACCCAGAGCGCCTCGAGGTTGGCGATCGTGCCGCTCGAGGTGAGGTGCCCGAGGTGGTCCCCGAACCCGAACATGCCCGCGAGCCGGGCCACGACGTCCTTCTCCATCGCCGCGGTGGCGGGCCCACCGTCGAGCGCGTGGTTGTTGGGGTTGATGAGCATGGCGGTGGTGTAGCCGAGCACGGCGGCGGGGTGCGGCGGCTTGAGCATCTGCCCGACGTAGCGCGGGTTCCCGAACGGGTAGTTGTCGCGCAGCCGTTCCACGAGACGGCCGAACGCCTCCTCGAGGACGTCGTCGCCGACCTCGAGGCTGGGGTGCGTGGTGGCCGGTCCGTACTCGCGCTGCCAGGCGGCGATCGCCGCGACGCCGCGGGGGAGCCACTCCTGCAGGTCGGTCATCGTGGCTCCTCGGCCTCGCTCGGCGGCCCGGTCGCGGACCTCGGCCCCCGCGACGACTGGTTGTCCCGGTGGGCCATCGCGAGGTCCCGAACGGTACAGGGTGAACGCGTCGACAACGCCCCGGCGGCACCCGCTGCTGCCAGGATGGGCGCCGTGCAGCTGACCCCCTCCGAGCGCGACCGGCTCCTGCTCTTCACGGTGGCCGAGCTCGCGCGATGCCCGACGCGCGCGCGGTCTCCGGCTCAACGTCCCCGAGGCCACGGCGCTCATCGCCGACACCGTGGCCGAGGCGGCCCGCGACGGGCGGCGGCACGAGGAGGCGCATCGAGATCGGGCCGGTGCCGTGCTCGGCCCGGACGACGTGCTGCCCGGCGTCGCCGACGTCCTGTACGACGTCAAGGTCGAGGCGGTGTTCGACGACGGCACACGGCTCGTCGTCGTGCCCGACCCGATCGGCGGCGGCTCGCTCGGCGCCGGCGCACCCGGCGCGATCGAGGTCGCGGCGGACCCCGACGCCGACCCGGCCGCCGACGCGGGTCGCACGCGCGCGGCTCGACGTGGTCGAGGTCGACGTGGCGAACACCGCGGCCGTGCCCATCACCGTGACGAGCCACTTCCACTTCCTCGAGGTCAACCCGCGCCTCTCGTTCGACCGCGGGGCGGCGTACGGCCGCCACCTCGACATCGCGGCCGGCTCGAGCACGACGTTCGCGCCCGGGGAGACCGCAGCGGGTGCGGCTCGTCCCGATCCGCGGCGAGCGCGTCGTCATCGGCTTCGCCGGTCTCGTCGACGGCCCGCTCGACGCGCCCGGCGCCGTGAGCGAGGCGCTGGACCTCTTGCGCGCCACGGGATTCCTCGACACCGGTGTCGCCGAGCGAAGCGATCCCGGAGGCCGCGGTCGCCGCGGATCGCGCGCCGCACTCGTCGAGCGGACCGGAGGTGCAGCGATGACGCTCAACCCCGCCGCCCACGCGGAGGTCTACGGCCCGCGCACCGGCGACCGCGTGCGCCTCGGCGACACCGGGCTCGTCGTGCAGGTCGAGGCGCACAGCCAGCCCGACGACGACGAGTTCCTGCTCGGCTTCGGCAAGACCGGCCGCGACGGCATCGGCCTGCGCGCGGTGACGACCGAGGAGTCGTGCGACGTCGTCATCACCAACGTCCTCGTCCTCGACGCCGTGCTCGGCATCCGCACCGCGAGCATCGGCATCAGCGACGGCCGCATCGTCGGCGTCGGACGCGCGGGCAACCCCGACACCACCGACGACATCGACATCGTCGTCGGCACCGGCACGATCGTCATCAACGGCGAGGGCCTCATCGCCACGGCCGGCGCCGTCGACACCCACGTGCACCTGCTCTCGCCGCGCGTGATGGAGGCTGCGCTCGCGTCCGGCGTCACCACCGTGATCGGCCAGGAGTTCGGGCCGTTCTGGGGCGTCGGCGTCAACGGCGCCGGCCCGCTGCGCACCGCGTTCGCCGCGTTCGACGCCTACCCGATCAACGTCGGCCTGCTCGGCCGCGGATCGGCGTCGCGCCGCGGCACGATGCTCGAGGGCATCGAGGCCGGGGTGTGCGGCTTCAAGGTGCACGAGGACACCGGCGCGCACCTGCGCTCGCTCGACACGTGCCTCACCGTGGCCGAGGAGTACGACGTCCAGGTGGCGGTGCACACCGACGGCCTCAACGAGGGGCTGTCGGTCGACGACACGCTCGCCGTCTCCGACGGCCGCGTGTTCCACGCGTACCACGTCGAGGGCTGCGGCGGCGGGCACACGCCCGACGTGCTGCGGCTCGCCGGCGTGCCGCACGTGCTCGCGTCGTCGACCAACCCCACGCTGCCCTTCGGGCGCGACGCGGTCGCCGAGCACTTCGCGATGATCATGAACGTCCACGCGCTGAAGCCGGACCTGCCCAGCGACGCCGACATCGTGCGCGCCCGCGTGCGCGTCGGCCACGATGGCGGCGGAGAACGTGCTGCACGACCGCGGCGTCATCCCCATCACGACCAGCGACGCGCAGGGCATGGGTCGCGCAGGGGAGACCGTGCGCCGCACGTTCCAGCTCGCGTCGGTGCTCAAGCCGGCCGACGACGACAGCCCGCACGACAACGCGCGCGTGCTGCGCTACCTCGCGAAGCTCACGATCAACCCGGCGCTGGCGCACGGGCTCGCGCACGAGGTCGGCTCTCTGCAGCCGGGCCGGATGGCCGACATCGTGCTGTGGTCGCCGGCGTCGTTCGGCGCCAAGCCCTACCTGGTCCTGAAGTCGGGCCTGCCGGCGTGGGGCACCGTCGGCGACCCGAACGCGGTGATCGACGTCGCCGAGCCGCGCCAGATCGCCGCGCAGTTCGGCGGCATCGGCGGTGCCGCGGTCGACCTCGCGGTGATCTTCACCAACCGCGCCGCCGTCGAGTCCGGCCGCGACGTGTTCCCGACCCGTCGTCGGCGCGTGGCGGTGCGGGGCTGCCGCGACGTCGGGCTCGGCGTCGATGCTCGCGCCACCGCGGCTCGGCGCGTCGTCGTCGACCCGCGCGGGGCGGGCGTCCACCTCGACGGCGAGCGCCTCGCGATGGACCCGGTCCAGCAGGTCCCGCTGAGCCGCCTCTACTTCCTCTGAGACCGCGGGGGAGAATGCATCCGTGAGCACCCCGAACCCCATGTCCCAGGTCCCTCTGCGCGGCGCAGTCGATCTCGCCGCCGTCGCTGCCGCACGTGAGGCGCAGGCCGCGGCGGAGCAGCGGCTCGCCGAGGGCGTCGTCCCGGCGCCGTCGGCGCTCGTGGTCGACGTCGACGAGGCCGCCTTCCAGACCGAGGTGCTCGACCGCTCCTTCCAGGTGCCGGTCGTCATCGACCTCTGGGCCGAGTGGTGCCAGCCGTGCAAGGCGCTGTCGCCGATCCTCGAGAAGCTCGTGACCGAGGACGCCGGGCAGTGGTTGCTGGTCAAGGTCGACGTCGACGCCAACCCGCGCATCCAGCAGGCCTTCGGCGTGCAGTCGATCCCGGCGATCTTCGGTGTCATCAAGGGCCAGCCGGTGCCGCTGTTCCAGGGGGCGCTGCCCGAGGCGCAGGTCCGCGAGTTCCTCGACGAGCTGCTCCGCGTCGCGGCCGCCAACGGCGTCGCCGGGCGGGTCGACGTCGACGGCACGGCACCCGAGGTCGTCGTAGAGCCCGAGCCCGAGAGCGACCCGCGGTTCGACGCCGCCTACGACGCGATCGAGCTCGGCGACTGGGACGCGGCAGAGGCCGCCTACCAGTCGGTGCTCGCAGCCGCTCCGACCGACCTCGACGCGAAGGCCGGGCTCGCCCAGGTCGCGCTGCTGCGGCGTACCGACGGCGCAGACCCGGAGTCCGCCCTGGCCGCCGCCCTCGCCGCGCCCGACTCGCTCGACGCGCAGGCCCTCGCCTCCGACATCGACCTGCTCACGGGGCGCGTCGAGGAGGCGTTCGAGCGGATCCTCGACCTCGTCCGGCGGACGACAGGCGACGAGCGCAACGCGGCGCGCGACCACCTGCTGAGCCTGTTCATCCTCGTGGGCGACGCCGATCCCCGCGTCGGCCGGGCGCGCGCCGCCCTCGCCAGCGCGCTGTTCTGAGCGGATCCCTACGAGGCGGCCGAGCCGCCGTCGTACGTGTAGTCCTCGTAGGACCGCGCGTCCTCGCGCGGCTCCACGTGGGTCGTGACGCTCACCCCGTCGAGCGCCTGCCCGGATGTCCGCCTCGACGCCCTCGACGACGTCGTGCGCCTCCTGCACGGTCCAGGCGCCCGGGACGAGCACGTGCACCGACACGAAGCGGGTGCGGCCGCTCTCCCGGGTCTGGAGGCCGTGGAAGGCCACCTCGTCACTGCGGTGTCGGTCGAGCACAGCCACGACCGCGGCGAGATCCTCGGGCGAGAGGGCGGCGTCGAGCAGGGACGACGTCGACGACGCCACGAGCTTGGTGCCCGTCACCAGGATGTTGATGGCGACGGCGATGGCCACGATCGCGTCGAGCGGGAGCCACCCGGTGACCGCCACGAGCAGCACTCCCACGACCACGCCGACCGACGTCCACACGTCGGTCATGAGGTGCTTGCCGTCGGCCACGAGGGTGGCCGAGCGGTGCTCCCGACCCACCCGGATGAGCAGCAGGCCGACGGCGCCGTTGACCGCCGTGGCCACGAGCGAGATCGCGAGGCCGATGCCCACGCTCTCGAGCTCCTGGGGGTGGATCAGCCGCTGGATCGCCGTGACCAGGATGACCGCGGCCGCCACGAAGATCATGAGACCTTCGATCGCGGCCGAGAAGTACTCCGCCTTCCCGTGGCCGTAGTGGTGACCGGCGTCGGCCGGGCGCGCCGCCACCGTCAGGGCGATGAGGGCGATGACCGCGGCGACCAGGTTGACCACGGACTCGGCGGCGTCGGAGAGGAGCCCGACCGAGCCGGTGACGAGGTAGGCGCCCGTCTTGAGCGCGATCGTGAGGAGCGCGGCCCCGATCGAGAGCCAGGCGTACCGGGCCAGCCGCACTCCGGTCCCGGCAGTCGTGCTCACGGTGCGGCTCCCGGTGGACGGGTCGGTCAGCGGCCCGGGGGCAGCTGCTGGGGTCGAGCGGCGGGCGTTCCACCCAGGATCTCGCGTCGGGCGACCGGACGCGCGGTACGCGGTCCGGGAAACCGACGCGGGCACGTGCGACCGCGTGCCACGATCGCCCGATGGACATGAAGCTCGAGGTCGTCGTGCTGCCGGTGTCGGACGTCGACCGGTCGAAGGCCTTCTACGTCGACCAGGTGGGCTTCGGCCTCGATCTCGACGACACCCGGGGGGCGATGCGCATCGTGCAGATGACGCCGCCCGGATCCGGGTGCTCGGTCACCATCGGCGTGGGGCTCTCGGCCGCGGTCCCGGGCTCCTACAAGGGGCTCCAGCTCGTCGTGTCCGACATCGAGGCGGCCCGCGCCCTGCTGGCCGGGCGCGGCGTCGACGTCACCCCGGTGCGCCACGTCGACGAGAACGGCTGGCACGACGGCCACGGCGGCCCCTGGAACGCGTTCGTGTTCTTCGACGACCCGGACGGCAACAGCTGGGCGATCCAGGAGAAGCCGTCGGACGCGTAGCGCCTCAGCGAGCGGTCACTCCGGGCGGAGCCACAGGGCACCGAGCGGAGGGACGCGCAGGGACACCGAGAACGGTCGTCCGTGCCACGGCACCTCCTCGGCCACGACCGACCCGAGGTTGCCGACGCCCGAGCCGCCGTAGATCTCGGAGTCGGTGTTGATCACCTCGACCCACGTCCCGCCGTGCGGCAGCCCGAGGCGATAGCTCTCGTGCGGTCCGCCGGCGAAGTTCACGATGCAGGCGAGCGCCTCCCCGTTGTGCCCCCAGCGCAGCCAGGAGAACGAGTTGCCCGCGGAGTCGTCGGCGTCGATCCACTCGAAGCCG
The DNA here is from genome assembly GCA_963738455.1 of uncultured Actinomycetes bacterium. Lineage (GTDB taxonomy): Bacteria > Actinomycetota > Actinomycetes > S36-B12 > CAIYMF01 > Longivirga. The sequence continues at coordinate 381,284 of CAVTWM010000001.1, forward strand.
GCCGGGTCGTTGTCGCGCGACCACAGGGCAGGCGTCTCCTTGTAGACGCGGTTGAGATCGGTGAGGCAGGACGAGACGCCGCGATGGTCGGCGTTGTCGAGCAGCCACCAGTCCAGGCCGCGCGACTCGCTCCACTCGGCGTACTGCCCGATCTCGGACCCCATGAACAGCAGCTGCTTCCCGGGGTGCGCCCACATGAAGGCGAGGTAGGCGCGCAGCTGCGCGAGCTGCTGCCAGCGGTCGCCGGGCATCTTGGAGATGAGCGAGCCCTTGCCGTGCACGACCTCGTCGTGGCTGATGGGCAGGACGTACTGCTCGCTCCACGCGTAGACCATGGCGAAGGTCATCTCGCTGTGGTGCCACTGGCGGTGGATCGGCTCGCGCTCGACGTAGGTGAGCGTGTCGTTCATCCAGCCCATGTTCCACTTCAGGCCGAATCCGAGGCCCCCGAGGTGGGTCGGCCGCGTGACGCCCGGCCACGCCGTGGACTCCTCCGCGATCGTCACGACGCCGGGGGAGCGCTTGTAGGCGACGGCGTTCGTCTCCTGCAGGAACGAGACGGCGTCGAGGTTCTCGCGGCCGCCGTAGATGTTGGGCGACCACTCTCCGGCCTTGCGCGAGTAGTCGAGGTAGAGCATCGACGCGACGGCGTCGACGCGCAGGCCGTCGACGTGGAACTCCTCGAGCCAGTAGGTCGCGTTCGCGACGAGGAAGTTGCGCACCTCCTTGCGGCCGAAGTCGAAGACGTAGGTGCCCCAGTCGGGCTGCTCGCCGCGACGCGGGTCCGCGTGCTCGTAGAGCGGCGTGCCGTCGAAACGGGCCAGGGCCCACTCGTCCTTCGGGAAGTGCGCGGGGACCCAGTCGAGGATGACGCCGATGCCGGCCTGGTGCAGGCGGTCGACCAGGTGACGGAACTCGTCGGGGTTCCCGAATCGCGATGTCGGCGCGTAGTAGGAGGTGACCTGGTAGCCCCAGCTCGGGGCGTACGGGTGCTCCATCACGGGCATGAGCTCGACGTGGGTGAACCCGAGCTCCGTGACGTAGGCGGTGAGCTCCTCGGCGAGCTGCAGGTAGCTCAGGCCCGGTCGCCACGACCCGAGGTGGACCTCGTACGTCGACATCGCGCTGTTGTGCGGTTCGCGCGTGGGGCGCTGGGTCATCCACTCGTCGTCGGCCCAGTCGTAGGCCGACGTGAAGACGACGGAGGCGGTGGCGGGCGGGTGCTCGGTGTGCTGCGCGAGCGGGTCGGCCTTGGTCCGCCAGATGCCGTCGTGGCCGAGGACCGCGAACTTGTAGCGCGTGCCAGCGCCGACGTCGGGGACGAAGAGCTCCCACACCCCGCTCGAGCCGAGCGAGCGCATCGGCGTGCCGGTGCCGTCCCAGTGGTTGTGGTCCCCCACGACGCGCACGCCGAGCGCGGAGGGGGCCCAGACGGCGAACGACGTGCCGCGGACGTCGCCGAGCGGCGAGGCGTAGACGTGCTCGTGCGCGCCGAGCACGGTCCACAGCGTCTCGTGCCGGCCCTCGCCGATCAGGTGCAGGTCGATCTCGCCGAGCGTGGGGAGGAAGCGGTAGGGGTCGTCGACCTGAAGCGGGTCCCCGCCGTAGGCGACCTCGAGCCGGTAGTCGGGGACATCGGTGACGGGCAGGATCCCGACGAAGATCCCGCCGTGCTCGTGGCTCAGCTCGTGGCGGGTGTCGCCGGACGCCGTGCGGGCGACCACCGTGACGGACGTGGCCCACGGGCGCAGCGTGCGGATCGTGACGGCGCCGTCGTGCGGGTGCGGACCGAGGATGGAGTGGGGGTCGTGGTGGCGGCCCTCGACGACCCGCTGCAGGTCGTGCACGTCGACGGGCGCGGCATTGGGAGAGGCCGGCTTGCGTGTCTTGGTGGCGGTGGTCTTCGCCACCTTCGCCGGCTTCGCGGCCTTGGCCGCCTTCTCCGGCTTGGCCGTCACGGCGTCGGGCTTCTCAGGCTTGCTCGGCATGTCACACGGCTCCCGGTCGGACATGGATGATGTGCGCGACCTGCACGTGCGGGTCGAGCCGGACGTACGGGTTGCGGCCCCAGACCCACGACGCGCCGCTGACGAGGTCCTGGGCGATGAACGAGTCGTGCCAGTCGAGCCCGAGCGCGGGCAGGTCGAGGTCGAGGACCGTCTCCCGCGCACCGTACGGATCGACGGTGCAGACCACGAGGACGACGTCGTCGCCCTCGCGCTTGCTGTAGGCGAGCACCTTCTCGTTGTCGGTGCCGTGCACGTGCAGGTTGCGGAGCCGGCGCAGTGCGGGGTGGAGCGAGCGGAACGCGTTGAGCTGGGTGAGGTAGGGCGCCAGCGTGTGCCCGCTGGCGTCGGCCGCCGCCCAGTCGCGCGGGCGGTACTCGTACTTCTCGGAGTCGAGGTACTCCTCGCTGCCGGGTCGGGCGGCCACGTGCTCGAAGAGCTCGAACCCGGAGTAGACGCCCCAGGTGGGCGACAGCGTGGCGGCGAGGGTCGCGCGGATCGCGAACGCCGCGGGACCGCCGTACTGCAGGTAGGCGTGCAGGATGTCCGGGGTGTTCACGAACACGTTCGGCCGCATCGACGCCGCGAGCGGGCCGGAGAGCTCGCGGAAGTACTCCTCGAGGTCCCACTTCTCGTTGCGCCAGGTGAAGTACGTGTAGGACTGCTGGAACCCCACCTCGCCGAGCAGCTTCATCATCGCCGGCTTCGTGAAGGCCTCGGCGAGGAAGACGACGTCGGGGTCGGTGGCGTTGACCGTGCCGATGAGCCGCTCCCAGAACGCCACCGGCTTCGTGTGCGGGTTGTCGACGCGGAAGATGCGGACTCCCTCGGCCATCCAGTGCCGCACGACCCGCAGCACCTCGACGAACAGCCCCTCGGGGTCGTCGTCGAAGTAGATCGGGTAGATGTCCTGGTACTTCTTCGGCGGGTTCTCCGCGAACGCGATGGTGCCGTCGGCCCGGTGCGCGAACCACTCGGGGTGCTCGGACACCCACGGGTGGTCGGGCGAGCACTGCAGCGCGAGGTCGAGCGCGATCTCGAGCCCGAGCCCGTGCGCCGTGGTGACGAACGCGCGGAAGTCGTCGAGCGTGCCGAGGTCGGGATGGATCGCGTCGTGACCGCCGTCGGCCGAGCCGATCGCCCACGGCACGCCAGGGTCGCCCGGGCCGGGTGTGAGCGTGTTGTTCGGGCCCTTGCGGTGGGTGGTGCCGACGGGGTGGATCGGCGGGAGGTAGACGACGTCGAAGCCCATGGCGGCGATCGCGGGGAGCCGGCGCGCGGCGGTCGCGAACGTGCCCGACCGCGGCGGGTCGAGGGTGGCGCCCTCCGAGCGCGGGAAGAACTCGTACCAGCTGCCCACCAGCGCGCGCTCCCGCTCGACGCGGACCGGGACCGGGCGCGACTCCGTCACCTGCTCGCGGAGCGGGTGCGCCACGAGGAGCGCCGTGACCGCCGGGTCGAGGGCGACGGCGAGCCGGGCCGGTCCGGGGCGCGCCGTGTCGCGGAGGGCGGACACGGCCGCCGTGAGCGGCCCGCGCGCGGTGCCGCGCGGCAGGGCCTTCAGGGCGCGCTCGAGCAGGATCGCGCCCTCGGTCAGCTCGAGCTCGGTGTCGAGGCCGGCGGGGATCTTGATCTCGGCCCGGTGCCGCCAGGTCTCGACCGGGTCGCCCCACGCCTCGATCACGTAGCTGGCGTCGCCGATGACGCTGGGACGGATCTCGCCGGCCCAGGTGTCGATCCCGGTGCGCAGCATCGGGGCCGATACCGTCGCGCCGCCCGCCTCGCGCAGCACGACGGTCGCCGCGACCGCATCGTGGCCCTCGCGGAAGACGGTGGCCGTGACGGAGATCGCCTCGCCCACGACAGCCTTGACCGGGCGGGTTCCGGCGGCGACGACGGGGGAGACGTCCTCGATCGCGAAGCGGCCGGTGCTGGCCGGACGCAGGGCAGGCACGGTCGTGCGCTTGCGCGGGCGAGTGGGAGGGCGTGATGAGGGGGGATCGGCGTCCGGCCCGGGCGCGTCAGGTCCGGGTGTGGCAGCGGTGGACGTCGAGGTCCCGGCGGGGTCGGTCGACGTGCGTCGGCGAGGCGGCATCGCTGCCGAGCCTATCGACGTAACGGCATGACGCGCGGGCTGAAACCTGATGAACCTGATGTAACCGGTGGGGCCGTAGTCCCCTTGCGGCTCAACGCGCTTAGGGTGACGTAGGTGAGAGCCATCCGACGATTCACCGTCCGCACCGTCCTGCCCGAGTCCCTCGAGCCGCTGGCGTCCATCGTGACGAACCTGCGGTGGTCGTGGCACCCCGAGACCCAGGACTTGTTCGCGCGCATCGACCACGCGCTGTGGGACGAGGTGGGGCACGACCCCGTCCGTCTCCTCGGCGAGGTCTCGTCGCTGCGCTGGGCCGAGCTCGCAGCCGACTCCGACTTCGTGGGCCACGTGCAGTGGATCGCCGACGGCTTGCAGCACTACATGACCGGCGACCGCTGGTACCAGTCTCTCGGCGCCGACGCACCGAAGGCCATCGCCTACTTCTCGCCGGAGTTCGGCATCACCGAGGTGCTGCCGCAGTACTCCGGCGGCCTCGGCATCCTCGCCGGGGACCACCTCAAGTCCGCGAGCGACCTCGGCGTCCCGATCATCGGCGTCGGTCTGTTCTACCGCGCGGGCTACTTCCGCCAGTCGCTGTCCCGCGACGGCTGGCAGCAGGAGACCTACCCGGTCCTCGACCCCGACGGGCTGCCGCTGTCGCTGCTGCGCGAGGCGGACGGCTCGCCCGTGGTCATCAGCGTCGGGCTGCCCGGCGGTCGCCTGCTGCACGCCCACGTGTGGCGTGCCGACGTCGGCCGCGTACCGCTCCTCGTCCTCGACTCCGACGTCGAGGAGAACGAGGCGCTCGAGCGCGAGGTGACCGATCGCCTCTACGGCGGTGGCGGCGAGCACCGGCTCCAGCAGGAGCTGCTGCTCGGCGTCGGCGGCGTCCGGGCCCTCCGTGCGTTCAGCCGCATCACCGGTGCGCCCGAGCCCGAGGTGTTCCACACCAACGAGGGCCACGCCGGCTTCCTCGGCCTGGAGCGCATCCGCGAGCTCGTGGCGGCCCAGGGCCTCACGTTCGACGAGGCGCTCTCGGCGGCACGCGCCGGGACCGTCTTCACCACCCACACTCCGGTTCCCGCGGGCATCGACCGCTTCCCGCGCGACCTCGTCGCGCAGTACTTCGGCGGCGACAACGCCGTGACCGGCGTGCCGGTCGAGCGCATCCTGTCGCTCGGCGCCGAGGACTACGAGGGCGGCGACCCCACGGTCTTCAACATGGCCGTCATGGGTCTGCGCCTCGGCCAGCGGGCCAACGGCGTGAGCACCCTGCACGGCGAGGTCAGCCGCGGCATGTTCGCCGGGCTGTGGGAGGGCTTCGACGTGGACGAGGTGCCGATCACCTCGATCACGAACGGCGTCCACGCGGCCACCTGGGTCGCTCGCGAGATCCGCGACCTGCTCGCGGCTCAGGTCGGGCCCGAGCTCGCGGAGGAGACCGAGGGCTGGCAGTCGGCGCGCGCGATCCCCGCAGACGCGCTGTGGCGCACGAAGCGGCTGCTGCGCGAGCGCCTCGTCCAGGACGTCCGTCGTCGCCTGCGCCACTCGTGGGCGCAGCGCGGCGCGTCCGACGCCGAGCTGGGCTGGATCGACGAGGTGCTCGACCCCGACGTCCTCACGATCGGCTTCGCCCGCCGCGTGCCGTCGTACAAGCGCCTCACCCTCATGCTGCGCGACCCCAAGCGCCTGCGCGCGATGCTGCTCCACCCCGACCGCCCGGTGCAGCTGATCATCGCGGGCAAGTCGCACCCCGCCGACGAGGGCGGCAAGAAGCTGATCCAGCAGCTGGTCGCCTTCGCCGACGACCCCGAGGTGCGCCACCGCATCGTGTTCCTGCCGGACTACGACATCGGCATGGCTCGCGTGCTCTACCCGGGCTGTGACGTGTGGCTCAACAACCCGTTGCGCCCGCTCGAGGCGTGCGGCACGTCCGGCATGAAGGCCGCGCTCAACGGTGGCCTGAACCTGTCGATCCTCGACGGCTGGTGGGACGAGTGGTACGACGGCGAGAACGGCTGGGCGATCCCCACCGCCGACGGCGTCGTCGACCCGGACCGCCGTGACGACCTCGAGGCCTCGGCGCTCTACGACCTCGTCGAGAAGAGCGTGGCGTCGCGCTACTACGAGCTCGACGCCGCGGGTCTGCCCATGCGGTGGATCACGATGCTGCAGCACACCCTCGCGACCCTCGGCCCGAAGGTGCTGGCGTCCCGGATGGTGCGCGACTACACGCAGACCCTCTACGCGCCGGCCGCCGTGTCGTCGCGAGCGGTGCTGGCGGACAACGCCGCGCTCGCGAAGGAGCTCGCCGCCTTCGGCGCCCGCGTCCGGGCGGAGTGGCCCGGCGTCCGCGTCGAGCACGTCGACACGACCGGCATCGGCGACTCGCCGGAGCGGGGCACCGAGCTCGCAGTGCGCGCCTACGTCGCGCTCGGAGGTCTCACCACCGACGACGTCCTCGTCGAGCTGGCCAGCGGCCGGGTCGACCACAACGACCGCATCGTCGACGCCACCTTCACGGCGCTCGTGCCCACGAAGTCCTACGAGGGCAACCGCTGGCGCTTCGAGGCCAACGTCGCGCTCGACGACACCGGGGCGTTCGGCTACACCGTGCGCGCCCTGCCCAACCACGTGGGCCTGCACGACCCGGCCGAGCTCGGGCTGCAGAGCCTCCCCGTCACGGTGGCCAGCGCCACCGACTGAGCACGCCGCGCGAGCGTCGCCCCTCGGTCAGTCGCGTTCCACCCGGAACAGTGCGACGGACCGGGGGGCGATCGTCGTCGCGGACCGGGCCATCACGGTGGCGGAGCCGGTGCGGGGTCGCTGCTGGTCGGTGTCGAGCAGGCGTCGGTAGGCATCGCCGTAGGGAGTGGCCGGGAGGGTGAGCTCCACGGCGTCGTCGGAGCGGTTGAGCACGAGGACGAACGCGGCGTCGCGCAGCGGACGACCGTCGACATCGCGGATCGCCAGCTCTCCGGAGAGGGCCATGACGAGGGTGCCGGTGTGCGCGTCGTGCCAGTCCCAGTCGGTCATCGGCGTTCCGTCGGGTCGCAGCCACGCGAGGTCGGCGGGTTGTCCCTCGGCCACTGGGCGGCCGTCGAAGAACTCCGTCTGGCGCAGGGTCGGGTGCTGACGTCGGACGTTGAGGAGCGTGCGCGTCCACTCGAGCAGGTCGCTCTGCCACGGCGCGAGGTTCCAGTCGACCCAGGAGATCTCGTTGTCCTGGCAGTACGCGTTGTTGTTGCCGCCCTGGGTGCGGCCCATCTCGTCGCCCATGGTGAGCATCGGTGTACCCGTGGACAGCAGCAGGGTGGCCAGCAGTGCCCGTGCCGTGCGCTGCCGCCCGGCCTCGACGTCGGGGTCGGTGGTCTCGCCCTCGACCCCGTGGTTCCACGAGCGGTTGTTGTCGCTGCCGTCGCGGTTGGACTCGTTGTTGGCCTCGTTGTGCTTGCCGTCGTAGGCCGTGAGGTCGCGCAGCGTGAACCCGTCGTGGGCCGTGATGAAGTTGACCGACGACGACGGCGAGCGCCCGTGGAACACGTCCTGGGAGCCGGTGAGGCGCCACCCCATGTCGGCGGGGATCTCGCGGTGGCTAGGCCCGCCGCGCCAGAACGAGCGCACGTCGTCGCGATAGGCGTCGTTCCACTCGGCCCACGGTGAGCCGAAGCCGCCGAGCCGGTAGCCACCCGGCCCCAGGTCCCACGGCTCGGAGATGAGCTTGACCTGACGCAGGATCGGGTCCTGGTGCACGGCCGCGAGGAACGGGCTGCGCTCGTCGACCTCGATGCGCTCGCGCGTGAGGGCGGTGGCGAGGTCGAAGCGGAACCCGTCGACGTGCATCTCGGTGACCCAGTAGCGCAACGAGTCGAGCACGAGCCGCAGGACGTCGAGGTTGCCGACGTCGAGCGTGTTGCCGCACCCCGTGGTGTCGACGTAGGACCCGCTGTGCGGCGCGAGCTTGTAGTGGTCGCGCTCGCCGAGGCCGCGGAACATGAGCGATGGCCCGTCCGGACCGCCCTCGCACGTGTGGTTGTAGACGACGTCGAGGATCACCTCGAGGCCGGCGGCGTGCAGCGCCTTGACCATCGCCTTGAACTCGGCGACCTGCGCACCGGGTCGGGTGTCGGCGGCGTAGGCCGCGTGCGGGGCGAAGAAGCCGAGCGAGGAGTAGCCCCAGTAGTTGCGCGTCGCGCGCGCCGCCAGCGCCGGCTCGGCCACCGAGTGGTGAACGGGGAGCAGCTCGACCGACGTGACGCCCAGCGCGACGAGGTGCTCGATCGCGGCCGGGTGCGCGAGACCGGCGTAGGTCCCCCGCAGCTCCTCGGGAACGAGGGGGTGCCGCGCGGTGAAGCCCTTGACGTGCATCTCGTAGAGGACGGTCTCGCCCCACGGGACCGAGGGGGCGTCGTCGTCGCCCCAGTCGAACCCGTTGCCGAGCACCACGCCGCGCGGGACGAACGGGGCGGAGTCGCGCGGGTCCGGCGAGTCGCGGTCGTCGGGCCGTCCGGGCCGGGGGACGTCCGCCGAGGTGACGTCGCCGGTGATCGCGAGCGCGTAGGGATCGACGAGCAGCTTGGCCGGGTTGAACCGCAGCCCGCTCCCGGGGTCCCACGGACCGTGGGCGCGCAGCCCGTAGCGGGTGCCCACCTCGACGCCGGGCAGGAACCCGTGGTGCACACCGTGGCTGCGGGCCTCGAGCGGGATGCGCACCTCGACGTCGTCGAGGAACAGGCAGGCCTCCACGAGGTCGGCCGACGGTGCGTTCACCGCGAGGTTGAGGCCCTCCTCGGTCCACGTCGCGCCGAGCGGCGAGGCGGCTCCGGGCGGCCGGACGACGTCGTCGGACGGCACCGTGTCGCCAGTCATGCCGCAACGCCTCCTGCACCTCGAGCCACCCGCCGCGAGCGGCTCCGGGCCGATCGTGCGGTGACAGTCTGCCGTGCCGGGAGCGCTCCCACCTCTCGGGACCCCCACCGGGAGCCGGGGTGTCGCCGGCAGCCTCCCCCGTGGGCCGGGAGGACCCGGCTGGCTAGGCTCACGAGCGCCGCCGGGTGGCGGGCAGGGCAGGGCACCGAGGAGGTCGGCGTGGGCGAGTTCGTCAGGCTCGAGGTCGAGGACGGCGTCGGCACGATCAGGCTCGAGCGTCCGCCGATGAACGCGCTGTCGGCACAGGTGCAGGAGGAGATCCGCGACGCCGCCCACGAGGCGACGGCACGCGCCGAGGTCCGCGCGGTGGTCGTCTACGGCGGGCCGAAGGTCTTCGCCGCGGGTGCCGACGTCAAGGAGATGGCCACCTGGAGCTACCAGCAGATGGTGGACCGGTCCGCCGCGCTGCAGTCCGCCTTCACCGCGGTCGCCCGGATCCCCAAGCCCACCATCGCCGCGATCACCGGCTACGCGCTCGGCGGCGGCTGCGAGCTCGCGCTGTGCTGCGACCTGCGCATCGCCGGCGACAACGCACGGCTGGGGCAGCCCGAGATCCTGCTCGGCATCATCCCGGGCGCCGGCGGCACGCAGCGCCTGACCCGCCTCGTGGGCCCGTCCAGGGCCAAGGAGCTCGTCTTCACCGGGCGCTTCGTCGCGGCCGAGGAGGCGTTGCGCATCGGGCTGGTCGATCGCGTCGTGGCTCCCGACGACGTCTACACCGAGGCGGTCGCCCTCGCCGCCAGCCTCGCCTCCGGTCCGGCCTACGCCCTGCGCGCGGCCAAGGAGGCCATCGACCGCGGTCTCGAGGTGGACCTCGAGACCGGGCTCGAGATCGAGCGCGTCCAGTTCGCCGCCCTGTTCGCCACCGAGGACCGCGCTGTCGGCATGGCCTCGTTCATCGAGCACGGTCCGGGCAAGGCGCAGTTCCTCGGTCGATGAGCGACGCCGTCACGCCCGAGCAGCTCGAGGCCGCCTGGTCCGATGCCAAGCTCGCCAACGTGCTCTACCACGACTGGGAGTCGAGCACCTACGACGAGAAGTGGTCGATCTCCTTCGACGAGCGCTGCATCGACTACGCGCGCGGCCGGTTCGAGCACGTCGCGGGTCGCGAGGGCTGGCCGTACCCCGTCGCGCTCGAGCTCGGCTGCGGCACGGGCTTCTTCCTGCTCAACCTGAAGCAGGCGGGCGTGCTCGACGAGGGTCACGTCACCGATCTGTCCCCGGGCATGGTGGCCGTGGCCGTGCGCAACGCCGAGGCCCTCGGGTTCACCGTGCAGGGCAGGGTCGCCGACGCCGAGGCCCTCCCGTACGACGACGACTCGTTCGACCTCGTGGTGGGCCACGCCGTCCTGCACCACATCCCCGACGTCGAGCTCGCGATCCGCGAGGTGCTGCGCGTGCTGCGACCCGGCGGGCGTCTCGTCTTCGCGGGTGAGCCGACCCGGCTCGGCGACCGGGTCGCGCGGAGGCTGTCGCGGCTGACCTGGTGGGCCGCCTCACGAGCCACGCACCTCCCACCGCTGCGCGAGCGCTGGGCGCGGCCGAAGGAGGAGCTCGCGGCCTCCTCCCGCGCCGCCGCGCTCGAGTCCGTGGTCGACGTGCACACCTTCGACCCCGACCGGCTCGCGGCGCTCTGCGCGCGGGCCGGGGCGATCGACGTGCGCACCGTGACCGAGGAGCTCACGGCGTCGTGGTTCGGCTGGCCGGTCCGCACGTTCGAGGCCGCGGTGCGCCCGGGTGCCCTCGGCTGGGGCTGGGCGAGGTTCGCCTACACCGGCTGGCAGCGTCTGTCCTGGCTCGACGAGAACGTGCTCGCGAAGGTCGTGCCGGACGAGCTGTTCTACAACGTGTGCGTGACCGCGACGAAGCCGCAGGTGGCCGCCCCGCCGGCTGGGTGAAGCGCGTCGATCCCGTCAGGCGCTCCGGGCCACCGGCACCTCGCGACCCGCGGGATCGAGGTCCATGGTGACGCGCACCAGGCTGTCCTCGCCGTACGCGAAGCGCGGGTGCAGCCGGCCGTCGCGCAGCTTGCGCAGCAAGGCGTGCGTGGCCGAGGAGCTCTGCAGCGTGTAGGCGACGACGCGGTCGATGCCCCACTCCTCCGCGACGTCGAGGGCGGTCTCCGCCAGCTGGCGCCCGATGCCGTGCCGCTGCCACGCGTCCTCGACCAGGACCGCGAGCTCGGTCGGCTGGCCGCCGGCTTCGGCGAGGTGGGCGAGTCCGACGACGTCCGACCCGTGCTGCGCCGCGAGGACGAGGCGGGTACGGAGCAGCTGGTCCTGCATCGTGGGGGAGATCTGCGGGATCGCGGTGAAGTACCGGCGGAAGACCGTGTCGAGGGAGCAGCGGCGGTGCAGGTGCGCGACCGCCACGGCGTCGGCCGGGCCGGCCACGCGGATGACGACCTCGGCTCCGCTGTCGTACGTGAGGCGGCGCAGGACGTCGGCCCGGGGGGTGGTGGTGGTCATGCGTCCACGGTGACCCGCCGGCGTTACGGGCGGGTGTCCACGCCGCGTCGCCCGGGTTGCCCGCGCGCCGACGTACGCTCTGCGCGTGCTCCTCGAGGCGGTGGGATCGGTCGCGCGCTCGGTGCGCGGCCTGCCGCCGCGGGACCGACGTCAGGCCAAGTTCGTCACGGGCGCCTCGATCCGCTGGATGTGGCGGCACCGCGCGTTCGACCGCTGGTACCTCGGCCGCTACTGGCGCCTCATGCTGCTGCGGCTGCGCCACCCCGACGTCGTCACCGAGGGCATGGTCTTCATCGGTCGACGGGTGGAGCTGTACGCGCGCACCGGCTACGGGCGGCTGGTTCTCGGTCGCTGGGTCCACGTGGGCGACGAGAACCGGCTTCGCGCCCACGAGGGCACGCTGCGCGTCGGCGACAAGTGCGTGTTCGGCCGCGACAACACGGTGAACTGCTACCTCGACGTCGAGATCGGCGCGGGCACGATCGTGGCCGACTGGGTCTACGTCTGCGACTTCGACCACGTCCACGACGACATCCACGTCCCCATCAAGGACCAGGGGATCGTCAAGGCGCCCGTGCGGATCGGGCCGGACGTGTGGGTCGGCACGAAGGTCACCGTCCTTCGCGGCACGACGGTCGGCCACGGCAGCGTCCTCGCGGCGCACGCGGTGGTGCGGGGCGACGTCCCCCGATGTCGGTGGTGGGAGGCGTGCCCGGGCGCGTCCTGAAGGACCGACGGGAGGTGTACGCCGCGAGGGCGGCGACGAGGGCCGCGCTCGAGGACATCGCCCGGAAGACCGCCCGCGCCGCGAGCGAGGACGCGCGCGGCGCACCGCCAGTAGCGTCGCCGGCATGCGGACCCTCGGACTCATCGGTGGCACGTCGTGGGAGTCGACCGCCGTCTACTACGCGCTGCTCAACCGCGGCGCCGCGGAGCGGCTGGGCCCGCTGCGCCAGCCGCCGATCTCCTGTCACAGCGTGGACTTCGCCGAGGTCGCGGCGCTGCAGTCCGCGGGCAGCTGGGACGTGCTGGGCGACCAGTACGCCGAGGCGACGCGCGCCCTCGTCGCCGGGGGAGCGACGGTGCTGGGCATCTGCGCCAACACGATGCACCTCGTCGCGGACCGGGTGGCGAAGGCGGCCGGCGGCGACGCGACGCTCGTGCACATCGTCGACGCGACGGCGGAGGGTGCGCATCGGCGCGGGCGCTCGACGGTCGCGCTGCTGGGCACGGCGTACACGATGGAGAAGCCGTTCTACGTCGAAGCCCTGCGAACCCGGGGGCTCGAGGTCGTGGTGCCCGAGGCCGAGGACCGCGCCGAGCTGCAGCGCATCGTCTACGACGAGCTGACTCAGGGCGTCGTCCGGTCGGGGTCGCGCCGGTTGCTGCTCGACGTCGTCGGCGCGGTGCGCCGACCGCGGTGCGCAGCCGCGCTGCTGGCGTGCACCGAGTTCCAGATGCTCGCCGAACCGGGCGATGCGGCGGCAGCCGTCCCGCTCGTCGACACCACGCGCGAGCACTGCCGAGCCCTCCTCGACGCCGCCCTTGCCCCATGACCACATCCCGCTAGGCGGGCGCGTCCCGAGGTCTGGCCCTGGGGCTCGCACGCTCCATGGCGGCGCTCGATCCTGCGGGCCGGAGGCTCCGCGTTTCGCTGCGGCGGGCGCGTGAGCGCGCGACCATCGAGGGACCGTCGCCGCGTCGACGGCGGGAGAACCGGCGGAGGTCGCCATGACCAGCACGCCCGATGACCGCGAGACCCGACCGGCGGCTGTCCTCGAGCTGCGCGTCCATGGCGTGAGCAACACCCCGCCACCGGCGATGCTCGACCTCCCGGCCGCCGGCCTCACCTCGCGCGGGGACGAGCTCGGGGGGTTCTGGGCGCCGACGCACGACGCAGTGTCCGGGCTCGCGCCGCGCGACCGTGGCTGGGTGCCGCCGGGGATCCGTCGCGAGGCGTACTCCTGGGGCGGGATGGCCCGCTCGTCGCCACCCGGGGTCGGCCCGGCCGCGGCGAAGGCCGCCGTCGCCCTCGTCGCTCGCATCGGGTGGATCCTGCTGATGCCGTTCGGGATCGCCAACCTGGCGTTCTGGGCGCGCGTCCCGCGACCGGGCGGGACGGCGGGACGGGGGAGCACACCGGCACGGCCGGGCGCCGCACGATGCGACTGTTCGCGCTCGTGCTGACCCTGCTCTTCACCGGGACGATCCTGGTGGTGCTCGTCGACCTCGTCGCGGTGCAGTGCCTGTCGGCGTCCGACACGTGCCGGGCGCTCCCCGAGTTCGTCGACGTCGCCCGCGGCTGGTCCCTCGGGCAGCGCGCGGCTGTCGCGACGCTGGGCGTGCTCGCGGTCCTCGGCGGCCTCGTGTGGCTCTCGCTCGCGACCAACGTGCGCTACGAGACCGTGGCGCCACCGGCCCGGCCCGGCGTCACGACGGGCACCGCGGGCTCCTCGCCGTCCTCGCCGACCGGCTGTTCTGGGCCCGGCCGGACAGCAAGCGCTACCTGCTCGGGGCGCACGCCGCGGCCGCGGCCGCGCTGGTCGTCCTCGTCCTCGCCGCCGACTGGAACCTGCGGGCCTCCTACCGTCGACCAGGGCAGCTGCTCAGCGAGCTGGACGGCCTGGCGCGAGCCGGCTGGGCCATCGCCTTCCTCGGCGCGCTCGGCGTGCTGGCCTACGTCGTCTACTACCTCTCGCGGGGGGCCCTGTCCGACATCACCGGTCCCGAGGGGATGCGGGAGACGACCCCGCCGAGCGGCTGGGTCCACCTCGCCGCGGCGTCGACGGTCGGGGTGGCCCTGCTGGCGATGCTCCGCGCGGACCCGGTCCTGGCGCCCGGAAGCCCGCCCGTGATGTCGTCGCCCGGTCCGGCGATCCTCGCGCTGGTCGTGCTGGGCCTCGCGCTGGCGCTGTCGGCGTGGGGCTTCCGGCGCGCGACCTCGCGGGCCAGCCAGGCGCTGCACCTGGTGGTCGCTGTCGTCGTGCTGGGCGCCCTCGTGCTGCTGGCCGCGCTGGCCGGCTCGATCGCCGCAGGGATCGCAGCGGCGCTTCTGACCGCCGCGATCGTGGTGGCCCACGTGCTCACCGATCGTGCCGAGGCGGCGGCGTTCGCCTTCAACGGCCGCGCCGCCCCGGTGTTCATGCTCGTGAGCCTCGGGTTCGCGGTGCTGCTCTCCAGCGCGGCGACCCTGGCCGTGGGCGACTGGCTCAACGACTGCTACGCGGCGTCGGACCTCACCCCCGGAGGTGAGTCCCACGTGTGCCTGGTCCCGGTCGGCGCGGGCGAGGTGCCGCGGGCGGCGGCCGACCTCACGGCGCCCGCCGTCTACCAGATGGCCGCCGCCTTCGTGCTGCCGTGCCTGGCCGTCGCGCTGCTGGTCGTGGGCTTCTGGGTCTGGCGTCGCTGGGCCGCCCCCACGTCGGCCGCACCGCGGCTCGTGCCGGGCGCGGGGTCCGCGCACGGGACGTCGTACGAGCCGGACCTGCCGGACGTGCTGGCGGGCAAGCGCCACGGCGCCCGACGCTTCGCCCGGTTCACCGCGCGGGCCGAGGGTCTCGTGGGGCTGTTCGCGGCCGCGATCCTGGCGAACCTCGTGACGGCGGTGGCGCTCGGCGCCTCGGCGGAGGCGGGCAACGACGACCGGGGACCGGTCCTCACCGGCTTCATGAGCATCGGGCTCGCCGGTGCCGCGTTCCTCGTGCTGGCGCTCGTCGGCATGCTCGTCGGCGGTACGGGCACGTCCGGGCGCCGACCGCTGGGCCTGCTGTGGGACCTTGTGTGCTTCCTGCCGCGCGACGGCCACCCGCTCGCGCCGCCGTGCTACGCCGAGCGCGCGGTCCCCGAGCTCACCGGCCGGGTCCTGTCCTGGCTCGACGCCGACGACCTCGACACCTCGACCGGCGTCGGTCTCCTCGAGCAGTCCTTCCTCGACGACGGCGGCCACGTCCCCGACGAGCGGGCCGAGGCCGCGCGTGCGCGCGCGGCCCTGACCCGTCAGGCCGAGGCACGGCGCGTGGTGCTGTCGGGACACAGCCTCGGCGGCGTCATCGCGGTCGCCTCGATCCTCCAGCTCGAGCCTGGCCGCTGCTCGTCGGTCTCGCTGCTCACCTACGGCTCGCAGCTGCAGGCCTACTTCAGCCGCATCTTCCCGGCGCTCCTCGGGCCGAGCGTGCTCGGCGTGCCGGCGTTCCCGGCGGCCCGCTTCTGGCCGTCGGGACCGTGGCCGGGACCGCCGCTGCCGGCGGGCTGGGGGCCCGAGTCGGTGCGCTGCCGCCTCGGTGGCGCCCTGCCCGGCTTCTCCCCGGCCTCCGACCCGGTGCGCTGGCGCAACCTGTGGCGCGCCACCGACCCGCTCGGCTTCCCCGTCGACAACGGCCGCTGGGTGCAGTCGCTGCCGAGGTCGCTCGGCCCGGTGGACTTCGGATGCGACGAGATCGACACCACGGGGTACATGCCCTTCGTCGGGACGCACAGCGACTACCCGCGGACGACGCAGTACCTGCAGGTCCTCCTCGAGCTGCGCGGACCTCTCGACGCCGTGACGCCGTGACGCAAGGTCAGCCGCGGTCGGCGAGGACCTCGGCCACCACGCGCCGCTCGCGGTCGGCGATGGCCGGGCTCCGGCGCGCGTAGTACGGCAGGGCCACGAGGGCCACGCTGAGCGCCCACCCGCGGCCGCGCGCCCAGGTCGCGTCGTCGACGTCGAGCGCGGCACGGAACTCCGGACGCGCCTCGACCGGCAGCAGGTTCCATGCCGGGAGCAGGTCGACCGCCGGGTCGCCGGTGCCGAGGCAGCCGAAGTCGATCACGGCGTGCAGCCGGTCGTCCCGCAGGAGCAGGTTGCCCGGGCTCAGGTCGCCGTGGACCCACACGGGCGGTCCCGACCAGGGTGCCGCGGCCAGGGCCGCGTCCCAGGCTGCGGTCACCGCGACGGCGTCGATCTCGGCGCCGAGCTCGGCGATGGCCGCACGCGTCAGCGAGTCGCGGTCCCGCAAGGGCACGCCGCGACCGGCGGCAGGAGCGCCGGACGGATCGATCCGCCGCAGGGCGGTGACGAATGAGGCGATGTCGGCGGCGAGCTCGTCGGGGCGGGCGAGGTCGTCCCGCGACGGGTTGCTGCCCTCGATCCAGGTGTACACCGACCATCGCCAGGGGTAGCCGAGCGCCGGTTCTCCCATCGCGACCGGCTCCGGGATCGCCACGGGCAGTTGGGGTTCCAGCCGCGGGAGCCACACCTGCTCCGTGTCGACGTCGTCGACCGCCCAGTGGATGCGGGGGAGCCGCACGACGAGGTCGCGGCCGAGGCGGAAGAGTGCGTTGTCCGTGCCGGAGGAGAGGACACGAGCAAGGGGCAGGTCCGCCCAGCGGGGGAGCTGGGTCTGGACAAGGCGTCGTACCAGGGCGTCGTCGATCGCGACCTCGTCGTCGTGCATGCGCTCGGAGACCACGCCCACCCTCGTCCGTCAGCTGCTGCGGCCGAGCAGGTTCCCGCCCCGCACGGCCAGGTGGAGCGGGGATACCTCGACTCCGTCCGATATCGATCGCCGCTCCTCGTCGACCGCGGTGACGTAGGTGGCACAGGTGCTCTCGGCGATCGCCGCCCAGGAGTAGCGGCTCTCGAGAACGTCGCGCGCGGCGTGCGCGAGACGCCGGGCGAGGAGGTCGTCGCGCAGCAGGGTCGTGATCGCGTCGGCGAGCGCCGCCGGGTCGAGCGCCGGGACCAGCAGGCCGGTCTCCCCGTGCGCCACGATCTCGGCCAGTCCGCCCGTGTCCGACGCCACGAGGGGCGTGCCCAGCGCGGCCGCCTCGAGCGCCACCATCCCGAACGGCTCGTACACGCTCGGCACCACGGCGACGTCCGCCGCCGCGGTCACCGCGCACAGCTCGGACTCGGTGAGCCAGCCCGCGAACTCGACGGAGCGACCGAGACGCAGCCGCGCGACCTGCTCCTCGAGCTGGGTCTGCCAGCCTCCCCGCCCGACCACGACGAGACGGATGCCCGGGAACCTGCGGCGCAGCCGGGGGAACGCGTCGACGAGCGTGTGGACACCCTTCTCGTACTCCAGGCGTCCGGTGAAGACGACGAGCGGACCCGTTGCGGCGTAACGGGATCGAGCGGCGGCGACGGCCGCCGGGCCGGCGGTCCAGGCCGCGACGTCGATCCCGTTGGGGATCACGGCGACCTTCTCGCGGTGGACGTCGAAGAGCTGGGTGATCTCGGCGCGCATGCTCCGCGAGCACGTGATGACGCGGCGGGCCTCGTGGGTGAACCACCACTCCAGCTGGTGGATCTCACCGCTGTGCGGGCCGGGCAGCCAGCCCTGGTGCCGTCCGGCCTCCGTGGCGTGCACGGTCGCGACGATGGGTACGCCGAACAGCTCGCGCGCGGTGATCGCCGTGTGCGCGACGAGCCAGTCGTGGGCGTGCACCACCTCGGGCGTCCAGGTGCGGGAGAGCCGGATCGCGGCGCGCGTCAGCTCATGGTCGAGCGCCAGGATCGCGGAGAGGAACTGCTCCATCGGGATCCGGGGCGGGTCGTGCGGTGCGCGGACCACGCGGACGCCGTGGACCCGCTCGTCGAGGGGCAGAGCCTCGTCGCCCCCCTGCTGGGTGAGGACGACGACGTCGTGGCCGGCGGCAGCCTGCGCCTCCGCGAGCGCGTGCACGTGCCGGCCCAGTCCACCGAAGACGACGGGCGGGTACTCCCACGAGACATGGAGGATGCGCACGGTCAGAGGCTAGTGGCGAGGAGCCGGGCGTCGAGGTGGCCGAACGGACCGTCCACCGCGCGCAGCCGGGCTGCGACGCGCGCCGCACCTGCCGTGTCGCCGCGCTCGAGGAGCCCGGCGAGCGCGTGCCCGTCGCGCTGGTGCCGGTCGTGCCGCTCGCGCGCGTATCCCGCGGCGGAGTCCTTCGTGACCATGAACGCCCAGTCGCTCGCCAGCGCCAGCAGGGTCGAGCGGGCCAGCTGGTCGCGGTCGCGATCGCGGTGCGCGGTCGGCGTCGCGAGCAGCTTCGCGACCCGGGCGCGCAGTCCCTCGTTGTCCGCGACCAGGTCCGCGACCGCCTCGCCGTCCCACACGCGCCAGTCCTTGCCGGTGCCCCAGGAGCCCGCGCCCAGCTCGAGCGCCCCGCCGACGTGGCCAGCGTCGATCGCGCCGCGCAGCGTCGTGACGCGGACGCCGGCGTCGGGCAGCAGGCGCAGCACCGCCTCGAGCCACTCCGGACCCTCGTGCCACCAGTGCCCGAAGAGCTCGGTGTCGTAGGCGGCGACCACGAGCGGAGGTCGACCGTCGCGCTGCGCGGCGAGCTCGGTGAGCCGACGGCGTACGACCTCGACGAAGTCGGCCGCGTCCTCCTGCGCGGCTGCGTGCGCGCGGCGCGGCTCGTACGGCGCCTTCGCCTCGCTCGTCGTCCTGGTGACCCGCGAGGGACGCAGCCCGGAGCCGTGGTCGAAGTCGTAGAAGTCGCGGTACCACTGACCGCCGGGGTAGCCGCGACGCGGCGACCACACGCGGTACGTGACCTCGAGGTCGCGCGCGAACGCGACGACGTCGGAGTCGCCGACGGTCACGGCGTCGGCCGTGCTGCCACCGGCAGCGAGCATCGTCGGCCCGTCGACGAGGAACCGTCGTACGCCGCTCCGCGCGTAGACCTGCTCGAGCCCGGGGCGGTAGCCGCACTCCGGCGCCCAGATCCCCTCGGGTCGGCTCCCGAGCCGCAGCGCGGTGTCGTCGAGCCCGGTGCGCAGGGCGAACGCGGCCCAGTCGTCGTCGAGAAGCGGCTGGAAGGGGTGTGTCGCGGGACCTCCGAGCAGCTCGATCACGCCGCCGTCGACGAGCGGGCGGAGGACCGGCGACGCGCCGGCGGACCAGCTGCCCTCGACGCGCCTGAGCGCCTGCTGCGAGGCGACGAACTCGCGCGCGCCGAGCTCGCGCAGGTGTGGCTCCCGACGGGTGGCGAGGCCCTCGGCACGGGCCTGCCAGATCCCGAGCCAGGTGTGGAACTCGTTGCGGCAGTAAGGATCGTCGAGCTGGGCGGCCAGCACTGGCGTGACGCCGAGCGTCAGCAGGTCGCGGCGGCCCTCGGCGGCGAGCCGCTCGAGCACGTCGACCACGCGCAGGTAGCTCGACGCCCACGCCTGGTACAACCACTCCTCGCCCACCGGCCAGACGCCGTGATGCGCCAGCCACGGGAGGTGCGTGTGCAGCACCAGGCAGAACGTGCCGACCGGCGCGCTCACCGGCGCGCTGCCGTCGCGACGAGGTCCTGGCAGCGCTCGGCCGGCCCGACCGCGAAGTCGTCCGCGCGGACCGTGGCGACGAAGGCGTCGAGCGAAGGCGGAACGTCGTCCGCGCCGCCGATCGCGGCCACCTGGGCGGGCACGATCCCGACGCCCGTTGTCGCGTTCCCAGGCGACGATGCGGGGACCGTGGTGCAGCCCGCTGACGTCGACGTCGACGAGTCCGGCCTCGGCGAGCATGGCTGCGAGCTGCTCCGCGTCGAGCTCCTCGACGTGGAAGGGGTTCGTCGGCTTCACGCCGCGAGGCAGGCCTGGAGAGAAGACCGGACGGTTCGGTGTGGTGACGACCAGCAGCCCGCCGGGCCTGAGCACCCGGACGCAGTCGCGCAGGAAGCCGCGCAGGTCCCAGAGGTGCTCGACGACCTGGAGGGACACGACGGCGTCCGTGCAGGCGGAGGACAGGGGGAGCGCCGGCGAGGTTGCACCGGACCTGGCGTACGTCTCGGTACGTCGCACCCGCGTGCACCACCGCGAGCTCGTCGTACTCGAGAGCGATCACCGTCCGCGCGCCCGCCTCGCGCAGGATCTGCGCGCCGTAGCCCTCGCCGCTCCCGGCCTCGACCACCACCGCGCCGTCGAGCCGCGCTGCGTGCGCGGAGGCGATCCACCGGTAGGCGGCCTCGTGGCGCGCGAACCAGTACTCCTCGCCGCGGACGCCCGGAAGGGTGCGCTCGCCGGTCAGCGGCAGGGAGTGGCTCACGGGGGAACCCTAGGTCGCCGCTCCCGCCCCCTGGGCCGGGTCGGCGACCCGGGCGAACAGCTCGGGGAAGACGCGGGCGACCTTCGCGGTGAGGTAGTCGCCGTAGACGCCGTCCCACGCGTGGACGCTCGCCCCGTCCCAGCGCGATCCGGCGTCGTCCTCCCGGGGTCGCAGTCCGGCGAGCACCGACTCCGGCAGCGGCACGACCTCGGCGTCCCACGACGGGTCGACGAACAGGGGGAAGGAGACCCGGTCCTGCCCCGACAGGTTGCGCACCCGGTGCGGGTTGGACCGGTACTGCCCGCGGGTCATGCGATCGAGCATGTCGCCGATGTTGACGACGAACACGTACGGATCGGCCGGCACGTCGATCCACTCGCCGCTGCTGCGTACCTGGAGCCCGCCGTGGTGGTCCTGGGCGAGCAGCGTGATGAGGCCGTAGTCGGTGTGCTCGCCGACACCCCACGCGTCGTCGTCGCCCGGCGGGTAGTGGAAGGCGCGGAACAGCACGGTCGGGTCGGCGGTCATGTGCCGCGCGAACCAGCCCTCGTCGACACCGAGCCCCAGCGCGATCCCGCGAAGGAGGGCCTGGCCGAGTGCGGTGACCTCGTCCATCCACCGCAGCACCGTGCCGCGGAGCTCCGACGGCTGCGACGGGAACAGGTTCGGACCGTGCAGCGGGGTTCCCGCGGCCACGCGCGCGTCGCTGGGGTCGAGCTCGGTGCCGAAGTAGATGCCCTCCTTGCGGTCGGGCACGCCCGAGGTGAGCTCGCCGCCCACCGGGAACCAGCCGCGCCAGGCGGATCCCGCGTGCACCATGGCGATCCGCGACTTCTCCGCGTCGGGCAGGTCGAAGAACGCACGGGTCTGGGACTCCAGGGCGTCGCGCAGTGCGGGGTCGATGCCGTGGCCGGTGACCAGCAGGAAGCCGCTGTCGCGGCACGCTGCGTCGAGGGCGCGTCCGACCTCGTTCCGGGCGTCGGGGGTCGAGCCGGGGTCGACCAGGGCGCCGACGTCGACGAGGGGGAGCCCGACCATGCGGTCAGGCTAGCGAGCGACGACCAGCACAGCCTGCGAGTCCGGGTAGCCGGCGGGGTTGGTTCCGCGATCCATGTCGGTGGAGACGAACGTCCAGCGCAGCCCTCCGGGCGAGCCGTCGAGCGAGGGCAGGAGGGCCGCCAGGGCGACCTCGGTGCCGAAGCCGACGACCGCGCGCAGGTCCGCGGTGGTGTCCTGGAACTGCACGGCGGCGGCCACCGGAGCGCCGAGCGACGCCGGGGCCACCTCGTGGCCGGACGCCCAGTAGAAGCGCCCGTCGTAGGTGAGCCCGGTGCCGTTCGCCGTCGCAGCGGCCTCGCTCCGGCTGCGCGAGAGCAGGGCGTAGGAGCCGGCGACGAGCACGAGCACGGCGACGCCGGCGACGATCGATGCGGTGCGACGGCTCATGGCGCCTCCTTCGGCTGCCGGTTCGACGTCGCCCGGCGTCGTCCGGTTCCCGTGGAGGCGGTGGGTGCGGGGTCAGCTTCGGCTGGAGCCGCCGAGGGTGACGTCGACGGTTCCGTCAGCCGCCGGACGCGTCGGTTGGTGCGCCTGCTCGTAGGCCACGGTGATGCACTGGGCCCACCAGCCGTCGACGGCGTGGGCCGTCACGAGCCAGAGCGCCGTCTCGTCGTGGGCGTGCGTGCTCGCACCCCAGGAGTCGAGGAGGGAGAACCACTCGCCCCACGCACGGCCGGTTCGCTCGACCGCGACGTCGTCGGAGAGCAGGTGCGCCTTGACCGACGTGATGTCGGTGAGGACGCGGACGTGGCGCGGTGCGGACTCGGTCTGCGGTGCGGTCATCGCTCGCTCCTGTCGGGGGCAGTACGCGGCGTCGGTCCCGTGCGAGCCCGCGGTTCGCGGACCTCGCACCACGCAGGATGCGCCCCCCACCGACCCGGAGTCGAGGGGACGGACGAAGAGTCCGGCATGCGGTCGGCGACCCGGGTCGGCCGGCATCGTTACCCATGGGTAACATCAGCGCCGGAGCCTTCGCCGGACCCCCTGCGGAGGAGAAGGACCTCGTCGGGCATCCTGGCGGGGCGAACCGCCTCGGCGCGCGATCCTCCGCGTGGCCGCTACTCCTGGGAGGTCGGATCCCGACCATGAAGATCGTCGTACTGGTCAAGCACGTCCCGGACGCCGCGAGCGACCGGTCCTTCGCCGCCGACCACACCACCGACCGTGCCGCCGTCGACGGCCGCCTGAGCGAGCTCGACGAGTACGCCGTCGAGCAGGCGCTGCAGGTGGTCGAGAAGGCGGGCGAAGGCGAGATCACCTATCTCACGATGGGTCCCGAGGCTGCGGGCGAGGCGCTGCGCAAGGCGCTGAGCATGGGTGGCGACGCCGGCGTCCACGTCGTCGACGACGCGCTGCACGGCTGCGACGCGCTCGCCACCTCGCTGGTGCTCGCCGCGGCCGTCGACGAAGCTCGAGGCCGACCTCGTCATCTGCGGCATGGCCTCGACCGACGGCACGATGAGCGTCGTCCCCGCGATGCTCGCCGAGCGGCTCGGTCTCCCGGGCCTGACCTGGGCCGCCTCGCTCGACGTCGAGGGCGGTGCGGTCACCATCCGCCGCGACGACGACGACGCGTCCACCACGGTCACGGCGCCGCTGCCCGCTCTGGTCAGCGTGACCGACCAGACCGGTGAGGCCCGCTACCCCTCGTTCAAGGGGATCATGGCGGCGAAGAAGAAGCCGGTCGACCGGTGGTCCCTCGCCGACCTCGGGATCGAGCCCGCGCAGGTCGGACTGGCCGCGGCGTGGTCGGTGGTCGACTCGGTCACCAAGCGACCCGCCCGCCAGGCGGGGACCATCGTCACCGACGAGGGCGACGGCGGCATCAAGCTCGCCGAGTTCCTGGCCACCGGCAAGTTCATCTGAGAGGCGTGGCTGACATGGGAGAGATCCTCGTCCTCGTCGACCACGTCGACGGAGCAGTGCGCAAGACCACCACGGAGCTGCTCACGATCGCGCGTCGCCTCGGCGAGCCCGCGGCCGTGTTCCTCGGCTCAGGCGTCGAGGCCGCGACCGAGACCCTGGGCCGCTTCGGCGCGACCAAGGTCTACGTCGTCGATGACGCCGCCCTGACCGGCTACCTCGTCGCCCCGAAGGCCGAGGCCCTCGTCGCGATCGCGGAGCAGGCGTCGCCGGCCGCGATCCTGGTGACCTCGAACGCCGAGGGCAAGGAGATCGCTGCCCGCGCCGCGGTCCGCCTCGGCTCCGGCCTGATCACCGACGCCGTCGACGTCGACGCCGACGGCGTCGCGACCCAGTCGGTGTTCGCGGCGTCCTACGTCGTCACCGCGAAGGTCACCTCGGGCACGCCGATCATCACGGTGAAGCCCAACGCCGCGACACCGGAGGCGGCCGCGACCGCTCCCGCGGTCGAGAACGTGGCCGTGACGTTCAGCGCCGCGGCCACCTCGGCGAAGGTCACCGAGGTCGCTCCGCGGGCGAAGTCCGGTCGTCCTGAGCTCGACCGAGGCCGCGATCGTGGTCTCCGGCGGTCGCGGGGTCGGCGGCCCGGAGGGCTTCAGTGTCGTCGAGGCGCTCGCCGACGCGCTCGGCGCGGCGGTCGGTGCCTCGCGCGCCGCCACCGACGCCGGCTGGTACCCGCACGCGTTCCAGGTGGGGCAGACCGGCAAGACCGTCTCGCCGACAGCTCTACATCGCCAACGGCATCTCCGGTGCGATCCAGCACCGCGCCGGCATGCAGACCTCGAAGACCATCGTCGCGGTCAACAAGGACGCCGAGGCACCGATCTTCGAGCTCGCCGACTTCGGCGTCGTCGGCGACCTGTTCGCCGTCGTCCCGCAGCTGACCGAGGAGATCGGCAAGCGCAAGGGCTGAGCACGTCGCCTGCACGACCGAGCTCCGCGTCCTCATCGGGCGCGGGGCTTCGTCGTGCCTGACCTAGACTCGCGGCGTGAGCGAGTCAGCGGTCTACCTCGACCATGCGGCGACGACGCCGATGCGGCCGCAGGCGTACGCCGCGATGACCGACGAGCTCGCCCTGGTCGGGAACCCCTCCTCGCTCCACACGTCGGGCCGTCGGGCGCGCCGCGTCGTCGAGGAGTCGCGCGAGGCGATCGCGGCCGCGCTCGGTGTCCGCGCCGGCGACGTCGTCTTCACCTCGGGCGGCACCGAGGCCGACAACCTCGCGGTCAAGGGTCTGTACTGGGCCCGCCGCGCGGAGGACCCCCGTCGCACGCGCATCCTCGCCTCCGCCATCGAGCACCACGCCGTGCTCGACCCGGTCGAGTGGCTCGAGGCGGCCGAGGGCGCCGACGTCCGCTGGCTCCCGGTCGACGGGCTCGGTCGGGTGGACCTCGTGGCGCTCAAGGCCGAGCTCGACGACGCCCCTGAGCGCGTCGCCCTCGTCACGGTGATGTGGGCCAACAACGAGGTCGGGACCGTCCAGCCGATCGCGGAGGTCGCCGCGCTGTGCGCCGAGCGGTCCGTCCCCCTGCACACCGACGCGGTCCAGGCGCTGGCCCAGGTCGAGCTCGACGCCACGCTCGCGGACACGGTGGCGGTGTCCGGGCACAAGGTCGGCGGGCCGCACGGGGTCGGTGCACTCGTCGTACGCCGGGGTCTCACCCTCGTGCCGCTCCTCCACGGCGGCGGCCAGGAGCGCGACATCCGGTCCGGCACCCTCGACGCCCCCGCGATCGCCGGCTTCGCGGCGGCCGTCACGACGTCGATGGCCGACTTCGACACGCGCAACGCACGCGTCCGCCGGCTGCGCGACCTGCTCGTGCGCGAGGTCGTGGCCTCCGTCGACGGGGTGACCCGCAACGGCGACCCCGTCGACTGCCTGCCCGGCATCGCCCACCTCTCGTTCGAGGGCTGCGAGGGCGACGCGCTCCTGCTCCTTCTCGACGCGGTCGGGATCGAGTGCTCGCGCGGTTCGGCCTGCACCGCGGGCGTCCCGCAGCCGAGCCACGTGCTGCTCGCCATGGGCGTGGATCCGTTGCCCGCCAAGGGGTCGCTGCGCTTCTCGCTCGGTCGCACCTCCACCGACTCCGATGTGTCCAGGCTCCTCGAGGCGCTCCCGCCCGTCGTCGCACGAGCGCGCCGCGCCGGAGCCCGGCGATGAGGGTCGTCGCGGCACTCTCGGGCGGGGTCGACTCCGCCGTCGCGGCCGCACGCGCGGTCGACGCCGGGCACGACGTCGCCGGCATCCACCTGGCGCTGTCCCGCTCGCCGCGGGGCGAGCGCACCGGGGCGCGCGGCTGCTGCACGCTCGAGGACGCGCGCGACGCGCGTCGAGTCGCCGACGTCCTCGGGATCCCGTTCTACGTGTGGGACCTCTCCGAGCGGTTCGCCGAGGACGTCATCGACGACTTCGTCGCGGAGTACGCCGCCGGGCGCACCCCCAACCCGTGCCTGCGCTGCAACGAGAAGATCAAGTTCTCCGCCGTCCTCGACCGCGCGCTCGCCCTCGGGTTCGACGCCGTCGCGACAGGTCACTACGCGCGGCTCGTGGACGCGGGCTCGGGCCGCGAGCTGCACCGCGCCGTCGACCCCGGCAAGGACCAGTCCTACGTGCTGGCTGTCCTCGACCGCACGCAGCTGGCGGGGGCGATGTTCCCGCTCGGCGACTCGCTCAAGTCCGACGTGCGCGCGGAGGCGGCGACCCGTGGGCTGCTCGTCGCGGAGAAGCCCGACAGCCACGACATCTGCTTCGTCCCGGACGGCGACACGGGCGCCTGGCTGCGTGACCGGCTCGGCGCGGCGCCGGGCGACGTGGTCGACGCCGAGTCCGGCGAGGCGATCGGCCGGCACGAGGGCGCGTTCGCCTTCACCGTCGGACAGCGTCGCGGCCTCGGCCTCGGCCGGCCGTCACCCGACGGTGCCCGGCGCTACGTCGTGGGCGTCGACACCGCGACGTCGACGGTGCTCATCGGCCCGCCGGTCCTCCTCGACGTGGACCGCATCCACGGCGACCGACCGCGCTGGTGCGGGCCGGCCCCCGAAGTCCCGATCGAGGCGAGGGTGCAGGTGCGCGCTCACGGCGACACCTACGACGCCGTGGTCGAGGTCGTCGCCGGCGAGGTCGTCGCGACGCTGCGCACGCACGTGCGCGGGGTGGCGCCGGGTCAGGCGATGGTCGTCTACGACGGCACGCGGGTCGTCGGCAGCGCGACCGTCACGCGCGCGTCGCGGCGCTAGCTGCCACACGTCCCGGCAACCGGCTCGCGGGACGAGGTCGTACGCCGCGGAGTCACGCCGCACGGTCGCGACGACGCGTGCCTCGAGGTCGCCCCAGAGGTCGTAGGCCGTCGGCGTGCGCCAGCCGAACCGCACCGAGCCGCCACGGAGCGCCGCCGCACCGATGACGGTCACGACCTGCGCGACGACCAAGGGGGCGCCGGCAGCCACGAGCACGACGAACGCCAACGCCGCCGCGATCGCGGCTGCGGCGTACCACTCGCCGGGGCGGACCGCGGCGGGGACCTCGTGGCAGAGCAGGTCGCGCACCAGGCCACCACCGGTCGCCGTGAGGACTCCGAGGAACGCGGCGGCCGAGAACGTGAGGTCGACGAGCAGCGCCTTCTCGGCGCCGAGCACCACCCACACCCCGATGAGCAGGGTGTCGACGACGTTCATCACCGGCAGCGCCGCCTGCACGATCCTCGCGAACAGCACTGCCGACGACGGAGGCGAGCGCCGCGGTCGCGAGGTAGGCGGGGCTGCACGAGGAACGACGGGCACCCCGCCCTGGAGCAGGACGTCGCGGATGACGCCACCCCCCACCGCGCACAGGAGCGCGATCGTGAACACTCCTACCGGGTCGAGACCCTTGCCGCGTGGCGTGCAGGGAGCCGGACAGGGCGCCGAACGTCACCGCGGTCATCTCGATCGGCGTAGGGCAGCGCGAGGACGTCGTAGACCGGCGTGCTCATCGCGCACCGTCCCGCGGACGCGACCAGAGGCCCCACAGCCGGTCGGTGAGGTCCTCGGCCGGGCGCGTGCTCCAGGCGAGCCGAACCGCGAGCAGCCGCACGACGAACACGACGAGCATCGCGAGGATCTGCGCCTGGCCGGTGGCGATGTCGGTCAGCTCCACCAGCGCGGTGAAGGCCAGCGCCCCGAAGAACGCCGCCGCCGCGGTGAAGACGCCGGGCCGCAGCACGCGCGGCGCATCTCCCGCGAGCAGGTCGCGCAGCACCAGCCCGCCGGCCGCCGTGACGGTGCCGATGAACACCGCGGAGATCGGCGGGAGGTGGATGCGCAGCGCGGCGTCGGCGCCCACGGTGCACAGGAAGCCGAGGGCGAGCGCATCGAGCACCGTGATGAGCCCGTCCAGCCGGTCGATGAGCCCGGCGAAGAAGAAGCCCACGACTGCCGCCGCTACCGCGAGCAGGAGGTAGCGTCCGTCGAGCAGGACGATCGACGTGCCGGTCTGCAGCAGCGTGTCGCGGAGCAGCAGCCCGCCGAGGCCCTCCGCCACGGCGAGGAACAGGATCCCGACGACGTCGAACCCGCGGCGGGCGGCGTACGCGGCGCCGCTCACGGCGCCGACGGCGACGGCCGCGAGCTGGGTCCACGCGGGGAGGGCGAGCGGCAGGCCCTCGATCACGACGTCCGAGCTCGTCAGCTGTGCGACCTCGACCATGCCCACGTCGGCGAGGGTAGCCGCCAGCGCATAGCCTCCCGGTGTGCTTGCCGATCAGATGCCCGCGTCCGTGACCACGGTGGGATCGATGCCGGGGACGTCGATCCGTGACGCCGTGGCGCTGGTCGCCGGTGAGCTCACCTCGGGCGACGGCGTCCCGCACCTGCCCGAGCTGCCGGCCCGCGGCCCCGGCGGCGACATGGTCGGCCGCACGATGGGTGCGCTGGCGCTCGTGGCACCGGACCTCGCCGTCGAGACCACCCCCGCGGGCTGGCGCTTCGCCGACGCGCCGGGACGCGAGTCCCGCCGAGCCGCTGTCGTGGCTCGACGAGGACCTCGACGCGTGGGAGGAGGGGCTCGCGGGCTTCGACGGGCTGGTGGCCTCGTCCTTCGCCGGTCCGTGGACCCTGGCGGCCTCGGTCGAGCTGCGCAGCGGCGAGCGCGCGCTGCGCGACCCGGGCGCGTGTCGCGACCTCGCCGCCGCGCTGGCGCACGCGGTCGTCGACCACGTCGAGGAGGTGCGCCGTCGGCTGCCGGGCGCCCGGGTGTCGGTGTGGATCGACGAGCCGGCGATGCCGGAGGTCCTGCTCGGCGCCATCCCCACGCAGTCCGGTCGGGGCCGCTACGCGGCGATCGACGAGCCCGTCGTCGAGGCCTCGCTGCGTGCCGTCGTCGACGCGCTGCAGGGCGCCGGCGCGGGGGCCGTCGTGCACTGCTGTGGCGCGCGTCCGCCGTACGACCTGTTCGTGCGGTCCGGGTTCGACGCCGTCTCCGCCGACCTCACGCTGCACGACCAGCACGACGACGACGCGGTCGGCGAGCTCGTGGAGGCGGGGCGTCGGCTCGTCGCCGGGGTCGTGCCGGCGATCCACGGCCCGCTGTCGGAGGTCGGCGCTACCGTCGGCGTCGTGCGCGACCTCGGACACCGGCTCGGCCACTCCCCGGAGGCCTTCGCGGGCTCGGTCCTCGTCTCACCGACGTGCGGCCTCGCCGGCGCCTCACCGGGTCATGCCCGGGAGGTCATCGCGCTGCTGCGCGCCGCCGGGCGGGCGCTGCGCGAGGAGGAGGGCGGCGGCCGTGGCGACCGCTAGGTGGGCGGACCCGGCCGGGCGCTGGCGCGAGCTCGTCGAGGTGATCGACGACGCTCGCCGCCGCTACTACGTCGACGACTCCGCCACGCTGTCCGACGCCGAGTACGACACGCTCTTCCGCGAGCTCGAGGAGCTCGAGGCGGCGCATCCCGAGCTCGTCTCGGCGGACTCGCCGACGCAGGCGGTCGGCGGCGAGCGGTCGGAGATGTTCGAGCCGGTCGAGCACCTGCAGCGGATGCTCTCGCTCGACAACGCGTTCAGCAGCGCCGAGCTCGAGGCCTGGTCCGCACGCATCGAGCGCGACCTCGGCTCGGTCCCGTCGATGCTCTGCGAGCTCAAGATCGACGGGCTCGCCGTGGACATCGTCTACGACCGGGGCAGGCTGAGGTCGCTCGCCACCCGCGGCGACGGTCGCGTGGGGGAGGACGTCACCTACAACGTGCGCCACATCCCCGCGATCCCGCGCACGCTCACCGGGTCCGAGTCCCACCCGGTGCCCGAGCTGGTCGAGGTGCGCGGCGAGATGTACTTCCCCACCGCGGCGTTCGAGGCGCTCAACGACGACATGCTGGCGCAGGGCCGATCGCCGTTCGCCAACGCGCGCAACGCGGGTGCGGGCACGCTGCGTCAGCGGATCGATCGTCGCGAGGTGGAGCTGGCGAGCCTGCGGGCGAAGGGCTCGAGCACGGTCGACCGCCTCCAGGCCGAGCTCGACCTCGCGCTCAAGCGGCTCAGCAGCCTCCAGCTGATCGTGCACGGCATCGGCGTGTGGCAGGGCCACGAGCCCTCGCGCCAGTCCGACGCCTACTCCGCGCTGCGCTCGTGGGGTCTGCCCACCAGCGACCGCGCACGGGTCGTCGACGACCTCGCCGCGGTGCAGGAGTTCGTCGACCACTACGGCGAGCACCGGCACGACGTCGAGCACGAGATCGACGGAGTCGTGGTCAAGGTCGACGACCTCGCGACCCAGGGGCGGCTCGGCTCCACCTCGCGGGCGCCCCGGTGGGCGATCGCGTACAAGTACCCGCCCGAGGTCGTGCGCACCCGGCTGCTCGACATCGAGGTCAACGTCGGGCGCACCGGGCGGGTGACCCCGTTCGCGGTGATGGCGCCGGTCAAGGTCGCGGGCTCCACGGTGTCGATGGCCACGCTGCACAACGAGCAGGAGGTCGTCCGCAAGGGCGTCCTGATCGGCGACATCGTGTTCCTGCGCAAGGCCGGCGACGTGATCCCCGAGGTCCTCGGGCCGGTGGTGGAGGAGCGCACCGGGACCGAGCGGCGCGTTCGTCATGCCCACGCACTGCCCGTCCTGCGGCACGCCGCTGGCACCGGCGAAGGAGGGCGACGTCGACATCCGCTGCCCCAACCAGCGGTCCTGCCCGTCCCAGCTGCGCGAGCGGGTCTTCCACGTCGCGTCGCGCGGCGCGCTCGACATCGAGGGGCTCGGCTTCAAGGCGGCCGTCGCGCTGCTCGACGAGGGCATCGTGTCCGACGAGGGCGACGTGCTGCTGCTGACCGCCGACGACCTGCGCCGCAGCTCGTTCTTCACGCGCGACGGCGGCGCGGGTGCGTCGCGGCCGCTCACCGCGAACGCGGAGAAGCTGCTCGTGGAGCTCGAGACCGCGAAGTCGCGTCCGCTGTGGCGGGTGATCGTCGCGCTCTCGATCCGCCACGTCGGACCCACCGCCGCCCAGGCGCTCGCCCGCGAGTTCGGCGACCTCGACCGCATCGCCGCGGCGTCGGTCGAGGAGCTCGGCTCGACCGACGGCGTCGGTCCGATCATCGCCGAGGCCGTCGTCGACTGGTTCGCCGTCGACTGGCACCGCGAGGTCGTGGAGAAGTGGCGTCGGGGCGGTCTGCGGCTCGCGGAGGACCGCGTCGACGACGGTCCGCGCCCGCTCGACGGCGTCACCGTCGTCATCACCGGCACCATCGAGGGCTGGTCGCGCGACGGCGCCACGCTCGCCGTGCAGGAACGCGGCGGCAAGGTCAGCGGCTCGGTGTCGAAGAAGACCGACTTCGTGGTCGTCGGGGAGAACCCGGGCTCCAAGCACGACAAGGCGGTCGCCCTCGGCCGGCCCGTCCTGGACGCGGCCGGGTTCGCGGTGCTGCTCGAGCAGGGACCCGAGGCTGCCCTGCAGGCGGTCGTTACGCCGGACGAGTGACGGCGAGGCTCTCACCACGCTCTTTGCCGGTCGGTGAACGATCAAGAATCGGCCGTCGAGCGTCGAAGGGCAGGTGACGGGAGCCACCACCTCACGAGGTGGACCGGTAGGTCCCCGGATCCGACGTGGAGGCTTCATGGGTGCCCGTGAGCGGCCGTCGCTCTGGCGGTGGTCGCTGTTCGCGTTGACCTGGCAGTTCTCGTTCGTCGTCGGGTGGGGGCTGCTCGCGATCGCGCTGGTCACGCTGACGCCGTCCGACATCGCCCTCATGGGCTGGCCGTTGGTCATGGTGGCGGCGCTCGTGTTCTTCGGCGAGCTGCGCCCGGTGATCGCCTCCGACATCTACGCCCAGGACGGCGTGCCGATCTCGTCGGCCTTCGTCTTCGCCGCGCTGTACCTGTGGGGCTTCGGTCCCGCGGTGGTGCTGCAGGCGGTCGCCGTGCTCGTCAGCGAGCTGGTCCAGCGCAAGGACGTCTGGAAGGTGCTGTTCAACGTCGGGCAGTACGTCATCAGCATCTCCGCCGCCTGGGTGGTCCTCTACGCCGCAGGCGTCTGGGCCACGCCGCTGTCCGCGCGGACCACGTTCCGCGGCACCGACATCCTCTGGCTGCTCGGGTCGTGGCTCGTCTACCACGTGGTGAACCTCGTGCTCGTCGCCGGGCTCGCGGCCTCGTCGGGCCAGACCTGGTGGGAGTCCTTCTCCGAGGACTTCTGGTACTACACCGTCTCGACCCTGTCGGTGCTCGCGATCTCGCCGTTCATCGTCGTCATGGCCGGCATGGCCTGGCAGATGGTGCCGCTGCTGCTCCTCCCGCTCGTCGCGGTGTACAAGACCGCCGCGATCTCGCGGGCGAAGGAGCGGCAGTCGCTGCACGACGCGCTCACCGACCTGCCGAACCGCACCCTGCTGCAGCACCGGGTCGAGGCGGCGCTGGAGGACGCGCGCCGCGACGGCACGGGGATCAGCCTGTTCCTGCTCGACCTCGACCGGTTCAAGGAGGTCAACGACACCCTCGGTCACCCGGCGGGCGACCAGCTCCTCGAGGTCGTGGCCCGCCGGCTCCTCGCCGCCGTGCGTCCCGGCGACACGGTCGCCCGGCTCGGCGGGGACGAGTTCGCCGTCCTGCTGCCCGAGATCGAGGACCCGACGGACGCGATCGACGTCGCGGGGCGCATCAAGGCGTCTCTCGTGGAGCCGTTCCGCATCGAGGGCCTCCTCATGGACGTCGACGTGAGCATCGGCATCGCGCTCGCGCCCGAGCACGGGACCGACGTCGACCTGCTGATGCGCCGCGCCGACGTCGCGATGTACATCGCGAAGGGCGAGCGCACCGGCATCGAGGTCTACGACTTCGCGCGGGACCCCAACTCGCCGGCGCGCCTCGGCACGGTGACGGCCCTGCGTGAGGCGCTCGACCAGGGACACCTCGAGCTGCACTACCAGCCGAAGGTGTCCCTCGACGACGGCATGGTCGTGGGCGTCGAGGCACTCGTCCGGTGGCGTCACCCCGAGCGCGGTCTCGTGCCCCCGGCGAGTTCGTGCCGCTGGCCGAGCGGACCGGGCTGATCCACCGGCTCACGGCCTACGTGCTGCAGGCCGCCCTGGCCCAGACGGCGCAGTGGTGGGCGCAGGGCATCACCGTCCCGGTCGCCGTCAACGTGAGCATGCGCGACCTGCAGGAGACCGACCTCGCCGCCATCGTCATGGCGGAGCTCGAGGTGCACGGGCTGCCCGCGAGCGCGATCGTGCTCGAGGTGACCGAGAGCGTGCTCGCGATGGACGCGGGCAACGCGGTGCTCGCCCTGCGCGCCCTCGCGGACCTCGGGGTGTCGAGCTCGCTCGACGACTTCGGCACCGGCTACTCGTCCCTCGCGCTGCTCGAGCAGCTCCCGGTGGCCGAGGTGAAGATCGACCGCACGTTCGTGCGGCGCCTCGACGAGGAGGGCGGCGATCCCTCGATGGTCCGCTCGATCGTCGGCTTCGCCCACGGCCTCGGGCTCTCGGTGGTCGCCGAGGGGGTCGAGACGACGGCGGCGTGGAGCCTGCTGCAGGACATGGGATGCGATGTCGCGCAGGGCTTCCGCGTCGCGCGGCCGATGCCGGCGGGACAGACCACGCAGTGGCTCGTAGAGCGCGTCGTGCGCGGGCCGGCCGAGCGTGCCGGGCTGCGGATCGTCGGCGGCAGCGACGCCGCCACCACGTCCTGACGGCAGCCGCTGCGGCGGTCGACGCCGTGGTCGGGCGCACTCGCCCGGTCCGTAGGATGACGCCCATGTCCGACACCCCTGCGATCACCCGGGAGGACGTCGCGCACCTCGCGCGGCTGGCCCGGATCGACCTCGCGCCCGAGACCCTCGACCACTACGCCGAGCAGCTCGGCGTCATCCTCGGTGCCGTGGCCCAGGTGTCGGAGGTCGCGACGGACGACATCCCGCCCACGAGCCACCCGCTGCCGCTGGTGAACGTCTTCCGGGCCGACGTCGTGCGCCCGACCCTGTCCAACGCCGAGGCCCTCTCCGGTGCCCCGTCGGTCGAGTCCGAGCGGTTCCGCGTGCCGCGGATCCTGGACGAGGAGTGAGCGCCGCCGTGGGCTCTGACCTGATCCGCCTCACGGCGGCGCAGACCGCTGACGCCGTCGCCGGGGGCGAGGTGTCGGCCGTCGAGGTCGCGCAGGCGCACCTCGACCGCATTGCCGCGGTCGACGCGCGCGTGCACGCGTTCCTGCACGTCGACACCGAGGGCGCGCTCGCGGCGGCTGCGGCCGTGGACGCGGCGCGTGCCGCGGGCGTCGCGCTGTCGCCGCTGGCCGGCGTACCCCTCGCGCTCAAGGACGTGCTGACCCAGCGCGGCATCCCCACCACGTGCGGCTCGCGCATCCTCGAGGGCTGGCGCCCGCCCTACGACGCCACGGTGACGGCACGGCTCAAGGCTGCCGGCGTCGTGATCCTCGGCAAGACCAACATGGACGAGTTCGCGATGGGCTCGTCCACGGAGCACTCGGCCTACGGCCCCACGCACAACCCGTGGGACCTCGACCGTATCCCCGGTGGCTCTGGCGGTGGCTCGGCCGCGGCGATCGCGTCGTTCGAGGCTCCGCTCGCGATCGGCACCGACACCGGCGGCTCGATCCGCCAGCCGGCCGCGGTCACCGGCACCGTCGGGGTCAAGCCGACCTACGGCGGGGTGTCGCGCTACGGGCTCGTGGCGCTGGCGTCCTCGCTCGACCAGGCCGGGCCGTGCGCCCGTACGGTCCTCGACGCCGCCCTGCTGCACGCCACCATCGCCGGGCACGACCCGCTCGACTCCACCTCCGCCGACATCCCGGTGCCCGACGTCGTCGGCGCCGCGCGCCGCGGTGACGTCCGCGGCATGCGGATCGGCGTCGTGAAGGAGCTGGGCGGGGAGGGCTACCAGCCCGGGGTGCGCCAGCGGTTCGACGAGTCGGTGACCTTGCTGACCGAGCTCGGTGCCGAGGTCGTCGAGGTCTCGTGCCCGAACTTCCCCTACGCCCTCGCGGCGTACTACCTGATCCTGCCGAGCGAGTGCTCGAGCAACCTCGCGAAGTTCGACGGCGTGCGGTTCGGCCTGCGCGTCGGCGAGGACGACGGCGACCCGTCGGTGGAGCAGGTGATGGGCCGCACGAGGGCGGCGGGTTTCGGCGAGGAGGCGATCCGACGCATCATGCTCGGCACCTACGCGCTGTCCGCCGGCTACTACGACGCCTACTACGGCTCGGCACAGAAGGTGCGCACCCTCATCACGCGTGACTTCGCGGCCGCGTTCGAGCAGGTCGACGTGCTCGTCTCGCCCACCGCGCCCACCACCGCGTTCAAGCTCGGCGAGAAGCTCGACGACCCGTTGGCCATGTACCTCAACGACATCGCGACGATCCCGGCCAACCTCGCCGGCACTCCGGGCATGT
This sequence comes from uncultured Actinomycetes bacterium, assembly GCA_963738455.1. Taxonomy (GTDB): domain Bacteria; phylum Actinomycetota; class Actinomycetes; order S36-B12; family CAIYMF01; genus Longivirga. The sequence continues at coordinate 416,633 of CAVTWM010000001.1, forward strand.
CGCTGCCGGTGGGCCTCGCGCCCGAGGACGGGCTGCCCGTCGGCCTGCAGATCATGGCGCCGGCGATGGCCGACGACCGGCTCTACAACGTCGGTGCCGCCCTCGAGGCCGCGCTGCTCGATCGCTGGGGTCACCCGATCCTCGAGGAGGCTCCGTCCCTGTGAGTACCCACACCGCCGAGACCGTGCTGCCCTACGACGACGTCGTCGCGTCCTTCGACCCCGTCCTCGGGCTCGAGGTGCACGTCGAGCTCGGCACCACCACGAAGATGTTCTGCGGCTGCCCCACCGAGTTCGGCGCGCCGCCCAACACCCAGGTCTGCCCGACCTGCCTCGGCCTGCCCGGATCGCTGCCGGTGGTCAACGGTGTCGCGGTCGAGTCGGCGATCCGGATCGGGCTCGCCCTCAACTGCCAGATCGCGGAGTGGTGCCGCTTCGCGCGGAAGAACTACTTCTACCCGGACATGCCGAAGAACTTCCAGACGTCGCAGTACGACGAGCCGATCTGCTTCGACGGCTACCTCGACGTCGATGTCGAGACCGACGAGGGCGTGCGCACCTTCCGCGTCGCGATCGAGCGGGCGCACATGGAGGAGGACACCGGGAAGACGTCGCACCAGGGCGGCATCACCGGCCGCATCCACGGCGCCGACTACTCCCTCGTCGACTACAACCGCGCCGGGATCCCGCTGATCGAGATCGTCACGAAGCCGCTCGAGGGCACGGGCCGGTACGCGCCCCAGGTCGCCAAGGCCTACGTCGCCGCGCTGCGCGAGATCCTGCGCGGGCTCGGGGTGTCCGACGTGAAGATGGAGCAGGGGTCGCTGCGCTGCGACGCGAACATCTCGCTGCGCCGGTCGCCGTCGGACCCGCTCGGCACCCGCACCGAGACGAAGAACGTCAACTCGCTGCGCTCGGTCGAGCGCGCGATCCGCTACGAGATGACCCGTCAGGCTGCGGTGCTCTCGTCGGGTCATCGGGTGGTGCAGGAGACGCGCCACTGGCACGAGGACACCGGCGTCACGACGTCAGGGCGAGAGAAGTCCGACGCCGAGGACTACCGCTACTTCCCCGAGCCCGACCTCGTCCCGATCGCGCCGTCGCGCGAGTGGGTCGAGGAGCTGCGCGAGGCCCTGCCGGAGAACCCTGCCGTGCGCCAGACGCGGCTCAAGGCCGAGTGGGGGATCAGCGACTTCGACATGGCGTCGGTCGTCAACGCCGGTGCGCTCGACCTCGTGGAGCGGACCATCGCGCTGGGCGCGGACCAGGCGGCAGCGCGGAAGTGGTGGCTCGGCGAGCTCGCCCGGATCGCCAACGAGCGCGGCGCCGAGCTCGCCGACCTCCCGATCACCCCGGCCGACGTCGCCCGCGTCGAGGTGCTGGTCGGGGAGGGCGCCCTCAACGACAAGCTCGCGCGCCAGGTGATCGAGGGCGTCCTCGCGGGCGAGGGGAGCGCCGACGACGTCGTGGCTGCCCGCGGCCTCGCCGTCGTGAGCGACGACGGGCCGCTGCTCGAGGCCATCGACGCCGCCCTCGCCGAGCAGCCCGACGTCGCGGAGAAGATCCGCGGCGGCAAGGTCGCGGCGGCCGGGGCGATCGTCGGAGCCGTGATGAAGGCGACCCGTGGTCAGGCGGACGCCGCCAGGGTGCGCGCGTTGCTGCTCGAGCGGCTCGGCGTCGCCGAGTAGTCCCGCCGGCGTGACGCCGCTCGAGCGGCCGGACCCCGGCGAGGTGCTCGCCGCGTTCGGGATGCCGGGCGAGGCGACGGCGTACGTCGAGGTCGCGGGCGGCTGGTCGAACCAGGTGCTGCGGCTCTCGACCACGCACGGCGACTACGCCGTCAAGGTGCTGCGCAACGCGTGGGGCGAGCCGCGCTGGCGCGAGTGGCTCGCCGAGGCGTGGCGCCTCGAGCTCGCCGCGCTCGGCGCCGGCGTCGCGATGCCCGTGCCGGTCCGCAGCCCGTCGACCGGGAGCTGCCTCGCCGACGTCGCTCGCTCGGACGGCTCGGGTGAGGTGGCCGTGCGCGTGCACCGGTGGGTGGACTCGTCCGCCCTGCCGCGCGAGCCGGTGGGTCCCGACCTCGCACGGTGGGTGGGACGCACGCTCGCGACCGTGCACCGACTCGCGCTGCGTCCGGTCGCGTCCGACCTGTATGCCGGCCGCGCCGGGCTCACCACGGCCGACGTCTGGCCCGACCTCGTCGCCCGCTCGGCGGCGGCGTCTGCGCCCTGGACCGACCACCTGGTGGCCGCCGAGCCGGTGGCCCGCCGCGCCTCCGCGCTGCTGGAGCCGTGGGACGCGCTCGAGGAGATCCTCTGCCACGGCGACGTCGACCAGAAGAACCTGCTCCTCGGGTCGGACGGCCCGCTGCTGTGCGACTGGGACGTGGTGCTGCCGCGCCTGCCCGCCCACGACGTGGCGGAGGCCGCCCTCTCGATGGCGTCCTGGCGAGAGCCCGCGGTCGTCCGGGCGGTGGTCGACGCCTACCGAGCGGCCGGCGGCGTGATGGGACCGCTGGCGCCGTCCGACCTCGGACCGTCGCTGGCGTCGCGCCTCGGCTGGATCCGGTTCTCCGTCGACCGCGCCCTGCTCGCCGTTGCCGAGTCCGGCGACGCATCCGCCGGGACCGGGCTCGCGGAGCTGCTGAGCGACCTCGAGCACCGGGTCGCGGTCGCCGAGTCGGTCGACCGCTGGCTGGCCTGAGCGGGAACGGCGTACCGCATGCGGTCGGCCGCGGCCTAGGGTCGGGCCGTGTACCTGCCGCGTCACTTCGAGATGGGCGACCTCGACGAGATCGCCACCTTCGTCGACTCGATCGGTTCGGCCGACCTCGTCACCGTGGGCCTCGACGGGCGGCCTTCGTCGACCCTCGTCCCGGTGATGTGGGAGCGCCCCGGGTCCGACGCCGGCACGGGTGGCTTCGGGCGTCTCGTCGCGCATGCCGCGCGGCAGAACGAGCAGTGGCGCGACGCGGTACCCGGCCAGCGGGTCCTCGCGATCGTGCACGGGTCGCAGGCCTACGTCTCGCCGTCGTGGTACGCCGCGAAGGCGGAGCACGGGCGGGTCGTGCCGACCTGGAACTACTCCGCGGTCCATCTCTCGGGGACCCTCGAGCTCGTCGACGATGTCGGCGAGCTGCGGGATCTCGTCGGCCGCCTCACCGACCGCCACGAGCTCGCTCGCGACGATCCGTGGTCGGTGGACGACGCGCCGTCGACGTTCGTCTCGGGCCAGCTCAGGGCCATCGTCGGAATCGTCGTGCACCTCGACCGGGTCGAGGGCAAGGCGAAGCTGAGCCAGAACCGGAGCGAGGCGGACCGGGCCGGCGTCGTGGCGGGGCTGCTCGCCGACGGTGCCGGGTTCGAGGTGGCGAACGCGATGGCCCGAAACCTGCCGCCCGAGTAGCCGATCAACGGGGTGAGGGGGTCGATCGCTGGGCGGCCCGCCGACAACGATCAGGAATCGAGAAGCACCACGGTGGGGTGGCGTCTAGCGTTCCTGTCCAGGGAAGGACACCGAACCGAGCCTGGAAGGAAGTCCGAGCATGACGAGTGCCACGTCCGGGTCCGACGGCTTCACCGCCGAGGAGCGAGCGGCGATGAAGGAGCGCGCGGCCGAGCTCCGCGCCGAGGGGAAGAAGGGCGCCAAGAAGGCCGACGGCATGCAGGCGGTCCTCGACCGGATCGCGCAGATGGCTCCGGCGGATCGTGCGCTCGCCGAGCGCGTGCACGCCACCGTGATGGCGACCGCTCCCGAGCTGGCACCGAAGACCTGGTACGGGATGCCCGCGTACGCCAACGCGGAGGACAAGGTCGTCGTCTTCTTCCAGGACGCGGGCAAGTTCAACTACCGATACTCGACGCTGGGCTTCCAGGAGTCGGCGACCCTCGATGACGGCGACATGTGGCCGGCGTCCTACGCACTCCTCCAGTGGAGCCCTGCGGTGGCCGCGCGAGTGGCCGAGCTCGTGAAGGCGGCGGTGTCCTGAGCCGCTCCCGCTCCTCGTCACACGAGCGTGGAGAGGAGGCCTCCCACGGCGGCGGCTCGTCGCTCCGGCGTGTCCGCGGCCACCTCGTGCAGCGTGAAGCCGAGGTCGCGGTACGTCGCTTCGTGGATCGCCTCGAAGGCGAGTGAGTCCGCGTAGGTGATACGCCGCGCCGCGGTCGGTTCGACGAATCCCAGCGGACGCACGAGGAACACGTCCCGCTCGTAGAAGGCGACGCTGACGAGCCGGGCGATCTCGGCGGCGAGCTCGGGCGGGACCGAGCGACTCGAGTACCGGGCCAGCGCCAGCGTGCAGATGGGGGAGCGGTCGAAGAGGACGACAGGGGCCGGTGGCGCCTCCGACTGTCGGGCCACCTGGACCCGCAGGACGTCCGCGATGAACCGCTCGGCCGCCCAGGGTTCGGCGACGCCCGTGGCCTGCTCTGCCGTGATGACGTCCGTGGCCGCTTCCCGCACCACGCAGTAGCCCTCGTCGGAGAGTCGGTCCAGCAGCGTCGTCTTCCCAGCTCCGGGTGCCCCGGTGACGATGAAGCGCTTCATCCCGCTGCCTCGCTGTGTCCCGGGGGGAAGGTGGGCGGCCGGTCCGTGGCGGTCGGCCCGCAGGCGTCGGATCCGCGTCAGCGCGTCGGCTAGCTGAGGTCGTTGTCGCGGTAGTCGTTGCCCCGGTCTCCGCCTACTCCCCGGTTCCGGGTGCCGATGCGGTTGTTGCCGACCCCGTCCGACATGTTGCGCCAGACGGCGAACCCGGCCGCCACGAGCATGATCACGACCAGGATGATTGCGGGCGTCTCCATCGATCCTCCCCGGCTCACGAGCGTCGATCCTCGCGCCAGTGTGGCCGAATGGCGGCGCGAGCGAGTCTGAATCTCGGAGTCCCCCTCCGACGTGCGACAGCGGGAGCGACGTTCATCGACGGCCGCGATCGGTCGCTGCTCCGCCCGGTCGCTGACAACCGCTCGCGTCGGTCTTCGCCCGCAGTCGGGACGTCAGTCCGCGCAGGAACTGGCCATGGGGCCCCAATCAGGGGAACGGGGCGCCGACGGCGGTCGCACGCCAAGGTGGCGCGTCTGCCCGGCCTCCGCCCCCATCCAGCGCGCCGGTCCTGTCCCATCCCGATCTGTGGGCGATCCCGGTGCGAGCTCGGTCTGGGTTGTGGACGGCGGCGTGTCGTCCACAACCGCGGCGATCCGGCGTCCGTCGGTGCGGGTCGTTGTCGGACCCCCCCGGTAGTATCGGACATGTGTTCGATCGAGTCGGAGGGAGGTGACCCGTGTCGATGGCCAGTGCACCGTTCGGTGACGACGGCTGGGACGACGGGTCCCTCTCGCCGTGGCCGTCGGCGGAGGAGGTCGCCTACGCCGCCGCGCTCGCGGCCGCGGATCGGGCCGAGGACGCCGCCGGCGCCGCCGCCGGCGAGTGCTCCGACACGGACCCCGACGGTGACTGGTCCGACGTTCCGGACGGGTACGTGCCGCTCTCCGATGCGGACCTGGTCGAGGGGCTGACCGGTCCGGCGGAGGCGGTGGATCTTCTGCTGCTGGACTCGATCGATCCCGCCACGCTGACGCATCCGTTGGACCGCCTGGCGTATCTGCAGGGGCTGGACCGGGTCGCGGCGCTGGTCGCGGCGAAGCAGGTCGACACCGTCGCCGCCATCGCCGGGGACCGAGGTTCGGATGCGTATCTCGACGAGGTCCACCTCGAGCACGAGCTCGCGCTGGCCCGGCGCACCTCGCGCTACGCCGCAGGGCGGGCGGTCGAGACCGCGCGGGGGCTCCGGACCCGGTTCCCGGCGTTCCTGACCGCGCTGCGCGCCGGGGAGATCTCCGCCGGACACTCGCGGTGCTGGCGGACCGGACCCGGTTCGTCACCGACCAGGCCGCGTTCGCGCGCATCGAGGCCCGGGTCCTGCCGAAGGCGCGGCGCACGACCCCGGGCGAGTTCGGCACCGCCGTCGCGAAGGCGGTCGCGCGGTACGACCGCGACGCCGCGGCCCGCCTGCTCAAGGCCCGGGAGACCCGCCGCATGACGGTGCGCCAGCTCGAGGACGGCCTCGGACACCTCGGCCTGGTCCACGACTGGGCCACCATCCACGCCATCGCGACCGCGGTCACCGCCGACGCCCGACGCCTCCACGCCACCCGCACGGCGGCCTCCGGCTCCAGCTCCGAGTCCGGCGTCGCCGCCGCTGGCAGCACCGCTGGCGGCACGGCTGGGACTCGCGCCGCAGGCGCGACGGGGAGCGCCGGTGCGGGGGTGGCGGTGGCCGACGGGGTAGACGAGGTGGGTGCGGACGCGTGTCGGGCGGACGCGCTCGCCGCCCGCATCCTCGGCACGATCGACCCGAGGACGGGTCGGTGTCGCTGGGACCGCGACCGGGTCCAGGTCAGCGCACAACTCGTCATCGACCTACCCACCCTGCGTCACGAGGCCGAGAACCCGTGCCTGCTCGACGGGCAACCCGTCCCCGCCGCGATCGGGCGCGACCTGGCCGGCTACGCCCGCACCTGGCGGCGCATGATCACCGACCCGGTCACCGGGCACCTACTCGACTACGGCCGCGACACCTACCTGCCCGCACCGCTGCGCACCTACGTCCTCGCCCGCGACGGCGGCTGCCGCGCCCCCGGCTGCACCACCAAGGCCCCGCACCGCCTCCAGCTCGACCACGCCGACCCCTACCCGCACGGACCCAGCAACACCACCAACACCGGTGGGGCGTGCACGACCTGCCACCAGCTCAAGACGGCCGGGCACGTGGGCATCACCGACACCGCCCCGGACGGCAGCTGCACCTGGCGCACCGGCTGGGGGCAGGCCATCCGCGTCCCACCGCGCGCCTACCTCGACGACCCCGAACCCGACCCCGACCCACCACCGCCGCAACCCCCACCCGAACAGACCCCACCCTTCTGACCCGCGCGAGGCGAACGCGGACGAAGACGGCGAGTGCCACTGAGAGGGCGTATCGCTATTCCGGCCTCGAGCGATACCTGGCATGAGGCACCGCCGGTTGCGGCATGCCGCCGTGCGGCCCCTGTCCACGGATGCGCTGACCTGCGCAGTGGTCGTGCCGCTGCGTGAGCTCAGCCGCTGAACCGGGTGGCGTCGGCCATCACCGTGAACGTCACGTGGTTTGGGTCGAGCTGCGCCGTGTCGACAAGCGACCCCGTGCGGTAGCGCATCGTGCCGTCGCCGTTCTGGAGGCCCAGGCCCGCCCACGCGTCGTCGACGTTGCCCTTCTCCGCGAGGGCCGCTGTGACGACCGAGCGGCAGCGCAGCGCGGTCGGCGGGCTGTCCGACGTCGTCGCCAACCCGAGCGCGGCGGCGGTTCCGGTCAGCCAGGTCTCGACGGCCGCACAGGTTGCCGCGATGTCAGCGACGGGCACCCGCGCCTGCCAGCCGTGCACCGCCACCCACGACGACGGGTCGTGGGTGCTGGTCCAGGTGCCGCTGCTGTCGCCGCCCTGCCAGTTCGAGCCCGATGTCCCGGTGTACCCCGGCTGGGTCGGGTCGAGTGGCGTCCAGACCGCCCCGGTGGGGCCGGACGGCGGCCTGTACATGTCCAGCTTCTGCGCGAAGGCGGCGAACTCCTCGGTCGTCGGCGCACGATGGCTGACGACGTAGAAGCCGGCACCGGCGACCAGCACCGCCACCAGGGCCAGCACGATCGCGACCGTGCGTCGACGTGCCGCCGGGGACGGCGCGTCGGGCGCCGATCCGGTGGGCCCCCCCGAGTCCAGCAGCATCGTCATGCGTCTGATGGTGGCACGTCCAAGACGGTTCGTGGGGGCGACCGCGCTGCCGCCCTACCTCGTCAGTCGCTGGCTCGGCGACGGGCGGCGTTCCCCCGACTCCCGGGCGGCAGCCCTGGAATCGGGACACACCCGCTAAGTGACGCTCGCCGGTCGCCAGCGCGCCGTGCCCCGCCTACGACCTCGCCGGTCTCGCCCGTCCACGCCCGGGCAGCGGCTGTCTGCTGCGGCGTGCGACTGTGCGGCCCAGGGTCCTCGGCCCTGCCTCGCTAGCCACCTTGCCAGTCGTGTCACCCACCTGTGCCCGGCTCGGCGGCTGGCTCGTGCGGCCCGCCACCGCGCGGCCCGAGGGTCGTCGGCCACGATGGTGCCGTGGACAGCGACGTCGTCGACGACCTCTACCGGCTCACCCCGGCCGACTTCATCGCCGGTCGGGCGGCCGCGGTGAGCGCGGCGAAGGTGCGGGGCGACAAGGCGACCGCCGCGGAGCTGGCGCGTCTGAAGAAGCCCACCGTCGTCGCCTGGGTGGTCAACCAGCTGGCTCGCACCCACCCGGACGACCTGGACGCGCTCGTGGCGCTGGGCGACGAGATCCGCGCCGCGACCGGGGCCGGGGACGCCGCGGCGCTCCGAGCACTGGCCCAGCGGCGCACGCGCGCCCTGGGCCAGCTCGGTGCCGCGGCGCGTTCGCTGGCGTCGGAGCACGGTCAAGCGCTCGGAGCGGATGCGCGGCGGGAGGTGGAGTCGACCCTGACCGCGGCGATGACCGATCGGGTCAGCGCGGAGCAGGTGAGGTCGGGCCGGCTCACCTCCGCGCTCGCGTTCGCCGGGCTCGGGTTCGACGAGGGCGCCGTGCCGCCGGAACGCAGCACCGAACGTCCGGACCGCCCCGCCCGCACGGCCCGCCCCTCTGCCGCGGACAGCCCCGCCCACGCGGCCCGGCCGGGCACGTCGAGCGCCGCATCGCAGGCGAGCGGCACGTCGCGACCCGGTCGGACATCGCCGACGCCGCCGCCCGTCCCGCCGATCAGGTCGCGCGAGGTGGAGGAGGCCGAGCAGGCGCTGGCCGTCGCCCGGCTGCAGCATGCCGACGCCCAGGCCGAACTCGACAGCGCCGACCTCGTTCTCGCTCACGCGATCGAGGCCGAGCGCGTGGCGGCGGCGGCCCACCGCGCCTCCGTCGACGAGCTGACGGAGGCGCGGGCGGACGCCGAGGATGCCCGGCGGGACCGCGTGGCGACCGAGCGGGCGGTAGCTCAAGCCGTATCGGCGCTCGATCGGGCGATCGCGCGTCAGAAGTAGGTGCTACTCGGCCTCGTACTTGAAGGAGAGCTGCACCTTCGTCCGGTAGACGAGCGCACCGTCGTCGCCGACCACGATGTCCTGCTTGGTCACCTCGGCGACGCGCAGGTCGCGCAGGGAGCCGCTGGCCGTGCTGATCGCCTCGGCCGCGGCCTCCTCCCAGGACGCCGGGCTGGTGCCGATCACGTCGATCACTCGATACACGCTCATGCGGACCTCCGAAGGCCGGTCGATGGTCCGTCCATACTCGATCCACACGGCCCGCGCTGTGGCCCGAATCGCGAAGTCGTCGGAGCGCCGGTAGTGGGTGCCGACGGGTGCGGGCAGCGCGGTGACGCGGATGTCGTCGGGACCTAGCACGGCTGAGCTGTGGCCGGATCGCGAAGTCGCCGGAGCGCCGGTAGCGGGTGCCGACGGGTGCGGGCAGCGCGGTGACGCGGATGTCGTCGGGACCCAGCACGGCTGAGATGTGGCCGGATCGCGAGGTCGCCGGAGCGTCAGTAGCGGGTGCCGACGGGTGCGGGCAGCGCGGTGAGGGACGCGACGTCGTCGGCGCTCAGCACGAGCTGCGCCGCAGCGGCGTTCTCCTCGATCCGGGCCGAGCGCTTCGTCCCCGGGATCGGGACGACCTGCTCGCCCTGGGTGAGCGTCCAGGCGATCGCGACCTGGGCAGGTGTCGCGTCGTACGCCGCAGCGATCTCGCGCACGCGGTCGACGATCGTCTGGTTGTGCGCCTGCGCCTCCGGGGCGAAGCGCGGCATCCGCGCACGGTAGTCGTCGGCTCCGATCGTCGAGGTGTCCAGGGCACCGGTCAGGAAGCCCCGGCCGAGCGGCGAGAACGGCAGGAATCCCACGCCGTTCTCGCGGCACCAGGGCAGGACGTCGTCGGCCCACTCCCGCGTCCACAGCGAGAACTCGCTCTGCACGGTGGCGACCGGGTGGATCGCGTGGCATCGCCGCACCTCGTCGAGCGTCACCTCCGAGAGGCCGATCGCGCGCACCTTGCCCGCCTCCACGAGGCCGACGAACGCGCCCCACGTCTCCTCGATGGGGACGGCGGGGTCCACCCGGTGCAGCTGGTAGAGGTCGATGACGTCGATGCCGAGCCGCTGGAGCGACGCGTCGCACGACGCCCGCACGTACTCGGGACTTCCGTTGCGGCCGTGGTTGAAGTCGGGGGAGTGCACGATCCCGCACTTCGTCGCGATCACGACGTCGTCCCGGTGCTCGCGCAGCGCCCGCCCCACGAGCACCTCGTTGGTGTGCGGTCCGTACACGTCGGCGGTGTCGAACAGCGTGACGCCGAGCTCGACCGCGCGATGGATCGCGGCGATCGACTCGTCGTCGTCGCGATGACCGGCGTCGTAGGCGAACGACATCCCCATGCACCCGAGCCCGACCGCGCCGACCGTGATGCCACTGCTGCCGAGCGTGCGTGTCTGCATGTGCGCGAGGCTATCCGGCGCACGACGAGGGCGCCCCGCGGACCAGTACGGTCGACCGCGTGACCGACGACGTCGTACTCCTTCCCTGGGCCGACCACGCGCGCGTGCTCGACGGCGCCACCGACGGCCTCGAGGTCGCGGTCTACGACGACGGCGACGTCGAGCCACCGGCCGAGATCCTCGACCGGGTGCGGTTCTACGTGACTCCCTACCTGGGCAGCGGGCGCACCCTCGCGCTCATGTCGCGGATGCCGCGGCTGGCCGTCGTGCAGACCCTCACCGCCGGCGTCGACCACATCTGGCGCTTCCTCCCGCCGCGCGTCGACGTGCACAACGCCGCGGGGGTCCACGACGCGAGCACGGCCGAGCTCGCGGTCGGGCTCATGCTCGCGAGCCTGCGACACCTCGACGAGTTCGCCCGTGCCCAGGTGACGGGGGAGTGGCGTCCCGGTCGGCACGAGTCCCTCGCCGACAAGCGCGTGCTGGTCGTCGGCCACGGCAACGTCGGCCGGGCGATCGAGCGACGGCTGGCGGGGTTCGAGGTCGAGGTGGTCCGGGTCGCGCGTACGGCGCGCACCGAGGGCGACGGCGTCGCGGTCCACGGCGTCGACGAGCTGCCGGCGCTGCTCCCGGCCGTGGACGTGGTCGTCCTGATCGTCCCGCAGACCCCCGAGACGACCGGGTTGGTCGACGCCGAGTTCCTCGGCCGGATGCGGCGCGGTTCCCTGCTCGTGAACGTCGCGCGCGGCCCCGTCGTGGTGACCGAGGACCTCGTCGCGGCAGTGGCGTCCGGCCACGTTCGCGCCGCCCTCGACGTCACCGATCCCGAGCCGCTCCCGCCGACGCACCCGCTGTGGTCGCTGCCGGGGGTGTTGATCAGCCCGCACGTCGGCGGCAACACCAGCGCGTTCCTCCCGCGAGCCCACCGGCTCGTCGCGGAACAGCTTCGCCGCTGGCGTGCGGGCGAGCCGCTCGACAACCGCGTGACGCCCGCCTAGCGTCTGTTCCGACGCCGAGCGACGACGCCTCGGCAGCACGGGGGAGCACGGAATGCGCTACGGAATCAGCACGATCACGGTCGAGGAGCTCACGATCCCGGGCGACGAGAAGGCCCTCGGGATCGGGGTGATCGTGTTCGTCGCGGTGATCGCGCTGTTCTTCGTCTTCGTCATCACGATGATGGTCGTCACGATGCGGCGCCGCTACAAGGCCGCTAAGAACGCGGGCCTCGACCCGTTCGCGGGCGACATCGAGCTGCTGGCTCAGGTCAAGAACTCGGCGCTGCTGGCCCCAGAGCCGAACCTCGTCGAGAAGCCGCTGCCGGAGCGGCTCGCCGCGGTCGACGAGCTCTACCGCGCGGGCATCATCACGGCGCAGGAGCGCGACGCCACCCGGGCGCGGCTCATCGACTCCGCGCTCTGACCCGCGGGACCGGCGCTGCCGCGTCACCTCGTAGGCTCACGGCTGTGAGCACCGACGCGCCCGACATCAAGCCCCGTTCCCGCATGGTCACCGACGGGATGGAGCGGGCCGCGGCACGCGGCATGCTCCGTGCGGTCGGCATGGGCGACGACGACTGGGTCAAGCCCCAGATCGGCGTCGCGTCGTCGTGGAACGAGATCACGCCGTGCAACCTGTCCCTCGACCGCCTCGCGGACGCGGCGAAGGACGGCGTCCACGCGGCCGGCGGCTACCCGCTCGAGTTCGGCACCATCTCGGTCTCCGACGGCATCTCCATGGGCCACGTCGGGATGCACTACTCGCTCGTGAGCCGCGAGGTCATCGCCGACTCCGTCGAGACCGTGTTCGAGGCCGAGCGGCTCGACGGCGGGGTGCTGCTCGCCGGGTGCGACAAGTCCGAGCCCGCGATGCTCATGGCCGCGGCCCGGCTCGACATCGCCGCCGTGTTCCTCTACGCCGGGTCCATCCTGCCCGGCCGCGTCGGCGACAAGGAGGTCACGATCATCGACGCGTTCGAGGCGGTCGGCGCGTGTGCCCGTGGCCTCATCACGCGCGCCGAGGTCGACGCGATCGAGCGGGCGATCTGCCCCGGCGAGGGTGCCTGCGGCGGCATGTACACGGCCAACACGATGGCTGCGGCAGCCGAGGCCATGGGCATGTCACTGCCCGGCTCCGCTGCGCCGCCCGCCGTCGACCGCCGTCGCGACGGCTACGCGCGACGCTCGGGCGAGGCCGTCGTCGAGCTGCTCCGCCGTGGCATCACGACGCGCGACATCATCACCCGCAAGTCGCTCGAGAACGCGATCGCCGTCGTCGTCGCGCTCGGTGGCTCCACGAACGCGGTGCTGCACCTGCTCGCGATCGCGCACGAGGCCCACGTCGACCTCGAGATCGAGGACTTCAACCGCATCGCCGACCGCGTGCCGCACCTCGCCAACGTGAAGCCCTTCGGCCAGTACGTCATGAGCGACGTCGACCGCATCGGCGGCGTCCCCGTCGTGATGAAGGCCCTTCTCGACGCCGGACTGCTGCACGGCGACTGCCTCACCGTCACCGGCCGGACGATGGCCGAGAACCTGGCCGACATCGCGCCGCCGGACCCCGACGGCAAGATCCTGCGCGCGCTGTCCGACCCGATCCACGCGACCGGTGGCCTCGCGATCCTGCACGGCTCGCTCGCGCTCGAGGGCGCCGTCGTGAAGACCGCCGGTTTCGACGCCGACGTGTTCGAGGGCACCGCCCGCGTCTTCGACGGGGAGCAGGGCGCGATGGACGCGGTGGAGGACGGCATGCTGCAGCCGGGCGACGTCGTCGTCATCCGCTACGAGGGCCCCAAGGGCGGCCCCGGCATGCGCGAGATGCTCGCCGTCACCGGCGCCATCAAGGGAGCCGGCCTCGGCAAGGACGTCCTGCTCCTCACCGACGGGCGCTTCTCCGGCGGCACCACCGGCCTGTGCGTCGGGCACATCGCCCCCGAGGCGGTCGACGGCGGTCCGATCGCCTTCGTCCGCGACGGCGACCGGATCCGGCTCGACGTCAGCGACCGCACCCTCGAGCTGCTCGTCGACGACGCCGAGCTGGCCGCCCGACGCGTGGGCTGGGCCCCGCCGCCGGCCAAGCACGACCGCGGCGTGCTGGCGAAGTACGTGAAGCTCGTCGGGTCCGCCCGCTACGGCGCTGTCTGCGACTGACCGAGGACCGTCGCCAGTGCCCCGGGATCCGTGCCGGTCTCGGGGCCCGAGACCGGCATCTCGGATGGTGAGACGTGCCGTGTCATCACTTGACACCGCCGCGCGTGCGGACGACGGTAGACCCGTGTTTCAGACGTCCATTCTCGTAGTTCGCAGGCGCGCAGCCTGACGGACGGACGTCGTCTGCGCGCACCCCTCGGAGCCCACCCGGGCCGGGGGGTTTTTTGTTGCCCCACCACCACGACCCAGACGAGGACGCCATGACGGACCAGATCACCGGAGCCCAGAGCCTTGTCCGCTCGCTGGAGCACGCCGGCGTCGACGTCGTCTTCGGCATCCCCGGCGGCGCGATCCTCCCGGCGTACGACCCGCTCATGGACTCCACCCAGGTGCGCCACATCCTCGTCCGCCACGAGCAGGGCGCCGGGCACGCGGCCGAGGGCTACGCCCAGGCGACCGGACGCGTCGGGGTCTGCATGGCGACGTCAGGCCCCGGCGCCACCAACCTCGTGACCCCCATCGCCGACGCCTACATGGACTCGGTGCCGATCGTCGCGATCACCGGTCAGGTGCCGAGCGCGTCGATCGGCACGGACGCCTTCCAGGAGGCAGACATCCGCGGCATCACGATGCCGATCACGAAGCACAACTTCCTCATCACGAACCCGCTCGACATCCCGCGCGCGGTCGCCGAGGCCTTCCACATCGCCTGCACCGGGCGCCCCGGCCCGGTGCTGGTCGACATCGCCAAGGACGCGCTGCAGGCACGCACGACCGTTCGACTGGCCCGGCGCAGATCGACCTGCCCGGCTACCGCCCGGTGACGCGCCCGCACGCCAAGCAGGTGCGCGAGGCCGCGCGGATGATCGTCGAGGCCAAGCGACCGGTGCTCTACGTCGGCGGCGGCGTCATCAAGGCGCAGGCGCCACCGTCGAGCTGCTGCGCCTCGCCGAGCTCACCGGCATCCCGGTGGTCACCACGCTGATGGCCCGCGGCGCCTTCCCCGACAGCCACCCGCTGCACCTGGGCATGCCCGGCATGCACGGCACGGTCGCGGCCGTGGGCGCGCTGCAGAAGAGCGACCTGCTCATCACGCTCGGCGCGCGCTTCGACGACCGCGTCACGGGGCGCCTCGACACCTTCGCGCCGGACGCGCTCGTGATCCACGCCGACATCGACCCCGCCGAGATCTCCAAGAACCGCACGGCCGACGTGCCGATCGTGGGTGACGCCAAGGAGGTCATCGCCGACCTCATCGTGGCGATCCAGGCCGAGCACGACGCCGGTCACGTCGGCGACTACGCCGCCTGGGTCGCGCAGCTGGCGCACATGAAGGCGACGTACCCGCTCGGCTACGACCTGCCCGCCGACGGCTCGCTGGCGCCGCAGTACGTCATCGAGCGGCTCGGCGCTCATCGCCGGACCCGAGGCGATCTACGCGTCCGGCGTCGGCCAGCACCAGATGTGGGCCGCGCAGTTCATCAAGTACGAGATCCCGGGCACCTGGCTCAACTCCGGCGGCGCGGGCACCATGGGCTACGCCGTGCCCGCGGCGATGGGCGCCAAGGTGGGGCGCCCGGACGCCACGGTGTGGGCGATCGACGGCGACGGCTGCTTCCAGATGACCAACCAGGAGCTCGCCACCTGCGCGATCAACGACATCCCGATCAAGGTCGCGCTCATCAACAACTGCTCCCTGGGCATGGTCCGTCAGTGGCAGACCCTGTTCTACAACTCGCGCTACTCCAACACCGACCTGCACAGCCACCGGATCCCCGACTTCGTGAAGCTCGCGGACGCCTACGGCTGCCACGGCCTGCGGTGCGAGAGCCCCGACGACGTCGACGCGACGATCGAGAAGGCGATGGGGATGAACGACGCGCCCGTCGTCGTCGACTTCGTGGTCCACAAGGACGCGATGGTGTGGCCGATGGTGGCCGCCGGCACGAGCAACGACGACATCAAGGTCGCGCGCGACCTTGCCCCCCGCTGGGATCGCGAAGAGTGAGGACTGAGATGAGCCGCCACACGCTGTCCGTGCTGGTCGAGGACAAGCCCGGCGTCCTCGCCCGGATCGCGGCGCTGTTCTCGCGCCGCGGGTTCAACATCGACTCCCTCGCCGTCGGCCCACCGAGGTCGCCGGCGATCTCGCGCATGACGATCGTGGTCAACGTCGAGGACCTCCCGCTCGAGCAGGTGACCAAGCAGCTCAACAAGCTGGTCAACGTGCTCAAGATCGTCGAGCTCGACCACGACTCCGCCGTCCAGCGCGAGCTGCTGCTGGTCAAGGTGAAGGCCGACATCGAGACCCGCTCGCACGTCCTCGAGACCGTGCAGCTGTTCCGCGCCAAGGTCGTCGACGTGGCCACCGACACCGTCACGGTCGAGGCCACCGGCAGCCGCGACAAGCTCGAGGCGCTGCTGCGCGTCCTCGAGCCGTTCGGCATCAAGGAGCTCGTGCAGTCGGGCATGGTCGCGGTCGGCCGTGGCTCGCGCTCGATCTCCGACCGCACCCTGCGCGCGGCCGAGCGTCCGGCCTGACCGCCGTACCGCCCTGACCTGGCCGCGCACCCGCGCGCGACCCGCCCCGGCACCCCTGCCAGACTTCGAGCACCCCCGCTACGCAAGGAGAGAGCCCACCGTGGCCGAGCTGTTCTACGACGACGACGCCGACCTGTCGATCATCCCGGCCGCAAGGTCGCGGTGCATCGGCTACGGCAGCCAGGGCCACGCCCACGCCTCAACCTGCGCGACTCGGGCGTCGACGTCCGCGTCGGTCTGCCCGAGGGCAGCGCGTCGCGCCCCAAGGCCGAGGCCGAGGGCCTGCGCGTCGTCGACGCCGGCGCGACGGCCTGCGCCGAGGCCGACGTCATCATGATCCTGGCGCCCGACCACAAGCAGC
The DNA here is from genome assembly GCA_963738455.1 of uncultured Actinomycetes bacterium. Taxonomy (GTDB): domain Bacteria; phylum Actinomycetota; class Actinomycetes; order S36-B12; family CAIYMF01; genus Longivirga. Next base: position 433,193 of record CAVTWM010000001.1, read on the forward strand.
GCGCGCTCTACACCGAGTCCATCGAGCCGAACCTGCACCGCCGGCAAGGCGCTGTTCTTCGGCCACGGCTTCAACATCCGCTTCGGCTACATCAAGCCGCCGGCCGACGTCGACGTGATCATGGTGGCCCCGAAGGGCCCCGGTCACCTCGTGCGCCGCGAGTACTCCGCCGGCCGCGGCGTCCCGGTCATCGTCGCCGTCGAGCAGGACGCCACCGGCAACGCGTGGGCGCTCGCGCTGTCCTACGCCAAGGCCATCGGCGGCCTGCGCGCCGGCGGCATCAAGACCACGTTCACCGAGGAGACCGAGACCGACCTCTTCGGCGAGCAGGCCGTCCTGTGCGGCGGTGCCTCGCAGCTGGTCATGTACGGCTTCGAGACCCTCATCGAGGCCGGCTACCAGCCCGAGGTCGCCTACTTCGAGTGCCTGCACGAGCTCAAGCTCATCGTCGACCTCATGTACGAGGGCGGCATCGCCAAGCAGCGCTGGTCGGTCTCCGACACCGCGGAGTACGGCGACTACGTCTCCGGCCCGCGCGTGATCGACCCGCACGTCAAGGACAACATGCAGGCCGTGCTCGCCGACATCCAGACCGGCGCGTTCGCCGCAGCGCTTCATCGACGACCAGGACGCCGGGGCCCGGAGTTCAAGGCGCTGCGCGCCCAGGGCGAGCAGCACCCGATCGAGGCCGTCGGCCGCGAGCTGCGCGGCATGATGAGCTGGGTCAAGAGCGAGCGACGACGACTACGTCGAAGGCACCGCCGCCCGCTGACCCAGGGGCGGCGCCCCCACCCGAACTCCCGTGATCTCCCCTTAGGGGTGATCACGGGAGTTCAACTGCACGATCCTGTCCGCAACTCGCGATCTTGGTCGCCGTCGTGGCGGCGTCGGCTCGTGTGTCAGAAGACGAAGCGTCCGCCGGCGTCGAACGCCGCCGGGCGGACCTCGCGGACGAGGCGGGTCGGCAGCTCGGCGTACAGGTGCGGGAACAGCTCGCCGTCGCCCCCGTCCTCGTGCACCACGGGTACGCCGGCGTCGCGCACGGCGTCCTCGTCCAGGACCAGGACGACGAGCGGCTCGGCGACGTCGGCGTAGTACCGCGCGGCCGTGCCGGCCACCTGCTCGGCGGTCGAGGCATGGATGTACCCGACGTCGTCGATCGACATGCCGAGCGTCGACGTGCGGTAGGCGCCGGCGGCGACGTGCGTCGGCCCACTCCTGCCCGACGGCGATGTGGAAGATCAGCACCGGGGGAGTGTAGGGACGTCGGAGGTCCAGCATCCGGACCTCGTGAATGCGTTCACAAGCGCCTCGGTAAACTCAGCACCTGCCACCCCGACCTCGATCCTCAAGGTGCCCACGTGAGCAAGCCCGTCGTTCTCATCGCCGAAGAGCTGTCCCCCGCCACCGTCGAGGCCCTCGGTCCCGACTTCGAGATCCGCCACGTGCGACGGCGCCGACCGGGCGGCGCTGCTGCCGGCCATCGCCGACGTCGACGCCATCCTCGTGCGCTCGGCCACCAAGGTCGACGCCGAGGCGATCGCCGCGGCCAAGAAGCTCAAGGTCGTCGCCCGCGCCGGCGTCGGTCTCGACAACGTCGACGTCAAGGCGGCGACCCAGGCCGGCGTCATGGTCGTCAACGCCCCGACGTCGAACATCGTCAGCGCCGCCGAGCTCGCCGTCGCCCTGCTGCTCGCGTGCGCGCGCAACATCGCGCCGGCGAACCACGGCGCTCAAGGACGGCCAGTGGAAGCGCTCGAAGTACACCGGCGTCGAGCTGGCCGACAAGACCGTCGGCGTCGTCGGCCTCGGCCGCATCGGGCTCCTCGTCGCGCAGCGCCTCTGGGCGTTCGGCGTGAAGCTGATCGCCTACGACCCCTACGTCCAGCCCGCCCGCGCCGCGCAGCTCGGCGTCCGCATGGTCACCCTCGACGAGCTGCTCGCCGAGTCCGACTTCATCACCGTCCACCTGCCGAAGACCCCGGAGACCGTCGGCCTCATCGGCGAGGAGGCGCTGCACAAGGTCAAGCCGACCGTGCGCATCGTCAACGCCGCGCGCGGCGGGATCGTCGACGAGCAGGCGCTGTACGACGCCCTCAAGGAGGGCCGCGTCGCCGGCGCCGGCCTCGACGTGTACGCCAAGGAGCCGTGCACCGACTCGCCGCTCTTCGAGTTCGAGACCGTCGTGGTCACACCGCACCTCGGCGCGTCCACGGACGAGGCGCAGGAGAAGGCCGGCATCGCCGTGGCCCGCTCGGTGCGCCTCGCGCTCGCCGGCGAGCTCGTGCCGGACGCCGTCAACGTCCAGGGCGGTTCGATCGCCGAGGCCGTGCGCCCCGGCATCGCCGCTGGCCGAGAAGCTCGGCCGCGTCGCCGCCGCGCTGGCCGACCGCGCCGCTGCAGGCGGTCGAGGTCGAGGTGCTCGGCGAGATCGCCGAGCACGACGTCAAGATCCTCGAGCTCTCGGCGCTCAAGGGCGTGTTCTCCGATGCTCGTCAACGAGCCGGTGTCCTACGTCAACGCGCCGGTCCTCGCCGGCGAGCGCGGCGTCGCGGTGTCGCTCACGACCGACGTCGAGAGCGCGAACTTCCGCAACGCTGGTGCGCGTCCGCCTCACCCTGACCGACGGCCAGACCGTGGCCGTCGCCGGCACGGTGACCGGCCCGCGCAACCTGCAGAAGATCGTCGAGATCGACGGCTTCGACGTCGACGTGCCGGTGAGCGAGCACCTCGCGTTCCTTCGCTACGCCGACCGCCCGGGAGTCGTCGGCATCGTCGGACGCATCCTCGGCGACGCCGGCGTCAACATCGGCGGCATGCAGGTGAGCCGCGACGACGTCGGCGGTCACGCCCTCATCGCGCTCACCGTCGACTCGGTCGATCCCCGGCGACGTCCTCGCCACGATCGTCGAGGAGATCGGCGCCACCTACGGCCGCACCGTCGACCTGGAACTCTGACCCGTCGTCGCCTGCGCGTCCGCGTCGCTGTGCCGCCCGGCACGGTTTCGATCGCAGTCGTTCCTGGACGCCGCGACGCCGACGCGTCAGGATGGCTCAAACCCGGGGAGCAGCCATGGACCAGGAGCCCGATCGGGGAGACCGGGGCGATGAGGCGGACGACGTCTACGCGTCGACTGCGCCACCCGACCGGGCGCCACGCGGACGGTCCACGCTGAGCGTGATCCTCTGGTCGCTGGCAGGCATCCTGGTGCTCTCCGGGATCGTCGTAGCCGGGGTCGTCCTTGCCTTCGTGGTGGCCCTGAACCAGTACGCGAGCAACAAGTGAGCGACTTCGTGCTGCGCGTACGCGTGTTCGTCGTCCTCGCCCGCCCGCCGCTGCTGCTGCTGCTGGCGATGTCCGGCGCCTTGGGCGCCGCCTCCGCGGGCGCGGCGCTCGAGGTCGCGCCGGCGGTGCGCGCCTTCCTCGTGGTGGTTCCCTGCGTCGTGTACGCGGTCAGCCTCAACGACCTCGCCGATATCGAGGTCGACCGGGTCAACCTGGCCGGCAGTCGTGACCGGCCGCTCGTGAGCGCCCTCGGCGTGGCCCGCGACGTGCGCGTCGTGGCCGCTGTGGCCCTCGCCCTCGCGCTCGCTGCTGCGTGGTCCGTCGGGCCGGTGTCACTCGCGGTCACGGTGCTCGGGCTCGCTGTCGCGACGGCGTACTCGGTCCCCCCGTTCTCGTTGAGCGGTCGCGGCGTCGTGGGGCCGCTGGTTCTGCCGCTGTGCTTCCTCGCGGTGCCGTTCGCGGTCGGTGTCGACGCGGCAGGAGGTCGTTGGGGCGTCGAGCAGGTCGCGCTGCTGGGTGCGCTGTACGCCGGGTTCGTGGGGCGTCTGCTGGTCAAGGACTTCCGCGACGTGCGCGGGGACGCGCTCCTGGGCAAGCGCACGTTCTTGGTCCGCCGCGGCCGGGCCCGGACGTGCGCGCTGTCCGGCGCGCTGTGGATCGGCGGCTCGTTCGCGCTTCTCGTCGTCCCGGCCGTCTCGCTCGGGTTGGTCCTGTGCTGGGTGTCGGTCACCGGCGTCGCGATCGTGATCCTGGGTCTGCTTGCCCGTTCGTCGACACCCCGGCGCGACGAGGCGCTCGTCACCGGGCTCGCGGTCTGTGGCCGCGCGCTGGTGCTCCTTCTGCTGCTGCACCTCGCGCTCGTGGAGCAGGGAGCCTCGAACCTGCGCTCCGCGATCCTGCTGGGTGCGACCACCGTGCTGCTGCTGGCGAGCGCGGTGGACGTGTCGGCGCGTGGGCCGCGAGCGCGCATGCTCGTCATGACCGGCGACGCGTCGACGACGGTGGCCTGACGACGCCGCACCGCGTGGCCTGACGCGCGTGCGCCCTCGGCGTAACCGCTCGACCGGTTTCGAGCGCACAGGCAGGCTCTCCCCATGAGGCTTCTCGTCCTCGGAGGCACGCAGTTCGTGGGTCATGCGGTCGTGGCTGATGCGGTCGCGCGGGGCTGGGATGTCACCGTCGCCAACCGCGGCCAGAGCGACCGACCGGCGACGGGCGTCCGCGCCGGTCGCCCTCGACCGAACCGAGCCGGGTGCCTTCGACGTGCTCGACGGCACGTCCTTCGACGTCGTCGTCGACACCTGGTCCGGGGCACCGAGCGTGGCGCGCGACGCGGCACGTGCGCTCGCGGACCGCAGCCGCGCGATGGGTCTACGTCTCGAGCCGCTCGGTCTACGAGTTCCCGCCCGCAGCGCGGCGCTGACGAGTCGGCACCCGTCGTCGTCGGGGATCCGGATGCCGGCACCACCGACTACCCCGCCGACAAGCGTGGTGCGGAGCTCGCCATCGAGCGCGAGCTCGGTGCCGGGCGCGTCATCCACCTGCGCGCCGGCCTGATCCTCGGCCCGCGCGAGAACGTCGGTCGGCTTCCGTGGTGGCTGCGTCGCATCGCGCGCGGCGGCGCTGTGATCGCACCCGGCCCCGCGGACCTCGGCATCCAGTACGTCGACGCGCGCGACCTCGCCGCGCTCGCGCTCGACGCCGCGGCGGACGGGCGCAGCGGACCTGTCGACGTCGTCTCACCCGTGGGGCACGCCACCATCGGCGACGTCCTGCGGGCGTGCGTGGAGACCACGGCGTCCGGCGCCGAGCTCGTGTGGGTCGATCCGGCGTTCCTGCTCGACGCCGGCGTCGAGCCGTGGACCGAGCTCCCGATCTGGCTGCCCGAGTCCGACGAGTCCTACGCCCTGCACACAAGTGACGTCACGCGCGCCCTGACCTGGGGGCTGCGCATCCGCCCGCTGCACGACACCGTCGCGGACGCGTGGGCCTGGGTGCGCACGGTCGACGCCGCAGGTACGGCGCCGCACCCTCGGGGTGCGACAGGTCTCGACCCGGAGAAGGAGTCGGAGCTGCTCGCGCGCTGGACCACGTCGCACTGACCGGGTCGCGCGGCCTGAGGCGTCCGAGCCGCTGACCCGGCTGGCTAGCAGGCGGAGAACTGGTAGGCCTTGCCGTCGAGGACCACCTGGTGCCGCTCGTGCAGCGTCGGCCGGCCACCGTCGGTGATCATGACGTCGGTGACGTAGATGCGACCCTCCGGCTTGAGCCCGGTCACGCGGTTCGACGTGACGACGTAGCCGGGGTCGGGCGTCATGGTGGCGATGTTGGGCTTGAACGTCAGTCGCTTGTCCATCGGCAGGGTCGTGGCTCCCGGTGCGATCGCCTTGACGCACCGCTCGAAGTCGACATCGACGAGGTCACCGGGGTACTGGTAGTCGATGATCGCCCGCACCCCGGCGTTGGGCTCGCGCTGGAACGCGACGTTGATCTCGTCGTACATGGCGAGGACCAGCTCCGCGTCCGCGGCCCGCACCGCCGCGTCGTCGCTCGACGAGCCGGCCGGCGGCGTCCCGCCGTCGCCGCTGCACGCGGCCAGGAGCAGGGCCGAGACGGCCAGGACCAGGACCGTGCGCTTCATGTCATCCCCCCACGACGCATGCCGGGGTCGTCAGGCGCCCGCCTGACCCCGGCGGCGTCCACTGTGGCAGGCAGGCGTGCCCGCGGCCACCCCCTCGATGTGGTGGTCGACGCCGCCAAGGACGGAGCGAACGGCAGAAGGGCCCGGACCGCTGCTGCGGCCGGACCCCTCTGCGTGCGTCGGGTCAGGTGGAGTCGCCGTCGCGCTCGGCGCGGTTGACCGCGCTCACGACGGCCTTGAGCGACGCCGTCACGATCGACGGGTCGATGCCGACCCCCCACAGCACTCGGCCGCCGACCGCGCACTCGAGGTAGGACGCGGCCACGGCGTCGCCACCGGACGACATCGCGTGCTCGTGATAGTCGAGGACGCGGACGTCGACACCGTGACCGGCGATGGCGTCGCAGAACGCGGCGATGGGCCCGTTGCCGACGCCGGTGAGCTCGATCTCCTCCCCGCGGTCGGCGAGCACCACGCGCACGTTCGTCTCGCCGTCGACGGTCGAGTCCTGGGCGATGGTGCGCAGCGAGAACCGACCCCACGGGGCGGCGGGGTTCGGCAGGTACTCGTCCTTGAAGTAGTCCCACATGGCGGTGGGGGAGACCTCGCCGCCCTCGGAGTCGGTGCACGCGCTGCACGACCGCGCTGAACTCGATCTGCAGGCGCCGCGGCAGCTCGAGCTTGTGCTCGGTCTTCATGATGTAGGCGACGCCGCCCTTGCCCGACTGCGAGTTCACCCGGATGACGGCCTCGTAGGTGCGGCCGACGTCCTTCGGGTCGATCGGCAGGTACGGGACCTCCCACCGGTAGTCGTCGACGGCGAGACCGTCTGCGGTCGCGTCGCGCTCCATCGCGGCCAGGCCCTTGTTGATCGCGTCCTGGTGCGAGCCGGAGAACGCGGTGTAGACGAGGTCGCCGCCGTACGGGTGGCGCTCGTTGACCGGGCAGCTGGTTGGCGTACTCCACCGTGCGACGGACGTCGTCGATGTCGCGGAAGTCGATCTGCGGGTCGATGCCCTGGCTGAACAGGTTCAGGCCGAGCGTGACGAGGCAGACGTTGCCGGTGCGCTCGCCGTTGCCGAACAGGCAGCCCTCGATGCGGTCCGCGCCGGCCAGGTAGCCGAGCTCGGCCGCCGCGACGGCCGTGCCGCGGTCGTTGTGCGGGTGCAGGGACAGCACGAGCGAGTCGCGGCGACGCAGGTTGCGGTGCATCCACTCGATGGAGTCGGCGTAGACGTTGGGCGTCGCCATCTCCACGGTCGCCGGCAGGTTGACGATCGCCTTGCGGTCCGGCGAGGGCTCCCACACGTCGAAGACGGCGTCGCAGACCTCGACGGCGAACTCGAGCTCGGTGCCCGTGTAGGACTCGGGCGAGTACTCGAAGAAGACGTCGGTGCCGGAGAGGTTCTCGGCGTACTTCAGGCACAGCTGGGCGCCGTGCGTCGCGATGTCCTTGATGCCGTCACGGTCGAGGCCGAACACCACGCGGCGCTGCAGCGACGGACGTCGAGTTGTACAGGTGCACGATCGCCTGCGGCGCCCCGGCGATCGCCTCGTAGGTGCGCTCGATCAGGTGCTCGCGCGACTGGGTCAGCACCTGGATGACGACGTCGTCGGGGATGAGGTCGGTCTCGATGAGCTGCCGGACGAAGTCGAAGTCGGTCTGGCTGGCCGACGGGAACCCGACCTCGATCTCCTTGTAGCCGAGCTGCACGAGCAGCTGGAACATCCGCAGCTTGCGGGCCGGGGTCATGGGGTCGATGAGCGCCTGGTTGCCGTCCCGGAGGTCGACCGCGCACCAGCGCGGTGCCTTCGTGATGACCTTCGACGGCCAGGTGCGATCGGCGAGATCGACCGGGGTGAAGGGGGAGTAGCGCTGCCAGGCCATGGGGGACGGCTGCTGGGCGTTGCGGATGTCGTACGGGGCCGGGCTGGTCACGATGTCCTCGCAGGATGGGAGCCGGGATCGAACGGATCGACCGGCACGCCAGCACCCCGCAGCGAGGAGGCCGGCCTAGGCCTCGCTGCGGCCGCTAAGGAGGAGCGCCACGTGAGTCATCGGGAGAACGGTAGCAGCGCCGCGCCGCGGGTCCGGCACGGGGGACGCCGATCGTCTCGGATCGTGGGACAGCGGTGTCGGATGGTGGGACGCGGCGTACCCTCGCAGGCATGACGACGCAGTATCGGCTCGCTGTTGTTCCCGGTGACGGAATCGGTGTCGAGGTGGTGGCCGAGGGCCTCAAGGTCCTCGACGTCGTGGCCGCGCGGCACGGCATCTCCTTCGACCGCGAGGAGTACGACCTCGGCGCCCGCCGCTACAACGCCACGGGCGAGGTGCTGCCGGACTCAGTGCTCGGCGAGCTGTCGCGCAGCGACGCGATCCTGCTCGGCGCGGTCGGCGACCCCAGCGTCCCGCCGGGCGTGCTCGAGCGCGGGCTGCTGCTCCGCCTGCGCTTCGAGCTCGACCACCACGTCAACCTCCGCCCGGTGAAGCTCTACCCCGGCGTCGCCACCCCGCTCGCGGGCAAGGGCCCGGAGCACATCGACATGGTCGTGTGCCGTGAGGGCACCGAGGGTCCCTACGCCGGTGCGGGCGGCAACCTGCGCTACGGCACGCCGCACGAGATCGCCACCGAGGAGAGCGTCAACACGGCGTACGGCGTGGAGCGCATCGTGCGCGACGCGTTCACCCGCGCCACCCGACGTCGCAACAAGGTCACGCTCGTGCACAAGACGAACGTCCTGGTGCACTCCGGCGGGCTCTGGCAGCGCACGTTCGACGCCGTGGCCTCGGAGTACGCCGGCGTCGAGACCGACTACTGCCACATCGACGCGGCGAGCATGTTCTTCCTCACGAACCCCGAGCGCTTCGACGTCGTGGTGACCGACAACCTGTTCGGCGACATCATCACCGACATCGGGGCTGCGATCGCCGGCGGGATCGGCCTGGCGGCGAGCGGCAACCTCGACGTCAGCCGTGCGCACCCGAGCATGTTCGAGCCGGTCCACGGGTCGGCGCCCGACATCGCCGGGCAGGGCAAGGCCGACCCCACGGCCACGGTCATGTCCGTCGCGATGCTGCTCGACCACCTCGGCGAGGACAAGGCAGCGGCCGAGGTCGAGTCCGCCGTCGCGGCCGATCTCGCCGAGCGCGCCGGCCTCGGGCGCCGCTCCACCGCCCAGATCGGCGACGCGCTCGCGGCTCGAGTAGCCGGCTGATCCGACCGGTCTCGGTCGGATCAGGCCTCCGCCGCCCGCATCCGCCCCGCTCCGAGAGGTACGTTTCGACCATGTCGACGACGATCACGCGCACCCTCACGACCACCCCTCGCACCACCGCCGAGATCGCGGCCGTGCTTGAGAACCCGGGCTTCGGTCGGTTCTTCACCGACCACATGGTCACGATCGGCTGGAGCGAGGCCGACGGCTGGCACGACGCCGCGCTCGTCCCGTACGGGCCGATCCCGTTCGACCCGGCGACGAACGTGCTGCACTACGGCCAGGCCGTCTTCGAGGGTCTCAAGGCGTACCGCCAGCCCGACGGCTCGGTCGCGACCTTCCGGCCGGAGAGCAACGCCCGACGCTTCCAGCGCTCGGCAGCCCGCCTGGCCATGCCCGAGCTGCCCGAGGAGCTGTTCCTCGGGTCGATCGAGGCGCTCGTCGACCAGGACTCCGCCTACGTCCCCGACGATCCGGAGAAGTCGCTCTACCTTCGGCCGTTCATGTTCTCCACCGAGGTCGGCCTCGGCGTGCGCCCCGCGAACGAGTACCTCTACGTGCTCATCGCGTCGCCCGCCGGCGCGTACTTCCCGCGCGGGGTGAAGCCGGTCTCGGTCTGGCTCTCGACCGAGTACGTGCGCGCCGCCCCCGGCGGCACCGGCGAGGCCAAGTTCGCCGGGAACTACGCGGCGTCGCTGGTGGCCCAGGCGCAGGCGGCTGCGCAGGGCTGCGACCAGGTGGTGTGGCTCGACGCGCACGAGCACCGCTGGGTCGAGGAGATGGGCGGCATGAACCTCTACTTCGTCCACGGCACCGGCGAGAACGCCCGGCTCGTGACACCCGAGCTCAGCGGCAGCCTGCTGGCCGGCGTCACCCGCGACTCGCTGCTCACGCTCGCCAAGGACCTCGGCCTCGGCGCCGAGGAGGGGCGGATCAACATCGACGAGTGGCGGGAGGGCAACGCCTCCGGCGACATCACCGAGGTGTTCGCCTGCGGCACGGCTGCGGTCATCACCCCCGTCGGCTCGGTCAAGAGCGCAGACCACTCCTGGACGGTCGGCACCGGCGAGCCGGGACCGGTCACCATGCGACTGCGCCACGCGCTCCTCGACATCCAGACCGGCCGGGCCGAGGACGCCCACGGCTGGATGCACACCCTCGTCGCGCCGGCCTGACGAGCCGAGCAGACCGTCAGCCGGAGCCGGCGCTCGAGCTGGCACCCGCGGGAGACGCTCCCGCGCCGGTGGTCGCGGAGGGCGTGGGGTTGGCCGACGTTGGCGGTGCAGTGCTCGCCGGCGGCGCAGTCGTCGGCGGGGCCGTCGTCGCCGGAGTCGTGGGGGTCGAGCTGGGCGCCGGTGCAGGGGCGGGTGCCGCGGATGTCGAGGCCGAGGCGTTGCTCCCCCCGCTCGAGGCGGGTGCCGAGCCCGGAGTCGCGCCCTGCTGGCCGGAGCCCGCGGTCGCCCCGCCACCCTGGATCGGTCCGTAGAACACGCTCAGGTCGAGGAACTGCTTCTTCGCGGTCGGGGCGTCGGGGTCGACCGGCGAGCACGCCGCCGCCGCGGCCGCGAACGCGTCTGGCGCGGGCCTGGGCGCCTTGTTGCGTCGGGTGGATGCCGTCTCCCGACATCCACTCCGGGTGCGCAGTCGATGAGCTCCGACCAGCGCAGGATGCTCACGTTGTCGTGCCCGGCGGCGGCCCGCGCGATGCCGGCGTTGATCTCGTCGGCGGAGTCGTAGTCGCCGTCCGGCCGCACGACATCGACCCACACGACGCATCGCGACGGCCCGGCGGCGGCGATGATCCGCGTCGCGGCGTCCTCGACGTCGGCCGCCGTGGCGTCGTTCGTGCCGGAGCTCACGATCACCACCTCCGGGACCGAGGACAAGCGCTCGAGCTTCGACGCGGCCTCGGCCGAGGCTCGCCCGACCTCGGCCTCGTAGGTGACGTAGCGGTCGGGGAGCAGGTCCGCGAGCCACGGGTAGACCGAGAGGGCGAGCGAGTCGCCGAGCACGAGGGTGTCCGCCGACGCCAGCAGCATGGCCGCCGTGGGCGCCCCGGGCGCGACGGAGGGGTCGGTGCTCACGCTCGGGAACGCGAGGGCCGGGCCGGACCGGTGGGGGTCGGGGTCGACGCCGCACCCGCGGCGGGTGCCTGGCCCTGGGTGAACGCCCAGGCGGTCACGCTGCCGACCAGGATCACGAGCGCCGCAACGGCCGCGACGATCGTGAGCCGCGGACCGGCCGAGTCGTCGCGGGGTACCGGGATCGGCATGGTGCAGCGGGTGGCCGCCGGCGGGCAGCACGGTCGTGGCGCCGACGTGGTGGCCGGGCCCGGAGTGGTGGTGCGTCGACTCCGGTCCGGCGTGCTCCCCGGCGATGTGGACGTGGACCTGCTGCTGGTCGTGCTCGTGCTGGAGCGCCGGCCCCTCGACCGGCGGCCCGGCGTCGTGGACGTCGGTGCCGGGAGCCGTCGGCTCCACCGGTACCCCGTCGCGCTCGGTGTCGTCCACCCCGAGAGCCTACGTTCCCGCCGTCCCGACCGGTGAGACACGGGTGTCGGGCCGTGGACCCCGTGTGGCACCCTGGTCCCATGAGCCCCCGGGTGATCATTACCTAGCGCGTCCGCGACCTCGTCGCCGACGCGCAGCCTCTCGCACCCGTGCGGGGGGCTTTTTCGTTGCCCGACCCAGCCAGGAACGCCCGATCCGCACCGACCGAGCCGAGGAACCCCGATGAGCAACGACGCCTTCCACGTCTACGACACGACGCTGCGCGACGGAGCCCAGCGCGAGGGCATCTCGTACTCGGTGACCGACAAGCTGGCGGTGGCGCGCCTGCTCGACGAGCTCGGGGTCGGCTTCATCGAGGGCGGCTGGCCGGGCGCGCTGCCCAAGGACACCGAGTTCTTCGCCCGGGCCCGCGACCGAGCTCGACCTCCAGCACGCGCAGCTGGTCGCCTTCGGCGCCACCCGCAAGGCCGGCGTGAAGGTCGAGGACGACGCCCAGGTGCAGGCGCTGCTCGACTCCGGGCCCCGGTGATCACGCTGGTGGCGAAGTCCGACGTCCGCCACGTGGCCGAGGCGCTGCGCACCACGCCCGAGGAGAACCTCGCGATGGTGCGCGACACCGTCGCGTACCTCGTCGCGCAGGGCCGGCGCGTGTTCGTCGACTGCGAGCACTTCTTCGACGGCTACAACCACGACCCGGACTACGGCGTCGCGCTGCTCAAGGCCGCGTTCGACGGCGGGCGCCGTCCGTGGGCGTCCTGTGCGACACCAACGGCGGCATGCTGCCGAGCCGGATCGGCGCGGTCGTGACCGACGTGCTCGAGCGCTCGGGCGTGCGGCTCGGGCATCCACTGCCAGGACGACACCGCGCTGCGCGGTGGCCAACACGATCGCCGCCGTCGAGGCGGGCGCGACCCACGTGCAGTGCACCGCCAACGGCTACGGCGAGCGCACGGGCAACGCCGACCTGTTCGCCGTCGTCGGCAACCTGGAGCTGAAGCTCGACATGCGGGTGCTGCCCGAGGGCAAGCTCGCCGAGATGGTGCGCGTGTCGCCACGCGCTCGCCGACATCGCGAACCTCGCCGCCCAACACCCACCAGGCCTACGTCGGCGTCTCGGCGTTCGCGCACAAGGCCGGGCTGCACGCGAGCGCGCTCAAGGTGAACGCCGAGCTCTACAACCACATGGACCCCGAGCTGGTCGGCAACGACATGCGCATCCTCGTCACCGAGATGGCCGGCCGTGCGTCGGTCGAGCTGAAGGGTCGCGAGCTCGGCATCGACCTCGTCCGGCGACCAACGCCGTGCTCGGCCGGGTGGTCGACCGGGTGAAGGAGCTCGAGAGCCGCCGGCTGGACGTTCGAGGCGGCCGACGCCTCCTTCGAGCTGCTGCTGCGCGACGAGATGGCAGGCGAGCGGCGTCGCCACTTCACGGTCGAGTCGTGGCGCACGATCGTCGAGCAGCGGCGCCGACGGGCGACGTCGTGAGCGAGGCGACCGTGAAGGTCCACGCCGGCGGCGAGCGCATCGTCGCGACCGGCGAGGGCAACGGCCCGGTCAACGCGCTCGACAACGCGCTGCGGGCGGGCGCTCGCGGCCGCGTTCCCGGAGCTCGCCGCGCTCGAGCTGGTCGACTACAAGGTGCGCATCCTCGACGGCGGCACGGGCACCGACGCGGTCACCCGCGTGCTGGTCGGCACGAGCGACGGCACGCGCGAGTGGACCACGGTCGGCGTGCACGAGAACGTCATCGCGGCGTCGTGGCTCGCGCTCGAGGACGCCGTCGCGTACGGCCTGCTCAAGGCCGGGCGCAGCACGGGCGACGAGGCGGTCGACGTCGCCGACTAGGCTGCGCGTCGTGCGCATCGCCAGGTTTGCCGGCCCCGACGGGGTCGTCGGGTTCGGGGTCGTCGACGGCGTCGGACGCCGCCGGCGCGGTCGCCCCGGACACCATCGTCACCCCCATCCTCGGCCACCCGTTCGGCGCGCTCGAGGCGTCCGGACCGCCCGTCGCGTTCGCCGACGTGCGGCTGCTCGCGCCGGTGCTGCCGAGCAAGATCATCGGCGTCGGCAAGAACTACGCCGACCACGCCGCCGAGATGGGCGGCGACGTCCCGACCGAGCCGATGATCTTCCTCAAGCCGTCCACCTCGGTGATCGGCCCCGGCGACCGCATCGACCTGCCCCGAGCAGTCCGAGCAGGTCGAGCACGAGGCCGAGCTCGCGGTCGTCATCGGCCGGCTGTGCCGCGAGGTGCCGATCGAGCGCGTGCCCGAGGTGGTCCTCGGCTACACGTGCGCCAACGACGTCACGGCGCGCGACCTGCAGCGACCGACGGCCAGTGGACCCGGGCCAAGGGCTTCGACACGTTCTGCCCGCTCGGCCCGTGGATCGAGACCGACGTCGACCCCGCCGACCTCGCGATCAGCTGCACGCGTGAACGGCGAGCGTGCGCCAGGACCGGCCGCACGTCGCGACATGGTCCGCGGCGTCGGCCGAGCTCGTCGCGTGGATCAGCAACGTCATGACGCTGCTGCCCGGCGACGTCATCCTGACCGGCACCCCGGCCGGCGTCGGCCCGATCGTCGCCGGCGACTCGGTGTCGGTCTCCATCGGCTCCATCGGCACTCTCACCAACCGGGTGGTCCTGCGTGACTGAGCACTCCCTCGCTCCCGCCGACGGGCTCGTCGCCGATCCGGGTGCGCTTCTGCCCGTCGCCCACGGGCAACCCGCACGTCGGCATGGTGCGCACGGCGCTGTTCAACTGGGCCTACGCGCGGCACACCGGCGGCACGTTCGTGTTCCGCATCGAGGACACCGACTCCGCCCGCGACTCCGAGGAGTCCTACGAGGACCTGCTCGGCGCGCTGCGCTGGCTCGGCCTCGACTGGGACGAGGGGCCCGAGGTCGGCGGCCCGCACGAGCCCTACCGGCAGAGCCAGCGCGCGCGAGATCTACGCCGACGTCGCCGCCCGGCTGCTCGAGGCCGGGCACGCCTACGAGTCGTTCTCGCACGCCCGACGAGGTCGAGGCGCGGCGCACGGCCGCACGGCCAGGACCCGAAGCTCGGCTACGACAACGCCGACCGCGTACCTGACCGACGAGCAGAAGGCCGCGCTGCCGCGCCGAGGGCCGGCTGCCGGTGCTGCGGCTGCGCATGCCCGACCGCGCGACTGGTCTGGGACGACCTGGTGCGCGGCGAGGTCGTCCTTCGCCGCCGGAGCACGTCCCGGACTTCGTCATCGTCCGCGGCAACGGCGAGCCGCTCTACACGCTGGTGAACCCGGTCGACGACGCGCTCATGGGCATCACCCACGTGCTGCGCGGCGAGGACCTGCTCTCGAGCACCCCGCGTCAGCTCGCGCTGTACGAGGCGCTCGCCGCGATCGGCGTCGGCGACGGCACGACCCCGCGGTTCGGTCACCTGCCGTACGTGATGGGGGAGGGCAACAAGAAGCTGTCCAAGCGCGACCCGCAGAGCTCGCTCAACCTGTACCGCGAGGAGGGCTACCTCCCCGAGGGACTGCTCAACTACCTCGCGCTGCTCGGCTGGTCGACCGGCGACGACCGCGAGTTCTTCTCGCCGACGAGATGGCGATGCTGTTCGACCTCGGCCGGGTGCAGCCCAACCCGGCGCGCTTCGACCCCAAGAAGTGCATCGCGATCAACGGCGACTGGATCCGCCACATCAGCGCCGAGGACCTCGCCGCGCGGCTCGTGCCCTACCTGGCCGCCGTGGGAGCCATCGCACGGGTCCGCCGACCGCCGAGCAGCAGGTCGTCATCGACGCCGCCGTGCCGCTGGTCCAGGAGCGCATGGAGACGCTGCGGGCAGGCGCCGAGCAGCTGCGCTTCCTGCTCGTGCCGGAGGACGAGTTCCGCGTCGATCGCGGAGGACCGCGAGCGCGTGCTCACCGTCGACGCCCGTCCCGCGCTCCAGGCCGCGCACGACGCGCTCGCGGACGCTGGAGCCGTTCGCCCACGCCGCGATCGAGGCCGCACTGCGGGCGGCGCTCGTCGAGGGCTCGGGCTCAAGCCGAAGCTGGCGTTCGGCCCGGTGCGGGTCGCGGTCACCGGCGCCGCATCTCGCCGCCGCTGTTCGAGTCGCTCGAGCTGCTCGGTCGCGACCGCTCCCTCGCACGCCTCGCCGCGGCCCTGCAGGTGCGAGATGCGTCGCGGTGACGCCGGTCGGACGCGGTTTGGGCGGGGGCCGAGGGTGCGGCTATGATTCACGGCGTTGCCGACCTCGAGACGGTCGGTTGCCTTGGGGTATGGGGTAATTGGCAGCCCAACTGATTCTGGTTCAGTTAGTCTAGGTTCGAGTCCTGGTACCCCAGCGGATCGCTCGATCCTGGTGCGCGTG
This sequence comes from uncultured Actinomycetes bacterium, assembly GCA_963738455.1. Classification (GTDB taxonomy): domain Bacteria; phylum Actinomycetota; class Actinomycetes; order S36-B12; family CAIYMF01; genus Longivirga. Next base: position 449,209 of record CAVTWM010000001.1, read on the forward strand.
GCCGTCGCCGTCTTCGGATTTGGCGCCCGTCGAACGCCTCGGGTACCGTCTCGATCTCGCTGGTCCGGTGCTCCTCTCGCCAGGAGTTCGCCGGGCCGGCACCCACGGCCCCGTTGTGTAGTGGCCTAGCACGCCGCCCTCTCAAGGCGGTAGCGCGGGTTCGAATCCCGTCGGGGCTACGTGGTCCGAAGGCCCGTCACGTCCTGTGACGGGCCTTCTGCACGTCCGGGACGCCTCCGCGTCGGCAGACTGGAACTGGGTGCGGTCATCACGTGGGCGGGTCGGCGGATGCCGCTGCTCGTCGACGGGAGAAGGGCACGGCTCACCAGGCCCACACGCGTGGGATGACGACGAGCGACACCACGAGGAACCAGGCCATCACGGGCAGCCCCAGGCGCCAGTAGTCGCCGAAGCGATAGCCGCCGGGACCCATCACCATCATGTTGGCCGGGGTGGCGACCGGCGTCAGGAACGCCGCGGCGGCGGCCACCGCCATCAGCATGAGGAACGGTCGGGGGTGCAGCCCGAGCGTCTGCGCCGCCGACACCGCGATGGGGACGACGATGAGCGCGGTCGCGGTGTTGCTCACGAACTGGCCGAGCAGAGCCGTCATGACGAAGAGCCCCAGCATGAGGGCATACGGTCCCCGGTCGCCGACGACGTCGAGCAGGATCGTGGCGAGCTGGTCGGCGGCACCCGAGGTCTGCATGGCGACCGACAGCGAGATCATGCCGCCGATGAGGATCACGGTCGTCCATGAGATCGACCGGTAGGCCTGCTCGACGCTGACGACGCGCAGCAGGACCATCGCGCAGGCAGCGAGGAGCGCGGCCACGACGGGCGGGACGACGCCGGTCGCCATCGCGACGACCATCGCGGCGAGCACGAGCGCGGCAGTGAGCCCCTGGCGCCCCAGCGGGGCGGCCTGGCGTCGCAGCAGGTCGGGGGAGTCGACGACCAGCACCTCGGGATCGGCCACGGTGCGGTCGAGCGCGGCCCACGAGCCCTGCACGAGCAGGGTGTCGCCGACCTGCAGCGTGGTCTCCGTGGAGCCGCGGTCGCTGCCGAGCCGGTGCACCGCGAGGATCACCCGGTCGTCGGGGCGGACCATCCCCGGGAAGACGGTCTGCCCGACCAGCCGCGACCGCGGCGGGATGACCACCTCGGCGACGCCGAGCTCCGGCCCGACGAGCGCCGACGCCGGATCGGTGCCCGTCGGGCCGTACCCGACCGCGAGGTACTGCTCGACCACCACGGCGCTCACGGCGCCGGCATCGCCGCGCACGACGACGACGTCGTCCTGGCGGAGCTCGTCGGTCCCGGCGACGGCGTCGGCACCCCGCTGGACAGCGACGACGTCGACGCCGTTGTGGCTGCCGACGTCGAGCGCATCACGCCGGACTCCGACGAGCGGGGAGCGCTCGCGGATGCGCAGGCGATACAGGTCGTGCTCGTAGGCGTAGTGCTCCACCAGGGTCCGGGCGTGATGGCTCAAGTTGGCAGGCGCTGCCTTCGACACGCGCTGGGGCAGCACCCGAGGTCCCAGGAGCACGCAGATGGCGATGGTGCCGACGGTCAGCGGGATGCCGACGACGGCGAACTCGAAGAAGCCGAAGGGCTGCTCCCCGGCGGCCACGGCGGCCTCCGACACGATGACGTTGATCGGCGTCCCGGTCAGGGCGAGCAGGGATCCCGCGCTCCCGGCGAAGGCCAGTGGCATCACCCAGCGACCCGGCGACCGACCGGTGCGCATCGCGAGCACCACGACCATGGGGAGCAACGCGGCGACCGCGCCGTTGAGCGTGATCAGCGCCGTCACGACGGCGCAGAGCACCAGGACGAGGACGAACAGCAGCCGCGGCCGGTCACCCGCGATCTCCACGAGGCGTTGCCCCGCCCACGCTGTGAGACCGGTGGCGTCGATGCCCTCGCTCACGACGAACAGGGCTGCGATGAACACCACCACCGGGTCGCCGAACCCGGCCAGGCCCTCCTCGAGCGTCAGCACGCCGGTGGCCACGAGGGAGAGCGCGACGCCGATCCCGACGATCTCCACCGGGAACCGGTTCCACACGAACAGGACGACGGCGATCAGCAGGATCACGAGGCTGGTCGATGCGGCATCCACGCTCGGGGACGCTACCGGGCCGTGCGGCCGTCGCCCCGGCACTTGCGGAGGCTGCTCCGCACCGAGCGCTCAGGTGCCGCCGTTGCGGCGGAGGGCCTCGGTGAGCCGGGCCGCGGCGGTGACCACCGCCTGGGCGTGCAGCCGACCGGGCGCGCGCCCGAGCCGCTCCATCGGCCCGCTGACGGAGACGGCGGCGACGACCCGACTGCCCGGGCCGCGCACCGGGGCGGAGACCGACGCGACGCCGAGCTCACGCTCGCTGACGCTCTGGGACCAGCCGCGCCTCCGGACGCCGGCGAGAGTCGTGGCCGTGAACTTGGCACCCATGAGGCCGCGGTGCATGCGCTCGGGCTCCTCCCACGCGAGCAGCACCTGGGCCGCCGAGCCCGCGTGCATCGACAGCACCGCACCCACGGGCACGGTGTCGCGCAGTCCGGAGAGCCGCTCGGCGGCGGCGACGCAGATGCGCTGCTCGGCCTGTCGCCGGTAGAGCTGGCAGGACTCTCCCGTTGCGTCGCGCAGCGCCGTGAGCACCGGGCCGGCCGCGGCGAGCAGCCGGTCCTCGCCAGCGGCCGTGGCGAGCTCGGCCAGCCGCGGTCCGAGGACGAACCGCCCCTGCAGGTCACGGGCGACCAGCCGGTGGTGCTCGAGCGCCGTCGCGAGGCGGTGCGCGGTGGGTCGGGCGAGGCCGGTGGCCTGCACGAGGCCCGCCAGCGTGAGGGGGCCCGCCTCGAGCGCTCCGAGCACGATCGCGGCTTTGTCGAGGACGCCGACTCCGCTAGTGTTGTCCATGTCGTGATACTGCCGTCTCACCATGCGAGATGGCAAGCCGACGAGGGACGAAGGAGCGGATCCATGGGCAAGACGCTGGCGGAGAAGGTCTGGGACGCGCACGTCGTACGTCGTGCCGAGGGCGAGCCCGACCTGCTGTTCATCGACCTCCACCTGATCCACGAGGTCACGAGCGCGCAGGCGTTCGACGGCCTGCGCGACGCCGGCCGGCCGGTGCGCCGCCCCGACCTCACCCTCGCCACCGAGGACCACAACGTCCCGACGTTCGAGATCGACAAGCCCATCGCCGACCCGATCTCGCGTGCGCAGGTGGACGCACTGCGCAGCAACGCGGCGGAGTTCGGCGTCCCGATCTACTCGCTCGGCAACGTCGAGCAGGGCATCGTCCACGTCGTCGGCCCGCAGCTCGGTCTCACGCAGCCCGGCATGACGGTGGTGTGCGGCGACTCCCACACGGCCACGCACGGCGCGTTCGGCGCGCTCGCCTTCGGCATCGGCACGAGCGAGGTCGAGCACGTCCTCGCCACGCAGACCCTGCCGCTCAAGCCGTTCAAGACCATCGCGGTCGAGGTCGACGGCGACCTGCCCGACGGCGTGACCGCGAAGGACCTCATCCTCGCGGTGATCGCCGAGATCGGCACCGGCGGCGGCCAGGGCTACGTCATCGAGTACCGCGGCCAGGCCGTGCGCTCGCTGTCGATGGAGGCCCGCATGACCGTCTGCAACATGTCGATCGAGGCGGGCGCGCGCGCCGGCCTCATCGCGCCCGACCAGACCACGTTCGACTACCTCGAGGGTCGCGAGCGCGCACCCCAGGGAGCCGACTGGGACGCCGCGGTCGCCTACTGGCGCACGCTCGTCACCGACGACGACGCCGTGTTCGACCGGGTCGTGCGCATCGACGCCGCGCACCCTCTCGCCGTTCGTCACCTGGGGCACCAACCCCGGGCCAGGGCGTGCCGCTCTCGGCCACCGTGCCCGTCCCCTCGGACTACGCCGACGCCGGCGAGCGCGCGGCCGCCGAGCGCGCCCTCGAGTACATGGGCCTCACCGCCGGCACGCCGATGACGCGACATCACCGTCGACACGGTCTTCATCGGCTCGTGCACGAACGGCCGCATCGAGGACCTGCGTGCTGCCGCCGCGGTGTTCGAGGGCCGTACCGTGGCGCCGACGGCGTCACCGCGCTCGTCGTCCCGGGCTCGGTGCGCGTGCGCCTGGCGGCCGAGGCGGAGGGCCTCGACAAGGTGTTCGTCGCCGCGGGCGCCGAGTGGCGCAACGCCGGGTGCTCGATGTGCCTGGCGATGAACGCCGACAAGGTGGCGCCGGGCAAGCGCAGCGCGTCGACGTCGAACCGCAACTTCGAGGGCCGGCAGGGTCCCGGGTCGCGCACCCACCTCGTCTCGCCGCAGGTCGCCGCAGCCACCGCGGTTCTCGGCCACCTCGCGTCGCCCGCCGACCTCCCTGTCCAGGCCTGACGCACCGACCTGAGGAGACACGTCATGGAGAAGTTCACGCGTCCACACCGGTCGTGCGCTGCCGCTGCGCCGCAGCAACGTCGACACCGACCAGATCATCCCCGGCCGAGTACCTCAAGCGGATCACGCGGCACGGCTACGAGGACGCGCTGTTCGCCGCCTGGCGCCAGGACCCCGACTTCATCCTCAACGACCCGCGCTACGACGGCGTCAGCGTCCTCGTCGCCGGCCCGGAGTTCGGCACCGGGTCCTCCCGCGAGCACGCCGTGTGGGCGCTGCAGGACTTCGGCTTCCAGCGTCGTCATCTCCTCGCGCTTCGCCGACATCTTCCGCGGCAACAGCGGCAAGATCGGCCTGCTCACCGCCGTCGTCGAGCAGGACGTCGTCGAGCCGGATCTGGGACGCTCGTCGAGGCGGATCCCGACCGTCGAGGTGACCGTCGACCTCGAGTCCCGCGAGGTCAGCGTGGCCGGGCTCGTCGCGCCGTTCGAGGTCGACGACTACATCCGCTGGCGCCTGCTCGAGGGTCTCGACGACATCGGCATCACGCTGCAGTCAGGCCGACGAGATCACCGCGTTCGAGGCGCGACGGGCGACCTACCTGCCGACCACGGCCTGACCTGCGGCTCGGCGGGCAGCCGCGGACGGGTGACGTAGCGCACCCCGAATATCGTTGCGACACACCGATTATCACCGGCGCGCCGTCGTTGTGCGATGCGCCCCCGGGGGTTAGGTTGCCTGTGAGCCGGACGGTGGGTCCGGCAGTCATTCGGAGGAACACCGTGACTGAAAGCGTCAACAAGGCTCTGCTGGTCGACCGTCTCGCGGCTCGCCTGGACGTCACCAAGAAGCTCGCCGGCGAGGCCCTCGAGGCCATCGTCGACGAGATCACCAAGAGCGTGGCCAAGGGCGACAAGGTCGCGATCAGCGGCTTCGGCGTCTTCGAGAAGGCCGACCGCGCCGCTCGCGTGGGTCGCAACCCGCAGACCGGCGCCACCGTCAAGATCAAGGCGACCTCGGTCCCCAAGTTCCGCGCGGGTGCCGAGTTCAAGAACACCGTCGCCGGCCGTCGGCCCGCGAAGAAGGCCGCAGCTGCCAAGAAGGCGGCCCCGGCGAAGAAGGCTGTCGCGAAGAAGGCGGCTCCGGCCAAGAAGGCGGCCCCCGTCAAGGCGGCTCCGGCCAAGAAGGCCGCTCCGGCCAAGAAGGCCCCCGCGAAGCGGGTCGCCAAGAAGGCCTGACACCGCAGGGATCGCGGCGACGCGGTCCCGAGCACGTCCACGACGGGCTGGCCTCCGGGGCCGGCCCGTCGTGCTGTGCCGAGCTACTCCTCGAGCACGAGCTCCGCGGTGGCGGGACCGAGCCCGAGGCGCCCGGCGTCCCAGAGGTCGACCTCGGTGTCGACGTCACGGCGCAGGCCGGGGACCGGCCCGACCTCGAGCGCCACGGCGCCCGAGGCCGCGTGGGCCGCGCGCGAGCGGGGGCCGAAGCGCGGCGTCGAGCTCGACGCCGGGACGTGCGGTGAGCAGCGTGGTGCCGGTGCCAGCGGCGTCGGCGACGAACCCCCGCGACACCCCCGACGCGGCGTTGAGGGCACGCGCGAGCTCCTCGCGCGCGCAGCGCGGGCAGGTCGGCCGCGAGGACCGCCACGCCGACGTCGGGTGACACCGCGGCGCACGTGCTCGGCACCGTGCGAGAGGGCGGCGTTGAGCCCGGTGTCCGGCTCGTCGGGGACCCACGTCGCGCCGAGCAGCGTGATCGCGTCGCGGACCTCCTCGTCGTCGGTCACGACGAGGACGCCGCGGACCGGCTCGCACGCCAGGGCCGCCCGGACCGTGTCGAGCGCGAACGCGAGTGCCAGGGCGCGTCGCTGCGGGGCGCTGCCGGGCGGAGAGTCGGGTCTTGGCCCGTTCGAGCCGCTTCACCGGGACGACGACGACCCACTCCAGCGGCTCGGTGCGCGTCCAGGTCATGCGGCGACATCCTGTCCCATGAACGGTGTCGCGCTGGACCCGCAGCGCGCGTGGGGCGAGGATCGATGCCTCACACCGACAGTCCGGCGACGATCTCAGGGGGGAGGGCTCGGTGGCGAAGGTCCGCAGCGGCAAACGGCTCGGCTGCTGGTACATGGTCGCGGTAGCGCTCCTGCGGCCCGGGATGCTCCTGCTCACCAGGCGCGACTGGCGCGGCACGGAGAACCTGCGTGCGGAGGTCCTCGAGGACGGCACGCAGCTCGGCGTCGTCGTGTGTCCCAACCACATCTCGTGGTTCGACCCGCTGCAGTCCGCGCACTTCCTCTACGACAACGGCCGACCGCCGCGCTTCCTCGGCAAGGAGGCGGTGTTCGCGGTGCCGGTCGTCGGGCACGATCATCCGCGGCGCCGGCCAGATCCCGGTCTACCGGGAGAGCGCCGACGCGGCGAACTCGGTGCGTGACGCCATCGCCGCGGTCCGCCGGGGTGAGTGCGTCGTCGTCTACCCCGAGGGCACGATCACGCGCGACCCCGGCCTGTGGCCCATGACGGGCAAGACGGGCGCTGCGCGCATCGCCCTCGCGACGGGTGCCCCGCTCCTCCCGATGGCGCAGTGGGGGGCTCAGGACGTGATCGGTCCCTACGCCAAGGAGTTCCGGATCCTGCCGCGCAAGCTGATGCAGGTCGTCGTCGGTCCACCTGTCGACCTCGACGACCTGCGCGGCCGCGAGCCCGACTCCGAGACGCTGCGCATCGCCACCGAGCGGCTCGTCGCCGCGATGACCGCGCTTCTCGAGGGTCTGCGGGGGGACACTGCCCCTGTCGCCCGGTTCGACCTCCGTGCGCACCGCGAGTCGCTCGACCCCGATCGATCCGACACCGAAGGGACGCGTGACTGAATGCGTATCGCCGTCATGGGCAGCGGGTCCTGGGGGACCGCGTTCGGCATGGTCCTCGCCGACGCCGGGAACGACGTCGTCCTGTGGGGGCGCGACCCCCGCCTCGCCGCCGCGATCGCGACCACGCACGAGAACGCGGACTACCACCCGGGCATCCGGCTCCCCGACTCCCTCGCGGCGACGGCGGACGCACGTGACCGCCCTGGCCGGTGCCGAGATCGTCGTGCTCGCCGTGCCGGCCCAGTCGTTGCGCGCGAACCTCGGCAGCGTGGTCCGACGCGCTGCCCCGCGACGCGATCCTCGTCTCGCTCATGAAGGGCATCGAGCAGGGGACCACTCGCCGGATGAGCGAGGTCGCGGCCGAGGTCACCGGGATCTCCGTCGGTCGCGTCGCCGTGGTCTCCGGCCCGAACCTCGCTCGCGAGATCGCGCAGCGGCAGCCCGCGGCCACCACGATCGCCTGCCCCGACGCCGGGATCGCGGCCGAGCTCGCGGACGCGTGCACGACGGCCTACTTCCGGCCGTACTGGAGCACCGACGTCGTGGGCACGGAGATCGGCGGGTCGGTCAAGAACGTCATCGCGCTCGCGAACGGCATGGCCGTGGGCATGGGGTTCGGCGAGAACGCGCAGTCGGCGCTCATCACCCGCGGCCTCGCCGAGATGACGCGCCTCGGCGTCGCCCTCGGTGCCTCGCCGCTCACGTTCCTCGGCCTGGCGGGGATCGGCGACCTGGTGGCCACGTGCCAGTCGCCGCTCTCGCGCAACCGCTCGTTCGGCGAGCACCTCGGGCGCGGGCTCAGCATCGAGGAGGCGACCGCGGTCACGACCCAGACGTGCGAGGGCGTCAAGAGCTGTCAGTCGATCCTCGACCTCGCGACCGCGAACGGCGTCGACATGCCGATCACCGAGCAGGTGGTGGAGGTGGTGCACCACGGGCTCGACCCGCGTCAGATGCTCACGGCGTTCATGACGCGTGCGACCAAGGCCGAGGCCGAGGTCACCTGAGCCCGGTCAGTCCAGGAGCGTGTCGAGCGCGCGGCTGAGGTCCGCCCACAGGTCCTCGACGTCCTCGATGCCGACCGAGAGCCGGATGAGCGTCTCCGGGATGTCGGGACGCTCCTCGGGCCAGCGGCGACGCCGCTCCACGAGGGTCTCGACCCCGCCGAGGCTGGTGGCGTGCGTGATGAGCTCGACGGCGTCGCAGACCGCGCTCGGCGTCGTCGGCCGAACCGATCGTGTCGAACGCGACGATCGACGCCGAACCCGCGCATCTGCTGGGCAGCGATCGCGTGCCCGACGTCGGTCGGGAGCCCGGGGTAGCGCACCCGCGGCACGGCGCTGTGCCCCTGCAGCCGCTCGGCGAGGACGGCGGCGCTCGCCTGCGCCTGCCGCAGGCGCAGTGCCAGCGTGCGGATGCCGCGCAGGGCCAGCCAGGCCTCGAACGGACCTGGGATCGAGCCGATGAGCGTGCGCGCGCGCAGCAGGTCGTCGTAGGTCGCGTCGTCGTTGGTGACCAGCGCTCCCATGAGGACGTCGGAGTGGCCGGCGAGCGACTTCGTGGCGGAGTGCAGGACGACGTCGACGCCGAGGTCGAGGGGTCGCTGGACCAGCGGGGTGGCGAACGTGTTGTCGCAGACGCTGCGGACCCCGTGGGCACGGGCGGCCGCGGCCGCCGCCGCGAGGTCGCACACCTCCATCGCCGGGTTGGTCGGCGACTCGATCCACAGCAGCGCGGCACCGTCGCAGGCGGCGGCGACGGAGTCGGGGTCGTTGACGGCGACGAGCCGGACCGCGACGCGACCGGCCGCCTCCAGGTCGCGCAGCCGCGCTGCGACGCCGGAGTAGGAGTGCGACGAGACCACGACCACTCCACCTGCCGGCACGATGTCGAGCACCGCCGACACGGCGCCCATGCCGCTGGCGAACGTGAGGCACCGGCCGCCCTCGAGCGCGCCGATCACCTCCTCGAGCGCCTCCCAGGTCGGGTTCGACGTGCGCGCGTACGCGACGGGACCGCCGGCGTGGAAGGTCGAGCTCAGCACCACCGGCACGTTGAGCGGCGCATCTGGCGCCGGGCTCCGGCCGACCGAGGGACACGACGAGGGTCTCGGGCGCGAGGGGTGAGGTCACCGGGCGACGCTACCGCCCGGCGGCCGCGCGCGCGGACCCGCTGGGCAGGGGCGGGCGCGGCGCCGTCATAGGGTGACGCCCGTGACCGACGACAGGCGTACCCGGGTGGCCGTGGTGTTCGGCGGGCGGTCGAGCGAGCACGCCATCTCCTGCGTCTCCGCGGGCTCGGTGCTTCGCGCCCTCGACCGCGAGCGCTACGACGTCGTCCCCATCGGGCTGACGCCGGACGGCCGCTGGGTGCTCGAGGCGGACGACCCGGACCGGCTGCGCATCGCGGACGGCGTGCTGCCCTCCGTCGACGGTGACGGGGCCTCGCTGGTGCTCGCCGGCGACCCGACCCGGCGCGACCTCGAGGTGCACGCGCCCGGTGCGATCCCCGAGCGGCTCGCCGCGGTCGACGTCGTGTTCCCCGTGCTGCACGGTCCCTACGGCGAGGACGGCACGATCCAGGGCCTGCTCGAGATGGCCGGCATCCCCTACGTCGGGTCCGGTGTCCTCGCCTCGGCCGCGGCCATGGACAAGGGCGCGATGAAGGCGCTGTTCGCGCACGCCGGTCTCGAGCAGTCGCCGTACGTCGTCATCACCGACCGCGAGCTGGCGCCGCGACCGCGACCGACGCGCTCGCCCGGGTCGCGGCGCTCGGGTCTCCCGGTATTCGTCAAGCCGGCTCGCGCGGGGTCGAGCCTCGGCATCACCAAGGTCGGCGATCCGGCCGACCTGGTCGCGGCGATCGAGGCCGCGCGCGAGCACGATCCCCGCGTCGTGGTCGAGGCGTCGGTCGAGGGCGCGCGCGAGATCGAGTGCGGGGTGCTGGTCGACGACGCCGGCGACCCGCAGGCGAGCGTGTGCGCCGAGATCGTGGTGCGCGGCGGCCACGAGTTCTACGACTTCGAGGCGAAGTACCTCGACGACGCGGCCGACCTCGTCGTGCCCGCGGACCTGGACCCCGACGTCGCCGAGCGCGGTCCGCGCCCTGTCGGTCCGCGCCTTCGAGGCGCTCGGCTGCGAGGGGCTGGCGCGCTGCGACTTCTTCCTGGCGCCCGGCGGCCGCCTCCTGGTCAACGAGGTCAACACGATGCCGGGGTTCACCTCGATCTCGATGTTCCCGCGGGTCTGGGCGGCGAGCGGGGTGGACTATCCCGAGCCTGGTCGACCGGCTCGTCCGCGACGCGCTGCGCCGCGGCACGGGTCTCCGCTGAGCGAACGTGGGCTGCCCGTGGGGTGGCATGAGGTGCCCCGGAGGTCCAAGGTGTCCCCACGGCGACGAAGGGAGCGAGACGTGATCCCGCTGGACCGTGACCCGAGCACCCCCACCACCCTGCTGGAGGCGGACCCCCGATCGAGGGTCGTCGACCTGCGCCGTCAGGGCGACGCCGACGGCGACGGCTCCGCCGCGACGGTCGCCGCCACCGCCGTCGAGAGGTCGACCAGGGCGTCGGACTCGGGGGAGTAGGCGCCCGGCACGCTCACCTCGACGTTGAGCGAGCGCCCGACCGTGGTGAACAGGTAGCCCGCGGAGAGCTCCTCGGGCAGCCAGTCGACGCCGTCGACGGTCAGCAGCTGCGAGGTGGGGGTGAGCGCGGCCGGCGTGGCGACGCCGCAGCGCAGCACGATCGCCGGATCGCCCCAGGCGCTCGTGAACGAGCTCTGCGGCGTGGTGGCTGTCGTGGTCTGTCCGGCGACCTCGTCGGGCAGCCTGCCGTGCAGGGCCGCGCACGTGTAGGCGGCGGCACCGGTCGGCTCCGGGACCGGCGGGGGGACGGCGAGGCCGGACGAGCAGCCGGCGACGAGCAGCGACGAGTCCGGCGACGAGCGCGACCCGCACCGCGGTGCGAGCCACCGGCTCAGAGGTGGACGACGGGGCAGGTCAGCGTGCGCGTGATGCCCTCGACCGCCTGGATCTTGGCGACCACGAGCTTCCCGAGCTCGTCGACGCTGCGTGCCTCGGCGCGCACGATCACGTCGTAGGGGCCGGTGACGTCCTCGGCCTGGGTCACGCCCTTGATCTGCGCGATCTGGGTGGCGACGTTGGCCGCCTTGCCGACCTCGGTCTGGATGAGGATGTAGGCCTGGACCACCATGGTCGTCCTCCTCGGTCGGGGGTGGTTGGGTGAGCGTCGTGCGTGCAGAGTGACCCTACTGCCCACGCCGCCCGGAGCCCGCATCGGATCCGAAGGTGGCCCCCGTCCAGCCCGAGGAGCATCGCCCCATGGCCGAACCGAGCGATCTCACGGCCGGGGCTGCGGTGGGCGACGTCGGGGAGTTCGGGCTCATCGAGCGCGTCGTGGCGCGGTTCGCGCTCACCCCGGACGTCCTGCTCGGCCCGGGCGACGACGCGGCGGTGATCGCCGCGCCGGACGGCCGCGTCGTGGCCACCACGGACGTGCTCGTGGAGGGGCGCCACTTCCGCCGCGACTGGTCCTCCGCCCACGAGGTCGGTCGCAAGGCGGCCGCGCAGAACCTCGCCGACATCGTGGCGATGGGGGCCCGCCCCACGGCCCTGCTCGTAGGGCTGGCGGCACCTGCCGACCTGCCCGCGGCGTGGGCGCTCGAGCTGGCCGACGGGCTGGCCGAGGAGTGCGCGCTGGTCGGTGCCACGGTGGCGGGGGGCGACGTCGTGCGCAGCGACACGGTGGTCATCGCCGTGACCGCGCTGGGCGACCTCGAGGGGCGGGAGCCCGTGACACGCGGGGGCGCCCGGGTCGGCGACGCGTGGCGGTCGCCGGCCGGCTCGGCTGGGCCGCGGCCGGGCTCGCCGTGCTGGGCCGGGGATTCCGGTCGCCGCGTGTGCTCGCGGACGCGCACCGGGTGCCGCGACCGCCGTACGCGGCGGGGCGTTCGGCGGCGCTCGGCGGGGCGACGTCGATGATCGACGTCTCCGACGGGCTGGTGCGCGACGCCGGGCACCTGGCCGACGCTTCAGGCGTCGTGGTGGCACTGGACACGTCGCTGCTCGCGCGTGGACGCACCGGTGGCGGAGGCGGCCGCGGCGTTCAACCAGGACCCGCTCGGGTGGGTGCTCGGCGGCGGTGAGGACCACGCGCTGCTCGCGACGTTCCCCGCCGGGGGCGACCTGCCGGAGGGGTTCACGGTGGTCGGTGCGGTGCACGCGCGGGGCCGCCCGGCGTGCTCGTGGACGGCGCGCCGTACCCGGGCGACCCGGGGCACGACCACTTCTCCCGCTAGGGGCGGGCGCTCGTGCTAGACGATGCGCCAGGTGGAGCCGTGAGCCGCCACGACGTCGCCCTTGTCGAGCTGGGCGCCGCGCCGGATCTCGGTCTTGCCGTTGACGCTCACGTCGCACGGACTCGAGCAGCGCCTTCACCTCGCCCCCGGTAGGCACCGCGTTGACGAACTTGAGGAACTGTCCGAGGCGGATTCCGTTGGGGCCGACCGTGATGTCCTGCATGCCCCCATTGTGACCCAGGAGTTGCCCCGATTCGACCACGCGCGGAGGCGTGCTGCGACCGGACGCACGAGGGGCCGCAACCCGTCGGGTTGCGGCCCCTCGTGAGGGTGTGGGGAGCGTCAGACGCGCGCGACCTTGCCGGCCTTGATGCACGAGGTGCACACGTTGAGCTTCTTGGGGGTCTTGCCCACCATCGCCCGCACGGTCTGGATGTTCGGGTTCCAGCGACGCTTGGTGCGGCGGTGCGAGTGGGAGATGGAGTGGCCGAAACCGGGGCCCTTGCCGCAGACGTCGCAGTTGGCAGCCACAGTCGTAGTCCTCACGGTCGTCATCGGGTGGAGTCGCCCTGGCGGATGTCCTGGGCCGGGCGCGCCCGGTCGGCCGGGCAACCAGCACAGGCTACAGGGCAAGTCCGTCGAGTCCCAAACCGGTGGATCCCGCCCCCGTCGCGTGCGGACACTACGCTCGCCGTGACCTGTCCCGTGACCTCCGTCACGGACCCGCCCGTCCACCGGCGCCCCGGCGCGCGCCCCGGCCCCGAGGAGACGCGTGCTCGAGCACCTCGACGCGGCCGGGATCCGGCGTTGGGCGGACCTCGGCCTGGCGGGGCTCGGCCGCCACCGGGCCGAGATCGACGCCCTCAACGTGTTCCCGGTGCCGGACGGCGACACCGGTACGAACCTGTTCCTCACGTTCGAGGCGGCCGCGGCGCACCTGCACGAGGTCGACGACGACCTCGACCTGCGCCGCGTCGTCAGCCGCTTCGCCCACGGCGCCCTGCTCGGTGCCCGCGGCAACTCCGGGATCATCCTGAGCCAGCTCGTCCGGGGGTTCGCCGAGGCGCTCTCGGCCGTGGAGCACGCGGCGGGCGTCCTGACCCACGACGAGGTCCTCGTCACCGCGTTCCGTCGGGCCTCCGACGCCGCCTACGCCGCCGTGGCCGACCCGCGCGAGGGGACCGTGCTCACCGTCGCACGGGCGGCCGCCGACGCCGTCGCCGGGCTCGGTCCGGGCACGAGCCTCCAGGCCTTCGTCACCACCGCCGCCGACGCGGCCGCGGACGCGCTCGCCCGCACGCCCGACCAGCTCGAGGTGCTCCGCCGCGCGGGCGTGGTCGACGCCGGGGGGCGCGGCCTCGTCGTCATCCTCGACGCCCTCGTCGAGACCGTCACCGGCGTACGCCGCGACCCCGGGCCGAGCGCCCCGCCGATCCCGCTCGACATCCACGACTTCGACGAGGGTGGCGGCACGTACGAGGTGATGTTCCTGCTCGATGCCGACGACACCGCGGTCCCGGCGCTGCGCGCGGGGCTCGCCGAGCTCGGTGACTCCCTCGTCGTCGTCGGCGGTGCCGGGCTGTGGAACGTCCACGTCCACGCCGACGACGTCGGCGCCGTGATCGAGGTGGGCATCGCGGCGGGCCGCCCGCACCGGATCCGCGTGACCGACCTGCGCCAGGAGGCGGCGTCGCGCCTGGCCGCGGACCGGCCCGACCGGCCGAGGCGTGGTCGCTGTGGCCCACGGCGCGGGAACGGCGGCACTGCTCGACGCGTCGGGCGCCACGGTCGTGCGTGCCACCGGCAACGTGGCGCCGTCCACGGCCGAGCTCCTCGACGGCGTCATGCGGGCCGGGGTCGCGGAGCTGGTCCTGCTCCCGAGCGACTCCGACATCCGCCCCGTCGCCGAGGCTGCGGCCGACAAGGCACGGGAGCTCGGCCTGCGGATCGCGGTCGTCCCCACCCGCTCGATCGTGCAGACTCTCGCGGCCGTCGCGGTCCACGACCCCTCGGCGCGGTTCGAGGACGACGTCGTCGCGATGACCCGCGCGGCGGGCGCGACCCACTACGGCGGCGTCTCCCTGGCGTCGCGGGCGGCCGTCACGAGCGCGGGCGTGTGCGCGGTGGGCGACGTCCTCGGGATCGTGGGCGGCGACGTCGTGGAGATCGGCGACTCGATCGAGGAGGTGGCCGTGCGCGTGCTCGGCCGGCTGCTGTCCACGGGCGGTGAGCTCGTCACCGTGCTCAGCGGGTCCGAGGCGGATCCCGCCACCGCCGCGCTCATCGCACGCCGCGTCCGCAAGGAGCACCCGGGTGTCGAGGCCGTCGTCTACGACGGCGGCCAGCCGCTCTGGCCGTTCATCCTCGGCGTGGAGTGAGCATGACCCTGCTGCGCACCCACGGCGCGGGCTAGGCATGGCCGAGCTCCGTCTCACCGATCGCCTCTCGTCCGTCGTGGGCGCCCGCACGGCCACGGCTCTCGAGAAGGGGCTCGGGCTGCACACGCTCGAGGATCTCCTGCGCCACTACCCCCGGCGCTACGCCGAGCGGGGCCAGCTCACCGATCTCGCCTCGCTCGAGGTCGACGAGCACGTCACCGTGATGGCGCGGGTCGAGAAGGTCGACGCCAAGGTCTACACCGACCGCCGCTCGGGGCGACGGGCCGAGCGCCTCGAGGTGGTGGTCAGCGACAGCACGGGCAGCAAGCTCACGCTGACCTTCTTCAAGCAGTCGTGGCGCAAGAACGAGCTGCGGGAGGGTCGCGTCGGGCTGTTCTCGGGGAAGGTCGGCGTCTTCAACCGCAACCGGCAGCTGACCCACCCCGACTACGTCCTGCTGCCCGACTCCTCGGACGGACCGGGTGCGGCGCAGCCGAGCGCCGACCTCGACGTCGACGAGACCGTCCTGCGCTACGCGGGGGCGCTCATCCCCGTCTACCCGGCCACCGCGGCGATGTCGTCGTGGAAGATCGCCGGTGCGGTGGCGATCGTGCTGGACCAGCTGCCGGAGGACCTCGAGGACCCGATCCCGGCCGACACCCGCATCCGGTTCGGGCTCCCGGGTCTGCGCGGCGCGCTGCTCGCGATCCACCGGCCCGAGACGCGCGACGACGTCGCATCCGCGCGCGAGCGCCTGCGCTGGGACGAGGCGTTCGTGCTGCAGACGGTGCTCGCGCAGCGCCGCGCCGCCGCCGAGCTCCTCCCCGCCGTCCCCCGCGTCGCAACGACCCGGCGGGCTGCTCGACGCGTTCGACGCCCGGCTGCCGTTCGAGCTCACGCAGGGCCAGGTCGACGTCGGCGCCACCATCACGGCAGACCTGGCCGGGTCGCACCCGATGCACCGCCTGCTGCAGGGCGAGGTGGGCTCCGGCAAGACGCTCGTCGCCCTGCGCGCGATGCTCACCGTCGTCGACACCGGCGGTCAGGCCGTGCTGCTCGCCCCCACCGAGGTGCTGGCGCAGCAGCACCACCGGTCCGTCACGGAGATGCTCGGACCGCTCGCCGAGCGCGGGCTGCTCGGCGGCGCCGACTCCGGCACCCGCGTCGCGCTCGTGACCGGCTCGATGTCCGCGGGGCGGCGTCGCGAGACCCTCCTCGAGGTCGCGTCGGGTGACGCCGGCATCGTCATCGGCACGCACGCCCTGCTCGAGGACCGGGTGCAGCTCGTCGACCTGGGGCTGGTCGTCGTCGACGAGCAGCACCGCTTCGGCGTCGAGCAGCGGGCGGCTCTGGCCGCCAAGGCCCGCGACGACTCGCGCCCGCACGTGCTCGTCATGACGGCCACGCCGATCCCGCGCACGGTCGCGATGACCGTGTTCGGCGACCTCGAGGTGTCGACCCTGACCGAGCTGCCGCGCGGCCGCTCGCCGATCGCCACCCACGTCGTCGCCTCGGCCGAGCAGCCGCACTTCCTCGATCGCGCCTGGGAGCGCGTCGTCGAGGAGGTCCGGCAGGGCCGCCAGGCCTTCGTCGTCTGCCCCCGCATCGGTGGCGACACCCGGTCCGCCGAGGACGTGGACACCGGGTCCGACGAGCGGCGTCCGCCGATCGCCGTGCTCGAGCTGGCACCTGCACTGATCGAACGGGAGCTGTCCGCCGTGCGCGTCGGCATCCTGCACGGCCGCCTCGGCACCGAGGAGAAGGACGACGTGATGCGTCGGTTCGCGCTCGGCCCGGCCGCGCGGGACGGGATCGACGTCCTCGTCGCGACCACGGTGGTCGAAGTGGGCGTCGACGTGCCCAACGCCACCGTCATGGTGGTGATGGACGCCGACCGGTTCGGGGTCTCTCAGCTGCACCAGCTGCGCGGGCGGATCGGGCGCGGCGAGCATCCGGGCCTGTGCCTGCTGGTCTCCGAGATGCCCTCGGGCACGCCGGCTCGTGAGCGGCTCGACGCCGTGGCACGGACGCAGGACGGGTTCGAGCTGTCGAGGCTCGACCTCGAGCAGCGGCGTGAGGGTGACGTGCTCGGCGCCTCCCAGTCCGGGCGTCGGTCGTCGCTGCGGATGCTGGCCGTGCTGCGCGACGAGGACGTCATCGCCGCCGCCCGGGCCGAGGCCGGCGACCTCGTCGGGCGCGATCCGGAGCTCACGAGCGTGCCTGCGCTGGCGCGCGCCGTGGCCGCCCTGCTCGACGAGGAACGAGCCGACTACCTGGAGAAGTCATGACACTCGTGAGGTTGCCCGACGGCCGCGCGCTCGACCTGCGGATCGAGGGGCCCGCCGACGGCCCGGTCCTCGTGTTCCACCACGGGACGCCGAGCAGCGGGCACATCGGGCGCGGACTGGCCCATGCGGCGGTGGAGCGCGGGCTTCGGCTCGTGTCCTGGTCGCGTCCCGGCTATCACGTGTCCACGCGCCACGCCGGACGCAGCGTGGCCGACGTCGCCGCCGACCTGGTGGCCGTGCTCGACCACCTCGGCCTGGCAACGGTGCTGACGGCAGGGGCCTCGGGGGGCGGACCGCACGCGCTGGCCTGCGCGGCGCTGCTGCCCGACCGCGTTCGTGCGGTGGGCGTGATCGCGGGAGTGGCGCCGTACGCCGAGTCGGTCGCCACCCTCGACTGGCTCGACGGCATGGGACAGGACAACCTCGACGAGTTCGCCGCGGCCTATCAGGGTGAGGCGGTCCTGCGCGACTACCTCGGCCACCACGTCGCGGCGCTGCGGTCGGCCACCCCCGAGGGCATCGTCGAGGCGCTCGAGTCGGTGCTCCCCCCGGTCGACCGCGTCCACATCGCCGCCGAGTTCGGCGAGGACCTGGCGACCTCGTGCCACGAGGCGCTCGCGCACGGAGCCGACGGCTGGGTCGACGACGACCTCGCGTTCGTGCGGCCGTGGGGCTTCGACCTCGGCGCGATCGCCGTGCCCGCGTCGGTCTGGCAGGGCTCGGCGGACCTCATGGTGCCGTTCGCCCACGGCCGGTGGCTCGGTGCGGCGATCCCGGGGGCCGCCACGCACCTCGTCGAGGGCGAGGGCCACCTCTCGATCGGGGTCGGCCTGCTCGGCGACATCCTCGACGAGGTGCTCGCCCTCGGCGGTCGTTGATGCGGATCGTGTCGGGAGCCGCCCGCGGTCGACGCCTCGCCGTGCCCCCGGCCGGGACCCGGCCCACGGCGGACCGCGTGCGCGAGGCCCTCTTCAGCGCCGTCGAGTCCCACCTCGGCGCCCTGGGCGGGCTGCGCGTCGCCGACCTCTACGCGGGCTCCGGCGCCGTCGGGCTCGAGGCGCTCTCGCGCGGCGCCGGCCACGTGCTGCTTGTCGAGCACGACCGCAAGGCGCTCACCGTGCTCCGGGCCAACGTCGACACCGTGCGGCTCCGTGGCGCCGTCGTCCTCGACGCCGACGTCCTGCGCCTCGTCGGGTCGGCGCCGGTGTCGGGCGGCGACTACGACCTCGTGTTCGCGGACCCGCCCTACGACGTCGCCGATCCCGTCGTGGAGGCCGTGCTGGCCGGGCTCGGTGAGCGCGGCTGGCTCGCCGTCGGCGCGCTCGTCCTGGTGGAGCGGTCGAGACGCGCGGCCGCCTTCACCTGGCCCGAGGGCTACTCGGCGGACAAGGACCGCAGGTATGGCGAGACGATCGTGCGCTCGGCGCTTTGGTACGGTCGCGAGGCCTGAGGCCGCCGCTGCTCGTCCGCTGTCGGCTCCGACGACGTCGCCCGCCTGGAGGTCTGCGTGCGCAAGGCCGTGTGTCCTGGTTCGTTCGACCCGGTGACCAACGGGCACCTCGACGTCTTCGTGCGCGCGTCGCACGTGTTCGACGAGGTCGTGGTGGCGCTGCTCATCAACAAGACGAAGAGCAGCCTGTTCACCGTCGAGGAGCGCATCGACATGCTCCGCGAGGTGGTCGCGCCGTACCCGAACGTGGTGGTCGAGTCGTTCCACGGCCTGCTCGTCGACTACTGCCGCGACCACGGGATCCCCGCGATCGTCAAGGGGCTGCGTGCCGTGAGCGACTTCGACTACGAGCTGCAGATGGCCCAGATGAACTACCGGCTGGCCGGGGTCGAGACGATGTTCGTGAGCACCAACCCGCTCTACAGCTACCTCTCCTCGAGCCTCGTCAAGGAGGTGGCGACGTACGGTGGTGACGTGTCCGGGCTCGTCCCCGACTCCGTGCTCCCGCTGCTGACCGAGCGCCTCAAGGCGGCCGACGAGGGCTGAGTCTCCGCCCGCGCCAGGTCCCACCCGATCGAACGAAGGAACGACGTGGACGTCCACGACAAGCTCGACGAAGTCTCGGCCCTGGTCGAGAACGCCCGTGCGATGCCGATGTCGGCGTCCTGCGTGGTCAACCGCGCCCAGGTGCTCGACCTGCTCGACGAGGTGCGTGCTCTGCTGCCCGACTCGCTCGCGCTGGCCGACGACGTGCTCGCCGACCGCGACGACATCGTGATCGCGGCGAGAGCCAACGCCGTCGAGATCCTGGCTCGCGCCGACCTGGAGGCGCGCGAGCTGGTGAGCGAGCACGAGGTCTACCGGGCCGCGGTCGCCGAGGCCGACGCCGTCCGGGCCGACGCCGACGCCGAGGCGGCGCGCATGCGGCGCGAGACCGACGACTACGTCGACGCCAAGCTCGCCAACTTCGAGGTCGCGCTGCACAAGACCATCGCCGCCGTGCAGAAGGGCCGGGACAAGATCCGGGGCCGCCACGCGTACGAGGAGCTCGGCGACCCGATCGACGACACCCCGCTGCCCGGCTGAGCGGCGTCGGGCGGCTCTGCCGCATTTGGGCGAGACGCCCCGACTCCGTTACCCTGACCCGTCGGCCTGCATGAGGCCGCGGTCCGTTGTGCCCGGCCCCGGAAGGCGATCCTGATCACGTTCGACCCCCGATCCCCGCTCGTGCTCGACACGCGAGAGCTGGGACGACGTGCGGGGTCGATGCGCGAGGTGTCGCTCACGGTGCCGGCTCCGGCGGATCTCGGTGTCATGGGGATCGGCGTCCCCCTGGGATCCGAGGTCGGGCTGCAGCTGCGGCTCGAGTCGGTGATCGAGGGGGTGCTCGTGTCGGGAACGGCACGGGTGCAGCTCGCGGGCGAGTGCAGCCGCTGCCTGGATCCGATCTCCGACGAGTTGGAGGTCGACCTGCAGGAGCTCTACCGCTACGGGGACACCGACGCTCACGGGCGTCCGTCCCACCACCGCGAGGTCGACGCCGATCCGGACGACGACCAGCCCGTCCTGGTCGGGGACCACCTCGACCTCGAGCCGGTGCTGCGCGACGCGGTGGTCCTGGACCTGCCGATCGCACCGGTGTGCCGGGACGACTGCCCGGGACTGTGCTCGCTCTGCGGGTTCCGTCTCGAGGACGACCCGGAGCACCACCACGACGTGATCGACCCCCGGTGGGCCGCCTTGGGCGGGGCGCTGGGATCGATCGGACAGACCGACATCGACGTAGAGAAGGAAGAGGGCTGAGCCATGGCCGTCCCGAAGCGGAAGACCTCGCGCAGCAACACCCGCCACCGCCGTTCGCAGTGGAAGGCCAAGCTGCCCCAGATCAACAAGGTCGTGCGCAACGGCCGCGTCGAGTTCGTGGTGCCGCACCGCACCGACGAGGACGGCGTCTACAACGGCCGCCAGGTCCTCGACGTCTGAGCCGGCTGCGGCCCTGCCGCACCCGCTCGACCCACGACCTCTCACGACACCCGATGGCCGCGCGCCGTCGGGTGTCGTGTGCTGTCCGGGCCGTGCCGCGTCTTCGGTGTGCGACGTCACCGGGCTCCCTTACGGTGGGCCCATGACCGACCGCCACCCCGACCCGGGCCTCGACCTCGCCGCCCGGGCCCTGGCCGTCGTGCTCGACCTCGAGGCCGACGACCTGCGGGCCGACAGCCCGCTCGCCGACCTGGGGGCCGACTCGGTGGCCCGCGTCCAGTGGGCCGACCTCGTCGAGGAGCGCGCCGCCTCGTCCGGCCGGCGGCTCGTGATCGACGACGCGGTGCTGCGCGACGCCGTCACCCTGGGCGACCTCGCCGAGCACCTGCGCGTGACCGCCCCGGCGAGCGCGTCGTGAGCCGCGGGGCCTTCGTCGCGTCCGCCCAGCTCCGACCTCACCGACCGGCTCGGGGTCGCGGTGGAGCCCGAGCTGCTCGAGCGCGCGCTCACCCACCGCTCCTACGCCTACGAGAACGGTGGCCTCGTCCCCAACGAGCGGCTCGAGTTCCTCGGCGACTCCGTGCTCGGCCTGGTGGTGACCGACACCCTCTACCGCACCCACCCCGACCTCCCCGAGGGCCAGCTCGCCAAGCTGCGCGCCGCGGTGGTCAACGCGAAGGCGCTCGCCGGGATCGGCCGGGGGCTGCGCCTCGGCGACCACCTGCTGCTCGGCAAGGGCGAGGAGGCGACGGGCGGGCGCGACAAGTCCTCGATCGTGGCCGACACCGTGGAGGCCGTCCTCGGGGCGGTCTACCTCGACCGCGGTCTCGACGTCGCCACCGAGCTCATCCACCGCCTCTTCGACCCGCTCATCGCGTCGTCGGCCGCGCTCGGCGCCGGGCTCGACTGGAAGACGAGCCTGCAGGAGCTGTGCGCCGCCGCCTCGTTCGGCGTGCCGGAGTACGTGATCGAGGAGAGCGGGCCGGACCACCAGAAGTCGTTCCGGGCCCGGGTCCGCGTGGCCGAGGAGCTCTACGGTGACGGGCGCGGACCGAGCAAGAAGGACGCCGAGCAGGAGGCTGCGGCCACGGCGTACACCGAGCTGACGGCCCGACGGGCGGCCCTCGAGGCCGCGGCCGCCAGGGTCGCCGACGCTGCGACGCCTGACCCCGTGACCGAGGCGGCGAGCGGCTAGTGCCCGAGCTGCCCGAGGTCGAGGTGGTGCGTCGGGGGCTCGAGCGGTGGGTGACCGGTCGCACGATCGTCGACGTCGAGGTGGCCCATCCGCGAGCGGTACGACGCCACACCGGCGGCGGCGCCGACTTCACGCACCGGCTCGGGGGACGCACGGTCGAGGCCGTGAGCCGGCGCGGCAAGTACCTCTGGCTCGTCCTCGACGGCCGCGACACCTCGGTGGTGGGTCACCTCGGCATGAGCGGTCAGCTGCTCGTCCAGGAGCCGAGCCTGCCGGATGAGACCCACCTGCGCGTCCGGTTCCGCTTCGCAGACGGTGGCCGGGAGCTCCGCTTCGTCGACCAGCGCACCTTCGGCGGTCTCGCGATCGAGCCGCTCGTCCCCGACGACGCCGACGGGCACGTCCCGGCGACCGTGGCGCACATCGCGCGCGACCCGCTCGACCCGCTCTTCGACGAGCGCACCTGGACCCGCCGGCTGCGCTCGCGGCGCACCGGGGTCAAGCGCGCCCTGCTCGACCAGACCCTGGCGTCCGGCGTCGGCAACATCTACGCCGACGAGGCGCTGTGGCGGGCGCGGGTGCACTGGGCGATGCCCTCCGACGAGATCGCTCCGGCGCGGGCGCGGGAGCTGCTCGGGCATGCACGCTCGGTGATGGCGGAGGCGCTCGACGAGGGTGGCACGTCGTTCGACGCGCTCTACGTCAACGTCAACGGCGAGTCCGGCTACTTCGACCGCAGCCTCGCCGCCTACGGCCGCGCGGACCGGCCCTGCCCGAGATGCGGTCGTCCCATCGTGCGCGAGGCGTTCATGAACCGGTCGTCCTACCGCTGCCCGCGCTGCCAGCGCACGCCGAGGCGGCCACACCCGTGACCGGCGCCGAGACCGTGCGGCTAACGGCGTGGGTCACCGGCCGGGTCCAGGGCGTGGGGTTCCGCTGGTGGACGCGCGCCCGGGCGCTCGAGCTCGGGCTCACCGGCTGGGCGGCCAACCTGTACGACGGCCGGGTCGAGGTGGTCGCGGAGGGTGACCGGGCGGCGTGCGAGGCGCTGCTGTCCGCGCTGCGGTCCCGAGCGACCCCGGGGCACGTGACGCTCGTCGTCGAGCGCTGGTCGGACGCCCGCGGGGAGACCGGATTCGTCGAGCGCTGACCCGCCCCGCGGTGTGACGCGTGCCGCCCGCTCCCGCAGTTGACTGCCCGGGTCGGCGCTGTCACCCTGAGTGAACCGGTCGCCACCCTGAGCCGACCGATGTACCCAGAACCTCGCGCCGGTGACGGCGCACCGCTCCACGCGCCCGCACGCACCGTGACTACGTCTTGGGAGACCGAGGATGTCGAAGGCGATCTACGGCCACATGGGTGGCTCCGACGCCCTGCTCGTCGCTGAGGTGACCCGGCTCCGCCGCCGCGTGCGCGAGCTGGAGGAGCAGGTCATGGCCCTCGAGGCGGACCTCGTGGCGCTGCCCGACTCCGTCGACATCGTCTCGCTCCACGGCGACGACCTCGACGTCGCGCTGCGCGAGCTCGGCACGAGCGCCCCCGCGCTGACCTGACCTCGCGGTCCACGGCGACCCGTCCGTGGTCGTGTCGGGTGCGGTGAAGCCGCGGCGCGGCGAGGGTAGGGTGAGGCACCTTCCCCAGACCACCTGACGCCGACGCGCTGGAGCCTCTCGCGTGCACCTGAAGAGCCTCACCCTGCGCGGTTTCAAGTCCTTCGCGTCCTCGACGACGCTGCACTTCGAGCCGGGCATCACCTGTGTCGTCGGGCCCAACGGCTCGGGCAAGTCCAACGTCGTCGACGCCATCGCCTGGGTCATGGGCGAGCAGGGTGCCAAGAGCCTGCGCGGCGGCAAGATGGAGGACGTCATCTTCGCCGGCACCGCCGGCCGCCCCCCGCTCGGGCGGGCCGAGGTGCTGCTCACCATCGACAACCACGACGGCGTCCTGCCCATCGAGTACGCCGAGGTCACCATCTCTCGGACGATGTTCCGCAACGGCGGGTCCGAGTACGCCATCAACGGCACGCACTGCCGGCTCCTCGACGTGCAGGAGCTGCTCAGCGACTCCGGCATCGGGCGCGAGATGCACGTGATCGTCGGGCAGGGCCAGCTCGACACCATCCTCTCCGCGACACCTGAGGAGCGGCGCGGGTTCGTCGAGGAGGCGGCCGGCGTCCTCAAGCACCGCAAGCGCAAGGAGAAGGCGCTCCGCAAGCTCGAGGCGATGCAGGCCAACCTGCTGCGCCTGCAGGACCTCACGACCGAGCTGCGCCGCCAGCTCAAGCCGCTCGGGAAGCAGGCCGAGGTCGCGCGCCGGGCCGCGGTGATCCAGGCGGACCTGCGCGACTCCCGCCTGCGCCTGCTGGCCGACGACCTCGTCACGCTGCGCGACGCCGTCACGCAGGAGGTGGCCGACGAGACCGCGCTGCGCGAGCGGCGCGGAGAGGTCGAGGCGGAGCTGGCCGGGGCCCAGGCGCGCGAGGCCGTCCTCGAGGCCGAGATCTCGGGGGAGGCACCCACCCTGGCCCGCACCCAGGAGACCTGGTACCGCCTCTCCAGCCTGCGCGAGCGGGTCCGCAGCACCGCGGCGCTGGCCGCCGAGCGGGTGCGCCACCTGCAGCCCGAGCCCGAGGACGAGCGACGCGGCCGCGAGCCCGAGGAGCTCGAGGCCGAGGCGCGCGAGGTCCGCGAGCAGGAGGCCGAGCTCGGCCGCCAGGTCGGTGCCGCCCGCGACCTGCTCGCTGCGGCCGTCACCGAGCGCGCCCAGGCCGAGGGCGCCCACGCCGCCGAGGACCAGCGGCTCGCCGGGCTCGTCCGAGCCGCGGCCGACCGTCGCGAGGGCCTCGTCCGGCTCACCGGTCAGGTGCACGCCGCGACCTCACGGCTCGAGGCGCGCAGCGCCGAGCTCGAGCGGCTCGAGGCGCAGGTCGCCGAGGCCCGGGCGCGGGCCGACACGGCCACCGCCGACTTCCACGCCCTCGAGACCCAGGTCGCCGGGCTCGACGAGGGCGAGGTCGGGCTCGACGCCGAGCACGAGCAGGCGGCGGCCGCGCTCGCCACGGCCGAGGCGCTCGTCCAGCGGCTGCGCACCGAGGAGCAGGAGGCCGAGCGCGAGAGGCACGCCCTGACCGCACGCGTCGAGGCGCTCGAGCTCGGGCCTGGCCCGCAAGGACGGCGGCGCCGCGGTGCTCGCCGCCGGCGAGCGCCTCTCCGGCGTCCTGGGCACCGTGGCCGCCCTCGTCCGCGTCCAGCACGGCTACGAGGCGGCGGTCGCCGCCGCGCTCGGCCCGCTCGCCGACGCGGTGGCGGTCGGGTCCGTCTCGCAGGCGGTCGACGCCGTCACGCTCCTCAAGGCCGACGACGCCGGGCGTGCCTCGATGCTGGTCGGCGGGGCCGCCGCCCCGGACCGCTCGACCTGGCCCTCGCTGCCCGCCGGTGCCCGTTGGGCGGTCGACCTCGTCGACGCGCCGGCGGAGCTGCGCGGGTCGGTCGCGGTGGCGCTCGCGCGCGTGGCCGTCGTCGACGACCTCGCGCTGGCCCGCGACCTGGTCGGTGCGCAGGAGGTCGTGGCCGTGACCCGCGAGGGCGACGTCGTCGCCGCGGGTGTGGCCCACGGTGGATCCACGACGTCGCCGTCGCTGCTCGAGGTCCAGGCCGCGGTCGACGAGGCGCGCTCGCGGCTCGGCGAGGCGACCCATCGCTGTGAGCGCGTCCGGTTCGAGCTCGGCACGGCAGGGGAGACGCTCACCGAGGCGCAGGGGCGGGTCGAGTCGGCGCTGTCGCGGCTGCACGAGTCCGACGCCCGGATGGCTGCTGTCGCCGAGCAGCTCGGTCAGTTCGGCTCGGTCGCCCGCTCGGCGTCCGGGGAGGCGGACCGCCTCGCGGCGTCGATCGCCGCTGCCGGGTCGGCGCGCGCGGCGGACCAGGCCACGGTCGACGAGCTCAGCGCACGACTGGCCGCGGCGCAGGAGACGCCCGACGAGGGCGAGCCCAGCACCGACGAGCGGGAGCGCCTCGCGGAGGCCGCGGTCGTGGCGCGCCAGGCCGAGGTCGAGGCCCGGCTCGCCGTGCGCACCACGGAGGAGCGCGTGCGCGCGCTCAGCGGGCGCGCCGAGTCCCTCGAGCACGCGGCCACCTCAGAGCGCGTCGCACGGGCGCGGTCCGTGGAACGCCGCGAGACGCGGGCCCGAGCGGCCGCCGTCGCCTCCGCCGTCCACGTCGGGGCCCTCGCCACGCTCGCCCGGCTCGAGGTGTCGGTCGCCGTCGCCTCGAGCGAGCGTGACGCGGCCGAGCAGGCCCGCACCGTCCGCGACTCCGAGCTGATGGGGCTGCGCGCCCGCACCCGCGAGCTCCAGGCGGAGCTGGAGAGCCTCACGTCGTCCGTGCACCGCGACGAGATGGCTCGCGCCGAGCAGCGGCTGCGCATCGAGGCGCTCGAGGCGAAGGCGATGGAGGACTTCGGCGTCGACGCCGAGACCCTCGACCAGGAGTACGCGCCGAGCGTCCTCGTGCCGCCGTCGATGACCGCACCCGGGGACGAGATCGACCCCGAGGCGCCCGAGCCGGAGGCCTACCCCTACGTCCGCGAGGAGCAGGAGAAGCGGCTGCGCTCGGCCGAGCGCTCGCTGAACCTGCTCGGCAAGGTGAACCCGCTGGCGCTCGAGGAGTTCTCGGCGCTCGAGGAGCGGCACCGCTTCCTCACCGAGCAGCTCGACGACCTCAAGCGCTCCCGGGCAGACCTCCTCGGCATCATCAAGGAGGTCGACGACCGCGTGCAGCAGGTCTTCTCGGAGGCCTACACCGACGTCGAGCGTGAGTTCGAGCGCATCTTCGCCCGGCTCTTCCCCGGCGGCGAGGGTCGGCTCATCCTCACCGACCCCGACGACCTGCTCACCACGGGCATCGAGGTCGAGGCGCGCCCGCCGGGCAAGAAGGTCAAGCGGCTCTCGTTGCTCTCCGGCGGCGAGCGCTCGCTGACGGCGGTCGCGTTCCTCGTGGCGCTGTTCAAGGCACGGCCGAGCCCGTTCTACATCATGGACGAGGTCGAGGCGGCGCTCGACGACGTCAACCTCGGGCGGCTGCTGGGCATCATGGAGGAGCTCCGTGAGGACTCCCAGCTGCTCGTCATCACGCACCAGAAGCGCACGATGGAGATCGCCGACGCGCTCTACGGCGTCTCGATGCGCGGCGACGGCGTGACCACGGTGATCGGCCAGCGGCTGCGCGAGGACGCCGAGCCCGGCGACGCCGACCCCACGCGCCCCGACGCCGACCTCACCCACCCCGAAGCCGCCCTCGCCTGACGCCACCCGCTGCACCGTCCTTCCTCTAAGGACGATCAAGGCAGTTCAACTGCACGTCGGCGTCCGCAACTCGTGATCTTGGTGGCCCGCTCCGGGCTGATCCGTGGGCCGCCGGGGCCGGTCAGGGCGATCGCGCGGCTCTGGGAGGATGCCGACGTGAACTCCACGTCGCTCTACGTCGCGGTCGGCTTCGTCCTCCTCGTGCTCGTCGCGGGGACGGTGGCGCTGCTGCGCGTCCGGGACCACCGGGCGGCGGCGCGGCCCAGCGCCGGTTCGGTCGTCACCGCGCCAGCCGCCGAGGCGCCCGCCGACGTCGCACCGGGTCTGCTCGGCGCTCCCGCCACCACGGTCGACGTCGCAGCCGCCCCCGAGGTGGCCGCGCTCGAGACGCCGGAGCCCACCGCCGGCCGTCTCTCGCGGCTGCGCGCCCGGCTGGCTCGCTCCAACACGGCGGTCGGCAAGGGCCTGCTCGCTCTGCTCACCCGCTCGACGCTCGACGACGCCACCTGGGACGAGGTGGAGGAGACGCTGCTCGCGTCGGACCTCGGCGTCGGTCCGACGGCGGAGCTCATCGAGGCGCTGAAGCGCCGCACCCGCGCCGAGGGCGTGCAGGACGCCGACGGCGCCCGCGCCCTCCTGCGCGAGGAGCTCCTCGCCCTGGTCGACCCCACGCTGGACCGCACCCTGGCCACGCACACCGACGCCGACCGCCCCGCGGTCCTGCTCGTCGTCGGCGTCAACGGGACCGGGAAGACGACGACGACGGGCAAGCTCGCGCGCGTCCTCGTGGCCGACGGCCGCACGGTGGTCCTCGGAGCGGCCGACACCTTCCGCGCCGCGGCGAGCCAGCAGCTGCAGACCTGGGGCGACCGGGTCGGGGCGCGGGTCGTGACCGGTCCCGAGGCAGCCGATCCCGCGGCCGTCGCGTTCGACGCGGTGCGGGTCGGCGTGGAGACCGGGGCCGACGTCGTCGTCATCGACACCGCCGGGCGCCTGCACACCAAGACCGGGCTCATGGACGAGCTCGGCAAGGTCAAGCGCGTCATCGAGAAGCAGGCACCCGTCGACGAGGTGCTGCTCGTGCTCGACGCCACGACCGGGCAGAACGGCCTGCGCCAGGCGCAGGTCTTCTCCGAGGTCGTCGACGTCACCGGGATCGTGCTGACCAAGCTGGACGGCACCGCGAAGGGCGGCATCGTCGTCGCCGTGCAGCGCGAGCTCGGCGTGCCGGTCAAGCTCGTGGGGCTCGGCGAGGGCCCGGACGACCTGGCGCCGTTCGACGCCGAGGCGTTCGTGGACGCGCTGCTCCTCTATGCGCCTCCAAGCGCTGCTCCTCGCGGAGCAGCGCGTCGGCGCCGCCTCCGCCTTCGGGGCTGGAGTCGCCGCTCCGCTCGCCTCCCCGGACGAGCGTCCTCTCCGCCGCCTTCGGCGGCGACGTCGTCCGTCAGTCGCCGTCCTCACGGCTTCGGCGCGCGGCGTCCGTCGTCGCCCCTCGGCTCGCGCACGGCAGCGCTCCTCGCAGCGACGCAGCTCGCGTCGGCGATCGGCTCCGCTTCGGGGCGGGCGCCGGCCTTCGGCCGGCGCGGACGGTCCGCTTCCGCCTCCTGCGGAGGCGGTCGCGACCCGTCGCCCCTCTGGCTTCGCCGTACGGCAGCGACGGGCTCGGCGCTCGGCGTGACCTCGGGCGCCGCGCGGCCGCCGCGGTTGAGTCGCGCTGCGGCGGAGTCTCGGGGGCTGATCGAGTCATCTCGGACACACGGGTGTAACACGGCGCTGCGAAACGTCACCCGCGCGAAACACCCCACGACGCGGTCCGGCAACACGCACCCGATGTGATCCGTGTAGTTCGACGCAGCGGCGCGTCGGGTGCAGTGAGACGCGCCCTTCGCGTCGTCTCTCATTTCGGAGGGAGTGACTCATGGAGTTGAACTCAGGTGACACCGCCTGGGTGTTGGCCAGCTCGGCGCTCGTGCTGCTGATGACGCCAGGTCTGGCGTTCTTCTACGGCGGTATGACCAAGGCCAAGAGCACCTTGAACATGATGATGATGTCGTTCGCATCGATCTGCATCGTCTCCATCATCTGGGTGATCTACGGATTCTCACTGGCGTTCGGCGACTCGGGGAGCGCGTTCTACGGCGCCTTCGAGCTGGGGCACCTCGGCTCGGCCGTGGGTGAGCTCACCAACAACGGCGGCGTCTACGGCATCCCGCTCCTGGCCTTCGCCGGGTTCCAGCTCATGTTCGCGATCATCACGCCCGCGCTCATCAGCGGTGCGATCGCCGACCGCGCGAAGTTCCTCACGTGGGGCATCTTCATCGCCCTCTGGGTCACCATCGTCTACTTCCCCGTCGCGCACTGGGTATTCGACTTCGGCACGCTGCAGGAGGACGGCACGATCACCGGGGCCGGTTGGCTCGCCTCGCGAGGGGTCGAGGACTTCGCCGGAGGTACGGCGGTCCACATCAACGCCGGTGCCGCGGGTCTCGCGCTCGCGATCGTGCTCGGTCGTCGGATCGGCTTCAAGAAGAACCCGACCCGCCCGCACAACCTGCCGTTCGTCCTGCTGGGCGCCGGTCTGCTGTGGTTCGGCTGGTTCGGCTTCAACGCCGGCTCGGCGCTCGGGGCCACGGACACCGCGGCTCTCGCCTTCATGAACACCCAGGTCGCCACGGCGGCGGGCCTCGGCGGATGGCTCCTCGTGGAGCGCTTCCGCGACGGTCACGCCACGAGCCTCGGCGCCGCGTCCGGTGCGGTCGCGGGTCTGGTCGCGATCACCCCGGCCTGTGCGTTCGTCGCCCCCTGGGCCGCGGTCGTCATCGGCCTGCTCGCCGGTGTCATCTGCTCGCTGGCGGTGGCGCTGAAGTACAAGCTGAACTACGACGACTCGCTCGACGTCGTCGGCGTCCACCTCGTCGGTGGTCTCGTCGGCTGTCTCGCGATCGGCTTCTTCGGCACCTCGGCCGTGAACTCGCTGGGTCTGAACGGCATCTTCTACGGTGGCGGCACCGAGCTGCTGGGCAAGCAGGCACTGGGCGCGTTCTCGGTCCTCGCCTACTCCCTCATCGTGACCCTGATCCTCGGCTTCCTGCTCGAGAAGACGATCGGGTTCCGGATCAGCCGCGACGAGGAGCTCGAGGGCGTCGACCTCACCGAGCACGCTGAGACGGCGTACGAGTTCGAGGGAACGACCGGTGGCGGCTTCGGTGGCCACTCGGCACCGGCGAAGACGAAGATCGCAGTTCACACCGACGAGGAGGTCTCGGCATGAAGCTCGTCACGGCGATCATCAAGCCCTTCAAGCTCGACGACGTGAAGTCGGCGCTCGAGGCGTACGGCATCCAGGGCATGACGGTCTCGGAGGCCAGCGGCTACGGCCGTCAGCGCGGCCACACCGAGGTCTACCGAGGTGCGGAGTACACCGTCGACCTCGTGCCCAAGGTGCGTCTCGAGGTCCTGGTCGAGGACGACGACGCCGACTCGGTGGTCGACGTCGTCGTCAAGGCGGCGCAGACCGGCCGGATCGGGGACGGCAAGGTGTGGACCGTCCCGGTCGACACCGTCGCCCGGGTCCGCACCGGCGAGCGCGGGCCGGACGCCCTGTAAGAACAGAGTCACAACGGGAGAGGAGCCCACGGTGCGGGTCACGGCAGACGAGGCGAGCAGCACGTACGCCGAGGCCCGCACCGAGCTCCTCGACCGACCGGGAGCGCCCGGCGCCACACGGCGCCGGGCGCTCTCGGCGCTCACCGACGACTGGCTGCACGCGCTCTACGTCGCCTCCGGCGCCGGTGACATCGGGGCCGCCCTCGTCGCGGTGGGCGGCTACGGCCGCGCCGAGCTCGCGCCGGGCAGCGACCTCGACCTCCTCCTGCTGCACTCGCCGTCGGTCCCGCCGGCGGAGGTCACGGCTGTCGCCGACCGGCTGTGGTACCCCATCTGGGACGCCGGGCTCAAGCTCGACCACTCGGTACGCGCCCCCGCAGAGGCGCGACGCCTTGCGGCACAAGACATCAAGGTCGTGCTCGGCCTCCTCGACGCGCGCACCGTCGTCGGCGACGACGCCCTCACGAAGACCCTGCGCGAGTCGGTCCTCGGTGACTGGCGCGCGCTCGCGCCGCGCCGGCTCGACGAGCTGCGCTTCGGGATCGAGGAGCGCATCGCCCGCTCGGGCGAGCTCGCCCACCTGCTCGAGCCCGACCTCAAGGACAGCTACGGCGGCCTGCGCGACCTCGTCGCGCTCCGCGCCGTCGCGGCGTCGTGGGTGACCGACGCCCCCGTGGCGGCGCTGGCCGCCCACCGCGACCTGCTGCTCGACGTCCGCGACGCCCTGCACGCCGTCACCGGCCGCGCCACCGACCGGCTCCTCCAGCAGGAGCAGGCGGGGGTGGCCGCGAAGCTCGAGATCGGCGGGGACGACCCTGCCGACACGCTGCTCCGGTCCGTCTCGTCCGCCGGCCGTGCCGTGGCGTACGCCGCCGACACGACCTGGCACCGCGTCGAGCGGCTCACCCGGCGTTCCGGCCCGCGCAACGGGATCGCGGCCACCGCCCGCAAGCTGCGCGGCTCGCGGGGTGAGCGTGCCCCGCTCGCCGAGGGCGTCGTCGTCCAGGACGGCGAGGCCGTCCTCGCGGCCGAGGCCCGGCCCGAGCGTGACCCCGTCCTCGTGCTGCGCGCGGCCGCGGCCGCCGCGCAGTCCGGGCTCCGGCTCTCGCCGCACGCGGTCGAGCGGCTCGCCCGGGACTCCGCGCCCATGCCGCTGCCGTGGCCGGCACCCGCGCGGGACGCGCTGGTGTCGCTGCTCGGCGCGGGCCGGCCGTCGATCGCGGTGTGGGAGGCGCTCGACCAGGCGGACGTGTGGAGCCGCCTGCTGCCGGAGTGGTCGGTGGTGCGCAGCGCGCCGCAGCGCAACCCCGTGCACCGGTTCACCGTCGACCGTCACCTCGTGGAGACGGCCGTGCACTCCTCGGCCTTGGCTCGTCGGGTCGGTCGCCCCGACCTGCTCCTCGTCGGCGCCCTCGTCCACGACATCGGCAAGGGCCGTCCCGGCGACCACACGGAGAACGGCGTCCGCATCGTCGCCGCCCTGGCGCCGCGTCTGGGCTTCAGCCCGGACGACACCGACGTGCTCGTCGCGCTGGTGCAGCACCACCTGCTGCTGCCCGACACCGCGACGCGGCGCGACCTCGACGACCCCGCCACGGTCGCGATGGTGGCCACCGCGGTCGGCGACCAGGACACCCTCGACCTGCTGCACGCGCTCACCGAGGCCGACGCTGCGGCGACCGGGCCCGCGGCGTGGAGCGACTGGAAGAAGTCGCTCATCGACGACCTCGTCGGCCGCACCCGGCACGCGCTCGCCGGACGCGCACGCCCGTCCGACCCGCGCACGACCGCGGCTCAGGGGCGGCTCGCCGACGCTGTGCGCGCCACCTCGGCCGAGGGCGTCGCCGTCCTGCTCGACGAGGACGAGGCGAGCGCCACCTCGACGGTCACCGTGGCTGCGCCGGACCGCACCGGTCTGCTGGCGACGGTCGCCGGGGTGCTGTCGCTGCACCGGCTCCAGGTGCGCGGCGCGCAGGTCGACACGGTCACGGCGCCCGACGGCACGCGTCGCGCGGTCCAGGTCTGGACCGTCTCACCGGCGTACGGCGACCCGCCCCCGGTCGAGCGGCTGCGCGAGGACATCTCCCGCGCCATCTCCGGCAGCCTCGACGTCGCGGGACGGCTCGACGCGCGCGAGCAGGCGTACGCCTCGCCGGCGGTCACGGCGGCGCCGCGCGTCGACGTCGTCGCCGGCGCGAGCGAGCGAGCGACCGTGCTCGAGGTTCGCGCCCACGACGCGCCGGCGCTCCTGCACCGGGTGACGCGGGCGATCGCGGCGGCCGACGTCGCGATCATCGCCGCCCGCGTGGCCACGCTCGGGTCCGAGGTCGTCGACGTCTTCTACCTCGTCGACCGTGACGGCGCCCCGCTCTCGCAGCAGCGGGCGGCCACCGTGTCGGTCACCGTTCTCGGGGCGCTCTCGAGCACCTGACACCGGCAGCCCCGCGGCGTGCGGGCGGCGCTGGGCACGGGGGAGCCGCCTCGGACGGTTACCCTGGGGCCTCGTCGCGGCACGCCGTCCATACCGGTGCGGGCGCACGGCACCACCACTCGACCGACGGGACGTTCGTTGTTCACCTCGCTCTCCGACCGCCTGGCCGCCACGTTCAAGAACCTGCGCGGCAAGGGACGCCTGTCCGAGGCCGACGTCGACGCCACCGTCCGCGAGATCCGCACCGCGCTGCTCGAGGCCGACGTCGCGCTGCCGGTGGTCCGGGAGTTCACCGGGCGGGTGCGGGAGCGCGCGCTCGGCGCCGAGGTCAGCAAGGCGCTCAATCCCGCGCAGCAGATCGTCAAGATCGTCCACGAGGAGCTCGTCGGGATCCTGGGCGGCGAGACGCGCCGGCTGCGCTTCGCGAAGACGCCGCCCACCGTGATCCTGCTGGCGGGCCTGCAGGGTGCGGGCAAGACCACGCTCGCGGGCAAGCTCGCGCGCCACCTCAAGGATGCCGGGCACACCCCGCTCCTCGTGGCCGCCGACCTCCAGCGGCCGAACGCGGTCGACCAGCTCGCTGTCGTCGCCGAGCGGGCCGGCGTCGCGGTGCACGCGCCCGAGCCGGGCAACGGCGTGGGGGACCCTGTCGCGGTCGCGCGATCTGGTGTCGAGCTCGCCCGGACCAAGCTCTACGACGTCGTCATCGTCGACACCGCCGGGCCGCCTGGCCATCGACGCCGAGCTGATGGACCAGCTCCGTCGGGTGCGCGACGCCGTGCAGCCCGACGAGACGCTCCTCGTCGTCGACGCCATGATCGGGCAGGACGCCGTGCAGACGGCCGTGGCGTTCGACGAGGCCGTAGGCCTCGACGGCGTCGTGCTGTCCAAGCTCGACGGCGACGCGCGCGGCGGTGCGGCGCTGTCCGTCGTCACGGTGACCGGCAAGCCGATCCTGTTCGCCTCCGTGGGCGAGAAGGTCACCGACCTCGAGACGTTCCACCCGGACCGGATGGCCTCGCGCATCCTCGACATGGGTGACGTGCTCACCCTCATCGAGCAGGCCGAGAAGGCCTTCGACGCCGAGCAGGCCGCACGGATGGCCGACAAGGTGGCGGCCGGGGACGACTTCACCCTCGAGGACTTCCTCGAGCAGATGATGAGCCTCAAGAAGATGGGCTCCCTCACGAAGCTGCTCGGGATGCTGCCGGGCATGGGGGAGATGAAGCAGCAGCTCGACTCCCTCGACGACCGCGAGCTCGACAAGGTCGCGGCGATCATCCGCTCGATGACCCCGACCGAGCGCGCGAACCACGCGATCCTCAACGGCTCGCGTCGAGCCCGGATCGCGCGCGGTGCCGGGGTCGAGGTCTCGGCCGTGAACCAGCTCGTCGACCGCTTCGTCGACGCGCAGAAGATGATGCGCCAGATGCGGGCCGGGGGCGGCATGCCGGGGATGCCCGGGATGCCGGGGATGCCCGGCGGCGGCGGCAAGCGCGCCAAGGCCAAGCAGAAGGCCCAGGTCAAGAGCGGCAAGGGCGCCAAGCGCAGCGGCAACCCCGCCAAGCGCGCCCAGGAGGTCACCGGGCCGGCCGACGGCGCGTCAGCGGCCGCGGCCGCGGCCGGTGGCACCGGCAGCATGCTCGGCGCCGCACGGGACCAGGCCGCGCTCGAGGCCCAGCTCGGCGAGCTCCCCCCCGAGTTCAAGGGCCTCCTCGGCAACCCCTGACTTCTCCGTGGTCCCCTTAGGGACGATCAAGGAAGCCCAACTGCACGAACCGACCCCGAACTCGTGATCTTGGGGCCCCGCCCCGGCGGATTTCGTCGCGGCACCCTTCGTCTGGCACCATGGGCGGGTTGATCCCGTCGTGTCAGCGGCCCTCTAACCGGCTGACGGTCGACGGAGTCCATCGGGACCGTGCCCAACCGCAACCCCACGCGGAACGACCGGACCCACCCCCTTCACGTACAGGAGACAACGGCCCCGTGGCTGTCAAGATCAAGCTCAAGCGCATGGGCAAGATGCGCAATGCCCAGTACCGCATCGTCGTCGCCGACGCGCGCACCAAGCGCGACGGCCGTGCGATCGAGGAGATCGGCATCTACCAGCCGAAGGAAGAGCCGAGCCTGATCAAGGTCGACTCGGCCCGCGCGCAGTACTGGCTCGGTGTCGGCGCACAGCCGACCGAGGCCGTCGCCGCGATCCTCAAGGTCACCGGTGACTGGCAGAAGTTCAAGGGCCTCCCGGGCGCCGAGGGCACGCTGCGCGTCGCCGAGCCCAAGACCGACAAGAAGACCATCTTCGAGGCCGCCGCTCTGGAGGCCGCGAACGAGCCGCTGAAGTCGGCGACCACCCCGAAGAAGAAGGCTGCTGCCGCGTCGAGGCGCCTGCCGCCGCGGTCGTCGAGGCCCCGGTCGTCGAGGCTCCCGCTGCCGAGGTCACCGAGACCGTCGAGGCCGTCGCCACCGAGGTCGTCGCCACCGAGGCGCCCGCTGCCGAGGCTGCGACCGAGGTCGTCGAGGCTGTCGAGGCTCCCGTCGCCGAGGCCGCCGAGAGCACCGAGGCCTGACGTGCTCGAGGACGCTCTCGAGCACCTGGTCAAGGGCATCGTCGACAACCCCGACGACGTCGAGGTCGCCCAGCGTCCCAACCGTCGCGGGCCGGGCCGCACCCTCGAGGTGCGGGTCCACCCCGACGACATGGGTCGCGTCATCGGCAAGTCCGGTCGCACCGCCACGGCGCTGCGCACGGTCCTGTCGGCGCTGGCTCCCGGGAAGGGCGTCCGGGTCGACTTCCTCGACCTCGGTGAGCGCTGACCGCCTTGCAGCTCGTCGTCGGACGCATCGGCCGGCCCCACGGGATCCGTGGGGAGGTCACGGTCGAGGTGCGCACCGACTCACCTGATGTCCGTTTCGCGCCCGGCTCGGTCCTCACGACCGAGCCGGCGCGGCTCGGACCCCTCACCGTCGCAGGCGCCCGCTGGCACAGCGGGCGGCTGCTGCTGCACGTCGAGGGAGTCACGGACCGCTCCGGGGCCGAGGCGCTGCGCGGCATCGTGCTCTCCTCCGAGGTCGACGACGACGACGTCCCCGAGGATCCCGAGGAGTTCTTCGACCACCAGCTGCGCGGCCTCGCGGCCGTCACGGTGGCCGGTGACACGCTTGGCGTCGTCGACGACGTCGTGCACCTGCCCGGTCAGGACCTGCTCTCCGTGCGCCGCGAGGACGGACGCGAGGTGCTCGTGCCGTTCGTGGCCGAGTTCGTCCCCGACATCGACGTCGACGGCGGACGAATCGTCCTCGCTCTGCCGAACGGTCTGCTCGAGCTCGACGAGCCGTCGCCCGCCGCGGTGAGGGCCGCGGCCGACCCGTCACCACCCGACGCCGAGGCCTGAGCCCGTGCGCATCGACGTCGTCACGATCTTCCCCGACTACCTCGCGCCGCTGCGTCTCTCGCTCGTGGGCAAGGCGGTCGACGTCGGAACCCTCGACCTGCGCGTGCTCGACCTGCGCGAGCACACCCACGACAAGCACCGCACGGTCGACGACACCCCGTACGGCGGCGGTCCCGGCATGGTCATGAAGCCCGAGCCGTGGGGCGAGGCACTCGACTCCCTGCTCGCGTCCGACCCCACCCGCGTCCCCCGCCTCGTGGTCCCCACACCGAGCGGACGCCGGTTCACCCAGTCCGTCGCCGCGGAGTACGCCGCCGACGACTGGCTCGTGTTCGCGTGCGGACGGTACGAGGGCATCGACTCACGGGTCGTCGAGCACTTCGCCGACCGCACCCGCGTCGACGAGGTCAGCGTGGGCGACTACGTCCTCGCCGGCGGAGAGGCGGCGGTGCTCGTCATGGTGGAGGCCACCGCCCGCCTCCTCCCGGGTGTGCTGGGCAACCCCGTGAGCGTCGTCGACGACTCGTTCGCGCCCGGCGCCATGGAGGCGCTGCTCGAGGGCCCCGTCTACACCAAGCCGCCCCGCTGGCGCGGGCTCGAGGTGCCCGACGTCCTGCTCTCGGGCGACCACGGCAAGATCGCCGCGTGGCGCCGAGACCGAGCCCGCGACCGCACGTCGACCTACCGCCCCGATCTCTTGTCCTAGCGCCTCGCGTCTTGGCGCCTCCAAGGCGCGCTCCCTCCGGGAGCGCACCGTCGGCGCACGGCTCCGCGTCGGGGCGAGGTCGACGCCTCCGGCGTCGCCCGGACGACCTCCTTCCGCCCCTGCGGGGCGGTCGTCGGTCGTCGCCCCTTTGGCTTCGCCGTAACACAGCGCGGGACCCTCGAGCACTCGAGCCGGGAGCGCCAGCACTACCGCGAAGCACCAAGGCCCGACGGTGGAGTGTGCCCCGCAGGGGCGCGCGACATCGTCCGGCCAACGCGAAGCGTTGGGCTTGGGCCGACTGCGGAGCGGTGCGCGACGTTCGAGCCGGAGGCTCGAACTTGGAGCGCCAAAAATGCTGTGGCAGACTTGGCGGGTTCGCGTCGCTGGCCCTGCCACAGGGGGGTCGCGGCGGACCCGCCTCCGGCGGCGGACATCGCACCCGATCCTGATTCCGCGCGTGACCTGTGGCGCCTGCGAGGAGAACACATGAACACGCTCGACTTCGTCGATGCAGCGTCGCTCAAGAGCGACCTTCCCGACTTCCGTCCCGGTGACACCGTCAAGGTCCACGTCAAGGTCGTCGAGGGCAACCGCTCCCGCATCCAGGTCTTCCAGGGCGTCGTCATCCGTCGCCAGGGCGGCGGCGTGCGCGAGACGTTCACGGTCCGCAAGGTCAGCTTCGGCGTCGGGGTGGAGCGCACCTTCCCGGTGCACACGCCCATCGTCGAGAAGATCGAGATCGTGAGCCGCGGCGACGTCCGCCGCGCCAAGCTGTACTACCTGCGCGACCTGCGCGGCAAGAAGGCCAAGATCAAGGAGAAGCGCGACAACGCGCCCAAGGCCTGATCGGCCGAGACCTTCCTCACCTCAGCGCCCGTCCCCTGTCGAGGGGGCGGGCGCTGACGTGTTCCCGGGTGTCGAGCGGTTACCCTCGTACCACCATGGTTGACCAGACGGACATCGGTCCGGCGCGCCCCGAGCCGCAGGAACCACGGACCCCGTCCGCCGGTCGCGGCTCCCACGCGCGCCCTGAGCCGAAGAAGCACGGGTCATTCTGGAAGGAGCTCCCGCTGCTCCTCGTGATCGCGTTCGGGCTGGCGTTCCTCATCAAGACGTTCGTCGTCCAGGCGTTCTACATCCCGAGCGGGTCGATGGAGCAGACCCTCAAGGTGGGCGACCGGGTCCTGGTCAACAAGATCGTGTTCAAGACGCGCGACATCGAGCGCGGCGACGTCGTGGTGTTCAACGGCGTCGACTCCTTCACGCCCGAGGTCGAGATCGTCGAGCCCACCGATCCGCTGGGCAAGGCCGTCGACTGGTTCGGCCGCACCTTCGGCTTCGCCCCGCCGGACGAGCGCGACTTCGTCAAGCGCGTGATCGGCGTCGGCGGCGACCGCGTCGTGTGCTGCGACTCGTCCGGGCGGATCACGGTCAACGGGGTCGCCCTCGACGAGACGTCCTACCTCTATCCGGGAAACACTCCCAGCGACCAGACGTTCGACATCGTCGTCCCCGCGGGGAAGCTGTGGGTCATGGGTGACCATCGCGCCGCCTCGAGCGACTCGCGCGCCCATCTGGGCGATCCGGGTGGTGGCTTCGTGCCCACCGACCGCGTGATCGGGCGGGCCTTCGCGGTGATCTGGCCGACCTCGCACGCGCAGTGGCTCGAGATACCCCCACCTTCGACCAGCCCGCGCTCGACAAGGTGGGCTGAGATGGGGTCGAGTCCGCAGGAGCGGGCCGAGGAACGACGTGAGGCGGAGGGCTCGCTCGGTCGCGAGCTCGTGCTCATCGTCGGCGTCGCGCTGCTGCTCTCCGTCCTGGTGCGCACGTTCGTCGCCCAGGCCTTCTACGTGCCGAGCTCCTCGATGGAGGACACCCTCCTCATCCAGGACCGCATCCTCGTCTCCAAGGTCACGACCCGCCTGTCCGGTGTCGAGCGCGGCGAGATCGTCGTGTTCACCGACCCCGGTGATTGGCTCCCCGAGCCGGTGCCCCCCACCGGCATGTCCGCCGTGGTCCGCAACGGGCTGACCTGGATCGGCCTGCTGCCCAGTGACTCCGGCGAGGACCTCGTCAAGCGCGTCATCGGGATCGGCGGCGACCACGTCGTCTGCTGCGACGCCAAGGACCGCATCGTCCTCAATGGGGTCAGTCTCGTGGAGCCGTACGTCAAGGGTGACGGCACGGGTCAGGTGCGCTTCGACATCGTCGTGCCGAAGGACCGCGTCTTCGTCATGGGCGACAACCGCGGTGACTCCTCGGACTCGCGCTTCCACCTCGACGTCGCCTCGGGCTCGATCCCGCTGGAGAACGTCGTCGGACGGGTCGTGGCCGTCATCTGGCCCGCCTCGCGATGGTCGGGCGAACCCATCCCGCTCACGTTCGAGGACCCGCGTCTCGACAACCAGCAGGGCGTCGGCACGCCTCCGGTCGACGCCGGCTCCACGCCGACCGCGCCGGGAGAGGCCGTCCCCGAACCGGGGTCGAGCTGAGCCGTGCCCGCTGTCACCGCCTGGCCCGCATTCGACGTCGAACGCACGAGCGTCCGGGTCGTCCTGCTCGACGACGACGGACGGGTCCTGCTGTTCCGCACGATCGACCCCACCATGCCCGAGCTCGGCGAGTGGTGGGAGCTGCCGGGCGGTGGCGTCGAGCCGGGGGAGTCCTACGCCGACACCGCCGCGCGCGAGATCGAGGAGGAGACCGGGTTCGCCCTCGAGCCGTCCACGTTCGGACCGGCCAGCTGGCGACGCGACTCCACGTATGTACGCCGGCACACCCGCGTGTGGCAGCACGAGGTGGTGGTCTCGGCCCGCGTGCGCGGGCGGGCGCCCGTGCCGGGAGCGGAGGGCCGCACGCCGGAGGAGCTCGACGACTACCTCGACCACCGCTGGTGGCTCGTCGACGAGATCGAGCAGGCTGCGTCGACCCGCTTCTTCCCGACCCTGCTTCCGTCGCTGATCGGCGGCTTCCTCGCCGGGGAAGCGATCGACGAGCCGTTCGACGAGTGGAACTGAACCGGTCGTAGAGTCGCCGTGTGACGCATCCGCAGGCCGTGGCGCGCAGATCGGCCCGCGTGGTCGCCGTCGCCCCGACCGGCCGCATCCTGCTGCTGCGCGGTGGCGACCCAGCGCGGCCGGGCATCGGCATCTGGCACGCGCCGGGAGGCGGGGTCGAGCCGGGCGAGAGCGACCGTGAGGCGGCGCGCCGCGAGTTCGCCGAGGAGACCGGGCGCGACATCGCGATCGGCGCCCACGTGTGGGACCGCCACCTCGTGTTCTCGTTCGACCGGACCCTCTACGACCAGCACGAGGTCTTCTTCACGGCCGAGATCGACTCCGAGTTCGAGCCGTCGACCGACGGCCACAACGAGCTCGAGCTCACCTACCTCAGCGGCCACGGCTGGTTCTCCCCGGCGGACCTTCGCGCCGTGGCCGCGCCTGACCTCGTGGCACCCGCAGACCTGGCCGACCGGCTCGACGACCTGCTGCGCGAGGGCCCGCCCGCCGTCCCGGTCCGGGTGCTCGGGGCGGTGCTCCCATGAGCAAGGCCCCGTCGCTGCGCATCGAGCGCGAGCTGATGCGCCAGCACGGCGCACGATGGCTGGCCGCCGTCGACGAGGTCGGGCGCGGGGCTCTCGGCGGTCCGGTCACGGTCGGGGTCGTGCTCGTGAGCCTCGACACGCCGTCGGCGCCCACCGGTGTCCGCGACTCGAAGCTGCTCTCGCCCGCGGCCCGTGAGCGCCTCGCCCCGAAGCTGCGTCGCTGGGCGCCGTCGTGGGCCGTGGCGCACGCGAGCGCCGACGAGATCGACGCCGTCGGGATCCTCCGGGCGCTGCGGCTGGCCGGCGAGCGCGCCTTCGCGGCCCTGCCCCACCGGCCCGACCACGTCCTCCTCGACGGCAGCTACGACTGGATCAGCCGTCCCGCGCCCGCGCTCTTCGACGACGACGGCGCACCGAGCGATCCCGACTCCTGGCTGGCGCCCCCACCGGTCACCCTGCGCGTCAAGGCCGACATGTCCTGCTCGTCGGTGGCTGCGGCGAGCGTGCTGGCCAAGACGACGCGCGACGCGCTCATGGTGTCGCTGGCCGACGACCACCCGGACTACTGCTGGGAGGTCAACAAGGGCTACGCCAGCCCGGAGCACCTCGATGCGCTGCGCCGGGTGGGCCCGTGCTGCGAGCATCGCCGTAGCTGGGCCATCCCCGGTGGGCGCGGGTACGTGGAGCTCGGACAGGATGACGACGTCGACATCACGTCGGACGCGCAGCTCGTCACCGAGGGGAGGTAGCCGTGTCGGCCGAGGACCTCGAGCGGTACGAGAACGAGATCGAGCTCGGGCTCTACCGCGAGTACCGCGACGTCGTCGGGCTGTTCTCCTACGTCGTGGAGACCGAGCGCCGCTTCTACCTCACCAACGCGGTCGACGTTCAGGTGCGCACCAGCGACGGCGGCGACGTGTACTTCGAGGTGCGCATGAGCGACGCCTGGGTGTGGGACATGTACCGCCAGGCCCGGTTCGTGAAGAACGTCCGCGTCCTCACGTTCAAGGACGTCAACGTCGAGGAGCTCGCGAAGCCGGACCTCCAGGTCCCCGACGACGGGTCCGGCTGAGCCTCCCGCGCGCAGCGCCCCCAGCCGCGCGCCACCGCATGTCGTCCCCAGGCCGACGCCGACCGCGCTCCGGTCCGTCGCCGGTGACCCGGACGGTGGCCCCGTAAGGGCACGCCGGTGCCCGGTGGGGAGTCGGGCGTGGGCAAGGCCGACGGCGCGGTGCGCGCCAAGGACGCGTTGGGTCGCTACGGCGAGGACCTCGCGGCGCGACACCTGATCCAGTGCGGGTTCATCGTGCTCGAGCGCAACTGGCGCTGCGACCTGGGAGAGATCGACATCGTGGCGCGCGACGGCGACGTGCTCGTGGTGTGCGAGGTCAAGACGCGCAGCAGCCACAGCCACGGCTCGCCGTTCGAGGCCGTGACCCAACGCAAGCTGCACCGGCTCGAGCGGCTCGGCATGCGGTGGATGAAGGAGCGGGCGGTGCGCCCGCGTTCGATGCGGGTCGACGTCGTCTCGGTGCTGCGCCCGTCGTCCGGTCGTTCGGTGCTGGAGCACGTGCGTGGTCTGACGTGAGCGGCGGCGTGGCGCGCACCCGGGGTGTGGTGCTGCTCGGCGTCGACGGGCACGTCATCGGCGTCGAGGCGCACGTGTCCATCGGCGTCTCGGGCTTCTCCGTGACCGGAATGGCCGACAAGCTCGTGGGCGAGGCACGCGACCGGTGCCGGTCGGCGGTGATCAACACCGGCCTCGAGTGGCCCGGTCCCAAGAACACCGTGGGTCTGTCACCCG
Organism: uncultured Actinomycetes bacterium; assembly: GCA_963738455.1. Classification (GTDB taxonomy): domain Bacteria; phylum Actinomycetota; class Actinomycetes; order S36-B12; family CAIYMF01; genus Longivirga. Next base: position 491,879 of record CAVTWM010000001.1, read on the forward strand.
CCGAGCTGCCCAAGCGCGGACCCACCCTCGACCTTGCGATCGCGATCGCGCTGCTCGCGGCGAGCGGTCAGGTCCCCCACGACGTGGTGGCCGAGCTCGTGGTGGTCGGGGAGCTCGGTCTCGACGGTCGGGTCAGGCCGGTGCGGGGGGCGCTCGTCGCCGCGCTGGCGGCGCGCGGGGTCGGGGCGAGGCGCATCGTCGTCCCGTCGGCCAACGTCGACGAGGCGGCCCTCGTGCCGGACATCGACGTGATCGGCGTGCGCACGCTCGCCGGTCTGGTCGCGCTGGTGCGCGGCGACGCCGTGCCCGACGTCGAGCTCGATGCCGAGGACGAGAGCACCGGCCCGGTCTCGGAGGCGCCCGCGGTGCCCGACCTCGCCGACGTGCGCGGTCAGCACGCCGCGCGTACCGCTCTCGAACTCGCCGCGGCGGGGGGCCACCACCTCGCGATGACCGGCGAGCCGGGCGTCGGCAAGACGATGCTGGCCGAGCGGCTCCCCGGCCTGCTCCCGCCGCTCGACGAGCAGGCCGCCCTCGAGGTCACCGCCATCCACTCGGTGGCCGGTCGCCTCGGTGCCGGTGGTCGGCTGATCACCGTCCCGCCGTTCGAGGCGCCGCACCACACCGCGACGCACGCCGCGATGGTCGGCGGCGGCTCCGGCGTACCCCGCATCGGGCTCGTGTCGCTCGCCCACCGAGGTGTGCTCTTCCTCGACGAGGCCCCCGAGTTCGACTCCGGCGCGCTCGACGCCTTGCGCCAGCCGCTGGAGTCGGGGGAGATGGTCGTCGCGCGGTCCGCGTTCTCCGTGCGGTTCCCGGCGCGCTTCCACCTCGTGCTGGCGATGAACCCGTGCCCGTGCGGCCGTGGCGACGGCGGTCGGCCCACCTCGGCGCCGACCTGCGTGTGCACGCCGCAGCAACGGCGCCGCTACCTGTCGCGCATCAGCGGTCCGCTCCTCGACCGGGTCGACCTGCGGGTCGCGCTGGTGCGCCCCACGCTGGCCGACCTCGAGTTCGGCGCGTCGGACGCCGAACCGACGGCTGTCGTCGCAGCGCGGGTCGCCGAGGCGCGCGAGCGCGCCCGGCGTCGCTACGCGGGAACCCCGTGGCGGGTCAACGCCGACGTGCCCGGTCCGGTCGTCCGCCGGCAGTTCGGTCTCGACCGGGAGGCCGCGGCCCCGCTCGACACGGCGCTGTCGCGCGGGCTGGTCTCGGCCCGCGGCGCCGACCGCATCGTGCGCGTGGCGTGGACGGTCGCCGACCTGGCCGGCCGCGACCGACCCACGCGAATCGACGTCGGCTCAGCGCTGGCCCACCGTGACGGGAGCGCGGCATGGGCGGCGTGAGCGCGGACCGCCGGGCCCGGGCACTGCTCTCACGGATCGCGGAGCCTGGTGACCGCCGGATCTCGGCCCTCGTGACCGAGCGGGGAGCCGAGGCCGTCGTGACGGCCATCGCTGAAGACCCACGCTCGATCGACGGCGGCGAACGGTTCGCGGTCCGGCTCGCCGACGCCGACCCGGACGCCGATCTCGACCGCATCGCCTCGGTCGGTGGCCGCCTCCTCGTCCCGGGTGATCTCGAGTGGCCGAGCCAGCTCGACGACCTCGGCGTCCTCTCGCCGTGGGCGTTGTGGGTTCGGGGGACGGTCGACCTGCGGATGGCCGCGCTACGGTCGGTCGCCGTCGTGGGCTCTCGTGACGCCACCGCCTACGGCACGCGCGTGGCGTCGATGTTCTCCTCGGACCTCGCGTTGTCCGGGTGGACCGTCGTCTCCGGCGGAGCCTTCGGGATCGACGCCGCCGCGCACGCGGGGGCGCTCGCCGCGCACGGCGTCACCGTGGCCGTTCTCGCCTGCGGAGTCGACGTCTCCTACCCACCCCGGCACGACTCCCTCTTCGCGCGCATCGCCGCCGACGGCCTCCTGGTGTCGGAGGTTCCGCCCGGGGCCGCGCCGCACCGAACCCGGTTCCTCGTGCGCAACCGGATCATCGCCGCGCTGACCAGGGGAACGGTCGTCGTCGAGGCGGCGCTGCGCTCGGGTGCCCTGTCCACGGCGCACGACGCGGAGCGGCTCGGCCGTCCGGTGCTCGTGGTGCCGGGCCCGGTCACCTCGGCGATGTCGGCGGGGGTGCACCGGGAGCTGCGGCGCGGGGCGCTCGCCGTGACCTCGGCGGACGAGGTGATCGAGGCGGTGGGCGCGCTGGGCACCGACCTCGCGCCTGAGCTCGGCGGGCCCACCGATCCGCGTGACGCACTCGACCCGTTGTGCCGCCGCGTGCTCGACGCCCTGCCGGTGCGCCGGCCGGCCACCCTCGACTCGATCGCTCGCACCGCCGGGGTCACGCCGGCCGAGACCGCGGCAGCGATCGGACTGCTCGAGATCGCGGGCTTCGCTCGGTCCGGGCCGGCTGGCTGGACACTCGCCCGCGCGTCCGGCGCGCCGCGTTGACTCCCGCACGCCTGGGACGCAACGTGGACCCGTGCCCACCCCCGTCGTCGAGCCCGGGCTCGAGCCGCTGCCGGCGGCGTGGACCGACACGCTCGACGCGTTCGCGACGCACCTGAGCGCCGAGCTCGGCCGCAGCCCGCACACGGTGCGGGCCTACCTCGGCGACGTCGCCCGCCTGCTGGCGCACGCGCGGCGCGAGGGCGCCACCGATCTCACCGACGTCGACCTGAGCGACCTGCGCAGCTGGCTGGCCGAGGAGGGCTCGACCGGCCACGCCCGAGCCACGGTCGCGCGCCGGGCCGCCTCGGCGCGCGTGTTCACCGCGTGGGCGCACCGCCGGGGCTACCTGCCCACCGACCCGGGCGACCGGCTGGCGAGCCCGGCCAGTCACCGCTCCCTGCCGGGGGTGCTCAAGGCGCACGAGGCGGAGTCGATGCTCGACATCGCCACCATCGCGGCCGACGACGGCGACCCGGTCCACCTGCGCGACCGGCTCGTGCTCGAGCTCCTGTACGCCACCGGCATGCGGGTCGGCGAGCTCGTCGGGCTCGACGTCGACGACGTCGACGGCGGGCGGCGAACGGTGCGTGTGCTGGGCAAGGGAGCCAAGGAACGTACGGTCCCGTACGGTCCTCCGGCCCAGCGCGCGATCGACGACTGGCTCACCGACGGCCGTCCAGTCCTGCGCATCGCGGCGTCGGGACCCGCCCTGCTGCTCGGTGCGCGCGGCGGTCGGCTCGACCCTCGCACCGCGCGCTCCGTGGTCCATCGCATGCTGAGCCACGTTCCCGGCGCCCCGGACCTCGGGCCGCACGGCCTGCGGCACTCCGCGGCGACCCATCTTCTCGAGGGCGGCGCGGACCTCCGCTCCGTCCAGGAGATCCTGGGGCACGCTACGCTCGCGACCACACAGATCTACACCCATGTCAGCGTCGAACGGTTGAGGGCAACGTATGAGCAGGCGCACCCACGAGCCTGAGGGGTCGGTCGACGACGCCCTCGAGCCCGAGGACGCCGTCGACGTCGATGACGACCTCGCGGACGGCGTCGACGGCGATGCGGTCGGCGACGACCTCGACGTCGATGACGACCTCGAGATCGACCTCGCCGCCATCGACCTCACGCCCACCGAGGACGAGAAGGCGGCCGCCAAGGCCGAGGGCGACGTCGCCCTGCGTCAGCTCTGGGAGCAGTACAAGGCGACGAAGGACGCGGCCCTGCGGGAGCGGCTGATCCTGCACTACTCACCGCTGGTGAAGTACGTCGCCGGTCGGGTCGGTGTGGGCCTGCCGCCCAACATCGAGCAGGCCGACCTCGTCTCGTACGGGATCTTCGGGCTCATCGACGCGATCGAGAAGTTCGACCTCGAGCGCGCGATCAAGTTCGAGACCTACGCCATCAACCGGATCCGCGGAGCGATCATCGACGAGCTGCGCTCGATCGACTGGATCCCGCGCTCGGTGCGCTACAAGGCGCGCGAGGTGGAGAAGGCCTACCAGGCCCTCGAGGCGAAGCTGCAGCGCACGCCCACCGAGTCCGAGGTCGCCGACCAGATGGGGGTGCGGCTCGAGGAGCTGCACACGATCTTCAGCCAGGTCTCCTTCGTCAACGTCGTGGCGCTCGACGAGCTGCTGCACGCGGGCGGCGAGCGCGGCGACAAGATGACGCTCGGCGACACCCTCGAGGACCCGAAGGCGCCCGACCCGATCAACCTGTTCGAGGGCGAGGAGACGAAGTACATCCTCGCCAAGGCGATCAACCACCTGCCCGAGCGGGAGAAGATCGTCGTCACGCTGTACTACTACGAGGGCCTCACCCTCGCCGAGATCGGCCAGGTGCTCGGCGTCACCGAGTCGCGCATCTGCCAGATGCACACCAAGGCCGTGCTCCAGCTGCGCGCCAAGCTCTCGGAGTCGCACGAGTCCGACTGACGCCGCCGCCGCGTTACCCGAGCGGCACGCGCAGGATCCGGTCGTCGTCGTCGGTGGGGGCTCCGCGGCCGTCGCGGTTCGACGTCGCGATCCACAGCGTGCCGTCCGGTGCCGCGACGACTGTGCGCAGCCGGCCGAAGTCGCCGGTGAAGGCCGCGACGGGCTCGCCGACCCCGTCGGCCGTGATCGGGACCTGCCAGAGGCGCTGACCCTTGAGCCCCGCGACGAGGGCGACGTCGCCCACGATCGCCAGCCCGCTCGGGGAGGCGTCGTCGGTGGCCCAGACGACCGCGGCTCGACGAACCGGTCGCCACCACCGCGGCCCTCGACCACCGGCCAGCCGTGGTTGCCGCCGCGGGTGATGAGGTTGAGCTCGTCGAACCGGTTCTGACCGAACTCCGTGGCCCACAGCCGCCCGCGCGAGTCGAAGGCGAGGCCCTGCACGTTGCGGTGCCCGTACGACCAGACGGGTGAATCTCGGAACGGGTTGTCGGCGGGGATGCCGCCGTCGGTGCGGATGCGCAGGATCTTGCCGCCGAGGTTGCCCGTGGACTGCGCGCGGGCCGGCTGCCCGGCGTCGCCCGTGCCGATCCACAGCGCGCCGTCAGGACCCACGACGATCCGGCCGCCGTTGTGGTTGCGCGCGGCCGGGATCCCGGTCAGGAGCGCTCGCGGTGCCCCGAACCGGCCGCCGGAGTAGGGGAGAGCGACGACCCGGTTGTCGTCGGCGGTCGAGGTGAGGTAGGCGAACACCGTGGTGGGGTCGCCAGGATCGACGGCGAGCCCGAGGAGCCCGCCCTCGCCCCGGTCCTCGACGCCAGGCACCACTCCCACCTCGGAGACGGATCCGGCCGGGTCGACCCGGACGACGAGCCCGCTGCGGCGCTGGGCCACGAGCGCCGAGCCGTCCGGCAGGAAGGCGATGCCCCACGGCACCTCCAGCCCGGTCGTGAGCACCGCGGGCACCCCGAGCACCGGTGGGCGCACGACGGTGGGGCTGGCGGTCGGCGATCCGGACGGCGACGCGGACGTGGCCGACGGTGTCGCCGAGGCCGACGTCGGCGACGTCGCCGAGGGAGTCGAGGCGGCCGTCGGTCGGTGGTGTGCTCGAGCATGCGGAGATCACCAGCGCGGCGAGGGCGAGGCCGAGGGGCAGGCGTAGCGGGGCCGGGCGCGTGCCAGGTGTCAGGGGGCGCATCCCTCGACGGTACGTCGCCGTCGCGGCTGGGGCACCCGTCCGACCGACCGCCGACACGTCACCCGAGCGGGAGCAGCACCGGGCGGCCGAGCCCGAGCAGCAGCAGCGGGTCGAGATAGGCGTCGCCGAGGCGCAACCCCCAGTGCAGGCACGCGGGGATGCCCCCGCAATGGCCCCCACCTGCGCCGACGTGCCCGATCAGGTCGCCCGCGTCGACCGCGTCGCCGGCACCGACGGCGGCGTCGACCGGTTCGTAGGTGGTGCGTCGACCGTCGGCGTGCAGCACCACCACCACCTCGCGATCCACCACCGGGGCCGCCCAGGTGACGACCCCGGCGCCGGCCGCACGGACGGCGTCGCCCGGCGAGGCGGACAGGTCCACCCCGCGGTGCCCGGGCAGCCAGTCCTGCGCCGGGCGGTCGAACCGGGCCGTCACGCGCAGGTCGCCGTCGAGCGGCGGCACCCAGGCGGCCGCCGTGTCCTGCGGGGACGCGGGCGGGGCGGGCCCCCGCGGCGGTACGGCGCCGGGGGGCGTCACGGGTCCCGCGGCCAGGGCGGTCACGAGCAGGGCGGGCAGCAGGACCGGTCCGAGGAGAGGAAGCACGCCGACATCCTCCGGCGCACTGCGGACGGGCACCGCCGGCCGACGGCGGGCACCTGTGGACGGCGCGCCGGGGAGGGGGGCGGCGGTGCGCTGACGAGCACGATTTCGGGCCGCGGGGCCTCTGCCCGTACACTCGCACCTGCGACTCGCCTCGGTGGGTCGACATCGCACGCCCGCATCCCGGCCCCGGCCGGCGACGCACCCTCGGTCCGGCTCGTCCGGAAGGGGCGTTCGGCGGGAGTCAGGCACCAGGCCGACCGGCCGGGTGGACAACCGAGTGGCGCTGCCGCGTCGTGGGCTCATGCCTGCGCGCCTCGGCGCCGAGATCAAGGAGCGATCGGCCATGGCCGTCGTCACGATGAAGCAGCTGCTCGAGAGCGGCGTGCACTTCGGGCACCAGACCCGCCGTTGGAACCCGAAGATGAAGCGATTCATCTTCAACGAGCGCAACGGCATCTACATCATCGACCTCCAGCAGTCGCTGACCTACATCGACCGCGCGTACGAGTTCATCCGCGAGACGGTCGCCCACGGCGGCTCGGTCATGTTCATCGGCACCAAGCGCCAGGCGCAGGAGCCGGTCGCGGAGCAGGCCACGCGCGTCGGCATGCCCTACGTCAACCAGCGCTGGCTCGGCGGCATGCTCACCAACTTCCAGACCGTCTTCAAGCGCCTCCAGCGCCTCAAGGAGCTCGAGCTCCTCGACTACGACGACGTCGCCGGCTCCGGCATGACCAAGAAGGAGCTGCTCGTCCTCAAGCGCGAGAAGGACAAGCTCACGAAGACCCTCGGTGGCATCCGTGACATGACGAAGGTTCCGAGCGCGGTGTGGATCATCGACACCAACAAGGAGCACATCGCCGTCGCGGAGGCCAAGAAGCTCGGCATCCCGGTCGTCGCGATCCTCGACAGCAACTGCGACCCCGACGTCGTCGACTTCCCGATCCCCGGCAACGACGACGCCATCCGCGCCGTGTCGCTGCTCACCCGGGTCATCGCCGACGCCGTCGCCGAGGGCCTCATGGCCCGCGCCGGCCGCGGCCGCGCCGACGCCGCCGCCGAGGGCGAGCTCGCCACCGACGAGCCGCTCGCCGCGTGGGAGGCGGAGCTCCTCGCCGTCCCCGTGGCCACCGTCGAGACCCCGGCCGCGACCCCGGTCGCCGACGTCGTCGCCGAGGCCCCCGTTGCGGACGCCGTGACCGAGGCCCCGGCCGAGGTCGTCGCCGAGGCACCCGAGGCCGCGGCCGAGGTCGCCGAGTCCCCGAGGCCAGCCGAGGCCACCGAGGCCACCGAGGCCCCCGAGGCCCCGGCCGAGCAGGCCTGACCCACGCACGATCCGGCCTGCGGCCTGGGTCGGTCCCTCGGGGGCCGATCCGGGCCGCAGCCGCGAGACACCCGAAGCACCGAGAAGAGAGAGAGTCACGCCATGGCCGACATCACCGCTGCCGACGTGAAGAAGCTCCGCGACCTGACCGGCGCGGGGATGATGGACTGCAAGAAGGCCCTCGTCGAGAACGACGGCGACTTCGACGAGGCCGCCGAGGCGCTGCGCATCAAGGGCGCCGCCAAGGCCGCGGCCCGCGGAGCCGAGCGCGAGGCCAGCAACGGCCTCGTCGTCGAGCAGGGCGGCGCCCTCGTCGAGCTCCGCGCCGAGACCGACTTCGTGGCGAAGAACGCGGAGTTCCAGGCGCTCGCCGCCAAGGTCGTCGCCAAGGCCGCCGAGGTCCGCCCGGCCGACTCCGCGGGCCTCGCCGCGGCGGAGCTCGAGCCCGGTCAGACGGTCGCCCAGGCGATCGAGGCGCTCTCCGCCGTCATCGGCGAGAAGCTCGAGCTCGGCCGCGTCGCCGTGCTCGACGGTCCGGTCGCGGTCTACCTGCACAAGCGCGCGGCCGACCTGCCCGCGCAGGTCGGCGTCATCGTCGCCTACGAGGGCTCGCTGGAGGCCGCGCGCGGCGCCGCCATGCAGGTCGCGGCCATGCGTCCGCGCTACCTCACCCGCGACGAGGTGCCGGCCGACGTCATCGAGACCGAGCGCCGCGTGGCCGAGGCCAAGGCGATCGAGGACGGCAAGCCCGAGGCGGCGCTGTCCCGCATCATCGAGGGCACCGTCAACGGCTTCTTCAAGGCCAACGTCCTGCTCGAGCAGGAGTCGGTCCAGGAGTCCAAGAAGAGCGTCCAGGCCGTGCTCGACGCCGCCGGCACGAAGGTCACGCGCTTCGCGCACTTCGAGATCGGCGCCTGACCACTCCGCGCGAGCCTGTCGTTTGGCAGACTCACCCGGAGCACCGACACCAAGGAGGCCGTCGTCGTGGATGGAACCACTGCCCAGGCAGGATCCGCCGCGACGGCGGTCTCCGGCGTCTCGGTCGTGCAGCCCTCGCTCGAGGGCACGCTCGACACCTGGCCGGGCGTGCCGGAGGGCGGCTTCAGTCGGGTGCTGCTCAAGCTCTCCGGCGAGGCGTTCGCCGGTAGCGGCACCCTCGGCGTCGACCCGGACGTGGTCCAGGCCATCGCACGGCAGATCGCCGCCGTCGTGCGCGGCGGCACCGAGGTCGCGGTCGTCATCGGCGGCGGCAACTACTTCCGCGGAGCTGAGCTGTCCGAGCGGGGCATGGACCGCTCGCGGGCGGACTACATGGGCATGCTCGGCACGGTCATGAACTGCCTCGCGCTGCAGGACTTCTGCGAGCGCCAGGGGGTGGAGACCCGGGTGCAGACCGCCATCGCGATGGGCCAGGTCGCCGAGCCCTACGTACCGCGCCGCGCGATCCGTCACCTCGAGAAGGGCCGTGTCGTCATCTTCGGTGCCGGGCTCGGGGCGCCGTACTTCTCCACCGACACCACGGCCGCGCAGCGCGCCCTCGAGATCGGTGCCGAGATCGTGCTCATGGCGAAGGGCGTCGACGGCGTCTACGACGACGACCCGCGCACGAACCCTGCGGCGGCGAGGTTCGAGACGCTCGCCCACTCCGAGGTGCTCGCGCGCGGGCTCAAGGTGGCCGACGCCACCGCGATCAGCCTGTGCCAGGACAACAACCTGCCGATCCTCGTGTTCAACCTGCTCGTCGAGGGCAACATCGCCCGCGCCGTGCGGGGTGAGAGGATCGGCACGCTCGTCGCGAGCTGACCGCCCCACCATCCACCACACCACGAGATCCACGAGGAGCACTGCGGTGATCGACGAGACCCTGCTCGAGGCCGAGGAGAAGCTGGACAAGGCCGTCGGTGTCGCGAAGGAGGACTTCGCCGGCATCCGCACCGGTCGTGCCACCGCAGCGATGTTCAACAAGATGACGGCCGAGTACTACGGCACGCCCACCCCGATCACGCAGATGGCCGGGTTCGCCGTGCCCGAGGCCCGGCTCGTCGTCATCACGCCGTACGACAAGGGCTCGATGACCGCCATCGAGAAGGCGATCCGCGACTCCGACCTCGGCGTGAACCCCACCAACGACGGCGTCGTCATCCGCGTGGCCTTCCCGCAGCTCACCGAGGACCGGCGCAAGGAGTACATCAAGGTCGCGCGGCACAAGGCCGAGGACGCCCGGATCTCCATGCGCAACATCCGTCGGCACGCCAAGGACACGCTCGACAAGCTGCAGAAGGACGGCGACGTGCGGCGAGGACGACGTGCGCCGCGCGGAGAAGGCGCTCGACGACCTCACGCACAAGTACGTCGCGCAGATCGACGACCTGCTCAAGCACAAGGAGGCCGAGCTGCTCGAGGTCTGACCGACCTCGAGCAGCTCGCCCACTCATGACCGACACTGCCGCAGGAGGCACCGAGCCCGCGCCCGCACGGGCGAGCCGGTCGCAACCTCGCCGCCGCCGTCGCCGTCGGTGCCTCGCTCGGGATCGGGCTCGTCCTGCTGCCGCTGCTCTTCGCTGCCGTGGATCTTCAGCATCGTGGTGGCGGTCGCGCTCGTCATCGGCGCGCACGAGCTGCTCCGGCGCTGGTCGAGCAGCGCGGCATCCACCTCGTCCGCGTGCCGCTCTACCTCGGCGTCGCTGCCATGGTGCAGGCGGCGTACTGGTGCGGCGCGCTGCCGTTCATCGCGGTGTTCGGCGCCACGGTGCTGGTGATCCTGGGCTGGCGGCTGTCGGCGGGCCCGAGGGCTACGTCGCCGACGTCGCCGCCTCGATCATGGTCGCCGCCTACACCGGGCTCATGGCGGGCTTCGTCGATGCTCATGCTCGCCTCGTCGCAGGGCGGCGACCGCGTCATCGCGTTCGTCATCCTCACGATCTGCAGCGACATCGGCGGCTACGTCGCCGGCGTGCTGTTCGGGCGGCACCCGATGGCGCCGCAGCATCTCGCCGAAGAAGTCCTGGGAGGGCTTCGCCGGGTCCCTGGTGCTCCAGGGCGTCGCGGGCGTGATCGCTGTTCGTCTACCTGCTCGAGGCGCCGTGGTGGCAGGGACTGGTCACCGGGCTCGTCCTGACGGTCACGGCCACGGCCGGCGACTTCATCGAGTCCGCGATCAAGCGCGACCTCGGCGTCAAGGACATGAGCAACCTGCTGCCCGGCCACGGCGGGCTGATGGACCGCCTCGACTCGCTGCATCCCGAACGCCTTCACCTCGTGGCTGCTCCTGCGCGTGTTCCTCGGTCCCTGAGCCGCGTGCGAGACTCGACGTCGACATGACGCAGGACCTCGACGAGCCCCGACGCCCCGGCGCCCGGCGAGCTGCACGTTCGACGCGCCGCGTCGGGGCAAGCCCCGTCGCCACCTCGCCGACCTCACCACGGCCGAGCGTCGTGAGGCGGTCGTCGGCGCTCGGTCTCCCGGCCTTCCGCGCCGACCAGGTGTCGCGGCACTACTTCAGCCGGTCTCGACCGACGCCGCGGCAGTGGACCGACATCCCGGCGGCGCAGCGCGACGACCATCGCGCGCGGCGCTCACTCCCGACGCTGATGACGCCGGTGCGCGAGCTGACCTGCGACAAGGGCCGACGCGCAAGACCCTGTGGCGCCTGTTCGACGGCGCGCTCGTCGAGAGCGTGCTCATGCGCTACCCCGACCGCGTCACGATGTGCGTGTCGAGCCAGGCCGGGTGCGGCATGAACTGCCCGTTCTGCGCCACCGGCCAGGCCGGGCTCACCCGCAACATGAGCACGGCCGAGATCGTCGAGCAGGTGGTCGCCGGCGCGCGCGAGCTGGCGCGCGGCGAGGTCCCCGGCGGCCCGGGGCGCGTGTCCAACGTCGTGTTCATGGGCATGGGCGAGCCGATGGCCAACTACAAGGCCGTCGTCGGCGCCGTGCGCCGGCTCACCGACAAGAGCCCCGGCGGCCTCGGCATGTCGGCGCGCGGCATCACCGTGTCGACCGTCGGGCTGGTGCCGCGCATCCGCGAGCTCGCGACCGAGGGCATCCCGGTGACGCTGGCCGTGTCGCTGCACGCGCCCGACGACGAGCTGCGCGACACCCTCGTCCCGGTCAACACGCGGTGGAAGATCGCGAGGTGCTCGACGCCGCGTGGGCGTACGCCGCGGCCACCAAGCGCCGCGTCTCGATCGAGTACGCGCTGATCAAGGACATCAACGACCAGGCCTGGCGCGCCGACCTGCTGGCCAAGCGGCTGCGCGGCAAGCTCGTGCACGTCAACCTGATCCCGCTCAACCCCACGCCCGGGTCGAAGTGGACGGCGTCGCGGCCCGAGGACGAGCGCGAGTTCGTCCGCCGGCTCGAGGCCGGCGGCATCCCGGTCACCGTGCGCGACACCCGCGGCCGCGAGATCGACGGCGCCTGCGGCCAGCTCGCCGCAGCCGAATAGCCCGCACGCCGCCCCCAAGATGGCAAGTTGCGGACACAGATCGACCAGCCCAACTGCGCATCCTTCCTCTGAGGGGTCGATCACGGGAGTTCAACTGCCTCGGTGCGCCCGCAACTCGTGATCGTGGTCGCCACGCGGGGCAGATGAGACGCGGCTCGGGGGGCTCGTGACCTCGGCGCGCGGGACCGGGTGCTCGGCGCACCGATGCCGACCCGTGCGGACACGGCCTGGACACGTCGGGGATGCTCGAAGCACGCCACATCGGGAGGAGTGCCATGTCGGGTACCGGGGCCTACGCGGCCGCGCACGCGCGGAGCCTGAGGATCCCGTCGCGTTCTGGGCGGAGGCCGCGGCGATCGACTGGGACGTCGAGCCGGCCACGGTGCTCGACGAGTCGGACGCGCCGTTCTACCGCTGGTTCGCCGGCGGCCGGCTCAACACCTGCTCCAACGCGCTCGACCGCCACGTCGAGGCCGGCCACGGCGACCGGCCCGCGCTGGTCTACGACAGCCCGGTGACCGGGACGTCGGACACCTTCACCTACGCGCGGCTGCGCGACGAGGTGGCGCGGTTCGCGGGCGCGCTGCGCGGCCTCGGCGTCGCGGCCGGCGACCGGGTCGTGGTCTACATGCCGATGGTTCCCGAGGCCGTCATCGCGATGCTGGCCTGCGCGCGCGCTCGGCGCCGTGCACTCGGTGGTGTTCGGCGGGTTCGCGCCCGCACGAGCTGGCGATCCGCATCGACGACGCGACGCCGAAGGTCGTCGTCTCGGCGTCGTGCGGCATCGAGCCCGGACGCGTCGTCGAGTACAAGCCGATGCTCGACCGGGCGCTCGAGCTGGCCGAGCACGAGCCGGACGCCTCGCGTGATCCTGCAGCGCCCGCAGGCGCTCGCCGCGATGGGCGAGCGCGACCTCGACTGGCACGAGCTCGTCGCGGCGGCCGAGCCGGTCGGCGTGCGTCGCCGGTCGCCGCCACCGACCCGCTCTACGTGCTCTACACGTCCGGCACCACGGGCAAGCCCAAGGGCATCGTGCGCGACAACGGCGGTCATGCCGTCGCGCTGGCCTGGAGCATGCGCAACGTCTACGACATCGGCCCGGGCGACGTGTTCTGGGCGGCCAGCGACGTCGGCTGGGTCGTCGGCCACTCCTACATCGTCTACGCGCCGCTGCTCGTCGGGCGCCACGACCGTGCTCTACGAGGGCAAGCCGGTCGGCACGCCGGACGCCGAGCGCGTTCTGGCGGGTCATCGCCGAGCACGGGGTGAAGGCGCTGTTCACCGCGCCGACCGCGATCCGCGCGATCAAGAAGGAGGACCCGAGCGCCGCGCTGCGCGCGGGCCACGACCTGTCGCAGCCTGCGAGACGCTGTTCCTCGCCGGCGAGCGGCTCGACCCGGACACCTACCACTGGGCCGAGCGACATCCTGGGCGTCCCGGTCGTCGACAACTGGTGGCAGACCGAGACGGGCTGGCCGATCGCGGCCAACCCGCGCGGGCTCGAGCCGCTGCCGATCAAGGCCGGGTCGCCCGAGCGTCGTGATGCCGGGCTACGACGTGCCAGGTGCTCGACGAGCGACGGCAGCGCCGGTCGAGGCCGGGCGCAGGAGGGCAACATCTGCATCAGGCTGCCGCTGCCGCCGGGGACGCTGCCGACGCTGTGGAACGACGACGAGCGCTACGTCGACTCCTACCTCGGCGTCTTCCCCGGCTACTACACCACGGGCGACGGCGGCTACATCGACGAGGACGGCTACGTGTTCGTCATGGGCCGCACCGACGACGTCATCAACGTCGCCGGCCACCGGCTGTCGACCGGGTCGATGGAGGCCGTGGTCGCCGACGCACCCGACGGTCGCCGAGTGCGCCGTGATCGGCGTCGCCGACCCGCTCAAGGGCCAGGTGCCGCGCGCGTTCGTCGTGCTCAAGAGCGGTGCCGACATCGATCCCGCAGCAGCTGCGAGCGCGAGATCGTGGCGGCCGTCCGCGACGAGATCGGCCCGGTCGCGGCGCTGCAAGCGCGTGGTCGTCGTACCGGCGCTGCCGAAGACCCGGTCGGGCAAGATCCTGCGCACGCACGATGCGCGGCATCGCCGACGGCCGACCCGAGGCGCCGCCGAGCACGATCGAGGACATCGGCGTGCTCGACGTGCTGCGCCCCCTGCTCCAGGGCGACTGAGCAGCCGCGCTTGCCGACGCGAGCGAGCAGGAACGGAGAAGCGGGCCCGACCGTACCCGGCTGTGACACTGCGACGAGCGGCCACAGCCTCGTGCGAGACTGCGGCACGCCCGTCCGTCAGTCCGTCTGCGTTCGTCGGAGGTGCTCGTGTCGCGTGTTGTCGACTTCCAGACGGTCTCCACCGAGGGTCTGGAGTCGTCTCCGGTGGCGGATGCTCTCGCCGGCCTGCGCGCCAACGAGGCGCGCTACTTCAAGAACAAGTACGACCACGACTTCGCCGTCGATCCCGCGGGAAAGGCCACGGCGGCCGTGGAGTGGGTGACCCGCATCCTCAAGGAGGAGCGCGACATCGTCATCGCGTCCCCGCCTCTCGAGGCGACCGAGTTCGTCGCGGGAGGCATCCGGTTCGCCTACGTCTTCTACGAGTCCGGTCTGTCGATCAACGTCATGTACACGCTCGAGGACGCGGGCAAGCGCGCCGTCGGCTTCAAGCTCTCCGACGGGATGGACGTCCCGGACGAGCTCGCGACGCGCTTCAAGTTCGCGCGGCAGAAGTCCAAGCTCGCCGGCACGATCCGCGGCTCGTTCTTCGTCATCAAGGGCGAGTACTGAGCGGTCCAGCAGCGCTCGCCCGACTGCGGTCGTCGCTACGCCGTCCGTGACGTGGCTCCGAGCCCGGGTGCCTGTCGTCAGCGACCGGTGAGCGCAGCGGTGACGGCCGCGACCGAGTGGTCGCGGTGCGCGGCCTGGACCGCCACCGCCGCCTCGGCGTCGCGTCGTCCGACGGCGTCGACGAGCACGTCGTGCTCGTCGTGCGACGCGCGCGACGGTTGGCCGGCGGCGCGAAGTAGACCGACGCGGTAGACGTCGGTGGCGTCCCACAGCTGGCGCAGCGTGCGCGAGAGCCGGGGCATCGTCGGCGGCGTCGAAGAGCAGGAAGTGGAAGCGGCGGTTGCTCGCGGTCATCTCGGCCAGGTCGCCGCTGCGACCGGCACGTCGACCTCGCCGTGCTGCCGTCGGCGATCGCCGCGAGGAGTCGGCCTCGGTCGAGCCGCGGGACGGCGACCCGGATCGCCTCGGCCTCGAGCAGCTCGCGCAGCCGGTAGACCTCGACGAGGTCGTCGACGGAGAGCTCGGCCACGACGTAGCCGCGGCGCGGCAGGTAGACCACCTGCCCCTCGCCCTCGAGCACCTTGAGCGCCTCGCGCAGCGGGACGCGCGAGACCCCGAGCCGCTCGGCGAGCGACTCCTGGCGGACCGGCGTCGCCCGGCGCGAGCTCGCCGGTGACCAGGAGCCGGCGCAGCTCGGCTGAGCACCGCCTCCTGCGCCGTCGGCGGCCGCGACGAACGCCTCGGCGCTCACGGAGCAGCCGCCAGGTCGTCGGGCTCGTCGACCCGAGCGCCGGGGAGCGGTGCGGTAGGTCGGGGGGGTCGCCGACATGCGCAGCGGGTTGGCCACCTGCGGCACCGTCCGATGCCGGGCACGGACACGACCGGGTCGAGGCCGAGCGACGTCGCGAGGTCGAACGCCGCCCTCGATGTCGTTGATGGGTCCGCACGGCACGCCGGCCGCGGTGAGGCGCGGCGTGCCACTCGGTCGGCGCCGCGGCTGCGTGCAGCGCTGCTCGAGGCGACCGCGCAGCGCGTCGCGGTGCGCGACGCGCGCCGGGTTGGTCGCGAAGCGCGCGTCGTCGGCGAGCGATGGCCGACGCCGAGAACGTTGACGAGCGCGCGGAACTGCCGGTCGTTGCCGACCGCGAGCACCAGCGGGCGGTCGCCGGTCGCGTAGACGCCGTACGGCGTGATGGAGGGGTGGTCGTTGCCGAGGATGCCGGGCACGACGCCGGCGGCGACGAAGGCCGCGCTCTGGTTGACCATCGCCGAGAGCAGCGAGGAGAGCAGGTTGACCTCGACGTGCTGGCCCACGCCCGGTGCGGTCGCGGTGGCGCAGCGCCGCGAGGATGCCGTAGACCGCGTGCAGCCCGGTGACGACGTCGACGAGGGCGACGCCGACCTTCGTGGGGTGCCCCGGCTCGGGACCGGTCACGGACATGAGCCCGCCCATGGCCTGCACCAGCAGGTCGTAGCCGGGCAGGTCGGCGCCGGCGCCGGACCCGAACCCGCTGATGGAGCACATCACGAGCCCGGGGTTGGCTGCGGCGAGCTCGGCGTAGCCGAGCCCGAGGCGGTCGAGCGTGCCCGGCTTGAAGTTCTCCACCAGCACGTCGGCGCGCAGCGCGAGGGCGCGCGCCTGCGCGAGCCCGTCGGCCGTGGCCAGGTCGAGGAGCCAGCGAGCGCTTGTTGCGGTTGACCGACCGGCGAAGTAGGTCGGCGGCCCGTCCGCGGCGTACGGCGGACCCCACGCCCGGGTGTCGTCGCCGGCGCCCGGCCGCTCGACCTTGACGACCTCGGCGCCGAGGTCGGCGAGCAGCATCGTCGCGTAGGGGCCGGCGAGCACGCGGGAGAAGTCGGCGACGACGACGCCGTCGAGCGCGCCCTGAGCGCGGCGCTCATCCGCGGTAGGCGGCGAGCCCGGTGAGCGCCTCGCCGACGACGAGCGTGTGCATCTCGTTGGTGCCCTCGTAGGTGAACACCGACTCGAGGTTGTTCATGTGCCGGATCACCGGGTACTCGAGCGTGATGCCGTTGCCGCCGAGGATCGAGCGGCACTCGCGTGCGATCGCGAGCGACTCGCGCGCGTTGTTGAGCTTGCCGACGCTGATCTGCTCGGGGCGGATGGCGTGCGCGTCCTTGAGCCGGCCGAGGTGCAGCGCGAGCAGGAAGCCCTTGTCGAGCTCGAGCGCCATGTCGGCGAACTTCTTCTGCGTCAGCTGGAACCCGGCGATCGGCCGGTCGAACTGCTCGCGGTCGATGGCGTAGGCGATCGCCGTCTCGAGGCAGTCGCGAGCCGCGCCGAGCGTGCCGAACACGATGCCGAAGCGCGCCTCGTTCAGGCAGGAGAGCGGGCCGCGCAGGCCGCTGACGCCGGGCAGCACGGCGTCGGCCGGGAAGGCGCACGCCCTCGAAGATGAGCTCGGAGGTGACCGACGCGCGCAGCGACAGCTTCTTGTGGATCGTCGCGGGCGGTGAACCCCGGCGTGTGTCGGTGGGGACGACGAACCCGCGGATGCCGTCGTCGGTGCGCGCCCACACGACGGCGACGTCGGCGACGCTGCCGTTGGTGATCCACATCTTCGTGCCGTCGAGGATCCAGTCGTCGCCGTCGCGCTTGGCGTGGCGTGCGCATGCCCGCAGGGGTTGGAGCCGAAGTCCGGCTCGGTGAGGCCGAAGCAGCCGATGGCCTCGCCCGACGCCATCCGGGGCAGCCACTCCTGCTTCTGCTCCTCGGAGCCGAAGGCGTGGATGGCGTACATCGCGAGCGACCCCTGGACGCTCACCAGGGAGCGGATGCCGGAGTCGCCGGCCTCGAGCTCGAGGCAGGCCAGGCCGTACGCCACGGCGCTCGTGCCGGCGCAGCCGTAGCCCTCGAGGTGCATGCCGAGCATGCCGAGCGCGCCGAGCTCGCGAGCCAGCTCGCGCGCCGGGATCGTGCCCGGACTCGAACCAGTCGCCGACGTGCGGCTTGATCCGCTCGTCGACGTACTGCCGCACGACGTCGCGGATCGCGCGCTCCTCCTCGCTCGAGCAGCGAGTCGAGGTCGAGCAGGGCGAACGGGGACTGCGGTGCGGGGCTCATGGGCGGGCCTTCTCCTGCGCTGGGCTGACGGTTCGACCGAGGGTAGCAGATTGGATCCAATATTCAGAACGCCCCGTGGGCTGTGGCGGTCGCGGGGCCACCGAACGGCCGTCCACCGTCCTTACCGACCTGTGACGACCAGTCCACCGTGGTGGCGCGAGGAGTCGCGACGCGTTCTGCTGTGTCGAGGCGGGAGTCCGACCCGCCAAGGACACGAGGAGCGACGTGACGCACACCGACACTGCGGCCGGTCCGGCCGCGACCGATCCGGCCCGCCCGCGGCGCCGCCGCCGGGTGCTGGTCGTCCTCGCGCTCCTCGCCGTCCCGGTCGTGGTGGCGGGCCTCCTCGTGTTCCAGCCCTGGAAGCTCGTGGTCGACGACGTGGTCGACGAGTCCTTCCCGGCCGCGGCCGCCGGATCGACGCCGGGGTCCATACCGGCGGCGACGGCCACGGCCACGGCCTCAGGCTCCCCGGCGTCGCCGTCGCCGTCGGCGTCCGCCGTCGCCGGGGGACCCGTCGTCGAGGCGCGCGGGACGTTCATCACCCACGAGCACGCCACCTCGGGTGCCGTGCTGCTGATCCGGCTCCCGGACGGGTCGCGGGTGCTGCGGCTGGAAGGGCTCGACACCTCGAACGGCCCCGACCTCAAGGTGTGGCTCAGCGACGCCGCTGTGGTCGACGGACCCTCGGGCTGGCGCACGTTCGACGACGGCCGCTACCTCGATCTCGGATCCCTCAAGGGCAACGTGGGCAACCAGAACTACCCGATCCCGGCGGACGCCGAGCTGGCGGGGCTCACGAGCCTGTCGATCTGGTGCGATCGCTTCGACGTGTCGTTCGGCGCGGCGGAGCTGCTGCCGACGTAGGACCGGGGCCCTCACTCCCGGGTGAGGTCCGCCACGGTCTTGACGATGCGGCGGGCCCGGGTCTCGGCCGTCTTCGCGTCGTCGATCGCGAGCACGTACCTGCGCTTGTGGCTGTACGAGAGCGTGTCGAACGCGGCACCCGCCGCGCGGTTCGTCGCCAGCGCCGCGGCCAGGTCGTCCGGCACGTCGACCACGCGCGGGGCGGTGTCCAGGACGAGCTCGACGTCGAGAACGTCGCCGGCTGTGACGCCCGACGCCGCGCGGTTCTCGGCGCTCACGCCCAGCAGGTTCTGGCCGCCCATGACCGCGACGGTGCTTCGCCACGAGTGGCCGTTGATCGTCACGACGACCGCGGGGCGCTTGCCCGCGCCGAGCGCCGCGACGACGTCGTCGGGAATCACGAGCCCGGTGGCGGACTTCCCGTGCTGCTCGAGCGTGGCGCGCATCTTCATCCGGTGAGTATCCACCGCTCGGCCGTTGCGCACGAGGCCTTCCGCGCGGGCGCGGACCCATGGTCACGAGTAGGGGACACGAACGTGCAGGTGAACTTCCTTGATCGTCCCTAGGGGGGACGACGGCGCGGGGGGTCAGTGGCCGCCGAGGAAGGGGGCGAGGAGCTCGGCGCGGCGGGCGGGTCGGCCGGTGCGCTCCTCGGCGCCGTCGGCCGAGCCCATCACCCGCAGGCCGAGGTTGACGCCGAGCCAGCGCAGCGGCTCGGGCTCCCAGCGCGGCGACCGGTGGTTGACCCAGGGCAGCGCGGTCGCGGTCGTTCGGACCGCCGCGCACGAGGTCGGCGAGCGTGCGGCCGGCGAGGTTGCTCGACGCGACGCCGTCGCCGACGTAGCCGCCGGCCCAGCCGAGGCCCGGTCTCCGGGTCGAGCCCGACGGACGCGTACCAGTCGCGGGGGATGCCGAGCGGCCCGCCCCAGGTGTGGGTGACCGCGTGCGCGCTCACGGCGGGGAACAGGTCGCGCAGCACGCGCCAGAGGTCGTCGAAGACCGCGGGGTCGCGGTCGTAGCTCCGGCTCGATGCGCGAGCCGAAGTGGTACGGCGCTCCGCGACCGCCGAACGCGAAGCGGCCGTCGGCGGTGCGCTGCCCGTAGATGATCAGGTGGCGGTGGTCGTTGAACGTCTCGCCGCTGGCGCAGCCCGATCTCGTCCCACACCTCGTCCGGCAGCGGCTCGGTGGCGAGCATGAGCGAGTAGACCGGCGCGATCTCGCGCTCGGAGCCGGGCAGCTGCGCGGTCCACGCCTCGGTGGCGCGCACGATGCGACGGGCGCGGACCGTCACCGTGCTCGGTGCGCACCACGCCCGGCTCGATCGACGGTGACGCGGGTGCCCTCGTGGATGGTGACGCCGCGTCGCTCGACCGCGAGGGCGAGGCCGCGCACCAGGCGGGCCGGGTGGATCGCGCGCGCAGTGCGGGGTGTACGTCGCGCCGAGCACGTCGGTGGCGCCGAGCCGCTCCCGCGCCTCGTCGGCGGTCGAGGAACGCGTAGTGCTCCGCGCCGAAGCCCCACGAGCGCTCGCTGCTCGATCTCCGCCTTGCGCGCGCTGCGAGCTGCACCGGCGTGCGGGCGAGGACGATCGTGCCGCCCTTGCGGAAGTGGCAGTCGATGCCCTCCTCGCGACGCGACGCGACCGACCTCGTCGACGGTGTCGAACATCGCGTCGCTGCAGGCGCGATCGCGCGCCTCGCGCGACGACGACGCGCGACCTTGGCGAGCGACGCCGGGAACAGCGCCGACGCCCAGCCGCCGTTGCGGCCGCTCGCGCCGAAGCCCGCGGTCTCCGCCTCGAGGACGACGATGCGCAGCGACGGGTCGGCCCGGCGAGGTAGTAGGCCGTCCAGAGGCCGGTGTAGCCGCCGCCCACGATGGCGACGTCGGCGTCGCACGATCCGGCCAGCGCCGGGCGCGGACGCCTCCGCGAGCTCGTCGGGCAGCGTGTCCCACCACAGCGACAGCTCGCGGTAGTAGCCGCCGCGGTCACCGAGGTCCACGTCGCGACGTAGTCCGGGACGGGGAAGCGCCGCCCCGGCCGCGTCGGGCACCGGTGTCGCCGAACACCTCGCGGAGCGGCACGAGGCCGCCCCACACCGGGCCGGTCGAGGTCCTCGTCGGGTCGTCGCTCGGGCCGCCGGTCGCTGACCTTGACGCTGGCCTCGTCGAGCGGGAGCGCGAGCACGAGGGTCGCCGCGAGCTCCTTGCGCGAGGGCGGGCGGATGTCGTCCCAGCGACCGGGGAGCAGGTGGTCGGAGATCACGTGCAGCGCGTCGGTCCGCGTCGTCGCCCTCGAGCACCGTGCACGAGCCGAGCACCATGGCGCCGCGGTAGTTCATCGAGGACTCGAACGCCGAGCGCGCGAGCACCAGGCCGTCGAGCAGCGTCACGGTGAGGCAGGTCGGGTGCACCGGCCGCGAGCGGCGGAACAGCCGGGAGCCGGTGGAGCCGTGGAAGAGCACGCCGGTCGCCGTCGCGCGCGTAGGCGACCGGCAGCGACGTAGGGCTGCCCCGTCGTCGTCGACGACTGCCGACGTGGGCGACGAGGCCCGCGTCGAGGACCGCGTGGAGCGCGCCGCGATCGGCGACCGCCTTCTCCGGGATACGCCGCACCCGGGTCCTCTCGGAGGACCCGGGTGCGGGGAGGTGCTGGTCCATGCGGACCCTTCTCGCGGCGGTGCGTGGACGGGACCGAGGTGCTTACAGGACGTTCATGCCCTCGGTGAGGACCGAGCGCAGGATCTGCTCGATCTCGTCGAACTCGGCCTGGCCGACGATCAGCGGCGGCGCGAGCTGGACGACGGGGTCGCCGCGGTCGTCGGCGCGGCAGTACAGGCCCGGCGTCGAAGAGCGCCTTGGACAGGAAGCCGCGCAGCAGCCGCTCGGCCTCGTCGTCGTTGAAGGTCTCCTTGGTGGCCTTGTCCTTGACGAGCTCGATGCCGTAGAAGAACCCGGCGCCGCGGACGTCGCCGACGATCGGCAGGTCGTTGAGCTTCTCGAGCGTGGCGCGGAAGGCGTCCTCGTTGTCGCGCACGTGCTGGTTGAGGCCCTCGCGCTCGAAGATGTCGAGGTTGGCCAGCGCCACGGCCGCCGACACCGGGTGCCCGCCGAAGGTGTAGCCGTGCGCGAAGTAGTTGTGGCCGTAGCTTGAACGGCTCGAAGAGCCGGTCGCTCACGATCATCGCGCCGATGGGGGCGTAGCCGGAGGTCATGCCCTTGGCGCACGTGATGATGTCGGGCGTGACGCCGAAGCGCGACATCGCGAACATCTCGCCGATGCGGCCGAAGGCGCAGATCGTCTCGTCGGCGACCAGGAGCACGTCGTACTCGTCGCAGATCTCGCGCACGCGCTCGAGGTAGCCGGGCGGCGGCGGGAAGCAGCCGCCGGAGTTCTGCACCGGCTCGAGGAACACGGCGGCGACGGTGTCGGGGCCCTCGAACTCGATCGCCTCGGCGATGCGGTCGGCGGCCCAGCGGCCGAAGGCCTCGATGTCGTCGCCGTGCTCGGGCGCGCGGTAGAAGTTGGTGTTGGGGACGCGGAACGCGCCGGGCACCAGCGGCTCGAAGTACTTCTTCGCGTCCGGGATGCCGGTGATCGACAGCGCGCCCTGCGGCGTGCCGTGGTAGGCGACCGCGCGGCTGATCACCTTGTGCTTCATCGGCTTGCCGGTGAGCTTGAAGTACTGCTTGGCCAGCTTCCAGGCGGTCTCGACGGCCTCGCCGCCGCCGGTGGTGAAGAAGACGCGGTTGAGGTCGCCGGGCGCGTAGTGGGCGAGGCGCTCGGCGAGCTCGATGGCCTTCGGGTGGGCGTAGGACCACAGCGGGAAGAACGCGAGCTCCTGCATCTGCTTGGCCGCGGCCTCGGCGAGCTCGGTGCGGCCGTGGCCGGCCTGCACGGTGAACAGGCCGGCGAGGCCGTCGAGGTAGCGCTTGCCGTGCGTCGTCCCAGATGTAGGCGCCGTCGCCGCGCACGATGACCGGGACGTGGCCGCCGTTCTCGTAGGTCGAGTGGCGGGTGAAGTGCATCCAGAGGTGGTCGCGCGCCTTCTCGGCGAGCGCGGTCGTGCGCCGGGCTCGGTGACGTACTGCGGTGAGGTGGTCATCGGGTACCCCAGGTGTAGATCTGCTTGCGGAGCTTCAGGTAGACGAAGGTCTCCGTGTGGACGCACTCCGGGGATGGCCCGGATCCGGCGGTTGACCAGCTCGAGCAGGTGGTCGTCGTCCTCGCACACGACCTCGGCGAGGATGTCGAAGCCGCCGGCGCTGATGACGAGGTAGTCGACCTCGGCCATCGCGGCCAGCTGCTCGGCGACGGCCTCGACGTCGCCCTCGACCCGGATGCCGATCATCGCGGCGCGCGGGAAGCCGACCTGCAGCGGATCGGTGACGGCGACGATCTGCATGACGCCGGACGTCGATGAGCCGCTGCACGCGCTGGCGCACCGCCGCCTCGGACAGGCCGACGGCCTTGCCGATCGTGGCGTACGGCCGGCGGCCGTCCTCCTGGAGCTGCTCGATGATCGCCTTGGTGACGTCGTCGAGGACCGACGTGCGGCCGTCGCGCTCGCGGGTCACCACGGTTCGCAGTCGTCGGGGATCGCGAGCCGCGGGGCTTGGCAAGTGAATCCGTGGTTCGAACGCGGTATTTCTGCGGATTCGGTCGCAGACGGCGTGTCTGCCTATCGAGAACCGAACCCGCGGGCTAGGGTGTGACCTCCGCGTCAGCGACGGTCTCGCGCGCGGCCCGTCGCGCACCCATCGGCCCCGGCACCCGGGAGATCGCGTGAGCGACAAGCGCACCCTGCGCAACTTCATCAACGGCGAGTCCGTCGACGCCGCCGACGGGCCGCACCAGCGACCTGGTCGACCCCAGCACCGGCGAGGTCTTCGGCACCGCGCCGGTCTCCGGCGCCGAGGACGTCGACCGCGCGTACGCCGCGGCGGCGACCGCGTTCGAGACGTGGCGCGACACGACGCCCTCCGAGCGGCAGAAGGCGCTGCTCGACGATCGCCGACGCGCTCGAGGCGCACGCCGACGAGCTCGTCGCGCTCGAGTCGCAGAACACCGGCAAGCCGATCGCGGTGACGCATGGCGGAGGAGATCCCGCCGATGATCGACCAGATCCGGTTCTTCGCCGGCGCGGCGCGCGTGCTCGAGGGCCGGTCGGCGGGCGAGTACATGGCGGGCTACACCTCGTTCATCCGCCGCGAGCCGATCGGCGTCATCGGCCAGGTCACGCCGTGGAACTACCCGATGATGATGGCGGTCTGGAAGTGGGCGCCGGCGATCGCCGCGGGCAACACCGTCGTGCTCAAGCCGTCGCGACACCACGCCGGTCTCCACCGTGCGCATGGCCGAGATCATGGCCGAGCGTCCTCCCGCCGGGCGTGTTCAACGTCGTCATGCGGCGACCGCGACACCGGCCGCGCGCTCGTCGAGCACCCGACCCCGCAGATGGTCGTCGATCACCGGCTCGGTGCGCGCCGGCATGGAGGTCGCCGAGCTCGGCCGCGCGCGACGTCAAGCGCGTGCACCTCGAGCTCGGCGGCAAGGCGCCGGTCGTCGTGTTCGACGACGCCGACCTCGCGGCCGCCGCCGAGTGGCTCGCCGTCGCCGGCTACTTCAACGCCGGCCAGGACTGCACCGCCGCGACCCGGGTGCTCGTCGGCTCCGGCGTCTACGACGACTTCGTCGCGGCGCTCGCCGAGCAGGCGCAAGGCGACGAAGACCACGTTCGAGGGCGGTCCGACCGACGAGGACGCGCTCGTGCCGCCGGTCAACAACGCCGAACCAGCTCGAGCGCGTGCTCGGCTTCATCGACCGTACGCCGGACCACGCCACGATCGCCGCCGGCGGCGTGCGCCAGGGCGATCGCGGCTTCTACATCGAGCCCACCGTCGTCGCCGGCCTGCGTCAGGACGACGAGATGATCCAGAACGAGATCTTCGGTCCGGTCATCACCGTCCAGCGGTTCACCGACGAGGACGAGGCGCTGCGCTGGGCCAACGGCGTCCAGTACGGCCTCGCGTCCTCGGTGTGGACGAAGGACTTCGGCCGCGCGATGCGGATGGCCAAGCGCCTCGACTTCGGCTGCGTCTGGATCAACACCCACATCCCGCTCGTCGCCGAGATGCCGCACGGCGGCTTCAAGCACTCCGGCTACGGCAAGGACCTCTCGATGTACGGGTTCGAGGACTACACCCGGATCAAGCACGTCATGGCCAACATCGACAGCTGAGGAACGCGCACGACGAAGGTCCGTCCCACGGCACCCGGGGCGGGCCTTCGTCGTGTGTGACGTCAGCGCCGGATGGCGTCGAGGCCGAGCAGTGCGACGTGCAGGGACAGGCAGGACTCGACCGAGCCGAGGTCGACCGACAGCACGCGCTCGATGCGGTGCAGCCGCTCGTAGAAGCTCGGCCTCGACATGTGCGCCGCGTCCGCGGCCGCCGACTTGTTGCGGCCGGCCGCGAGGTAGGTGCGCAGGACGCCGACGAGGTCGCTGCCGTGCTGCGCGTCATGCGCGAGCAAGGGACCGAGCTCGCGCTCGACGAAGGTCTGCAGGCGGTCGTCGTCGCGCAGCAGGTGGAGCAGGCCGCGGAGCCGGACGTCGGGCAGCCGGTAGTAGGGGCGCGCCGGCCCGTCGTCGGTCGACGGCGCCGCGTCGGCCACCTGAGCGGCCTCGAGGAAGGCGCGCCGCACGTCTCGGACCGAGGAGACGATGGACCCCACCGCCATGACCCAGTCGTCCTCGTCGACGACCGCGCGGCCGGTGGCAGCGCGCTTCGCGAGCGCGGCCGACAGCCGCTCGAGGGCGCGGTCGACGTCCTCCCGAGGCGGGAGCGACAGCAGGACGCCCACGGTCGCGTCGTCCACCCCGCCGACCAGCGCGGCCGTCCGCGTGTCCCGCACGGCGGCCGACACGGTCTCGGCGAAGTCGCGCAGCCGCTCCTGCACCGCGAGGGCGGGGCCGCTCGGCGCGGGATCGAGGCGCACGAGGACGGACACCAGCGCCCGAGCCTCGAGCGGGACCCCCAGCGCCTGGGCGCGCGCCGTGAACTCCGGGAGCGACACCGAGCCGGCGATGACGCCGGTGATCAGCGTGCGGTGGCTCTGCCGCTCGAGCGACTCCCGGTCCCGCTCGACCAGCCGCGAGAGCGCGACGGTGGCGGCGCCGCGCTCGAGCAGCATCGACTCGCGCGGCCCGGGGATCGAGTCGGTGAGCAGCACGAGCCGCCCCCAGTCCTGCCCGCGGGCTCCCACCGTCGTCAGGAGCCAGCCGCTCGACCGGTCGTACGCCGTGCGCTCCGCCACGCGCACCGCGCGGCTGCGGTCCTCCCACCCGTCGAGCACCGTGCCGAGGTCCTCGCCGGCGGCGTCGACGGCGAGGACCTGGTGCGCGAGGTTCTCGAGCACCACGGGGCGACCGGCCATGGACGCCACGCGGCGCACGATCTCGGTGGGGGCGGCACCCTCGACCGTGAGCTCGGTGAACGAGGCATGCACCTCGTCGGAGAGCCGGAGCTCGGCGAGCTGGGCGTCGACGATGCGCGCGTGGACCTGTTCGGTGATGCTGGCGAACCGCGCCTCGCGGGTGAGCTCGACCAGCACCAGCCCCACCGCCTCGGCGACCGCGACCATGGGGTCGGGGAGCCGGTCGAAGCGTCGGCCCGTCTCGACCAGGACCCCCGTGACACCGGCCTCGGCGAGCCCGCGGACGTATGACGCGAGCCCGTCGGGGTCCTCCGGCAGCAGGACGCCGGTGGTCAGCAGCAGCTCACCGCCGTGCAGGAGCCGGGCCACGTCGGCGACCTCGGCAGCGTGGGTCCACCGGACCGGTCGGTCGAGCAGCGCCCGTCCGGCACGGACCACGGGGGCGCTGTCGCGTACCGCAGGGAGGCCGAGAACCTCCGCGACGGTCGGGTAGATGGCCGCGAAGCGATCGGGTGCCCTCACCCGCCGCACGCTACCCGCGTCGGTGGACAAGCCGTCAGGGCATCGGGCGACCAGCCGTCACTGTGTCGGTCGCTCACGGCCTCGCCGGCCGGCGGGGAGGTCGTCGGTGTGACGCACGTCATGTACGGGAAACCTCAGTTCCAGGTCACGAATGCACGGCAATTCGTCGTGAAGACCTCTCATCACCACGGAATCCCTTGTCTCGGGGTCTGGCCCGTGCGAGGATCCGGCCTTCGGAGGGCGCCTCACGCTGCCCCGGACGAGCGACAGGAGGACGCCGATGCCACGTGACGGCCACCAGTACGTCGACGGTCGTTACCTCGTCGGGTCCTCGGGCGAGTCCCACGACGTGATCGACCCCGCCACGGGTGAGGTCGTCGAGACCGCGGCGCTCGCCGGCGCCGCCGACGTCGACCTCGCGGTCACCGCCGCCGTGCGGGCGCAGCACGAGTGGGCCCGTGCCACCCCGGGTGAGCGCGCCGCCGCGCTGACCGCCCTCGCCGCGACGATGGGTGAGCGGGCCGAGGAGTACGCCGCCCTCGAGACGGCTCAGACCGGCAAGCCCATCAAGCTGACCCGCGAGTTCGACGTCCCCGGGTCGATCGACAACGTCTCCTTCTACGCCGGAGCCGCACGCAACCTCGAGGGGCGCGCCTCCGCCGAGTACGACGGATCGCACACCTCGATCGTGCGGCGCGAGCCGGTCGGCGTCGTGGGGTCCATCGCACCGTGGAACTACCCGCTGCAGATGGCCGTCTGGAAGGTCATGCCGGCCATCGCGGCAGGCAACGCCATCGTGCTCAAGCCTGCGGAGCTCACGCCGCTCACGTCGCTCATGCTCGCGGAGGACATCACCCGCGCCGGGATCCCCGACGGTGTCGTCAACATCCTCACCGGGCACGGCCGGGTCGCGGGAGAGGCGATGCTCGCCCATCCGGACATCCGCATGGTGTCGTTCACCGGCTCCACGCCGGTCGGCCAGCGCGTGATGGAGGTCGCGGCGAAGACCGTGAAGCGGGTGCACCTCGAGCTGGGCGGCAAGGCCCCGTTCGTCGTCTTCGACGACGCGGACCTCGACGCGGCCGTGCAGGGCGCCGTGGCCGGCGCCCTCATCAACTCGGGTCAGGACTGCACCGCGGCGACCCGGGCCTACGTCCAGCGACCGCTCTACGACGCGTTCGTCCAGGGCGTCGCCGACGTCATGCGCACCGTCCGCCTCGGCGACCCGACCGATCCCTCGACCGACCAGGGCCCGCTCGTCTCGCTCCGCCAGCGCGACAGTGTCGCCGGCTACGTCGACCGCGCTCGCGGCTATGGTGCGAAGGTGGTCGTCGGAGGTCGCGCACCGGGCGGTGAGCTCGCCCGTGGTGCCTACTACGAGCCGACCCTCGTCGTCGACGCCGCCCAGGACTCCGAGATCGTCCAGCAGGAGCTGTTCGGGCCGGTGCTGGTGGTGCTGCCGTTCGACACCGACGACGAGGGCATCGCGCTCGCCAACGACACGCCGTTCGGCCTCGCCGCCTCCGCGTGGACCCGTGACATCGTGCGGTCCATGCGCGCGAGCCGCGAGATCCAGGCAGGATGCGTCTGGATCAACGACCACATCCCGATCGTCTCGGACATGCCGCACGGCGGGGTCAAGGCCTCCGGGTTCGGCAAGGACATGAGCCAGTACTCGTTCGACGAGTACACCCAGGTCAAGCACGTCTCGATCGACATCACCGGCGAGGCCCGCAAGGACTGGCACCGCACGATCTTCGGCGACCGCTGACGCGACCGCCGTCCCCACCGCTCGACACCGCACCGATCCGGAGGAACCGCACCGATGGCTGACCAGCCGATGAACCCCATGACCGCGTCGATCGTCTCGTCGATGACGCGCCGCCGCCTGCTGCGCGCAGCGGGCATCGGCGGTGCGGCCATGGCCGCCGCCGCGTGCGGCGCGAAGGGCGGTTCGACCCCCACGGCGGGCGCCACGAGCTCCGCCTCGGCCGCGACCCAGCCGGACAAGTCCGACACCGAGAAGATCGCCAACTGGTCGAACTGGGTCGCCTACCTCGACGTGGACGAGGCCAGCGGCAAGCGTCCGACCCTCGACCGCTTCGAGCAGGAGACCGGCATCAAGGTCACCTACACCGAGGACGTCAACGGCAACCAGGACTTCTACGCCAAGGTCCGCGCCCAGCTCGAGCAGGGTCGCGACATCGGCCGCGACATCGTCGTGCTGACCGACTGGATGGCGGGCATCTGGGTCAACAAGGGCTACGCGATCCCGTTCGCCGACGTCGACACGACGATGCCCAACAAGAAGAACGTGCTCACCGCCCTCGCCGACCCGGCGTTCGACCCCGGACGCGCGCACACCCTCCCGTGGCAGAGCGGTTTCGCCGGTCTCGGCTACAACAAGGAGCTGCTCAAGGCGGCGACGGGCAAGACCGAGATGAAGACGCTCGACGACCTCTGGGACCCGGCCCTCAAGGGCAAGGTCACCGTCCTCGACGAGATGCGGGACACCATCGGCATCATCATGATGGCGCAGGGCAAGGACCCGTCGAACTTCACCGACGACGACTTCAACGCTGCGGCGGACGAGCTGCAGAAGCAGCTCGACTCGGGCCAGATCCGGCAGGTCACGGGCAACGACTACCTGACCGCTCTCGAGAACAAGGACGTCATCGCCGTCATCGGCTGGTCCGGCGACGTGGCAGGCCTCGGGGACGCGTACCAGTTCACGCTGCCCGAGTCCGGCGGCACCCTCTGGACCGACAACATGCTGATCCCGGCCATGGCCGCCCACCAGACCAACGCCCAGAAGGTCATGAACTACTACTACGACCCGGTGAACGCGGCCGAGGTCGCGGCGTACGTTCAGTACATCAGCCCGGTGCAGGGCGCCAAGGAGGCCATCGCGAAGATCGACCCGGCGCTGGTCGAGAACGAGCTGATCTTCCCCACGGAGGCCACGCTGTCGAACGTGAAGATCTTCATGCCGCTCGACACCCGTGCAGCAGACGAAGTACGAGCAGCAGTTCCAGCAGCTGATCGGCAACTGATCACCCGGTGCGGGGCGGGAGACCGCCCCGCACCACCCCGCACCACCCCCGTAGACGACGACCAACAGACGAAAGGGCGGTTCCGGTGGCCCGTACCCCGGTGGTGACCGGTCAGGTCGAGGACCTGCACCTGATCGGACTGACCAAGCGCTTCGCGGCGTCGACCGCGGTCGACGACCTCAACCTCACGATCCCGGCGGGGTCGTTCTTCGCGCTGCTCGGTCCGTCGGGCTGCGGCAAGACGACGACGCTGCGCATGGTGGCGGGTCTCGAGGACCCGACTGCCGGTTCGATCCTCGTCGGCGACGCGCGACATCACCCAGCTGCGGCCGTACCAGCGTCCGGTGAACACCGTCTTCCAGAGCTACGCGCTCTTCCCGCACCTCGACATCTTCGAGAACGTCGCCTTCGGGCTGCGCCGTCGCGGCGTGAAGGACGTCAAGAAGCAGGTCGAGGACATGCTCGAGCTCGTCGAGCTCGACCACGATGGCACGGCGCAAGCCGGGTCAGCTCTCCGGCGGCCAGCAGCAGCGCGTCGCGGTCGCGCGCGCCCTGATCAACCAGCCCGACGTCCTGCTGCTCGACGAGCCGCTCGGCGCGCTCGACCTCAAGCTGCGCCGCCAGATGCAGATCGAGCTCAAGCGAATCCAGACCGAGGTCGGCATCACCTTCGTCCACGTGACCCACGACCAGGAGGAGGCCATGACCATGGCCGACACCATCGCGGTCATGAACAACGGTCGGATCGAGCAGATGGGCTCGCCGGTCGACATCTACGAGAACCCGCGGACCGCGTTCGTGGCCAACTTCCTCGGGCAGTCCAACCTGCTCGTCGGAACCGTCGCCTCCCGCGACGCTGACACGACCGTGGTCGAGGCGCACGGCGGCCACTTCCGGATCCCCACCGCGCGCGTCGCCACCTCGGGCGACTCCGTCGTGGTGGGTGTCCGTCCGGAGAAGGTCATCATCCGTTCCGGGTCCCGCGCCGCCGAGGTGCCCGAGCACGAGAACCGCGATGACCGGCATCGTGAGCGACGCGTCGTTCACCGGGATGTCGACCCAGTACCTCGTTCGGGCGCCGTGGGGCCAGGAGCTGCAGGTCTTCGCGCAGAACCTCTCGGCCACCGACCCGATCCGGCTCGGCGAGGACGTCGTCCTGTCGTGGGACCCGTCCCACTCGTTCGGGCTCGACGGGTCCGAGGACCTGACGGCGGGCGTCGACCGGGACCTGCTCGCCCTCGGGGTGACGACGCTGGACGAGTCGGCGCAGGTCGGGGGCTGACGTGCCTGCGGTCGCCCCTACCGCTGCTGCCGGCAGCGACATCGCGACGGTCCGTCGCAGCAAGAAGTCGACCCCGTACTTCCTGCTCCTGCCCGGGCCTCGCGTGGCTGTCCGTCTTCTTCGTCATCCCCTTCGTCTACCTGATCGCGACCTCGCTGCAGGTGCCGATCGAGGAGGGCAACCCCGACGCCGGGTTC
This sequence comes from uncultured Actinomycetes bacterium, assembly GCA_963738455.1. Lineage (GTDB taxonomy): Bacteria > Actinomycetota > Actinomycetes > S36-B12 > CAIYMF01 > Longivirga. The sequence goes on from CAVTWM010000001.1 coordinate 523,074, forward strand.
GCCTCGGGCTTCGAGTGGCAGAACTACACGACCGCGCTGGCGGAGTACTGGCCGCAGTTCGCCCGCTCGTTCGTCTTCGCCGGGCTCGCGACTCTGCTCGCGCTCCTGATCTCCTACCCGCTCGCGTACTTCATCGCGTTCAAGGCGGGCAAGTGGCGCAACATCATGCTGATCCTGGTGATCGCGCCGTTCTTCTGCAGCTTCCTCATCCGCACCTATGCCTGGAAGACGATCCTCGCCGACCAGAGCCCGGTGACCCAGCTGCTGAACTTCTTCAACCTGCTGCCGGACGACCGGATCCTCAACACACCGCTCGCGGTCATCACCGGTATCGCCTACAACTTCCTGCCGTTCATGACCCTGCCGCTCTACGCCGCGCTGGAGAAGATCGACTTCAGGCTCATCGAGGCGGCGAGCGACCTGTACTCGTCGCCGTTCACCGGCTTCCGCAAGGTGACGTTCCCGCTCTCCCTGCCCGGGGTCGTGGCGGGCACGCTGCTCACGTTCATCCCCGCGGTCGGCGACTACATCAACGCGCAGCTGTTGGGGTCGATCAAGGACAAGATGATCGGCAATGTCATCAACTCGCAGTTCCTGATCGTGCGCGACTACCCCATGGCATCGGCGCTGTCGTTCCTGCTGATGTCCTCGGTGCTCGTGCTCGTCTTCCTCTACATCCGCCGAGCCGGAACGGATGACCTGGTCTGATGGCGACTCCTACTCTCGACCGCTACGCCGCTTCGGTCCCGGCAGGTTTCGTGCCGCATCGCCCGAACCCGATCGTCCGCACCTGGAACTGGATCCGAAAGCACCTCATCGCGATCTGCGCGATGCTGGCGCTCTTCTACCTCTTCCTCCCGATCGCGGTCGTCGTGATCTTCTCGTTCAACAATCCCGTCGGGCGCCAGAACACGACGTGGAACGAGTTCAGCCTCGACGCCTGGACCAACATCTGCCGTGATCCCTCGATCTGCAGCAGCGTGGGGACGAGCCTCCAGATCGCCTTCGTGTCGACCCTGTTCGCGACCCTGCTCGGAACGCTCATCGCCTTCGCTCTCGTGCGTCACCGGTTCCACGGGCGCACCGCGACGAACCTGCTCATCTTCCTGCCGATGGCCACGCCCGAGGTCGTGCTCGGCGCGTCCCTGCTCGCCCTGTTCCTCAACTTCGGGGCCGCGCTCGGACCGGTGACGATCCTGATCGCCCACATCATGTTCTGCATCAGCTTCGTGGTGGTCACCGTCAAGGCCCGCCTCGCCGGTCTCGACCCTCGGCTCGAGCAGGCGTCGATGGACCTGTACGCCGACGAGCGCTCGACGTTCCGGCACGTGACCCTGCCGCTCGTCATGCCGGGAATCGCCGCGGCCGCACTGCTGTCCTTCTCGCTGTCGTTCGACGACTTCATCATCACGAACTTCAACAACGGCACCACCTTGACGTTCCCGCTCTACGTCTGGGGTGCGGCCCAGCGCGGCATCCCGCCGCAGGTCAACGTCATCGGCTCCATCATGTTCTTCGCGTCGTTGGCGATCGTCGTGGTGGCGCAGCTCGTGGGTGCCGCGCGCCGCAAGAAGTAGGACTCGTGGCGCTCGGTCCCACCACGCTCGCGATCCCGCTGTACCTGGGGCTCATGACGCTCGAGTACGTCGAGATCCGGCGCGAGGCCAAGGCCGATGCCCGAGAGGGGCGCGCTCCTGCGCTGCTCGGCTACGAGCTCAAGGACTCGGCGACGAGCATCACGATGGGCCTCGGCTCGCTCGTCGTCGGAGCCGTCTTCGCGGGGATCTCGCTCGCGTTCGGCCTCTGGGTGTACTCCTACCGCGTCCTGGACCTCGGCGCGTACGCCGAGGGTGCCGGCGGCCTCGGGCCCGCGGTCGCGGCGTGGGCGCTGCTCGTCGTCGTCGACGATGTCGGCTACTACTGGTTCCATCGGGTGCACCACGAGTCGCGCTTCTTCTGGGCGGCCCACGTCACGCACCACTCCTCACAGCGCTACAACCTGTCGACGGCGCTGCGGCAGTCCTGGACGCCGCTGACCGGGTTGGTGTTCTACGTGCCGGCGTTCCTGCTCGGGTTCACCCCGGTGCAGTGGGCGCTCGTTCACGGGTTCAACCTGCTGTACCAGTTCTGGATCCACACCGAGGCGATCGACAAGCTCGCCCGCCCGTTCGAGCTCGTGCTGAACACGCCCAGTCATCACCGTGTGCACCACGGCTCCAACCCCCAGTACCTCGACCGCAACTACGCCGGGATCTTCATCGTGTGGGACCGCATGTTCGGGACCTTCGAGCCCGAGGTGGAACCGGTGCGGTACGGCCTGACCACCAACATCACCTCGCACAACCCGTTCTACGTCGCGTTCCACGAGTTCGTCGCGATCGGGCGCGACGTGGCGGCAGCCCGCTCGTGGCGGGAGCGCGGACGCATCACGTTCGGTCGCCCGGGCTGGGCCGTCCGGTAGGCGTTCGGCAGGCTCCCGGGGCGCGCGTTGTCCGCTGAGCGGACCCCGGGGTGGCCGGAGCGCCGACCCGGCCCGAAGCATGGGGTCCAGCTAGCCTCGGACGACCGAGCCATCTGGGAGCCCCGTGACGCCAGTTCGACGAGCACGACCCAGCGCGATAGTGATGGCCGTCGCGGGTGCGGCGGCCGTGTCGCTGCTCGGCCCTGCGCCGGCGATCGCCACGGCAGCGCCGTCGGCCACCGTCGTCCGCAGCGCTGCGCTCGCCCCGGCCCTCGACACCTGCCTGCGCGCCGCCGCCGCCTATCCCGGGGGCATGCTCGTCTACGTCGACGGCCGGCTCCCGGTGAGCCAGGTGGCGAGGATGGAGAGCGAGCTCTGGGCTCGCGGGCGGCGCGCGTGCGTCCTGCGCGCCCCCTCCGCGACAGTGCCGTCCGTGACCGCCCACTGGGCCCAGATCCCCGCGGTCCGACGACCCGACACCGTGCTCATCGGCGTCCGCGGGACCGTGACCCAGGCCTTCGCGTTCTTCGACGGCCCGCGCCCGCGCCGGGTGGTCGGCAGCTCGGACTCCGGCTTCTCCCACCGGTTCAGCTGGCCGGGCGGGATCTCCGGGGTGGCCGCCGCCCAGCGGTTCCTGAGCCAGGTCGGAGAGCTGACCATCTTCGCCGGGTCGTTCTCCGGGACCAGCGACTCCTGGCTGGTGCGGTCCAGCCCCGCGCAGTGCGCACGAGCGGCGGCCGCCCCCAACGGTGTCCTCGTGCTCGGTGACTCCATCAGCTCGAAGGACTTTACGGGCCTGGGCGCCACCCTGACCCGCAACGGTCTCGTGCCCTGCGTGCTCGCGCAGCGCAGCGGACGGGTGGAGGACCTGCTCCGGCAGATCACCCGGCTCAAGATCCCGATCCCGCGGACGATCCTGGTCGCGCTCGGGAACAACGACGTCTTCACCGATCGGCGCTACCGCTACCAGATGTACCGCGTCATGCAGCTCGCTGGGCCGTCGCGCAACATCGTCTGGACGACGATCTGGCGCACGCGTACCGGCGCCTACCTGCGCCAGCAGCAGTACAACGCCCGCGTCATCAACCAAATCGTCTGGGACGTCAGCCGGTTGCGGCCGAGGTCCGTCGTCGTCGACTGGTACACCGAGGCGATCCGGCATCCCGCCTGGCTCTACGACGGGATCCACCTGACCTCGCCCGGGCTCGCCCGGCGCTACTCCCTGTTCGTCAGCGGCGTGAAGCGGCTGATGGCCCTGCCGCAGTAGCGACCGCCGCGGGGGGCGGTCACGGGGCTCGGCCGCCGCGGTCGACGCCGTGTCGTGCTGCACGGCCGTTCAGGATCGGGGTACCCTGGGCCGGTCGCGGGAGGACGCGGCGGATCCCTCCGCCCGCTCGCGACGGCCGTATCGTCCGGAGGACCCGGGGCGGTCCACCCGGTTGAGGCCGTGAGAGTCGTGCCGTACGCACGCAGCCCCCGTCCGTCGTCCGTCGCCGCCGTCTCCGACGCCGTGCCCCTCTCGTTCTGGCTGGACGACCCCCGTCGCCCGGAGCCCCTCGACCGGCTCTCCGGAGACGTCACGACGGACCTGCTCGTGGTCGGTGGCGGCTTCTCCGGTCTGTGGTCGGCGCTGCTCGCCAAGGAGGCCGACCCCACGCGCGACGTCGTGCTGGTGGAGGCGGGTCGGGTCGGCTGGGCCGCCTCGGGTCGCAACGGTGGGTTCTGCGCGTCGTCGGTCACGCACGGCTTCCACAACGGCCTGTCGCGATGGCCGGACGAGCTCGCCGACCTCACCCGCCTAGGCATGGAGAACTTCGAGGGCATCGCCGCAACCGTCGAGCGCTACGGCATCGACTGCTCCTTCGAGCGCACCGGCGAGCTCGACGTCGTGACGGAGCCCTACCAGCTCGAGGGCCTGGCCGAGCTGCCCGCCCTGGCGGGGGAGTACGGCGAGAAGCTCGAGGTCCTCGACCAGGACCAGGTCCGAGCGCTCGTCAACTCCCCTCTGTACCTCGGCGCGATCCAGCAGCGCGACGGCGTCGCGATGGTGAACCCCGCGCGGCTCGCCTGGGGGCTGCGCGACGCGTGCCTCTCCCTCGGCGTCCGGATCCACGAGAACACGCGAGCGGTCGGCTTCGGTGACACGTCGGGTGCGACGGTCGAGGTGCGCACGCAGTCCGAGGCCGGACCCGGTCGCGTGCGGGCGGCGCGCGTGGTGCTCGGCACCAACGCGTTCCCCCCGCTGCTCAAGCGGTTGCAGCACTACATCGTCCCGGTCTACGACTACGTCGTGGTGACCGAGCCGGTCAGCGACGACCGGTGGGCATCGATCGGGTGGCAGGGCCGGCAGGGCATCGGCGACGGCGGCAACCAGTTCCACTACTACCGGCGCACCGACGACGGCCGGATCCTGTTCGGCGGCTACGACGCGATCTACCAGCGTCGGGTCGACGCGCGCCACGACCAGCGCCCCGAGTCGTTCGCACTGCTCGCCGAGCACCTCGTGGAGACGTTCCCGGCGCTCGAGGGCGTGCGGGTCTCGCACGCGTGGGGCGGTGCCATCGACACGTGCTCGCGCTTCTCGGCGTTCTTCGGCACGGCGCGCGACGGCCGGGTCGCCTACGCCGCCGGCTTCACCGGTCTCGGCGTCGGCGCCACGCGCTTCGGTGCCGCCGTGATGCTCGACCTGCTCGGCGACAGCGACACCGAGCGCACCCGCTCCCGGATGGTGCGCACCCTGCCCGCGCCCTTCCCGCCCGAGCCCGTGCGCGGCCCGGTGATCGCCGCCACGACCTGGTCGCTGTCCCGCGCCGACGCGAACGACGGGCGCCGCAACCTCTGGCTCCGCACCCTCGACCGCCTCGGCCTCGGCTTCGACAGCTGACCCCCCGTGGAATCCTCCCCTTAGGGACGATCATGGGAGTTCAACTGCACGTTCCTGTCCGCAACTCGCGATCATGAACTGCCCCGGCGGCCGGAGAGCGGGCGTCGGCGCCGCCGTCGCGCGAGCAGGGTCCCGGCCGGACGCGGGCCGGCCCCAGTCGGTCGATACACATCGTCAAGGGCATCGGATGGGAGCCGTCAACCTGCGGCTGGCGCGCACGGCCCTCGACGCGTGAGACTGCGTGCATGACCGAGCCCACCCGGATCACCCACTGGATCGACGGCAAGCCCTTCGGCGCCGTCGCCGAACGTTCGGCGGAGGTGCACGACCCCGCCACCGGCACCATCACCGGTCGTGTCGACTTCGCGACGACCGAGGTCGTCGACGAGGCGGTCGCCGCCGCGAAGGCTGCCTTCGGCGAGTGGCGGCACTCCTCCCTGGCGCGACGCACCCAGGCGCTGTTCAACTTCCGCGAGCTGCTCAACTCCCGCAAGGAGGAGCTCGCCGCGATCATCACGGCGGAGCAGGGCAAGACCCTCGCCGACGCTCTCGGCGAGGTCACGCGCGGACTCGAGGTCGTCGAGTTCGCCTGCGGCATCCCGCACCTGCTCAAGGGCGGCTTCTCCGAAGGGGTGTCGACCAAGGTCGACGTCTACTCGATCCGGCAGCCGCTCGGCGTCGTCGGCATCATCTCGCCCTTCAACTTCCCCGCCATGGTCCCGATGTGGTTCTTCCCGATCGCGATCGCGTCGGGCAACACGGTCGTGGTGAAGCCGAGCGAGAAGGACCCCTCAGCCGCGAACTGGATCGCCGAGCTGTGGGCCGAGGCAGGTCTCCCGTCCGGTGTGTTCAACGTCGTGCACGGCGACAAGGTCGCCGTCGACGCGATCCTCGACCACCCCGACGTCAAGAGCGTGTCGTTCGTGGGCTCGACCGCGATCGCGAAGTACGTCTACGAGCGCGGCACTCGGGCCGGCAAGCGGGTCCAGGCCCTCGGTGGCGCGAAGAACCACATGGTCGTCCTGCCCGACGCCGACCTCGACCTCGCGGCCGACGCCGCCGTCAACGCCGGTTTCGGCGCGGCGGGCGAGCGGTGCATGGCGATCTCCGCGCTCGTGGCGGTCGGCGACGTCGCCGACGAGCTCGTCGCGAAGATCGCGGAGCGCGTCGGCACGCTGCGCACCGGAGACGGCCGTCGAGGTTGCGACATGGGACCGCTCGTGACCGCCGAGCACCGCGACAAGGTCGCGGGATACGTCGACGCCGGCGTCGCCTCCGGCGCCACCCTCGTGGTCGACGGCCGCACCGTGACTCCCGACGGCGAGCCCGGTGGCTACTGGCTCGGGCCGACTCTGTTCGACCACGTCACCACCGACATGAGCATCTACCACGACGAGATCTTCGGACCCGTGCTCTCGGTCGTCCGCGTCGGTACCTACGACGAGGCGCTGCGGATGGTCAACGACCACCCGTACGGCAACGGCACGGCGATCTTCACCAACGACGGTGGTGCAGCGCGCCGCTACCAGAACGAGGTCGAGGTAGGAATGGTCGGCGTCAACGTGCCGATCCCCGTCCCGATGGCCTACTACTCCTTCGGCGGATGGAAGGCGTCGCTGTTCGGCGACTCGCACGCCCACGGCATGGAGGGCGTCAACTTCTTCACCCGCGGCAAGGTCGTGACCTCACGCTGGCTCGACCCGAGCCACGGCGGACTCAACCTCGGCTTCCCGCAGAACGTCTGACGAGGCGAACCCGGAGCGTCGTCGGCGCGCAGCGTCGACAGCGATGGGTGAGGCGAGGAGGACGTTCCGTGTGGGCGTACGTCTGACGAGGCGAACCCGGAGCGTCGTCGGCGCGCAGCGTCGACAGCGTCGGCCCTGTCACCTCTGCGGTGACGGGGCCGACTCTGTTCGGGGAACGTCCCCTGTGGTGCCGCCCGATCCCCTAACGTCGGCCCATGAGGCTCACCGTCGTCCTCGACTGCCGCGACCCCGACGCGCTGATCGAGTTCTGGGAAACCGCCCTCGGGTATCACAAGGTCGACGACCTCGACCAGTACCGCGTCCTCATCCCCAACGCCGGGGAGGAGCCGGGGCCGGTGTTCCTCCTGGCCAAGGTCGACTCGCCCAAGACCGGCAAGAACCGCATGCACGTCGACGTCCACCCGAAGGACGCCGAGGCGCACCTCACCCGGCTCCACCGGCTCGGGGCGACCCTCGTGGGGGAGCGCATCGAGAGGTACGGCATCTGGTGGCAGGTGGTGGCCGACCCCGAGGGCAACGAGCTCTGCGTCGTCGCAGGTGCTCAGGGGCCTGACGTCGGGGACGCCAGCAGCGGCTGACCGCAGCACGACACGGAGGGCCGGCATCCCGGACGGGGTGCCGGCCCTCCGGTGTCAGGCGTCGTGGGTGCCGTCGTCCGGAGTCGCGCTGGGGTGCGTCCGTTCCTCGCGAGCCTCCTCACGTCCTTCGGCCGCGGCCTCACGCAGCTCGTCGACGGACAGCGGCGGCACGACCGTGAGCTCCTGGCTCGGGGCGTCCGGGCAGCCCCGGGACGAGCGCCTCGACCTCGGTGTGGACGTCGGCCTCGAACACGCGGATCTCGGTGTCGCGGTTGAGCACGCTGCCGGAGAAGAACGCAGGGGAGCGCAGCCGGGTCAGGAGCATCAGCACGACTCCGAGCAGCAGCGCGCCCACCGAGATGACGAAGACGCCGCCGGTCTCCCACCCGAAGATGCTGATCTGCGTCTCGCTGTTCTCGGGGTTCGCGTTGTCCTTGAGGGTGACGATGAACGCGCCGAGCAGCATGAGCCCGCCCAGCAGCGGCATGATGATGCGCGCGTTGAGGTCGCGGAAGCCGGAGCCTCGCTCGCTGCGGAAGTACCACGCCGACGCGAATCCCGTGAGCCCGTAGTAGAACGCGATCAGCAGGCCGACCGCGAGCGCGGAGTCGGCGAGGATGTTGTCGCTGATCGCTGCCATGGTCACGTAGAACGCGATGGAGACGACGCCCATGGCGATCGTCGACGTGGTCGGCGTGAAGTACCGCGGGTGGATCTTGGAGAACGAGGCCGGCAGCGCCTGGTAGGCCGCCATGGACAGCGTCGTGCGCGCCGTGGGCAGGATCGTGGTCTGGGTCGACGCCGCCGCCGAGGTGAGCACCGCGATGATGAGCACCTTGTCCAGGCCGGAGCCCATCACCTCACCACCGAGCACGGCGAGGACGTCGTCCTGGTCGGCGAGCGTCTCCACCCCGTCGAATGCCACGGCGGCCACCGCCACGATGGCGTAGGTGAGCACGAGGATCACCGTGGACAGGATCGCGGCGCGCCCCGGAGTCGTGGCCGGGTCCTTCGTCTCCTCGTTGACGGCGACCGCGGAGTCCCAGCCCCAGTAGATGAACACGGCGAGCAGGACGGCGGATGTCATGGTGGCGAACGAGAACGATCCGTCCTCGCCCACGATGTTGAGCGGGTTGAACCACGACAGCTCCGGCTTCACGGAGTTCGGCCCGGCGTTGTCCGTGTAGACCTTCCCGAGCGCGATGACCGCGAACAGGACGAGGACGACGACCTCGATCGCGAGCATGACGAACTGGAACTTCGCGGACACCTCGATGCCGCGGTAGCAGACGTAGGTGAGGACGGCGATCCACAGGCACCCCACCAGCGTGACCGCGGCCGTGTTGTTCGCGAGGTCGTCCAGCCCGAAGAGCAGGAACCCGTAGATGCCCGCGATCTGCGACAGGCTCGCCATCACGACGACGTCTGCGGCGATGATCCCCCAGCCGCCCATCCAGCCGACCCACGGGTTGAACGACTTCGTCGCCCAGGTGAACGTGGTGCCGCAGTCCGGGGCCACGCGGTTGAGCTCGCGGTAGGCGTAGGCGATGAACAGCATGGGGATGAACGCCAGCACCATGATCGCCGGTGCCTGGAAGGCGACGGCAGCAACCACGAAGCCGAGGGTCGCGGCGATTGAATAGCCTGGGGCCGTTGAGGATACGCCGATGACCACGCTCGAGAGGAGGCCCAGCGCCCCGCCCTTGAGCCCCTTGCTCCCTTGCTCGTACGCGCCGCTGGTGAGCTCGACCTGCGAGGTCATGCCGGTCCTTCCGCCGTTCCCCCGGCCACGTTGACCTCGGCAGGCTAGACCTGCACTGCGAGCCAATGTCGGGTTTCCGACGGGTTCGTCGGCGGTGCTATGCCGTCGGCTCGTCGTCCGTCGCGACGCCGTACCCGGTGCCCCGACGGTGCGGTGGTGCGGGTTCGGCGCGCTCGACCGGGCAGCGGGCGTCCGGACAGGCGAGCTCGTCGCACATCCGGCACATGTACTCGCTGGTGAGCAGGTCGTCGGTGATGGCCTCGAGCATCGCTTCGACGGCGTCGGCGAGGGCGCGCACCTGGTCGTCGTCGAGCGACGAGACTGCGCGGTCGAGGACCTTGCTGCGCTCGCGGAGCAGACGCACGGCGACGTCCTCACCCCGCTCGGACAGGGCGAGCAGCTTGGTGCGTCCGTCGGCTCCGGGGATGCGCTCCACCAGGCCGTCGCGCTCGAGCCGGTCGACGAGCTGCACCGCGCCGGGATGGCTGATGCGCAGCCGCTTCGCGAGGAAGGCGATGGGTCGGTCGGGGTACCACAGCAGCGTCGTGAGGGCGGCGGGCGCGTTGGCGCCGTGCCTCGAGACGCGCGCCGCCCCGAGGTCGATGCGGTCGACGACGGTCAGCGCGAGGGTGCCGAGCACGTTCGCCGTGTAGGCGCGGTCCGCGCGGGAGCCGGTCCGAGGCGGGCGCGCGACGCCTCGGGGCAGCGCGGAGGTGCCCTCGGCGCCGCTCATGCTCGAGGCGGCGCGGGGTCAGCGGTCCAGGCGTCCAGCACGGGCATGACCGTCCCTCCCTCGTATAAGGTGCTTATGCCTTAGCGTGCCCCGTGAGCGGGCGCGGACGCAAGGGTCCGGCCCTCTGAGCACAGGGACCACAGCATGCGCATCCTCATCGTCGGCGCCGGAGGCGTCGGGTCGTCTGCGGCCCTCATCGCCGCACGTCGGGACTTCTTCGAGGTGTGCGTGGTCGCCGACTACGACGCCGATCGCGCGACCGCCCTCGTCGCGCGCCTCGACGACGCCCGGTTCGTCGCGGCACGTGTCGACGCGTCGGACGCGAACGCCGTCGCGACCCTCGCCCGCGAGCACGCGATCACCCACGTCCTCAACGTTGTCGACCCGCGCTTCGTGCTCTCGATCTTCGAGGGTGCGTTCCTGGCCGGCGCCGACTACCTCGACACCGCGATGAGCCTGTCGAGCAAGCACCCCGAGCAGCCGTTCGAGCTCACCGGCGTCAAGCTCGGCGACGACCAGTTCGCCCGCGATGCCGCGTGGCGCTCCGCCGGGCGCCTCGCGCTGTGCGGCGTCGGGGTCGAACCGGGTCTCGCCGACGTGTTCGCGCGGTACGCCGCCGACAACCTGTTCAGCGAGATCGACGAGCTCGGCGTGCGCGACGCGTCCAACCTCGTCGTGCACGGCTACGACTTCGCGCCGTCGTTCTCCATCTGGACCACCATCGAGGAGTGCCTCAACCCGCCCGTCGTCTGGGAGAAGGACCGTGGCTGGTTCACCACCGAGCCGTTCTCCGAGCCCGAGGTCTTCGAGTTCCCCGACGGCATCGGCCCGGTGGAGTGCGTCAACGTCGAGCACGAGGAGGTGCTGCTCATGCCGCGCTGGATCGACGCGCGCAGGGTCACCTTCAAGTTCGGGCTCGGCGACGAGTTCATCGACGTGCTCAAGACGCTGCACAAGCTCGGCCTCGACCGGGTCGAGAAGGTGCGCGTCGGGCAGCACGAGGTGAGTCCGCGCGACGTCGTGGCCGCCTGCCTGCCGGACCCGTTGACGCTCGGCGACAGGATGACCGGCAAGACCTGCGCGGGGCTCCTGGTCACCGGCACGGGCAAGGACGGCAACCCGCGCGAGGTCTACCTCTACCACGTGGCCGACAACGAGTGGACGATGCGGGAGTACGGCGCCCAGGCCGTCGTGTGGCAGACCGCGATGAACCCGGTCGTCGCCCTCGAGCTGCTGGCGACGGGGGCCTGGTCCGGTTCCGGGGTCATCGGGCCCGAGGCGCTGCCGAGCGAGCCGTTCCTGGACCTGCTCAAGGACGGCTACGGCCAGGAGTGGATGCTGCAGGAGCGCGACCCCGAGACTCACGAGGTCCGCACCGCGTGACGTCGGGCGCGAGCCCACGACGCCGAAGGGCGCCGCCCCGCAGCGGGGACGGCGCCCTTCAGGCATCCACGGTCGAGCGGTGCGAGGCCGACCTCAGCTGCCCGTGAGGGCGAGGAACTGCTCCTCGAGCACGGTGAGGGCCTCGTCGAGCAGGTGATCCGGCATGGTGAGCGGGGGAAGGAAGCGAAGCACGTTGCCGTACGTGCCTGCGGTGAGGACGACGACGCCCTGCGCGTGGCAGGCCTTCGCCACCGCTGCGGTGAGGTCCGAGTCGGGCTCGTGCGTGCCGGGCTTCACGAGCTCGACCGCGATCATCGCGCCGCGACCGCGAACCTCGCCGATGACGCCGGTCTTCTCGGCGATCGCCTGCAGCCGGGGCACCATCACGGACTCGATGTGGCGTGCGGCCGACACGAGGTCGAGCTCCTCCATCGTGGCGATGGCGCCCACTGCCGCCGCGCACGCGACGGGGTTGCCGCCGTACGTTCCGCCGAGGCCGCCGACGTGGACGGCGTCCATGATCGCGGCGCGCCCGGTGACGGCGGCGAGGGGAAGGCCGCCGGCGATTCCCTTCGCGGTGGTGATGAGGTCGGGCACGACGCCCTCGTGGTCGCAGGCGAACCACTCGCCGGTGCGGCAGAAGCCGGTCTGGATCTCGTCGGCGACGAAGACGATGCCGTTGTCCTGCGCATAGGTCGCGAGGCGCGGGAGGAAACCCTCCGCGGGGACGATGAAGCCGCCCTCGCCCGCGATGGGCTCGATGATGATCGCGGCGACGTTGGCGCCGCCGATCTCCTTGTCGATGCGGGAGATCGCGTCGGCCGCCGCATCCGCTCCCGACGCGCCGTCGTGGAACGGGTAGGACAGCGGCACCCGGTAGACCTCGGACGCGAACGGGCCGAAGGACTGCTTGTAGGGCATGTTCTTCGCGGTCATGGCCATCGTGAGGTTCGTGCGGCCGTGGTAGGCGTGCTCGAAGACGACGACCGCCTGGCGCTTCGTGTAGGCGCGCGCGATCTTCACCGCGTTCTCCACGGCCTCGGCACCGGAGTTGAACAGCGCCGAGCGCTTCTCGTGGGTGCCGGGGGTGAGGCGGTTGAGCGCCTCGCACACCTCGACGTAGCCCTCGTAGCCGGTGACCATGAAGCAGGTGTGCGTGAACCGCGCGACCTGCTCGGTGACGGCGTCGACGACCTTCGGGGCGGCGTTGCCGACGTTGGTGACCGCGATGCCGGAGCCGAGGTCGATGAGCGAGTTGCCGTCGACGTCGAGGAGGACGCCGCCGCCGGCGGCCTCGATGTAGACGGGCAGGGTCGCGCCGACGCCCTTGCTGACCGCGGCGGTGCGACGTGCCTGCAGCGCCTGCGACTTCGGGCCGGGGATGGCGGTGACGAGGCGGCGCTCCTGGGGGAGGTCCGCGGCGAGGGTCGTGGTGGTGGTCGTCATGGGTCGAGAGTAGGGCCGCCGGCTCGCGTCGCACGCTGGACCGGGCGTCCATCTCTGCGGCTAACCTTGTCCGTACCGGACAATGGCGCCCGCTGCCGGTCCGACCCCACGATCGGAGGACCAGCCGTGCCGCCTCGTCTGCGCGACGTCGTCGCCATCACCGATCTCGGTCTCGTCGTCCGATCCGGCGCCGCGGCCCTGGACCGGCCGGTGCGCTGGGTCGCGGTGAGCGAGCTCGAGGACCCGGCCCCGTTCCTCGAGGGCGGCGAGCTGGTCCTCACGACCGGGATGCGGCTGCCCGAGACGTCGGCGGCCTGCGCGGCGTACGTGCGACGGCTCGTGCGGGCCGACGTGGTCGGGCTCGGGCTCGGCGTGGGGCTCTCGCACGCGTCGGTCCCGGCAGCGCTGGTGACCGCGGCGGACAAGGCGGGGCTCCCCGTGCTCGAGGTGCCCGAGGCGACGCCGTTCATCGCGGTGACGAAGGCGGTCTCCCGGCTGCTCGCTGCCGAGGAGTACGACGAGGCCGCCCGCGGCTTCGCCGCGCAGCGCGAGCTCATCCGCGCCGCGCTAACAGCGGAGGACGGCGACGCCGCCACGGTGGTGGCCCGACTCGCCAAGCACGTCAACGGATTCGCCGTGATGCTCGACGCGTCAGGCTCGGTGGTCCACGCCAGCCCGGCCGCGTCGTCGGGTCGCGCCGCGGACCTCGCGCCGGAGATCGCGCGGCTGCGGCCGAAGGGGCTTCTCGCCTCGGCGGTCGTCTCCGGCGTCGACGAGTACGTCGTGATCCAGCCACTCGGGGTGCGCGGACGCGCGCGCGGGTTCCTCGCGGTGGGCGCGCCGGAGCCGCTGCGCGCCAGTGACCAGGCCGTGGTCAACCTCGCCGTGTCGCTGCTCTCGATGTCGCTGGCCCGCGCGGAGGGTCGGACGTCCGCCGAGCGGGGAGTGCGGGCCGCGGCCGTGCGCTTCCTGCTCGACGGGCACGTCGGTGTGCTGCCGCTGGAGGCGCTCGGTTGGTCGGCGCTGCGCGGGGGTCCGGTACGCGTCGTCGTCGCGCGCGCCGCGTCGGCAGAGCCCGCTGCGCTGGCCGCGGCGGAGGACCGGCTCGCCGAGGCGCTGCCGGGTGCCGCGATCTCGAGAGGCATGTCGCCGTACGGCGGCGTCGACGCCACGGGGAGCGGCGGGTTCCGGTCGACCGCCGACCCGTCGATGTCTCGTGCGGACGCGGATCTGGTGGTGGCGATCGTCCCGGCCGCGCAGGTCCGTCTCGGAGCGCTGCCTGATGCGGTCGATGGCGAGTCGGTGCTCGCTGTCGGCGTCGGCGACGACGCCGGCGTCGACGACGCGGCGGGGCTCGGGCGCTCGTGGGTGCGCGCCCGCCGTGCGCTGGCCGTCGCCGGCGGGTCAGTCCGGTCCTACGACGACCTCGGTGGCGGGCTCGAGGCGCTGCTCGATCCGGCCGCCGCCGACGCCTGGGCCACGACGCTGCTCGCGCCGCTCGACGAGCCGGGGGAGCGGGCCGACCTCGCCGCCACCCTGCGGGCGTGGCTGTCGCGGCACGGCCAGGTCGACGCCGCCGCGGCCGACCTCGGCGTGCACCGGCACACGGTGCGGCACCGGCTGCGCCGGGCGGAGGCGCTGCTCGGGCGCTCGCTCGACGACGCCGGCGTCCGCGCCGAGCTCTACCTCGCCCTCACCCGCCACCCCGACTGAGCCCGCCCAGGTCCACGCCCGCCCGCGCCGGTCCACTCGTGCCCGCCGATCCACGCGTGCCCCGCTGGTCCACGCGTGCCCGCCCCGGTCCGCTCGTGCCCGCCGGTCCACGCGTGCCCGCTGGAGCCCAGAGCTGCGCGTACCCGCTCCGGACTCGCTGCATCCGGGGCTGCCACTCGCATCCGAGAGTGTCCGGCTGGGAGTGTCCGGCTGCGGTGTGCGTACGTCGTGGCGCGGGAGCGGCCGTCGGTGGTGCGTACCGTCGTCGACATGACTGATGTGCGCCCCTCCTGGATCGCCGGCCGTGCCGAGACCTCCGACGTCGTGGTCGACGTCGTGAACCCGTACGACGGATCCGTCGTCGGCGCTCACGCCGTCCCGACTGCCGCGCAGGTGGAGCAGGCGCTCGCCGCCGCCTGGGACGTGCGCCACGCGTTCGCTGCCACGTCGGCAGCGCTCCGTGCCGACGCGCTGCTCCATGTCTCCCAGCGCATCGCCGAGCGGCTCGACGAGATCGCCGAGCTCATCACCGCCGAGAACGGCAAGCCGATCATGTGGGCGCGGGCCGAGGCCGCTCGCGCGTCGTCGACGTTCCGGTTCGCGGCCGAGGAGGCCCGGCGCTGGGGTGGCGACATGCAGCGCCTCGACACCGACTCCGGGAGCGTCGGTCGCGCCGCGATCATCCGGCGCTTCCCGACGGGACCCGTGCTGGGCATCGCGCCGTTCAACTTCCCGCTCAACCTCGTGGCGCACAAGGTCGCACCCGCACTCGCCGTCGGCGCGCCGATCGTGGTCAAGCCGGCCCCGGCGACGCCGCTGTCCGCCCTGCTGCTCGGCGAGCTCCTCGCCGAGACCGACCTCCCCGCGGGGTCGTGGTCGGTGCTCCCCGTCGGCAACGACATCGCTCCGGCGCTCGTGGCCGACCCGCGCCTCCCGATCGTGTCGTTCACCGGGTCGGAGACCGTTGGGTTCGCCATCCAGCGCGCCGTGCCGCACAAGCACGTGACGCTCGAGCTCGGTGGCAACGCCGCCGCGGTGGTCTGCCCCGACTGGTCGACCGACGCCGATATCGACTGGGCCGCAACGCGGATCGCCACCTTCGCGAACTACCAGGCCGGCCAGGCCTGCGTCTCCGTTCAGCGAGTCCTCGTCGACACGACCGTCTGGGACCGGCTCGTGCCGGCGATCGTCGACCGGGTCGAGAACCTCGTCACCGGGTCGCCCTGGGACGAGAAGACAGTGGTCGGACCGCTCGTCAACGAGGCCGCAGCCATCCGCGTCGAGTCGTGGGTCGACGAGGCCGTGGCGGCCGGCGCCACGCTCGTGACCGGTGGCGTGCGTGACGGAGCGTCGTACACGCCCACCGTGCTGACCGACGTCCCGAGCGACGCGAAGGTCGCGTGCGAGGAGGTCTTCGGCCCCGTGCTCGTGCTGCAGCGCGTCGACGGCGTCGACGAGGCCTTCGCCGTCGTCAACGACAGCCGGTTCGGCCTGCAGACCGGCGTCTTCACCCACGACCTGCAGATCGCGTTCCGCGCGCACCGCGACCTCGAGGTCGGCGGCGTCATCGTGGGCGACGTGCCGGCGTACCGCGCGGACCAGATGCCCTACGGCGGCGTGAAGGCGTCCGGAGTCGGTCGCGAGGGCCTCCGCGCGGCGATGGAGGACTTCACCTACGAGCGAGTACTCGTCCTCACGGGTATTGCCCTCTAGCCCCTGCGCCGTGCGCTCGGACCCCACCGTCGGCGCTCCCGGTGGGGCCTCACGCCGGTCGGTCGAAACCGCGCGCCGAACCGGTGCCGCCGCGCTTAGGGTCCCAGCGTGAACGCAGATCCCGCGCCGGCCCCGAAGTCCGTCCGCCTCGTTCGCGTCGACGGCCCCGTGATGGAGGCGCTCGCGGTGGACGACGTCGCCCGAGCCGGAACGATTCTGGGGGTCGAGCTCCCCGAATGGTTCGGCTCGGGTGAGTCCGCGCACGTGTGGCAGCGTCGGGTGACGCAGATCGCGGAGGATCCGACGAGCGCCTACTGGGTCGCGCGCCTCGCCGTCGACGACGTGGACGGCACCCCGATCGGCCACGCGGGCTTCCACGGCCCGCCGGACGAGGTCGGCATGGTCGAGATGGGCTACTCGGTGCGGCCCGACCTGCGGCGCCAGGGCTATGCGAAGGCGATCGTGCGCGCGTTGCTCGCGTGGGCGACGGACGAGCCCGAGGCGCACACCCTGCGCGCCAGCATCAGCCCCGACAACGTCGCGTCGCTCGCGACCATCGCGGGTCTCGGGTTCGCCGAGGTCGGCGACCAGTGGGACGAGGAGGACGGCCTCGAGCTGCTCTTCGAGCGCCCCCTCTGACCCGCGCGTCGTCGTCCGCCAGGTTCCCGCCACGCCGCGCCCACACCAAGATCACGAGTTGCGGACACCAACCGCGCAGTTGAACTTCCTTGATCGCCCCCTTGGGACGAAATGCGCAGTTGGGCTGCGCGTTCTGTCCTGAACTGTGGGGCAAATGTCTGGTGTGTCGGGTCTCCGGGTCAGGTGTCGGCGGGGTCGGTCGGGGTGTCGTCGTGGTGGAGGTCGCGGCCGAAGCAGACCGAGCGGGGGTCGTCGACGTACTGGCCGTAGTTGGCGATCCGGTCCCAGCCGCTCCTCGTGTACAGCGCGACCGCCTCCGGCTGCGCGGTACCGGTCTCGAGGTGCAGCCGCCGGTAGCCCAGAGCACCGGCGAGGTCGAGCAGCGCCGCCATGAGCGCGTGCGCGAGGCCGCGACCCCGCATCGCGGGTACGACGTACACGCGCTTGATCTCGCCGATCTCCTCGCTCCCGCCCGGCTCCGACCACGACCACGGCTGCACGGCGCCGCACCCGATCGGGACGTCGTCGTCGGCCTTCAGGAGCACCCACCGGGCGTCCGGGTGCAGCCCGTGGATCGAGCCGGGGTCCTCGTCGTCGTAGCGCGCGGCGAGCTCGAGCACAAGGTCGTGGGCCAGGGCGACGACGTCGGGATGGTCCGCCGGGACCGTGAGGATGCGAGGCACGCGGCCATCCTCACGCACGGACCCGGTCCCGGCCTACCGAGGTCCGCGCACGACGAGCCCGCGGTCGACGCGGCCGCGTCCTTCCGCGCAGCGCGGACTGCCGGCGCGGGTCGGCGGCCGGATCACACCCGCTCTCGACGCGCGGTCGGGTCCACCGTCACTCCTGCGAAGCGCTCGGCCGGCTCACCACCTCGCTGCGGCGCGCGGGCGACCGGCTCGGCGGTTCGGGCCCCGATCGGCGACACTGGACCCGTGTCCACTCGCGCCGTCGTGATCCTCGGGAGCACCGGGTCCATCGGGACCCAGGCCCTCGACGTCGTGCGCCGCAACCCCGGACGCTTCCGCGTCGTCGCGCTGGCCGCGGGCGGCGCCGACGTCGACACCCTGGCCGCGCAGGCGGCCGAGTTCGCCGTCGACGTCGTCGCCGTCGCGGACGCCGACGCGCGAGGCCGCCCTCCGAGCGGCGCTCGAGGCGCGCGGGGTCAGCCCCAAGGTGCTGTCCGGGCCCGACTCCGCCACCGAGGCCGCCGGCCTGTCCGCCGACGTCGTGCTCAACGGCATGACCGGCTCCATCGGCCTCCGCCCCACCCTCGCCGCGCTCCAGGCCGGCAGCACCCTCGCCCTGGCCAACAAGGAGTCGCTGATCGCGGGCGGCCCGCTGGTCAAGGCCGCGGCAGCTCCCGGCCAGCTCGTCCCGGTCGACTCCGAGCACTCGGCGCTCGCCCAGTGCCTGCGCGGCGGCAGCGCGGCAGAGGTACGCCGGCTCGTCCTCACCGCCAGCGGCGGCCCGTTCCGCGGCCGCACCCGCGCGGAGCTCGCCGACGTCACGCCCGAGCAGGCCCTCGCCCACCCCACCTGGACGATGGGCCCGGTCGTCACCACCAACTCGGCCACGCTGGTGAACAAGGGCCTCGAGCTGATCGAGGCGCACCTGCTCTTCGACCTGCCGTTCGACCGGATCGAGGTCGTGGTCCACCCGCAGTCGGTGATCCACTCGATGGTCGAGTTCTGCGACGGCTCGACCATCGCGCAGGCCAGCCCGCCCGACATGCGGCTGCCGATCGCCCTCGGCCTCTCCTGGCCGGAGCGCGTCGCCGACGCCGCCCCCGCCTGCGACTGGACCACGGCCGCCACCTGGACCTTCGCCCCGCTCGACCACGACGCCTTCCCCGCGGTGGCGCTGGCTCGCCGTGCGGGCGAGGCCGGCGGCACGGCGCCGGCGGTCTACAACGCGGCGAACGAGGAGCTCGTCGAGGCGTTCCTCGGGCGGCGCCTGCCGTTCCTCGCGATCGTCGACACCCTCGCCGCGCGTCGTCGAGGAGCACCTGGCGAGCACCTCCGGGAACCCCCGCACCGTCGAGGACGTCCTAGCCGCCGAGGACTGGGCCCGGTCGCGTGCCCGCGAGATCACCGGGGGAGCCGCATGACCCTGCTCTTGGAGATGCTCGGCTGGGTCATCTTCCTGGTCGGCGTGGGCTTCTCGATCGGCATGCACGAGATCGGGCACCTGCTGCCGGCGAAGAAGTTCGGCGTCAAGGTCACGCAGTACATGGTCGGCTTCGGGCCCACGATCTGGTCGCGGCACAAGGGCGAGACCGAGTACGGCGTGAAGGCGGTCCCGGTCGGCGGCTACATCCGCATGATCGGCATGTACCCGCCCGCCCGAGGCGGCGACGACACCATGCTGCGCGCGTCGTCGACCGGCCGGTTCTCCACCCTCATCGACGACGCCCGCAAGCAGTCGCTCGAGGAGGTCACTCCGGCCGACGCGAACCGCGTGTTCTACAAGCTGCCGGTCCGCCAGCGCATCGTCGTCATGCTCGGCGGCCCGACGATGAACCTCATCCTCGCCGTGATCATGACCGCGATCGTGCTGTGCGGCATCGGCGTCTACAAGCCGACCACCACGGTCGGGGCCGTCGTCGCCTGCGTGCCGACGTCGACGAACCTCACCGGCTCCGCCGACGCCTCGGGATCCTGCGCCCCGGGCAATCCGTCGCCAGCGGCAGCGGGCGGGCTGCGCGTCAACGACACCATCGTCGAGTTCGACGACATCCCGGTCGCCACCTGGGAGGACGCCCAGGCGGCGATCAAGAACGCGCAGCCGGGAGCCACTCCCGTCGTCGTGGACCGCGGTGGCGAGCGCATCACGCTCACCGTCCCCCTGGCTGCGGCACCGCGCCCGGTCTACGACGAGGACGGCAAGGACACGGGCACGGTCGAGACGCGCAACTTCCTCGGCATCGCCCCCGCCGGGGTCCGTGAGGCGCTGCCGCTCTCGGCCGTGCCGACCTTCATCTGGGACAACACCGTGCGCGCGGTGAAGACCATCGCCACGCTCCCGGCCCGCCTCGTCGACCTCACCCGCCAGCTGTTCACCGACGAGCCGCGCGACCCGCAGGGGATCGTCGGCCCGGTCGGCGTCGGCCGCATCACCGGCGAGATCGTCGCGCTCGAGGAGACCCCGGTGATCGACAAGGTGGCGGGCGTCCTCGGGCTCCTCGCGGGCCTCAACCTGTTCCTCTTCCTGTTCAACCTGATCCCCCTGCTGCCGCTCGACGGCGGTCACGTCGCCGGGGCGATCTGGGAGTCGATCAAGCGGGCTTCGCGCGGCTCACCGGCCGTCCGGATCCCGGTCCCGTCGACGTCGCGAAGGCCCTCCCGGTCACCTACGCCGTGTCGATCGGCCTCGTCCTCATGGGTGGCATCGTGCTCGTGGCGGACCTCGTGAAGCCGGTCACGCTCGGCGGCTGACCGTCTCACCGCCCTCGCCGGGGGTGCGCGCTCTCGCCCTGTTCGGGGGATGATGGGCCCATGAGCGTCGGACTCGGCATGCCCGCACTTCCCGCACCCGTGCTCGCCCCGCGCCGGGTGAGCCGCAAGATCCGGCTCGACCACCCCACGCACCCCGTGGAGATCGGCGGTGACGCCCCGATCTCCGTGCAGTCGATGACCACCACGCTCACGTCCGACGTCAACGCGACGCTGCAGCAGATCGCCGAGCTCACCGCGGCCGGCTGCCAGATCGTGCGCGTCGCGGTGCCGAGCCAGGACGACGCCGACGCCCTGCGCGCAGATCGCGAAGAAGTCGCAGATCCCGGTGATCGCCGACATCCACTTCCAGCCGAAGTACGTCTTCGCCGCGATCGACGCCGGCTGCGCCGGCGTGCGGGTCAACCCCGGCAACATCAAGGCAGTTCGACGACAAGGTCGGCGAGATCGCCCGCGCCGCCAAGGACGCCGGCATCCCGATCCGCATCGGCGTCAACGCCGGCTCGCTCGACAAGCGGCTGCTCGAGAAGTACGGCAAGGCCACGCCCGAGGCGCTCGTCGAGTCGGCGCTGTGGGAGTGCTCGCTGTTCGAGGAGCACGACTTCCGCGAGATCAAGATCTCGGTGAAGCACAACGACCCGGTCGTCATGGTCGAGGCCTACCGCCTGCTCGCCGCGCGGTGCGACTACCCGCTGCACCTCGGCGTCACCGAGGCCGGCCCGGCGTTCCAGGGCACGATCAAGTCGTCGGTCGCGTTCGGTGCGCTGCTCGTCGCAGGGCATCGGCGACACGATCCGCGTCTCGCTCTCGGCGCCGCCGGTCGAGGAGGTCAAGGTCGGCAACCAGATCCTCGAGTCGCTCAACCTGCGCAAGCGCGGCCTCGAGATCGTGTCCTGCCCGTCCTGCGGCCGGGCCCAGGTCGACGTCTACACGCTCGCCGAGCAGGTCACCGCCGGTCTCGAGGGCCTCGCCGTCCCGCTGCGCGTCGCCGTCATGGGCTGCGTCGTGAACGGTCCGGGCGAGGCGCGCGAGGCCGACCTCGGCGTCGCGTCCGGCAACGGCAAGGGCCAGATCTTCAAGCGCGGCGAGGTCATCACGACCGTGCCGGAGTCGCAAGATCGTCGAGACGCTCGTCGAGATGGCGCTGGAGATGGCCGAGGAGATGGGCGTCGACCCGGAGTCCGGCGAGGTCACCGGGCCATCGTCACCGTCTCCTGACCGACGGACCGATTCCCCCACCGAGAAGGTCGTTTCCCGGCGCGTTCCGGCGCGGGTAGCGACCATCGCGCTGGGCGATGCGCCGGAGTCGCGCTGTCAGCCCGCGGCCAGGGCGCGCTCGATGCGCGCGACCACGACGGCGGGGGTGCGCCACAGCTCGTCGGACGTCCAGCGCACGACGGTGAGTCCGAGCTCGCGCAGCGCGTCCTCCCGCCGCTTCTCCGCGCGGAGGTCGGCGAGCTCGGCGTACTTGCCCAGCCGTCGGCCTCACCGATCACGCGGTGGGCGCGCCAGAGGAAGTCGACCCGGTGCGCCCGCCCGTCGACCCCGGTGAGCCACGCCTGCAGCTCGGGGAGCGGGAGCCCGGCGTGGATGATCACCCCGCGCGACGCCGACTCCAGCGGCGACTCAGACCGCGGGTCGGCGAGCGACATCGCCTCCGCGAGCGCCCTCAGGCCGCGTCGCCCCGGCAGCCGTCCGTACGCCGACGTCAGGTCCTCGACGGGGACGCGCTGCACCGCCGCATCGAGCACCACGAGCGACTCCGCGAGCGGGCGGCCGCGGGCCAGGTCGAGCGCGGTCCTCGCGATGCTGGTGCAGCGCACCCCGTCGACGACGACCCGGTCGCGCGGATCGACCAGTCCCTCGCGCACGAGCACCCCTCGCTCCAGCCGGCCGCTCCTGGGTGCCGTCACCACGATGTGCGGGGGTGGTCGCGACCGGGACGAGGCGTCGGCTGTCGGTGGAGCAGGGCCGCCGAGCAGTGGCTGATCAGGGTGTCCGGTGACCTGCGGAGCAGGACGGCTGCCGCCGCGTCGCGACGCCCACGCCTCAGGTGCTCGTCCCCGGAGTGTGCCGCCGCGTCGCGACGCGCACGCCTCAGGTCCTCGTCCCTGGAGCGGGTCGTCGCGGCCGCCGCGTCGCGCAGCCGCTCCTCCGGGATCCCGTCCCGGGCGGCGTGCGGCGGAGTGGTCGCGGCGGCCGCGACGACGCCGTAGCGCACCTGGCGGATCGTCCCTGCCGCGATGGCGGCGCGGAGCTGGCCGCGGGAGACGCCGCTGGAGATCACCTCGGTGACCAGGACGGGACCGGGGCCGAGCTGGCGGCGGACGTGCTCGGCTGTGGCGAAGGGGCGGTGGCGGGCAGGCACGCGGGCAGGATTCGACGAGGGAGCGGCGCAGCGCGGGCGACGTCCACAGCGCCGCGCCGGGCCCGACCCGTTTCCCCCACCGAGATGGTCGCTTCCCGGGCGGATCTGACCTCGGTAGCGACCATCTCGGTGGGCCATCCGCTCGACGCAGGGCGGTCGCACCGCGAATCTGGCGCGGTGTCGGGCAGGATGACCCCGTGACGACGGCGACGGCGGGTGTGCTGCGGGTGCTGGCGCCGCGCGACCTGCGGCAGGCGCTGCGCGTCCTCGACCGGAACCCGGTCGCGCACTGCTTCGTCTCCTCGCCGCGTCCACAGCTCCGGCCTCGACTCGTGGCGACTCGGCGGTGAGCTGTGGGGGTGGTCCGAGGACGGCGAGCTCACGTCGCTGCTCTATCTCGGTGCCAACCTCGTCCCGGTCGAGACCACGCCGGCCGCGCGGCGCGCCTTCGCCGACCGCTGCCGCCGCATCGGTCGGCGCTGCTCGTCGATCGTGGGACCCACCGACGAGGTGGCCTCGCTCTGGCCGCTGCTCGCCGGACTCGTGGGGCCCGGCGCGCGACATCCGCGCCCACCAGCCCCTGCTCATGATGGACACCGACTCCCCGCTCCCGGGCGACCCGCCGTCCGGCTCGTGCGCGAGGACGAGGTCGACCTGCTGCTGCCCGCGTGCGTCGCGATGTTCACCGAGGAGGTCGGCGTCTCCCCGCTCGCCGGGGGTGCGGCCGACGCCTACCGCGCCCGGGTCGTCGAGCTCGTGCGGAGTGGGCGCGCCTACGCCCGCATCGACGACGGGCGCGTCGTCACCAAGGCGGAGATCGGCGCCGTGTCCGACGGCGTGTGCCAGGTGCAGGGGGTCTGGACCGCACCGGAGTACCGCAACCTCGGCCTCGGCACGGCGGCGATGGCTGCGGTGGTCGCCCTCGCCCGCCGCGACATCGCGCCGGTGGTGAGCCTCTACGTCAACGACTACAACACGGCGGCCCGCCGCGTGTACGAACGCGTCGGGTTCCGCGAGGTCGGCGAGTTCACCACCGTCCTGTTCTGACCGGCCGACGAGACGGCCAGACTCCGACGCCGGCTCACGGTCGACGACGGGGCGGCAGGACTCGCCCGACAACCGCCGAGGGCAACGGCCGTCGCGGGGCTGCGCGGGCAAACGCGGTCGGGCACTCGCCGGTGCTGCCGATATCCTGCGGGTCCACCGCACCCGCTCCGAGGAGATCCCCGTGCTGCTCCGCATGTCGTCGCTGTTCCTGCGCACGCTGCGTGAGGACCCGGCCGACGCCGAGGTGCCGAGCCACCGGCTGCTCGTGCGCGCCGGCTACGTCCGCCGCGTCGCGCCGGGCATCTTCACCTGGCTGCCGCTCGGCTACCACGTCTACCGCAACGTCGAGCGCGATCGTGCGCGAGGAGATGGACGCGCGCCGGCTTCCAGGAGGTGCACTTCCCGGCGCTGCTGCCGCGCGAGCCCTACGAGGCGACGGGCCGCTGGACGCGAGTACGGCGCCAACCTGTTCCGCCTCCAGGACCGCAAGGGCACCGACTACCTGCTCGGCCCGACGCACGAGGAGATGTTCACCCTCCTCGTCAAGGGCGAGTACTCGTCGTACAAGGACCTGCCGCTGGCGCTCTACCAGATCCAGACGAAGTACCGCGACGAGGCGCGTCCCCGCGCGGGCATCCTGCGCGGCCGCGAGTTCGTCATGAAGGACTCCTACTCCTTCGACGTCGACGACGCCGGCCTGCAGGCGTCCTACGACGAGCACCGCGACGCCTACATCAGCGACCTTCGACCGGCTCGGCCTCGACTACGTCATCGTCTCGGCGATGTCCGGCGCGATGGGCGGCTCGGCGTCCGAGGAGTTCCTCGCGCCGAGCGAGATCGGCGAGGACACCTACGTCCGCTGCAGCGCGCGGCGACTACGCGGCCAACGTCGAGGCCGTCACCACGCCCGCGCCGCCGGCGCTCGACCTACGCCGACGCGCCCGCCGCGCACGTCGAGGACACGCCCGACACCCCGACGATCGACACGCTCGTCGACGCACGTCGAACGCCGCACCGAGCTGCGCGCGCCGACCGCGCGTGGACCGCCGCCGACACGCTCAAGAACGTCGTGCTCACGGTCACCGCTGCCCGACGGCACGACCGTACCCGCTCGTCGTCGGCGTGCCCGGCGACCGCGAGGTCGACATGAAGCGCGCTCGAGGCGCGTGCTGCACGCCCGGCGAGCCCGCGCCCATCGAGGAGGCGGACTTCGCGAAGCACCCGGCGCTGGTCAAGGGCTACATCGGGCCGCAGGTGCTCGGCGAGGAGTCGGCGTCGGGCATCCGCTACCTCGTCGACCCGCGCGTCGTCGACGGCACCCGCTGGATCACCGGGCGCCAACGCAGCCGGGCCGGCACGTGTTCGACCTCGTCGCCGGCCGCGACTTCACCGCCGACGGCACGATCGAGGCCGCCGAGGTGCGCGAGGGCGACGCCTGCCCCGTCGTGCGGCGCGCGCGCTCGAGATCGCGCGCGGCATCGAGATCGGCCACATCTTCCAGCTCGGCCGCAAGTACGCCGAGGCGCTCGACCTCAAGGTGCTCGACGAGAACGGCAAGCAGCTGGTCGTCACGATGGGCTCCTACGGCATCGGCGTCTCGCGCGCCGTCGCCGCGATCGCCGAGCAGAACCACGACGAGCTCGGGCTCATGCTGGCCGCGCGAGGTCGCGCCCGCCGACGTCCACCTCGTCGCGACCGGCAAGGACGAGGCCGTTCGACGCGCACGCGGAGACCGCTCGCCCAGAGCTCGACGCGGCGCGGGCTCCGCGTGCATCCTCGACGACCGCAAGGCGGCGTCGCCCGGCGTGAAGTTCAAGGACTCCGAGCTGCTCGGCGTCCCGACGATCGTCGTGGTCGGCAAGGGGCTGGCCGACGGCGTCGTCGAGGTCAAGGACCGGCGCACCGGCGAGCGCACGGAGCTCGCCGGTGGCGAGGCGCTCGAGCGCATCGTGTCGATCTGCCGCGCATGACGTGCCGCGGTCGACGCGGTCATCTTCGACTGGGGCGGCACCCTCACCCCGTGGCACGACATCGACCTCGTCGCGCGGTGGTACGCCTACGCCCGAGGTCTACGACCCGCACGCACGCGACGGCGCTCGCCAGCGGCTCTGCTCGACGGCGGAGGACGGCGCTGGCAGCGCCAGCGCGAGACCGCCGGCGCCGCACGGCACGGGTCACCTCGACCAGCTGTTCCTCGACGGCCGGCATCGACACTCGACTCGCCCGCGCACGCCGGGCGCTCGACAGCTACCTCGACGCGTGGGACCCGCACACCCACACCGACCCCGACGTCCCCGGCCTGCTTCGCGCGCTGCGCGCCGACGGCATCAAGGTCGGCGTGCTGTCGCAACACGATGTGGCCGCGAGCGCACCACGAGGCGGTCTTCGCGCGCGACGGCGTCCTCGACCTGATCGACGGCGCGGTCTACACGAGCGAGACCGCCGGTGGGGAAGCCGCACGCCGACGCGTTCCTCGCCGCGCTCGACGCGGTCGGGGTCACGGACCCGGCCCGGGTGCGTGTTCGTCGGCGACCGGCCGTGGGACGACATCCACGGCGCCCAGCAGGTGGGCATGCGCGCGATCTGGGTGCCGCACTCGGACATCCCGCTCGAGCAGCAGGTCGACGTCGACGTCGACACCGGACGCCGTCGTGCAGCGCATCGGCGACGTGCTCGACGTCGTGCGCGCGCTGGACCACCGGCGCCTGACCCGTGGATTCGGTGTTCGGGGTCACCCCTGCGGTCCTCGTGCTCCTGCTCCTCGCGGCCGGTCTCGCCGGCTGGGTCGACGCCGTCAGCGGCGGCGGCGGTCTCGTGCAGCTCCCGGCGCTGCTCGTCGCGCTGCCGGGCGCGGAGCCGGCGTCGGTGCTCGGCACGAACAAGCTCTCGTCGATCATCGGCACGTCCGCGGCCGCGCTCACCTACCGGCGTGCGGCGGTGACCGACATCTCCACCGCGGTGCCGATGGCGCTCGCGGCGTTCGTCGGCTCGGGCCTGCGGCGCCCTCGTCGCGATCCACCTGCCCGGCACGTTGTTCCGCCCGGTCGCGCTCGTGCTGCTCCTCGTCGTGGGGCTCTGGACCCTGCTGCGACCCGCGCTCGGGGAGCAGCAGGACCTGCGCTGGCAGGGGACGGAATCGCATGCGCGGCACGGCGTCGCGGCTGTCGCGATGGGTGCGGGCATCGGCATCTACGACGGCGTGTTCGGCCCCGGCACCGGCACGTTCCTCGTCTTCGGGCTCGTCGCGCTGCTCGGCTACTCGTTCCTCAACGCCTCGGCGATCGCGAAGGTCGTCAACGTGTCGACGAATCTCGCCGCGCTCATCGTGTTCGGCCTCGGCGGCCACGTGCTCTGGGTGCTCGGGCTCGCGATGGGTGCGGCGAACCTCGTCGGGGGCGTGGTCGGTGCGCGCACGGCGGTGCGGCGTGGGTCCGGGTTCGTGCGGATCGTCTTCCTCGTCGTGGTCGGCGCGCTGCTGCTGCGTCTCGGCTACGACGTCCTCACCCGCTGATCGGCTGCAGCTCGCCCCGGCCCAGACCGGCGCGACGCCGGACCAGCGGACCGAGCGCACCGAGCACTCCTGCGCGGTGAGCGGCGGCTGCTGTGCGCAGCGCGGGTGCGGACGCCGCGGCGAGGCCGGCCCACTGCCCGGCGAGGCGGTCCTCCACGAGCGCGGCGAGGCGTCGGGCCGAGGCGGCGTCGTCGACGTCGAACGGCGGGTCGTACGCCGGTGCCGCGGCTGCCGGGGCTCCGCCGAGCGCGGTGACGCGGGCACGGAGCCGCTCGCGCTGGGACCGGTGCTCGGCCATGGCGGTCAGCGCCTGCTGCTCGGCGGTGGCGCCGACGCGGGCGGCCACGAGGCCGTAGGCGTAGATCGCCGCCTCGGTGCCGTCGAGGACCACGGCGAGGGAGTCCAGCTCGCTCACCGGGACTCACCCCGCAGCACCTCGGCGGCCGCGGCGGACCCGGCGCCGGCGAGCACGATGTAGCGGGCCAGCTCCGGGTCGACCGCGCGCGCCGCGGCGACGGCGCGCTGCCGCGCCGCTGCCGTCTCGGCCGCCAGCAGCCCGGCGATCGCGGCGGCCTCGGTGCCGGGCACGGGGAGGGTCGCCGTGGCACCCGGGGTCGAGGCCGACGCCGTGCCGATCGACGGGGACGCGGCGAGCCGGTCCGGGTCGATCGCCTGACGGTAGGCGTCGTGCCGGGCGCCGAGGGCCGTGACGCGTGCGCCGAGCGCGCCGGTGAGCACCGGCGCCGCGGCGACGTAGCGGGCACTCATCTGCGACTCGGCCTCCCCCTGCTCGGCCCGCAGGGCGCGGTCCGGGTCCTCGGGACCGCCGGGCTCGGTGGGGGCCGGGGTCGAGCCGCCGCCGGGTGCACGCGGCGAGGGCCGCGCCGACGCCACGGCCGCCGCGAGGCGGAGCAGGTCGCGGCGGGAGAGGCGACGGCACGTCGGGAACCCTACGACGGCCGCGCACCCGGTGCCGGGCACCGGCGGGCGACGGGCACGAGGCCGGCGCGGTGCGCCGGTAGACTGCGGGCTCTGACAACAGCCAGGCCACAACAGGATCCCCACAACAGCACAGCACCCGCGGAGGCGCTCCGCCGGTGCCCCCAGGAGGCGCACCATGTCCGCCCGTCCCTCGCAGAGCCGCAAGCCCGGCTCCGCGCCCCGACGCCCCGACAGCGCCCGGCACGACCAGGTGGTCGCGCTGCTCACCCCAGCTGTCACGGCCGTGGACCTCGAGCTCGAGGACGTCGAGCTCCGCTCGGTCGGCCGTCGCCTCGTCGTACGCGTGCTCGTCGACAGCGACCACGGCGTGACCCTCGACGAGGTCGCCGTCGCCTCGCCGCGCCGTGTCCGACGCCCTCGACGACAGCGACGTGCTCGGCGACGAGCCCTACACCCTCGAGGTGTCCTCGCCCGGCGTCGACCGCCCGCTCACCCTGCCGCGGCACTGGCGGCGCAACGTCTCCCGCCTCGTGGCCGTGACCACCGCCGACGGCCAGGAGGTCACCGGCCGGGTCACCGCGGTCACCGACACCGAGGTGGAGCTCGAGGTGAACCTCAAGGGCCGCATCTCCCGGCGCACGATCGCGCTCGCCGACGTGCGGCGCGCGCTCGTCCAGGTGGAGTTCTCGCGCGTCGCCGCGGCCGACCTCGGCACGGACGAGCCCGAGCCCGACGACCACGACGACCACGACGACCGACGACGACCACGACGACGACGACCGACGACGACGACCGAGACGGAGGTCTGAACGCCATGGACATCGACGTGAGCGCGCTCAAGGCCCTCGTCCGCGAGAAGGAGCTGTCCTACGACGTCGTCGTCGACACGCTCGAGCAGGCGCTGCTGCTGGCGTACCACCGCACCGAGGGCGCGGCCGACAAGGCCCGGGTGCAGCTCGACCGCAAGACCGGGCACGTCACGGTCTGGGCCCGCGAGCCCGCCGGCGAGGACGGCACGCCCGGTCGCGAGTACGAGGACACGCCCGACGGCTTCGGCCGGGTCGCCGCCACCACCGCGCGCCAGGTGATCCTCCAGCGCCTGCGCGAGGCGGAGGACGACGCGACGTTCGGCGAGTTCGTCGGCACCGAGGGCGACCTCGTGTCGGGCATCGTGCAGCAGGGCAACGACCCGCGCATGGTGCTCGTCGACCTCGGCCGGATCGAGGCCGTCCTGCCGCCGCAGGAGCAGGTGCCGGGCGAGAAGTACGCCCACGGCACGCGCCTCAAGTGCCACGTCGTCTCGGTGGCGAAGACCCCGCGTGGGCCGCGCGTCACCGTCTCGCGCACCCACCCCGACCTGGTGAAGTCGCTGTTCGCGCTCGAGGTGCCCGAGATCGCCGACGGCTCGGTGGAGATCGCGGCGATCGCCCGCGAGGCCGGGCACCGCACCAAGATCGCGGTCCACTCGACCGTCCCCGGCCTCAACGCCAAGGGCGCCTGCATCGGCCCGATGGGCCAGCGGGTGCGCGGCGATCATGGCCGAGCTGCACGGCGAGAAGATCGACATCGTCGACTGGTCCGAGGACCCGGCGGAGATGGTCGGCCACGCCCTGTCGCCGGCCCGGGTGACCTCCGTCACGGTCGTCGACGAGGCCGCGCGCTCCGCCCGGGTCATCGTGCCGGACTACCAGCTCTCGCTCGCGATCGGCAGGGAGGGCCAGAACGCCCGGCTGGCGGCCCGGCTCACCGGCTGGCGCATCGACATCCGGTCCGACACCGCCCCCGGCGACCCGGTCGGCGGCCCGTCCGGCGGCTCCGGGCACGCGGGCGACGACCGCCCCCGCGACGACCGCCGCCCCGACCCGGGCCGCGGGCGTGAGTGAGGCGCCCGACCGGCGCGGTAGACTCGTCGGCGGTCGGTAGCCCGGCCACCCCAGTTCTCCAGCACGCCGCCACGCGGCGCACCCCGGTGCGCACGTGCGTGGGGTGCCGGGTCCGGGGCGGCCGCACCGATCTGGTGCGCGTCGTCGTCGTCGAGGGCGTCCTCGTCCCCGATCCGCGGGCGCGCATCGCAGGCCGGGGGGCCTGGTTGCACCCCGACCCGCACTGTCTCGACCTCGCCGTACGCCGGCGGGCGCTCCCTCGGGCCCTCCGGGTCCCGGGACCGCTCGACGACACCGCGGTCCGGCTCGAGATCGAGCGTCGGTCCGCCGACCTCGAGCAGCACCACCCGCACGATCCGCCCGCGTCCGGCTCCGCCGGTCCGTGAGCACCGACCACACCAAACCGTCCACCACGAATCGGGAGCGACAAGGACATGAGCCTCCGATGAACGCCCAGCGATGAGCGTGTCCGTGCACGTCTGAGCGGTCCGGGTCGACCCCGATTCCGGACCGAAGAGCAGGAGAACTGTGTCGAAGGTCCGGGTCTACGAGCTCGCCAAGGAGCTCGGAGTCGAGAGCAAGGTCGTCGTGGCCAAGCTCCAGGAGATGGGTGAGTTCGTCCGTTCGGCGAGCTCCACCATCGAGGCGCCGGTCGTCCGCCGTCTCAGTGAGGCGTTCCCCGCCGCACCGGAGGCAGCGCCGGCGCCGGCCAAGAAGGCCGCCCCGAAGCCCGCCCCCGCCAAGCCCGCAGCACCCGCGGTCGAGGTCGAGGCGTCCACCCCCGTCGCTGCGCCGGAGGCCCCCGTGGTCCCCGTGCCCGCAGCTCCCGTCCCGGCCGCCCCGCAGGCGCCCGCCGGCCGCGGCTGCGGCGGCCCCCGCGGCCTCCGCCGTCCCCGGTCCGGCCGCCGCCCCGCGGCCCCGCGTCCGGGCAACAACCCGTTCACCGACAAGAGCGCCGACCTCCCGCCGCGTCCCGCCGCTCCGGCTGCGCCCGTCCCGGTGCACCGCGTCCGGCTCGGCCGGGCAACAACCCGTTCACCGACCGCAGCGTCGAGCGCCCGCCGGCGGTCCCGGCGCCCCGCGCCCGCGGCCCGGCCGGCGGCGTCCCCGGTGCGCCCCGTCCCAACCCGGGCATGATGCCCGGCAGCGTCCCGGTCGGCCCGGCCGGCCCGGCGGTCCCGGCGCGGGCCGGTCCCGGCGGTCCCGGGCGGTCGTCCGGCTCCCGGCGGTCCGGTCCCGGTCGGTCCCGGTGGTCCCGGCGGTGCCGGTCGTCCCGGCGGCGGCGGCGGCTTCGGCGCCCCGCGCCCCGGTGGTGGCGGCGGTGCCGGTGGCGGCGGTGGCTTCGGTGCCCCGCGTCCCGGTGGCTTCTCCGGTCGTCCCGGTGCCGGTCCGGTCGCGGCACCACGGCGGGCGCGTTCGGTCGTCCCGGCGGCAAGCCGGCCCGTGGCCGCAAGTCCAAGCGGGCGAAGCGCCAGGAGTTCGACAACATGCCGGCGCCGTCCATGGGCGGCGAGATCCGTCCCATGGGCCAGGGCCAGGTCGTGCGCCTCGCGCGCGGCTCGAGCCTCACCGACTTCGCCGACAAGATCGGCGTCAACCCGCGGCATGCTCGTCACGGTGCTGTTCAACCTCGGCGAGATGGTCACCGCGACCCAGTCGGTCAACGACGAGACGCTGCTCCTGCTCGGCACCGAGCTCAACTTCGACGTCCAGGTCGTCAGCCCCGAGGACGAGGACCGCGAGCTGCTCGAGAGCTACGACCTCGAGTTCGGCGAGGACGAGGGCGACGAGTCCGACCTCGGTCGCGCGTCCGCCGGTCGTCACCGTCATGGGTCACGTCGACCACGGCAAGACCAGGCTGCTCGACGCGATCCGCAAGACGAACGTCATGGCGAAGGAGGCCGGCGGCATCACGCAGCACATCGGCGCCTACCAGATCGTGGCCCGCCCGGACTCGGACGAGCCGCGTGCGATCACCTTCATCGACACCCCGGGTCACGAGGCGTTCACCGCCATGCGTGCTCGTGGTGCGCAGGTCACCGACATCGCGATCCTCGTGGTGGCGGCCGACGACGGCGTGAAGCCGCAGACGATCGAGGCGCTCAACCACGCCAAGGCGGCCGGCGTGCCGATCGTGGTCGCGGTGAACAAGGTCGACAAGGAGGGCGCCGACCCCGTCAAGGTGCGCGGTCAGCTCACCGAGTACGGCCTGGTGGCCGAGGAGTACGGCGGCGACACGATGTTCGTCGACGTCTCGGCCAAGGCCGGTCAGGGCATCGACGACCTGCTCGAGGCGCTCCTGCTCACCGCCGACGCCGCGCTCGACCTGCGGGCCAACCCGCACCAGGACGCCCAGGGCGTGTCCATCGAGGCGCACCTCGACCGCGGTCGCGGTCCGGTCGCCACGGTGCTGGTCCAGCGCGGCACGCTGCGTCCGGGCGACTCGATCGTCGCCGGCGACGCCTACGGCCGCGTGCGCGCCATGCTCGACGAGCACGGCAACACGCTCACCGAGGCCGGCCCGGCCCGTCCGGTCCAGGTGCTCGGCCTCACCGCGGTGCCCGGTGCGGGCGACAACTTCCTCGTCGTCGAGGACGACCGCACCGCTCGCCAGATCGCCCAGACGCGCGAGGCCCGCGAGCGCAACGCCGCGCTGGCCCAGGCCCGCGGCCGCCGCACGCTCGAGGACTTCCTCAAGGCGCTGGAGAAGGGCGAGGTCCGAGGAGCTCAAGCTCATCCTCAAGGGCGACGTGTCCGGTTCGGTCGAGGCGCTCGAGGACGCGCTGCTCAAGATCGACGTCGGCGACGAGGTCACGCTGCGCGTCATCGACCGCGGCGTCGGTGCGATCACCGAGAACGACGTCAACCTGGCCGACGCGTCGACGAGGCCGTCATCATCGGCTTCAACGTGCGGCGCCGAGGGCAAGGCCCGCGAGCTGGCCGACCGCGAGGGCGTCGACGTCCGCTTCTACTCGGTCATCTACCAGGCGATCGACGACGTCGAGGCCGCGCTCAAGGGCATGCTCAAGCCCGAGTTACGAGGAGGTGGCCCTCGGCACCGCCGAGGTCCGCGAGGTCTTCCGCTCGAGCAAGTTCGGCAACATCGCCGGCTGCCTCGTGCGCACCGGCCTCATCCGGCGCAACGCGAAGGCGCGCCTCGTGCGCGACGGCGCCGTCGTGGCGGACAACCTCACGATCGACGTCGCTGCGAGCGGTTCAAGGACGACGCCACCGAGGTCCGCGAGGGCTTCGAGTGCGGTATCGGCCTCGGGTCGTACAACGACATCAAGGTCGACGACGTCATCGAGACGTTCGAGATGCGCGAGAAGCCGCGCGGCTGACCTCGACCAGGAGGACGTCGTGTTCGTCGGATCGCTCGAGCTGCGACGTCCTCCTCGGCGATGTCCACTCGCTCAAGGAGAAGCGCGCGCTCGTCCGCCCGGTGGTCGCCGAGCTCCGGCGGCAGCTTCGAGGTTGCGGTCGCCGAGGTCGGCCACCAGGACCTGCACCGTCGGGCACTCATCGGCGTCGCGGTGGTGTCGTCGGACGCCGCGCACTGCACCGAGGTGCTCGACGCCTGCGAGCGGTTCGTCGCCGCACGACCCGAGCTCGACCTGCTCAGTGCCCGACGACTGCTGCGCGACAGCTCGACGACTGACCCGGTCGCCAGCACGCACCAGGCTGTCGACGCAGCACCACGGAAGGACGCCGCCATGGCCGACCCGGCCCGCGCCCGCAAGCTCGCCGACCGCATCAAGGTGATCGTCGCCGAGACGCTCGAGATGCGGATCAAGGACCCGCGCCTGGGGTTCGTCACGATCACCGACTCCCGCGTCACCGGCGACCTGCACGAGGCGACGGTCTACTACACCGTCTACGGCACGCGACGAGGAGAAGATCGCCACGGCCGCGGCGCTCGAGAGCGCCCGAGGGCGTGCTGCGCAGCGAGATCGGCCGGCAGACCGGCGTCCGCTTCACCCCGACCCTCGCCTTCGTCGCCGACGCCATCCCGGAGAACGCCCTGCGCGATCGAGGACCTGCTCCACCAGGCGGCGGTGGCCGACGCCGAGGTGCAGACCGCAGGCCGCGGTGGCGACCTACGCCGGCGAGGCCGACCCCTACCGCAAGCCGCGGGCCGACGACGACCTCGAGGACGACGACGAGCGAGCTCGACGAGGACGACGACGGTCGTGCGAGGCCGACGGCGTGACCTGGTCGTCGTCGCCGCAGCCCGTCGACTGGGACGCCACGGTCGCCGCGGTGACGAGCGGCGCCCCGGTGCTGCTGCTCGCGCACGTCGCCCCCGACGCCGATGCGCTCGGCTCCGCGCTCGCCGTGGGCCTCGCGCTCGAGCGCGTGGCGTCGACGTCGCCGTGTCGTTCGGCGACGACCCGTTCGTGGTCCCGCGCGTGCTGCGCACGCTGCCCGGTCAGCACCTGCTCGTGGCTCCCGCCGCGCTCACCCCGCGGCCGGTCGTGGTGTCGTTCGACGTCAGCTCCATCGAGCGGCTCGGCGTGCTGCGCGCCCCGGCGGAGGCGGCGCGGACCTTCGTGGCCGTCGACCACCACTCGTCCTACACCGGCTTCGGCGGCGTGCACCTCGTCGACGTCGCAGCCCCGGCCACGGCGGTGCTCGCGCTCGAGTTCGTGGATCGCCTCGGCGTCAGCTCGACGCCACGATCGCCACGCCGATCTACGCCGGCCTCGTCACGGACACCGGCTCGTTCAAGTACGCCGGCACCACGGCGGCCACCCACGAGATCGCCGCGCGACTGCTGGCCACCGGCCTACGGCACGACGTCGTGGCGCGGCACATCTACGACGACGAGCCGTTCGGCGTGCTCCGCCTGCTCGGCGCCGCGCTCGACCGGGCGGTGCTCGAGGAGTCGGCCGTCGGGGGCCTCGGCCTGGTGTGGACGCGCGTGTCGGCGGCGGACCGCGCCGCCGCGCACCTGCCCCTCGACGCCGTCGAGCGCGTCATCGACGTCCTGCGCATCGCCACCGAGGCGGAGGTGGCGTGCGTGCTCAAGGAGGACGACGCACGGCCAGTGGCGGGTGTCGATGCGCAGCAAGGGCCGCGATCGACGTCTCGCGCGTGGCGCTGTCGCTCGGCGGGGGCGGGCACCTGTTCGCCGCCGGGTTCACCGGCGCCGGCTCGGCCGGCGACGTCCTCGTCTCGGTCCGCGAGTCTCTCGCGCGCTCACCCGCACCTCCCGGGCTGAGCCGTGGCCCGACCGCCCCGTGAACGCACCGCGCCCGACGGCCTCGTCGTCGTCGACAAGCCGGCCGGGCTGACCAGCCATGACGTCGTCTCACGCATGCGCCGCATCGCGGGCACGCGCAAGGTGGGCCACGCCGGCACTCTCGACCCGATGGCCACCGGGGTGCTGCTCATCGGGGTCGAGCGGGCCACCCGGCTGCTGGGCCGGCTGGCGCTGACCGACAAGTCCTACGACGCCACGATCCGGCTCGGCCGCGCGACCGTGACCGACGACGCCGAGGGCGAGGAGATCGTCGAGCGCCGACGCCTCGCACGTCACCGACGACGAGATCGTCGCCGCGATCGCGCCGCTCACCGGCGACATCGAGCAGCGGCCGTCCTCGGTCAGCGCCGTCAAGGTCGACGGCGTGCGCTCCTACGCCCGCGTGCGCGCGGGCGAGGAGGTGGAGCTCGCCCGTCGTCCGGTCACCGTGTCGCAGTTCGACGTGCTCGCCGTGCCGCGCGTCGGCGTGGACGTCGTCGACGTCGACGTCGCCGTCACCTGCACCTCGGGCACCTACGTCCGAGCCCTCGCGCGCGACCTCGGTGCCGCGCTCGGCGTCGGCGGGCACCTCACCGCGCTGCGCCGCACCCGGGTCGGCCCGTTCGGGCTCGAGCCTCGCCCGCACGCTCGCCGCAGCTCGAGGAGTCGTTCTCCCTCGTGCCGCTGGGTGAGGTCGATCGCCACCGCCGTACCAGCGGGTCGACGTCGACGACGTCACGTCCGACCTCGTGCTGCACGGCGGCCGCATCGCCTGCCCCGTGCACGTCACCGGGCCGGCGGGGATCTTCGCGGCCGGACGGTCGCGTGCTCTCGCTCGCCGAGCCGCGCGACGGTGCCCTGGCACCGGTCGTGGTGTTCTCCTAGCCGCGGCGCCGTGCCGGACTCCTCGGACGGCGGCAGGTGGCGTGGCGCGTCCGGGTCGGCTGCGGCGGCGGGGGCTGGCAGGCTAGGCGCCGTGCAGCGATGGCAGGGGCTCGACGACGTGCCGCTCGACCAGCCGAGGTCGGTCGTGGCCATCGGCGTCTTCGACGGCGTCCACTACGGCCACCGCTCGGTGGTCGGCAAGGCCGTGGCGCACGCGCACGCGCTCGGGGCGCCCGTCGGTGGTCATCACGTTCGACCCGCATCCCGACGAGGTCGTGCGCCCGGGCACCCACCCTGCTCTGCTGCTCGACGATCGACCACCGGTGCGCGCTGCTCGCCGAGCTCGGCGTCGACGCCGTGTGCGTCTTCCCGTTCACCCGCGAGCTCGCGTCGCTCTCGCCGCGAGGAGTTCGTCGACCAGGTCCTCGTCCAGCGGTTCCACGCGATCGCCGTCACGGTGGGGGAGAACTTCCGGTTCGGCCGGCGCGCGGCCGGCGACACCGAGACCCTGTCCGAGCTCGGCGTCGACCGCGGGTTCACCGTCGACGCCGAGACGCTGATCGCGGGTGAGGGCGGCGTCTGGTCGTCCACCTACGTGCGCGGGCTCATCCGCGCGGGCGACGTCGCGGCGGCGGCGTACTCCCTCGGGCGCCCGCACCGGGTCGAGGGCACGGTGGTGCACGGCGACAAGCGCGGCCGCGACCTCGGGTATCCCACGGCCAACCTCGCGACCACCCCGCACGCCGCGATCCCGGCCGACGGCGTCTACGCCGCGCACCTCGTCCTGGCTCCCTACACCGAGCACGTGCAGCGGTTCCCGGCGGCGGTGAGCATCGGCACGAACCCGACCTTCGACGGTGTCGGAGCGTCGGGTCGAGGCCTACGTGCTCGACCGCGACGACCTCGACCTCTACGGCGCGCACGTCGGGCTCGACTTCGTCGCGCGGATCCGCGGCCAGGAGAAGTTCGACGGCATCGAACCACTGAAGGCGCGCATGGCCGTCGACGTCGAGGAGGCGCGTCGCCTTGTCGGCTGAGGCCCCCGAGCTCCGGGCTGACCGAGCGGTGGTTCATCCGACGCGGGCTGCCGATGTTCGTCGAGGACTACTCGGCGGGCCGCGACGTCTGGACCCGGGCCGTCCCCGTGCTGGTGGCGCTGTTCGCGGCGTCGGTCCTGTCGCGTCGTCGTTGTCGTCGACGACGTCCGCAGCGTCGTCGTCGCGGTGGCTGCGTCGCTCGCGACGTCCTCGGCTACGCGTGGTGGAACCGGGCGCACGGCCGACCGGCGTTCTCCCTGCCGAGCCGGGTCGGGTCTGCCCTGGCTCGCGGCGTTCGTCGTCGTCCCACCGCTTGCTCAGATCTGATGGTCGACCGCGACCTCGTCGCGTTCGGGCGTGGGCCTCGGCGCCGGCGTCGTCGTGCTCGCGACTGGTCTACGTCGTGACGCGCTACGCCCTCGTGGCGCTCGTGCTCTGGGTCCTGCGCTGGACCTTCGCGCAGCTGAGCAACGTGACCCGGCTCATCACCCGGGTGCTGCCGCTGATGCTGCTCTTCATCACCTTCCTGTTCATCAACACCGAGGTGTGGCAGGTCGCGGGGACCATGAGCGCGCAGGTGCTGTGGGGGAGCCTCGCGGTCTTCGCGGTGATCGGCGTCGCTGTTCATCGTCGGGCGCAGCCGCGAGGAGTTCGCCCGGATCGAGGTGAGCACCGATCGCGACCTCGTCGTGGCGGCCACGGTCGACACCCCGCTGGCCGGCGTCGCCGACGGGCTCGACGGGCTCGACCGGCCGGTGCCGCTGGCGGCCGCGGCAGCGGACCAACCTGCTGCTCGTCATGGTCACGGCACAGCTCGTCCAGGTGACCCTGGTCGGCGCGCTGGTGTGGGCGTTCTTCGTCGTGTTCGGGTCCGTGGCGATCAGCCTCCCGGTGCAGGACGCGTGGCTCGGCGGGCTCGCGCCGGTCGAGACCCTGGTGGGCCTGGGGAGCGACCACGCCGTCACCCGGCAGCTGCTCCGGGTCGCCACGTTCCTCGGCGGGTTCGCCGGCTTCTACGCCACGGTCTACGCCGCCAGCGACAACGTCTACCGGGAGCACTTCGTCGAGCGGATCACCTCCACCCTCGAGCGGGCCCTCGCCGTGCGGCGGGCCTATCTGGCGATCGGCGTCGCCACGGCCTCCCGGTGCCCGAGCCGCTCCCGGCCGGGGCGTCCCTCGAGCGGCCGATCGCGCCCTGACCTGCGGCATCGCTGCCCCGGGGGCGCTCGGCTGCGGTTTGGGCGCCACCGTCCCCGCTGATACCCTGTCGCCTGACGGCCGCGGGGTGGGCGCCCTGCTGCACGCGACTGTTTCGAGCGTCCCGCGCGCCCCGCGCGGTCCGTGACGCGCCCGAGAAGGAAATCACTGCATGTCGCTCGACACCGCGACCAAGAACGCGATCATCGCCGAGTACGCCACCGTCCGACGGTGACACCGGCTCCCCCGAGGTCCAGATCGCGCTGCTCACGCGTCGCATCAACGACCTCACCGAGCACCTCAAGACGCACAAGCACGACCACCACAGCCGCCGTGGGCTGCTGCTGCTGGTCGGCCAGCGTCGTCGGCTGCTCAAGTACCTGACCAAGAAGGACATCAACCGCTACCGCGCGATCATCGAGCGACTCGGTATCCGTCGCTAGTCGCGCGACGGGGAGCGCACGACCCCCGTGCGGGTGGACCGTCGTCCTGACGGTCAGTCCCGGCGGGGGCGGGTCGCTCCCCGCGAGTCCGTCCCGGCTCCGGTAGAAACGTCACGAAGCCGAACAACTGAACAACCCGCTGCTGGACAGTCCAGCGACGCACCGCAGGGATGATCGTGGGGCGAACGCCCCGGAGACACCTCAAGTCGTCGGTCCTCGGTAGTGGCATCCGGGCACGTCGCCCCCCGCGCAGGAGCGTGGAAGCGGCCCGCCGCCCGGACGCTTCGATCGAAGACCGGCCTCCTGCCGACTGGTAGGTACTCCCGCGCTCGCGCCTCGTCGTCCCACAGACACACGAGGAGGGCACCCGTGGAGGGTCCCGAGATCCACACGTCCGAAGCCGTCATCGACAACGGCGCCTTCGGCACCCGCACGATCCGTTTCGAGATCGGCCGGCTGGCCCAGCAGGCCGCCGGTTCCGCCGTCGCCTACCTCGACGACGAGACCATGCTGCTCTCGGCCACCACGGCCGGGAAGCACCCGAAGGACCAGTTCGACTTCTTCCCGCTGACGGTCGACGTCGAGGAGCGCATGTACGCCGTGGGTCGCATCCCCGGCTCGTTCTTCCGCCGCGAGGGCCGCCCGAGCGAGGACGCGATCCTCACCTGCCGCCTCATCGACCGCCCGCTGCGCCCCTCGTTCGTCAAGGGCCTGCGCAACGAGATCCAGGTCGTCATCACGGTCCTGTCGCTCAACCCCGACCACCTCTACGACGTCGTCGCGATCAACGCGGCCTCGATGTCGACCCAGATCGCCGGCCTGCCCTTCAGCGGCCCGATCGGCGCCACCCGCGTCGCCCTCATCAAGGGCCAGTGGGTCGCCTTCCCGTCGCACAGCCAGCTCGAGGAGGCCGTGTTCGACATGGTCGTCGCGGGCCGCATCGTCGGCGACGACGTCGCGATCATGATGGTCGAGGCCGAGGCGACCTCGAACACCATCGAGCTCGTCAAGGGCGGTGCCACCGCTCCGACCGAGGAGGTCGTGGCCCAGGGCCTCGACGCCTCGAAGGCGTTCATCCGCATCTGCTGCGAGGCGCAGGCCGAGCTCGCCGCGAAGTCCACGAAGGAGACGCGCGAGTTCCCGATCTTCCTCGACTACCAGCCCGACGCGTTCGACGCCGTCGAGGGTGCCGTCGCGACCGAGCTCGCCGCCGCTCTCACCATCGCCGGCAAGCAGGAGCGCGAGGAGGAGCTCGACCGCGTCAAGGACCTCGCCGCCGAGCGTCTCGCCGGTCAGTTCGAGGGTCGCGAGAAGGAGATCGGCGCCGCGCTGCGCTCGCTCACCAAGAAGCTGGTGCGCCAGCGCGTGCTGCGCGACAAGGTGCGCATCGACGGTCGCGGTCTCACCGACATCCGCACGCTGTCGGCCGAGGTCGACATCGTTCCCCGCGCCCACGGCTCGGCGCTGTTCGAGCGCGGCGAGACCCAGATCCTGGGTGTCTCCACGCTCAACATGCTCCGGATGGAGCAGCAGCTCGACACGCTGAGCCCCGAGACGCGCAAGCGCTACATGCACAACTACAACTTCCCGCCCTACAGCACCGGCGAGACCGGTCGGGTGGGCTCGCCCAAGCGTCGCGAGATCGGCCACGGTGCGCTCGCCGAGCGTGCCCTCGTGCCGGTCCTGCCGACCAAGGAGGAGTTCCCCTACGCGATCCGCCAGGTGTCCGAGGCCCTCGGCTCCAACGGCTCCACCTCGATGGGCTCGGTCTGCGCGTCCACGATGTCGCTGCTCAACGCCGGCGTGCCCCTCAAGGCCCCGGTCGCCGGCATCGCGATGGGCCTCATCTCCGACGAGGTCGACGGCAGCACCGAGTACGTCACCCTCACCGACATCCTCGGTGCGGAGGACGCGTTCGGCGACATGGACTTCAAGGTCGCCGGCACCAAGGAGTTCGTCACCGCGCTCCAGCTCGACACCAAGCTCGACGGCATCCCCGCGTCGGTGCTCGCCGGTGCGCTGACCCAGGCGCGTGACGCCCGCCTCGCGATCCTCGAGGTCATGCTCGAGGCCATCGACGTCCCGGACGAGATGTCGCCGTACGCGCCGCGCATCATCTCGATCCAGATCCCGGTGGACAAGATCGGAGAGGTCATCGGCCCGAAGGGCAAGATGATCAACCAGATCCAGGACGAGACCGGCGCCGAGATCACCATCCAGGACGACGGCACGATCTACATCGGTGCGACCGACGGCCCCAAGGCCGAGGCCGCGCGGGCGCAGATCAACGCCATCGCCAACCCGCACATGCCGGAGATCGGCGAGCGCTACCTCGGCACCGTGGTCAAGACCACGACGTTCGGTGCCTTCGTGTCGCTCATGCCGGGCAAGGACGGCCTGCTGCACATCTCGAAGCTCCGCTCGCTCGCGGGCGGCAAGCGCGTCGAGAACGTCGACGACGTCGTGTCGATCGGCCAGAAGGTGCTCGTCGAGATCTCCGAGATCGACCAGCGCGGCAAGCTCTCGCTGTCCCCGGTCGAGGACGACGACGCGTCGTCCACCGACACCGTCTCGGTCGCCGAGACCGCCGACGTCGAGGCCTGATCGCCTCGATGACGGTCGCACGCACCACTGCTCCGGGCACGCGGCGATCCCGCGTGCCCGGAGCGCGTGACCAGCGCCCCGGCTCCACCCGCACCCTGCTCGACGAGGACGGCGCGCTCGTGCGTCGCACCGTCCTGCCGGGCGGTGTCCGGGTGGTCACCGAGAACATCCCGGGCGTGCGCTCGGCCGCGTTCGGCATCTGGGTCGGGGTGGGCTCGCGCGACGAGACCCCCGCCCAGGCCGGAGCCGCGCACTACCTCGAGCACCTGCTCTTCAAGGGCACCGCTCGGCGCTCGGCGCTCGACATCTCCGCGGCGCTCGACGCCGTGGGCGGCGAGATGAACGCGTTCACCAGCAAGGAGTACACCTGCTTCTACGCGCGGGTGCTCGACCAGGACCTCCCGCTCGCGGTCGACGTGATCAGCGACCTCGTCACCTCGGCGCTGCTGCGTGCCGCCGACGTCGACTCCGAGCGCGACGTGATCCTCGAAGAGATCGCCATGCGCGACGACGACCCCGGCGACCTCGTGCACGAGGAGTTCGCCGATGCCATGTTCGGCAAGACGCCCCTCGGGCGTCCGATCCTCGGCACGGTCGAGACCATCGAGTCGATCACGCCGCGCGCCATCCGCGCTTTCTACGCCCGGCAGTACCGCCCCCAGAACATGGTCGTGGCGGCCGCCGGCCACGTCGACCACGCCACGGTGGTTCGCCTGGTGCGCAAGGCGTTCGGAGCGGCCGGCTTCCTCGACGGCGACGACTCGCCCGCCACTCCGCGCGCCGGCGACTTCCGCACCCGCGGTGCGGGCGACGTGCGGGTGCTCACCAAGTCCACCGAGCAGGCCAACGTCGTCCTCGGCGTCCCCGGGCTCGCTCGCGACGACGAGCGCCGCTTCGCGCTCGGCGTGCTCAACTCCGCGTTCGGCGGCGGCATGAGCAGCCGGCTCTTCCAGGAGATCCGCGAGAAGCGCGGCCTGGCCTACTCCGTGTTCTCGTTCGCCTCGCACTACGCCGACACCGGCATGTTCGGCGTCTACGCCGGCTGCATGCCGAAGAAGGTCGACGACGTCCTCGCGATCGCCCGCGACGAGCTGGTCAAGGTCGCGCAGAACGGCCTCACCGCGGAGGAGCTCGAGCGCGGCAAGGGCCAGCTGCGCGGCGGGCTCGTGCTCGGTCTCGAGGACACCGGTTCCCGCATGTCGCGCATCGGCAAGGCCGAGCTGCTCGCCGGCGAGCTG
Source organism: uncultured Actinomycetes bacterium (assembly GCA_963738455.1). Lineage (GTDB taxonomy): Bacteria > Actinomycetota > Actinomycetes > S36-B12 > CAIYMF01 > Longivirga. The sequence goes on from CAVTWM010000001.1 coordinate 566,004, forward strand.
TGGTCCACGGCTGAGGTGCTCGCCGCGATCGACGCCGTGACGATCGAGGACGTCTGCGCCGTCGCCGACACCCTGCTCGAGATCAGCCCCACGCTCGCCGTGATCGGCCCGTTCGACACCGACCGCGACTTCTCGTCCGCGGTCGCCTGACCCGTTCCACCCTCGACCGCCGCCTTGGCTCGCGGTCGCCCGAGAGGAGTCGGCATGACGATCCGCGTGGGAGTCCTCGGCTCTCTCGGACGCATGGGCGGAGAAGTCGTGCGCGCCGTCGAGGCGGCCGACGACCTCGAGCTGGTCGCCGCGATCGACCGTGACGACCCGCTCGAGACCCTCACCGACGCCGGTGCCGAGGTCGTCGTCGAGTTCACCCAGCCGGGCGCGGTCATGCGCAACCTCGAGTTCCTCGTCGGCCACGGGATCCACACCGTCGTCGGCACCACCGGGATGGACGACGACCGGCTCGCGACGCTGCGCGGCTGGCTCGAGGCCGCTCCGTCGACCGGTGTGCTCGTCGCACCCAACTTCGGGATCGGCGCGGTGCTCATGATGCGCTTCGCCGCCGCGGCCGCTCCCTGGTTCGACTCCGTCGAGATCCTCGAGCTGCACCACCCGCAGAAGGTCGACGCGCCGTCGGGCACCGCGGTGCACACCGCGCACCTCGTCGCCGCGGCCCGCCGCGCGGCGGGCGTGGGCCCGTCGCCGGACGCCACGACTCAGGCGCTCGAGGGTGCCCGCGGGGCCGACGTCGACGGCGTCGCGGTCCACTCCGTGCGCCTCGCTGGGCTCGTCGCGCACCAGCAGGTGATGCTCGGCACCGCGGGGGAGACGCTCACCATCCGCCACGACTCCACCGACCGCACCTCGTTCATGCCCGGCGTCCTGCTCGGCGTGCGCACCGTAGCCACGCGCCCCGGCCTCACCGTCGGCCTCGACACCTACCTAGGCTTCGACACTGCGTGAGCGGAGGTCGAGGACGACGACCACGGCCACCATCGCGGCGGCCACGAGCCCGGCGGTGAGCACCGGCTGCGGCGCGAACGTGCTGGCGAGCACGGCGAGGACTCCCACGCCCAGCACGACACCGCGCGAGTCGCCGTCGCCCCGGCGACGCAGGTGCAACAACCACACGGCGACGAGGTAGATCGCTGCGGGGACCGTCACGGCCGCTCCCGCGGCCTGCTCGGAGATGGCCGAGTGTCCGGTCGCCTGGTCGACGGCGACCACGATGCCGGCTCCGACCGCGGCGGCAGAGGCGTACACGACGAGGTGCCCGTAGCCCCACTCGAATGCGATGCGCGAGCTGGTGAGGAGGTCCGCCGCGGAGCGGGCGAAGTACTTCCACCACATCGCGAAGAGGAGCAGCAGCCCGCCGACCGCGATGCCCCAGACGTCGGCCACGGGGTGGTCGCTGTCGAGCACCGCGCCGAGCGCGACGGATCCGCTCAGCACCGACTCGCCCAGCACGATGATGGTGAACAGGCTGTAGCGCTCCGCGATGTGCCCCGGGTGCCACGATGTCGCACCGGCGCGCTCGGCGACGACCGGCACCGTCAGCTCCGCGGCCACGAGCACGGCGAAGCCGACCAGCTTCGCCGATGACGGCGCGAGCAGCAGCGCGATCCAGCCGAGCTGGCACAGGGTCAGGCCGATCGCGAACCGCGCGGCGGTGGCCCGTCGCGCGACGTCGTCGTGCAGCACCCTGAGCCAGAGTCCGATCAGCGGAATCCGCATGATCGTGTAGCCGAGGGTGACGACGCCGAAGTCGCGCGAGTCGAACGCTCGGGGGATCCCCGCGGCGAGCACCAGGGCGCCGGAGATGATGATGAAGACGGCGATGCGGTAGAGGACGTCGTCGGTGTCGTACGCCGAGGCGAACCAGGTGACGTTCATCCAGGCCCACCAGATCGCGAAGAACACCATCGCGTAGCCGACGATGCCGGGGACCAGGTGCGGCTCCTCGAGGCCCGCCACACCGGCCTCGGCGTGGTGCAGCCTGGCCGCGGCCGCCGCTACCGCGACGACGAAGCACAGGTCGAAGAACAGCTCGAGCGGGGTCGAGGCTCGATGCGACTCGGTGCTGTCGCGGGACACCATGGGGCGCCGCCAGGCGATCGCGGTGCTGCTCATGCGTCGTCCTTCCTGCTGTCGTGCCACCAGCGCTCGACGCCGAGGGCAGCCACGTCGTACGCCTCTGCCCGTCCCAGGAAGTCGGGGGAGTGCGAGGTCACGGTGGTGGGGAGCTCGCTCCCGTCGCGCAGCACGATCAGGACTCGCTCGCCGTCGACCGGTGGGCCGATCCCGAGGAACGGCACGGGACCGGGGACCCGGCGGACGTCGATGATGTCGGGCCAGTCGACCTCGGTGAGGGTGAGCACGCGGGTCTGCCGGAAGGTCCGGTCGTTGACGTAGGGCCCGACGGCGAGGACGCGCGACGTGACCCAGATGAGCGCGCCGACCGGGACGGCCACGATCGCGAGCACGGCCAGCCGGGCCGGCCACGACCGGGTGACGGACAGCGCCACCACCGCCGCGAGCCCCGCCCAGGCGGAGACCAGCGCGAGGGCGACCACCAGGGCGGTCCGCCACGGACCGGGCCGGTGGACCCGCACGAGCCGTTCCTGCACGTAGTCGGCGTCGACGGGGCGATGGCGGTCGGGGTCGCGGTCGAAGATGCGGAACAGCGGCCGCTGCCGGCGGGGGTCGTCGGTCATCTCGGGGACCTCACGTCGTCAGGTCGCCCATCCCAGGGCGCGGAAGGCGGCGGCCACCGCGGAGGCGACGACCACCACCACCAGGAACGGGGCTCGTAGCAGGAGCGCCACGACGGCTGCGGCCAGCCCCGCGAACCGGGCGTCGATCACCAGTGTCTGCCCGATCGCGAACGTCTGCACCGCCACGAGCGCCATGAGGAGCGCGATCGGCAGGGCGTCGGCGATCTCGTGCACGAGCGGCTTGTCGAGGAACCGCTGCGGCACGGACTGCCCGGCGATCTTGGCCGCGTAGCACCCGAGGGTGGCGATGAGGACGGCGTACCAGGTGGCGCTCATACGGCGACGCGCTTCCGCACCGCGAGGACGCCGGCCACCACGGCCACGACCGACGTCAGCAGCACCGGGACCCCTGGGCGGAGGAACGGCGTGAGGACCAGGGCGACGGCTGCCGAGATCAGCCCGATGGCCCAGGTGCGGCGGTCGCGCAGGCGCGGCCACACGAGTGCGAGGAAGCCGGCCGGGGCCGCGGCGTCGAGGCCCCACCGCGCCGGGTCGCCGAGCGCACCGGCGCCGAGCGCTCCGGCGAGGGTCGAGAGGTTCCAGAACACGAACACGGACAGTCCCGTGGCCCAGAAGGCCAGCCGCGACGCCCGTCCGTCGTCGTGCTCGGTCGAGCGGGCCGACGGCCATCGCGGTGGACTCGTCGATGGTGAGGTGTGCGGCGATCGCCCGCTGCAGCCCGTGCACCCGCAGGACCGGTGCGAGCGACAGGCCGTAGAACGCGTTGCGGAAACCGAGCATCACGCTGGTCGCCACCGCCGACACCGCTCCGCCGCCGACCGCGAGGACGCCGACGAGCGCGAACTGCGAGCCGCCGGTGAACATGAAGACGGACAGCACCTGCGCCTGCAGGACCGTGAGACCGCCGGTGACCGCGAGGGCACCGAAGGAGACGCCGTAGGCCCCCGTGGCGAGGCCGACCGCCACCGCGTTGGCGACGATCCCACGACGCTCGGCCGACCAGGCGACGGGATGGTCCGCGATCACTGCGGTTCCGGCGGGATGCCGTCGTCGGCGGGTCCCACGTGGTCGACCAGCCAGGTGACGAGCGGCGCCATCGCCCGCCACTGGGCGCGGACCTTGGTGAGCGCCGTGCGGGTGTCCACCCAGGCGGGTACGCCGAACTGCCGCTCCACGGTGAGCGAGCGGTGGCGCAGCAGCTCGAGCTGCGGGTGGTCCTCGGGCACGCCTCGGGGTCGCGTCTTCATCACGTCACCGCCGAGCACGAGCCCGGCCTTCGTCGCGGTCGCGATCGCGCGGGTCAGCTCGGTCACGACGGGGGAGTCGACGGCGTCACGGAAACGCGCGATCTGCCTCCCCTGCGGGGCGTACCAGCCGCCCGCGATCATGAGCCCGGTGCGGGAGACCTGGACGTACCAGCCGATGGCGTCCTCGGCACCGACGAAGGCGCCCTGGTGCTCCTTGTACGGCGTCTTGTCCTTCGAGAACCGGACGTCGCGGTAGGGCCGGAACAGCTGCGCGGCACCGAACTCGTCGGCGAGCTCGCTCGCCAGCGCGGTGAGCGGCTCGCGCACCACCGCCTCGTACTCCGCCTTGTGCGCGGCCCACCACGTCTTGGTGTTCTCGGCCGCGAGATGGTCGTAGAACTCGAAGGCGGCCACGGGGATCCCGGTGAAGCGTGTCGTCACGGAGGCGACTCTAGGCGGGGTACGGCGCTCGGCGCCCGTGCCGCAGGCAAGCTCAGGCCAGCGCGGCGACCAGCTGCACCTGCTCGATCGCGGCGGTCCCCTCGCCCATGTCCAGGCGACGGACCGCACCGGAGGTGGCGAAGCCGGCGGACTCGAGGAAGGCGCGCCGCGCGGCGTCCACGGTGAGGCACCACAGGCCGACCTCCGCGAACCCGTGGGACCGCAGGTGGTCGACGCTGGCCGCGAGCAGCCGCGACCCGTGGCCGAGGCGCGTGCGCTCGGCCGCCACCACGAGGTCGACGATCTCGCCGACCTCCTCGTGTGGGCTCAGGCCCGGGTCAGCGGGCGCGGCCACGGCGTATCCCACGACCTCGTCGCGCTGCAGTGCCACGAGCACCCGGTGCCGAGGCGACGGGGGAGCGGTGATCGACAGGGCCCAGGCCTCCCGCACGTCCTCGAGAGAAGGCCCTTCGATCTCGCCGGCGGGGATGGCCTCGGCGTACCACCGGTGCCACCACGCCACGGTGAGGTGCGCGACGGCCTCGGCGTCGCTCGCCCGAGCGGGACGCACAGCTGCGTCGGGGTCCGGGATCGAGCGCGGCTGATCGGTCATCGACCCATTGTCGCGGGTAGCGTGCGGAGATGTGAGGTGCGTGGTCGTGGGAGCGGGGGCCTGGGGCCTTCCGGCAGCCACGGAGCTGGCCCGCCGCGGCCACGCGGTCCTGCTCATCGACCGGCATGGCATCGGACACCAGCTGGGATCGTCCTCCGGTCCGACTCGGCTCTGGCGGGTCACGCATCCCGATCGCGTGCGCGTCCGGCTCGCGATGCGCGCGGTGGAGGCGTGGGACCGGCTGGCCTCGGCCAGCGGCATCCCGGTGATCCTCCGACGTGGCCTGCTGTGGCGGGACGACGTGAGCGTGCCCGAGGTGACCAAGGCGCTCGTTGCCGAGGGGGTCGCGTTCACCGCCGTGGCGCCGGACGACGTCGGTCGGTTCTTCCCTGGGCTGCGCTCCGACGGCCGGCCCGCCGTGTGGCAGGACAGCGCCGGCCCGGTGCTGGCACGCGCGGCGATCGACGCCCAGGCGGGGCTGCTCGCCATGGCCCACGGCCGGATCCTGATCGGGCCGGTGATCCGCGAGATCGACACCGACGGCGACGGTGTCGTGCTCCGCGCCGAGGATGGCAGGACCTTCGACGCCGACGTCGTGGTGCTGGCGCCCGGCCCGGGTGCCGCGCCGCTCCTCGCGCAGCTCGGCGTCGACCTGCCGCTCCATGCCGTGCTCGAGCAGGTGTGCCATGTCGGCCGCGGGACGGACACCGAGGGCCTGCCCGCCCTGTTCGACGGTCCCTCCGGCGACGAGCCGGGCATGTACGGCATGCCCACCCCGGGTCGCGGCTACAAGTTCGGCGTCGACCAGCCGCTGCGCGACTGGCACGAGGACGACCGCGACCGGGTCCCGGACCCGGGTGTGTCCGCGGCGATCTCGGCGCGCGTCGTCAGGTCGATCGACGGTCTGGACCCGACGGTCCTCGACGCCCAGGTGTGCACGTGGACCGACTCACCGGACGGCCGCTTCGTCATCGACACCCTCGCCGGTGGCCGGGTCGTGGTGGCCTGCGGCGACTCGGGTGAGGGCTTCAAGTTCTCCGCGCTCATGGGCATCGTGCTCGCCGACCTGGCCGAGGGGCAGCCACCCGACGACGACGTCGCCGCGTTCGGCCTGGCGCGGTTCGCCGCGGGCGGCCCGGCCCCCGGCTTCACCCACTCCCTCGGTCGGTAGCCGCCGGATCACCGCGCGGGCCGTGCGTCGCGGCTCCGGTCGCGGTCGCCGCACCCGCGCGAGACATGCACCCACGCCGACACCCCCGCACGGCGACAGCCACGGCGGCGGCGGCACCGACCCCGAACGCCGCCCAGGAGGGACGCCCGGTCCAGGCGTAGCCGATCGCGCACGACCCCCAGACGATCAGGAGCCCCATCGCCCAGGACCGCCGCCACGTCGGCACCTCGCCGACTCCCATCAGTACCACTCGATGCCGCAGGTCGCGTTGTCGCAGTAGACGCCCTGCCAGAGGAAGCGCGGTGCCTGCAGGATCGTGTCGAGGCCGGTGATGGTCACCCGGAAGCGCTCCTCGTAGCTGCAGATGGGGATGATCCGCGCGAGGCAGGTGCGCCCCGCGGCGTAGACGACGTCGCGGTAGATGCCCGTCCCGCGGGTGGCAGGCACCTGGCCGAGGTTGTCGATCGAGTAGCCCGCGATGTAGCCGACGGGCGTGATGGTGAAGCTGGCGGTGAGGCTCGAGCGGGCGGGGTCGACGTTGCCGAGGCGGTCCGAGCACAGCCGACCCACGACGTGGACCGTGGCGACGGCGAGATGGACCCGGCCCTCCTGGAGGTCCTTGGCCGCGTTCACCGCGACGCACACCCGCGGGTAGCGGACGACGGCCTCCGCCGGCGGGGCCGCGAGCGCCGAGACCGCGGTCAGGGCCACGGCCACGGCGGTGGCCAGCACGGCTCGGCGCCGCCGGGGGGTCCGCGCCGTGTCTCGTGGGGTGTGCGTCATGGGGGTCTCCTGCGCTGGTCGCTGGTGCGGCTTCAGGTGCGGTGCAGTCGCAGCAGACCGGAGCCCGCCGTCCGCCCGGTCCGGGGCGGGGAGCCGGCTGTGGACGACACGCGAGGGCAGCGCCTGGGGACGGTCGAGCGGCGGGGCGTTCGCGGCAACCGCGACCCGGGGCCGATAGCCTCGGCCCCGGTCCAGTCGCCCTGCACGAGGAGCACCGCATGCCCGACGCCGTCGTCCCCGAGATCACGTTCCGGAGCGACGTCACGGTGGAGCTGGTGAAGGCGTCGGCGTCCGACGCCGACGTCCTGTTCGCGGCGCGGGTCTCCACGAAGGGCGAGCAGTCCCTCGACGACGTCGACGGCGACGCCGCCCGGTCCACCGGCCTCATCAACTACCTGATGCGCGACCGCCACGGCAGCCCGTTCGAGCACAACTCCTTCACCTTCTTCGTGCGCGCCCCGATCTTCGTGTGGCGCGAGCACATGCGGCACCGGATCACCTCGTACAACGAGGAGAGCGGCCGCTACCGCGAGCTCGAGCCGGTCTTCTACGTCCCGGCCCCCGACCGCAACCTCGTGCAGCAGGGCAAGCCCGGCGCCTATGAGTTCGTCGCGGGGACGGCCGAGCAGCACGCCCTCGTCGACGAGCAGGTGCGGGCGTCGTGCACCCAGGCGTACGCGGCGTACCAGGCGATGCTCGCGGCGGGGGTCGCGCGCGAGGTGGCGCGGATCGTCCTGCCGGTGACCATCTACTCGTCGGCCTACGTCACCATGAACGCCCGCGCGCTGATGAACTTCCTGTCGCTGCGCACCAAGCGTGAGGGGTCGCACTTCCCGTCCTTCCCGCAGCGGGAGATCGAGATGGTGGCCGAGCGCTACGAGATCGAGTTCGAGCGCCTGATGCCGTTCACGTATGCCGCCTTCCAGTCCAACGGGCGGGTGGCCCCCTGACGGCGTACGGGCGGTAGCCTGAAGGCCATGCCAACGACGACCACCCCTCAGCGCCCGTTCGGCCGGATGTTGACCGCGATGGTCACGCCGTTCACCGCCGACGGGCTCCTCGACGTCGACGCCGCTGCGGCGCTGGCGGTCGACCTCGTCGACCTCGGCAACGACGGCCTCATCGTCAACGGCACCACCGGCGAGTCGCCCACGACCTCCGACGACGAGAAGGACCGCGTCCTGCGCGCCGTGCTCGAGGCGGTCGGCGATCGTGCTCACGTCGTGGCAGGGGTCGGCACCAACGACACGCGCCACACGATCGAGCTCGCCCACGCCGCCGAGAAGGCCGGCGCCCACGCGCTGCTCGCCGTGACGCCGTACTACAACAAGCCTCCGCAGGACGGGCTCTACGCCCACTTCACGGCGGTGGCCGACTCCACCGGCCTGCCGGTGATGCTCTACGACATCCCGGGCCGCACCGGGATGGCCATCGCCACGGACACGCTGCTCCGGCTCGCCGAGCACCCGCAGATCGTGGCCAACAAGGACGCCAAGGGCGACCTGTTCGGTGCGCAGCAGGTGATGTCGCGCTGCGAGCTCGTCTACTACTCCGGCGACGACGCCATGAACCTCCCGCTCCTGGCGGTCGGTGCGGTCGGTGCGGTCTCCGTCACCGGACACCTCGTCGCCGACCGGATCCTGGCGATGGTGCTGGCCTACGAGGCCGGCGACGTCGAGCTCGCCCGAGAGCTCAACGACGAACTCGTGCCCGTCACCGAGGCGATCATGACGCGAACCCAAGGAGTGATCGCAGTGAAGGCAGCTCTCGAGCACCAGGGGCGACCGGGCGGTGGTGCGCTGCGCCTGCCGCTGCTGCACCTGAGCGCGGCGGACCGCGCCGTCCTCGTGCAGGGCCTGGCCGACGGCGGCGTCCCCGGGTTCGAGTCCGTCGCATGAGCCACGCCCACCCCGAGCTCGGCACGCCCCCGGAACTGCCCGCGAACGGCCTGCGCGTCGTGCCGCTCGGCGGGCTCGGCGACATCGGCCGCAACATGACGGTCTTCGAGCACGCCGGCCGGCTGCTCATCGTCGACTGCGGGGTGCTCTTCCCGGAGGACGCGCAGCCCGGCGTCGACCTGATCCTCCCGGACTTCGAGCTGATCAGGGAGCGCCTCGACGCGATCGAGGCGCATCGTGCTGACGCACGCCCACGAGGACCACATCGGCGCCGTGCCGTACCTCCTGCGTGAGCGCCAGGACATCCCGCTCTACGGCTCCCGGCTGACGCTCGCCCTGCTCGAGGCGAAGCTGCGCGAGCACCGGGTCAAGGGCAACACCATCGAGGTCACGGAGGGCGACCTCGCGCAGGCGCGGCCCTTCGCGCTCGAGTTCATCGCCGTCAACCACTCGATCCCGGACGCGCTCGCCGTCTTCATCGACACGCCGGCCGGCACGGTGCTGCACACCGGCGACTTCAAGATGGACCAGCTCCCCCTCGACGGACGCATCACCGACCTGCGCGCGTTCGCGCGGATGGGCGAGCGCGGCGTCGACCTGTTCATGACCGACTCGACCAACGCCGAGGTGCCCGGGTTCGTCTCCAGCGAGCGCGACATCGAACCCGCCCTGGACCGCGTGTTCAACAACGCCAGCGGCCGGGTCGTCGTCGCGTCGTTCGCCTCGCACATCCACCGCATCCAGCAGGTCATCGACAGCGCGTCCGCCCACGGCCGCAAGGTCGCGTTCTTCGGCCGGTCGATGGTGCGCAACATGGGGGTCGCCCGCGAGCTGGGGTATCTCAACGTCCCGGACTCCGTCATCGTCTCGGCGGAGCAGCTCTCGGACCTCGCCGACGACCAGATCCTGTTGATCTGCACGGGATCTCAGGGTGAGCCGATGGCGGCGCTGTCACGCATCGCCAACAACGACCACCAGATCAAGGTCGGCCCCGGCGACACCGTCGTGCTCGCCTCCTCGCTCATCCCCGGCAACGAGAACGCGGTGAGCCGTGTCATCAACGGGCTCACGCGACGCGGCGCCAAGGTCGTGCACAAGGGCAACGCGATGGTCCACGTGAGCGGGCACGCCGCCGCCGGCGAGCTCCTCTACTGCTACAACATCGTGAAGCCGCGCAACGTGATGCCGATCCACGGCGAGCCGCGCCACCTCAAGGCCAACGCCGAGCTCGCGCTCGCGACCGGGATCCCCGCCGAGCGCATCGTGCTCACCCTCGACGGAGGTGTCGTCGACCTCGTCGACGGCAAGGCGACCGTCGTGGGGGCCGTGCCCTGCGGCTACGTCTACGTCGACGGCGCCAGCGTCGGGGACCTGACCGAGTCCTCCCTCAAGGACCGCCGCGTGCTCGGCACCGAGGGCTTCATCACCTGCTTCGTCGTCGTCGACTCGGTCGACGGCAAGGTCACGGCCGGCCCGGAGATCCAGGCGCGCGGCTTCATCGAGGACGAGTCGGTCTTCGACGCCGTCATCCCCAAGCTCAAGCAGGCCGTCGAGGACGCCATGCGCGACGGCAACACCGACCAGTTCGCCCTGCAGCAGATCGTGCGCCGCGTCCTCGGCCGCTGGGTCAACGACCAGCACCGCCGCCGCCCGATGATCGTCCCCGTCGTCGTCGAGGCCTGACCCCCACCCGTCCCCGCTGGATGTGCCGTCGGGCGGCCGGGAGGCCGCTCACGGGCACATTCACGCGGGACCCCAGGGCTGTGACCGGTGTGGCGTGGGGGGCTGGTGGGGGAGGTGTGGGTAGCCTCGCGTCATGGCGACCCGTACGCCCTCGCCGCCCGATGCCCGATCCGGGGCCGGACGCAAGGGCACTTCCCCGACGAGCCGCTCGAGCAAGGCCGCAGGGCCGTCCTCGACGCGTGCCTCCTCCGCACGCCCGACCTCGGCGACCCGGTCGACCCGTACGCCGGCGGCGCGTCAGCCTGCCGCGCGCCGGCAGCCCTCCGCCCCCTCGGCGCTCAACCGGGCCCTGAGCTCCTTCGGGCGCGTGCTCGGCGCGATCTGGGTCGGGATCGGTCACGTGCTCGGCGGCGCCGTCCGCCGGCTCGGGCGCGGCGCCCGCGAGCTCGACCCGGCGCACCGCCGCGATGGTCTGGGCCTCCTCTTCGTCGGCCTCGCCGTGCTCGTCGCGTTCTCCGTGTGGTGGAACATCTCGGCCGGGCTCGGCGGCTTCGTCAGCGCCGTGGTCACCGGCGCCATGGGCACCCTCGACTGGATCCTCCCGTTCCTGCTGCTCGGCCTCGCCTGGCGCGTGCTGCGTCACCCGGACGAGAGCGCGGCCACGGGTCGCGTCACGATCGGCTGGGGCGCGCTGGTCCTGTCCGCGTGCGGCCTGGTCCACGTCCTGCACGGCACCCCGCTCCCCGCCGACGGCGGCGCCGCCATGCAGTCCGGCGGCGGCTGGATCGGCTGGCTGGCGTCCGCGCCGGTGGTCTCGGCCACGCACCCGGTCGTCGCCGGCCTGCTCCTCGTGCTGCTCGCGTTCTTCGGCGTCCTCGTCGTCACGGCCACCCCGGTCGCGGCGATCCCGGCACGTCTCGCCGCGCTGCGCGACCGCCTCACCGGCCAGGCCGCACCCGTCCCTGTCGACGGCGAGCCCGCCCCGGCCACCTCGCGCTGGGGCCGTCGCAAGCACGCTGCCGCGCAGGCGGACGCCGGCCTCGGCCTGCTCGCAGGTGACGTCGCGTTCGAGACGCCGCTGATCGCCGAGAAGAGCCGCCGTCGCCGCGGGCGCGGGCCCGACGTCGACCTCAGCGACGCCGATCTCGAGCCCGCGCTCGATCCGGCGGACCCGGATGGCCACGGCCCCCTCGACCCCGACCACGTCTCGACCGTGATCGTCGACCTCGACCTCCGGCGAGATCGTGCCGCCGGACCACCACGGCGTGGCGCACCCGCTGCCGGACTCGCCGTCGGCCATCGAGCAGCTCCCGCTCTCGGGCGACGTCACCTACCACCTGCCGCCGAACGAGGCGCTGAAGCCCGGTGCCCTGCACAAGGCGACGAGCAAGGCGTCCGACGCCGTGGTCGACCGGCTCACCGCCGTGCTCGAGCAGTTCGACATCGACGCGCAGGTCACCGGCTACTCCCGCGGCCCCACGGTCACGCGCTACGAGGTCGAGCTCGGCCCGGCCGTCAAGGTCGAGCGGGTCACCGCGCTGTCGAAGAACATCGCGTACGCGGTGGCGAGCGCCGACGTCCGGATCCTCGTCGCCGATCCCGGGCAAGTCCGCGATCGGCATCGAGATCCCGAACACCGACCGCGAGCTCGTGAGCCTCGGCGACGTCCTGCGCAGCAAGACGGCCACGAGCGACCACCACCCGATGGTGGTCGGGCTCGGCAAGGACGTCGAGGGCGGCTTCGTCTGCGCGAACCTCGCGAAGATGCCGCACATCCTCGTCGCCGGCGCCACCGGCGCCGGCAAGTCCGGCTGCATCAACACGCTCATCACGAGCGTGCTCATGCGGTCGACCCCGGACGAGGTGCGCATGGTGCTCATCGACCCGAAGCGGGTCGAGCTCACGGCGTACGAGGGCGTCCCGCACCTCATCACGCCGATCATCACGAACCCGAAGAAGGCGGCCGAGGCGCTGCAGTGGGTCGTGCGCGAGATGGACCTGCGCTACGACGACCTCGCGCACTTCGGCTTCCGCCACATCGACGACTTCAACAAGGCGGTGCGCGCGGGCCAGGTGCAGCCGCTGCCCGGCAGCGAGCGGGTCATCACGCCCTACCCCTACCTGCTCGTGATCGTCGACGAGCTCGCCGACCTCATGATGGTCGCGCCGCGCGACGTCGAGGACTCGATCGTGCGCATCACCCAGCTCGCGCGCGCCGCCGGCATCCACCTCGTCCTCGCCACCCAGCGCCCGAGCGTCGACGTCGTCACCGGCCTGATCAAGGCCAACGTGCCGAGCCGGCTCGCGTTCGCCACGTCGAGCCTCACCGACAGCCGCGTCATCCTCGACCGGCCCGGGCGCGGAGAAGCTCGTCGGGCAGGGCGACGCCCTCTTCCTGCCCATGGGCGCCAGCAAGCCGATCCGGCTGCAGGGCGCGTGCGTCTCCGAGAACGAGATCCGCGCGGTCGTGGCCCACTGCAAGGGCCAGCTCGCGCCGGCCTACCGCGAGGACGTCGCCGCGCGGCAGCGGCCAGAAGAAGGAGATCGACGACGACATCGGCGACGACCTCGACCTGCTGCTGCAGGCCGCGATCGAGCTCGTCGTCACGACGCAGTTCGGCTCGACCTCGATGCTCCAGCGCAAGCTGCGCGTGGGCTTCGCCAAGGCCGGACGCCTCATGGACCTGATGGAGAGCCGGGGCATCGTCGGGCCGAGCGAGGGCAGCAAGGCGCGCGACGTGCTCGTGGTCGCGGACGAGCTCGAGGGCATCCTCGCCACGCTCGAGAACGACTGAACAGGACCCGTCCAGGCGGGTGACGGGGCAGCGGCCATTGGCCCGCGGGGCCCCGTTCGGCCTACCATGGAGATTCCGACGGTCGTTTGCGTGACCGCTCAGTCACGCTCCGTCGCGGTCTCGAAGGGTCGTCCGCGTGAGCGAGGCAGCAATGACGGTCGGGCAGACCGTCGCGCACGCCCGCACCTCGGCGGGCATGACCCTCGCGCAGGTGGCCGACTCCACCCGCATCCGGGCCACCGTGATCTCCGCGATCGAGAACGACGACTTCCGGCTCTGCGGCGGCGACGTCTACGCCCGCGGCCACCTCAAGAGCATCGCCACGGCGGTGGGCATCGAGCCCGATCGAGCTCGCCGCGCAGTTCGACCTCGAGCAGGGCGCCAGCCGCGAGATCACCACTCCGGTCGAGCCGGTCATCGCGCCGACCCGGCTCATGGAGTCCGGGCCGACCAGCGGGCTCGCCTCCCTCGCCGGCAGCCTCGGCGGCGGCGTGGAGAGCGGCCGACGCGGCCCCAACTGGTCCGCGGTCATGGCGCTCGCCCTCGTCGATCGTCGTCGGTGTCGGCGCGCTGTCGTTCCTGAACCAGCGCGACTCCACCGCACCCACCGCCACGTCCCCGACGCAGTCGAGCACGCCGTCCGCGGCGAGCACGCCGAGCCCCGAGCCGTCCAAGACGGCGACGATCTCGCCGTCGCCGACACCGAGCGCGAGCAACACCGACGTCGTGGCCGCGGCCGACGGCGTCGTCGTGGTGCTCGACGTGACGGGCAAGGCGTCGTGGGTGCGCGTCACCGGTGGGTCCTCCGGCACCACGCTCTACGAGGGCACGCTCAACGAGGGCGACACCAAGACCTTCCGCGACGACACGTCGTGAAGCTCGTCGTGGGCAATGCCGGCGCGGTGTCGCTCAAGGTCAACGGCCGCGACCTCGGCGAGCCCGGCGGCAAGGGCCAGGTCGTCAAGCTCTCTTCGGGCCGGGCGACCCCACTGGCGCTTCCGGCTGACGCACGGACGGCGGCGTCGCTGGCCGTAGGCTGGCGTCATGACCGTGTCCGAGGCATCGCCCGCGCCCCGACGCGTCGCTCTCGTCACCCTCGGCTGCGCGCGCAACGAGGTCGACTCCGAGGAGCTGGCCGGGCGGCTCGAGGCCGACGGCTGGATCCTCGTCGACGACGCCGCGGACGCCGACGCCGTCGTCGTCAACACCTGCGGGTTCGTCGAGGCGGCGAAGAAGGACTCCGTCGACACGCTCCTGCGGCCGCCGACCTGCAAGGACAACGGCCGTCCGCAGGCCGTGGTCGCCGTCGGCTGCCTCGCCGAGCGCTACGGCGACCAGCTCGCCGAGTCGCTGCCCGAGGCCGACGCCGTGCTCGGCTTCGACGACTACGCCGACATCGGCGCCCGGCTGCGGAGCATCGTCGCCGGCGAGCAGCACGTGCCGCACGCCCCGCGCGACCGCCGCCTCCTGCTGCCGGTGACACCGGTCGACCGCGACAGCACCACGGTGGCGCTGCCCGGCCACGCCCAGCACGACGAGCCCGACCTGCCCGAGGGCGTCGGTCCGGCCAGCGGCCCGCGCGTGGTCCGGCGTCGCCTCGACTCCGGTCCCAGCGCGCCGCTCAAGCTCGCCTCGGGCTGCGACCGGCGCTGCGCGTTCTGCGCGATCCCGGCGTTCCGCGGCTCGTTCGTGTCCCGGCGGCCGAGCGACCTGCTCGACGAGGCTCGGTGGCTCGCGGCCCAGGGCGTGCGCGAGCTCGTGCTCGTGAGCGAGAACTCCACGTCGTACGGCAAGGACCTCGGCGACCTGCGCCTGCTCGAGACCCTGCTGCCCGAGCTCGCCGCGGTCGAGGGCATCGACTGGGTGCGCGTGTCCTACCTCCAGCCGGCCGAGACGCGCCCCTCGCTCGTCGAGACCATCGCGCGCACGCCCGGGGGTCGTGCCCTACTTCGACCTGTCCTTCCAGCACGCCGCGCCCACGGTGCTGCGGCGCATGCGCCGCTTCGGCGGCACCGAGGCGTTCCTCGACCTGCTCGCCAGCGCGCGTGCGCGCCTCGCCGGACGCCGGTGCGCGCAGCAACGTGATCGTGGGCTTCCCGGGCGAGACCGAGGCCGACGTCGACGAGCTCGAGCGTTCCTCGTGGCCGCGCGCCTCGACGCGGTCGGGCGTGTTCGGCTACTCCGACGAGGACGGCACCGAGGCCGCGACCTACGCCGGACAAGCTGCCCGACGACGTCGTCGCGCGAGCGCGTCGAGCGCCTCACCGCGCTCGTCGAGGAGCTGACGTCGCAGCGCGCCGAGGACCGGCATCGGCGAGACGGTCGAGGTGCTCGTCGAGGAGGTGCTCGAGCGACGAGGGCCTGGTCGAGGGCCGCGCCGCGCACCAGGCGCCCGAGGTCGACGGCGCGTGCTCGCTCGTCGACGGCGACCTCGCCGCGACCGAGCTGCGCGTGGGTGACCTCGTCACGCGCCACCGTCGTCGGGTCCGACGGCGTCGACCTCGTCGCCGCGGTCTCGCGCGGGCCGCGCGGTGATCAAGCCCGGCACCTCCCGACCACGTCGGCGACCCCGTCCAGTCGCCCTCCGCGCTGAACGTCCCGAACGCGCTCACGATGCTGCGCCTGCTGCTCGTGCCCGTGTTCGCCTGGCTGCTGCTGCGCGAGGGCGGCGACGACTCCGACGTCGCGCGTGTGGGCCGCGGTCGTGTTCGTGGTCGCCTCGGCGCGACCGACTTCGTCGACGGCGAGCTCGCGCGCCGCCAGGGGCTGGTGACCACCTTCGGCAAGGTGGTGGACCCGATCGCCGACAAGGCGCTCACCGGGCACCGCGCTGGTCGGGCTGTCCTACCTCGGCGACCTGCCGTGGTGGGTCACCATCGTGATCCTGGTCCGCGAGATCGGGGTGACGCTGCTGCGCTTCTGGGTGATCCGCCACGGCGTCATCCCGGCCAGCCGCGGCGGCAAGGCCAAGACCGCGGCGCAGATGCTGGCGATCTTGCTCTACCTGCTGCCCGTGACGGGCTGGCTGCTCACGGCGCGGGTGCTCGTGATGGCGCTCGCGCTCGTGCTCACCGTGGTCACCGGGGTCGACTACTGCCTGCGTGCCTGCGGCTGCGGGCGGCTGCCGCGCGATGACCGACGACGCCCGCGTCCGCTCGACGCCCGCCTCCGGGCCGGCCGAGTCGGCCGTGCCGGGGTCGGACGCGCGGCGCCGTCGTCCACCTGCTCGTCGCCCGCGGCGAGACCGTCGCCGTGGCCGAGTCGCTCACGGGTGGCCTCCTCGGGGGCGCCGCGCTCGTCCGTGCCCGGCGCGTCCGCGGTGTTCCGTGGGGGAGTCGTCGCCTACATCACCGACCTGAAGGCGTCGCTGCTCGGGGTGGACCCGGCGCTGCTCGCCCGCGAGGGCGCGGTGCATCCCGACGTCGCGGCTGCAGATGGCTCGCGGCGCCGCCGACCGCCTCGGGGCGACGTGGGGCTGGCGACCACCGGCGTCGCCGGCCCGGACCCGCAGGACGGCCGCCCGGTGGGCGAGGTCTGCGTCGCGGTGGCCGGTCCGGCGGGCCGCCTGGTGTCGGGCGCGGCCGAGATCGGGATCCCCGACGGGACCGACCCGGCGGCGGTACGCCCGCTGGTCCGCACCGGGTCCGTGGCGGCCGCGCTCACCCTGCTCGCCGCCCAGCTCGACGCCTGATCGCCGTCGCGCGGTCCGGTTCGGTCGCGGTGTCGGGCACGCGCGCCGGTGGCCTCGCCGCGGCTGTTGGTCGTGCGTCCTGGTGCCCGGCCGTGCTCCGAGGCGACCGCCTCGGCGCCCGCGACCTGCGAGGCAGTGCGTGTCCGGGCGCTCGACGGGCTCCTGGCCGTGCATCCTGGTGCCCGGCCGTCGCCTGAGGCGACCGCCTCGGCGCCCGATCGACGACGTCCGGCGACGGTGCCTGCTTCGCGCTGAGCGAATCCCGGTGGCGCGGCGCGGGAACACCTGCGCAGGATCGAGGCGTTGCACCGGTACGCCCGCATCGGGCATCGACTCGAGGAGTCCTCGTGACCGCACCGGCACACCGTCCCGCGACGCGCCGATGTACGCCGTCCGGGTGGCTGTCCCTGCGTCAGCGGGTGACGCCGGGTACGGTAGTGGCACCAGCCCGGCCGGTGACGGCCGTGCTCGACCTGCGAGAGGAGGTGCGCCCGTGATCGTTCTTCGTCGCGTGATCGGTGACGAGCTGCGTCGTCGTCGCCAGGACCAGGGTCGCACCCTGCGCGAGGTCTCGAGCGCCGCGCGCGTCTCGCTGGGCTACCTCTCCGAGGTCGAGCGGGGTCAGAAGGAGGCCAGCAGCGAGCTGCTCGCCTCGATCTGCACCGCCCTCGACGTCCCGCTGGCCTCGTGCTGCGCTCGTGAGCGACGAGGTCGCCGTGCTCGAGGGCGTCGCACCCGTCACCGACCTGCCGATCGGCCGGCCGACGTCGTCGCCGCGGCCTGAGCCGCACCTGCCCGTGCCCGAGCGTTCCCCGCGTTCCCGCGCGGGCAACGCGATGGGACGCACCCGTGCCGCGGCGCTCGACGGCGCGCGTCGCGTGCTCGCCGAGCACGGCCTCCGCAAGGCGACCATGGGCGACGTCGCCGTACGCGGTGGTCTCGCCAAGGCCACGCTCTACAACCACTTCCGCACCAAGGACGACCTCGTGTCGGGCCTGGTCGCCGACGAGGTCGGCGAGCTCGGTGCGGACTGCCGCGACCTCGCCGGCGACGACCTCGTGGTCGCACTGACCCGGGCGGCCGACGGCGTGGCCGGGCATCCCGTGCTGGTCGGCCTGCGCGACGTCGAGCCGGGAGCCCTGCTCGGCTGCTGCGCCCCGGGCTCGGGCGCGGGCTGGGACCTCGTGCGCGCGCAGGTGGCGCTCGTGCTCGACTCCGCGGACCGCTCGCGGCGTCGGACCACGTCGACCTCGTCTGCCCGCTGGCTCGCCTCGCACGTCCTCGAGCCGGGCACCCAGGACTCCCGCGCCGGGCAGGCCCGGGTGATCGCCGCCGCGCTCCCCGCCGCCGTACGCACGACCACCTTCGCCGCCCCCACCCCCTGACCGTCCGCGAGTTACTGCCCGAAACCCCGGTTCCGGGGCCGCGAATCGGGGGTCTCGGGCAGTAACTCGCGCTCTAGCGCGGGCGTCAGCGGCGGCGGCGCCGGATCGGGTCTGGCGCTGGCGGCCGGTGCCGGGCCGGGCTGGCAGGTGGGGCACCAGTAGGTGATCCGGTCGTACGGCGCCGTCGCCCTGCATCGCCGCTCGCGACCGTCCCGCCGCAGCGTCGGCACGGCCGACCGGTGCGCTCGAAGACCCAGTGGTCGCGTCCTGGGCGTGAGATCACCGGTCGTCGCCTGCGCCGCGCGGCCCTTGTTGAGCTCGAGGAAGCGCCGTGCGATGTCGACGACGACGCCGAGGTCCTCGACGTCGCGGACCGGCGATCCAGGGCGACGTACGTGCGACGAAGAGTGACTCCGCCTTGTAGAGGTTGCCGATCCCGGCGAGGTTGCGCTGGTCGAGCAGCGCCTGGCCGATCTCGCGGTCGGGCTCGGTCGCTGCAGACGACGCAGCGCCTCGGCGCGGTCGAACGCCGGGATCGAGCAGGTCGGGGCCGAGGTGGCCGACGGCCGTCGTGCTCGTCGCGGTCTCGAGGAGCTCGACCACCGGCAGGCGGTAGCCGACGGCGTCCCACTCGGCGGTCGAGAGCACGACCCGCACCTGGTGGTCGGGGCCGCCGGTCCACCGCATGCCGCTGCGGTGCAGGTGCCACATGCCGTCCATGCGCAGGTGCGTGTGCAGCGTGAGTGCCGCCCTCGACGCGCGTGAGCAGGTGCTTGCCGCGCGAGACGGTCTCGAGCACGTCGACGTCCGGTCAGGTCCGCCGTCGCAGCGCGGGCACCCGGAGGTCCGCGCGGGTCAGCGCGTCGGCCGCTCAGCGCCTCGTCGAGGCGCCGGGCCACGAGCCACACCGTGTCGCCCTCGGGCATGCGTCCCTCCGGTCGCATCGATCCTGACCGGGAACAATCGCGGCGCGCGCGGGCCGCGTTGCACCGCGGGAGTCCGCTGCAACGGGATGGGGCATCGTCATGAGGATCGCTGTGCTGGGCACCGGGATGGTGGGCGTCGCCGTCGGGACGCGCCTGGTCGAGACCGGGCACGAGGTGCGGATGGGCTCGCGCACCGCCGACAACGAGAAGGCCGTCGAGTGGGCGGCGCAGCACGGTGACGCGGCTGGGCAGGGAACCTTCGCCGACGCCGCGGCCTGGGGCGAGGTGGTCGTCAACGCGACAGGCGGGCTGGTCTCGCTCGACGTCCTGGCCGCGGCCGGTGCCGGGAACCTCGCCGGCAAGCCGCTCCTCGACATCTCGAACCCGCTCGACTTCTCCGGCGGCTTCCCGCCGGTGCGTGGTGCAGCCGGACGGCATCAGCCTCGGGGAGCGGATCCAGGCGGCCTTCCCGGAGGCGCGGGTCGTGAAGACCCTCAACACGATGAACGCCGACGTGATGGTCCACCCCCGCTCGCTCGCGGGTACGCACTCCGTGTTCGTCGCCGGCGACGACGCCGACGCGAAGGCCACGGCGTCGACCCTGCTGCAGGGGTTCGGCTGGGCGCCCGAGGAGATCGTCGACGCCGGCGGCATCGCGGCCGCGCGCGGCCTCGAGCTCTACCTCCCGCTCTGGCTCTCCCTCATGGGCAGCCTCGGCTCGCCGACGTTCAACGTGGCCGTCGTCCGCGCCTGACCCGCCGCTCACCGGACTCCTCGAGTTACTGCCCGAGACCTCGGATTCCGAGCCGGGAAATGGGGGTTTCGGGCAGTAACTCGCGACGCAGCTGCAGCGGTCAGGGGCGGAGGCGGAGGCCGCGGGGGGTGGCGGTGAAGCCGGCGGACTCGAGCGCGGTGCCGAGCACCGAGCCGGGCGCGAGCACGGCGACGCCGTCGGCCGGTCTGCACGGTGAGCCGGCCGAGCACGCCGGAGCGCACGGCGCGCGCGAGCGCCTGCGTCGCGGCGGCGAGGGCGGACGCGTCGTCGCCCCAGGTGAGCAGGGTGCGTCCGCCGCGCTCCACGTAGAGCACGAGCGACCCGTCGACCACGACGACGAGGGCGCCCGCCTTGCGCCCCGGCCGGTGCCCGCTCACGGCGTCCTCGGGCCGGACCGGCCAGGCCAGCGCGGCACCGAACGGGTTGGCCGGGTCGGTGGCGGCGAGCACCACCGCCGCGGGCGCGGCGGCGAGGTCGCGACGGTCCGGCGCGGTCGAGCGCACGCGGTCGATCGCCCCGGGCAGCGCGAACTGCGCCGCGCCGAGGCCCTCCACGACGTAGCCGCGACGGCAGCGCCCGGCGTCCTCGTACGCCGACAGCACGCGGTAGACGCCGGCGAAGCCCCCGCTCACGCGCTCGGCCATCACGGCGCCGCGCGTCACGATCCCGTGCCGGTCGAGCAGGACTCGGCCAGCGCCGCGGCGCGCAGCGTGGCGTCGTCGCGCCGCGCAGGCGCGAGCGACCAGCGCCCGGACACCGACGGCGGGCCGGAGCGCGACGGCAGACCGACGCGCGGCCGGGCGTAGCGCCCCCGGGCGCCGGGGCGAGCGGCCGCGGCCGCCGTGCGCGGCGCCCGGCCCGAGCCGCCGAGCCGCGAGCGCAGCGGCGTCCAGGTGTCGCCGGTGACGTGCCCGGCCCAGACGAGGTCCCACAGCGCCTCGGCCAGCCGCGCGTCGTCGACCCCGCCGGCCCCGGGCGCGACGAGCGGCCCGATCCGGTCGGACAGCGCGCGGAAGAACCAGCCGCCGCCTCCGCCGAGCGTCTCCAGCAGCGCGCGGTGCAGGTCGTCGAGCTCGAGCTCGACGGGCGCGGGGAGCACGAGGTCGGCGGAGTCGGCGGGCGCGAGCGCGACCCAGCCGTCGCCGCCGGGCAGCCCGCCGGCACCGGTCCACACGACGTCGCCGGCCGAGGTGAGCTCGTCGAGCATCGCCGGCTGGTAGCCGTCGATCCGGGACGGCAGCACGAGCGTCTCCCAGGCCGACGCCGGAACCGCGACACCCGCGAGCTGCTCGATCACCCGCAGCACGCCGTCGGCGCCGCGCAGCCGGCCGCCCGACGTGCTGCCACGCGGGCAGGAACACGCCGAGCGCCTGCGGCGACACCGGCTCGGCCTCGCGGCGCAGCGCCGCCACCGAGCGGCGCCGGATCAGGCGCAGCACCTCGGCGTCGCACCACTCGGTGCCCGCTCCACCGGGCCGGAACTCGCCGCTCACCACGCGCCCCGACGCGGCGAGCCGCGCCAGGGCACCCGCGACGACGGCCGCGCCCAGGCCGAACGACTCGGCCACCTCGCCCACGTGGAACGGACCGTGCGTGCGCGCGTAGCGGGACACAAGGTCGCCCACCGGGTCCGCGACGAGCTCGAGGAACGCGTCGGGCAGCCCCACCGGGAGCGCCGTGCCGAGCGCGTCGCGCAGCCGCGCGGCGTCCTCCACCGCGGCCGCCTTGTCGACGCCGCCGACGCGTACGACGATCGCGCGCCGAGCCAGCACGAGCTCGTCGATCCACGCGGGCTCCACCCCGCGCAGGGCGGCCTCCGCGACCGTGAGCGGGCCGAGCATCCGCAGCAGGTCGGCGGTGCCCTCGACGTCGCGCGTGCGGCGCTCCGGGGTGAGGCGCTGGAGCTCGGCCTCCACGGTGGTGAGCGCGTCGAGGTCGAGCAGGTCGCGGAGCTCGGCCTGACCGAGCAGCTCGGAGAGCAGCGCGGTGTCGAGGGTGAGCGCCGCGGCCCGGCGCTCGGCGAGCGGGGAGTCGCCCTCGTAGAGGTACTGCGCGACGTAGCCGAACAGCAGCGAGCGCGCGAACGGCGACGGCGTGGCCGTCTCCACCTCGACCACGCGGATCTCGCGCGACTGCACCGAGCGCATCAGCGCGACGAGCCCGGGCACGTCGTAGACGTCCTGGAGCACCTCGCGCATCGTCTCGAGCACGATGGGGAACGAGCCGTACTGCGACGCCACCGACAGCAGGTGCGCCGAACGCTGGCGCTGCTGCCACAGCGGGGAGCGCTTCCCGGGGTTGCGCCGGGGGAGCAGCAGCGCGCGGGCGGCCGACTCGCGGAAGCGCGCCGCGAACAGCGCGGAACCACCCGCCTCGGCCGTGACGAGCGCCTCCACCTCGTCCGGGTCGAGCAGCGCCGCCTCGAGCACGCCGCGGACGACGTCGTCGTCCTCGACGTCGGGCAGGCGCAGCACGATGCCGTCGTCGGCGTGCATCACCTGCGCGTCGACGCCGTGCCGCTCGCGCAGCCGGGCGCCGATCGCGAGCGCCCAGGGCGCGTGCACCTGCGCGCCGAACGGCGAGTGCAGCACCACGCGCCAGTCGCCGAGCTCGTCGCGCAAGCGCTCGACGACGAGGGTGCGGTCGTCCGGCACGTGCCGGTGGTCGACTCCCGCTGGTCGTCGAGGTAGGCGAGCAGGTTCGTGCGGGCCCGCTCGTCGAGCCCGATGTCGGCGAGCCGCGCCTCGGCGTCGGTGCGCGGGAGCGCCGCGACCTCGCGGACGAACCCGCCCAGCGCGCGGCCGAGCTCGTAGGGCCGGCCGAGGGAGTCGCCGTGCCAGAACGGGAGCCGCCCCGGCTGGCCCGGCGCCGGTGAGACCAGGACGCGGTCGTGCGTGATGTCCTCGATCCGCCAGCTCGACGCCCCGAGCGAGAACACGTCGCCGACGCGCGACTCGTAGACCATCTCCTCGTCGAGCTCGCCGACCCGCGACGCCTTCTCGCCCACCAGGAACACGCCGAAGAGCCCGCGGTCGGGGATGGTGCCGCCGCTGGTGACGGCGAGGCGCTGCGCGCCCGGACGCCCGGTGAGCGCTCCGGTGGTGCGGTCCCACACGATGCGCGGGCGCAGCTCGGCGAACTCGTCGCTCGGGTAGCGCCCGGCGAGCATGTCGAGCACGGCGTCGTACGCCGACTGCGGCAGCGCGCCGAACGGCGCGGCGCGGCGCACGAGCGCGAGGACGTCGTCGACGTCCCAGTCGTCGATCGAGCACATCGCGACGATCTGCTGCGCGAGGACGTCGAGCGGGTTGCGCGGCATCCGCATCGACTCGATGAGGCCGTCGCGCATCCGCTCGGCCACCACCGCGGTCTGCACGAGGTCGCCGCGGTACTTCGGGAACACGACGCCCTTGCTCACCGCGCCCACCTGGTGCCCCGCGCGCCCGACCCGCTGCAGCCCGCTCGACACGCTCGGCGGCGACTCCACCTGGATGACGAGGTCGACCGCGCCCATGTCGACGCCGAGCTCGAGGCTGCTGGTGGCGACGACGGCGGGCAGCCGCCCGGCCTTGAGGTCGTCCTCGATCAGCGCGCGCTGCTCCTTGCTCACCGAGCCGTGGTGGGCGCGGGCGAGGATCGGCGCCGCGCCTCCGGTGGAGCCCGCCTGCGCCATCGACGGCAGCGGGCGACCCACCGGTCTCGAGCGCCTCGCCGGTGGTGCGCTCGTGCCAGATCTCGTTGAGCCGCGCGGTGAGCCGCTCGGCGAGGCGGCGCGAGTTCGCGAACACGATCGTGGAGCGGTGGGCCGCGATGAGGTCGACCACCTGCTCCTCGACGTGGGGCCAGATCGACGTACGCCGCTCGTCGCCGGCGGCGCTGCCCGACACCTCGCCGGTGCCGGCGCCGAGCTCGGCCATGTCGTCGACCGGCACGACGACCTCCAGTGAGATCGTCTTGCTGCTCGGCGGCTTCACGATGCTCACCGGGCGCGACCCGCCGAGGAACGAGGCCACCTCCTCGACCGGCCGCACGGTGGCGGACAGGCCGATGCGCTGGGCGGGCGTCTCGAGCAGGGCGTCGAGGCGCTCGAGCGAGATGGCGAGGTGCGCGCCGCGCTTCGTCCCGGCGAGCGCGTGCACCTCGTCGACGATCACGGTGGTGACGCCGCGCAGCGAGTCGCGCGCCTGCGAGGTGAGGACCAGGAACAGCGACTCCGGGGTGGTGATGAAGACGTCCGGCGGCCGGGTGAGGAAGCGTCGGCGCTCGTCGGCCGGGGTGTCGCCCGACCGGACGCCGACCGTGATGTCGGGCTCGGGGAGGCCGAGGCGAGCGGCCTCGCGCCGGATGCCGGTGAGCGGGCTGCGCAGGTTGCGCTCGATGTCGACCGCGAGCGCCTTGAGCGGGGACACGTAGAGCACGCGGCAGCGCAGCTTGGGGTCGTCCGGGACCGGTGCCGCGGCCACCTGGTCGAGCGCCCAGAGGAACGCGGCGAGCGTCTTGCCCGAACCGGTGGGCGCGACGACGAGCGCGTGCTGCCCGGACGACACGGCGTGCCAGGCACCGACCTGCGCGGCGGTCGGCGCCGAGAAGGCCGACTCGAACCACGACCGGGTGGCCGGGGTGAAGCGCGCCAGCACATCGACGGCTGCGGGGGAGGGCTCGGCGCTCACCCCGACATCCTGACGCCTGCCACCGACGACCGCTGCCACGACGGACGTCCGGGTCCGGCGGTCCGCGGCCTCAGCGCCCGTGCGGCACCCGGCGGTCAGTGCCGAACGGGTGAGCGGCTGGTGGGTATCTGCGCCGTTCGTGCGTGTCCGGTCGCGTCCGGCTCCTTCGTTCCGCCACGATCGGTGACCATGAGCCCGTCATCGCACCTCGCTGCACCCCGTCGGTCCCGGATCCGCCGCGCTCTCGGGCTGACCGCGGGGGCCGCCGCCGTCGCCCTCGCCCTGTCGGGCTGCATCAAGCTCGACATGGACCTGACCGTGCGCAGCGACGACAAGGTCGACGGCGTCATGATCCTGGCGGTCGACAAGTCCCTGCTCGAGCTCGCCGGTGGTTCCGCCGAGGACGCCTTCAAGGACGGCATGACCGACGCGCCCTTCCCGACCTCGGACGCACAGGGCGGCTCCGTCACGGCCGAGAAGTACGACCAGGACGGCAAGTACGGGCAGAAGTACACGATCACCGGGCTCCCGCTCAGCGCCTTCGACGGCACCGACGAGGACGGCGAGCCCGACGACAGCATCAAGATCGTCCGCGAGGGCGACTTCTTCGTCGCCACCGGCAACCTGGACATGAGCGACGCCACCGGCGGGGAGAGCGGCGAGGGGCTGCCGAGCGCGCTGCCCACCGAGCTCACCGGCGGCTTCGAGGTGCGGATCGCCCTCACCTTCCCCGGCGAGGTCGTCGAGTCCAACGGCACGGTCGAGGGCACCACCGTGTCCTGGACGCCGAAGGCCGGCGAGAGCCTCACCATCAAGGCCAAGGCGAAGGCGACGGGCGACGGCTCCGCCTCCTCCGCCGCGTCGACGGCGACGAAGGTCCTGCCGTGGGCGCTGATCCTGCTGGCGCTGCTGCTCGTGGGCGGGCTCGTCGCCGCGCTCGTCGTTCGTCGAGGCCGTCGCGAGGCCGGCGTCGCACCGGAGTCCGCCGACGCCGACGCCGCTGCCGCTGCAGCCGGCGCTGCCGGAGCTGCGGGTGCGGCGTACGCGCCAGGCCCCGGAGCCCAGCCGGCAGCAGCCGGTGCGGGCGACGCGGGGACGTACAAGCCCGGCGACCCCGCCGCGCCCGCCACCGCCGGTGCTGCGGGCGCTGGGCTCGTGCCGGGGTTCGGTGACGACGTCGCGCCGCCGACTCCGGACGTCCCACCCGTCGCGTCTGCGTCCGCCTTCGCCGCCCCCGAACCAGCCTCCGCGCCGGACGTGCAGCAGACGGTGGTGCTACCGGACGCGGTCGACACCGCGGTCGTCGTCCCCGAGTCGCCGGCGCCGCCCACGCCGACGCCGGAACCACCCGCGGTTCCTGCACCGCCGACTCCCGACCCGGCCGTACCGCCTGCCCCGGGACCGCCCGCGCCGCCTGCACCGGGACCGCCCGCGCCCCCGTTCGAGCCGGAGCCGCCGATCGTCCCGCAACCGCCGTCGCCGCCGATCGTCCCGCAACCGCCCGCCGTCCCCGAGCCGCCGATCTCGCCGGAGATCCCCGGATCACCGCCCGCACCGGGGTCGTCGGCCTGACCGTCGGATCGCGAGGCCGCGTCGTCGCGAGGCCGCGCTCGTCGCGGGTTGCGTAGTGCGCCGACGCCGAGGTCGCCTCGTCCCGAGGTCGCGCGGCGCGTGTCGTGCGGTCACGTAGTCGCGGGTCGGCCCGGGGGTCGCGTCCGTGCCGTCGAGGTCGCGTCGCGAGTTCGCGTCCGGGGCGATCGTCTCGCCCCATCGCCGTCGCGTGCGCGCGAGCGCACTCTGGCTCCGTGGTGCTGTCGGCGTCGAACGTCTCGTACCCTGACGCGGTGCGACTCACCGAGCTCTGGCGCCGCCTCGAGAAGGCGCTGGGTGCGGCGTACGCCCACTCCTGGGCCAGCGACCACGTGCTCGGCTCGCTCGGTGGTCGCACAGTGGTGCAGGCGATCGCCGGCGGCGAGGAGACGGTGCTCATCTGGCGCGCGGTCCACGCCGAGCTCGGCCTCCCCGCCCGCGACCGCTGAGTCCAGCGACTGCTCGGCACGGCTGCTGCTGAGGCCGCCCGCGAGCGACTGCCCAAGATCGCGAGTTGCGGACGGATTGCGTAGCTCAACTGCGCGATGTGCCCCCAACTCGTGATCTTGGATAGGGCAGTCGCCTCGCCACACCGACGGCGACGCGAGCTCGCCGGCATCCAGGGGAACACCTGTTCGACAGGTGTCGGCGTGTCGTGCCATGATCGAACACCCGTTCGACCTAGATTGGGCACCGCACCACCCGCTCCACCGCACCACCCGCTCCTCGCCCGCAGGTCGTGTCCCCAGGCCCGGTTCGCGCCGGTCGTCCCCAGGGCACCCGGCTCGCGAGAGGCACTGTCGGACCTGGTCCGTAGCGTCCGCGTCGTTCGCATCCGATCTCACGAAGGCAGGTCCACATGGCCCCCTCCGACCGCAAGACCCCCGGCGGCTCCGGCGGCTCCGACCGCGAGAAGGCGCTCGACACCGCCCTCGCGCAGATCGAGCGCCAGTTCGGCAAGGGGTCGGTCATGCGCCTCGGCCAGGAGGGCCGGGCCCCCGTCGAGGTGATCCCCACCGGCTCGGTCGCGCTCGACATCGCGCTGGGCATCGGCGGGCTGCCGCGCGGCCGTGTCGTGGAGATCTACGGCCCGGAGTCCTCCGGCAAGACCACGCTGGCCCTGCACGCGATCGCCAACGCGCAGAAGGCCGGCGGCATCGCCGCCATCATCGACGCCGAGCACGCGCTCGACCCTGAGTACGCGAAGGCGCTCGGCGTCGACATCGACGCGCTGCTGGTCAGCCAGCCCGACAACGGCGAGCAGGCGCTCGAGATCGCCGACATGCTCATCCGGTCCGGCGCCGTCAGCATCATCGTCATCGACTCCGTCGCCGCGCTCGTGCCGCGCGCGGAGATCGAGGGCGAGATGGGAGACAGCCACGTCGGCCTGCAGGCCCGGCTCATGAGCCAGGCGCTGCGCAAGCTGGCCGGAGCGCTCAGCAACTCCAACACCACCGCGGTCTTCATCAACCAGCTGCGCGAGAAGATCGGCGTGATGTTCGGCAGCCCCGAGACCACCACCGGTGGCAAGGCGCTCAAGTTCTACGCGTCGGTCCGCCTCGACGTGCGGCGCATCGAGACGCTCAAGGACGGCACCGAGGCCGTCGGCAACCGCACCCGCGTCAAGGTCGTGAAGAACAAGATGGCCCCGCCGTTCAAGCAGGCCGAGTTCGACATGATCTACGGCGAGGGGATCTCCCGCGAGGGTGGCCTCATCGACATGGGCGTCGAGCAGGGCTTCGTGCGCAAGTCCGGTGCCTGGTACACCTACGAGGGCGACCAGCTCGGCCAGGGCAAGGAGAACGCCCGTCAGTTCCTCAAGGACAACCCGCACCTCGCGGACGAGATCGAGAAGAAGATCAAGGACAAGCTCGGCATCGGGGTCCGGCTCGACGACGTCGTCGACGCGATCGTCATCCCCGACGTCGTCCCCATCGACCTCTAGGTCGCGGTGTCCCTCCCACGTCGTGCCTCGGCCGGCGGCCCCACACCGGGGTCGTCGGCCGACGACGTCCCGGATGCCGATCCGGTCGAGGTCGCCCGCGCGATCTGCCTGCAGCAGCTGACGATGGGGCCGCGCACCCGCGGCCAGCTCGAGGGCGTCCTGCGCCGTCGCGACGTCGAGCCCGAGGTTGCGGCCGAGGTGCTCGACCGGCTCGAGGGCGTGGCCCTCGTCGACGACGCCGCGTTCTCGGAGAACTACGTGCGCACCCGCCACGCGGGGCGCGGCCTCGCCCGGCGAGCGATCGGTTACGAGCTGCGGGGCAAGGGCGTGTCGGACGCCGTGGTCACCGAGGCGCTCGAGTCCCTCGACCCGGACGAGGAGCTCGCGACCGCGCGGGCGCTGGTCGACAAGCGCCTTCCGTCCACGCGACGGTTCGACGTCGACGCGCGCACGCGGCGGCTGGTCGGGATGCTGGCCCGCAAGGGCTATCCCGGCGGTCTCGCGATGAGCGTCGTCCGGGACGCGCTCGCCGCCGAGTACGAGCTCGACGAGCTCGAGCTCGCCTTCCGGTCCGTCCTCGACGGCGATGCCTCGTCCCGCGAGGGAGCCGAGCCGACGGAGTGAGGCCGGGGCGCTGCCCCCGACCGACACCGCAGGACCCGCCCGACGGATAGCGGACGCGCCTGCGGGCAGCGAGCGCGGCTGAGGCCGACGAGCCCTCGGCGACGACGAACGGGACCTGCGCCAGGCACGCTCACGAGGCCGACCAGCCCTCGGCCCACGACGAGCGAACGAGACCCTCGCCAGGCGAGCTCACGAGGCGGACCAGCCCACGACGGACGACGGACGAGCGACTCGGTCCAGGGCGGCGTGCGGCGGGCGGAATCCACGCGGCGGCAACGGAAGGCGATTGCACCTGCCGCGCACAGTGTCTACGGTTTCGTGACAACGCTGGGTTTGTGGCAGGTGCGACGCCTCGCTTCGGGACGCCGCCACGGGTCTCGAGGTGGGTCATGGGCCGGATGTCTCAGTGGGCCGTCAGGCGCCCCTGGTTCGCCCTCGCGGCGTGGCTGCTGATGGTGGTCGCGATCTGGGGGTTCGGGACCAAGTTCAGCGGTGACTACAACGACAACTTCAACCTCCCCGACTCCGAGTCGAAGACGGCACAGGACCTGCTCTCGGAGCTCTCGGGAGGCGCCGGCACCGGCACCGGGCTGACCGGCCAGGTGGTCTGGAAGCCCGACACCGGCAAGGCCACCGAGGGCGCGGCCGCCGCGGCGATGACCACGCTGCTCACCACGATCTCCACCTCCGCCGGGGTCGCCTGCGTCACTACGCCCTTCGGTGCGCCGCTGGGATCGGGCTGCCCGGAGCAGCCGCCGGCCGGCGGGCCGGGTCAGGCACCGGGACCGGGCCAGGGCCAGGACCTCTCGCCCGAGGCACTCGGCGCGCTCGCGCACTTCGGTGAGGCCGGCGTCAGCCCGAGCGGCGCCGTGGCCTATGCCACGGTCCTCTACGAGGGTAAGGAGTTCGGCGACGTCGACACC
Source organism: uncultured Actinomycetes bacterium (assembly GCA_963738455.1). Classification (GTDB taxonomy): domain Bacteria; phylum Actinomycetota; class Actinomycetes; order S36-B12; family CAIYMF01; genus Longivirga. The sequence goes on from CAVTWM010000001.1 coordinate 595,896, forward strand.
GACGGGCTCACCTCGGCGTTGAACCTCATCAAGGCGCAGAACGGCAAGGACGGCCTCACGGTGGGGGCCAACGGGATGTTCAGCTTCGTCGCGGGCGAGCCTCCGTCGTCGGAGAGCATCGGGGTGGCGGTCGCGCTGGTGATCCTGCTCCTCGCGTTCGGCTCGATCGTCGGCGCCTTCCTGCCGATCGTGTCGGCCGTCGTGTCCGTGTCGATCAGCACGGGTCTGGTGCTCCCGATCGTGGCCAACTACTTCGACGTCGCGACCTTCGCGCCGTTCCTGGCGTCGATGATCGGTCTCGGTGTCGGGATCGACTACTCGCTGTTCGTCATCAACCGGTATCGCGAGGCGATGCGGCACGGCCGCGAACCGCGCGCTGCCGCGCTCGAGGCGGTCCGGACCTCCGGCCGCGCGGTCCAGTTCGCTGCCGCGACGGTGATCATCGCGCTGCTCGGTCTGTTCGTGATGCGGATCCAGTTCTTCAACGGGATCGCCGTGGCCTCGGCCGTCACCGTCTTCATGGTGATGATCGGCGCGCTGCTGCTGCTCCCGGCCGTGCTGTCGCTGCTGGGCACGTGGGCGTTCGTCGGCCGGATGGCCTGGATCACCGACGAGGAGGCCATCCCGCGTCAGCGCGCGACGGGCATCCTGCACGGCATCGGGAAGGTCTTCCGCTACCTCGGCTGGATCGTCTACCTCCCGGTCTCGATCATCGGCTGGCTCTGGCGTCGCCTCGTGCACGGCGGCCAGGCGCCGGCACTGCACCACCCGAGCGCGTTCGCCCGCTACGGCAACTGGCTGCAGAAGCGGCCGTGGGTGACCGGATCGGTCGCGCTCATCGTCATGCTGATCTTCGCGATCCCGGTGCTGTCGCTGCGCCAGGGATTCTCGGACGACTCGGGCGCCCCGGCCGGCAGCCCCGCCCGCATCGCCTACGACCTCACGGCGGAAGGCTTCGGCCCCGGCGTCAACGGCCCGTTCTTCATGGCCGTCGTTCCGGCCACCGCCGGCGACCAGGCGGCGATGGACACCCTGGTGGCGGCCCTCAACGCGGACCCCGGCGTCGCGCTCGCCGTCGCGCCACCGCTCGGCGCCGACGCCACCGTCGCCCCGCTGCAGCTCTTCGCGCTGACCGCGCCCCAGGACGAGGCCACGACCGACCTGCTCTTCCACCTGCGCGAGACCGTGATCCCGGCGGCCACCCAGACGTCCGGCGCGAAGGTCTACGTCGGCGGGTTCCAGGCGGCGACGGCGGACTTCACCAAGGTCCTCACCGACGCCCTGCCCTGGTTCCTGCTGATCGTCGTCGGCCTCGGCTTCGTCGCGATGGTGTTCCTCTTCCGCTCGATCCTCGTCCCGGCCACGGGCGCGCTCAGCAGCCTGCTCTCGCTGGGGGCGTCGCTGGGCATCACGGTGGCCGTGTTCCAGTGGGGCTGGTTCGCCGACCTGATCAACCTGCAGAACACCGGGCCGATCTTCCCGTTCCTGCCGATCATGGTCTTCTCGATCCTGTTCGGGCTGTCGTGCGACTACCAGGTGTTCCTGGTCAGCCGGATGCACGAGGAGTGGGTCAACACCTCCGACAACCGCAAGGCGATCCGCCGCGGGCTGGCCGGCTCGGGACGTGTCGTGGCCATGGCCGCGGCCATCATGACCAGCGTGTTCGCGGCGTTCCTGACGAACAACGACCCCACGGTCAAGCTGTTCGCGGTGGCCCTGTCCACGGCCGTGCTCCTCGACGCGTTCGTCGTCCGGCTGATCCTCATCCCGTCGCTCATGACGGTCTTCGGCACGGCCAACTGGTGGATGCCGTCCTGGCTGGGTCGGGTGCTCCCGCACATCAGCGTCGAGTCCGAGGAGGACATCGAGGCCGGGTCCGGTGAGATCGAGGACATCACCGAGTCCAGCGACGCTCGCGCCAAGGTCTGACCCAGAGCCGCACCCGCGGCGTCGCGTGTCGGGGGCGTCGCAGGTCGGCGACGTCGGCTCAGCGGCGCCGCTCGCCGGAGCGGGTCGACGTCGAGACGTCCGGCGCGGGCGAGCAGAACTCCGCCCGCGCGAGCTCGCCGAGGATGTCGAACCGCGACTGCACGGTCTCGGCCAGCTTCGACACCAGCCGGGTGAGCTCCTCGACGTCGTCGTGGTCCCACTCGGCGAGCAGCATGCGGGTGAAGAAGCGGTGCATCGCCGTGGCGTCGGTGACCACGGACTGCCCGAGGCGGTGAGCGCCACGGTCGTACGCCGACGGTCGGACGGATCGACGCCGCGGGTGAGCAGGCCGTCGTCCTCGAGCTCGCCGAGCAGGCGGCTCACGGTCGAGTGGTCGAGGTCGAGCGCGGTCGCGACGTCCTTGACCGAGACCGACGTCGACGTCTCGGCCAGCTCGGCCACCGCGTCGCACGCGAACAGCTTGGCGATGTCGAGCTGACGCCCGAGCGACGGCACCGGCACGACGCCGGCCGGGGGATGGATCATCGAGCGGCGCAGCCGGCGGAAGCCGCGGTCGAGGGTGTCGACCAGGGCGTCCGGCAGGTGCGTCCCGTCGGCCTCGTGACGCGGTCCGGAGGTATCTCGCCGGAGGAACCGCGACGCGGGTGGCGCGCGACGGCTTGCGGGCATAGGGCTGGGCGGACATCGGTGAGCCCCTCCTCCCTGGTCGCGGTGTCACGGCAAATGAGATTGCGTGTGCCAGGCACATAAACTACGCTCTGCCACGATGTGTGTCTAACACATACATCGGAGGGTCGCCCGGCGACCGTTCCGCAGGCGGATGCCGCTCCGGCGTCCCACTCGAGATCGAGGGATCAACGTCATGGGTGGTCTGTCCCGCTGGGCAGTCAACAGGCCGTGGTGGGCGCTCGGCGCCTGGCTCGTCCTGGTCGTCACTGTCTTCACGCTGGGAGGGGCGTTCGGCGGCAAGCTCAACGACTCCTTCTCCTTGCCCGACACCGAGTCGCTCAAGGCGCAGGAGCTGCTCGAGCAGATGCCGAGCGCGGGGTCCTCCGAGGCCACCACGGCGACGGCCAACATCCTGTGGTCCTCGGACACGGCGGGCGCGCCGGCCGTCGACGAGGCCATGGCGGCCACGATCGTCCCGCTGCTCACCAAGATCTCCACGATGCCCGGCGTGGCCTGCGTGACGAACCCGTTCAGCCAGGTAGGCGAGGCGCTCGGCTCGGGCTGTCCCGAGCCGCAGCAGCCGCCGGACTTCACGACCCTGCCGCCGGCGCAGCAGGAGGCCATGAAGGGCGCTCTGCTCGCGACCCAGAAGGCGCTCTCGCCGGTCAGCCCGGACGGGCACGTCGCCAAGTCCCTGGTGACCTTCAGCGGGGGCGGCGACGGCGCGGACGTCCCGACCGCCACCGCCACGGAGATCATCGCCGACGTCAAGGCGGCCAACGCCGTCGACGGCATCATCGTCGGCGCCAACGGCCAGGTGCTGTCGTTCGCCGGTCAGGAGCCGCCGAGCTCGGAGGCCGTCGGCGTCCTCGTCGCCCTGATCATCCTGCTCATCGCGTTCGGCTCGGTCATCGCGGCGGGGCTGCCCCTCTTGACCGCGATCTTCGGCGTCTCCCTCGGAGCGACGTTCCTGCTGTTCGTCGCCCGTTTCGTCGACGTCGCCACGTTCGCCCCCACGCTCGCCGCGATGATCGGTCTCGGCGTCGGCATCGACTACTCGCTGTTCGTCATCAACCGCTACCGCCAGGCGGTCCACGCGGGTCACGACCCCAAGGACGCTGCGATGGAGGCCGTGAACACCTCGGGCCGCGCGGTCGTCTTCGCCGCGTCCACCGTGGTCATCGCGCTGCTCGGCCTGTTCGTGATGCGCATCAACTTCTTCAACGGCCTCGCGCTCGCGGCGTCGGGCACCGTCCTGCTGGTCATGCTCTCGGCCATCTGGCTGCTCCCGGCGCTCCTCTCGATCCTCAACCACGCGGCCATCAGCCCCGGGTCGCTCATCGCGGCGCGAGCCTTCGCGCGCTTGAGCTGGCGGCGGCTCGGCATCGGCGTCGCCACGGTGGTGGTGCTCGGCCTGCTCTTCGGTGCGGTCCCCGCCCCCGTCGGTCCGGCGCTCGGTGGGCTGTTCCTGCTCGCCGTCGTGGCCGGGATCATCTGGGCGCTGGGCAAGCTGGGCCGTGCCAGCGACCACCCGGCCCAGCCGGCAGCCCTCGCTGTCCTCGCCAAGCCGTTCCGTGGGCTCTACTCGCTCACCCGGCACTCGCGCTGGACGCAGGAGTTCCACCCCGAGGGTGGCCGCTGGGCGCACTACGCACGGCTGCTGCAGAAGCGTCCGATCATCCCGGCGCTGCTCTCGCTCGGGCTCGTCCTGATCCTCGCGATCCCGGCGCTCTCGCTGCGTCTTGGCTTCCCGGACGACTCGGGAACGCCGGAGGGCAGCATCTCCCGCATCGCCTACGACCTGACCTCCGAGGGCTTCGGCCCCGGTGCCAACGGTCCCCTCTTCGTGGCCGTCCAGCTCCCCAAGAACGGCGACGTGGCGGGCCTCGGCCAGATCATCGAGGCGCTCGCGAACACCGAAGGCGTCGCCAAGACGATCCCCAACGCCGAGATGCTCCCGCTCATGGGTCAACAGCTCCAGGACTCCAGCATCACGGCGATCCAGGTGCAGCCCACCACGGGTCCGCAGGACATCCAGACCGACGAGCTGCTCAACCGCCTTCGTACCGAGACGCTGCCGACGGTCACCGCGGCCACGCAGTCCGAGGCCTACATCGGCGGCACCACGGCGATCATCGCCGACTTCAGCTCGGTGATGGCCAAGGCCATGCCGGTCTTCCTGTCGGTCGTCGTCGGTCTCGGCTTCCTCATGCTGCTGGTGCTGTTCCGTTCGGCCGTCGTCTCCGCGACCGCCGTCGTCACGAGCCTGCTGTCCTTCGCGGCGTCGCTGGGCATCACCGTCGCGGTGTTCCAGTGGGGCTGGCTCAACGGCATCCTCGGCGTCACCGGGGTCGGGCCGATCTTCCCGTTCCTCCCGGTGATGGTGTTCGCGATCCTGTTCGGCCTGTCGATGGACTACCAGGTCTTCCTGGTGAGCCGCATGCAGGAGGAGTGGGCCCGCACCCAGGACAACGCCGTCGCCGTACGCCGAGGCCTCGCCGGCTCGGGGCGCGTGGTGCTCATGGCGGCGCTCATCATGGCGAGCGTGTTCGCCGCGTTCATCCCGACGCCGAACAACACGATCAAGCTGTTCGGCATCGCCCTCTCGTCGGCGGTGCTCGTCGACGCCTTCCTGATCCGGCTGGTGTTCGTGCCGTCGTTCATGTCGATCCTCGGCAAGGCGAACTGGTGGCTGCCCTCGTGGCTCGCCACCCACCTGCCGCACTTCGAGGTCGAGGGCGCCGGCGACGAGATCACCGACGACGAGCCCGAGGCGTTCGAGCCCGGCGCCGAGGAGCTCGTCACCCGGTAGCTCAGGCACAGGCACCGAGACGGGCGGGGCCGGCGACGACGAGTCGCCGTCCCCGCCCGCCCCGTCTCCCGGGTCCTCACCGTTCCGGCGGACCGGCGCCGGGATGATCCGCGAGTAACAGTCGAGATGCACGTGAACGGGGCCGGGATTGCGTGTATTTCGACTGTTACTCGGCGCCGGGCCCGGGACCGAGGCTGTCTCGCTGCGTTCCGGGGCGGCGGCCGTTAGCCTGCTCGTGTCGGGCCCCACGGGTCCGGCCCCGACGAACACACTGCTGACGAACCGGCCCTGATGGCCGACTTGAGTACCGGACCCGCGCCGTGCGTGCGGGGCCGGGGGTGGTGCCGACGTCGGTGTGCGACGTGAGAAGGGCGCCCGAGCATGGATCCGGTCACCGTGATCGCCCTCGTGGTCGCCGCAGGCTTCGCCGGCGCGTTCGGCGTCGTCGCGACGAGGTCCCGGTCGCGTGCGGCCGAGGCGGACCGGTCGCGGGCCACCGAGATCGCGGCCGGCGTCGACGCCGAGATCACCCGACGCCAGCGCGACCTCGACGACCGCGCCGCAGCCCTGCGCGCCGAGGCGCACGCCGACGCGGAGCGGCTGCGTTCCGACGCGGCCGCCGAGGCCGAGCGCACTCGCGTCGACGCCGCCGCCGAGGCCGAGCGCACCCGGGCGATCGCCGAGCAGGCGCTCGCCGCCGTGGAGCTGACCCGGGTGGAGGCGGCCGACGACCTGCGCCGGGCCGAGGAGCGTCGGACCCAGGTCGAGGCCGACGTCGCCGCCACCCGCGCCGAGGTCACCCACCTGCGCGAGGAGGCCCAGCGCCGCGAGGACCGGCTCGCCGAGCGCGAGACCCGGCTCGACTCCGAGCTCGCCAATCTCGCCGACAAGCGCGCCGCGCTCGAGGCGGCCGAGACCGAGCTCGCCCAGCGCGCGACCGCGCTCGCCGACGGCGAGGCCACGCTGGCCGCGGAGCGCTCCGACGCGCTCGAGCGCGTCGCCGAGCTCACCGCCGTCGAGGCGAAGGCCGAGCTCGTCGCGACCATCGCGGCCACGGCCAAGCGCGAGGCCGCGCTGACCGTGCGCGAGATCGAGCGCGAGGCGAAGGAGGAGGGGGAGGACCGCGCCCGGCGCATCGTCACCCTCGCCGCGCAGCGCATCGCGTCCGAGCAGACCGCGGAGTCGAGCGTGTCGGTGCTGCACCTTCCGGACGACTCGATGAAGGGCCGCATCATCGGCCGCGAGGGTCGCAACATCCGCACGTTCGAGGCCGTCACCGGCGTCAACCTGCTCATCGACGACACCCCCGAGGCGGTGCTGCTGTCGAGCTTCGACCCGGTGCGCCGCGAGGTCGCCCGGATCACGCTCGAGGCGCTCATCGCCGACGGCCGCATCCAGCCGAGCCGCATCGAGGAGGAGTACGAGCGGTCGCGGCTCGAGGTCGACGCGCGCATCGTCCGCGCCGCCGAGGACGCGCTCGTCGACCTCGGCATCAGCGACATGCACCCGGACCTGATCGTGCTGCTCGGCCGGCTGCGCTACCGCACGTCGTACGGCCAGAACGTGCTCGGCCACCTCGTCGAGGCGGCGCACCTCGCCGGGATCATGGCCGCCGAGCTCCGCCTCCCGGTCGAGCACTCGAAGCGGTGCGCGCTGCTGCACGACATCGGCAAGGCGCTCACGCACGAGGTCGAGGGCTCGCACGCGATCATCGGCGCGGAGGTCGCGCGGCGCTACGGCGAGCACGAGGACGTCGTCCACGCGATCGAGGCGCACCACAACGAGATCGAGGTCCGCACCCTCGAGGCGGTGCTCGTGCAGGCGGCCGACGCGATGAGCGGCGGGCGGCCGGGGGCGCGACGCGAGTCGCTCGAGCACTACGTCGAGCGGCTCGAGAAGCTCGAGCGCATCGCGGCGTCGCACCAGGGCGTCGAGAAGGTGTTCGCGATGCAGGCCGGCCGCGAGGTGCGCGTCATCGTGCTGCCCGACGTCGTCGACGACATCGGCGCCCAGGTCCTCGCCCGCGACATCGCGGCCGAGATCGAGCACGAGCTCACCTACCCCGGCCAGATCCGCGTCACCGTAGTCCGCGAGTCACGAGCCACCGGCCTAGCCCGCTAACTCGCTCTTCTTACCCTTAGGGGCGATCAAGGGAGTTGGGCTGCACAATTCCGTCCGCAACTCGTGATCTTGGTCGCTCCGGCGGCGTGACTGGCTCGCCATCGGGCTGGCGGCGATGGGTGGCGCCTCCGCAGGCGGGGGCGTCGCACGCCCGGAATCGCCGGCCACCGTCCGTCGCGCGGTCGGGTCGGGTCGCGACCCGCGGTCGCCGCGCGGAATGCGCCCGCCGGGGTCCGGGTTGTGACGGAGGACGGCGACCCGCGTGCGACCGCCCGATCGCCGAGGCCGCACCAACGAGAGGACCGACATGGGTGTCTTCACCGCAGCGGAGATCGACTACCTGAGCACCCAGCCGCTCGCGCGGATCGCCACGCGCGTCGCTGGGCGGCGTCCCCGACGTCGCGGCCGTCGGGTTCCGGGTCGACGGCGACACGCTCGTCACCGGCGGGTTCGACATCACCAAGACCGTGCGCTACCGCAACCTGCTCGAGAACCCGATCGCCACGATCGTCGTCGACGACCTCGCGTCGGTCGACCCGTGGGCGCCGCGTGGCGTGAAGGTGCGCGGCGCCGCAGCGATCGAGGAGGCGCGCGGTGGGCTCCGGATCCGGATCACCCCCGAGGTGATCTGGAGCTGGCACCTCAACGTCGACGCCGAGAAGCACTTCCACGGCGTCGAGAAGCGCTCGGTCACGCGCGCCTGACCGGACCCGGGCTCGTTTGCCCAAGGTTCACCTGCCGCGCTGCGGTCTCGCCCTCGATCACGCCCCTTCCGTCGTACGGTGGGCGGCAGGCTGCGGCGAGATGCCGCCCCGCCGCTGCGCCACCCGGCGCGCCGCACCACGTCGGAGGAGGCCGCTCATGTCGGTCAAGGGCCTGTTCGTGAACGCCAGAACTGTCCGCGACCTCGAGCCGGGGGAGCGGGTGTTCGCGGAGGGCGACACCGGAGCCCTGATGTACGGCGTGGTCTCCGGAGCCGTCGAGCTGAGCAAGGACGGCTCGCCGGTCGCCCGGATCGGCCCCGACGGCACGTTCGGCGAGCTCGCGATCATCGACCATGCGCCGCGCAGCCTCACGGCGACGGCGGTCGAGCCGTCGCGGATCGCGGAGATCGACGAGCGGACCTTCCTCTACCTCGTGCACGAGACGCCGAGCTTCGCGCTGTCGGTCATGCGCTCGCTGACGGCCCGGATCCGCGAGCTCGACGCGGAGCACTGACGCGCCGGGCCGCCGCCACGGCGCGGCGCGCCGACCCGCAGCACCGAGTGACGTCGCGGCCCGCGCTCGACCTCGGCGCCGGCTCCGCAGGGCGGGCGCGTCGACGCGCACCACGGCGTGAGATCGACGTCGGGGCAACGGGATCAGCCGCACTCGCCGCCCGCGTGCCGCCCGGGCGGACTGACGTAGGCTTCGTCTCACGGATACGGCGCGCACGCGCTTCCCGGTCGCGACGCCTGACAGCCCTCCGGAAGAGACGAACCCTCACCGATGACAGCCCGCACCTACGAGGTCCGCACCTACGGCTGCCAGATGAACGTCCACGACTCCGAGCGCCTCTCCGGCCTGCTCGAGAGCGCGGGATACGCGCGGCCCGAGGCGGGCGCGCAGGCCGACGTCGTCGTGTTCAACACCTGCGCCGTGCGCGAGAACGCCGACAACCGCCTCTACGGCAACCTCGGCCACCTCAAGTCGATCAAGGACGTCACGCCGGGCATGCAGATCGCCGTGGGCGGGTGCCTCGCGCAGAAGGACCGCGGCGAGGTGACGCGTCGCGCGCCGTGGGTCGACGTCGTGTTCGGCACGCACAACATCGGCTCGCTCCCGGTGCTGCTCGAGCGCGCTCGCATCAACGAGGAGGCGCAGGTCGAGATCCTCGAGTCGCTCGAGGTGTTCCCGTCCACGCTCCCGAGCCGGCGCGAATCGGCGTACGCCGCGTGGGTGTCGATCAGCGTGGGGTGCAACAACACGTGCACGTTCTGCATCGTGCCCGCGCTGCGCGGCAAGGAGAAGGACCGCCGACCCGGCGACATCCTCGCCGAGATCGAGGCGCTCGTCGGCGAGGGCGTCAGCGAGGTGACGCTGCTCGGGCAGAACGTCAACGCGTACGGCGTCGAGTTCGGCGATCGCGCCGCGTTCGCGAAGCTGCTGCGCGCGTGCGGCGAGATCGAGGGGCTCGAGCGGGTGCGCTTCACCAGCCCGCACCCCGCCGACTTCACCGACGACGTCATCGCCGCGATGGCCGAGACCCGAAATGTCATGCCGCAGCTGCACATGCCGCTGCAGAGCGGGTCGGACCGGCTGCTCAAGGTGATGCGTCGCTCCTACCGCAGCGAGCGCTACCTCGGGATCATCGACCGGGTCCGCGCCGCGATGCCCGACGCCGCGATCACCACCGACATCATCGTGGGCTTCCCCGGCGAGACCGATGACGACTTCGCCGCGACCCTCGACGTCGTACGCCGGGCCCGCTTCGCCTCCGCGTTCACGTTCCAGTACTCGCCGCGCCCCGGCACGCCGGCCGCGACGTACGACGACCAGGTTCCGCCGGAGGTCGTGCGCGAGCGCTACCAGGCGCTGCAGGCGCTCTCCGAGCAGATCGCGTGGGACGAGAACAAGGCGCTCGTCGGGCGACGTCTCGAGCTGCTGGTGGCCGAGGGGGAGGGCCGCAAGGACGGCGCGACCCTGCGCCTGTCCGGTCGCGCGCCGGACAACCGCCTCGTGCACTTCACGCCGGGCGACGAGCTGCCGCGACCCGGCGACGTCGTGGTCGCCGAGGTGACCTACGCCGCGCCGCACCACCTCGTCTCCGACCTCCCCGCAACCGGCCTTCGCCGCACCCGCTCCGGCGACGCCTGGCAGGCTCGCCAGTCCGACGACTCCTGCGCCACCCCCTCGCCGGCCTCCGGCTCGGGCACCCCGGTCCTCCTCGGCCTCCCGACCCTCCGCGCCTGACCCCGCCGGCCCGCGCTCCGGTCATCTCGAGTTACTGCCCGAAACCCCGGTTTCAGCGCCTCGATTTCGGGGTTTCGGGCAGTAACTCGAGAACGAGGGAGGGCGAGGCCGGGCGCGTCCAGCACGAGATGCCGCCCCTGGGGGCTCGGCCGCCGTAGCGTCGGGCGCGTCGGTGCAGCTCGGGAGGACCGCGTGATCCGCAAGCTCGGGTGCCTCAGCGCCGTCGTCATGCTCGCCGTGCTCGCGGCGATCGGCTGGCTCGGCTACCAGACCTACCTGCACGTGACCGACTACCTCGCGATCGAGTCGCGCACGAGCGAGGTGCAGACCGCCTGGGACGCCGATGCCGCCGCGCTCAAGGCCGCCGCGAACGGCAGGGGCGGTGTGCGTCCCGCGGCACTGCCCGAGGCTCCGTTCCAGCAGCTCGGCGCCTCGATGGCGGACTCCTACCGCGGATCGGGCCGGACTCTCGTCGTCGGCATCTCCGTGGGGGTGTGCAACGAGCCGGAGCGCGTGGTCGAGGTCCGCGAGTCGACGAAGACGGTCGTCCTGCTCGTGCACCCGAGGACCTCGTGGCTGCCCGACGTCGCCGGCGCCTGGGACCAGCTCCGCGGCGGCACCTCCTGCCCCGCCATCGCCGTGCCGGCCACGGTCCAGGCCGCGCTCGTCACCCCGCTGGGCAACCGCGTCGTCGTCGACGCCGTCACCGGCACGTCAGTGCGCCGCACGTCCTGACCCCGCACCGCCGACCCACCCCGCGAGTAACAGTCCGAATGCACGTCAAGCGGGCCGATTCTGCGTGCAGATGGACTGTTACTCGCGAGGGGTGTGCGGACCGGAGGCGGCACGTAGGGTCGGAGGGTGATCACCGGGGTGGCGTTCGTGCCGTGTACGCCGATGCTGGTGCCCGAGGTGGCGTCCGGCGCGGCTCACGAGCTCGCCGACGTCCGCTCGGCCGCCGAGGAGGCCGTGCGCGCCGTGCTCGCCAGCTCGCCGCAGCGCGTGGTGATCGTCGGGGCCGGTGAGCGCACGGCCGAGCACCGCACGGGGACCGGGTCGCTGCTCGGCTTCGGCGTCGAGGTCGACGTCGCCCTCGACCCGCGCACTCCCGACGACGCCCCGCTCCCGCTGTCGCTCACGATCGGCGCGTGGCTGCTCGCCCGCACCGGCTGGCACGGGGAGCGGGCCGCGCTCGAGGTCGACCCGCTCGCCGCCAGCAGCGAGCTCGCGCGGCTCGGCCGCTCGATCGGCGAGACGGGCGGCTCGACCGCCCTCGTCGTCGTCGCCGACGGCTCGGCCTCGCGCACCGACAAGGCGCCCGCGTCCTTCCACCCCGAGTCCGAGTCGTTCGACTCCGACGTCGCGGCAGCGTTGGCCTCCGGAGAGGCGCACCGGCTCGCGAGCATCGACCGCGACCGCGCCGTCGCCGTCGCGTCGCAGGGCTGGCCCGCCTGGTACGTCGCCTCCGCCGCCGCCGGCATGGCGCACCTCGACGCCGAGCTGCGCAGCGACTCCGCGCCCTACGGCGTCGGCTACTTCGTCGCGACCTGGATCCGCACCTGATCACGCGGTATCGGCGCGGATTCGTGAGCGTCACGGCGCGTTGGGCCTTGTCTCGGATTCGTGAGTGTCGCCGTCCGTGCGTGAGGATGAACGCGTGACCGACGTACCCCCGACCGACGCGCCCCTCGTGGTCGCCGTCGTCGGACCTACGGCGTCGGGCAAGTCCGACCTCGGCATCGCGCTCGCTCGCGCACTTGGCGGCGACGTCGTCAATGCCGACTCGATGCAGCTCTACCGCGGGATGGACGTCGGCACCGCGAAGCTCTCGCCGGCCGAGCGCGGCGGTGTGACGCACCACCTCCTCGACGTCTGGGACGTGACCGAGGCCGCCAGCGCGGCCGACTACCAGGTGCGTGCGCGGGCCGTGATCGACGAGCTCCGCGCGGCGGGTCGCACCCCGGTGCTGGTCGGCGGATCGGGCCTCTACGTGCGCGCGGCGCTCGATCACCTCGAGTTCCCCGGGACCGATCCGGCGGTGCGTGCGCGGCTCGAGGCGGAGCTCGACGAGGTGGGACCGGGCGCGCTGCACCGGCGGCTGTCCGACGTCGACCCCGCGGCGGGTCTCGCGATCCTGCCGAGCAACGGCCGGCGACTCGTGCGAGCGCTCGAGGTCATCGAGATCACCGGCGCGCCCTTCACTGCCACGCTCCCGCAGCAGCGCGACGTCTACCCCTCGGTGCAGGTCGGCCTCGACGTGCCGCGCCCGGTGCTCGACGAGCGGATCGACGCGCGCGTCGACCGGATGTGGGAGGCGGGCCTCGTGGAGGAGGTACGCCGGCTCGTCGAGCTCGGCCTGCGGCAAGGACGCACGGCGTCGCGGGCGCTCGGCTACGCGCAGGTGCTGCGGTTCCTCGACGGCGAGTGGTCCGAGGACGCCGCGCGCGCGGAGACCAAGCGCGCGACCCGGCGGTTCGCGCGTCGGCAGGACACCTGGTTCCGCCGCGACGACCGCGTCATCTGGATCCCCTACGACGCCCCCGACCTCACCGCCCAATCCCTCGAAGCGGTGGCGGCGAACTCACGATCTGTCCCATAGGGACGATCAAGGAAGTTGAACTGCACGATCGTGTCCGCAACTCGTGATCTTGATCGCTCGGAGCCGATCGTCGCGTCCGGCGGCCGGGACTTCACGATCTGTCCCCTTGGGACGATCAAGGCAGCTGGACTGCGCGTTCTGTCCCCTTGGGACGATCAAGACCCCCAGCGATCTCGTCCGCAACCGGTGATCGTGATCGATTCCGCACGGCTGCAGCCGGCGGCGCCCCAGACGTCGCTCAGGCGGGAGGGCGCTCGACGTAGTACTCGGTGCCGAACACGCGACGGAACAGCGGTCGCGGCATGCGCAGGAACGCGGCGAGCGTGCGGTCGCCGTCGTCGGACGTGGCCTGTGACGCGTGCGCGGCCATCGAGGCGCGCTTCGCGTCGATGTAGCGCCGTACGTCGACGCGGTGCGTGATGTCGGCCGATGCCGTGAACGCCGTCTCGAACGACGCCGGGTCGAACTCCGGCGGAAAGCGATAGACCTTGGCGGCCATACGAATCCCGCGCAGCAACAGGTCGCGCGGAACGGTCGCCTCGAACACGCGCGGCGTCGCAGCAAGCTCCGCCGCGCGCACCGACAGCTCGTGCACCCGCACGTGGTCGGGATGCCCGTAGCCGCCGTTCGGGTCGTAGGTGACGACGACGTCGGCGGCCTCCTCGCGCAGCACTGCAGCCAACGCAGCAGCCGACTCCTCGAGCGGCACGCGACACAGCGGCACCGAGCCGCCCGCTGCCGCCTCGGCATCGCCGTGCAACCCGGAATCGGCGTATCCCAACGACACCAACCGATGTACGCCGAGGACGCGGCATGACTCCTCGAGCTCGGCCGCCCGGCGCGACGCAAGGTCACGGCTCAGGTCGCTCGCGGCCAGTCCCGCACCGCCGTCGGTGGCGACCACGAGCACCACCCGCTGGCCCTCCGCGGCCGCGCGCGCCATCGTGCCCGCGGTGAGCAGCGCCTCGTCGTCGGGGTGCGCGTGCACGAACACGAGCGTGCGGGCCGGGGACACCATGCGCCCACTCTCCCAGAAGCCGCCCCGACCGGCTCGACGCCGACGCCGGCGCCGGCGCCACGACGAGGCTCGACGCGCCCTGCGCCGACTCTCGAGTTACTGCCCGAGACCCCCATTTCCGAGCCCCGAAACCGGGGTTTCGGGCAGTTACTCGAGAACAGTGCCGCCAGGTGCGGGCGGCGACGCCGATGTCCGCCTCCTACCGCGCCCACCTCGACGATGCGCACGCGCCGAGCGCGGCGGGGAGTAGTCGCAGCGATCACGTTCCGCTGCGCGGAGACCGGAGGTTCCGGACAGGTCGGACGTTCCGGTCACCCACCGCCCAGTCACGGCAACCCGCACATGATCATCCCGGGGGCGGGAGGGCACCCGCGCGGATAGGGTCGACGGATGCGGATTGTGCACGTGAGCGACTGCTACGCACCGCGGCTCGGGGGCATCGAGACCCAGGTCCGCGCGCTCGCCATCCGCCAGGCGGAGGCCGGTCACGACGTCCACGTCATCACCGCGACCCCGGGCGACACCGTACGACGCGGCAGCGAGGACCTCGACGGCGTCCACGTCCATCGCGCCACCGCGACGCTCCCCGCGGACCTCCCGGTGCACCCGCGGGTCAACCGCGAGATCCGCGCGCTGCTCGGCCCGCACGGCGAGGCGGCCCGCGCCGACGCCGTCCACGTCCACGGCGGCGTCGTCTCGCCGTTCGCCTATCCGGCCGCTCGCATCGCGCGACGCCTCAACCTCCCCACCGTCGTCACGATCCACGGCGTCTGGGGCGGCGTGTTCGCACCGGCCGCGCGCGTGGCCGATCTCGTGACGCACTGGACGCAGTGGGGCGTGATGCTCACCGCGGTGAGCGATTCCGCCGCTGCGCCGCTCCGCAAGCTCGTCGGAGCCGACATCCCCGTCACCGTCATCCCCAACGGGATCGACGTCGACGCGTGGCGGATCCCGCACGTGCCAGGCGATCCCGACGAGGTGCGCCTCGTCGCGGTGATGCGCCTCGCCCCGCGCAAGCGCGCGATCCCGCTCGTGACGATGGCGCGCGACGCGGCGTCGTCCCTGCCCGAGGGGCGGAGGCTGCGGCTCACGATCGTCGGCGACGGTCCGACGTCGAACCACGTACGCCGCTACGCACGCCGGCACGATCTCGATCGCGGGCGGCTCGTGCTCGACCTCGCCGGACGTCTCGCGCCGGATCAGGTGCGCGCGACCCTCGGCGCGAGCGACGCCTTCATCGCACCCGCGCGGCTCGAGTCGTTCGGCATCGCCGCGCTCGAGGCGCGCACCGCCGGCCTCCCGGTCCTCGCGTACGCCTCCACCGGCATCTCCACGTTCGTCCGGCACGAGGTCGAGGGTCTGCTCGCCGACGACGACGCGGCGATGGTCGACGCGATCACCCGCATCTCGAGCGACGACGTCCTGCGCGACCGGATCGCCGCGCACAACCGCGACACCGAGCCCGACGAGGCCTGGCCGAAGGTCCTCCGCACCGTCGACGAGGCCTACGCCCGAGCCCGCGCCACCACCTCCCACGGCGGCACGATCACCCCCTGACCGCGCCGCATCCTCGAGTTACTGCCCGAAACCCTCAATTCCGGGCCGCGAAACCGGGGTTTCCGGCAGTAACTCGAGAGCGCACCGGCGCCGCGTAGGCTCGACCCCGTGACCGGACGCGACGCGGACCTCGAGCCGTTGCAGGGGCTGGAGGTCCTCAAGGGCCACGGCACCGGCAACGACTTCGTGCTCGTGCCCGATCACGCCTCGCAGCACGAGCTCACGCCCGAGCAGGTGCGCGCCCTCACGAACCGGCGCACCGGCATCGGCGCCGACGGCGTCCTGCGCGTCGTGCCCACGGCCGCGCACCCCGAGGTGGCCGAGCAGGCCGATCGAGCGCGCTGGTTCATGGACTACCGCAACGGCGACGGCAGCATCGCGGAGATGTGCGGCAACGGCGCCCGCGTGTTCGCGCGCTACCTCGTCGACTCCGGCCTCGAGACCGGGCGCGACTTCGCGATCGCCACCCGCGGCGGCATCTGCCCTGTGCGCGTCGAGGACGGCGGCGACATCACGCTCGGCATGGGCACCGCCACCACGCCCAGGCTCCGCGCCATGCCCGTCGTCAGCGTCGGTCACGCGTCGTGGAACGGCGCCGGCGTCATCGTGCCCAACCCGCACTGCGTCGTCTTCGTCGACGATCTCGAGGAGCTCGCCGCGCTCGACCTCACCACCGCCCCCACCGTCGCCCCGCCCGCGATGTTCCCCGACGGCGTCAACGTCGAGTTCGTCGTCCCGATCGGCGACGCCGCGTCGCGCCACGTCCGCATGCGCGTCCACGAGCGCGGTGTCGGCGAGACCCTGTCCTGCGGCACGGGCGCGGTCGCCGTGATGGTCGCCGCTGCCGCGCGCGACGGCGCCCCGACCGAGGTCGCCTACGACGTCGACGTCCCCGGCGGTCGCGTCCACGTCCGTCGCGACGCCGATGCGCAGCTCTACCTCCGCGGCCCGGCCGTCCTCGTCGCACGCGTCACGATCGGCGGGATCGCATGAGCCGTAGCGGTTTCCGGCGAGATCGAGCCGTAGCGCGCGGAGATGTCGCGCGGCGCGCGTCACCGGCGGGCGCGTCCGGGCCCGGGAGGATCGACGTAGCGCGCGGATCAGCACACGGAGACTCGCGCCACGCGCGTCGAGTGCGGGCGGGTCCGGGCCCGGAGGTGATGTGCGACGATCAGCGCGCGGAGACGTCGCGCCATGCGCGACGAGACCGAGCACGTCGCGGACCAAGCGTCCCGACGTCGCAGATCGCCTGTGTCCCAACGAGATCGGGGGAGTGGTGTGACCACCAACGACGACGAGCTCGACGTCGACGACGGCCCGTCGTTCACCGCCGCCTGCGCCCCGCTCATCTCCGCGCTCGGTGGCGGCTTCATGATCTCGTCGCAGGCCAAGGCGATGGCGAAGGAGCTCGGGCTCCGCGGTCGCCAGGGCTACGTCATCGGTCGCGGCAGCGTGCTCGGCGACGTCGACGCCGACGTCATCACGTCCGCGTTCGGGTTCTGGCCCGCCGACATCGTGCGCGAGGCCTGGGACGCAGCGCGCGCGGTCACCGACGTCGGCACCGCGCGCGTCGCCTACACGGAAGCCTGCCGGGCGTGGGGCCGCGAGCGCTTCGACGACCTCGACGAGCCCGCGCGCCTCGCCGAGCTGCTGGGCTGGGTCGTCGACGGCGTCGACGTGGGCGGTCTCCCGCTCTACGCCGGCTGGCGCGCGGTCCCGCTGCCCGACGACGACGACGAGGGCAAGCTCGCGCAGCTCCTGCACGTCGCCCGCGAGTACCGCGGCGGCATGCATCTGCTCTCGGTCGTGGCGTCCGGCCTCACCCCGCTCCAGGCCGTGCTCGCCGGCCCCGGCGGCACGGGCAACGCCGGGTTCTTCGGCTGGGAGGAGCCGTTCGAGGACGTGTCGGGCATGGTCCTCGCGCGCAGCGAGGCGGAGGCGCTGACCGACCGGCTCGTCACCCCCGCGTTCGACGTCCTCGGTCACGACGAGCGCCTCGAGTTCCTCGCCCTCCTCCAGGCCGCCGCCGAGTCCGCGTTCGGCCCCTCCGCCGCCTAGCACCGTGCCCGACCCGACCCCGAGCACCAGCACACGACTCCCGGGCTCCCGGCTCGAGGAGACCCGCCGACGGCGCGACGCCCGCATCGGCGGCGTCGACCTCGCGCGCGGGATCGCGCTGCTCGGCATGATGGCCACGCACATGCTGCTCGTGCACGACCCCGACACCGGTCACCTCACGACCGTCGGCTGGCTCTTCGCCGGCCGCGCGTCCGCGCTGTTCGCCGTGCTCGCGGGCGTGAGCCTCGCGCTCGTGAGCGGGGGCACGACGCCCAAGCGCGGGCGCGACCGGACCCGGGTGCGGCGTGAGCATCGCCGTGCGCGCCGTCGTCATCGCGGTCATCGGGCTGCTGCTCGCGGAGCTCGGTACGCCGGTCGCGGTGATCCTGGCCTACTACGGACTCCTCTTCGTGCTGGGCCTGCCGTTCCTCGGTCTCCGCGCGAAGCCGCTGATCTGGTGCGCGGTCGGCTGGGCGCTGCTCAGCCCGCTGCTCAGCCATCTGCTGCGCCAGGTCGAGTTCGAGCGGATCGACGGCCAGGTCTCGGTCGTGTCGGTCCTCGCCTCACCGCTCGGCTCCCTGGCCGAGCTCATGCTCGTCGGCTACTACCCGGCGCTCACCTGGCTCACCTACCTGCTCGCCGGGCTCGCCGTCGGCCGGCTCGACCTGCGCTCCACCGCCACCGCCGTGCGACTCGCAGCATCGGCGCAGCGCTGGCGGTGCGTCGCGTGGGCCGGCTCGGCGCTGCTGCTCGCGTCCGGCGTCGCCGACGGGCTGTTCGCACCCGAGGGGTCCGCCGCCGGGACACGACTGGTGGGACCTGCTCAGCTGGCGGGCCTACGGCACGACGTCGACCGAGTCGCCGCTCTGGCTGCTCGTGGCCGCGCCGCACACCGGCACGCCGTTCGACCTCGTCGGCACCACCGGCTCGGCGCTCGCCGTCCTCGGGCTCTGCCTGCTGGCCCTGCGCGTGCGGACGCTCCGCCTCCTCACCCGCCCGGTCGCGGCCGCGGGCGCGATGACCCTCACGCTCTACACGCTCCACGCGGTCTCGCTCAGCGCCGACCTCGAGCCGTGGGACGACACCGGCTACTACCTCCTGCAGGCGGCGGTCGCGCTCGGCTTCGCCACGCTCTGGCTCGCCGCGCTGCCGCGCGGCCCGCTCGAGACCCTCGTCCACCAGCTCTCCACCAGCGCCGCCACCCTCGCCGTCCCACCACCCGACCCGCGCCCCCCGGCCGACGAACAACCTCCGTGAACGCACCCGTGACGGCCCACGAGGCCGCCCAGCCCACCCCCACGAGCGGCACCGAGCACCGGAATCGGGTTCGCCGCGCACCGCGCACCCGTGGCACGCTGGGCCAGACATGACTGATGCCTTCCTCGAGGACGACGACCTCACGACCGGCTCGCTCGACCTCTCCGACCGCGCGGCGCTGCGCCGCGTCGGCGGCCTCTCCACCGAGCTCACCGACGTCACCGAGGTCGAGTACCGGCAGATCCGGCTCGAGCGCGTGGTGCTCGTCGGTGTCTGGATGGAGGGGACGCTCCACGACGCCGAGCGCAGCCTCGCCGAGCTCGCCCGTCTCGCCGAGACCGCGGGCTCCGTCGTCGTCGACGGCCTCGTGCAGCGGCGCGACCGCCCGGACCCCGCCACCTACATCGGCTCCGGCAAGGCGAAGGAGCTGCGCGACGTCGTCATCGAGACCGGCGCCGACACCGTCATCTGCGACGGCGAGCTCACGCCCGGCCAGCTGCGCCAGCTCGAGGAGACGGTGAAGGTCAAGGTCGTCGACCGCACCTGGCTGATCCTCGACATCTTCGCCCAGCACGCGCGCAGCCGTGAGGGCAAGGCGCAGGTCTCGCTCGCGCAGATGCAGTACCTCATGCCGCGGCTGCGTGGCTGGGGCGAGTCGCTGTCCCGGCAGGGCGGTGGCGCCGGCGGCTCCGGCGGCGGAGTGGGCACGCGCGGTCCCGGTGAGACGAAGATCGAGACGGACCGACGCCGGATCCGCACGTCGATGGCGCGGCTGCGCAAGGACATCGCCGAGATGAAGACCGCACGTGAGACGCAGCGCCGCGACCGTCGCCGCCACGGCGTGCCGAGCGTGGTCATCGCGGGCTACACCAACGCCGGGAAGTCCAGCATCCTCAACCAGATCACGGGCGCGGGCGTCCTCGTGGAGAACGCGCTGTTCGCCACGCTCGATCCCACCGTGCGTCGTGCGCACACACCCAGCGGCCGCGACTACACGATCACCGACACCGTCGGGTTCGTGCGCCACCTGCCGCACCAGCTCGTCGAGGCGTTCCGCTCCACGCTCGAGGAGGTCGCCGACGCCGATCTCATCCTGCACGTCGTCGACGGCAGCGACGAGGAGCCCGAGGACCAGCTCACCGCCGTGCGCGCGGTGCTCGCCGACATCGGCGCGCAGCACGTCCCCGAGGTCGTCGTCATCAACAAGGCCGACGCCGCGGATCCCTTGGTGCTCGGGCGGATCCTGCGCCGCGAGCCGCACTCGATCGTCGTGAGCGCGAAGACCGGCGACGGCATCGAGGAGCTGCTCGCGCTCATCGAGAACGACCTGCCGCGCGGCACCGTCGAGATCGACGTCGTCATCGGCTACGACCGCGGCGACCTCGTCGCCCGCGCGCACCGCGAGGGCGAGCTCGACGTCGTCGACCATCTCGAGACCGGCACCCGCCTCGTCGGCCGGGTGAACCCCGACCTCGCCGAGTCCCTCACCCGAGCCGCCACCACCCCCGCACCTACCGCCTGAGCCCGAAGCGAATACCGGTCTTGCGGCGAGGCGCCGTGGGTCCGCCGACACGAGTACACGGTCAACGAGCCGAGCGCTCACCAGCCGGAACCGCGTCAGCTGCCTGAGCGCTTCTCGTCCTTGGCGGCGTAGAGGTTGCGGTCGGCGCGGCTGAGCGCGTCGTAGAGGTCCTCGCCGTCCTCCCACTGGGTGAAGCCGGCGCTCCACGACGAGCCCTCGCGTCCCCGCACCCGGTCGGTGAGGTCGATGATGTCGTCCTCGCGCGCGTCGAGCAGCACCACGGCGAACTCGTCACCACCGAAGCGCGCGACGATGTCGCTGCGCCGCACCTCGCCCCGCCACGCGTCGGCGAGGTCGGTGAGTACGCGGTCGCCGGCGAGGTGGCCGTGCGCGTCGTTGTAGCTCTTGAAGTCGTCGACGTCGATGAGCCCCACGGTCACCGGCTTCCCGCACCGCTGCGCTCCGGCGACCGCTGGGTGAGCAGCGA
Source organism: uncultured Actinomycetes bacterium (assembly GCA_963738455.1). Taxonomy (GTDB): domain Bacteria; phylum Actinomycetota; class Actinomycetes; order S36-B12; family CAIYMF01; genus Longivirga. The sequence continues at coordinate 616,898 of CAVTWM010000001.1, forward strand.
CGTCGAGCCCGCGACGGTTCAGCAGCCCGGTGAGGCTGTCGTGCATCGCCTCGTCGCGCAGGCGGACCGACAGCACCGAGATCATCAGCGTCACGGTGGAGACCACCCCGCAGATCAGCAGGTAGTAGAACGGGCTGGAGAACAGCGGGTTGACGAGGAGGCCGGTCCCGAACAGCGCGAGCATCAGCACCAGGTGCCAGCGGGCCGCCAGCCGGCCACGGAAGTACCCGGTGAACGCCCCGAGCAGGACGAGCGCGAGCCCGGCCGACATCTGACCGATCTCGCGCGGGTAGCACGCGGCCCCGACGGCGGCGACCAGCGCCGAGACGGCGATCGCGGCGTCGAGGATCCACCCGTTCCTCGACCGGGGACCGACGAACCGCACCACGACGCCGGTCAGCAGCAGCACGGCAGCCATCGCGTAGTCGATCGCGATGTTGATGCGCGGGTCGGGTGGGAACAGCCCGAACAGGGCGAGGATCACGCCCATCGACAGCAGGATCGCGGCCAGGATCCGGTACGGCAGCAGGGGCGACGGGCCGCTCGCGGGGCGCCCGCCCGGGTCGGTCCGGACCCGGTCGACCCCCGTGCCGGAGAGCTCGGCCATGGCTCCAACCTAGGGCTCCGGAACGCGAGCGTTGCCGCGTGACGAGAGGGAGTGACGACGCGTCGCCGACCGAACGCGGTGCGTCGTCGCGACCTCGTCCGAACGGCCGAGGCGGCGCAGCCGAAGGCACTACGCCGGCGAGTCCGGCAGGCCCTTGGCGCCCTTCGCGGCGTACAGGCTTCGGTCCGCCCGGCCGAGCGCGAGGTACAGGTCCTCGTCGCGCCGCCCACTCGGCGAAACCGGCCGACCACGCGAGGTCGTGCCGCTTGCGCACGCGATCGCAGAGGTCGGCGACGTCGTCGGTGCGCGACCCGGGCAGCACGATGGCGAACTCGTCGCCGCCGAACCGTGCGACCAGATCGGTCGCCCGGACCTCCGCGACCCACGCGTCGGCGAGGTCGACGAGCAGCTGGTCGCCGGCGAGGTGGCCGTGCGTGTCGTTGTAGCGCTTGAAGTCGTCGAGGTCGACGAGTCCCACGGTGACCGGCTGGCCGGAGCGCACCGCCGAGGCGAGGAGAGGAGTGGCCGCCACGCTGAGGCCGCGCCGGTTCAGCAGGCCGGTGAGGTGGTCGCGCATCGCTTCCGACCGCAGCTGCTCGGACATCATCGACACCATGACGGTCACCCCGATCACGACCGAGCCGATGAAGACGAAGTACAGCGGAGTGCTGAACAGCGGGTTGAGCAGGAGCGCGATCCCGTACATGCCGAGCATCACCACGAGATGCCAGGCCACCGTGCGTGGCGGGCGGAAGTAGCCGGTGAACGTCCCGAGAAGCACCAGGCCCATCCCCGCCGACATCTGACCGATCGCCTGAGGGAAGATCGCTGCCCCGGCAGCCGCCAGCAGCGCGTTGAACACGATGGCGGCGTCGAGCCCCGCCCACGAGGCAGCCCGGGGCCGAGGAACCACACGGCGGCGCTCGCGCCCAGCAGGCAGAGCCCGATGATGAGGTCGAGGTGCCCGACACGTTGGTGTCGGGCGGCAGGACGGCGAACAGCAGCACGATGACGGCCTCGACCAGCTGGATCGTGGCCAACATGCGGTAGGGCACAGGGGGATCCAGGTCCACGGTGTTTCCCCGTCCGCGACCATGCCGTGAACCGTTGGCTCCCATACCCGGGAGCTCGTTCACGAGACTGACGCTAGGCCCGTCCAGGCCGGGTGGCGCGGTGAGGACCCATGCTCACCGCCCGCAGCGGTCCGGTCGCTCAGCGTGTCGTCCCCGGCCGGTGGTGCCGGCGTACGCCGGGCTTCGTGCGGGTGCGGTGCGCGGTGACCGGACGCGGTCGCTCCGGCCACGACGACCGCCCGCGCGTCGTCCACGGCCGCCGGTCGCGGCGTACGCCGGCGCCCGCCCAGCCTGGTTGGATCAGGGGGTGAGCACCCCCGACGACGCCGATCCCGCGACCGCTCCCGGTGTCGGGACCCCGCCCGCGCCGGAGCTCACCGAAGCCGCGCCGGAGGTCACCACTGCCGTCGCCACCGCTCTCGCGGCGGCGGTCGAGGCGCTCGGTGGCGAGGACCGCACCGGGCAGCTCGCGATGGCCGAGGCCGTCGCGTCGACCCTCGGCGGCTCGGGCCACCTCCTCGTGCAGGCCGGCACCGGCACCGGGAAGTCGCTGGCCTACCTGGTCCCCGCGCTCCTGCACGCCACGAGCAACGAGCGCCGCGTCATCGTCGCCACCGCCACGCTCGCGCTGCAGCACCAGCTGATCTCGCGCGACCTGCCGCGCCTCGCGGACGCCCTCGAGCCGGTGCTGGGCCGGCGTCCGACCTACGCCGTGCTCAAGGGCCGGCACAACTACGTCTGCCTCGACCGGCTGCACCGCGGGGCCACCGATCGCGAGGACTCCGACGACGACGCCCTGTTCGCCGCGCCCACGAGCGTGCTCGGCCGGCAGGCGAAGGACCTGCGCGAGTGGGTCGACGAGACCGAGACCGGTGACCGCGACGACCTCCCGTTCACCGTCGACGGCCGGGTCTGGCGCGGGGTGTCGGTGAGCGGGCGGGAGTGCGTGGGGGCGCAGAAGTGCGCCTACGGCGAGGAGTGCTTCGCCGAGGCCGCGCGGGCGCGCGCCAACGCGAGCCAGGTCGTCATCACCAACCACGCGATGCTCGCGATCCACACGCTCGACAACGTCCCGGTGCTGCCCGAGCACGACGCCGTGGTCATCGACGAGGGGCACGAGCTCGTCGACCGCGCCACCAACGCGGTGACGAGCGAGATCTCCGCCGCCCTGCTCGAGCGCGCGGTCTCGCGCACCCGCAGGCTCGTCGACGCCGACCTCGCGGACCGCCTCGACTCCTCGGCAGAGGCGCTCGGCATGGAGCTCGCGGCGCGCGCGGAGGGCCTGAACGGCCCGGTGCGCATCCTGGCGATCGAGGGCTCGCTGCTGCTCGCGCTCGCGTCGGTGCGCGACACCACGCACGCGGGGATCACGGCGCTGAACTCGAACGCGTCGAGCAAGGACGACCCCGAGGCGCTCGCGACGAGCACGCGGGCGCGCGGCATCCTCAGCGAGATCCACGACGTCGCCGGCGCGCTGCTCGCGCTCGACGACGAGCAGGTCGCGTGGCTCGACCCGGGCGATCGCCGCGCCCCCACCCTGCGCATCGCGCCGCTCACCGTCGCGGGGCTGCTGCGCACCGAGCTGTTCGACGAGTCGCGCGTGGTGGTCACGAGCGCGACGCTGCAGCTCGGCGGCTCCTTCGAGCCGCTCGCGCGCTCGTTCGGCCTCCCGCTCGACGGCACGTCGTCGGCCGACGGCGCCTGGACCGGGCTCGACGTCGGATCGCCGTTCGACCATGCGCGCCAAGGGATCCTGTACGTCGCGTCGTCGGTGCCGCCTCCCGGGCGCGACGGCACGGACACCGCCGCGATGGACGAGCTCGCCGATCTCATCGCGGCTGCCGGCGGCCGTACCCTCGCGCTGTTCTCGTCGTGGCGCGGCGTCGAGCGCGCGGCCGAGTCGCTCGCGGAGCTGCTGCCCGACCGTCTCCTCGACCGCCAGATCGTGCCGCTCGACGTCCCGGTGCTCGTGCAGAAGCGCGGCGACTCGGTGGCCGATCTCGTGTCGCGGTTCGCGGCCGAGCCGCGCGCGGTGCTGCTCGGCACGCTCTCGCTGTGGCAGGGGGTCGACGTACCGGGGGAGGCGTGCCACCTCGTGGTGATCGACCGCATCCCGTTCCCGCGCCCCGACGACCCGCTCACCGCCGCACGATCGAAGTTCGCCGAGGACCACGGCGGCAACGGCTTCACCGCGGTCTCGGTGCCGCGAGCGGCGCTCCTGCTCGCGCAGGGGGTCGGGCGGCTGATCCGGTCGTCGACCGATCGTGGCGTGGTCGCCGTTCTCGACCCGCGCCTGGCCACCGCCCGCTACGGCGACTACCTGCGCAAGTCCCTGCCGCCGTTCTGGTTCACCACCGACGGCGCCCTCGTCCGCGCCAGCCTCACGAGGCTCGACGAGCTAGCCGGCGCCCCCGCGCCAAGCCCGCCAAGCCCAAAGCCAAACCCAAGCCCAAGCGCGCCTAGGCGCGACGGTCCTGACGCACCCGAGGCTCGGCTTCCGTTCGCGGCGCCCGAGCAGGTCAGGGCGACGTGGGCCAGGCTGCGTCGATCGCCTCGAGAACCTCCCGTGTCGGCTTGTCCTGGGCGAACCAGGCAGTGAGCTGCTTCCACTCCGCGTCGAAACCGACCTCGGGCGGCATCAGGTCGGAGGCGTCGAACCTGAACAGCGCGTCCGGGTCGGCGAGGTAGGTCGCGCTGAGTCGCTCGATCGGGTCTGTGTAGAGGTCGAGGGGGACGCCACTGTTCGCTGTGGTCCAGCCGCCGAGCGCGGCCCTGCTGGACGCCCACTCGGGGCTGGACAAGTAGGTCTGGAACGCTCGGACCTCCGGCCGGTCGGAGAAGGCGAGCACGAACTCCCCCCCACCGACGATCCGGGTCGAGATCTTCGGGTTGATCGCGGGCAGGTAGAACGCGTAGATGTCGCCAGCGGGTCCGATCGTCACGTTTGGGTCGAACGTCTGCCACTGGGCCGTGTAATAGGAGGCCTGCTGGAGCATGAAGCAGGTCCCGTCGAGGATCGGTCGGCCGGCGCTCACGAAGTTGGTGGTCGCGACAGACCTGATGCCGCCCCAGCCGCCGTTGACGAACTCGCCATTCTTCATCCAGCCGGCCAGGTGCTCCATCGCGGCCTCGATCTGCGGTGACGCGAACTTGATCTTGTGGGTGATCCAGTCGTCGTAGACGCGTCCCCCGAACTCACCCAGGACGATCTGCTCGAGCCAGTCGGTTGCCGGCCATCCCGTGGCGCTCCCGGCACCGATGCCGCCGCACCACGGCCTGGCGCTGCCGCTCGCGGCGATGCGGCGGGAGAGGGTGATGAGCTGGTTCCATGTCGTGGGGACGGTGTAGCCGAGCTTCTGGAACCGCTTCGGCGAGTACCACACAAGCGATTTGGGTGAAGCCCCGAGCGGCGCGGCATACAGGATGCCGTCGACGGATCCATAGGTCCTGAAGGCGTGGTTCCAGTAGCGGTCGACGTTGTCCGAGACTGTGCTGGGCGCGGCCAGAGGTCGATCGCCGTTGCCGTCGGCCTGGTGGACGAGGTCGGCGACAGTGCCTGGAGACGGGGTGAGGGCCAGGTCGGGTGCGTCGCCATGCGCTGCTCTGGCCCGCAACGCCGATTCGTCCAGTGCGGGTTCCTGAACGACTCGGATTCCGGTGCACCGCTCGAAGCTCGACCAGGACTGGTCCAACCGTGACGCTTCGCCCTCGACTGCCCCGGTGAAGAACGTCACCGTGCCGGGGGTGCCCTGGTAGGCGGCGAACGCCGAACAGTCAGCTCCTGCCCCGGTCGTGCCGAGTCCGGAGGAGCTGTCCGGGCGTGCCGGCCGGGCCCGTGCAGGCCGCAAGCAGGGCTGCCACTGCCACCGCCCTGGCAGCACGTCCGATCTGCGGGCGACGCCTCGTCAGACTCGGGCTGGCGCCGCGTGGGCCGAGTCGGGGCGGCGACTCCCAGGTCAGGCGCATGGCGCTTGGTAAGCGTAGTTGGGCAGGACCTGAGCCCATTCCGCTGCCGACAGGTCGCGACCCGCAGCACGGCAGGCACGGGCGATCCAGCCGCCGACGGTGACGTCGTAGACGTCCACCCTTCCGTCGGCGGTGAGCCCGACCAGCTCGGTGTCGGAGAGGAACCGCGCCGCGAGGACCGTCCCCTGTGGCGCGACGTCGCCGAGGGGCTGGCCGGTCCGCGCGTCCCACAGGTGGATCGGGCGGGTCGCGCCCGCGGTGGACAGCAGACCTCCGTCTGGGCTCGTGCTGAGCGAGAGTGGGGAGTAGGTCGCCCTCGACGAGGCGATGCCCGAGTCGGCGAGCTGTCCCACGGTGGTGGTGGCGCCCGTCGACGTGTCCAGCACGTGGAGGCCGCCCGACCGGCCGGAGACGACCAAGGCACTCCCGTCCGCGATGACAGCGACCCCGGCGACGATCGGCTCCGCCGCGGGCACGGACCAGATGACCCGATCGCCGTTCACGTCCACTCTGGCCAGGACGCCGGCCGTGCCGCTCTCGAGTCCAGGGCCCCACACGAGGACCGACCGACCGTCCGGGCACCAGCCGACGACCTGGAGGAACGTGTGCGTGCCGAGGTCCGGATAGTAGGTCAGGCGGAGCTCCTGTCGACGCGGTACGTCGAACAGCCTCAGACCGAAGCCGTCGGGGAAGGACGCAACCGTTCGGTCATCGGGGCCCACGTCGGCGTTCGTGCCCTCCCCGTTCGCGCCGCCGTCCGGGGCGAGCTCGCCCAGCCGGCGGCCGAGGGCCACGTCCCAGGCGGTGATGGCGCCGCGGACGTCCGAGCTGACGGCGATCCGACCCTGGTCGGCGAACGAGACGGAGGCGATGGCGTCACCGTCTGGGCTGGCCGGGGCGGCCGTGGTGACTCGTCGGGTCGCCAGGTCGAGGAACCAGACCGATCCCGCGTCCGTCCCCACCGCCAGGGTGCGGCTGATCGGGTCGACCGCCGAGGCCGTTGCCTTGCCCGCCCCGGCGGGCCCGGTGGCGAGGACCGCGGTCGCAACGCCTCGATCCGCCGAGACCTCCCAGGTCTGCACCGCCGCTAGATCCGCGGGTGCCGTGTAGAGCGCGTGTCGGTCGGAGGCCCACACCATGGCCTGGACCGGACCTGCGGTCGTCCGGATCCGGGCCTGCTCCAGGCCGGTGGCCACTGCCCAGACCCGTACCTCGGACGCCCCGCGCGTGGTTGCGGCCAGCAGTGTGCCGTCGGAGGAGAGGGCCAACGCCCCAGGAGCGGCGTGGAGCCCCGCGAAGGTGCCGATCGGTGTGCCGGTGCTCAGGTTGATCACCGACAGCGAGCCGTCCGCGCCGGCCACCGCCGCGACCCGTCCGCCGGTCGATGAGGCCAGGAGGACCGCCTTCCAGGGCAGTGGCAAATGTCGGGTCACCACTGAGCCGTCGACGTCGACGAGCTCCAGCAGCGGCGCATCCTCAGCCACCACGACTGTCGCGTTCGGCCCGGCTGCCACGGCCACCGGTGGAGCGGCGAGCTGGACCGTCCTCTGGTCGAGGCCGTCCGTGTTGGACGTCACGAGGGTGGCGGCCCCACTGGGGGTGCGTACGGCTGGGATTCCGGCGACCCAGCGTCTGTCGGTCGTCATGGCGAACGCAGCCGGGCTCCAACCCCTGGCGAACGGGGCACTGTCCACCCCGGTCGCCGCGTCGCTGGACAGCAGCTGGGGCGGCCGACCCGATGCCCCGATAAGGAGGCCCTGGTCGTGACCTCCGACGAACCACTGCAGCGAGCCCACGGGGCCGGCCTCGGCCGGAACACGGATCTGGGCGGCCCGGGTGGAGTCCGGCTGGAAGACCTCGATGTCGGCGGCGGTCCCCGAGGCTGCGAGCCACCCGTCGTCCGACATCGCCAGGTGCCGGGCGGGTGCATCGAGACTCAGGGTTGCATCGGGCACGTCCTGGTCCTGCAGGACGGCGAGCAGGTCGGACTCGGTCGCAACCGAGTCGTCCAGCCGGACGGCCGCGACGGCGAGCAGGAGGGCCTTCGTGGGGTCGCTCTGGGTGAGCGCCTGCAGCCCCAACCGGTGAGCATCCGCCACCCGCGCGGCGTCGCGTGCGTCCCGGCTCATCCGCACCCCCACGCCGGCAGTTGCGATCGCCACCAGCAGCAGGCCGACCAGTCCCAGCGCCACGAACTGCAGCCGCCGCCGCGCCGCCTGGCTCTCCCGCAGCTCCCGTCCGTCCTGGGCCCGGCCTTCGGCGACGAAGGCCCGCTCCAGCGGCCCGAGCTCCTCGGGATTCGTGTCCATCACCTCGAGGGCTGCCTGCAGCCGGGTCCCCCGGTACAGGTCGGACGACTCTCGCCCGCCGGTTGCCCATGCGACGGCGGACGCGGACAGATGATCGACGACCGCACTGGCCGCCAGGTGCTCGTCCAGCCAGCCGGCGAGGCGCGGCCAGGCGACCAGCAGGGCCTCGTGCGAGAGCTGTACATCGTCGTGGCCGACCACCACCAGCCGCCGTCCCGCGAGGCTGTGCAACGCGGCCGCTGCAGCGCCGTCCCCGGGCGGGCTGACTTCCTTGAGCAGAGCCCGGCGTCGCACCCAGCGACCGTCGTCCTGAGTGGCAAGGCGGATCAGGATCCGGCGGGCCGCCGCTCGGCCCCCGTCGTCCAGGCCGGCGTAGGTCTCCTCGGCAAGGCGTTCCAGGGCCGTGGAGGTACCGCCCGCGGCGAGGTACTCCGCGAGCTGCAGCCGGCGTCCGTCGCAGCGTTCCCAGGTGCGAACCAGCGCCGTCGACAGCAGCGGCAGCGCTGCCGGCCGTCCGGCGACGTCGGCCACCACCGCCTCCACCAGTGCGGGCTCGACCGACAGCCCCACCTTGCGCGCGGGTACCTGCACGACTCGCCGGAGCTCGTCCGGTTCCGGGGCGCCGACGAGGACGGTTCCGCTGGACGCGATCGATGCCAACTCCGGTAGCTCGGCCAGGCGCCCGAACATGTCCCCGCGAACCACCAGCACCAACCGAGTCCCGTGACGGACAGCGTCCTTCAACAGTGCAGCCACGGACGGCAGCGCGTCCGACGATGCGCTGGTGAACAGCTCCTCGGCTTGGTCGAGCACCAGCAGGTCGGCCCCATCAGTCAGCGCGTGGGACACGGAGGCCACCGGGTCCTCGCCTGGCTTGACAACCGTGCACCGCCACTCGGCCGATCCCAGCACGGCTCCTCCGGCCAGTGCCGGAACCAGTCCGGCCCGCACGACCGAGGACTTCCCGGATCCGGAGGACCCGGTCACGACCACGACAGAGTTGTCGACCAGCCGCGCGATGAGCTCGGAGACGAGTCGCTCCCGCCCGACGAAGAAGGCGGCGTCCGCCGACTCATAGGCAGCCAGACCCTTCCAGGGGCAGATCGCAGAAACAGTCGGCGTCGCGGCGAGCAGGAACGGGTCCTGGGCCAGGACGCGGGCCTCGGCCGCGCGCAGGTCAGGGCCGGGATCCACCCCCAGCTCGTCGAGCAGCAGGTCCCGGGCCCGTTGGTAGACGCCCAGCGCTTCCGCCTGCCGACCCGACCGGTAGGTGGCCACGACCAGCGCCGCCCAGAGCCGCTCGCGGAACGGGTGCTCGGCGACCAGCGCCTCCAGCTCGGGCACCAGCTCGGACCCGAGCCCGGACTCCAGATCGGCCTCGACCCGGTCCTCCAGGGCGATCTCCCGCAGTGCCTCCAGGCGGCGACTCTCGGTGTCGGCGAAGGCCGAGCCGAGGAACTCGCCGTACGCCGGACCACGCCACAGCTCGAGGGCCTCACGCAGCCGCGTGGCCTCGACCTGGGGGGCCAGTCCCTCGGTTCGCGCCGCCTGCAGCATGTCCTCGAAGATCCACGCGTCGAGCTCGCCGCGGCCCAGGGCCAGCCGGTAGCCGCCGTTCACGGTCTCGATGGCCGATGGCTGCTCACGACCCAGACTGCCGCGCAACCGCGTGACGTGACTGTGCAGCGTCCGCACCGCCGTGACGGGTGCGGCATCTCCCCACACGTCGTCAACGAGAGTCTCGACCGTCACCACACCCGGTGCGCGCGCGACCAATGCGGCCAAGAGCCTGCGCTGCGTTGGTCCGCCGAGACTCAGCGGTCGGGAGTCGACCGCCGCGATGAGAGGGCCGAGCACCCCGAAGCCCACGTCAGAACCATACGGCTTCATCGCGTTTCGAGATCCAGTTCTGTGGGTGCTGGAGCCGGACCGGGACGACGTCGGACGTCGTGGTCGGGGTCGTCCCGGTCCTCGCGCACTCCCATCAGCGCTACGGGCGGCCAGAGCGGGCCGCCGCCGGCACCTGGGAGTTGTACACACTTCCGCCCGGCGCGTAGGCGCTGCCCGCCGCGTAGAGGCTGGCCGCCGCCGCGCGCGCCGCAGCCGGTACCTGGCTGTTGTAGATGCTTCCGCCTGGGGCGTAGGCGCTGCCCGCCGCGTAGAGGCTGGCCGCCGCCGCGCGCGCCGCAGCCGGTACCTGGCTGTTGTAGATGCTTCCGCCTGGGGCGTAGGCGGTGAGCTCCCAGTCGACCAGCACCGGGACCGGTACCTGCTGGTTGTACACGCTCCCGCCTGGCGCATAGGCACTCAGGTCCGGCACGTCCGCCCCAGTGCGCGGCGGCGTGGCGGCCGGCTGGTTCGCCAGGGTGATCGTCACGCCGAGGATCGCTCCGCCGGCGATGAGCACAGCGCCGAGGGCCAGCCAGGGCCTCGACGGGACAACGGGTCGCGTCCTGGCAGTGCCCTGCAACCTCGCAGGCGTCGACGTCGCAGGCGGGTCGTACCGGTTCGAGATTCGTGTGGAGGTCATGAGGGGCTCCCTCGGGATTCCCCCGCGGGCCATCCGCGGGCGCCCCACGAAGGTGCTCTTGGGCGGTTACAGTCCGGTCCCAGGCCTGTTGCCGTCCGGTTGTGGCCGCCGCAAACGCGTGCGGCGCGTCACGCCTTCGCCGGCAGCAGCAACTGCTCGATCCGGGCCCACGCCTCGTCGCGGAGTGCATCGCATCGCGTCACACCACCGACAGTCCCAGCCCCAGCCTCAGGGCTTTCGAGACACGCGTAGCCGGCGAGCGCCAGCGGCACGACAGGTCGCGTCAGGGCACCGCAGCGGGCTCGTGCGCCCGAGACCAGGCGCTGTCGGGCCCGCCGGTCGCAGCGACGGGTCGAGGTCCGCCGACACCCGCGGGCCGTATGTCGACCCGCCGTGGGCCGGTACGTTCATCGCGCGCCGCTGCACCCGATGCCAACACAGGCGCTGCGGTCTTCGCGGACGTTGGCGGAGCGCCGGGAGTCGGCGTCCCGAGCGTGGGCGTCGGCCTCGGTCATGAGCGGCCGGCCCGTCCCCGGCCCGCGCAGCGTGACCGAGTCGGGGGTGAGGCCGCGACGCGCGTCCCCGGTGCTGGGGCCGTCGATGACCACGCCACCGGACCGGCGCGTCGCGGCGTCTGCCGTGAGCCCGTGACGGGCGTCGCCTTCGCTCGCCGGCTGGAGGGCCGGTGGCAGGACGACGGTCGGCCGCACCCCTGTCGTGGCCGCGCCGTCGCCCACGTTCGCGACACCGGCGCCGACGGCGACGGCGAGGAACCCTCCGGCCAGCACCGTGAGGCCGCCGGTGACCACGCTCGAGCCGGCGATTCGTGCAGCCCGACCCGCCCAGCCGCGCGGGCGTGAGTCGCCGCCCACGCTGAGCCGCTCCGTGTCGCTGAGCGGGACGTCCAGGATGGTCGAGGCATCGATGTCGAGGTCGGTGCCGACGTGGGTGTCGATGGTCGCTGCCTGCTGGGTCATGGTGCCCTCCGATGCCGAGGTCGCCGGGTGGCGACGACGGAGAGGTTCTGCGGAGGGCTTTGTCGACCCGCTGTGCTGGCGTTGCAGCCGCGTTGTGACGCCGACCCATGTCGTCTGACGGGTGGAGCTGTCATGTCCCGGTGGCGGAGTCCCGGCGCCGGAGATCGTCAGCTCACCAGTCGGGCCGCACGGGTGGCGGGTAGAGGCGGAGCGCGGGCAGAGGTCGACCGTGGCGGCGGCGGCCAAGGTCACGTCTCGTCCCGAAACCGACAACCTGACAGCGCCGGGCTGGCCGCCGCTCTACCGTGGGCGCCGTGCTGCGGGTGCTCGGCGCGCTCGAGATCAGCGGCGCTGACGGCCCCGTGTCCGTCGGGGGACCCGTACCGCGCCGCGTACTCACTGCGCTCCTGAGCCGGCCGGGCGGCACCGTTCCGATCGACGCGCTGCTCGACGCTGCTTGGGGCGACGAGCCCCCGCCCAGCGCCGAGCGCACCCTGCAGAGCCACCTCGCCCGCCTGCGCGAGCCACTGCTCGCCGTCGATCCGTCCGGCGCCACCCACGTCGAGCGGCACGACGGTGGCTATCGACTCGTGGTCGATCCAGCGCAGGTCGACGCCGACCGGTTCGAGTCGCTGGTGTCCGGGGCGCGCGACGTCGCACCCGTCGACGCCGTGCCCGGCTCCGCGAGGCGCTCTCGCTGTGGCGCTCGCCCACGCCGTACGCGGACCTGCAGGACACGGCCTATCCCTCGGCGCAGGCTGCGCGACTCGTCGAGCTGCACGGCGCCGCGGCTGAGTCGCTCGGCGCGGCGTTGCTCGAGGCCGGCGACCCGGTCGGCGCCGCAGCCGAGGTGGAGGCGCGGCTGCAGGGTGATCCCGTACCGCGAGCGGCTGTGGGAGCTGCTCGTCGTGGCGCTGTACCGCCAAGGGCGGCAAGGGGATGCGCTCGCGGCGTACCGGCGTGCGCGGCGCGAGCTCGACGACGGTCTCGGCGTCGAGCCCGGACAACGCCTGCGCGAGCTCGAGGCGCAGGTGCTCGCGCAGGACCCCGCTCTCCTCAACGGGTCGGCCCACCAGCGGCGCCCCTGCCCCTACAAGGGCCTCGCCCGATACGACACGTCCGACGCCGACCTGTTCGTCGGGCGCGAGCACCTCGTCGACGAGCTGATCGCGAGGCTCGTCGACGCGCGGCTCGTCGTCGTCGTGGGTCCGAGCGGTGCGGGGAAGTCGTCGGTCGTGCGGGCGGGCCTGCTGCCGGCGCTCGCCGCCGGTGGCCTGCCGGGGAGCGCCGGGTGGCGGGTCGACGTCGGTGATGCCCGGGACCGACCCGCTCGCCGTGCTCGACGGCGCGCTCGCGACATCACCGAACGTGCTCGTCGTCGACCAGGCGGAGGAGGCGCTGCTCGCCGACGACGGGGCGCACATCGGCGCCTTCGCCGACCGGATCCTCGCCGCGGTCGAGTCCGGGGTGCGCATCGTGCTGGCGCTGCGCGCCGACTTCTACGGCCGGCTCGCCGAGCACCCAGCGCTCGCCCGCAAGGTCGGGCCGGCCACCGTGCTCGTCGCGCCGCCGGACGACGCCGAGCTGCGCCGCATCGTCACCGAGCCCGCGTCCCGGGTGGGTCTGCGCGTCGAGCCCGCCCTCGCCGACCTCGTCGTCGCCGAGGTCCGCGGGCGTCCCGGTGCGCTGCCGGTCCTCTCCACCGCGCTCGTCCGTGCGTGGGAGCAGCGCGAGGGCGACACGCTCACCGTGGCGTCGTACCGCGCCGGCGGGGGAGTGGAGGCTGCCCTGCAGCGGGTGGGCGAGGAGGCCTGGGCCGCGCTCGAGGACGCCGAGCAGCGGTCGGCCTGCCGGCGCCTGCTGCTGCGCCTCGCGGTCGACGAGGACGGGTCGTGGGTACGGCGTCGGGCCCGGCGCGTCGAGGTGGCTCCGTCGGGGGACGTGGCAGCTGGATCGGCGTTGGCCGTCCTCACCGATCGTCGGCTCGTCGTCGCTCGGGCAGACGACGTCGAGATCGCGCACGAGGCGCTGCTCACCGGCTGGCCGCGGCTGCTCGGCTGGCTCGAGGACGGCCGCGCCCACGCGGAGGTGCGAGAGCGGCTCGCGATCGCATCAGCCGCTTGGGATTCCGCGGGTCGCGACGAAACCGAGCTCTACGCCGGCACGCGCCTGCAGGCCGCGCTCGACACCGCGACCGCGAGCCCGGGCGACATATCGCCGCTGGAGCAGGAGTTCCTCGCGCAGTCGGTCGCGCACGCCGACCGCGAGCTCGCCGAGCAACGTGAACGCGCCGACCGTGAGGCGAGAGGTCGCCGTCGTACCAGGGCGGTCGCGGCGGGCCTGGGCATCGCCCTGCTGCTCGCCGCCGTTGCAGGCGGATACGCGGTTCGTCAACAGCGCCAGGCGGAAGCAGCGGCCAACACGGCAGATGCTGCGCGCCTCGGCGTGATTGCGAGGACGGGCGGGGACTACGACCGAGCCCTCCTGCTGGCGGCGCAGGCGGTCCGACTCGACCCGTCACCGGAGTCCGAGAGCGACCTGTTCGCGACGCTCATGCGCGGCGACGCGGTCATCTCGACCACCCGCGTCAGCGACGTGCTGCAGTATGTGGCGTTCGCCCCGGACGGCAGGTCCGTCGCGGCCATTACCGAGTTCGGGATCGTCGTGCAGCTGCCGGCGGACGGAGGCGCGGCCACCAGCTCCTTCGAGGTGAGCGACCATCGCGGCAACATCACCCGACGCCTGGACTACCTGCCCGACGGCCGCGCGATCGTGGGTACCGACGACGGCCCCCAGCTCTACGACCTCGCCCGCCACCAGTCGCTCGACGCGAGCCCGGTCGGCTCGGCACCCGGCCAGTGGGCGACGACCCAGGACGGGCGCACTCTCGTGTCCGCCCAGGTCAACAGCGAGGGCAACTACGACCCGGTTCTTCTGCTCTGGCACCCGGGCACGGCTGACGTGCGGAGTCCACGGGTCCTCGACATCGGCTTCCCACCGCATCCCGACGGCAAGAACATCGTCACGTGCGGCCAGTTCGTGTGCGTGCTCACCGACGACTTCCGACTGCTGCGGGTGCGCGCCAGCGACGCCACGGTCGTCACCGACGTGCAGCTGCCCGACGACATGTCGCCCTTCCTCGTGGCGACGCCCGACGGACGCGTTGCGGCCTACGCCGACGGGAACGGCGTCGTCAACCTGGTGAACCCGGCCACCGGCGCCACGACCCAGCAGCTGCCGGCTTCCGAGGCCGGTCTGCGGCTGCTCGGATTCAGCGCGGACGGCACTCAGCTGGTGGCCGGCGCCGACCGCACGGTGCTCGTCTGGTCGCTCCCGGACGGTGGCCCGCCGGCCCGCTTCGAGGCTCACGCCGGCCGGGTGACGCAGGCCGCCTTCTCGCCCGACGGCGGCACCCTGGCCACGGGAGGCACCGACAAGCTCGTGATGCTGTGGGACCTCACCGGCCGACGCCGGGTCGGGTCGGTGGTGACCGACCAGCTCAACGCGGGTCATGAGGACGCCGAGACGTCGACCCTGTGGGCCGTGCCGGGCGCCTACGCGGTGGGCCAGTTCAATGGTCGGCAGCTGCTGTTCGTCGACGCGACCACCGGCGCGGTGGCCCCGCCCACCGGCGGGCAGCCGCACGCCGACGCGCAGTTCGTCCCGACCGCGCGTGCCGGCCGGGACGGCGCGGTCCTGATCTCGGTGGACGACACGGGGACGATGGCGGCGTGGGACACGCGCACCCGGAGCCTGCTCGGCATCGTCGACGTCCCGGCACCCGAAGAGCACCATGAGGATGGTCGGCAGACCTACCTCCCCGACACCTGGGTGTCGCCGGACGGGCGGTGGGCGGCGACGATGCGCAGCGATGCCGGCCCGATCATCATCGACGTCGCCGCGCGCAAGGTCGCCCGCCAGCTGCCCCCGCTGCCCGACGTGGCCGCCACCGAGCTGGCGATCCTCTTCGGCTGGACGGCGGACGGGCGCTCGCTGCTCATCCACCGGGAGCGAACCGACACGCTCGACGCCGAGTTGCTCGTGGTGGACGCGACCTCCGGGGCGGTGCAGTTCCGCGTGCCGATCCCCGGCACGATGCTCGACGAGGCGGCCGCCGACCCCACCGGCCGCTTCATCGCGATGGCGGTCGACGACGGCACGCTGCGCATCGTCGACGCCCATGACGGGCACCTGCTGGCGCCCCCGCTCACGGCGAACGTCGGCGCCTCGATCAACGTGTCGGTGAGCCCGGACGGCCGTTACATCGCAGTCAGCGGCCGCCTCCGCAGCTCACGGTGTGGGACAGCCGCACGTTCCGCCGGGTCGGGATCCCGTTGCCGCTCGACGTCGATGCGCGCGACGCGCGGGCTCGGTTCACCCCCGACGGCCGCCTCGTCGTCACGAGCGGCGCCGTCATGCGCGTGTTCGACATCGATCCGGCGGCCTGGCTGGCTCGGGCCTGTCGCGAGGCCGGCCGCATCCTCACGCCCGACGAGTGGGAGGAGTTCCTCCCCGGCCACCCCTACGACCCCGCCTGCACGTAGCGCCCCGCCCCACGTTGGGGGTACGCGAGTTACTGCCCGAAACCCCGGTTTGGAGCGCTCCAAACCGGGGTTTCAGGCAGTAACTCGAGGACCCGGCGGCACGCCCGAGCGGGGCGGTCAGCGGCGGCGGGCGGTGAGCAGGAGGTACTCCCACTCCATCACGGCGCGGCGACCGGTGCCGTCCGCGACGAGGTGGCGCTGGGCGAGCGCCTCGAGGTCGGCATCGAGCGACGCCGCGCGCTCGGGATCGTCGGCGAGGCTCCGGTACACCGCGACGGTCGGGCCGTAGTGCGTGCTGAAGTAGTCGCGGAACCCTGCGGCATCGGCGAAATGGTCGACGTGCACGGTACGGCGCGCCACGCCGACGTCGGTCACGCGATCGCCGAGAAGGCCGCGCACGTGGTCCGCGTCGCCCCACAGCGGCGGCGGGTGTAGCGCCGGGCGGCGGCGGCGGCGCGTACGGCTTCATCGTCGCGAACAGCTGGCCGATGAAGCCCTCCGGAGTCCAGCTGATCAGTCCGATCGTCCCGCCGGGACGGCAGACGCGGGTCAGCTCGTCGGCGCTGGCCTCGTGGTGGGGCGCGAACATCGACACCGACGCACGAGAGCACCGCGTCGAACGAGCCGGTCCTCGTAGGGCAGCGCCTCGGCGTCGGCCTCGTGCCACTGCAGCGTCGCGCCCGCGCCCTCGGCCAGGCGGCGCCCCTGCTCGAGGAGCTCGGGCGTCAGGTCGCACGGCGACACGTCGGCGCCGGCGAGGGCGGCGGGGATGGCCGCGTTCCCGGTGCCGGCGGCGACGTCGAGGACGCGGTCACCGGCGCGTACACCGGCGGCAGCGACCACGACCGGCCCGAGGGTGGGGATGATCTCGGCGGCGACGGCGGCGTAGTCGCCCATCGCCCAGATCGCGCGATGACGTGCCTTGAGCGCGGTGTCGGCCGCGACGGTGTCGATGGTGCTGGTCATGTGGGTGCCCTCCTGCTGGTTGTCCGCGTGAGCCCGGCGGTGCCAGGTTCGGTGCGGGTCGGGCGCGGTCGTCGACGGTCGTGGCCGTCGTCGGTGCGTCTCGTTCGAGGCTAGGAAGGGCGTCACCCGGCCACTAGTTCGAGATCTGTACTGCCACCCGGGCGGCAGTGACCTCGCCCTGGCGAGGGGTTACGCGGTCACGCCCGCGCGTCGGCCGGGGGAATCGCCGCGCCGCCGGGTCTGGCGGTGGGCGGGGCACCTGCCTAGCCTTCGAGCCATGGGCACCTCGTACCACCAGTTCTGTCCGGTCGCGAAGTCCATGGAGCTGCTCGACGAACGCTGGACGATGCTCATCGTCCGCGAGCTGATCATGGGCAGCGAGCACTTCAACGACCTGCGCCGCGGTGTGCCGCGGATGTCGCCGTCGCTGCTGTCGAAACGGCTGCAGCAGCTCACGCGCGCGGGCATCGTCGAGCGCCGGGTCGACGGCGCCGACGTGCGCTACGTGCTCACCCCGGCCGGGCCGAGCTGCGACCGGTCGTGGAGGCCCTCGGTGTGTGGGGCACCCGGTGGATCGGGGTGCTCGGCGACGAGGACCTCGACCCGAAGCTGCTGATGTGGGACATGCACCGCCACGTCGACGCCGACGCCATCCCCGCCGGTCGCACCGTCGTGCGGTTCCGGTTCCCCGACGTGCCCGCGTCGGTGCGCGACTGGTGGCTCGTCATCACCGCGGCCGACACCGACGTGTGCGACGTCGACCCCGGTCACGACGTCGCGGTCACCGTCACCGCGAGCCTGC
Source organism: uncultured Actinomycetes bacterium (assembly GCA_963738455.1). Taxonomy (GTDB): domain Bacteria; phylum Actinomycetota; class Actinomycetes; order S36-B12; family CAIYMF01; genus Longivirga. The sequence goes on from CAVTWM010000001.1 coordinate 634,672, forward strand.
GCCGGCTGATCGAGGTCTGGAGCGGCGACGTGCGGTGGGTCGACGCGGTGCGCGCCGGCGACCTCGACATCGCCGGTCCCGAACGCCTGCGCCGCGCGATGCCGCACTGGTTCACGCTCTCGGAGTTCGCCGCCGTCCCCCGCCCCGCGTAGGCGGGCGTACGCGAGTTACTGCCCGAAACCCCGGTTTGGAGCACCCGAAACCGGGGTTTCAGGCGGTAACTCGAGGACCCAGCGCGGCTGCTACAGGCGGCGGAGGACCGCGACGACCTTGCCGACGATGCGGGCGTGGTCGCCGTCGATGGGGGAGAAGTCCTTGTTGGCCGGCAGCAGCTTCACGTGGCCGTTGTTGCGCTGGAAGGTCTTCACCGTCGCCTCGTCGTCGAGCATCGCCGCGACGATGTCGCCGTTGACGGCGTCGACCTGCGAGCGCACGACCACCCAGTCGCCGTCGCAGATCGCGGCCTCGATCATCGACTCGCCGACCACCTTGAGCAGGAACAGCTCCCCGTCGCCCACGAGCGAGCGCGGCAGCGGGAAGACCTCCTCGATCGACTGCTCGGCGAGGATCGGCCCACCGGCGGCGATGCGCCCGATGACCGGGACGTACGCCGCCTCCGGCATCGAGTCGCCGATCCCGGTGATGTCGAGACCGCCCTCCTCGCCCGGCATGGTGACCTCCATCGCCCGCGGCAGGCGCGGGTCGCGACGGATGTAGCCCTTCTTCTCCAGCGCGGCGAGCTGGTGCGCCACCGACGACGGCGAGGTGAGCCCCACCGCCTCGCCGATCTCGCGCATCGACGGCGGGTAGCCGCGCGTCTCGATCGCCGTGCGGATCATGTCGAGCACGATCCGCTGCCGCACGGTGAGGCCGTCGGCGTCGGGCAGGCCGTCGGGCGCCTGGATCTCGACGACCTTGGGCCGGCCGGCCTTGCGCCGCGGCGCGTCGGAGGAGCTGCCGGAGGTGCCGGACGGACCTGAGGTGGTGGACATGGTGCTCCCTCGCCGAGCGCTGGACGGGCCGGTGCGCGTGCTCCCCGGTGCGTTGTCGGACCCCCCGAGAAGACTCGGCGACGTCGACCAAGCACCGGCTGGATCGAACACGGCCACCGTAGCGAGTTCGCACAGGTGTTTCAAACATCTGTACGGAAATGCTTGCTACGGCGCGTCGCACCTGCTAGAAATCAGATACGCGTTCGATCGAACACCCGTTCGGATCACGAGCCCCATCCGGCCCGTGCGGCACAGCGGCAGCAGCGGAAGCATCCGCAGAGTCCCAGGAGGCAGTCATGGCCACGATCACCCTCGCGGCACCCGCGTCCCGCCGCTCGGCCGGCGTCCGCATCGTCTCCAGCAACCCCGTGCCCGTCCGCCCCCTCGGCTCCCCGGTTCCCGTGTCCCGCAAGGGATCGACGCCGAACCCGCTGCGCCTCACCGCGCGCGGCCGCCGCCTCGCGCGCACGCTCGTCGTGGCGCTCGCGCTCGTCGTCACCCTCGCGGTTGCCCTGGCCTGGCGCACCCCGTCGGTGGCGGCGGGCGACGGTGCCGCGCAGAGCGCCACCACCACGGTCGTCGTCCAGCCCGGCCAGACCCTCTGGGACGTCGCGCGCACGGTCGCGCCGAGCTCCGACATCCGCGAGACGATCGCCCGGATCAAGGGCCTCAACGACCTCTCCGGAGCCGGCTCGAGCACCGTCCTCCCAGGTCAGCAGCTCGTCGTGCCCGCCGCCGGCTGACCCGCCGCACCCGCGCCGGCTGCGCCGCGCCGGACCGCGACACGCCCGACACGCCGACACCCCCACGCGGGTCTTGCCAGGGCGTCTCCGGCGTTCTACGGTTCCCCCACATCTAGTAGTTACATCGCTGTAAGTCATCCACAGGTTGTGGTCGGATACCCCCAGGGGAATCGGACTTCTCCCCAGGTGATCCCCAGAGATGTCCACAGGTGGACGCGATCAGCACCGATCCAGGGAAGGGGGCCGGAGACCATGCACTGCCCGTTCTGCCGTCACGAGGACTCCCGCGTGGTCGACAGCCGTACGGCCGACGACGGCACCGCCGTACGCCGCCGCCGGCAGTGCACCCAGTGCGGCCGGCGCTTCACCACCGTCGAGAGCGCGAGCCTCACCGTGGTGAAGCGCTCCGGCGCCACCGAGCCGTTCAGCCGCGCCAAGGTGCTCACCGGCGTCCGCAAGGCCTGCCAGGGCCGCCCGGTCACCGAGGACGACCTGGCGCGGCTGGCGCAGAAGGTCGAGGAGGGCGTACGCGCCACCGGCGCCGCCGAGATCGACGCCCACGAGGTCGGCCTCGCCGTCCTCGGCCCGCTGCGCGAGATCGACGAGGTCGCCTACCTGCGCTACGCGAGCGTCTACCGCTCCTACGACTCCCTCGAGGACTTCGAGGCCGAGATCGCGCTGCTGCGGGCCGAGCACGACCAGCTCGAGCACCGTGGTGACGCGAGCGACGCCGCGACAGCCGGCCGAGCACGCCACCAAGACCATCGAGCTTCCGCAAGTCACGCAGACACCACCAGACACGAGCCCAGCAACAGCCCAGCGCAGCACACCCCCCACAGACGCCCCCGGACGCGGAAGTCCGGGACCCCGACCTGACGTTGAACCAAAGAGGGCGAGAGGAACCACGCACATGATCGAGACGAACGCATGACGCAGACGTCGGGCAGCGCGAAGAGCACTGCGGCGAAGCAAGGTCGTGCACAAGGGCCATGACCATCGGCCGCATCTACACGACCCCGGGCACCCACCCCTACGACGAGGTCACCTGGGAGCGCCGCGACGTCGTCCAGACCAACTGGAAGACCGGCGAGACCGTCTTCGAGCAGCGCGGGGTCGAGTACCCCGACTTCTGGTCGGTCAACGCCTCCACGATCGTCACGACGAAGTACTTCCGCGGCGCGGTCGGCACCGACGTCCGTGAGTGGTCCCTGCGTCAGCTGATCGACCGCGTCGTGCTCACCTACGCGAAGGCCGGCAAGGACCACGGCTACTTCGCCACCGACGAGCGACGCCGAGATCTTCGAGCACGAGCTCACCTGGGCGCTGCTGCACCAGGTCTTCAGCTTCAACAGCCCCGTCTGGTTCAACGTCGGCACGACCGCGCCGCAGCAGGTCAGCGCCTGCTTCATCCTCGCCGTCGACGACACGATGGACTCGATCCTCAACTGGTACCGCGAGGAAGGGATGATCTTCAAGGGCGGCTCCGGCGCCGGCCTCAACCTCTCCCGCATCCGCTCGAGCAAGGAGCTGCTCAGCTCCGGCGGCGAGGCGTCCGGCCCGGTCAGCTTCATGCGCGGCGCCGACGCGTCCGCGGGCACCATCAAGTCCGGCGGCGCCACCCGGCGCGCGGCGAAGATGGTCGTGCTCGACGTCGACCACCCCGACATCGAGGAGTTCGTCGAGACCAAGGCCGCCGAGGAGCGCAAGATCCGCGTGCTCCGCGACGCCGGCTTCGACATGGACCTGGGCGGCAAGGACATCACGTCCGTGCAGTACCAGAACGCCAACAACTCCGTCCGCGTCTCCGACACCTTCATGCGCGCCGTCGAGGAGGGCACGCGACTTCGGTCTGACCGCCCGCTCCACCGGCGAGGTCATCGAGACGCATCGACGCCCGCAAGCTGTTGCGAGAAGATCGCGAAGGCCGCGTGGGAGTGCGCCGACCCGGGCATCCAGTACGACGACACGATCAACGACTGGCACACCAACCCCGAGACCGGGCGCATCACCGCCAGCAACCCGTGCAGCGAATACATGTCGCCTCGACAACTCCAGCTGCAACCTGGCCAGCCTCAACCTGCTCAAGTTCCTCAAGGACGACGACACCTTCGACGGCGCCACGTTCGCCAAGGTCGTCGAGCTGGTCATCACCGCGATGGACATCTCGATCTGCTTCGCGGACTTCCCGACCGAGGCGATCGGCGACACCACGCAGAAGTACCGCCAGCTCGGCATCGGCTACGCCAACCTCGGCGCGCTGCTCATGGCGACCGGCCTGGCCTACGACTCCGACGGTGGGCGCGCGCTCGCCGGCGCGATCACCAGCCTCATGACCGGCACGGCGTACAAGCGCTCGGCCGAGATGGCGGGGGTCGTCGGGGCCGTACGAGGGCTTCGCCCGCAACGCCGAGGCGCACGCCCGGGTGATGCGCAAGCACGCCGCGGCGAACGACTCGATGCGCATGGTGACGACGCTCGACAAGGACGTGCACCGGCTCGCGACCAAGGCGTGGGCCGAGGGCAACAAGCTGGGGGAGAAGCAGGGCTGGCGCAACGCGCAGGCCTCGGTGCTCGCGCCCACCGGCACCATCGGCTTCATGATGGACTGCGACACCACGGGCATCGAGCCGGACTTCTCGTTGGTGAAGTTCAAGAAGCTCGTCGGTGGCGGCTCGATGCAGATCGTGAACCAGACGATCCCGCGGGCGCTGCGCAAGCTCGGCTACGCCGAGGAGACCGTCGAGGCGATCGTGGAGTTCATCGCCGAGAAGGGTCACGTCGTCGACGCCCCCGGCCTGCGCCCGAGCACTACGACATCTTCGACTGCGCGATGGGCGAGCGTTCGATCGCGCCGATGGGCCACGTGCGGATGATGGCGGCGGCCCAGCCGTTCCTGTCCGGCGCGATCTCCAAGACGGTCAACCTGCCGGAGTCCGCGACGGTCGAGGAGATCGAGGACGTCTACCTGCAGGGCTGGAAGCTCGGCCTCAAGGCGCTCGCGGTCTACCGCGACAACTGCAAGGTCGGCCAGCCGCTGTCCGACGCCAAGGCCAAGGGCGCTGACTCAGCGGTCGAGGCCGGGGCCGGCCCGCGCCGCTGTGGCCGACGTGGCCGCGGTCGTCGAGCACCGCCCCGTGCGCAAGCGGCTGCCCGAAGTCGCGCCCGTCGGTGACGACGTCGTTCGCGGTGGCCGGCGCCGAGGGCTACATGACCGCCGGGTCCTACCCCGACGACGGCCTCGGCGAGGTCTTCCTCAAGCTCGGCAAGCAGGGCTCCACGCTCGCCGGTGTCATGGACGCCTTCTCGATCGCGATCTCCATCGCCCTGCAGCACGGGGTGCCGCTGGAGACCTACGTCCAGAAGTTCGTCAACATGCGCTTCGAGCCGGCCGGTCTCACCGACGACCCGGACATCCGGATGGCGCAGTCCGTCATGGACTACATCTTCCGTCGCCTGGCGCTGGACTACCTGACCTTCGACGAGCGCGCCGGGCTCGGGATCTACACCGCCGACGAGCGCGCCGAGCAGGTCGCGCAGTCCTACACCTCGCCCGCCGAGGTCGCCTCCATCGAGGCCGACGTCGACATCGAGACCCTCGCCCAGTCCGCCCCCGTCGAGTCGCCCGTCACCCCGGCCGACACCGCCGCCGCCGGCGAGGCGCCCGCCCCCAAGGCAGCGCACTCGTCCGCCGAGCTGCTCGAGATCATCACCGGCAAGTCCTCCGACGCGCCGCTCTGCATGACCTGCGGCATCAAGATGCGCCCGGCCGGAAGCTGCTACGTCTGCGAGGGCTGCGGCTCGACCAGCGGCTGCAGCTGATAGCTCCTGGTGTCTGCAACAGCGGACGCTGGGCCTGACTCGGCGGGTTGTCGTGGGGAAGCGACAGCCCGCCAAGTCTGTTCCAATTCATCTGGTGAAGTGCCGGGTCGTCGCGTTGCGGAGTGCAACAACTACGGATCAGAAGGTTAGAGGTTCGAGTCCTCTCGGGCGCGCCAGAACACCGCAGGTCGCAGGCCTGAGCACGACGCCCGGGGTCCCGTCAGGGGCCCCGTTCGCGTTGATGGTGGCAACGATGGTGGCGACCGCGGCGGGGCTCTCCGAACAACCGCGAACTTCCGTGAACTGAATCTTGCTCCGTGACCGTCCTGGGTCGGCCATGTCGCTTCCCGAGCGGCAAGGCCCTGGTGACGATGGAGCAGTCATGGCAGGCAAACGCGGAAACGGCGAACACTCGATCTTCGCATCGAGTGGGCGCTGGCATGTCCAGGGCTGGGTAGGCGACAAGCGCGTGCGCGTAAGCGCGAAGAAGCGTGCTGAGGCGTGGGCCAAGTGGCAGATGCGGATCCAGGCAGCCGCCCAGGGACCGGCCTCGCCGCTGGGAACTGGAGGAGGGGCCCCGACAGTGGCCGAGGCGCTCGACCGCTGGTACAGCCTCGGCGAGCGCAAGTGGGCCCACTCCACGGCCAGGGGTTACCGGCACGCGATCGACCGACACATCAAGCCCGTGCTCGGCCACAGCAGGGTCGACAAGCTCGGCATTGCAGACGTCGAGCAGTGGCAGCACCATCTGCTTGGCGAAGGGCTCTCCCCGTCGACCATTCGACAGGCGCGCATTGTGCTGGGCCAGGCGCTGGGCATGCTGGTGCGGTACGGGCAGCTGGTCGCCAATCCAGTGTCGTCGGCCGCCGGCCTGCCGAAGGTGGCTGCCAGTCCCGACTTCCTCAGCGTCGAGGAGGCGGCGGCGGTGGTAGTGGCGGCAGAAGACCCCACGGACCGCGCCAGATGCTGCTTGAGCTGCCCCTCGGCGTCGATGGAGGCGAACTGGCTGATCCAGTCGCGGTCCAGGTCGAGGGTCACTCGGACGGTGTCGGACATGTAGATCTCCCTAATGCGACGAAAGCCCCCGGCCGGTTGGCCGAGGGCGGACATGACAAGAGCCCAACCTCAAGACAGGTCGGGCTCGGGTGATCTGGCTCTGCAGGGTTGTCCGCACTCATGGCGGTGATCCCGAAGAGAGCCGGGGAGTGGACCGTCTATGCGCAGACATAGGCCTGCTATCCGATCGCGGGACTATTGTATCGCGAATCTTCGTTGTGCTGCAAGGGATTTGCGGATTTCTGACCGGCTCGACGGTATCAGCACTCGGAATGCGCGAACTGCGTGATCCCGTCGGCTCCTCGCCCAACGACGCGCACCCGTTCCCCCGCGAGGATTTGCAGCTTGCAGCGCGCGCAAGCGCGCATGGGGGAAGCTGGCGGACTCTGGGGCGCATGAGCTTCGACGGTCCGCTGCGGCTGTGTGGGCGACCTCTTGGTGGGCTGGTATGCGGCGGCAAGACAGACGGAGCAGGGTGACAGTCCAGCCGCCGCGGCTTCGCTCCACGGCACCGAAAGCACGCTACTTGCGTCATGCCCGAACTTCCGTGCCTTGGCCTGCCCGTCGAGTAGACCCGAGCAGTCCGAGGAGCGGTGGAACACTTGCCCGGCCGGCGATATCACTACGAGACGAGGGACGCCGGCGGGCGGCGGTGCGCAGTCTGCGCACTGGCCAACGGGCATCTCGTGGATGCAGCGCTCGTCCATGCCACGACAGTAGATGCCTAGTCGGTGCGGCGACGGATGATGTGCCCGCCTCTGCAATGCGGGGTGTGGCGTGCTCGGTCCATAGGCGCTTGACGTGAGGGGCAACTGCTCGAGCCACGAAGATGCCGGCGAGGAGCGCGGCTGCTCCGATGATGGAGCCGCCGCTGACAGGCTCATCGCCTTCGTCGTCCCGGTAGCCGTCGTCGTCGTGGTCGGCAGGGGCCAACGGCGTGTTGGTCGTGGACTCGGACGGCTTGGTGTCGGCGGCGCGCCTGGGCCGAGGCGCGGAGCGTTCGATGCCGCTCGTGTCGAGTGCGCCGAGGTTGTTGCGCAGGAACCGGTGCTCCTGCGCCTCGTCCAGGATGCTGGTGGTGTCGAATCGGCTGTCCGCCCAGGACGTCTTGCCGATAGAGCGGACCTGGACCTGCCCATCCTTGATCTCGTAACGCCGCTCCTCGCGGAAGTTGTTGCCCTCGTAGTTGGTCCGGGTGGTGTACCCCTCGTTCTTGGCCAGGACTTGCTTGCGGACGTCCTTCGTAAGGCGTACGGGCTTGTCTTCGCCTTGGTCGCTCATGGCCTACCTTCCCGGGTACGTCCGATGTTGGCAGCGTCACCGGTGCCGACGCGAGGCGACAGGTGTCCTTGGGCCATCACGGTGACGCTGAGGGTTTCGACTTCTCACTTCCTGCCTTCTTCAACGATTCCGCGGTACACGGTCGCGCGGCTGCCCCGGCGAATGCTGGCGAACCGGTCTGCGAGTCCCCGAACTCGGAGCCTGATCGGGCTAGGGTCGGTTCGTGAAGCCTCCAGCCTTCGACAACTGGCTCGCGCACGGTTCGGGTATCCAGGTCAGAACGCCCAAGCAGCTGTTCAGTCTTATCAGTCACATCGCGCTATTGGCGAAGGACCGAACGTACGCCTGGCGTGGTCAGAACGATGCGAGCTACGCCTTCAGTTCCTCCCTGTACAGGCTTCTGCTCGAGCAAGGGGTCGATGTCTCTGAGGCAAGCATGCGGGCCAAAGAACTTGAGATCCTCGAGGAGGCGAGGCGCTGGGGTCTCGGGCGTGATCTTGGCTCCTCTGCGACCGATCTCCACCTTCTGGCGCAGCTCCAACATCACGGTGTGCCGACTCGCCTAATCGACGTCACCTCCAACCCCATGACGGCGCTGTGGTTCGCGACGCAGCAACACCGTCCCCGACAAGAACGGCAAGGTCAGGCGCAGCCCCGGCGTCCTGTTCGCCATCGACGTCACCGGAACAGACTGGTACGAGACGTTTGACCACGCGGGAGGCGTGACATACGGCCATGCAGCAGAGCCTCTTGCGGCCACGTACAAGCATGCGCTGAAGCAGTCGGCAGACTCGGGGCAGTTCTTCAGGGCGTTCTCTGCACTCCCAGACGAGCGGATGAAGGCCCAGGAGGGCTTCTTCCTGGGTAGCGCCGTCCCGAAGCCTCACAAGACGCCCGGCATGGTCGGAATGAACACGCTCGGTCCCGCCCCCGGTGAGGAGAAGCTGAAGAAGCTCCTGACATCCGCGGCGGGACCCGGCAGGCCCGTTCGCTTGCCGTTCTGCGCCATCGTGATCCCGGCCGCAGTCAAAGACGGCCTACGGGACCCGCTCAAGCGCACCTATAACCGTCGCCCGAGGGTCCTCTTCCCTGATGTTGACGGCTTCAGGGAGGCGTTTCTCCGGGGGCAGCTCGACTAGATTCCTGGCGCGACCGTCAACCCTGTGGGAGATCAACTTCTTCGGTCTGAGGCAAGGCCGCGGTACACGGACGCGCGGCTGACGCCCAGGACGCGGGCGATCGTCGAGACGTCGTGCTCGCCAGCGGCGTGCATGGCTCGGGCAGCTGCAGCTTCTCCGGGTCCAGACAGTGGGCCTGCCGCCCACCCGGCCACGAGCGCGAGCGGCTGCCAGACCCGCCCGCGTGCGCTCCCTTATCAGCTCCCGCTCGAACTCGGCCAGAGCCGCGAAGACGTGGAAGATCAGCTTCCCGCCGGGCGTGGAGGTGTCGATGGACTCTGTCAGGCTTCGCAGGCCCACGCCTCGCTTCTCGAGCTCGGCGACTAGGTCGATCAGGTGGCGGAGCGAACGGCCTAGCCGGTCCAGCCGCCAGATGACGACGGTGTCGCCTGGCCGTAGCTGACCGAGCATGCTCGTCGAGTGCGGGTCGGGAGTCGGCCGCGCCAGAGGCGTGGTCGACGTAGATGCGGTCAACGCCGGCGGCCTCAAGAGCATCCCGCTGGAGGGCTTCGTCCTGCTGGGTGGTGCTGACTCGGGCGTAGCCGAAGGCCATGCCCGAGGCGATTGCAGTACTCATGGTGTGCTCCTGTTCTGAGACGGATGTTCTGGACACGGGTTCTGGACATGCAGAAGACCCCGCCCACCGGGGTGGTGGACGGGGTCTCAGAAACGTTCGTTAGTTGACCATCGAGGCGTCGTCGCGCCGCAGCTGAGCCTCCGGCGATCCAGCGAGATTCACAGCAGAAGTCCCCCTAAGGCCGACAAGCACGGCGGCTTAGTGCTGGGGATCGGATTGCCCGGGCAGTTGCCTTCCTGCCGAGCAGCTGCACCTGGTTCACGGTCGAGACCGTGGCTCGCGGAGAATCTCGACTCCCAGTTCGGTGCCGGTGATTGAGCGCAGGAAGTCAGGCGTATAGGGGCTTGCTGGTGTGGTGTTCAGCCACTGCACGCAGGCTATTGCGTCCTGCAGGAACCCCGGAACCAGCTCCTCGAGTGCGCGATCGCCTTGTCCGTTGACGGGGTACTCGTATTGCGTCACGGGCATTGGTCCCGTCGAGATGATCATGCCGCCGCCGTCTGCGACCGCGGCATTAGCCACACCGCTACCGGAGTTCGCCATGGTCATGCTGCCCAAGTTGTGATGTACCGAGTCGCAGAGGACCGCATACCGATGCTCCGCATCCTCCTGCCCAGGCTCCGCTGCGAGCCCGGCCACGCATCGCACGATGTTGAAAGGGTCGAGTCGCTTGGCAGAGATACTCGTCTCCGCGATTAGTAGGTCTCGCAGGCGTGGGTTGGCCGTGGCGAATCTTGCCCGGACGATGAGCCCGAAGAACTTCTCTCCCATCGGGGTCCAGTTGTTCGCCGTAAGCGCGAGGACTGTTTGTTGAAGACGCTGCTGGATCTCGTGAAGAAAGAAGAGGGCCAGCGGATTCTGGGCCACGGCAAGCTCGATGAATGCATCCACCAAGTACAGATGCTTGATGTGACTAGCTAGAGCAAAGTTCTCGCGGTGGAACATGCACATCTGCTGAAGGTGCTTGAGCGTTCTATCCTCTGATCCTTGTCGAGACGTCAGATCTAGCACCAGGCCCGGCTCTGGAAGCTGGATGGGACGGCTGACGTGGGAGTACCAGGCGTCTCGTCGTTCTTGGAGCTCAGTGAACGCGAGAGCGCCAGCAGTTGGTTCCACCATGGCTCAGACCTCGGTCTTCTTCGTTGTTGAATCCATCGGCTTCGGATTGGTCGACCTTGCCCGTTTCGTGGTCACCAGCCCTAGAACCCGACCTGCGGGGGTCCCGACCAGCCAAGTTGGCCGGCATCAGCAGGCCGATGCCGAGCGCTCAGCCTCGCTGTCCGGTCACCGAGGACGGCAGAAGACGGTCGATCCCGAGGGACTCGACGAAGCTGCGAACGGCTTGATCTCGTGGTGGAGAGTCGTGTGGCCGCATGTAGAGAATCTCATGGAGTACTTGGAGGAAGGCTGGAGCAGAGAACCAGATCTCGGTCCAGCTTTCCCTCTGATCCGCGTCCGGATTGTTCACGAAGTAGAGGCGGACGTCGTCATCGACGACTTCCACACGCTCAGGAGACCCGTGCACGATCTTGTTGGCGACGACTCGAATCGTGATCGCTTGACGACCGCCGTTGCGCAACGTCAACGCGCCGGGCACCTCCCTCCCTTGTTTCGAGCCCGGGACTGTCTCGCGCACCTCGGTGGCTAGCGCCTTGATGCACATCTGCGCCAATGCGGGCATCAGGTCGTCAGCCTCGTCCTCCACCTTGTATGTACCTGGGTTCACAGCCCACAAGGCTGTCAGAGCGCTCAGGAAGCTCCAGGTGAGCCGGATGTCGGCACGTGCACCCATGTCAGCAACCTCTCCGACCTAGTCCGACAAGGCAAGCCTCTGATGAGCTGCGATGGCATCGGCTACGGCGATGACCGGTGCCCACGTTCGTGTACGGACGCCACGGCGCTAGCCAGCGGATTGGACGGGGGTCGCGTCGACCAGGGCCTTGCTGAGCCGGTCCATGGTCTTGACGCCGCCTGCCTTGAGCTCGTCGAAGGCTTCCTCGGTGACGTAGAGGGGTTTGAAGGTGCGCCCGGTGTGGGTCCAGGCCAGTGGCGTCGGTGCACCAGGTGACGAGGCGGCTCCACTTGGGGGCGACGTCGACGTCTTCGAGGCCCTTCGTCTCGACAACCCACACCAGGTCGGGCTTGGTGCGGACTAGGAAATCGGGGTAGTAGTTGGCGATCTCGCCGGAGGCGTTCACGTACTCGATGGCGAAGTGGACGGTGCGCGTGTTCTTAGCAAACGCCTGGACATCCTTGGCGTCATCGAGGAATTTTGCGAATCGCAGTTCGAGGTGAGAGTCGCCTACGACCCGGTTGAACACTGTCTTGTCCGAGGTGACGAATTCCTGGTTGTTGACCAGGACCGGGCGGACCGAAGTCAACTTGATCTCGCTGACGACGCTGCTGGTTCCGACATCGACCAGCGTGAGCAGGTTGATCGCGGTCGCGAAGGTGTCCAGGATCGTGCGCCGCGGCTCGATCTCGGACAGGTTCCGCAGCACGTTCGGGTCATCGAGGTCTACCGGGGTCTCGAACAGGTGGTCGCGGACAAACGGCTTGAGCTTGCCGAATAGCACGTCCTTTCCGCCGACTAGGCGCAGCCGGCGCATCAGTTCGTTCGTCAGGTACGCGAGCACAGCCTGGGGTGTGACGGGGATCTGCTCACCCAGGTCGGTGGACCACTGGTCTCGTCGGTGTCGAGGTCGATGAACACAATGGAGCGCTGCTCAGCCTCGCTGAACTGCTTGAGGGCGACCTTCTTGTGCGGCATGCCGGCCGGGTCAAGGTCGTCGAGGTTCTTCATCTGGCGCACGATGCGGCTGCTGAGCTTGGGGATGCGGATGTCTAGGTTGTCGAGGTCCTTGGTCTTGTCAGCCTTGTCGACCTCGACCACCAGCGGCGTCTTCGGCGTTGTCTTCCCCCATCGGACTTGTCCAGCTCCACGCCTTCGGCCTGGATGGATTCCACGAAGTCCATGAAGGCATCGGTGCCGACCACGCTGCACGTATTCTTCCAATCGGGTCCCGCGGATACATCTTGCGCAGGCCGCGCCCAGGGTCTGCTCCGGCAGGATGTTGCTCTTGGCGGAATAGGCGCGCAGGCCCACGATGGTGGTGACGTTGCGCACGTCCCAGCCTTCTTTGAGCACCATCACCGAGACGATGGCTTTATAGGGGCTGTCCGGGCCGTCGATCTCGAGGCCTGCTTGCGCAGCATTTCCAGTTCTCTCTTTGTCTTGCCTGAGGCTGATTCGGAAATCTCGCCGTTGTTCTTGGTGTGGATGACCAGCACCGCCTCTCAGATCGGGGTAGGTGCCTTCCAGATACTCGGCCACGTCGTCGCAGTTGCGGGTGTCGTCGGTCATCACGAACAGGATGGCCTTCTTGCCCAGCTTCTCGTGTTCGGCATACGCCTTGCGCCACTCGAGTCACGCCCAGGTGGATATAGTCGGCGTATTTCTCGGTGTACTTGGCGCTCTGGCGTTCGAGCAGTTTGGCCCGGCTGGCGGCGTCGGGCAGGACCGGATGCTTGACGACGTTCTGCGAGATGGCCTCCACCAGCGGGTAATCGGCGACGGTCTGCACGAAGATCGCGCCGTTGTTGTGCTTGGGCGTGGCGGTCACGTCCACTTGCAGCGAGAGCCGGCCGTCCTTTTGCTTCAGCCGGTTGTGGATGTCCTCGATGGATTTGAACCAGGCCATGCGCGGGTCGTGGATATGGTGCGCCTCGTCGTTGAGCACCACAGTTCGTCGATGTCGCGCACGATCATGCCCAGGTCCACCTTGGAGTCGGTGGTCTGCCGCCGGTGGGCCGCTTGCCCAGGAAATAGTCCGTCGTGTCTTCGTCGTCGGGCGACGGCGGATGTCGTCGCCGGCATAGACGCGGTGGATGTTGGTCAGGAAGATGTTGCCGGTGGGCCGGGTGATGCGCACCTCGTCCTGCACGTGCAGCGTCAGCTGAAAATCGTCGCGCCAGTTGCGCCCGTCGAAGCCGTTGTCGGGCAGCACCGGGATCGTTGAAGAAGATGCGCAGACCCTGAAAGTCCTTGTAGATGCGGTCCAGCACGATGATGTTGGGCGCGATCACCAGGAAGTTGCGCGCCAGAGCGCGACGTCCGGCTCGTACAGCTTGTGGAAAAGCTCCAGGCCAGCACCAGGCTCAGCACCTTGGTCTTGCCCGCGCCGGTCGCCATCTTCACCACGAACCGCCGCCAGTTCTCGTCGAACATGCCCGTGGACACCGCGCCGGACGCGTCGAAGCGCATCAGGTCGTACTTGTCCTTCACGCCCACCACGTCGTACAGGTAGATGATGCGTCTCCAGCGCCTCGCGCTGGGCGAAGTAGTACTGGAACTCGCGCAGTCGTACCCGTCCGGCTTGCTCGAGCAGATGCTTGGTGCCGAACCAGTGCCGCAGCAGCGCCATCGAGGTTTCGGACGCCTCGGGTATCCGTCCGCCCGCCAGTCGTGGACACGGTCTGCGGATCTCGGCCACCAGGGGCGGGCATCAGCTTGGAGGCTTCGTCGCAGGTCGAGTTCCTGCTGGCCCGGGTACCAGCGGAAGCGGGGTCGATGACCGCGTACGGGTCGCGCGGGAAGTTGGTGTGGATGCGGCATGTCAGGACACCTTCACCGGGATGCACCTTGGTGGTGTCGTTGCCGAAGACGTCAATCACCTTCACCGCAACCTTGTAGCGTGCCGGGCTGCGTCGTAGGTGATGCGCGTGAAGGCGTCAGTTCGAGATCGCGGTCCTTGCGGGTGCGAAACGACTGCCACTGGTTCTCGAAGATGAGCCGCCCAGTCCAGACCTGCTTCTCCTGGCCGTCCTCGATGACGCGGACGAGTCTCCTTCTGGGACTCGAAGTCGAAGTCCACCGCCCAATAGTCGATCCAGTCCGTCCAGCTTTGCGTAAGGACCTCGCGGCGACATGACGCCCCTCTTGTCTTTCGCGACGCGAACGACCTGCCCCCGTCGATCGACGACCTGCGACCCGCCATTCCTCAACCCGGCAGCGGCGCGTCGGCGTCGTCTTGGGCGTAGAAGACACCGAAGTCGGTTAAGCTCCACGGAGACCTGCACGCTCCTTCGACGTTGGGCTTCACCTCCACATAGCCCACGTCGTAGAACTTGACCTGCCCCTTCGGCGACCGCACGCTTGTCGAAGACTTCGTTCGGGATGTACGTAGGGTCAGACTGCACGCCTAGATCGCGTGCCTCGTCGGCCATTGCTGGTTGATACCCATCTCGAACTCGAAGCCCAGGATGTCGGCACGCGCGAGGCTGACTCCAAGCGGCGGCACTCAAGGATGATCTCCTCAGACGGACATCGGCAGGGTGACCGGGGCGATCCAACGGGCCGACAGACAGCCGTGCGCCGGTCCGGCTCGCCATGGAAGGCGGCGGACTAGCCCGCTCCGGTGTCGGCCCGGTAGGCCGCAGGACCAGCGCCAGGAAGCTGCTCTTCGCCGTCGGGCTGATCGGCCGCTGCTCTTCCTCACTGGGAGGCTCAGGTTCGACCCCGACGAAGTGCTGACGCTCATAGCGGCCGAGGTTGAGGATCTCGAAGGCGCGATAATCCGTGCCTTCTTCTTCGACTCGTCGCTGGCGCTCGATCAGCCGCTTCCGGGAAACGTGGATCGCGAACTTGCCCAAGGTCGGCAGCGATCCACTTGCGGCCTAGCGTTCTGCGACGGCCGGCGGCGGTGCCTTGAAGACCACAAAAGAAGTCGGCGATGAGATCGCCTTCGTTGCTGCTAGGCCATGAGAACCCGTTCGAGGAGGGCCTCTGGCTTCTGGGTTGGGTAACCCAAGTATTTCTGATAAATCTTTAGGATCCCCTGGTTTGATATTCTCCATACGGAGTTTGCTAGACCTGATAGATTTCGGTCAAAGATACATCGTCCGGATTTGGTTAACGCCCATGGTCTCTTGTCCATATACTGCTAATCGCATAGTGACCGGCCGAGTCGGTTATGGATAGTTGGCCCCTGGTATTTGACTTCCGTCGTCATCGATGAATCGGAACCAGTCTTTAAGGTATACTCCGAGTCTTCGGGGTGTACCCATTATTGTAAGTCGAAGTTATGGTTGGCAGATCCTTAGTGCAGAAAAGTATGGTGCTCGTGTTATCTTGGAAAATATTTTTTCCGGCCGCCTTGCCGCCCGAGGTCTTCCGTAATGCCCAGATAATTTCATTCTGACGATGAATCGTCTGAGCCAATTACTTCTTCGGCATAGCCATTCTGAATCAGATGATTCACCCGCCAACCGCTATGAACATTATACGTTCCGTTATTGGCAAGTAGATCCGTGCATCAGAGTCCAAGCCGCTCGCAAATCATCGCGCGTAGAAGTCGCGACCCTAGCCCCACGTATCGCGGTAGGCGATCTCCTCGATCACGGATGTTCGGCGCTTGGTGAAGGTCGTCGTCGCCCATCGCGATATCCATGTGAAGTCGGCCCCTTCGTCGAACGGCAGATCGATGTAGACGAGTTTCATCCCGCCGGCGCTCGATCTCCTGCGCGTAGTGGGGCCGTTCGTCGAGGGATGACAGGATGAGCTTGTTGTCGCCCCAGATGAGCTTGTTTGTCCAGCCCTTAAGCCTGGCTGCCTGACAGGGCGTCCATGCTCGAAGAGGCTCCGGTTGAGGCGGCCGTCGCCTTCGGCCCGCGGCTCGTCGATCTGCTCGATGACCTGGAAGGGCAGGACGACGGTCGGTTCACCTCGTTGGTCTTGCCGGTCCAGATGAGCTCAGTGGCCGCTGCGTTCTCAAAGAGTGACGACCGGTAGCGGGCCGGGAGGGGCTTGCCTTCCTTGATCAGTGCGATCACTTCGTCGCGCTCGGCTGCACTTAGGTCCATGTCCGCCCTGTCATCTTCCCCATACACCGCTGTTCGTGCGGCCTCATAGTCATTCTGTCCTAGCGGTCCTGCGAGTGCGCCTGATCCGTGGCAACCACCGCACTCTCTTGCGGCCTGGCCGTCGCAGGCGCAGTAGTCCTGGAGGTTCGTAGGCGACCGTGGTGGCAACCAGGACGAACTTGCGCGGATGCCCACGGACACCGATGTGGCATATCCCCAGGTCAGGGGCTACCTTGCGTACAAGTACGAACGGCCCCGGACAGGTTCACGTCAACTACGGATCAGAAGGTTAGAGGTTCGAGTCCTCTCGGGCGCGCGTTGTGAAGTCCCGGGACCCGGCTCGCCGACGCCCACCACGCCGGACGGCTGCAAGACGAGCTGGTCCGGCTGGGCCGCTACCCGCTGCTCGTCATCGACGAGGTCGGCTACATCCCGTTCGAACCCGAGGCCGCGAACCTGTTCTTCCAACTCGTCTCCTCCCGCTACGAACGCGCCTCGCCTGATCGTCACCTCCAACAAGCCGTTCGGCCGCTGGGGCGAAGTGTTCGGCGACGACGTCGTCGCCGCCGCGATGATCGACCGGCTCGTCCACCACGC
>CAVTWM010000002.1:0-120990 GCA_963738455.1 uncultured Actinomycetes bacterium
CTTGTAGGTCCCCATGATGGCCACTCCTGTCTTCTGCTGCGAGTGGGATGCCGATCAGGGCCCCGAGGGGACCCCAGATTGCAGCACCGACGAAGAAGACTGCGGCAAGGGCGATGGCCGGGTTGACGTCCATCGTCTTCGAGCTCACCCGCGGCGTGAAGAAGTAGCTCTCGACCTGTTGGTAGACGGTCGCGAAGGCGATGATCGCGACGGCCTTCCAGGGGCTGTCGAACAGGACGGCGAGGACGGGCAGGATGATGCCGATGTAGGTTCCGATCATCGGGATGAACTGAGCGGTGATGCCGACGAGCAGGGAACGGTAGCCAATGTGGGACCCCGATGATGGCGAAGAAGATCCCGTGGAACAGCGACGAGAGCCCCGCAAGGATGATCTTCGACACCACGTAGCCGCCGGTCTTCGCGGTCGTGATGTCGACGACGTTGACGAACACCTTCTGATGCCTGGGGTTCATCGCACTCGCGACAGTGCGGAAGAAGTTGGGACCGTCCGCGGCCAGGTAGAAGGCGAACACGATGACCGTCAGCAGGTCGAACATCACCGACGCCAGCGACCCGGCCACGGTCAGGGCTCCCCCGGAGAAGTTCCCGGCCCAGGACTGGATGTTCTCCGGGGTCAGACTCAGTGACGAGGTCAGCTTGGATGCGTCGATAGTCGTCCCGAAGGTGTCGTTGAGCTTGTTGGCCACGGTTGTCGCAAGGTCGGGGAGGCCGGTGACCAAGGCGGATGCCTGGTCGAAGAACAGCTTCCCAAACACCAGGCCCAGCAGGAGCCCGACGAGCACGGCACCACCGCCGACGAGGAGGGCCGCGAGTCCGCGCGATCGACCGCGCGCGATAAGCCTGCGGATCCCCGGCTCGAGCGCGACCGCGAACAGCCAGGCCAGTAGCAGCAGGAAGAGGAAATGGCGTGTGACGGAGAACAGCCACAGCGCCAGCAGCAAGGCTGCGACCAGGGACATGATGATGACACCGGCGCGCCGGACCGACCCTGGATCAAACTTGATGCCGGTGTCGGCTTCAGGGCCCGGAGGAGCGGCGATCGTCTGCGCCAGGTCTGGTGCTAGGGCGTCAGGGTGGTCGGCGGCAGGGATGGACATGGGGTTCTCCTCGTCGGGACGACTTGTCGGGCTAGGTCGGCGCCATGGCGATGCTGCGCAGTCGCCTGCACCCTGGCCCGGGGCTCCCCGCTGGCCAGCGAGCTATCCGTCTGTGAACCGGACCGGATGTTCGACGATCGCTACGGGATGCCGGGCGGGCGCCGTGGTTTCGACGCCCGCCTAAGGCACTCGTGTCAGCTGCTGGGTTCGGCGGCGGCGACGTCCGCTGTCACCTGCACAGGGTCGGCCTTGAGCTCCTTGCGTTCTACCTTCGCCGCGTGGTCGAGCGCTGCCGAGACGCGGTCCGCCATCGCTGTCGCGGCGACCGCAACGACGGCGCACTGTCCGGCATCGAGGGTCTCGCCGAGGTCCTTGAGGTCGGAGCGGCTCATCCCGGCCGCGGCGTGCCCTGCCAGCGCGCCGAGGCCGGCCCGATGCCGGTACCCCACGAGGCCGGCCCCGAGCGTCACCGCCGGGAACAGGGCGACGCACAGGCCCGTTGCGAGACCCAGGCCGCCGCCGACCCAGGCACCCTGACGCAGTGGCTGCTCGTGCTTCTTGACGATCTTGACCTTGCCGTGCTCGTTCTTCGCCACCACCGCGGCGTCGAAGGTGTCGACGATGCCGTCGTCGTAGTACAGCGCCTTGATCGCGTTGTAGTCGGCTTCGGCGTCATCGAGTGAGTCGTACGTCGCTGCGAATGCGGCGAACGTGTCCAGGCCTTCCATCACTGCTCCTTCGTCGGATGCGTCGGGCGGGTGTCAGACGTCGTCGGCATCGAGCGCGTCGACGATGTCGAGGGCGAGACCAAGGCCAGCGGCGATGTTTGCGGTCGCGTCCAGGGTTCCCGGGGCGCCGATGATGGGGGCGAGAACGATGAGCACGCTCTGCGCGTCCTCGAGGGTCAGTCCACTGTCCATCGCGGGCCGATGTTGAGCAGGTAGGACGACGGCGGCGCGTCCACGGCGATGAGCCCCGCGAGGCGGACCAGCATCAGCTCTCGGTCCGGCAGGTTGGCGCGGGACAGTGATGCCGCGGTCATGTCGGCCAGGGTGTCGAGCAGAGGTCGTTCGGCCATCTCCATGGTCCTTTCAGTCCGGCGAACCGTGATCTACGGTCCTCGCCCGGTCGGCCTCGTCGTCACCAGCAGGTCAACCTTGGGGGCATCCCCAGCGTGGCATCTGTCGCGCGGACAAGCACCGGCCCGCAGCCGATCTCACCTAGGGGAGATCGGCTGCCCGGCCTGACGATGCACGCGAAGAAGGGCGACTCTGTTCCCATGAGCACCGATTCGGGTCCCCGGAGTACGTACCAGGTGGTGCTCGCCGGCGAGCTGGGAGACCGCTTCGAGCCTCTGTTCGACGGCATGAGACTGACCCGGGTCGGCGGTAACACGGTTCTCACCGGGACTGTGATGGATCAAGCACACCTGGCCGGAATCCTCGAGCGAGCCCAGGAACTCGGCCTGGACCTGGTCTCGGTCGGCAGCGTTCAGGACCCAGCCGGCGGCAGCGAGACGCGACACGGATCGGAGTGAGATGAGCGAGCAGAGCACACCAGCAAGCGAGAACCGAAAGATCGGTGGCGGTGCGCTCGCCACGCTGACAGGCCTGGGTGTCCTTCTCGTCTTCGTGATCCAGAACACCGAGCAGGTCCAGTTCCGTTTCCTGTTCCTGACGTTCACCTGGCCGCTGTGGCTCTACACCATCCTCGCGGCCGCCTTCGGCGCACTCGTGTGGTTCGGACTGGGCGTCATGCGCCGCCACCGGCGTAGAAGCGCACGGCGCGACGACCGCCGCACGTAGCCAGCGGGCGATCGCCCGGCGGTTGGCGGTCGGTCTCGGAGATTGGACCGCCGGTCCTACGGGGGCAGACGCCGCTGAGGTAGGACGTAGCGACTCGTCACGGACCGCGGCATGCTAGGTGAGCAAGGACCGCCATACCCGTCATCCTGCCCAGATCGGGCTCGCCGCCTTGCCGATTCGGCTTTGGCTTCGAGTGCTTCAGGCCGGGGTTCCCGGTTGGAACAGGATGAGGGTCACGGCGCCGATGAGCGGCAGACAGCCGACGCCGAGAAGCGCGTAGCGCACACCCGCCATGCTGAAAGTGCTGCCGATCCCGATCAGGAAAAGCACGCCGGCGAGGACGACCGTGATCCGCACGCAATCCGAGTGCTGCGCCCGTCCGGTTGTGGCTCGCGGCTGACCAGCGATCCGCCTGGCACCGCTGCCGTGCGGCGCCAACGCCGGGCCACGGCATTCCCACGGCGATGTCGTCGGGTAGGAGTCGGAGCCTGAGTCCGCCAACCCCTCACTCGCCCCCTCAGGCTAGCCTGATACCTGAGGTCCGGGACACGGTCTGCCAGGTACGAGGTCGGGAGGATCCTTCATGGCCTCCCGACGGAACGCAGCTGGAACACGGTCCGATCTGATTGCTGCGCCACGGTCTCCCGCACACGACGCCGATCCTCGCCTCGTGCCGTCCAGAGCGACCCGCGCCCCACGGCCCGACAGCCGAACCGCACGTCCTGATGGAAACCAAGCTGACCGCACCCCGAGTCCGCGACGAGACGGTGCGCCGGGACCGGCTGCTGCGGCGGCTGGACGCAACCTCGGCCCGACCACTGACGCTCGTCGCCTGCCCGGCGGGCTTCGGGAAGTCGAGCCTGCTCGCGTCGTGGTACGAAGACGAGGCCGCGCGACGTCCGGTGGCGTGGCTGACGCTGGACAAGGCGGACAATGACCCGGTCGTGCTCTGGTCCTACGTGCTGGAGGCCCTGCGCCGGGTCTGCCCGACCATGGATGAGTCGATCTTCCGTGCCGCCGTCGTCGCGCCGATGATCGTGGACGTGTTGCTGCCACGGCTGGTGAACGCACTCGCCGAGCAGCCCTCGATGACGCTGATCCTCGACGACTTCCACGAGCTGACCGACGGCCCGGCGCGCGACAGCGTCACCCGGCTCATCGGCCACGCTCCCCGAAACGTTCGCATCGTGTTGTCGACCAGGAAGGAACCGGACCTGCCTCTGGCGACGATGCGGGCACGGGGTGAGCTGAACGAGCTGAGGGCAGATGACCTCCGGTTCACTCTCGACGAGGCGGACGAGTTCCTCAACCGGCACGAGGAGCTCGGGCTGACGGCTCAGGACGTTGCCCTGCTCGTCGAGCGCACAGCGGGCTGGCCGGCCGGCCTGTACCTCGCTGCGCTGAGCCTTCGCCCCGTACAGGACCGCCACCGCCAGGTGGCCAGGTTCACGGCGTCCAACCGGCACGTGATCGACTACCTCGAGGCCGAGGTCCTCGCCGCTCACGACCCGGCCGACCTCGAGCTGCTGATTCGATCCTCCGTCCTCGACCGGATCACCGGACCGGTGTGCGACGCACTTCTCGATCGACAGAACTCCGACGAAGCGCTGAGACGGCTGGCGCGCACCAACCTGTTCGTCGTCCCGTTGGACGACGACAGCGATGCGTACCGCCTGCACCCGGTGTTCGCCCAGCTCATGCGAGTGGAGCTGGGCCGCCTTGACCCCGACCTGGCGATCGAGCTGCGGCGCCGCGCCTACACCTGGCACCGGGATCATGGGAACACCGCGGACGCAATCAGGTACGCGATCGACGCCCGCATGTTCGCCGAGGCGAGCGACATCATCGCCACGTCCTGGTTCCACTGGACCAACGTCGGGATGTACGAGCACGGTCCTGACCTGGGTTCATCGACTCCCCCACGCGATGGCACGAGGGGACGTGCGACTTCAGCTGGTTCAGGGCTGGACCGAGTGCCTGTCGCGGCGCAAGCCAGAGGCGACCGTCACGATCGGGCTACTCGAAGAACGCCTGAGCGGAGCCGACACTGTGCCGATGCCGGACGGCTTCAGCTGCGGCAGGGCGAGTCTTGCCACCATGCAGGCGATCTTCTCGTGGGGGGAACAAGAACTGGGCTACTCCCAGGCGCGACGCGCAGTCGAGCTCGAGGGGCCGGCCTCTCCCTGGCGTCCCGTCGTCTGCTGGGCGATGGGCCTCAACCTCCTGTTCCGCGGCGAGCTCGCGGAAGCCGACACCTGGTTGGTCGAAGCCACGAGCCTCGCTGAAGCCGGCGAACAGTGGCTGGTGGCGTCAACCGGTTACGCCTACCGCTCCCTCATCGCCGGCCAGCTCACGGACTCCACGACGCAAGCCCGACTTGCCCGGCAAGCGACCGACGATGGCACGCGAGCACGGTCTCGAGGATGCCGCCGCGGGTCCAGCCATCGCCGCCGGTGCCTCCCTGCAGACCCAGGGGGTCTACGGGCGAGGCATTGCCCATGCTCGAACACGCCGTCGAGCTCGCCCGCTTCGGCGGTCAGCTTGGCGTGCTCGCCGTCGCGCTGGACATCTACGCGTCCCTGCTCTGCGAACACGGAGAGCACGACCAAGCGAAGGCCACCCTCCGTGAGGCGC
The DNA here is from genome assembly GCA_963738455.1 of uncultured Actinomycetes bacterium. Lineage (GTDB taxonomy): Bacteria > Actinomycetota > Actinomycetes > S36-B12 > CAIYMF01 > Longivirga. The sequence goes on from CAVTWM010000002.1 coordinate 5,558, forward strand.
GCTCCTATCCGGCTGCGGCTGGCCGAGCGCCCGGGATCAGCTGTGCCTCGAGTGCCGAGGGGCGGTTGGTATGGCTCTCACCGAACGGGAACACACAGTTCTGTCGCTGCTGGACAGCGACCTGAGCGAATCCGACATTGCCCGCCAGCTCTTCGTATCCCGCGACACCGTGCACAGCCACACCAAGTCCATCTACCGCAAGCTGGGAGCATCCACCCGAGCGGAAGCGGTCGCACTGGCCCGCGCCATCGATGTGCAGCACCCTGACCAGGTTCGCGACAGGGACCGTCTGACGCACGTCGGGACAGGCCGCGGGTGCGAGGTGACTCTCAGCCAGTGGCAGCGGCCGGTTCGTCACCGGCCTTGAGTGCGCTCGGACCACGGGAATTGGGCGGTCGACGCCACGCCGTCGAGCGACGCCAGTAGAGGTAGGTCACCAGACCGATCGGGATCGGGACCAAGAAGGTGGCGATCCGGTAGAGCAGGACGGCGCCGAGAACGGCTGCCTGATCGCTGTCCGGCAGACCGTATCCGAGGACGGTGACGAGAACGATCTCCGCGACACCGATGCCGCCCGGCGTCGGGATGATGAGTGACGCCAGGGTCACCACGCCCCAGGCCACCAGGATGACGGCCCAGCTGATCGTGGCTTGGTCGAGGCCCTGCATCCGGCACGCCACACCCAGGACGACTACCGTGGTGAGCTGCGAGACCACCTCGGCGGCGGTGAGCTTGTGCCAGCAGACGCGGAGCAGATCCACCATCGAGGTGCGGAAGTCGGGCAGCGTCGTTCCCATGTGTGAAGGGTTGTCGCGGCGGAACCACCCCGCCAAGTGCCCCACGAGCCGGTCGACCCACAGTCCTAGGGTCCTGGCGAAGGCCTCGCTCCGCAGGATCATCCCGAGCACGACGACCGCCACGATCACGACGCCGACCACGGCGAAGGCGACCCACGTGGTGCCCGGAGGTGCCCACCCCTGGAGCTCGACCAGGACGAGACCGATGGCCAACAGGATGTACTTGGTGAACTGCGACCACGTGCCGGTGACGATCACCTCGGAGGTGATGTCGGACAGGCTGAACCCCCACGATCGCAGCATCGCGTAGTTCAGTCCGGTCGCCACCGCCCCACCTTCGGGGAGGGTGTTGGACAGTGCAGCCGACGCGGTGTTCGTCACCGCCGCTTCCCGCACCCGGAGTCCCGGAAGGCCTACGACGAGCGGTGGCCAGTTCGTGGCGAGGTTGACCACCCCGAGGACACAGATCACCACGACCTGGGCCCAGGTGATCAGGTTGACCGCGGAGCTGAGACCGTCGGTGCTCTGCAGGTTGTTGAGCAGGAACCACAGGGCCAGGAAGATGACGCCGTAGGACAGGAAACCGCGGAGGATCCGTCGACCAACGCCGTGCGGCCTGTCCGCGGGCAGCCCTTCTGAGTCGACTGCCAGGTCAGGGGGAGGCGATGTCGGCTGGGAGGTTGTCGAATCCTGTGCGTCACTCACCGGCCCATTGGACCAGACCCAGCCGCTCGGGTCTCGTCGATCAGAGCAGGCGGATCACGAGTCGTCGTCCCGGGTCGCGACTCCGGTGACTTTCTGGCCGCGCCGAGGAAGACGCGTACTACGACGGCCAGGAAGCCGAGATCGACCAGAACCTGGACACTCACCAGGAGTCGAGCCAGGTCCGTCCTCGGGGAGATGTCACCGAAGCCCACCGTGCCAAACGTGATGATCGTGAAGTAGAGCCCGCTCGATCGGTTCAACACCTCGCTGAAACTCGCCGCATCGAGATGAGACAACGTGACGTAGGTCCAAGCGCACACAACCAGGAAGAGCGGCAGCACGACAGCCAATGACTCGATCGCCCTCAGCTCCGGAAGGTCTGCGCTGAGGATGCGCCTGACCTGCCAGGTCATCACCGCGACGAAGATCGCAGCGCCGATCGCAGCCCCTGTGAGAGACAGCGCATCGGCCGCGCCGCCGCCCAGCGGCACCACGTAGTACAGGCCGACGATCACCGCCACACTGAGGGTGGAACGCAGAGCCGTGTCCAGCATCGCGCGGCGCCGCTCACGGCGACCAAGTTCGGTGAGGCGGCTGGTTGTCATCGGAACCACAGCCTAGATCGAGCACCTGGACCGATGCAGCCTCGTGCTAGCGGAACGCGTGACTCCATCGACGCCTTCACGAGCCCGGAGCACCGATGAGTCAGCCACGGGACCGGGCACGTCTCGGGCGAGACGAAGCGGAGGCCACCTTGCTGTCTCCCCGTGGTGCTGGTCAACGACGCAGCACCAGACGGTCCACCGCGACGTTCGATGCCGCCACCGCAGCAGCGGACGCGGCGGCCCAGGCGACGATGCGACGAAGAGGAACGGCAGCGTCGCGCGCCGTCGGCTCCTCGCGGCCGGTGAGCGTGCGGTAGCCGGATGACATCGCTCGCTGGACGCCCCACGTGACGACCATCTGCAGGACCGCGATCTCGATCAACTGCACTGGCGTCTCGCGTTCTGGCTGCTCGACCACTGCCACCTCCGCAGCTTGACCCTCGTGCGCGACCGTGTCGCCAGAGTAGGTCGCACGAGTGCGGCAGGTGGTTGCCAAGCGTCATTTCACCTAGGGGAGATGCCGTCCCGACGTCGTGACGCGATCGCCAAGGGTGCGACGATCCGAGCAGGCGACGCCGGAGACGAACTGACCCGAGAGAGCGCGCGCCGTGCCAGGAAAGGGTGTTCCCATGCGCCAGGCAACCGTAAGACAGCGACGGGACTTCTGTCGCCGGTTTCACGAAGGACGACTGGAGCCAGCGCTTCTACGCCACCGGGCTGGACGTGTCATCCCGCGCCGGGTTCCTCCTCGGGGCGTACTACACAGGTTCGTCACTGCAGCCCAATCTGCTCTCGCGGGGCACCCGCGACCAGGCCGTCATCAGCGGTGTCGCCGCCACGGTGGGCTACGCCTGGGGAACGGCTGTGCACTCTGCCCTGCGCTCCACCGCCGATCGCCTACCGATAGCCCAGCGCTCTGCGGGTGGACGCCTTGCGGCCGGCATCGTCGTCGATGTAGCCGCGGCCCTGCTCGGAACGGCCACGATGCGACTCGTCCCACCTCGCGAGCACGAGCACTCCAGTCGTTCCCTGATCCGCCTTGGTGGCGTCGGACTGACGTCCGCCGGTCTGGCCGGGCTCGGGGCCGACACCCTTGAGCCGCTGCGCGGGAAGCCGGGATTCCACGCGACCGGGGTCGGAGCAGCGCTCGGGGCCTTGCTCGGCGCGTATGCCCTCAGCCGTCCGGGCGCGGCCAGCCGCGGGGTCGCTCGGCCCCGACGACACGGTCGCGAGCGAGGACGTCGTACGTGAGATGTCAGCCGCCAAGGGAGTGGCTGCCGGCCTGGCAGTCACCGGCGTGCTGCTCGCCGTGTCGCGAGGAGAGTCGGCGGTGTCCACCGCTGCCGCGCGTGCCGCAGCCAAGGCGCTCGGAGGCCGCCCCGATGATCATCGAGCTCTCGGTCGCCTGGCCGCCGCAGCAACGCTGGCCGGGCTCGGGTGGGGCGCGGTGACGGCCGCATCGACACGCACTGAGCAAGCAGGGCTTCAGTCCCGAGGCCGGGCACATGGACCCACCGGCAGTGCCGGAGGTGTCCGGGGGTCCCGGGTCACTGGTCTCGTGGACCGATCAGACGCGTGAGTCGCGGCGATGGCTCACCATGACCTGGACCCAGAGCAGATCGAATCGGTGATGGGCGAATCGGCGAGGCAGCCGATCCGGGTCTACGCCCCGCTGGACGCAGCGAGTTCACCGCAGGAGCGGGCGGAGCTGTTGCTCGCCGAGATCGACCGGACGCGCGCGCTCGAACGGCCGTGGTTCGCCCTGTTCTCCCCCACCGGGTCCGGCTACGTGAACTATGTGGCGACAGAGACCTTCGAGTACCTCACCCGCGGCAACTGCGCCTCGGCAGCGATCCAGTACTCCGTCCTGCCCTCCGCTCTCTCGCTCACCAAGGTGGAGTATGCGACCCACCAGACCCGGATGGTCGTCGATGGGATCGTCGCCCGGCTGATGGCCATGCCGGTCGACAGGCGCCCGAAGTTCTACCTCTTCGGGGAGAGCCTGGGCTCCCAGGTCTCCGAGGAGATGTTCCGCGGCACGGGGACCACCGGGCCAGCCGGTATCGGTCTGGACGCCGCCTTCTGGATCGGCACACCCGCCTCGACCGTGTGGCGAGACGAGCTCTGGGGGACGCGGACGGTCGCCGATGCCCCACAGGTCGGGCCCGACGCGGTCTACCTCCCCCGCGCGATCCGGGACTGGTCCACGCTCGCCGACGCGGACAAGGCGCGCGTTCGCTACCTGTTGCTGCAGAACGGCGACGACCCGATCCCGAAGTTCGGTGCGCCCCTGGTGTGGCGGCGACCCGACTGGCTCGGCGCCGACCACACCCGTCCGCCGGGCTCGCCGCGGGGCACTCGCTGGCTGCCGATCGTCACCTTCATCACGACATTCATCGACATGGGCAACGCCCTGGCGCCGACCCCCGGCGTCTTCCAGGAAGGCGGCCACGACTACCGCGTCGTGATCCCCGAGACCATGCGGACCGTCTTCGGTCTCGACGCGAGCCGAGGCGCAGATGGACCGTGTCGAGCAGGCGCTGCGCTCGCGAGAACTCTCCTATGAGGCGCGGCGGCGCTGGGCCGCAGCACAAGCCACCGCTACCCCCTCCGCACGGACCACCGCGGAGGCCACGGTCCTGGGGCAGGTCTCACTGTGGGTCGGGCACGACGTCGACCGAGACGAGCTCGCGCGAATCGTCGGCGTCGGGGCAGGAAGCGGCTGAGCGCCACGGTTCTCTGTCGCGGACGTACAACTTCCCCTAGGTGAGATCGCAACGTTGAAGGCTAAGAATGCCGCCGGCGTGTGACCCTGGATGTGTCAGATTCAACGCTAGGACGTTTCGGGAAGAACGCCGCCGTATCACCGCGCGGCGGGTCGATCGATTCCCCAACGACGAGATCGAGGAGTGCCACGTGAACACGATCGCCGAGTTCGGTACCGGACAGCTCTTGTGGAGCATGCTCTGGTTCTTCATGTTCGTGATCTGGTTCTGGCTGCTGATCACCGTCTTCGGGGACATCTTCCGCAGCGACGACCTCGGCGGCTGGGGCAAGGCACTCTGGATCATCTTCATCGTCCTGTTCGTCTGGCTCGGCGTGCTGGTGTATTTCATCGCCCGCGGCAAGGGGATGCAGGAGCGCAGCATGAAGGCGATGGCTGCTCAGCAAGCAGCGCAGCAGGACTACATCCGTAGCGTCGCAAGTCCGGCCACGTCCAGTTCGGCCGAGGAGATCGCCAGGCTCGCTGACCTGCGCGACAAGGGCGTCCTGTCGGAGGAGGAGTTCCAGGCCGCCAAGGCCAAGGCGCTCGCCTGACGCCGTCACCCCTGACGGGATGGGCCGGCCAGGCGGGCGATCTGGTCGGCCCCCCGCCCCGATCCTCCGCGTTCACCCGCGAGGTCCTCGACTTCACCGCCACCGACGAGCCGGGCTCAGCCGCACGAAGATCGGTCGAGGAACGCGAGCAGATCCGCGTAACCATCTTCAGCTAACCGACACGGCACGTCCCGCAGCAAGCCATGCTGGCCGTGGGTGCGGCGGTCGTGCCGATGTGAATCCAGCTTCATCGAGAGAGGCGCGCGTCATGACCGAAGATGCCAACCAAGCAGTCCAGCCGAACAGGACCGGTGACGCACGCCCCCCACGCTCCACCGCGCCGACGGTGACGCACCTCAGCGAGACCGAGAGGGCTGCCCTGGGCAAGGCTGCCCGCGAACGCGCACCATTGGGGTCTCAAGGGGATCTCGAGACGGGTGATCGGGGCGACCCGCTCTCCCTGCTGGAGGGGCAGGCGACCTCCCGCGTGCCGGAGCTGGTGCCGATTCGCTACGGGCGGATGTCGAGTTCGCCGTTCGCGTTCTACCGCGGCGCCGCACTCATCATGGCCACCGACCTGGCAAGGACGACGAGCTCAGGTCTCCAGGTGCAGCTGTGCGGGGACGCCCACATCAGCAACTTCGGCGTGTTCTCCTCCCCCGAACGTCGCCTCGTGTTCGACATCAACGACTTCGACGAGACGCACCCCGGCCCCTTCGAGTGGGACGTCAAGCGCCTCGCGGCCAGCCTCGCCGTCGCCGCGCGCGGCAACGGGTTCTCCGACGAAGAAGAGCCGCAGCATCGTGATCGGCGCGGTGGCCGGGTACCGGGAGGCCATGCGGTCCTTCGCGACCCAGGGCAACCTCGCGGTGTGGTACTCCCACCTCGACATGGACGAGCTGATGACGCAGATCGGCGACCAGCTCGACGCCGCTCGCAAGGCGAAGACCCAGGCGGTGCTCGACAAGGCACGCAGCCGCGACAGCGTCCAGGCGCTGGCGAAGCTCACGACCATGGTGGACGGCAGCGCCCGCATCGTCGAGCCAGCCCCCGCTGATCGTGCCCATCGAGGAGCTCACCGGCGCAGACGAGGCCGCTCCGACCTACGACGCGCTGCGGGAACTGGTCCGCTCCTATCGCCGCACCCTGCAGTGGGACCGCCGGCACCTGCTCGAGCAGTTCAAGCTCACCCAGGTGGCACGCAAGGTCGTCGGCGTCGGCAGCGTCGGAACCCGCGCCTGGATCCTGCTCTTCGAAGGCCTCAACGGCGGCGACCCGCTGTTCCTGCAGGCGAAGGAGGCGCAGGCCTCGGTCCTGTCGGGATTCACCAGAGCGAGCGGGTTCAAGAATCAGGGTCAGCGGGTCGTCACCGGACAACAGCTGATGCAAGCCTCCAGCGACATCTTCCTCGGCTGGCAGCACGTGACCGGATTCGACGGCCTCCCCCGCGACTTCTACCTCCGCCAACTGCGCGACGGGAAGGGCTCCGCCGTCATCGAGGACATGGCACCCGACACGATGGCGCTCTACGGCCGGATCTGCGGCCAGACCCTGGCACGTGCCCACGCCCGCTCCGGTGACCGAGTCGCCATCGCCGCCTACCTCGGCGCGAAGGACCGCTTCGACCAGGCCATCGCCGACTTCGCCGAGACCTACGCGGACCAGAACGACCGCGACCACGCCGCGCTCGCCGACGCCATCGATACCGGCCGTGTCACCGCGCAGACGGGCATCTAGCCGGCGGACGCGTGCGAGGGCTACCCATGGACACGCTGCGCGTTGGGCCGCCCGCAAGGGCGGTCCCTCGTCGCTCATGTGTGAGCGGGATCGGGAGGAGCGAGCACGGCGGACTCCCCGACCGGCGAGAAGCAGCGCACCCGGCGACCGACGTCGCACTGCGACAGACCCGGTCACCCGGATCGGGTCAATGAACTACGGCGAAGGCCTACCGCGGGAAGAAATGAGCGCTGCGACATGACGCCAGGGGATCGCCAGATACAACGCGATGCCGAAGTAGAGCGCGACCGCGATTCGCGGGAGCAGCAGGCCGATCACGATCGCGACCGCGTAGAGGACGAGGCCACTGAGAGACTTGCTTCGCGCCTGTGCTAGCTCTTCGTCCGTGCCATCCCTGGGATAGAGACCCTCGGCCCGGGCGTACCGGTCCAGAGCGACGCTCAGTAGCCGAATGAGAAGGAGTGTGAACCCGAAGACGGTCACCGCGACTCGCTCAGCGTCGCTTTCCCCGAAGGCGTCCGTGACCAGCTTGGTGGGAAACGGGAGGAACACGACGAAGAGCAGGAGCAACAGGTTCAAGCGGAGGAACACCGCGTCGACCTTGGTCAGCTCTTGGGTGATGGCGGAGTGTCCGATCCACGCGACGCCGATGGTGATGAAGCTGATGACGTACCCGACATAGGTGGGCCACGCAGAGAGGAACTCGTCGAGTGGCGACCCGCCCGGCTTGACGGCGATATCGAGAACCAGCAGCGTGATGGCGATCGCGAACACGCCGTCGCTGAACGCCTCGAGCCGGGACTTGCTGAAGGAACTGCCTTTGGGTGTAGGAGTCACCGCGAACAGTCTCCTTCTCACGACAATGGATCGGGATCGACGGCTATTGGCGACCCACCCTGAGATCAGTCTGTCCCAAGCAACCGGCGAGGACGAGCCCGGGCTCCACGTGTTCGCGGCCGACGGCACGGCGGGACGAGATGGCGACGTCCGCCCGACGCAACGCGGCGGACGACTCGCCGCCAGGACGAAGAGCGGACTCAGTGCGTTGCAGCGGGACGGGATCGCAACGGCATGTCAGTCGGCGAACCTGACGCTCTCCGACTACTGCACGTTGGCTTGGCGGCTGCCATACCTCGCCCCCCAGACGCCTCGAGGTCACGAGAGCGCGACTGGTACGGACCCGTCGCTTGGCTCGAATGTCGGCGTGGCGGCGGCGGAGCGGCCGCACTCGGTTGGAGACTGCTGCCTGTGTCGACGTCCGAGAGTGTGTTGCTGACCCCGGCTGGGCGACGATGGGTCGAGCGCGCCACACGCCCCCTCGACGTGCTCGCTGTCGTGTTCCTCGTCGACATCGTGCTCTTGTGGAGCTTCCCCGATGCGCCGACCGGGGTGCAACGGGTGCTCAACCTGGTCTCGTGGATCGTCTGGGCGTGCTTCGCGATCGACTACGTCGCTCGAATGCTGCTGTCGACCGACCGGCTGGGATACTTCCGAACGCACAAGCTGGACCTGCTGATGGTCCTGCTGCCGATGCTGCGTCTGCTGCGCGTCTTCCTCGTGTTGCGACACGCCCTGGCGGAGGTGAGCACGGACAAGATCGCCGGCTCGATCGTCAGCATCGTGATCGTGGTCGTCGTCGGCAGCGCCTTCCTGATGTGGCGGGTCGAGGGGACCGCGGACGGAGCGACGATCACATCGTTCCGCCGGGCCGTCTGGTGGGCGGTCGTGACGACGACGACGGTCGGCTACGGGGACTACACACCGGTGACTCCGATCGGGCGCGCGATCGCGATCGTGCTGATGATCCTCGGTATCGGCCTGATCGGAACCGTCAGCGCGACCGTCGCGGCGTGGTTCGTGACGAGGGAGAGCGGTGGCACGACCGACGCGGCGAGCGCGTCCAGCGCGGCCAGCGTGGCGCCCGAGCTCGAGACGCCAGTCGCGGCGGACGGCTCCCGCGCGGCGCTGATCGCACGCCTGGACAGGCTGGCAGCGACCCAATCCGCTCAGGAGGCGGAGATCCGGTCCATCATCGAGGCACTGAACGCGCCCGGGAATGTCGCCTGAAGCGTCCCCTGGGCTGGGTGGCTGTCGCCGGAAGTCGAGCTCGGCCGGGCCCATCGGCGTCGGCGGCGGCGCTCGCTCAGAGGTAGCCGCGGCGGCGCATGAGGGTGAGAGAGACGTAGCCGTAGATCGCGGGCACGAAGTATGTCGCGAGGCGGTAGACGATCGCGGTCGACATCGCGACGGCCTGGGGGATGCCGATCGCGACAAGTCCCGCGGTGATCGCCGCCTCCGCCACACCGATGTTGCCGGGGATCGGCATGAGCCCGGAGAACAGTGCGACGAGGGTGTTCACGAGGATCAGCGAGGCGAAGCTGGCCGAGTAGCCGAACGCGTGCAGCGAGCAGCCGAGCACGAGCGCGGCGACGACGTTCCACATGACGCTGCCCAGCGCGAGGCGCGCGAGCTTGCGCGGCGAGCGCAGGACGTGCAGGGACTCGCGGCCCTCGGCGGTGCGTGCACGGACGACCGCGCGCACCTTCGGCACGAAGCGGATCACGAGCAGCAGCACCGCGAGCAGGACGAGGCAGATGACGCCGACGGCGGCCCAGTCGATGTTCGCGAGCGCCGAACCGATGCCGGTGCTTTGCGTGGTCTTCGGCGTCAGGGTCACCAGCCCGGTGAACAGCGTGAGCACGACGATGAGCACCTGCACGACGAACCCCGAGAAGGAGTCGAGGAGGCTGATCGTGACCGCCGCCGTCGGGTTGGACCCGACCAGCTGCAGGAAGCGGATCGTGAGACCGATCTTGGCGGCCGACGCGGGGACGGCGAGGCCGATGAACGCCACGGACATCTCAAGACCGATGACGGGCACCAGAGGCAGCGGGTCGACGTTGGCGCCCTGCACCGCGAACGCCTGACCGACGTAGATCAGCACGGCCAGCAGCACAGCGGCACCGACCCACCACCATTCCGCGCCACGGAACTGGTCGAGCAGGGTGTCGAGCCCGATGTCGGCGACGGCACTGATCAGCACATAGGCGACGACCACGAGCACGGCGACCATGGCGATCGACGACAGGGTGACGCGGCGCAGCTTCTCCAGCGGTGGCGGCGCCGCACCGGTTCCCGCCGCGATGGCGGCGCGGAGGGCGCCGATCTTCCAGCCTGCGGCCTTGATCTCACGTCTGGTGTCGACGTCGAACGCCGCGGGCTGCAGGTAAGGCATGGTGGCCACGACCGCGTCGTCGCCCACCAGGTCGCGGGCGACGCGCACAGCGTCGTCGATCCCGAACCGCAGCGCGGTGATCACGAGGAGGTGCGCGCGGTCGGCCGCCCGGTCCGTGTCGGACGTGCTGTGCGTCGCGGATGCCAGGTCGGTGAGTCGGACGAGACCTGACGAGTCGACGGACAGCGAGCGCGACCGCAAGTCGCCGTGCGCGATCCCGGCGTCGTGCAGGCGCGACAGTGCGTCCCACGACGATCGGGCCTGAGCCTCTCCGTGGGAGTCCGCTCCGGCGTCGGTGAGCAGCACACCGTCGTCCCGGCGCACCAGCATCGCGTCGCGTCCCCAGGCGACGCCCGCGGCGAGCACCGGCTGCACGGGAACTCCCGCCCGCTCCGCCACCATCGTGAGGTAGGCCTCGTGCTCTGCCTGCTGCTGACGGCCGACCGACGACGCGACCGTCTGCCGGTACCAGAGCCGCTGCCAGATGCTCGCGAGCAGCGACGCCTCCCACGCGTCGCGCCCGTAGACCCGGACGAGCACCGGGCGGCCGTCGCCGTCGGTGCCCCGCACGACCACGGACATGTGGCCGGGTTCCTCGACGTAGTGCAGGTCGGAGAGCTCGACGTCGAGGTCGGCGAGCTGCGTGCTCAGCTGCTCCAGCGAGGCATGCCCACCGGGCGAGCCGGCCACGAGATGCACGAGGGCGGCGACCAGCACCCCGAGCACGAGACCAGCCACGAGACCAAGCACCGTGTCGATGGCAAGCATCAACGCACCGAGACCGCCGAGCAGAACGAGCCACGTGCCGGTGCGGCGGAGCGGGCGTGTGAGGTGTGGCGCCGTCACGGCCACGACCGCGACCACGACGGTGAAGCGGACGGCGGGGTACACGGTCGTGCTGTCATGGGACACGAACGCCGCCCACACCCGGCTCCACGACGAGCCCTCGAGCACCGCGACGAGCCCGCCCACGCCGAGGGCGAGGATGACGGCGCCGAGCTGCTCGACGAGCAGCACCCGGCGGTGCCGAGTGACGAGTGCGGCCACCAGCAGCACCAGGGCCCACAGCAGGGCCGCGGCGTACGTCGAGTCCCAGACCCAGGTGAGCAGACCGGGGAACGACGCGATCGCCGCGGCGACCTTGGAGTCCACGTCAGTCGGACCAGGTGCCGCCAGAGTGAGCAGGACCATGACCACCGCACCCGCCACGGCGACACCGACATCGGTGGGGCGGCGCTCGCGCGGCGCGTCAGCCGTCGACGACCAGAACGCCAACTCACGACGCCAGAGCGCCCGTCGAGACGGCGGAGTCGAGTCCTGCGCGCCCTGCTCCATGACGTCCTTTGCTGCTGATGTGCGCCGACCATCGGCAGGCTACAGCGTGGTGCACGCGTGAATCGCTCGGCGCGCGAGCCGCCGCCCTCAGCGATCGGACCACCAGACTGTCGGGGTGACCGACAGGCGATGTCCGATCTCGCCCCGATCGACCAGCGACGTGGGGATGGGCGACGTCGCGGCCGTCGGGGGCTGTCGCGGGTGACGACATCCGAGACCCGGGTCGTGGTCGCGTACGGCGACCTGCCCGCGCACGCACTGCTGCGTGCCGAGGCCGCGCGATTCCACCAGGTGTCGCCAGCAGCACATCGTGCTGGCGCACGAGTGCCCCCGATGCGGCAGCGACGCGCACGGGCGGCCGTCGCTGCTGGCCACGGCGGCGGTCCGGCGCCCGGCGTACGTCAGTCTCGCCCGCGCCGGCGACCTGTCGGTGGTCGCGATCACCGACGCCGGCCCGGTCGGGGTCGACGTCGAGGCCGAGGGTGCGGCCGACTTCGCCGGCTTCGCGGACGTCGCCCTGCACCCGGGCGAGCGCGCCACGGCCCCGGCCGACCCGACCCGCACCTGGGTGCGCAAGGAGGCGCTGCTCAAGGCGTACGGGCTCGGACTCGCCGTCGACCCCGCGCGATGTCCGGCTCGACGACGACGGGCTCGCGACGTGGGACTCCCCCCACCCGCCGCCTGGTGCGGTGTGGCTGCGCGACCTCGCCGTGCCCGGCCACGTCGCGGCCGTCGCCGTCCTCCCGCTCGCCGGTCAGGACGTGACGGGCCTGTCGGTCACGGTGAGCCCGGCGACGACGTGATCAACGGGCACCAGGCATCGACTCATCGAGCGCCGGCAGGTCGGGCAGCGGGCGCTGGCGCAGCCAGGCGTCGGAAGAGGTCGACGAGCGGCTCACCGGCGACCTCGGCGGCGAGCGACTCGAACATCGCGCTGGTGACCGAGCCGTAGCGGTGCCGCTCGACCCAGGTCCGCAGCAGCGAGAAGAACCCGTCGTCGCCGAGCGTGAGCCGCAGCGCGTGCAGCAGCAGCGCGCCGCGCTTGTAGACCCGGTCGTCGAACATCAGGTCCGGACCGGGGTCGCCGAGCAGCAGGTCCTGCGGCTCGGCGGCGAGCTTGCGCCAGTGGTCGCGCGCCTGCGCGTCCGCGGAGCGGCCCCCCGACTCCTCGGACCACAGCCACTCGCAGTAGCAGGCGAAGCCCTCGTGCAGCCAGATGTCGCGCCACGACGACAGCGTGACGGCGTTGCCGAACCACTGGTGCGACAGCTCGTGCGCGACGAGGCGCACGTTGTCCCAGTCGGAGGTCAGGAAGTTGGACCCGAAGGTCGACATCCCCTGTGCTTCCAGGGGGATGTCGAGCACGGTCGTCGGTGACCACCACGGTGTAGGCCGCGAACGGGTAGGGCCCGAACAGCCGGGCGTAGAAGTCCAGCATCTCGGGCTGACGGCCGAACGCGGAGTCGTAGCGGCGCGAGCAGCCGCTGCGGGAGCACCGCGCTCATGGGGACCGACGACCCGGCGACGGGGTGCACCACGTAGCGGCCGATCTGCACGGTGGCGAGGTAGGTCGCCATCGGCTCGCGCTGCTCGTAGACCCACGTCGTGGTGCTGGCCGAGCGCCACTGGCTCGTGCACACGCCGTTCGCGACGACGTGGTAGGCGTTCGGCGCCGTCAGCTCGATCCGGTAGGTCGCCTTGTCGTCCGGCCGGTCGTTGCACGGGAACCAGGACGGCGCCCCGTTGGTCTGACCCGCGACGAGCACACCGTCGGCGAGCTCCTCCCAGCCGCACACGTCGTCGCCGTCGGGCACGGGTCGCGGCTGCCCGTTGTAGGCCACCACGACCCGGAAGCGTCGCACCCGCCTCGATCGGCCGCCTGGGCCGTACGACGCAGGTGCTGCGGCTTCGCGACGAACCGCGCCGCGGCGCCGTCGACGGTGACCTTCGTGACGCGCAGCCCGGAGAGGTCGAGCCGCAGCTCGCGCAGGTCGCTCGCGGCCTCGGCGGAGAGCGCCGCCTTGCCGCGCAGGTGGTTGGAGTCGACGTTGTAGGACAGCGTCAGGTCGTAGTGCGCCACGGCGTACGTGCGGTCGCCCCGGTGCGGGAAGTACTCGTGCGCCTTCACGCGTCACCCTCGGTGTCGATCTGCTGCCACGGGCCGATCGGGTTGCCGATCCACCGGGTCTTGTCGGGCACGAACTCCCCGCGCATCACGAGCGACACCGGCCCGACGGTCGCGTGCCGACCCAGCGTCGCCGCGGGGAGGATCACGCTGTTGGGGCCGAGCGTCGAGCCGGTCCGCAGCGTGACGGTGTCCATGCTCAGGACCCGGTCGTGGAACAGGTGGGTCTGGATCACGCAGCCCTGGTTGACGGTGGCTCCTGCCTGCAGGTGGATGAGGTCGGCCTCGGGGAGCCAGTACGTCTCGCACCACACCCCGCGCCCGATCCTCGCACCCAACGACCGCAGCCAGAGGTTCAGGACCGGCGTGCCGGTCGCGGGTCGGGCGAACCACGGCGCGGCCACCGACTCGACGAACGTGTCGGCCAGCTCGTTGCGCCACACGAACGAGCTCCACAGCGGGTGGTCGCCGACGCGCAGCCGCCCGACGAGGACCCACTTGGCGAGCGTCGTCACGACCGCCGCCACCGTCGCCGCCGCGATGACGACCAGCCCGCTCAGCAGCGCCGCCGCCCACCAGCCGCGTGCCGCCGCGAGGGCGACCAGGGCGACGACGACACCGAGCCCGACCGCGACCCCGACCATGACCGGGACCAGCCGGCACAGCTCGACCAGCGCCCGCGCCACGACCAGGCGGGTGGGCGGGTCGTAGGTGCGGCTCCGGTCGACCTTCTGCTCGACCCGGCGCAGCTTGGTCGGCGGGCTGCCCAGCCAGGACGTGCCGGCCTTCGCCTTCGTCCGACGCGGCGCGGCGGACAGCACGGCGACCAGCCCCCGCTTGGGGACCTTGCGGCCCGGCGCGGCCATCCCGGAGTTGCCGACGAACGCGTGCTTGCCGATCTCCACGTGCTCCACGCGCAGCCAGCCGCCGCCGAGCTCGTAGCTCCCGAGCAGGGTGTCGTCGGCGAGGAAGGCGCCCTCCCGCACGGCCGTCAGCTTGGGGATCAGCAGCACCGTCGAGGCCTCGACCCGCGGCCCGACGTCGGCGCCGAGCGCGCGCAGCCACGCCGGCGTCAGCGAGCTGGAGTAGAGCGGGAACAGCCAGGTGCGCGCCTCGTCGAGGACGCGCAGGGTCGCCCACGCCTGCCAGGCGCGCAGCCCGTGCACCGGGTGGGCGCCGGGCACCAGGCCGAGCCCGAGCAGCCGCACCGTGAGCCAGATCAGCAGGGCGAGCACGAGGACGCCGACGACCGTGGCGACCGGCAACCAGACCAGGCTGCGCACGGCGGCGGTCGGCACCGAGCCGGCGTCGGCGAGGTGCGGTGCCACGACGGCGAGGGCCACGAGGATGGCGATCCCGGGCAGCGCGGCGATCAGCGACGGCGATCGCGGCGTACCCCAGCACCCACACCGGCCGGTTGCGCGGCCGCTCGTCCCACGGTCCTCGCGCGGCCTTGCGCGGCCGGGCCGGCGCCCCCGCCCACAGCTCGCCAGCGGGCACCTCGCCGAAGACCGCGGAGCCGGGCGCGATCTCCGCGCCGGCGCCGACGACGGCGCCTGGGCAGAGGGTGCTGCGCGCGCCGATGCGGGCGTCGGCACCGATCTCGACAGCGCCGACACGCAGCAGGTCGCCGTCGAGCCAGTGCCCGGACAGGTCGACCTCGGGCTCGACCGAGCAGCCGTCGCCCAGGACGAGGTGCCCGGTGACGGGCGGCACCGAGTGCAGGTCGACGTGGCGGCCGACGTGCGCGCCGAGCAGCCGCGCGTAGAGCCGCATCAGCGGCGCGCCGGCGAGGTTGGCGGCGCCGAGCTCGTCGGCGAGCCGCTCGGCGAGCCACACCCGCAGGTGCACGCCGCCGCCGCGCGGGTACGTGCCCGGCGCCCACGCCGGCGAGGATCGCGCGCGCGCCCGCGGCGGTGAGCAGCATGCGTCCGGGAGCGGACACCAGCAGCAGCCACGCCACGGCCACGACGCGGCCCAGGGCGCGGTCGGCAGCCAGCCGACCCCGAACCACTGGGCGGCCGCCGTGGTGCCGAGCGCGACCCAGGTCAGCCACCGCAGCCCGGTGATCGTGCGCAGCGGCACGGTCAGCAGCACCTGGGCGGCCTGCGAGCGACGCGACACCGGACGGACGGTGCGGTCGATGTACGCCGCGGGGGTCGCGAGCTCGTCGAGCGCCACGGCGAGGTCGCCGATCCGCGGGTGGTCGTAGACGTCGGCGACGGTGACCTCGGGGTACGTCGCGCGCAGCCGCGACACCAGCTGCGCCGCCGCGAGGCTGCCACCGCCGAGGTCGAAGAAGTCGTCCTCGGCACCGGTGACCGTGGCCCCGAGGATCTCGGCCCAGATGTCCTGCAGCACCCCGGCCGTCCCCTCGAGCCGCGTCGGCTCGCCGGTCTCGACGGTGACGAGCGGCCAGGGCAGGGCGTCCCGGTCGATCTTGCCCGAGGTGCGGGTCGGGAGCGTGTCGACCTGCGCGAGCCGCGGGACGAGCGCCGCCGGCATCGTGGCCCGCAAGGTCGCGAGCGAGGCCGCGGCGTCGAACTCGTCGGTGGTGGCGACGTACCCGACGAGCAGCGCGTTGCCCGAGCTGGTGCGCCGCACGGCGGCCGCGGCGCCCGTCACGCCGGGCAGCGCGAGCAGCGCGCTGTCGATCTCGCCGAGCTCGATGCGCCGGCCGCCGACCTTGACCTGGTCGTCGGCGCGGCCGAGGAACAGCAGCCCCTCCTCCTCGTAGCGGACGAGGTCGCCGCTGCGATAGGCGCGCTCCCACCCGAGCGTGGGCATCGGCGCGTACTTCTCCGCGTCCTTCGCGGGGTCGAGGTAGCGGGCCAGCCCGACGCCGCCGATGATCAGCTCGCCGGTGCCGCCCGGCTCGACCTGGGTGCCGGACTCGTCGACCACGGCGAGGTCCCAGCCGTCGAGCGGCAGCCCGATGCGCACCGGCGGCTCGCCGGTCAGCCGAGCGCCGCACGCGACGACGGTGGCCTCGGTCGGGCCGTAGGTGTTCCAGACCTCCCGGTCGTCCTCGACCAGCCGGGCCGCCAGCTCGGGCGGGCAGGCCTCCCCGCCGAGGATGAGCAGCCGGACCGCGGCGAGCGCGTCGGCGGGCCAGAGCGCCACCAGCGTCGGCACGGTCGAGACCACCGTGACGTCGTTGGCGACCAGCCACGGCCCGAGCTCCATGCCGCTGCGGACCAGCGAGCGCGGCGCCGGCACCAGGCAGGCGCCGTACCGCCACGCCAGCCACATCTCCTCGCACGACGCGTCGAACGCCACCGACAGCCCGGCCATCACCCGGTCACCGGGCCCGAGCGGCTCCTCCTGCAGGAACAGCCGTGACTCGGCGTCGACGAACGCCGCGGCGCTGCGGTGCGACACCGCCACGCCCTTCGGCGCACCGGTGGAGCCGGACGTGAAGATCACCCAGGCGTCGTCGGTCGTGGCCGGGGCGGTGTCGTCGGCGAGCGCCGGCTTCGTGCGGCGGACGGTCAGCTCGAGGTCGTCGGTCAGCACGGCGGCGACGCCGGCCTCGCCGAACACCGTGCGCGCCCGCTCGTCCGGGTCGTCGGCGTCGACCGGCACGTACGCCGCACCGGCCAGCAGCGTGCCGGCGATCGCGACGTACAGGTCGGTCGTGCCCGAGCGGATCCGGACCCCGACCCTGTCGCCCGGCCCGACACCCGCGGCGTGCAGCTCCTCGGCGACCTCCTCGGCCGCGTCGACGAACTCCTCGTACGTCAGCACCTGCGCCCCGTTGTCGATCGCCGGCTCGTCCGGGTGGTCCGACGCCGTGCGGCGCAGCACGTCCACGAGGGTCCGCGGCGGGGCCGCCAGCGGACCGCGCAGCAGAGTCATGCCGCCAGTCTCCCGGTCCGCGTGCCTGTCGCACGACCAGGTGACGCGATCGCGCGACAGCAATCCATCAGAGCGGTTACCTGCCGGCGGGGTGCGGCGGCAGGGTCACGCGCAGCACGGTGTCGCCGGGGACGCTCTGGATCTCGATGGTTCCACCGTGTCGATCGACGACGATGCGGCGCGCGATGTCGAGCCCGAGGCCGGTTCCGCGGCCGACCTCCTTCGTCGTGTAGAACGCCTCGAACGCACGGCCGGCGACATCCGTGGACATGCCGACACCGCTGTCGCCGATCTCGACGACCACACCGCCGATGCTCGTCGCTCGCGTGCTGATGCGGAGCACTCCGACGCCATCCATGGCGTCGAGGGCGTTGTCGATCAGGTTGGTCCACACCTGGTTGAGCTCACCGGCGTACGCCTCGATGTGGCGGAGGTCGGGCGCGTAGTCGCGCTCCACCGTGATGCCGTCGCGCAGCTTCCGCGCCAGCACGACGAGCGTGCTCTCGATGCCGTCGCAGACATCGATGCTCTGCACCTCCGCACGGTCCATCTGTGTGTACGTCTTGATGGACCCGACGAGCTCGGAGACCCGTCGCGTCGACTCCTTCGCCTCGGCGAGCAGCGACGACACCGCGGTGAGGCTCACGACCCAGTCGAGGGCGGCGGCCAGGGCGCTCGCGGGCACGGTGACGGCGAGCCGGTCGAGCCAGGGCGTGTCGACGTCGCGAACGGCCAGCGCGGGCGCGAGGATCCAGCTGCGGTCGACCTGATGACGGGTGAGCCAGAGGGCCAGGCGGTCCTCCCGGTCGGCGAGCGCGAGCGGGTCGAGCGGCGCGGAGTCGCGGTCGATCTCGGCGCGCAGGTCGTCGAGCGCGACGAGCGCGTCGGCCGCGATGGACTCGTGGACCAGGCGGTGCAACGACGCGACGAGCGTGCCGATCTCGTCGTCCAGCGATCCCAGTGCCCGTGACGCCGCCGCGGCGGGGTTGTTGAGCTCGTGGGCGAGGCCGGCGGACAGCGTGCCCAGGGTGACGAGAGCGTCGCGGTGGCGCGCACCGGCCTCGATCCGGCGCATCGTGCGCCACAGGCCCTGGACCAGGTGGTCCTCCAGCGGGATCGCGGTCAGGACCTCCGCCAACGCGGGCGAGTCGATCCGCAGCACACGACCGTCCCCCGCCGAGAGCCCCGAGGCGAGATAGACACCGGCGTCGTCCCACGCCCTGAACCCCCCGGCCCAGCGCCCCGGCGCGTCGAGCGCGCCCAGGACGAGCCGTTCGACACCGATCTGGCGACACAGCTCGATGGTCCCGTCGACCAGCACCCACCAGAAGTCCGCCGGCTGACCTTCGGTCCACAACGCGTCCCCGCGCTGGTGATCCACGACGGTGCACCGATGCCAGAGCAGGTCGACATGGTCATCCGCCAGCCCCGTGAACGGCGGCACCCGGCGGAACTCCTCGACATCCATCAGGTTCGCCGCCGGATCACCGAGGGCCCCCGGTGAGCGCCGACGACCTGGTGACCGCCCGGCGCTGGAACGCGGTCAGGTCTGCCATCGGACCTCCTGCTCGGATTCCCGGTCAGTGTCCTCGGGGGCCAGCCGCCGAGCAAGGAGCCCCGCGGCGGCGCACATTGCCCGACCGGCATGTCTGCTCAGTCAGTGACCGACCTGCTGCCTCGAGCGACCAGCCGAGTCCATGTCATCACCTCGATCAGCACACCTGACGATGCCCGTTCGTCACATCCCTTCCTACCGTTCGAGCGAGCCACCGCACCGCCGAACGTGCGCCACGCCGGCTGAGATCCAGCCGGCGAGCACCAGCAAGGGGAACCACATGAACGACACCTCGACCCGGCAGCAGTCGCAGCCCGGACGGTACGAGATCCGCACCCAGGGGCACCTCGATGCTCGATGGGCCGCCTGGTTCGACGGTCTGACCCTCACCCGCGAGACGGACGGCACCACCGTCATCCACGGCCCGGTGCTCGACCAGGCCGCGCTGTACAGCGTGCTGCTGAAGCTGCGCGACCTCGGGCTCCCCCTGGTCTCGGTCACCCAGGTCGGCGCCGGCCGTCCCGATCTCTCCACGCTCGATCCCCGATAGCTCACCCGCACCCGAAGGAGCACCGACATGGCGAACGGCGTCAACCCTGCAACGACAAGGGTTCCCATGGACTCGACGAGGAAGACCGCGCTCGTCGCGGGCATCTTCTACCTGATCACGTTCGTCTCGATCCCGACGCTGGCCCTCTACGGCAACGTCAAGACCGACCAGGAGTGGGTCCTCGGCTCGGCCAGCACCACCGGCCTGCTCTGGGGCGGGTTCCTCGAGGTGATCGTCGCCCTGGCCGGCATCGGCACCGCCGTGACGCTGTGGCCGGTGGTGAAGCGGCAGAACGAGAGCATGGCGCTCGGCTTCGTCGCCACCCGCGTCCTCGAGGCCGCCATGATCTTCACCGGTGTCGTGAGCCTGCTCTCGCTCGTCCACCTGCGTGAGGGTCTCGCCGCCGCCACCACCGCGGACACCGCCTCGCTCATCACCACCGGCTCGTCGCTCGTCTCGACGTACAACGGGGCGTTCCTCCTCGGCCAGACCCTCATGCCGTGCCTGAACGCGCTCCTGCTGGGAACCCTGATGTACCGATCGGGCCTCGTGCCCCGAGCCATCCCGATGATGGGTCTCATCGGCGCACCGCTGCTCCTCAGCGCGGCCATCGCCGTGCTGTTCGGCGTCACCGAGCAGATCTCCGCGTGGACCGTGCTGGCAACCCTCCCGATCGCGGCGTGGGAGCTGTCCCTCGGTATCTACATGACCTTCAAGGGTTTCAAGCCCTCCCCCATCACCGCGGGGCTCGTGGCCGCCGACCCCGCGCCCGCCTACACCGACGTCATCGCCTGACCGTCGAGGTTCGGCCGGGCCCGCACTACGCCCGGCCGAACCTCCGCGTCGGTCCACCAGGTCCCGACGGCCCGGACGACCGTGCCTGACTCGACCCTCGACAGAGCCTCGGCGCCATGGCACCGTCACAGGAACGCGCAGGCACGCCCATGAGCCAAGCCATCGCGCACGAGCGCAGGGGCGCCTCCTACGCGTCGCCCAGACCAGGCCGCACCGAGGAGGGCACCATGCCCGACGTGTCCCGCCCCGCGGAGGTGGTGCCCGAGGCACCGGCCGCGCTCCGGGTCGGATGGCGCTTCATCTCGCTGTACGCGCTGGCGTACATGAGCACCTGCCTGGTGTTCCTCGCTCCCGCCCTGGTCACCTTGGCGCTGAAGGTCAACTCGCTGGTGGGGATCGACCAGGCGCCGACGGAGCCTGGCGCTGGTCACCGGCATCGGCGCGTTGGTGTCGATGGTCGGCAACCCGTTCTTCGGCCGGCTGAGCGACCGCACCTCGTCGTCGTGGGGGATGCGGCGGCCGTGGATGCTCATCGGTCTCGTCGGCGGCTCGTTCGGCATCCTCGTCGTGGCGTTGGCACCCGACATCGCGGTCGTCCTCGTCGGCTGGTGCATCGCCCAGCTGCTCTTCAACGCGCTGCTGGCCGCGATGGTCGCCGTCCTGCCGGACCAGGTCCCGGTCGCCCAGCGCGGCCAGGTCTCCGGTGTGCTGGGCGTCTGCCTGCCCATCGCCGCCGTGACCGGCACCTTCCTGGTCCAGCTGTTCAGCGGGCACCAGCTCGCGATGTTCCTGGTCCCGTGCGCTGGTCGGTGGCTTCTTCATCCTGCTGTTCGCCGCCACGTTGACGGATCGCCGGCTCGGCGATGCGGCGAGACCGGCATGGTCGCTGCGCGAGTTCCTCAGCACGTTCTACGTCAGCCCGAGGACGAGCCCGGACTTCGCCTGGGCCTTCGTCAGCCGGTTCTGCTTCGTGCTGGCGTACGCGTTCCTCGTGACGTACCAGGCCTACTACCTGCTCGACAAGCTCGGCAGCGACGAGGCCGACGTGCCCCGGCAGATCTTCCTCGGGACCATCGTCTCGTCCGTGGCCCTCGTCGGCGCCTCCCTCGCCGCCGGCAGGCTCTCCGACCGGACCGGCCGACGCAAGGTCTTCGTCCTCGTCGCGTCGATCGTGTACGGCCTGGCCATGTTCGTGGTCGCCATCGCCAGCAGCTTCAACGGATTCCTCGTCGGCATGGCCATCAGCGGCCTCGGCTTCGGCATGTACATGGCCGTCGACCTGGCGCTGGTCGCCGACGTCCTGCCGGACTCGGACAACGTCGCCAAGGATCTCGGCGTGTTCAACATCGCCGGCGCTCTCCCCTTCGCCGTCGCGCCCGCGCTCGCGCCCGGCGATCCTGACGGTCGGCGACGGCAGCTACGGGGTGCTGTACGCGGTCGCGGGAGTCTGCGCGATCGTCGGAGCGTTCGCCATCCTGCCCGTCAAGGGAGTGCGTTGACTCCCCGTCGGCGACACGTGACACCCGCGACCCGCACGCCGCGTACGGTGCAACCACCAGGGACGAGCCGTACTGGAGCGACCTGCTGACAGGATGGGATCCAGAACCTGTCGTCGTTCCGCTCGCGACAACGCTCGTCGACCACCCGGACGCACGACTCGTGAGGCGAGGTGGCGATGGCGGGTCCGCTGCTCGAGACCAAGCTCTACGTCCCCAGGCCGCGACGCGGTCTGGTGTCGCGTCCGCGGCTGAGCGAGCGGCTGAGCCGCGGGGCCGAGTCGACGCTGACGCTCGTCTCGGCCCCGGCCGGCTTCGGCAAGACGACGCTGCTGACCGAGTGGCTGGCGGCCGCCGGTGCCGGTGGACGGTCGGTGGCGTGGCTCTCGCTCGACCGGCGCGACAACGATCCCGCGTCTGTTCTGGACCTACCTCGTCGCCGCGCTGCAGGACGGCGGAGCCGGGGGTCGGCGCAGGTGCGCTCGCCCTGCTGCAGCCGCCCCAGGCGCCGATCGACGCGGTGCTCGCCACGTCTGCTCAACGACCTCAGCGCGGTCCCGAACGACGTCGTGCTGGTGCTCGACGACTACCACGTCATCGACGCGCGCGAGGTGCAGGACGGGATGGCCTTCCTGCTGGAGCACCTGCCCCCGCAGCTGCACCTGGTGATCGCCAGCCGCGCCGACCCGCCGCTGCCGCTGGCCCGGCTGCGGGCGCGCGGCGAGCTGGTCGAGATCCGCGCCGCCGACCTGCGCTTCACGCCCGACGAGGCCGCGGCGTACCTCAACGAGGTGATGGGGCTGGCGCTGACGGCGCAGGACGTCGCGGCGCTGGAGGGGCGCACCGAAGGCTGGATCGCCGCGCTGCAGCTGGCGGCGCTGTCGATGCAGGGACGCGACGACGTCGCCGGCGTTCATCGCCGGCTTCGCCGGGGACGACCGGTACATCGTCGACTACCTGGTCGAGGAGGTCCTGCAGCGCCAGCCCGAGCAGGTCCAGCAGCTTCCTGCTGCAGACCTCGATCCTCGACCGGCTGAGCGGCCCGCTGTGCGACGCCGTCACCGGGCAGGAGCGGCGGCAAGGCCATGCTGGAGGCGCTGGAGCGCGGCAACCTGTTCCTGGTCCCGCTCGACGACCGCCGCCAGTGGTACCGCTACCACCACCTGTTCGCCGACGTGCTGCACGCGCACCTGCTCGACGAGCAGCCCGACCGTCGTCGCCGGACCTGCACCGGCGGGCGAGCGACTGGTACGAGCGAGAACGGCGAGCCGGTCCGAGGCGATCCGCCACGCGCTGGCCGCCGAGGACTTCGAGCGGGCGGCGGACCTGGTCGAGCTGGCGATCCCGGCCATGCGCCGGACCCGGCAGGAGGCCGCGCTGCGTGGCTGGCTCGAGGCGCTGCCCGACGAGGTCGTCCGGGTCCGGCCGCGTGCTCAGCATCGGCTTCGCCGGGGCGATGCTGGCCAGCGGCGAGCTCGAGGGCGTCGAGGCCCGGCTGCGGGACGCCGAGCGGTGGCTGGACGCACGACCGCCGGCCCCGAGTCGGGCCGCAGCTCACGCCGGCCGAGATGGTCGTCGTCGACGACGAGGAGTTCCGCCGCCTGCCGGCGATGATCGAGCTCTACCGGGCCGCGCTGGCCCTGGCTCGCGGCGACGTGGCCGAGCACCGTCGGCCACGCCCGGCGGGCGCTCGACCTGGCGCCGGAGGACGACCACCTCAGCCGCGCGTCGGCGGCGGGCCTGCTGGGTCTCGCGTACTGGGCGAGCGGGGACCTCGAGGCGGCGCACCGGGCGTACGCCGAATGCGTGGCCGGGCTGCAGCGGGCCGGCCACATCGCCGACGTCCTCGGGTGCGCGATCGCGCTGGCGGACATCCGGAGCGCGCAGGGCCGGCTCGGCGACGCGATGCGCACCTACGAGCAGGCGTTGCGAGCTGGCCCCGGAGCAGGGCGGCGCCGCTGCTGCGGGGAACGGCGGACATGTACGTGGGGATGAGCGAGATCCACCGCGAGCGCGGCGACCTGCCTGCGGCCACGCAGGCACCTGCTGCCGGAGCCAGGAGCTCGGCGAGCACACCGGGCTGCCGCAGAACCGCTATCGCTGGCGGGTCGCGATGGCGCGGATCCGGCAGGCCGAGGGAGATCTGGCCGGCGCGCTCGAGCTGCTCGACGAGGCAGAGCGGGTGTACGCGAGCGACTTCTTCCCCAACGTGCGACCGATCCCGGCCATGAGGGCCCGGGTCTGGCTCGTGCAGGGCGGAGCTGGGCGACGCGCTCGGCTGGGTGCGTCGAGCAGCGGTCTGTCCGTCGACGACGACCTGAGCTACCTGCGCGAGTTCGAGCACATCACCCTGGCCCGGGTGCTCCTGGCCCGGCACACGCTCAGACCGCGGCCGACAGCTCCCTCGCCGAGGCGATCACCGCTCCTGGAGCGCCTGCTGCGCGCGGCGGAGGCCGGGGGGAGGACGGGCAGCGTCATCGAGATCCTGGTGCTGCAGGCGCTCGCCCACCAGGCGCGGCGGCGACATCCCTGCCGCGCTCGGCAGCCGCTGGAGCGAGCGCGTGACGCTGGCCGAGCCGGAGGGCTACGTCCGGGTCTTCGTGGACGAGGGCGCGCCGATGGCCTCGCTGCTCGAACGCCTGGCGGAGGAGCGGAAACACCAGCGCCTATGTCCGCCGCCTCCACGCAGGCGTCACGAGCACCGAGCAACGGCCGGCGGCAGACCCCGGGGCTGGTCGAGCCACTGAGCGAGCGCGAGCTCGACGTGCTCCGGCTGCTCGCCACCGACCTGGACGGCCCGGACATCGCCCGCCAGCTCGTCGTGTCCCTGAACACCGTCCGGACCCACACCAAGAACATCTACGCCAAGCTCGGCGTGAACAACCGTCGGGCAGCGGTCCGCGCGGCCCAGGAGCTCGACCTCGTGCCACGAGCCCGCTGAGGACGCCCGACGTCGCGATCGTCCCGCCCGACCCGGGCAGGCACCACCGAGGAGACGACCTCGGTCCGAGGACCGGCCGACCCGCGAGCGATCGGGCTAGTTGGCCCCGCCGGCCGCGGCCTCGGGCTGGTGGATCGCGCGACGCAGCTCGATCAGGTCACGGGCGTGCGTCTCGAGGGCGACGTCCTCCTCCGACGCCGGCTGCCAGGACCGGCAGGCGATCGTGCCGCCGTCCGGTCCGAGCGAGACGAACACGATGAGGCAGTGCGTCGTGAGCTGGAGCTGCGACTCGCACGGGTCGCCCGACCGCACGTGCACGCTGATGTGCATGCTCGAGGTCCCGGTGTGGAGCAGCCGGGCCTCGACCTCGACGAGATCCCCGATGCGCAGCGGGCGGTAGAACCGGACGCCACCGGCGTACACCGCGACGTTGGCGGCGCTGGCGGTCCACTGCGTCGCGAGGACGTGCGCGGCCTCGTCGATCCACCGCATGACGATGCCACCGTGGACCTTCCCGCCCCAGTTCACGTCGGTGGGCGCGGCGAGGAAGCGCAGCACGACAGTCGGGGCGGTCCCGGCGTCGGTGTAGCTCTGCGCGGCCATCGCGGCCTCGATCTCGGCGCGGAGCCCGATGCGCCGGACCGCGCTGTCCTCGCTGCGCCGGTCACCGTCGTCCTGCGAGACCCAGGGGTGGACCGGGACCGAGCGCCCGTCGGTGTCGACCGCGACGAAGATGATGAGGCACCGCGTCGTCTCCGCGAGCTCCTCGTCGATCGGGAAGCCGGACCGCACGACGACCTCGATGTGCATGCTGCTGCGGCCGGTGTGCACGAGCCGCGCCGTCACCTCGACGAGATGGCCGACCTTCACCGGTCGGGTGAACCTGATGTTGCCCACGTACGCCGTGACGCAGTAGCGGCCGCTCCACGCGGCGGCGAGCGCGTAGCCCGCCTTGTCGATCCACTCGAGCACGCGACCACCGTCGACGCTGCCGGAGTAGCCGGCGTCCGTCGGCGCCGCCAGGAACCG
Source organism: uncultured Actinomycetes bacterium (assembly GCA_963738455.1). Classification (GTDB taxonomy): domain Bacteria; phylum Actinomycetota; class Actinomycetes; order S36-B12; family CAIYMF01; genus Longivirga. The sequence goes on from CAVTWM010000002.1 coordinate 31,639, forward strand.
GAGCGTCACCTCGCGGTCTCGTCCTGCCATGTCCACCCTCTGCACGTGTCGGGATCGGTCGGCGCCCTGCGTCCTCGGAGCGTGCCACCCCTCAGACCGTGATGACGACCTTTCCGCGCGCTCGCCCCTCGCCGACGTACTGGACCGCGGCGGCCACCTCGGCCAGCGGATAGCACCGGTCGATCACGGGGCCGACGGCGCCGGAGTCGATCGACGCGGTGAGGGCGACGAGATCCGCCCGCGACGGCCGGTGCGCCAGGACCCGCAGCCGCTTGCCGTGCCTCCGCGACACCCACGGCGAGAGCACCGCGACCTGCGCCATCGACGCCAGCGAACCACCGATCGCGACGTAGGTCCCACCGCGGTTGAGCATGCGCGCGTAGTCCCCGGCCGACCGGTACGCCGCGACGTCGACGACGGCGTCGTAGCGCTCCGGACCGCGGGTGACGTCGACCTGCGCGTAGTCCAGGACGCGCTCCGCGCCGAGCCCGCGGACGAGGTCCAGCTTCCCGGCGCTGTCCACTCCCGTGACGCGCGCCCCGAGCGACACGGCGAGCTGCACGGCGAAGGTCCCGACGCCGCCGCCCGCGCCGTTGACCAGGACCCGGCTCCCACGACCGACCTGCGCCTTCCGCAGCCCCTGCAGGGCCAGGACCCCGGCCTGCGGTACGGCTGCCGCCTCCTCGAACGACAGCCCGGCGGGCTTCGGCGCGAGCACGTCCGCGCGAGCCGTCGCGAGCTCCGCGAATCCGCCCCACGAGCAGCCGGAGACGTCGCCGTACACCTCGTCGCCGGGCTGGACGCCCGTCACGGACCGCCCGACCGCCTCGACGACGCCGGCGACGTCGGCGCCGAGCACGGGGTAGCGCGGTCGTCGCCACGCCCCGAGCCGCACGATGAACGGCGTGCCCCGCACGAGGTCCCAGTCCCAGGAGTTCACCGACGACGCACGCACCCGCACGAGCACCTCGTCGTCGCCCACGGTGGGTTCCGGGACCTCGCGCAGCGCGAGCCCGTCGGTCGAGCCGTAGGCGCTGTAGACGACAGCCCTCATCGCACGCTCCCGCTCGAGGTCCGGCTCCGGTGGCCGGTACCCGCACTCTCGCACCCGACGGGCGCAGGAGGGTCGGAGTCGCATCCGGTGCCGGTGCCCGGACGCACGGATTCCGGGGATTGCGTCGTGGATCCCCACCCGACTTGTCCAAGATTCGTCCGGGTCGGCCCGCCGTGGTGCGACCCACCCGGCCGGTGTGTGCAGGCTGGTGCGGCGGGCGCCAGCCGCCCGGGGCGGCGGGCCGGGTGCCCGCCTCCGTCGTATCCGATCGGGCTATCCAGACCGTGGCCCCCACGACCCGATATCGGGAGCACGACCCCCGAGTCGAGAGGTGAGCGCATGACCCGTGCACGAGCAGACCAGCCCCGGAACGTGACCCCGTCGACCGTGCGCTCATCGCGCCTCCGCTCGCGCCTCGTGCGCGTCGGTGTCGTCGCAGCGGCGGCCGTCGGCCTGCTGGCCCCCTCGGTGCCGGCGCAGGCGGTCATCTTCCCCGGCAACCTGCCCACGCACGCACGGTCGTTCGCCCTCACGTACGACAAGTCCGTCCCGGTGGTCCGCCAGCCCCGCTGGAACCGCTGCACCACCATCACGTGGGGCATCGACGCGTCGACGCCCGGAGGTGTCGTGCTCAGTCGGGAGGTGTCCTACCTCTTCACGAGCTTCAACGCGGCTGCCAAGGCGAGCGGCTACCGCTTCAGCTACCGCGGCCTGTTCAACGGCAGCACGAAGGCGAACTCCACGCGCTCCGCACCGGTCCGCACGCGCACCACTCCCGCGATCATGATCACGTTCGGTACGCCGACGGGGACCGGCTCGCACTCGTTCCGCTCGCTCACCGGCTCCACGGTCGGCGTGGGCGGCAGCTCGTGGTCGATCCTGCGCCAGTCCAACGGGACGACGCTCAACCGGATCAAGTCCGGGTTCGTCCTCGTCGACACCACGGACGCCCGACGCGCGAGTGCCGCACAGGAGATCGCGATGTACGCCCACGAGCTCGGGCACGCGCTGGGCCTGCGGCACACCTCGGACCGCACCCAGCTCATGTACCCCACCCTGAACCCCTCGATCAGGACCTACATGCTCGGCGACCGCACCGGACTCCGGGCGCTCGCCTCGCAGCCCTGCTTCTGATCGCTCGATCAGGCGGCGCGCAGGCCGATCAGCGCGAGCTCGTCGGCCACCACTGACCGCTGGCGCGCAGGCGTCCACCCGGTGGGGTCGAACATCGCCTGACCGGCGATGCCGGGGATCAGGGCGCCCAGCCGTTGCGCGGCCACCACGACGTCGACATCGCCGTCGAGCCGGTGCTCGCGCGCCAGGAGGCGCAGCATCGTCGTGAGCCGCTTGACCGTGAGCCGCGCCCGTGCGCGCTGCTCGGCAGCGAACGACTCCGACGTGAGTGCCTCGCTCCAGAAGGCGAACCAGATCATCCAGTCGCGACGCCGCACCTCGTCGAGCGGCAGGAGCGCCTCGATGAGCCCCTGCACGTCGGTCGGGTCGTTGTCGATCACCACGTCGAGCCGCGCACGGGCGCGGTCCGCCGCCATGGTGTTCGTGGTGTGCAGCAGCTCGGCGACGTCGGCGAAGTAGTGCGACACGACCGTGGTCGAGAAGCCCGCCGCCTCGGCGACGTGGCGCACCGTGAGCGCCTGACGGCCCCGCGTGGCCAGGATCTGGCCGGCGACGTCGGCCACCTCGCGGCGGCGCTGGTCATGGTCGACGTATCGCGGCACAGTTTCCTCCCGGACAGATCCTTGCGTACTGGCATGGCACACCGTACGTTGTACAACACCTGTTGCACATAGGAGACGCCATGGAATCGTTCGACGTCATCGTCCTGGGCACCGGCGCGGCCGGCCTGACAGCCGCGGTGAGCGCGGCTGGCCACGGCGCCTCGGTGCTCGTCCTGGAGAAGGCGGACGTCGTCGGCGGCACGTCGGCGATGTCCGGCGGCACGGTCTGGATCCCGCTCAACGAGCAGATGGCGGAGTTCGGGATCACGGACTCGAAGGAGGAGGTGCTCACCTACCTCTCCTCGATGTCCCACGGGAAGATCCCGATGGACGTGGCCGGGGCGATGATCGACGCCGGTCCCGAGATGGTCGCCTGGCTCGCCGACAACTCGGAGGTCGTGTTCGAGCTGGTCGAGCGCTTCCCCGACTACCACCCCGAGCACCCGGGCGCGAAGCCTCAGGGCGGTCGGTCGATCGAGTGCCCGCTCTTCCCGTTCGACGAGCTGGGCGACTGGGCGGCTCGCATGTCGACGAGCCGGCAGATGGCGCCGAACGTCGTCCTGAACGAGACCACGCTCGGCCGCGGCACCGTGGGGGGCATCGCGCCGGAGGAGCTCGCGCGCCGGAAGCTGCACGACGAGCGCGGCTGCGGTCAGGCGCTCATGGGGCGTCTGCTCAAGAGCTGCCTCGACCGCGGCATCGAGCCGCGCCTCGGGCACCGCGCGGTCGAGCTGGTCCTGCGCGACGGTCGCGTCGCCGGAGTGACGGTGGAGACGCCCGACGGCGTCGTCGAGATCGAGGCCGTGCAGGGCGTGGTCCTCGCCACCGGTGGCTTCGAGTGGAACGAGGAGTACGTCACGGCGTACCTCCGCGGTCCGTTGCCGCGCATGGTCTCGATCGAGACGAACACCGGCGACGGCCTGAAGATGGCGATGAAGGCCGGCGCGTCGCTCGGCAACATGAGCGAGGCGTGGTGGACGTCGGTCATCGACGTCCCGGACGAGAACGGCGAGGTGTTCTCGTGGATGGTGAACCGCGAGCGGATCCGACCGCACACCATCATGGTCAACCGAGCCGGACGCCGGTTCGCCAACGAGGCCTCCAACTACAACGCGTTCGGCGCCGCCTTCCACCTGCTCGACCCGGTGTCGTTCGACTACCCGAACATGCCCGCGTGGCTGCTCTTCGACCAGGAGTACCTCGACCGCGGCGCGATCTACACGTTCACCGCCGACACCCCCGAGGTGCCGTCGTGGCTGACCTCCGCGCCGACCCTGCGCGAGCTGGCCGGCACGCTCGGCATCGACGCCGACGGGCTCGAGGAGGCGGTGGCCCGCTGGAACGACGGTGCCGCGAACCTCGACGACCCGGAGTGGGGTCGCGGGCGGAGCATCAACGACACGCACTGGGGCGACGGAACCCCCGGCCCCGGTGCCACGATCGGGCCGGTCGACACACCTCCCTACTACGCCGTGGAGGTCCGCCCCGGTGCGCTGGGCACCAAGGGCGGACCGCGCACGACGACCGAGGGCCAGGTCATCGACCTCGACGGCAATCCGATCCCCGGCCTCTACGCCGCGGGCAACGTCATGGCCTCCCCCATGGGCATGACCTACGGCGGCGGTGGCGGCACGCTCGGCCCCGCCATGGTGTTCGGCTTCCTCTCGGGCCGCCATGCGGCCACGACATCAGCCAAGGAGAACTCATGACCGTCACCTACGACCTCACCGGGAAGGTCGCCGTCGTCACCGGTGCCACCGGTGGCATGGGCCGCGCGATCACGCTCGCGCTGGCCGACGCCGGGGCGAACGTCGTGGCCAGCGACATCAACGACGCGGCCGGGTCCTCGCTCGTGGACAGCACCGCCGACCTGTCCGGCGAGGTGCGCTTCGTGCGCACCGACATCGCGGTGTCCGACGACGTCGCCGCCCTCGTCGCCGCGGCGACCGACGGGTTCGGTGGCCTGCACATCGCCGTGAACGCCGCCGCGATCGAGTTCGAGACGGTCCCGCTGCACGAGACGGGTGACGAGGAGTACGACCGCATGATGGCCGTGAACTCCCGCGGCCTGTTCCTCTGCCTCAAGCACGAGATCGCGGCGATGCTCGCCGGCGGTGGCGGCTCGATCGTGAACATCGCGTCGACCAACTCGTTCCGACCGCAGCACAACCAGCCGGCGTACACCGCCAGCAAGTTCGCGGCGCTCGGCCTCACCCGGAGCGCGGCGATGGACTACGGCTCGCGGGGCGTGCGGGTCAACGCGATCTGCCCCGGCGCGATCGACACCCCGATGCTGCGCGGCGCGATCGAGCGCCGCGGCCGCGACGCCGCCGAGGTGGCCGGCCGGCTCAGCCCGCTGGGCCGTTTCGGCACGTCGGAGGAGATCGCGCGAGCCACGCTGTGGCTCTGCTCGGACGCGTCGTCGTTCACCAACGGCCACGCGCTCGCCGTCGACGGCGGCATGCTCGCCACCTGACCCCACCTCGGCGAGTAACAGTCCAGATGCACGCAAACTGGGCTCGTTTCACGTGCATCTGGACTGTTACTCGCGGGCTCACTGGGGGTTCCGGGGCTGCCCTCGCCTGCGCGCGAGCGTCAGGACGAGCGGCGTCGCTTGCGCGGGGGCGCCTGGCACCGTGGGCACCAGTACAGCCGTCGGCCGTGGAAGTCCTGCGGCCGCGACGGTCGAGCCGCAGCGCAGGCAGGCCCGTCCTTCCCGACCGTAGACGTAGACGCCGGTGCTGCGCCGCGCCGCGCGCCGCGCGACCGTGTCCTCGCCACCGTCGAGCTCGGGCGAGTCGGGTGCGGGGCGGTCGGCATCGAGCTCCGCCATCGCCTCGTGGTCGTCGGGGTCGAGCGTGACGATGCGACCTCGGCGTACGCCGTCGCGCATGAGCCGGACGAGGTCGTCCCACATCGCGTCCACCTGCGCCGGCCGCACGTCGCGACCCTCGGTGAACGGCGACACTCCCTGCCGGAACAGCACCTCGGCGCGGTAGACGTTGCCGACACCGGAGAGCACGGACTGGTCCATGAGCATCGCGCCGATCGGCGCGCGGCTCCCGCGATGCGACGCCGCATCCGGTCGACGTCGGCGTCGCGGCGCAATGGATCGGGACCGAGCCGCGCGACGATCGCGTCGCGACCCTCGAGGCCGACGAGGTCGCACGCGGTCGGTGCGCGCAGGTCGGCGAACCACTTCTCCCCCACGATGCGCAGGCGCACCGCACCCCACGGCTCGGGTGCAGGGGCCTTGCTGCGCACCATCGAGCCGTAGAGGCCGAGGTGGACGTGCACCACCTCGTCGCCCTCGAAGGCGACGAACAGGTGCTTGCCCCAGGCCTCTCCCCGCTCGAGCACCCGGCCGTCCAGCAGCGCGGCGCCGAGCTCGAACCGGCCCTGCGGGCTCGACGTCCGGACCTGCTGCCCGCCGAAGGAGCGCGTCACCGAGCGGGCGAGCCGGTGCAGGCTGTGGCCCTCGGGCAACGTCGAACCTCCACCTCGTCGCGGCGATCGCGCGTCCGACCGCTTCCGCGATCCTGCCGGACGCGGGCGCTTCCCGGCACTCGCGCGCAGCTGGCGGCGCGCCGTCAGGTCGCGGCTCACGTCGCACATCACGGCCGCGGTGGCGCGCCGTCGCGTCAGCGGCACTCGCACGTCGTGGCTCGGGCGGCGTACCGTCGGCGCGTGGCCAAGCCCCAGCGTCGGACCCGACGACGACCACCCGGACGACCGGGCGCTCGACCGGCTCGCCGACCGCGGTCCATCGCGGGTGGGAGTCGACGGCGCGCTGCGCGCCCGCGACGTCTCGCGCCCCGGCCCTGCCCACGTCGCCCGCGCCGAGCGCACCGTGACGATCCGCAAGGGCACCCCGATCGCCCCCTGACCCCGGCCCTCTCCGCGAGTAACAGTCCAGATGCACGCAAACTCAGGCAACTTTGCGTGTATCTGGACTGTTACTCGCGCTCCGGTAGGCGGCCGTGATCAGAAGGAGCCGGTGGCCTCGAAGGTCGCGAGCATCTCGATCCGGCGGATGTGGCGCGGATCGTTGCTGAACGGCGTCGCCACGAACGCGTCGACGATGGCCAGCGCGGTGGCCTCGTCGTGCTGGCGGGCGCCGAGCCCGATGACGTTGGCGTCGTTGTGCTCGCGGGAGAGCTGGGCGGTCGCGACCGACCAGGCCAGCGCCGCGCGGACACCGCGCACCTTGTTCGCCGCGATCTGCTCGCCGTTGCCCGAGCCGCCGATCACCACGCCGAGGCTGCCCTCGTCGGCGACGACCGCCTGGGCGGCTGCGACGCAGAACGGCGGGTAGTCGTCGATGGCGTCGTACTCGAGGGCGCCGTGGTCGACCACCTCGTGGCCGGACGCCCTCAGGTGCTCGGTGAGCACCGCCTTGAACTCGAACCCGGCATGGTCGCTCCCCAGATGCACGCGCATGCCCCGATCGTGCCAGCCCCCGCTCGCCCACGTCCCGCCACCCCGGCCGTCCCCGGGTCCCGTCACGAGTAACAGTCCAGATGCACGTGAACCGGGCCCTGTTTGCGTGCATCTGGGCTGTTACTCACGGAGCAGCGAGGGGGCTGGGCGGGAAGGTGTCCTGGGGGTGCGTCCGCGCGGGCGATGATCCGCGGCGCATCGCGTCACGCGTGCGAGGATGTACGCATCGGGACGATGGCGGGAGCAGTGGCTCCTCGGCGTCGTCCCTCGGGCGGCGCGGGTGCGCCGACGACGACCACGAAGGAGTCTCGCGCTGTGACGGCGACGAACATCACGCGTGCGGAAGCGATGGAGCGGTCCGCGGCGATCTCGGTCCAGGGGTACGACGTCCACGTCGACCTCTCCGACGCCCGGTCCACCGACGCCGGCACGTTCCCCAGCTCCACGACCGTGCGGTTCACCGCGGTGCCCGGCACCTCGACCTGGATCGACCTCGTCGCGCCGACCCTGCGCAGCGCCGTCCTCAACGGCGTCGAGCTCGACCTCGCCACCTTCACGGGCACCCGGCTCCCGCTCGCCGGGCTCGCGGCGGAGAACGTCCTCGTCGTCGAGGCCGACTGCTCCTACATGCGCTCCGGCGAGGGGCTGCACCGCTTCCACGACCCCGTCGACGACGCCGTCTACCTCTACTCCCAGTTCGAGGTCGCCGACGCCCGTCGGGTCTACGCCTGCTTCGACCAGCCCGACCTCAAGGCGTCGTTCACCTTCTCGGTCACGGCGCCGCGCTACTGGCAGGTCGTGTCCAACCAGCCGAGCCCCGAGCCCATCGCGACGGACGGCGACCTCGCGCGCTGGGACTTCGAGCCCACGCCGCGCATCTCCACCTACATCACCGCGATCGTCGCCGGCCCGTACCACGTCGTCACCGACGAGTACGTCGGCCCGCACGGCGCCTACCCGCTCGGCGTGTTCTGCCGCGCGAGCCTCGCGCAGTACCTCGACGCGGACGAGGTCTTCACCGTCACCAAGCAGGGGTTCGAGTTCTTCGAGTCGCGCTTCGCGACGCCGTACCCGTTCGCCAAGTACGACCAGCTCTTCGTGCCGGAGTTCAACGCCGGTGCGATGGAGAACGCTGCGCTGCGTCACGATCCTCGAGGACTACGTCTTCCGCTCGCGCGTCACCGACCACGCCTACGAGCAGCGCGCCAACACCGTCCTCCACGAGCTCGCGCACATGTGGTTCGGCGACCTCGTCACGATGACGTGGTGGGACGACCTCTGGCTCAACGAGTCGTTCGCCGAGTGGGCCGCGCACTACGCCAACGTCAGCGCCACGCGCTACCACGACGCGTGGACGACGTTCCTCATCCAGCGCAAGGGCTGGGCCTATCGACAGACCCAGCTGTCCTCCACGCACCCCATCGCGGCCGACATGGTCGACCTCGAGGCGGTCGAGGTGAACTTCGACGGCATCACCTACGCGCAGGGCGCCTCCGCGCTGCGCCAGCTCGTCGCCTGGGTCGGGGAGAAGGAGTTCCTGCAGGGCATCACCGCCTACTTCGCCCGGCACTCGTGGGGCAACACCACGCTCGCCGACCTCCTCGCCGAGCTCGAGCGGTCGAGCGGCCGCGACCTCTCCGGCTGGACGTCGGCCTGGCTCGAGACCTCCGGCGTGAACCTGCTGCGCACCGAGTTCGAGCTCGACGCGGCCGGCGCCTACTCCTCCGTCACCATCGTGCAGGAGCCGCCGTCGTCACCGCCCGGCATCGCCGAGATGCTGCGACCGCACCGCATCGCGGTCGGCCTGTACGACACCGACCGAGACCGGTCTCGAGCGGGTCCGGCGCATCGAGATCGACGTCGTCGGCGCTCGCACGGACGTGCCCGAGCTGGTCGGCGTCGCGCAGCCGGACCTGCTGCTGCTCAACGACGAGGACCTCACCTACGCGAAGATCCGGCTCGACGAGCGCTCGCTGCGCACCGCGATCGAGTCCTTCGCCACCCTGTCCGACCCGCTCTCGCGCGGCCTCATCTGGGCCGCGGCCTGGGACATGCTGCGCGACGCCGAGATGCCCACCCGCGACTTCCTCGCCCTCGTGGAGTCGGGGTTGCCGGCCGAGTCCGACATCGGCGTCGTCACGACCCTGCTCGTGCAGGCGAAGTCCGCGATCGAGCTGTTCTCCGGCCCGGGCCGCCGCGACGGCTACCGCGACCGGCTCGCCGCGCTCGCGCTGCAGATGCTCGGCGACGCGGAGCCGGGCAGCGACCACCAGCTCGCGTTCGCCCGTGCCTACGCCAACGCGTCGCGTACGCCGGACCATGCGGTCCTGCTCCGCTCGTGGCTCAACGGCGACTCGCCCGAGGGGCTCGCCGTCGACACCGACCTGCGCTGGGGCCTGCTCCAGAAGCTCGTGTCGCTCGGCGCTGCCGACCCCGCCGAGATCGAGCGCGAGCTTGCCGGTGACGACACCGCGACCGGTCGCCGGCAGGCCGCCACCGCCCGCGCCGCCGATCCCCACCCTCGAGGCGAAGGAGGCCGCGTTCGCCGCAGCCGTCGAGTCCGACGAGCTGCCCAACGCGCTGCTCACGGCCACGCTCGCCGGCTTCGTGAACGCCGACCAGCGCGAGCTGCAGCGCGCGTTCGTCGACCGCTACTTCGCCGCGATCCCGGACGTGTGGACCTCGCGGACCAACGAGACCGCGCAGACGATCGTGCTCGGGCTCTACCCGGCCCAGCTCGTCGAGCAGGGCACCCTCGACCGCACCGACGAGTTCCTCGCCCGCGACGACGTCCCCGCGGGTGCGCGCCGTCTCGTTCGGGAGGGCCGCGACGGCGTCGAGCGGTCACTGCGCGCCCAGCTCCGGGACTCCTGACCCGCCCGCCGCACGCACGTCGGACGTCGGCCTCCCGGCCGACGTCCGCTGCGCAGCAGCGCGAGTTACTGCCCGAAACCCCTGTTTCGAGGCCCTGAAACCGGGGTTTCGGGCAGTTACTCGAGCTGGAGCAGGGCGACGGCCGAGGCGGCGCGTCAGAAGGTCGAGATGTGACGCGTGAGCGGCACGCGCGCGTGATCGGACAGCACCTGGAGTCCGTTGCGGATGCCGCCGACGAGGTCGCCGGCCGCGAACGACGAGGTCATCGCGAGCCCGGCGAGCGCGCACGTGCGCTCGTCGAGCACGAGGGCGGCCCGTCGGCCGGTCACGATCTCGAGACCGCGGTTCACCGGGTCGACGGCCACCAGCACGGAGTCCGCGGGATCCGCCCCGGCGGCGAGCAGGCGCTCGGCAGCCGCGCGTCCCCCCTCCAGGACCCCGACATACAGCAGGAAGGACAGGCCCGACGACGCCTCGGCCGAGGCGAGGGAGCGCTCGAGCCCGGCACGCTGCTCCGGCGAGAAGCCGTCACCAGCGCGCACTCGTGCCTCCGCTCGAGTCGTTCGACGCGTCGTCGCCGTCGGCGTCGGCCACCTCGAGGTCGGACACGTCGACAGCAGCCACACCGACAGCGGCCGGCTCAGCCGTGGCGTCGCCCATGGGGGCGGCGGAACCGAGCATGAGCGGGTCGCCGGTCCAGGCGTCGGTCGCGTCGGCCCGGCCACCGCGGGTCCAGCTCGGGGCGGACACGAGGACCCACACGACCGCGGCGAACAGCAGCGGGATGCCCGCGAAGATCAGCAGGGCCGTGCCCGCGGACATCGGCGCGCCGAGCTGCTCACCGTCGTCGGCGTACGCCGGTGCGGCGAGCGCCGTCGTCGCGACCACGGTGGTCGCCACGATCGCGGCGGCACGGACGAAGCGCGGGTTCACGGCCATGCCCGCGATCCTAAGCCCCGCGACCGGGACGGCCCTCCCGCCGAGGATCACCGGGCGACGGTGGCGACCAGCCGTGCGAGCAGCCGGACGGCTCCCCCGCTGCGGGTCACCGGGCGACGGTGGCGACCAGCCGCGCGAGCAGCGGGACCGCGCCGAGGTCCTCGACCAGGACCGGCTTGCCGTCGCCGTCGCACAGCGGCACCCGCCAGTTGGGGTACTCCTGGTCGGTCCCGGGCTGGTTCTGCGCCCGACGATCGCCCACGGCGTCCGCCAGCGAGATCGCGAGCAGCCGCGACGGCGACTGCGCGAGGTAGCGGTGCAGCCCCTCGACGACGGCGTCGGTGTCGGCGTCCTCGCCGATCAGGCCACGCTCGCGCAGCGCGTGCAGCCAGGCGGCGAGGTCGCGCTCGTGGTTCGCGAGCTCCTCGTCGTAGGTCGTCGCGAGCAGGCCGAGCTCGTCGCGCAGCCGCACGTGCTCACCGTCGAGGTAGCCGGCGGTGGGCGGGAGGTCGTGCGTCGTGACGCTCGCGAGCGTGAGCTCGCGCCACTGCTCCGGCGCCAGCGGGAGGTCCGCGTCGTCCTTCTCGAACCAGAGGATCGAGGTGCCGAGGACGCCGCGGTCGCGCAGCGTCTCCTGCACCCAGGCCTCGACCGTGCCGAGGTCCTCGCCGATGACGACGGCGCCGGCCCGCTGCGCCTCGAGGGCGAGGATGCCGACGAGGGCGTTGTGGTCGTAGCGCACGTAGGTGCCCTGGTCCGCGGGCATGCCGCGCGGGATCCACCACAGCCGGAACAGGCCGAGGACGTGGTCGATGCGGATGCCCCCGGCGTGCCGCAGCACCGTGCGCAGCATGTCGCGGTAGGGGATGAAGGCGTGCTCCGCCAAGGCATCGGGGCGCCACGGCGGCTGGGACCAGTCCTGCCCCATCTGGTTGTACATGTCCGGCGGGGCGCCCACCGCGACGTCCTTCGCGAGCACGTCGCGCAACGCCCACGCGTCGGCGCCCTCGGGATGCACCCCGACGGCGAGGTCGTGCATGACGCCGATCGCCATCCCCGCGTCGAGCGCGGCCTGCTGGGCCGCGGCGAGCTGGTCGTCGAGGACCCACTGGCACCAGCGGTGGAAGTCGACGCGGTCGCTGAGGGTCGCGCGCGCTGCCTGCGCCGCGGGGCCGTGCGGGTCGGCCAGGTCCTCCGGCCACGCCGCCGGCTCACCGAACACGTCGCCGAGCGCGCACCACAGTGCGAAGTCGTCGAGCCCGGCACCCTCGCGCAGGCAGAAGGCGTCGTACGCCGCCTGCCGGGCTTCTGTCAGAGGCACCGCCCGCACCAGGTTGAGCGCGGCACGCTTCGCGGCCCACACCGGGTCGCGCTCGAGGAGGTCGGCCGTGGTGTTGGCGCCCGAGACGGCCGAAGCGAGCGCCGCTACGCGGCCGCTGGCGGCCACGTCGAGGTCCGCGTACTCCGGGACGTCCTCGACCCGCAGGTAGATCGGGTTGGCGAACCGCCGGGTGACCGGAAGGTACGGCGAGGGCGCCATCGGCGGCACCGGCGACGCCGCGTGCAGCGGGTTGATGAGGAGGAAGTCGGCGCCGAGCTCGCGACCGCTCCAGGTGATGAGCTCGGACAGGTCGCCGACGTCGCCGAGCCCCCAGGACTTCCGCGAGCGCACCGAGTAGAGCTGCGCGGCGAAACCCCACCCGCGTCCGTCGGTCAGCGTCGGGGGCAGCTCGAGGCGGCGGGGGGTGACGACGAGAGTGGTCGACGCCGTGACGGCGTCGCCGGTCGCCGCGGTGATCTCGGCATGCAAACGGTGCCAGCCGGTGGGCAGGTCGTGCGGGAGAGCGAAGGTCGCCTCCCCGACGAGGAGCCCGTCGACCTCGACGGGCTCGACCCACCGGTCGACCTGCGCCACGTCCTCGCGGGTCGCGCCGTCCTCGAGCTGCACCCACATCCGGGCGCCGTCGCCGTGCGGGAGATGCACCCAGCACGTCGCGTCGTCGCCCTCGCGGAGCACGAACACCGGCGGCAAAGTGCGCCGCCAGTCCCGCATCTGACGAGCGGCGAGAGAGCTGCGGACCTCGTCCGGCGTCGCCGCCCGCACACCGAGGGCTTCGAGCACGGCGACGACGGTCTCGTGGGACACGGCGTGGTAGGCCCCGCCCTGGTCCCAGAACTCCGTCGCCACGCCACAGGCGGCCGCGAGCGCGGCGAGGTCGTTGTCCACCCCGCCATCTTGGAGGGTGCGGACCCCCGTTCACCACCCCGGGGGCCCACGGGATGAAAGCGCTGTCACGGCGCGGCGGTGTTCCGGGCGGCCGGGGTCACCCGTCCGCGCGTCGGACCGCTGCCTGGCACAGGGTGCCCTCCTAGGGTGGTCGCGTGCCGACCTACCCCGATGCGCCGCGTCTCGACCTCGTCGACGACCTCCACGGCCGCGCCGTCGCCGACCCCTACCGCTGGCTCGAGTCCCCCGAGGACCCGCGGACCGTCGCCTGGTCCGCGGCCCAGGACGCCCTGTTCCAGGAGGAGCGCGCGCAGTGGACGAGCGCCGAGCGGTTCCACGAGCGGGTCGCCGAGCTGCTCAGCGCCGGCGGGGTGTCGCCGTCGGTGTTCCGCGGCGACCGCGCGTTCTTCATGCGCCGGACCGGCGAGCAGCAGTTCGCCGTGCTGTGGACCGTCGAGCCGGACGGCACCGAGCGCGTCCTGCTGGACCCGATCGCGATCGACCCGAGCGGCCTCACCACGCTCGACGCCTGGCAGCCGAGCAAGGAGGGCGACCTCCTCGCCTACCAGCTCTCCGTCGGCGGCGACGAGGAGTCCACGGTCTACGTGATCGACGTCCGGTCCGGACGGCTCGTCGACGGTCCCATCGACCGCGCGCGCTACTCGCCCATCGCCTGGCTCCCGGGGGGCACCGCCTACTACTACGTGCGCCGGCTCGATCCCGCGCTCCTGCCGGTGGACGAGGAGCAGTTCCACCGGCGCGTGTGGCTGCACCGGCTCGGCGCCGACCCGGATACCGACGTCGAGATCTTCGGTGCCGGTCGCACGATCACGAACTACTACGGCGTCGGGGTCAGCCGCGACGGGCGCTGGCTGGAGATCTCCAGCCAGGAGGGCACCGAGCCGCGCAACGACCTCTGGATCGCCGACCTCACCACGTCACCGCCCGAGGCACCCGAGCTGGTCGAGGTGCAGGTCGACGTCGACGCGCAGACCGTCGCTGACGTTCGGCCGTGACGGCCGGGCCTACGTCAGCACCGACCGCGACAGCCCGCGCGGACGGATCGCCGTCGTGGACCCCACCACCCCGACCGTCGAGAACTGGGTCGACCTCATCCCCGAGGATCCCGCCGCGGTGCTGGAGGACTTCGCGATCCTCGACGGCGACGAGCTCGAGCGCCCGCTGATCGCCGTGTCCTGGACGCTGCACACCGTCGGCGCGCTGTCGCTGCACGACCTCGAGACGGGCGAGCGGGTCGCCGACGTCCCGCTGCCCGGCGTGGGCACTCTCGGCGGGCTCGTCGAGCGCCCCGAGGGCGGGCCGGTGATCTGGTTCGTCTACACCGACTACACGACCCTGCCCAACGTCTACAGCTACGACGCCCGCACCCACGAGGTCGCGCTCTACGCCACGCCCCCCGGCACCGTCGACGTGCCCGCGGTGCACAGCCGCCAGGTCACCTACACCTCGGCCGACGGCACCGAGGTCCGGATGTTCGTCCTGTCCCCGGCGGCGGAAGCGGACGAGCCTCGGCCCGCGATCCTTTATGGCTACGGCGGTTTCGGCATCGCGATGCAGCCGGCCTACTCCGCCACGGTGCTCGCCTGGGTCGAGGCCGGCGGTGTCTACGCCGTCGCCGGCCTCCGCGGCGGTGGCGAGGAGGGCGAGGACTGGCACCGCGCAGGGATGCTCGGCAACAAGCAGAACGTGTTCGACGACTTCCACGCGGCTGCCGAATAGCTCGTCGAGCACGGCTGGACGACGCCGGCCCAGCTCGCCATCAACGGGGGCAGCAACGGCGGACTGCTCGTCGGTGCCGCGCTCACCCAGCGCCCCGACCTCTACGGCACCGTCGTGTGCGTCGCGCCGCTGCTCGACATGGTCCGCTACACGACGTCGAAGCTCGGCCCGCACCTGGACCGTCGAGTACGGCGACCCCGCCGTCCCCGAGGAGCTCGACTGGATCCTCGGGTACTCGCCGTACCACAACGTCGACGACGGCAAGGACTACCCGGCCACGCTGTTCCTGGTGTTCGACAACGACACCCGCACCGACCCGATGCACGGCCGCAAGCTGTGCGCGGCGCTGCAACGAGCCACCAGTGGCAGCCGGCCGATCCTCATCCGCGCCGAGGGCGACGTCGGCCACGGCGCACGATCCGTCTCGAAGTCGGTGGACGAGAGCGCGGCGATGCTCGCGTTCACGGCGAGATGGACGGGACTCCCGGCCAGGTAGGCTCGCAGCCGTGATCGTTGCCGCCATCGACTGGCCCGACCTCCTGGCCGCGGACGAGGCGTGGTGGAGGTCCGCGCTGTCCTGGGTCGGCACTTACGCGCTCACGATCATCGTCACGATCGCGGTGTCGGTCATCCTCTGGTGGATCATCATCCGGCTGATCCGCCGCGTCACCGACGACGCCAAGAGCCGGCTCAAGCAGGACCGTCCGGGGCAGATCCGCAACTCCGAGCACACGCAGGAGCTCACCGCCGTCCTCATGACCGCGCGGCGCGAGCAGCGCGCCGAGGCGATGGGTCAGCTGCTCCGCAGCATCACCACGTTCACCATCGTGGGCGTCGCATCGCTCCTCGTGCTGGCGCAGATGGGCGTCAACCTCGCGCCGCTCATCGCGAGCGCCGGGATCATCGGCGTCGCCCTCGGTTTCGGCGCGCAGACCCTGGTGAAGGACTTCCTCTCCGGGATCTTCCTGGTGCTCGAGGACCAGTTCGGGGTGGGCGACGTCGTCGACCTGGGACCGGCCATCGGGACCGTGGAGGAGGTCACGCTCCGCATCACCCGGGTGCGCGACATGTCCGGCGTGGTCTGGTACGTGCGCAACGGCGAGATCCTGCGCGTCGGCAACAGGTCGCAGGGCTGGACGATGGCCGTGGTCGACCTGCCCATCGCCTACAACGAGGATCTCGACCGGGTGCGCCGCATCGTCGAGTCGGTCGGCGTCGAGATGGACGGCGACTCGGCGTACGACGGAGTTCTCTTCGGCACGCCGCTCTACGCCGGCGTCGAGAGCGTGAGCGGTGACGCCGTGTTCGTGCGGGTCACCGCGAAGGCGGCACCGGACCAGCAGATGGCCGCGGCCCGCGCCGTCCGGGAGCGGCTCAAGCGCGCGTTCGACGAGGCCGGGGTGCGCATGCCGATCCTGGCCCGCCCGGCCGGACCTGGCATGCCCGGCGCACCTCCCCCGGCCGGCGGCCCGCCCGCCTGACCCCCGCTCCTGCCACCGCCACGTGGTGCGCACCGGCGACGACGGCTCCACACT
This sequence comes from uncultured Actinomycetes bacterium, assembly GCA_963738455.1. GTDB lineage: Bacteria > Actinomycetota > Actinomycetes > S36-B12 > CAIYMF01 > Longivirga. The sequence continues at coordinate 48,184 of CAVTWM010000002.1, forward strand.
GTGCCCATGCGCTGCCTCGTCACCGGAGCCACCGGCTACATCGGCGGACGTCTCGTCCCCGAGCTGCTCGCCGCCGGCTACGAGGTACGCGTCCTGGCCCGTCATCCCGAGCGCCTCACCGACCGCACCTGGGTGGACGACGTCGAGGTGGTCAGCGGTGACGCCACCGATCCCGACGCGATGACCGCGGCGCTGCACGGGGTCGACGTCGCCTACTACCTGCTGCACTCGCTGATGAGCGGCGACGGCTTCGAGGACCTCGAGCTGCGCATCGCGCAGGTGTTCGCCGACACGGCTCGCGAGCAGGGGGTCGAGCGCATCGTGTACCTCGGCGGGCTCCAGCCGCACATCGCGACGCGCGACCTCTCCGAGCACCTGCGCAGCCGGGGCCGCGTCGGCGAGATCCTGCTGGGCAGCGGGGTGCCCACGGCCGAGCTGCGCGCGGCCGTCATCATCGGGAGCGGCTCCGCCAGCTTCGAGATGATCCGCCACCTCACGGAGCGGCTGCCCGTGATGGTGACGCCGAGATGGCTCCGCACGCCCACCCAGCCGATCGCCATCCGCGACGTCCTCTACTACCTCGTGCGCTGCGCCGCGCTCCCGCCGGAGGTCAACCGGGCCTTCGAGATCGGCGGGCCGGACCGGACGACCTACCAGGGCATGATCGACGGCTACGCCCGCGTGGCCGGCCTCCGCAAGCGCGTGATCGTCGCGGTTCCCGTGCTGTCGCCACGCCTGTCGAGCCGGTGGATCGGACTGGTCACGCCGGTGCCGCGTGCGATGGCCGGGCCGCTCGTCGAGAGCCTCTCGATGGAGTCGGTGTGCACCGAGCACGACATCGCGCGACACATCCCCGATCCGCCCGAGGGGCTGCTCCCCTACGAACGCGCCGTCCACCTGGCGCTCAACAAGATCCAGCAGGCCGAGGTGCGCACCACCTGGTCGAGCTCGAGCGTTCCCGGAGCACCGAGCGACCCGCTCCCGTCCGACCCCGACTGGGCGGGCGGCTCGCTCTACGTCGACGAGCGAGAGACCCTCGTGGACGCCTCCCCCGCCGCGCTGTGGAGCGTGATCGAGGGGCTGGGCGGCGACCGCGGCTACTACTCGTTCCCGCTCGCCTGGGAGGTGCGCGGCTGGATCGACCGGCTCGCCGGCGGAGTGGGCCTCGCCCGAGGGCGACGCGACCCGAACCGGCTGCGGGTGGGCGACCCCCTCGACTTCTGGCGGGTCGAGGAGCGCGTCCCCGAGCAGCTGCTGCGGCTTCGCGCCGAGATGCGGCTGCCCGGCCTCGCGTGGCTCGAGCTGGCCATCCGCACCGTGCCCGGCCCGCGGGGGCGCCCGGTGACCGTCTACACGCAGCGGGCGCTCTTCCACCCGCGCGGGCTACCGGGCCAGGCCTACTGGACCGCGATGGCGCCGTTCCACGGCTTGATCTTCGGGCCGATGCTCACCCACATCCGAGAGCTGGCCGAGGCGATCGGCTACGACGAGGAGCGCCTGGCCGAGTCGGCCTGATCGGGCGCGCAGCGACGAGGCCGCCGATCGCCACACGCCGGGACCGTGCGCACGGCCCGAGCGCCGTCGACGGCACAATGGGGGCCATGTCGTCGCAACCGACCCCGTACGCCGAGATGGGTGGCGCGGACTTCTTCGCCACCCTGGTCCACCGCTTCTACGAAGGGGTCGCCGGTGATCCGGTGCTGCGTCCCCTGTACCCCGAAGCCGACCTCGGCCCGGCCGAGCACCGGCTGCGCATGTTCCTCGAGCAGTACTGGGGCGGACCGACCACCTACTCCGAGGAGCGCGGTCACCCGCGGCTGCGGATGCGCCACCTCCCGTTCGCGATCGACGACGACGCGCGCGACCGCTGGCTCGCGCACATGAAGGACGGGCTCGACGCCGCCATCGCCGAGCACGGGCTCGACCCTGCGCTCAAGGTCGAGCTGTGGCGCTACCTCGTGGGTGCCGCGATGGCCATGGTGAACACCGACTCCGACGCGCCGCGCCCGGGACTCACCGTGCACGAGGTGCAGACGTGAGCACGACGGACCTGCCGATCGTCGAGGGCAACCACGGCGTGCCCCCGCGCGACGATCCGGGACTGGTGGCGCGACGCCGTCGTCTACCAGATCTACCCGCGCTCGTTCGCCGACTCGAACGGGGACGGCATCGGCGACCTCCCGGGCATCCGCGCCCATCTCGGTCATCTCAGCGACCTCGGCGTCGACGCGATCTGGATCTCGCCGTTCTACCCGTCCCCGCTGCTCGACGGCGGTTACGACGTCGCCGATCCCGCGCGAGGTCGACCCCCTGCTCGGCACCGTCGACGACCTGCGCGGCATCGTGACCGACTGCCACGAGCGCGGCATCCGGGTGTTCGTCGACGTCGTGCCGAACCACTTCTCCTGGCAGCACGCGTGGTTCGGGGCCGCCCGCGCCACCGCGCCGGGATCACGCGAGTGGGCGCGCTTCCACGCGGTCCGCGGTCGCGGCGAGGCGGGCGAGCTCGCAGCCGAACAACTGGCAGAGCGCCTTCGGCGGTCCGGCCTGGACGCCGATCGAGGGCCACGCCGGCTGGTGGTACCTCCACCTGTTCGACGCGTCGCAGCCGGACGTGAACTGGGACAACCCCGAGGTGCACGAGGACTTCGCGGCCACGCTGCGCTTCTGGTTCGACCTCGGCGTCGACGGCATGCGCATCGACGTCGCGCACGGGCTCGTGAAGGCGGCCGGCTACCCGTCGTCGCTGGAGGAGTCCGACGACCTCGAGCAGGTCCTCGCCGGCGCCATCCACAACTCCCCGCACTGGGACCAGCCGGGCGTGCACGAGATCTGGCGCGAGTGGCGTCGCATCGCCGACTCCTACGACCCGCCCCGCGCGTTCGTGGGCGAGGCCTGGGTGAGCACGCCGGAGGCGCAGGCGGAGTACACCCGGCCGGACGAGCTGCACACGACCTTCAACTTCCACTTCCTCAAGACCTCATGGGACGCCGAGCGCATCCGTGAGGTGATCGGGCTCTCGCTGCTCACCTCGGCGGCGGTCGGCGCCCCGCCGACGTGGGTGCTCTCGAACCACGACGTCTGGCGCCCGGTCACGCGCCTCGCGCCGCTGGGCGCGGACGGCTCGCCCGACCTCGCGACGGGGCGACGCCGGGCGCTTGCGCTCAGCCTGCTGTCGCTGGCGCTGCCGGGCTCGGCGTACCTCTACCAGGGCGAGGAGCTCGGCCTGCCCGAGGTGCTCGACCTCCCGGACGAGACCCGCCAGGACCCGACCTACTTCCGCACGCGCGGCGAGGTGAAGGGTCGCGACGGCTGCCGGGTGCCGCTGCCGTGGTCCGGCGACGCCGCACCGTTCGGCTTCACCACCGGTACGCCCTGGCTCCCGTTGCCCGAGGACTGGGCCGGCCTCACCGCCGCGGACCAGGCGGCGGACGAGCACTCCACGTTCGCGCTGTACAAGCGGGCGCTGGCAGTCCGACGCGCCAGCCCGGTGCTCGGCGACGGCGAGCTGCGCTGGATCCCGACGGGCCACGACGACGTCGTCGGCTTCGAGCGCTTCGGCGACGCCTCCCTCGTGGCGCTGCTCAACGCGGGCGAGCAGCACGCCATCGTCGCGTTCGACGGCGAGATCGCAGTGGAGACGGGGGGAGTCGCCCGCACTGCCGACGGGTCGCTGGTCCTCCCGCCGGCGTCGTGCTGCTGGATCGTCGGCCCGTGACCTGGAGGCACCGCGCCTGGGTCGTCGCCGCGGTCACGTTCCTCGTGCTCGTGGCCTCGGCCGCCTTCCGCTCGAGCACCGGTGTCCTGCTCGAGCCCGTCGCGGACGACTTCGGCTGGTCGCGCACCACCGTCTCGTTCGCCGTGCTGGTGAACCTCGCCCTCTACGGCCTCGTGGCACCGTTCGCCGCCGCGCTGATGGAGAAGTGGGGCATCCGCCGGGTCGTCGCCGCCGCGCTCGTCCTGCTCTCGCTGGGCATGGGCCTCACGACCGTGATGACCGAGCCCTGGCAGCTGGTGCTGCTGTGGGGCGTCCTGCTCGGCTTCGGAGCGGGGTGCCTCGCCCTCGTCTTCGGTGCGGTCGTGGCCCAGCGTTGGTTCGTCTCCCGGCGCGGCCTGGTCACCGGCGTCTTCTCCGCCGCCTCGGCGACCGGGCAGCTCATCTTCCTGCCCACCATCGCGCGCCTGGTGGTCGACAACGGGTGGCGGTCCGCGACCCTGCTGCTCGCGGCCCTCGCACTCGCCATGGTTCCGCTCGTGCTCCTGTTCCTGCGCGACCGACCTGCCGACGTCGGCGTCCTCCCGTACGGCGCACCCGCCGGCTACGTCGAGCCGGCGCAGCTCGACGTCGGCATGGGAGCCGGCCGCCTCGCCCTGCTGCGCCTGCGCGAGGCGTCCCGCACGCGCGCCTTCTGGCTGCTCGCGGCGGGATTCTTCGTGTGCGGCTGGTCGACCAACGGCCTCGTCGGCACGCACTTCGTGCCCGCCGCGCACGACCACGGCCTCCCCACCACGACGGCCGCCGGACTGCTCGCGCTGATCGGCGTCTTCGACCTCGTCGGGACGATCGGGTCGGGCTGGCTCACCGACCGCTACAACCCCCGCGTGCTGCTGCTGGTCTACTACGCGCTGCGCGGCGTCTCGCAGCTCATCGTGCACCTGCTCTGGGCGCCTACGGTGCAGCCGCCGATGTTCTTCTTCGTCGTCCTCTACGGGCTCGACTGGGTGGCGACGGTGCCGCCCACGGTGGCGCTGTGCCGGGAGTGCTTCGGCGCGCAGCGCGCCGGCGTGGTGTTCGGCTGGGTCTTCGCCTCGCACATGGTGGGGGCCGGCGTGTCGGCGCTGGTCGCGGGCATGATCCGACAGTCCACCGGCAGCTACGACATCGCGTGGTGGACCTCCGGCGTCCTGTGCCTCGGCGCCGCGGTGGCCAGCTGGGCCATCCCGCACGGAGACCAGCTGCAACGCTCGGAGGCTCCCGACCGCGACCCCGCCCTCACCCCGGGCTGACCGCTCGCGCCGTCGAGGGACGGGTCAGGCGTCGGCGCCGACGAGGACCCGCTCGTACGCCGGCATCGTCCCCGCGGCGACGCGACGACGGCCGAGCTCGACCATCGTGACCACGCCGTTGGTGGACAGTGCCATGACGGCGCTGACGACCACCGGAAGGTCGAGGGTGAGGACGGCGAAGCTCAGCCAGCACAGCTGCGAGGCGAGCTTCAGCGCCTGGGAGGACAGCGAGATCGCCGACGGACCCATGCCGCGGCGGGCCCACACGGTCTCGTAGACCTGCGGCCACATGCCGCCCACCCCGATGCCGAAGGCGAGGAAGCCGACCTGCTCGGGCGTCAGCGTGGTCGACACCAGCAGCAGCACGGTGACGACGGAACCCATCAGCAGCGCGCGTGAGACGCGGCTCCAGGCCGCCGGCACGAGCAGGACGATGGCGACCGCGCCGCTGACGAGCAGCACGTTGCCCGGGATCTGCGGCAGCGAGAGCGTGCGGACGCCGTACGCCATCCAGAGCACGCAGGAGGTCGCCGTGAGGGCCCACGTCCACGGGGAGACGCCGCCCATCGACGGGTTGCGGAGGATCCGCTGGATCTGCGGGACCACCATGGCGACGCCGATGGCGGAGCCGAGGTAGGCGAGGCCCAGGGCGAGGGTCGAGATGCTCACTGGCGTGTCTGCTTCCGTGTTCTTTATCGATACAGACTGGAACGATACAGTACGAGGCACGCAGCAGGGAAGCCGATACCCGCAGGAGGTCGCGATGGGCGAGGAGCGACCGACGCTCGACACCGTCGCACGTGCCGCCGGCGTGTCGCGGATGACGGTCTCCAACGCCTACAACCGGCCCGACCAGCTCTCGCTCCGCGACCCGCGAGCGGGTCCTCGCGATCGCCGACGAGCTCGGCTACTGCGGGCCGGATCCGGCGGCGCGGTCGCTGCGCCGGCGGAGCTCCGGCACGGTCGGCGTGCTGCTCACCGAGCGGCTGGAGTACGCCTTCACCGACCCCGGCATGGTCGGGCTGCTGCGCGGCCTCGCCGCGGAGCTGGGCGCTGCGGGTCAGTCGATGCTGCTCGTGCCGTCGGAGGCCGACGACGTCGGCGACGTGGTGCGCAGCGCGCTGGTCGACGCCTTCATCGTGTGCTCGATGGACGTGCACGACGAGGCAGTCGCCGCCGTGCGGCAGCGGCGGCTCCCCCTGGTGACCGTGGGCCACCCGAAGCTGCCCGGCGTACCGATCATCGGCATCGACAACGCCCGCGCCGCGGCCCTCGCCGCGGACCACCTGCTGGGCCTCGGCCACCGCCGGTTCGGCGTGGTCGGGCTCCCGGGTCGCGACCCGGGTGACACCGAGCACCGCGACATCCCGGTGCGCACCGGCCTGCGCGACCGGGTCGAGGGCTTCCGGCGGGCGATCTCGGCCCGGGCCCGCACCTCGCTCACCCTCGTGGACGCGACCGTCCACACGCACGAGGAGGGGCTCCGGGTGGCGCGCGAGCTGCTCGACGTGCCGACATCGCGGCGCCCCACCGCCGTCTTCGCCGTGACCGACGTGCTCGCCTTCGGTGTGCTCGAGGTGGCCCGCGACCTGGGCATCTCCGTCCCGCGACGACCTCTCGGTCGTCGGCTTCGACGACATCGAGGAGGCGCACCGGGCGACTCCCGCGCTCACGACGGTCTCGCAGGACCTGCAGGCGAAGGGGCGGATCGCCGCGCGTACCGTGCTCGATCTCGTCGCGGGCGGCACGCCGAGGACGCCACGGCTGTCCGCCGAGCTCGTGGTCCGCGAGTCCACCGGGCCGGCCCCGTCAGCCGCACGGTCCCGCTGACCGCACCCCTCGGCCCTTCCCCTCGACCGCTCCGACGCCGATGCGGTCGTGCGACCAGGACGCGCCAGGCTCCATGGCCCACGCTCCTCGAGACCTGGCCCGCGGCCGGTCGCTGGGGACGATGACGGCCGGGCTGCGGGGACGACGTCTGCCGGCCCGGCAACCCGCGACGGAGGGCGAGCGGCAGTGCCGCCTCCGCACGTGCCCGCCATGCGCCACCCCTCGACCGACGGCGCGCGCAGGGTCACGCCGCCGCCCACTCGGGTGGGGCGGGTGGATGGACCTGCCAGTAGCCGGGCTGATGCGGGCCGAGTCCCGCCCGGGGCAGGAGGGTCCAGCCTTCGTGGTGGACAGCCTGGTGATGTCGGCTGCAGAGGAGCGCGAGGTTGTCGAGCGAGGTGGATCCGCCGTCGGCCCAGTGCCGCACGTGGTGCGCCTCGGTCTGCCCGGCGGCCCGATGGCAGCCGGGGAACACGCAGCCGCGGTCGCGGTGCGCCACCCGGCGGCGCAGCCCCCGAGGGACGGTTCGACGGGCGCGGCCGTAGTCGACGACCTCGCTGGGTGCGGCGACGAGCCGAGCGAGCACGGGGTCGACCGTCGTCCCGTCACGGCGTCCCGTTGTGACGACCCGGCGGACGTCGGCGTCACAGGCAATGCGCCGGACGGAGTCGAGGTCGAGCGGGAGGGTGTCGCGGAGCCCGGCGTCGAGCTCGCCGACGCCGACGCCCGCGCGCAGCTCGTCGAGGGTGACGACGACCTCGAGGTGCGGGCGCTCCCCGGCGACCGTTCCGGCGTCGCCGCCGTCGAGCGCCTCCCGCGCGCAGCTCGCCGAGGATCACAGCGTTGTGGTGCGCGATGCGCGCCGACGAGTCGGCGGCGTCCCGCGACGGGACTCGATCCGCTGTGCTGGTCGGAGGCACGGCGACCGTTCAGCACGGCGGCGACTGCGGCACCGGTGAGGTCGGACAGCCACCCTCGCAGCGCCCAGCCGTCGCCGACGTGTGTCAGGCGCAACCACTGCGCAGCGTCGGCGGCCATGGCCGCCGCGCTGGCGCCGTCCGGGTCCGCTGCGATCCGCAACCGCTTCACGGCCGCCTTGGTGCGATCGACGGAGCGGATGCCGGCGACCTCGAGCAGCAGCGACTCCGCCTCGCGACGGATGGCGTCACGGTCTTCGGCCGCTACGGGCTCCAGGGCCAGGGCCAGGCCGTCGGCAACGACGCGTGCGTGGGCTCCGGTGATGCGCTGCGCGAGCCAGGCGTCGCGCGTGGGGGCGAACTCGCGGGCCAGGCGTCGGGCCGACCGCACCGTCGAGGAGGACCGGCGCGACTCCCAGCGCAGTGTCGCGGTCAGCCACGACTGGGTCGAGACGAACCCGCGGCCGCTGAGCACGCCGCACCGATCGGTCCGCTCGACCGCGGCCGACCCGATCGCAGCCGCCGTGTCCGAGATCCGCCACGCCAGCGCTGTGACCTCCGGGGCCGCGGCGTCCACGACGTCGTCCATCGCTCCCTCGGCGACCAAGGCGGCGGCCTCGGCGAGCGCGACCCGCGCACGCTCCAGCGCTGACGCGAGGCGACGTGCGCGGGTGGACATGTGTTCGATTCTAGGTCACGACGATCACGCCGTCAACCCCGAAAGAGCCCTGGGGACAACTACTTTCAGCGATCTGCCGCTGCGCTCCGTGAGGGATCCACGACGGTGCCACGTGTGCCGTCACCGCCTGTCAGTACTTGATCCATTCGACGTCCACGCACAACTCGCCGTCGAGCAGCAGGCAGGTGTCCGAGCCCAGCCCGCCGAAGAGGTGGTCGAGCCCGACACCGCCCGACAGGTAGTCGTCGCCGTCGCCGCCGTACGCCGTGTCGTCGCCGAGGTCGCCGAACAGGCAGTCGCCGCCGGCATCGCCGTAGATGGTGTCGACGCCCGGCCCGCCGTGCACGATGTCGGCTCCCCCACCGCCGTAGATCGTGTCGTTGCCGCCCATGCCCTGGATGGTCTCGGCCAGCTTGGTACCCACGAGCACGTCGTTGCCGGTTGTTCCGGTGATGGTCGCCGTGGTCGGCGCGCAGGTGGCCTCACCCAGCCCGCCGCCCACCGGTGGGGCAACGGCCGAGGCCGGCGCGGCCGACGCGACCAGGAGACATGCGGCGGCCGCGGCCGCCACCGACAGGGCGGCTCGGATGCTGTGCGACGTCATGGGATTGCCTTCCACCGAGGGTGTCGTGCGGTCGGCAGGAAGGCTGTCAGCCGGGCGTCAGCACAGCGTCACAACGGCGCAGGGCCACTGCCACGCAGCAGCGACTCGCTCGGCTCGGGCGCGTCGATGGAGCGCATCGCCGCAGCCCATCGCTCCCAGGCACGGCGCGCCTCGCCGTGCCGGCCCGAGTCGACGAGCACGCCGACGAGCTGGCGGTGCGCCGACTCGTCGAGCGGGTCCGCGGCGAGGAGGCGGACGAGCGTGGTGATCGCCTGGTCCGGCTCGCCGAGCTGGATCGAGAGCTCCGCCGACGTGCGCAGCGCCCTGATCCAGGCCGCCCGGGTCTCCTCGCGCAGCGGCTCCGCCCACTCCTCGTACGGCTCCTCGTCGAAGGCGTCACCGCGGTAGGCGGAATCGACCTCCAGCAGCAGCTCCCGGGCACGCCCGACGTCACCGGACCTGCCGAGCTGCTCCGCATGGGTGGCGTCGCGCATGAGGTCCAGCGCGTCCACCGTCACATGGGTCAGGTCGAGCGACACCCCGGCGGCGTCCGCCCGGATGTAGTGGTCCGGGTCCCACGCCTTGGCCGGGTCCAGCACCCCGCGGACGACCGACAGGAGGACGGAGAGCCGGTGAGCGGTGCGCTGCGGCTCGTCGTCCGGCCACAGGATCTCGCACACCTCGCCCCGAGGGATGGGTCGGCCGCGTCGAGCCGCCAGCATCTTCACGAGGGTCCTGGCCTGCCGGGACCGCCACGCGGTCATGCGGACCGGTCGACCCCCGGCGACAACCTCGAAACCGCCCAGCACCCGCACGTGCAGCGGGGCGGACACGCCCTCCGCGGGAAGCGCCGGGTCTCCCGCGACGGCACGGACACCGAGCGACAGGAGGCGGTGCCCCGCCTCGCGGGCCGCGACGCGATCCGATCCGACCGCGCCGGGCAGGCGACCGAGCAGCACGAGGATCCGGTCCGCGGAGGGCAGCGCGCCGGACGCTGTCCAGAGGGCGAGCGCCTCGTGCAGATGGCTGCGCGCCACGTCGACGTCCGAGCTGACCGCCGCGGCGAGCTCGAGCGACTCGGCCAGCGCCGGGACGGAGCGCCCGGTCCGTGCGGCCGTGATCGCCCGCTGCACGCGGTCCTGCGCGACCGCGAGGTCGCCCTCCGCGAGAGCCACCCAGCCGCGAGCCACGAGGGCGGAGGCCAGCTGCTCCGGTGGCGCCAGCGTCTCGGCCTCCGTCGCCGTCGCCCGGGCGGCGAGCAGGTCGTCGTCACCACCATCGAGCAGAAGCCGGGTGAGCCCCGAGAGCGCGGGGATGAGGACCTGCATCTCGCCGGCCGACCGCGCGTGCTCGACGGCCTCCTCGAGCGACATGCGGGCCTGCTCCCGCCGACCGAGCAGGCGGCCCACCTCGCCGAGCCCGAGGAGCCCGGGAGCTGTCCGTCGCAAGCCGGCCCGACGGGAGATGCGAACTGACCGATCGAACGCGAATGCCGCCTCGTCGTAACGTCCGAGCCTCGTGAGCGCCTCGCCCACGTTGTAGAGCGCCGTGACCACGATCCCCGGCGGCGCGCCCTGCTGCGCCGCGCGTAGAGCCCGGACGCCGACCTCGAGAGCGGGCGCGTACCGGGCGTCCTCGAGGAGTCCGTCCGCCTGGTTGACCAGGATCCGGGACAGCGCGACGACGTCCCCGGCACGGTCGGCCGCCTCGTGCGCGCGTCGGAGATGGGCCTCCCGGCGCTCGCCGGTCGCGGCCAGCGCCGCCCCGAGGTTGGCCGCCGCCCGAGCGCGGTCGTCTCCGGACGCGTCCGCACGGGTGAGGGCGTCGTCCGCGCACGTGCGGGACTCGTCGGCCTCCCCCACCATGAACAGCGCGGCGGCCCGCACCGACAAGAGCTGGACCGTGTCGAAGTCGGCGTCTGCGGGGGCCACCTCGAGCAGGGCCGCCGCGCACACGTCCAGCGCGGAGCGGAACTCGCCCGTGATGTAGTGCACCATCGCCATCCGCCAGGCGAGGCCGGCCGTCCACCGACCGGCGCGGGCCGCGGCGACCAGTGGCTCGAGGGCGCGCGACGCACCGGAGGGATCACCCGCCATCCGACGCGCGTCCCCGAGGATCAGCGAGACCCGACGGCTCCGGCGCGAGGCCGGGACATGCTCCAGCAGGCGCGAGACCTCGGCCGCACCGCCCGCGGCGAGCATCTCGTCGGAACGGCTCTCGACCAGGGCCGACGCACCGCGCCGGTCACCGATGTCGTCGCGGAGCACCGCGGCGGCGAGCGGGTAGCCGTGGGCCTCGTACCAGCTCGCCGCGGCGGCGCGCGCGGCACGGCGCGGTTCGGCGTCGCCCGGGACCGGCGCGCGAGCTCGGACCACCTCGGCGAGGACCGGGACCGGTCGCCAGACGTCGTGCCCGCGCGGGCCGCCCGACCGGAGGTCGGGCACGAGCAAGCCCGACCGCGTCAGCAGGTCGCAGGCGTCGCGAGCCCGGGCGCCGCCCGTTGCGCCATCCAGCCCGGCGAACGCGGCCAGGTCCGCGCAGAGCGCGGCGGTGACCGGACCCAGGTCCAGAACGAGGTGCAGCACCTGAAGTGCCGGGCCCGGGACGTCGACGAGCACCTGGCTCTCGAGCCACTGGGCCGCGGGAGCGCCCGGCCGAGCGAGTCCGGGCAGCAGCGCGGACGGGTCTGCACCCTGGCGACCGAGCAGGTCGCCCGCGTGATGGACCAGGGCCGGCCACCCTCCCGTGAGGTGGTGGACGAGCTCGGCGACGTCCGAGTCCGCGACCCCGTGCTCGTCGCGCAGCACCCGGGCGTTCGCCGACGGCGTGAGGGCCAGGTCCGCCGCCGTCCGGTCGGCGAGGCCATGGCGGAGCAGGCCCCGCGCGGCGGCACCCAGGGGTCGCCGGGAGGCCAGCGCGATGCGGACCGAGGCGGGCAGACCGGCCACGGCTGTGAGCAGAGCCGTGCGGCGCTGCGGTGAGAGCTCGTCCAGGTCGTCGATCGCGAGGGCGGAGAGGTCAGATGAGAGCTCTCCTACCCCGCGTTCGGCCAACTCGGCGGCGGCGACGTAAGCGCCGTCGGCCCCGGTGGCGAAGGACTCCAGCCACGTCGTCTTGCCGTAGCCCGCGGTCGCGGTGACAAGGACGCACTCCTTGCCGCGTGCGGCAGATCGAGCCCCGACCACCACGTCACCACCCTCGAGGGTCCGCCAGGAGTCCGCGCACGGGATGCGGCGGACACTACGCCCGCTCGGTGACGCGGGCATCCCTTCCGTGCTGATGCCGTGCTGACGTCGCGCTGACCGGGGACTGAGAGGCGGCCGCGAGCCTGGGGCCAGTACGCCGAGGCAGTCACCAGGAGGACCTTCCTCTGACGACCGCCGAGGCTCCGACGAGCCGCACGAGAGGGTGGAACTCCGATGCTGATCCAGGCACCCGACCACTGGCCGACCCCGATCGTGGCGACGGTGGCCATGGCCCTGCTCGCCGGGCTCGACCTCGCGGGGACCTTCGCGGCGAAGGAGGCCGTGCTGCGTAGGTCGCTGTGGATCGGAGTCGCTGGCGCCGCGCTGTTCCTGGTCCTCTTCTGGGTGCTCGCCTCGGCGCTGCAGTACGCCGAGCTCGCGCCGGTCACGTTCGGCTGGATCGTGATCCTGCAGATCGGCGTGCTGCTGCTCGACCGGTTCCGGTACGGGACGGAGATCTCGACCGGAGCCTGGGTGGCGGTCGCCGCGATGCTCGTGGCCCAGGGTTACCTCGTGCTCGGAGCACCGGCGCACAGCGAGCCGCCCGAGGCCGCATCGACCGTGGTCAACGTCGCGGGATCGGTCCGATGACGGCGTACGGCGAGCGGGTCCCCGGGCTGATGGTCGCGGGCCGGGCTGTCCGGGCCGGCGTCGTCGACGAGCGGCAGGTCCGCGCCGCAGCCGGGCTGACGATGGCCCTGGGAGCCGTCGCCTTCGGGTACGCCTTCCTCGGCAAGGAGTTCGCGCCGATCAAGATCGTGACCGTGCTCTTCCTCGTCGAGTTCGGCCTCCGCACGACCCTCGGCCTGCGGTTCGCCCCCGTCGGTCGCGTGGCCCGGCTCCTGGTGCGGCGCGGCGAGCCGGAGTGGGTCTCGGCCACACCGAAGCGGTTCGCCTGGTCCCTGGGCGTGGTCATGTCCGCGTCGATGGCGCTGATCACGAACGCGAACGTGCGGGGACTCCTCCCGATGTCGATCTGCCTGCTCTGCCTGACCCTGATGTGGATGGAGTCGGTGCTCGGCCTCTGCCTCGGCTGCGAGGCGTACCGGCTCCTCGTCGGCAGGGGCTGGATTCCGGTGAGCGACACCATCGAGATCTGCGCCCACGGGGCGTGCACGGTGCCAGCCGTGACGGAACGCCGAGACTCGCCGCCGCGGGGGGCGGACGCCATTGCCCGGCGACCCCTCAGTTGGGGACGAGGCTGAGCCGCACCGGCCCGACGGAGCTGCGGACGAAGACCTGACCGCCCGGTGTGACGAGGCGCTTCCAGCCGCTGATCGTGGCCGTCTCGATGCGCGCTCCGGGGTGGGTCAGGAACCCGAGGAGCCGGGCCGCGTGCAGTGCGCGCATGGGGAGCCCGCCCCACCCGGGGGCGTCCCACGTGGCCTCGGCTACCAGCTCGGCCTGGAACGACCCGGACTTCGGGATCGTCGCGCGGAAAGCGGCCACGGCCGCGTCGACCTTCGGCGGAGACGTCGCCGGCCATCCCGCGCTCGCCCGGCGTCCACGGGGACGACGGCGGGAGCACGGCCAGGGACGGCGAGCCGGTGACCGCGTCCGGGACCGGGAACGGCGAGCTCGCGGGAAGCTGGGCGACGTCGCCGATGATGTCGCGGACCCGCCCGGCCGACACCGTGGTGTCGAAGGACTCGGCGACCGCGTTCCGCGAGCGGCAGCGCCACGAACGCGAGGACGTCGAGCGGGCTCGGCGCGTAGACGCCGACGACGCCTCCGCGCGCCTGCAACCGGACGGCGGCACGCTCGTCCCAACCCGTGATGCGGCCCAGGAACGCGGCCAGGTAGGCGCGCCTCGTCCTTGCGCAGGGTCAGGGTCGCCACCGCGTCAGCCCGTCGCAGCGGGATCGGTGACCTTGCCGGCGACCGCGGCGTCGCCGTCGGCGAGCGCGCCGTCGTCGAGGAACCTGGCCAGCTCCGTGCGCATCTGCTCGTCGAGCGGGCGAGGTGCCCCGCTCTCGAGGTCGACGACCACGATGACGGTCGAGGCGTGCGCGTAGACGATGTCGCCCGTCTCCTCGCGGATGTCGTAGGCGACGGAGTACGACGTGCGCCCGATGCGCGTGACCCAGGTGTCGACGACGACCGGGGCGGTACGGAACAGGAGCGGTCGCTTGTAGTCGATCTCGTGCCGCGCGACGACCGCACCGAGCTCGCTCTCGAGCCCGCGGCGACCGAGCTCGATGAGCATCTGCACGCGCGCGTCCTCGAGGAAGCGCAGGAACTGCACGTTGTTCACGTGCCGCAACGCGTCCATGTCCGACCAGCGGAGCTGGACGTGATACCGGTGCCGAGCCATGACGCCGGCCGCCTCAGCCGCGGGTGAGCTTGCGGTACGTCGCCCGGTGCGGGCGCGCCGCGTCGGCGCCGAGCCGCTCGATCTTGTTCTTCTCGTAGGACTCGAAGTTGCCCTCGAACCAGAACCACTGCGAGTCGCCCTCGTAGGCGAGGATGTGCGTGGCCACGCGGTCGAGGAACCAGCGGTCGTGCGAGGTGATCACGGCGCAGCCGGGGAACTCGAGCAGCGCGTTCTCCAGCGAGCCGAGGGTCTCGACGTCGAGGTCGTTGGTGGGCTCGTCGAGCAGCAGCAGGTTGCCGCCCTGCTTGAGCGTGAGCGCGAGGTTGAGCCGGTTGCGCTCACCGCCGGAGAGGATGCCGGCCTGCTTCTGCTGGTCGGTGCCCTTGAAGCCGAACGCCGAGACGTAGGCGCGGCTGGGCATCTCGACCTGGCCGACCTTGATCCAGTCGAGGCCGTCGGACACGACCTCCCAGAGGTTCTTGTCCGGGTCGATGCCGCGAGCGGTTCTGGTCGACGTAGGACAGCTTGACCGTCTCGCCGACCCGCAGGTCGCCGGAGTCGGGCAGCGACGTCCTTGTCGTCGCTGCCGCCGTTGGCCGCCGCGACGATCATCTTGAACAGCGTGGTCTTGCCGACGCCGTTCGGGCCGATGACGCCGACGATGCCGTTGCGCGGCAGCGTGAACGACAGGTCGTCGATGAGCAGCTTGTCGTCGAAGCCCTTGGTGAGGCCCTTGGCCTCCACCACGAGGCTGCCCAGGCGCGGGCCCGGCGGGATCTGGATCTCGTCGAAGTCGAGCTTGCGGGTCTTCTCGGCCTCGGTGGCCATCTCCTCGTAGCGGTCGAGGCGCGCACGGCTCTTGGTCTGGCGCGCCTTGGCGTTGGAGCGCACCCACTCGAGCTCGTCGGAGAGCCGCTTCTTGAGCTTGGCGTCCTTGGCCCCCTCGACCTTGAGGCGCTCCTGCTTCTTCTCCAGGTAGGTGGAGTAGTTGCCCTCGTACGGGAACGCGCGGCCGCGGTCGAGCTCGAGGATCCACTGGGCGACGTTGTCGAGGAAGTACCGGTCGTGGGTGATGGCGATGACGGTGCCGGGGTACTTCTCGAGGTGCTGCTCGAGCCAGAGCACGCTCTCGGCGTCGAGGTGGTTGGTGGGCTCGTCGAGCAGCAGCAGGTCGGGCTGCTGGAGCAGCAGCTTGCACAGCGCGACGCGGCGCTTCTCGCCACCGGAGAGCACGCGAGACGTCGGCGTCCGGCGGCGGGCAGCGCAGCGCGTCCATCGCCTGCTCGAGCTGGGAGTCGAGGTCCCACGCGTTGAGGTGGTCGATCTCCTCCTGCAGCGTGCCCATCTCGGCGAGGAGCTTGTCGTAGTCGGCGTCCGGGTCGGCGAGCTCGGCGGAGATCTCGTTGAACCGGTCGACCTTCGCCTTGGTGGGCGCGACGCCCTCCATCACGTTGTCCCAGACGGTCTTGGTCTCGTCGAGGCCGGGCTCCTGCGCGAGCATCCCGACGGTGTAGCCCGGGGACAGGAACGCGTCGCCGTTGGAGGCGTGGTCGATGCCCGCCATGATCTTGAGCAGCGACGACTTGCCCGCGCCGTTGGGGCCGACGACGCCGATCTTGGCTCCCGGGCAGGAACGACAGCGTCACGTCGTCGAGGACGACCTTGTCGCCGTGCGCCTTGCGGGCCTTGCGCAGGGTGTAGATGAACTCAGCCATGGGTCCGACCTGCAGAGCGTGGGGCGGTGACAGGGGATCAGGGTACTTCGCCCCGATTCTCGGGCACTCCCAGCCGCTCGCGAGTGGCAGGACGTAGAGCCGAGTTCTGTTCCAAGTGGACCCGGCGATCCTAGCCTGGACCAGCGCACCGCTGCGCCACGCGAACGGAGGTCGGAGGCAGGTGGGGTTGTGGGACATCGCGGCGCTCCCGCCGGACGCTGAGCTCAGACGGATGGTTCAGGACGGCCTGACGCACAACGAGATCGCGGCCGAGGTCACGCGCCGCACCGGATTCGTGTACCCGGCTGCCACCCTCAGCGCCGCGCTGTCGCGAGCGACGCTCACGGAGACCACCGGCCACCGATACTTCGACTGCATCCCCTGGCGCGTCCGCCCGAGCACGCGGCCGCCGAGCCGGCTCCGGATGCTGCGCCTCCTCGGGAAGCGGCGTAGCGGGTTCCCGCTCGACGACGTCTCGGCGGCTCGGCTCGACGCCTGGCTGCAGATCCTGGAGCGGGAGCGGCTCGTCGTGGCCTACTGCCCGGAGCAGGTCGGGTTCGTGTACGTGGACGAGTCCCTGCGCGGAGGCCCGAACCCGGACCTGCCCATCCGGGTCCAGGCGGGCGGCGTGCTGAGTCAGCCGAGCAGTCGCACGACGGTCCTTCCCACCACGGCGCCTCGATCAGGCCGCCGAATCCGCGGTGAGCCCGGCTGAGCCGGGTCCGGGATCCTCGACCGGGGTCGCCGTCGCCGGGTCGACGGCCGCGAGGCCGGGAACGGCCCAGCCGGTGCTGTCGGTGCCGAACGCGCTGGAAGGCTCGGGGTCGACGACCCGCTCCCCCGCCGCGACGGCCTCGCGCGCGAGGTCGGCGGTCTGGGGACCTCGGCGGGTGCGCACGAAGGCGGCGGTGCCGCGGGTGAGGTCGTGGCCGACGAAGTCGGCGTCGACCTCGATCACGGTGACCTTCTGCCCCTCCCGCTCGTACTCCCGCTGACGGAGCTTGCCGACGACCACGACCGGCTGGCCCCGGTGCACCGACGTCGCGACGTTCTCGCCGAACGCGCGCCAGGCGGCCACGTTGATGTAGGTCGTGCGCTCGACGTACTGGCCGGTGCGCTTGTCGGTGAACCCGTTCTGGGCCGCCATGCGGAAGTTGGCGACGGCGACGCCCGCGACGTAGCGGAGCGAGATGTCGTTGACGACGTTGCCGACGAGCGTGACTGTGGTCTGCATCGGGACCTCCAGGAGGTTCGGGACCGGACGTCCCCGGCCCTGCGTGAGGGACCCTCGGGCGCCGTCCCCGACCGCGCGCCTCGGCCGGGAACCGGCGCCCTGTGGAGCACGTGCCGACCGCCGCCGTCTGTGGAGCCGCGTCCGGTGCGGAGCCCTGCTGCACGGGGACCGGTGCCGAGGGGGCACGATGGACGCCCACCACGCGAGCCGAAGGGGACGACGCTGAGCTCCGACGACACGCACGCGACGCATCCGCCTGCCCGTCCGCCGACGTGGTCGACGCCGACACTCGCGGCGGAGCAGGTCGCGGTCGACGAGCGCTACCGGCGTCGCGACGACCTGCTGCGCAGCGCCGAGCACCAGCTCGACCGCGTCCGGCGTGGGCCGACAGCCGGGACGCCGGGCGCCCGCACCGAGCGCGACGCGTTCGACGCGATGTACTCCGAGCGCATCGCCGCACTCCGGGCCGCCGACGAGCGCCTGGTGTTCGGCCGGATGGACCTCGCCGACGAGCCGCTGCGCTACGTGGGGCGGATCGGGCTCTCGGACGAGGCGCAGGAGCAGATCCTCTACGACTGGCGGTCCCCCGCGGCCGAGCCGTTCTACCGCGCGACGGCCGCGAACCCGCTGGGCGTCACCCGACGTCGACACCTGTCCACAGCCGGACCGGACCGTGACCCACCTCGAGGACGACGTCCTGGACCTCGCGGCGCATCCCGACACCGGCGACGTCCACGGCGGCGGCGCGCTGATGGCGGCGCTCGGTGCCCACCGCACGGGCCGCATGCGCGACATCGTCGCCACGATCCAGGGCGAGCAGGACCGCATCATCCGGTCACCGCTCGCGGGGACGCTCGTCGTGCAGGGCGCCCCCGGCTGCGGGAAGACCGTCGTCGCGCTGCACCGTGCGGCGTACCTGCTCTACACGCACCGCGAGCGCATCGCGAAGTCCGGCGTCCTGGTCATCGGCCCGAACCGGCAGTTCCTCCGCTACATCGAGCAGGTGCTGCCGTCCCTGGGCGAGACCAGTGCGGTGCTGGTGACGCAGGGACAGCTCTACCCCGGCGTGGACGCCGGACCGGACCGAACCAGGGAGTCCGCGCGCCTCAAGGGCGACGTGCGGATGGCGCGCGCCGTGGGCAACGCCGTGAAGGCGTTGCAGCGCGTGCCGTCCGCGCGGGTGCCACTCGACGTCGGAGGGGTCGCGCTCGGGCTCACTCCGCGCATGGTGGAGTCCGCGCGGGAGCGTGCGCGTCGATCCGGGAAGCCGCACAACCTCGCGCGCCGCGAGTTCGTCCTGGACCTGCTCGACAAGCTCGCCACGCAGCTCGCGCAGAAGACCAACGTCGACCCGCGCGACCATCGCGAGAGCCTCGTCGAGGACCTCCGCGACTCGCTCGACGTCCGCCGCGAGATCAACCTGTGCTGGATGCCGTGGACCGCGGAGCGGCTCGTGCGGCGGCTGCTCAGCGACGAGCGGCATCTCGCCGCTGCCGCGCCGTGGCTCACCGCCGAGGACCGGAGCGCACTCCTGCGACCCGCCGACTCACCTTGGGAGACAGGCGATGTGCCGCTCCTCGACGAAGCCGCCGAGCTGCTCGGCGTCGACGACGAGCAGGATCGCAGCCGCCGAGCGGACGAAGGCGATCGAGCGCGGCTTCGAGCTCGACTACGCCCGCGAGGTGGCGCAGACGAGCGGGTCCGGGATGGTCACCGCCGACGCCCTGCTCGAGCGCTACGCCGGATCCGTCGCGCGCGCGTCGGTGTCGGACGCTGCCGGCGACCGGACCTGGGTGTTCGGCCACGTCGTCGTCGACGAGGCGCAGGAGCTCTCCCCGATGGCGTGGCGCGTCGTCGTGCGTCGGTGCCCGTCGCGCTCGATGACCGTCGTGGGCGACGTCAACCAGACCGGGAGCCCCGCCGGGGTGACCGACTGGGCTGAGCTGTTCGACGCCGTCGCTCCCGACCGCTGGTCGATGGAGCTGCTCACGGTCAACTACCGCACGCCCCGGCCGGTGATGGAGCTCGCCGTCGAGCACCTGCGCTCGGTCGGCATCCCCGCGCCGGTCGTCACGTCGGCGCGCGACGGCGCCGAGCCGGTCCGGCTCACGCTCGGGAGCGCCAGCGATCTCGGCGCCCTCGTGCGCTCCGAGCTCGACTCGGTCGGCGCGGGACGCATCGCGGTGATCTCGTCCGCCGCGGACCAGGCCGGCACCGCAGCCGTGCTGAGCGGCGCACTGCCTGGTCTCGTCGGTGTGGGCGATGACGCGGTCGACAGCCAGGTGGCGGTGCTCACCCCGGCGCTGTCGAAGGGCCTCGAGTTCGACGTCGTCATCGTGGTGAACGCCGAGCTCGTGGCCGAGGCCCCCGGATCGGGCGCACGCGACCTCTACGTCGCCTACACGCGCACGACGTCCCGGCTCGTGCTCGTGACCATCGTCACCACCTGACCGTCCCGGCCCGCGGCGGGTCGAGCACTCAGCGGTTCCGACGGCGGGGCTCCGCGACGGAGAGGGGTACTGTCGAACGAGCCGGTCCGCATCCGCCAGACGTCGCGTGGTCATCCGGACGGCGCTCCGATCTCGACCGCCGGGATCGCCGATGTGGGCTCCCGATGCCCGCCCCCGTGATCCCGCAGCCGGGAAGGTACGCATGGACCCGATCGCCACGCCGTTCTCCCCGACGCGACTGCTCGTCGGCTCCGAACCGCCTTCGTCGTCGCACCGCGCTGCGGGCCGCCCATGACGCGCTCTGAGGACGCCCCGACGACGCGGACGAGCCTCGTCGGACCCGGCCGGGTCCTCGCCGGCCGATACGAGCTCGGAGCCACTCTCGGGTCAGGCGGCATGGCGGTGGTGCTCGAGGCGCAGGACCGCGTCCTCGAGCGCACAGTCGCGGTGAAGATCCTCCGCGCCCAGTACGGCACGGATCCGGTCTTCCTCGCACGGTTCACGCGCGAGGCGCTGAACGCCGCGCGGCTGTCGCATCCCGGGCTGGTGACGATCTTCGACGCCGGTGTCGACGACGGGACCGCGTACATCGTCATGGAGCTGGTCCACGGTCGGACCGTGCACGAGATCCTCCGCACCACGGGGCCGCTCCCGGTAGGTGACGCGGTGGCCATCGCGATCGACGTCTGCGACGTGCTCGATGTGGCCCACCGCGCCGGAGTGGTGCATCGCGACATCAAGCCCGGCAACATCCTCATCTCCGACGACGGACGGACCCGGGTCTTCGACTTCGGCATCGCGCGGACCGACGGCTCCGACGCGTTGACCCAGGTGGCGACCGTGATCGGGACGGCGGCGTACGTCTCACCCGAGCAGGCCGGCGGCGATCCCGCCGGTCCGCGCTCGGACCTCTACGCCCTGGGTTGCGCCCTGACCGAGATGCTCACGGGCACACCGCCGTACAGCGCGGCGACACCGGTCGCGCTGCTGTACCAGCAGATCCACGAGCCGGCGCCGTTGCCGTCGTCGCTGCGTCCGGAGGTGAGCGCCGAGCTCGACGCCGTCGTCCTGCACCTGCTCGCCAAGGACCCGGACGACCGTCCTCCCACCGCGATGGACGCACGTCGGGAGCTGCTGGCGCTGCCCATCGCGTCCCGAGTCGACACGCTGGTGCTGCCGGCACCGGCTGGTGCCTCGACGTCGGTGCTGCCGGCTGCGTCCGCCGCTCGGACGTCGGTGCTGCCGGCTCCCGCGGTCGCCACGGCCGAGGCGGGTCCGGACGGACCTGGGTTCGCCCGGCGGAACATCGTGGTGATCGCGATCCTCGTCGCGGCAGTCGTCCTCGGCCTGGTCGTCGGCGGGCTCATCCGGGATCGGTCGGCCGGCTCTGCGGGTTCGGCCGGCTCGCCCACCCCGACGCCCAGCGGTCCAGCCGTGTCGGCCAGCCGGTCTTCGCTGCCGTCCGCGACGCCGACCGTCTCCGCGACGCAGGAGCCGGTCCCGCCGTTGACCGTCGCAACGGCCACGACGGTGGAAGGCGCCCTCGAGTCGCTGCGCAGCGTCATCGGACAGGGCGAGGCGGCCGGTCTCATCGATCCTTCAGCCGCGTCGTCGCTCTTCTCGCTCACCGACGCCGTGGAGAAGGCGGCGGCGAAAGGTCGCGGGAAGTCCGCGCCCGCGAAGATCGAGGAGCTGTCCGCTGCCGTGCTGCAGTACGCCGACAGCGGTCAGATCAGCAGCGACGCCCTCCCGGCGCTGCTGGAATCCATCACCCAGCTCAGCGGCCTGATCGGCTAGACCGCTCGCCGGGCCAGGGTCGCCGAACGCCTTCCGGGCGATCCGCCGGACACCCGCCGTCCCTGGCGCCGACGTCGGTCGAGGCCGTCGCAGCGGGCGATGCCGACGCGGCCTCCGCGAGTCGTTCGCCGGCGCGGACCTCCCGACGGAGGGCGTGGCATGCTCGCCGGCATGGTCGGAGCTCCGCGCGAGGCGTCCCATCGGGGCAGGAACCGCTGGCAGGGGACCACCGCGGCGATGCACCTGCTCGTGTCCGTCGGTACCGGACTCGTCGTCGGCGCCGCAGTAGGCCTGGCCTACGACCCGTTGACGGGTGGACTCGTCGCCTGGACGGTGGCCGGATCGATCTTCCTGGCGTGGACGTGGCTGGCGATCTGGCGGCTGGATGCCGGCGACACCGCGCGGGTCGCGCTACGGGAGGATGCGACTCGGCCCGTCCGGGACATCGTCCTACTGCTCATCGCCGTCGGCAGCGCGTTGACGGTGGGCATCGTCATCTTCCGGGCCGGCGAGAGCGGACCGCTACGGCTGGCTCTCGGTGTCGTCGCGGTGGTCGCGTCGTGGGGTGTGCTCCACACGATCTTCATCCTCACGTACGCACGCCTCTACTACGCGGACCCGGTCGGCGGCATCGACTTCAACCAGCGGCCCGATCCCACCTACCGCGACTTCGCCTACGTCGGGTTCACCATCGGGATGACGTTCCAGATCTCCGACACCGACATCGAGGACGCCACGATCCGTGCGACGGTCCTGCGGCACGCGCTGCTCTCCTTCATGTTCGGCGCCGTGATCCTCGCCATCACCGTCAACCTGCTCGCCGGACTCGGGAACTAGCCGACCCGGGTGCTGACGCGATACTCGGTCGGGCGTGAGCGAGGGTGTCGGGTCAGCGGCCGCGCGGCGTCCACCCGCTGGTCGACCTCCGATGGTCGACCCGCGGGTGGCGGGTCACCGCTCGGTATCCTGACCACGGCACGGTCCGGGGCACTCCGGATCGTCGCGTCGAGGAACCTGCAACCGAGGTGTCGACCGCCGTCCCGCGCCCGTAGCTCAATGGATAGAGCAGCCGGTTTCTACCCGGCTGGTTGGGGGTTCGAGTCCCTCCGGGCGCACTTGTGTGAAGTCCCGGGACGTCCTTATCGGATGTCCCGGGACTCAGAGTTCGCGGTGAGGCGGCTTTACAGGGCGGCCGTTCGTCAACGGGCGTAGCGTGCAGGGGCTCGTTGGCAGTTCGGAGGGACGGTTCTGCCCATGAAGACGTGCTACTTGCCAGCCGACCAAGCCTTCCTGCGATATGTGGAAATCCCGGGTGAGGGGCCTCCGTTGCTTTGGCTGCACGGCTGGCTGTGCACTTCAACCGGTGAACTGATGTGCAGTGCAGTCCAGCCGCCGTTGCGAGGCCGCCGCTCCTTGTTGATCGACTTCCTCGGGCATGGATACAGCGATAGACCGCTCGATTTCGCCTACAACTACGCGGAGCACGCGCGGACAATCGTCGCCCTGATCGACTCACTCGGGCTGACCGATTGCGGTTTGATCGGGCACAGCATGGGAGGCTCCGTCGCCATCCACGTCGCGGCGGCTCGACCGTCGGTGGTGTCTCTGCTGGTGATGGCAGAGGCCAGCATCGACGCTGATGAGGATGAAATGGACGGACAGTCCGAGGATCAGTTCCTGGAGACCGGCTTCGCCGAGATGCTCGAGGAGCAGGCGAGT
This sequence comes from uncultured Actinomycetes bacterium, assembly GCA_963738455.1. Lineage (GTDB taxonomy): Bacteria > Actinomycetota > Actinomycetes > S36-B12 > CAIYMF01 > Longivirga. The sequence continues at coordinate 71,695 of CAVTWM010000002.1, forward strand.
GCGGGGCTAGCTCAGCCGACCGGCACGATGGCCGCGCATGTAGGGATCACTCGATTGGTGGAACCTCGTGCGATCTACCGCGAGGCGGTGTCGTCTGCCCGGGCCGACGCTCATGCGGGCCGCTCGCTCCTGCCGGGACTCGACATGCCCCGGTGGTACCTGATGGGGTCGCTGAGCGATCCCGAGCCCGAGCTACAACGTGACCTCGCCGCGATGGGGGTCGGATGGAAGGTGGTCCCGGACACGGGGCACCCGATGGGCCTGCAGAACCCCGAGGGTCTTGCGCGGACGGTGGCCGAGGTGCTCGCCACCTCGTGGGCCGGCTAGAAGCCCACGGTCAAGCCTGTTGCCCTACGTCGACGACCACATGAGGTCGAGAGAGGGTGTGAGACACCTAGAGTCGATACATGTTGCATCACAATGGGAATGAGCGGGCAAACGGGCAGCATGAGATGCCCAGAGTCGCCGTATGGCGATCTGGCTGGTTGGGGTTTCGAGTCCCTCCAGGCGCACTGTCTAGCGCTGTTTGGTTCCGCCTGATGCGTGACGTTTTGGCTTCGGCTGTTGGGTGACGTGGTTCCGCCTGATTGGTGACGGTGGTTCCGCCTGATCCGTGACACTCCGCGCATGGTGGTGGAGTTGCAGCCGGCGCTCCCCGTACATCCGGTGCCCTTCGGCCGGCCCGGCTACAATCCGCAGTGGCCCTGGGAGGTGGGTGGGTGGCGACGCTGGAGGTTCGCGGACCCACATCGCTCGACGTCCTCGAGATGCCAAGCGCGCGCCTCAGTGTGGGGGCCAGCGCGCGCGCCGACATCGTCCTGGACGGTGACGCGACCGTGTCGAACCTGCACCTCGTTCTCGAGCTCATCGGGTCGACCTGGTTCGTGCGGGACCTCGGCGCTCGCAACGGCACGTACCTCAACGGCGACCGGGTCATCGGTGACCGTGCACTCCGACACAGCGACGAGCTGCTCGTCGGACGGACCCGGTTGACGTTTCGGGACTCCGGGTCATCGCGCGATCCCACCACCGAGGTCGTCCTCCCCGCCCCCCGCCTTACCGTCCGCGAACACGACGTCCTCAATGAGCTGTGCCGCCCGATGGTCTCGGGCAGCGTGTTCACAGCGCCGGCATCGGTCCGAGAGATCGCCGAGGCCCTCGTCGTCGGCCGCCGGCCGTGAAGCAGCACCTGTCGCGGCTGTACGACAAGTTCGGCATCCCGGCCAGCGGCAGCCAGAACCGGCGCGTGCTTCTCGCGAACGAGGCGCTGAGCAGAGGCGCCGTGAAGGTCGCCGACCTGCGCCGATCCGCGGCGCCCTGACATGGAGCGCCTCGACGACAGGTACGACCTGGTCGAGACCGTCAGCGGCCATGGTCGGGGACAAGTGATCAAGGCCTGGGACCGCGAGCGCGCACGGTACGTCGCCCTGAAGCTCTTCCGCATCGACGATGACGAGCAGCGTGACCGCGTCCTGCTCGAGGCCGAGCTGCTCATGCGGGTGCCGGCCCACCCCAATCTTGCGGTCATCGTCGACGAGCTGCTCGTGGACCATACGTACGCCCTCGTCCTCGACTGGGTCGACGGGCCGGACCTGGCCGCCGTCCTGCAATCGTCCGGCTCGACAGGTCTGCCGCTCGACGAAGTGCTGGGCGACGTCGGACAGGTTGCGGCCGCACTGGACCACCTGCACGGGCAGCGTCCGGCCGTCGTCCACGGCGACCTCAAGCCTGCAAACGTGGTGCGCGCCCTCGATGGCCCGGTTGTGCTCGTCGACTTCGGCAGCTCTGTGCTCGAGGGCGGGCGAGGCACAGCGGGACACCCGGCTACGCGTCGCCGGAGCTGCAACGCGGCGACGGCATGACACCGGCCAGCGACGTCTACGGCCTGGCCGCGACGGTCGTCGCCCTGCTCAGCGGTGGCCGCCCGTCAGGTGCAGTGCCTGCGCTCGAAGGTCTGGGTGTCGACGTCGGCGCCAGGGTGGCGGCGGTGCTACGGGCAGGAATGGCGGACGACCCGGGCCTACGTACGGCGTCGGCCGGCGCGCTGGTCGAGCAGCTCCGCCGGGCCGCGGATCCTGCAAACCGGCCCGACCGTCGCGCAGCGGTGCTGGCCGTCGTGGCCGACGGAGCGGCAACTACTGGCGCGGCCGGCCGTCCCATCCGCCGCCGGCCCGTGCCGACCGCCTCGCGCTGCGCCAGCTCGCGCTGCTGATGGCTGAGCTCGCAGAGGAGCACGGTGGATCGATAGCAGCACCGGGGACGGCGTCCCGCGCGCAGCGCGCTGCCGCAGCGGTGCTACCAGACGCGCACGCGGCGGTAACGGTCCTCGGGCGGCTGCGAGCGGAGCTCCCGGGGCGGGTCGGACCGGCATCGGCAGACCAGGCCGTACGTGCCGCCGTGCACGTGGGTCCGGCCGAGACGAACAGCGATCCGGCACGGCAGACCGTCGCCGAAGCGCTGTGGCTCGTGGAGCAGGTGACGCCGGGTCAGACCGTTCTGACGGAACCAGCTGCAACGCAGCTGATCTCACGGCTCGGCCGTGCTCATGTCATGGTCGACCTCGGGCTGGTGCACCTCCCCAAGCAGCGTCGGCCCGAGCGGGTGTTCGGCCTCGGGGCACCCGGCGCCGCGGCCTTCCGGCTCCTCGCGTTGGGCGCAGCACGTGCGAGTGACGCGCCGACGAACCTTGCGCTCACGCCGGTCGTCGGCCGAGACGTCCAACTCGCCGACCTGGTCCGGCTCGTGGTCGGGCAGCGAATCTGCACAGTGACTGGCGCACCCGGGATAGGCAAGTCGAGTGTCGCGCAGGAGTGCGCCGCCCATGCGGTCGGCGGGTTCCCGGACGGCGTCTGGCAGGTCGACCTGCGCACCACGCCCGACACGGGTGAAGCCGTTGCGCGTGCCGTGCTCGCGGTGTCAGGCGGCGACACCGGCTCGGGGACCCTCATCGCCGGCAGTCGTTCGGACCGTAAGACAGCTACCGCTCGGCTCGTCCGCCGGCTCCGCGCACGCGCCGTGCTGCTCCTCTTGGACAACTGCGACGGCGCCCTCGCGGCCACTGCGGACGTCATCAGGTCCGTGGTGGACACCTGCCCGGGAGTGCACGTCCTGGTCACCAGTCGCGCCGCTCTCGGTCTCGAGGACGAAGCCGTGCAACGGCTGGCGCCCCTGTCCTTGCCCTCGCTACGTCAGACGAGCGACCCCGGCAGGGCGGGCAGCGTCGAGCTGCTCGTCCATCTGCTGACCCGAGACCGACCGGGTCTCGCTCTCGGCGCTGACGACCTCGACGCGGTCGCGGACATCTGCACGCTGGTCGACGGCGTGCCGCTGGCGATCGAGCTGGCGGCCGCTCGCTTCCCGGGTCTCGGCCTCCGAGAGATCGCCGACTCGTTGCGCCGGCTCGGCTCGCCGCTCGCGGCCGAGGACGCCACCAAGGACGCACTGGCATGGACCACCAGGTCGCTCCCGCAGCCCGCCCAGCAGCTCCTGCGCCGGCTCTCGGTGTTCGCGGGAGGGTTCAGCGCGGACGCCGCGGCCGCCGTGTGCGGGGACGGGGACAGCGGACAGGCATCCGTGGCCGACGCCCTGGCCGTCCTCGTGGCTCAGGCGCTGGTCGAGACGGACGAGGCGTCGGGGTCGGTCCGATACCGCCTCCTCTCCGCCACCCGGGACCATGCCAGCAGGTCGCTGGTGGAGTCCGGCGAGGCGTCGACGCTCGTGCACCGGCACGCGCGGTGGTTCGCCGACGTCGCAGCGACGGCCGAGGCGGGCTGTCGAGGGCCCGACCAGCTTCACTGGCTGGACGTGGTGGACGCGGACCTCGACAACCTGTCGGCCGCCCTCGACGCAAGCGTCGGGACCCGGCAGGCCGATCAGGCGTTGTGGACGGCTGCGCGCCTCGGGGTGTACTGGCTCGTCCGCGGCCGCGTGCACGAGGGACGGTCTTGGCTGACTACGGCGCTGTCGAGCGCCCCGTCCGAGCCCAGCCCAGCACGCAGCTGGGCCTGGTGCGCGACCGGGCTGCTGGCGTGCTTCGGCGGCGACCCTGCCGAGGCGGTGTCGGCGTCGGCGCAGGCGATCCGTGACGCCCGCGCGTGCGCGGAGCCAGGCGTCGAGGCCAGGTCGTCGTCCGTCCTCGGGCTCGTCGCGGCTGGCGAAGGGCGGATGGGCGAGGCCGAGCGTCTGCACCGGGTCGCCGTCCGGACCGCGCGCGATTCCGGGGACGACTGGGCTGCAGCCTTCGCCCTCGCGAACCTCGGCAACCCGCTCGCGCTGCGTGGCGACACCCGGGCCGCGCGGGCGTGCTCGAGGAGAGCCTGGCGCTCCGGCGCACACTGGGGCGACCGGTACGGCATCAGCTGGAGCTGGTACCGGCTGCGGCTGCCTGCTGCTGTCGACGGGCGATCACCGCGCGGGCCAGGTCTCTGCTCCTCGAGTCGTGGGAGGTCGCGACGGAGCTGCGCTTCGAGCAGGGCTGCATCAACGCCGCGCTAGGCCTCGGTCGACTCATGTTCGCCACCAGCCACCCGGTCGCGGCCTCGGGGTGGTTCGCGGAGGCCCTAGCGCGCTCCGACGCCAACGAGGACCGAGGCATTCGCCAGCCTCGCGCTGGCCGGGCCTGGTCGAGTGCGCCGCCGTTCGCCACCGGGAGGCCGAGTCCGCGCACTGGTCCTCGCAGCTGGTCGAAGCGGGGAACTGAGCCGGCCATGGGCGCGCAGGTCGCTGCCCTGTTGACACGGGCAACGGTAGCCGATGCGGGCGGGGACCGGACCCTGGCGCGCGAGGCGCGGCTGGCATCGCTCGTCGGGTTCCGGTGGCTCGGTGACCGGGCCGGGACTGTCGAACAGTTGGACCAGCTCGCCCTCTACGCCGCGTCGGCGGGTGATTGGGGGCAGGCGGCGTTCCTGTGTGCTGCCACGGCAACGGAGCGGGAGGGTACGGGTCTGGTCGTGCCCCTGCGGCACGCTGCCGCGGTTGGCCGGCTGCAGCGACGCGTCGAACGGTCCGGTGCCCCGGTCGTGCTGGCCGCCCGGCGAGCTGGTCGGGCTTCGACGCTCGAGCAGGCCGTCGCCGTGGCGGCCACGGCGCACCTCGCCGGACACCCTGTCCCCATGGCTACACATGGCTGACCCTGATGGCACCGGCATCGGTTCCCGGAGGCTGTCGAGCCTCATGCGTCGTGCGCTACCGTCCTTGACATGCTTACGGCTCGCCCGTTTCGCCCCTTCGTAGCTGCGCAGCGGCCGTGGGGCGCATCGACGGCGGGGGACGACGTGGGCCGGAATCGACCGCTCTTCGGGCGGCCCGGACCTGGCGGTCCTGGGCGGCCGTGATGGCCGTGGCCGAGGTCGAGACTGCGCGCCAGCTCAACCCCGGCGCGCTGCGAATCTCCCGGCCCCTGAGCACGCGGGAGGGGCGGCGTCGCCTCCTGCGCACCACCCCTGGCCGGTGGCAGGCCATGACCGTCGTGCTCCTCCTCGCTCTCGTCGGTTCCGCCGCGGTGGCTCTGACCGTCGTCGGCTCGCGGCAGCGGCTGGTGCAGCAGCTCACGACACAGACCACGACGGCACTCGATGACAGCGCGAAGTTGTATGCGTCGCTGTCGGACGCCGACGAGACCGCGTCGCGCGCCGCCCTCGAGTGTCCCGCTGGAGCCGGTAGACGCTGCGCCGCCAGTACGTGCAGGACCTGCACGAGGTCGCGCGACTGCTCGCCCGGCTGTCCGCCGGCGGCACCGAGCTGACGCCCGCGCACGAGGCACTCGCGAGAGTTGGGGACGGACTGCCGGAGTACAGCGGGCTTGTCGAGACCGCCCGCGCGGACAACCGGCAGGCACACACGCCGAGCGGGACGGCCTACCAGCGTGCTGCGTCGACCAGGATGCGGACCCACACGCCTTCCCGCGGGTGCGCGGCCTCTTACTCCGCCGAGGTGGACGAGCTGATGGTCCAGCCTGCGCACAGGCTCCTCCACGGTTGGGTGTTGCTGCTGTGCGCGCTGTTGGGCTTCTTCCTCTGGTCCGTGCTCGTGGCTTTCTCCGAGCTGAAACGTGAGCCGCGTCACGAACCGCAGGGTCAACGCGGTACTGCTCGGCGCGCATGAGTCGTTGTCGTGCTGGGTGCCGTGGGCGGGTGAGCCTGTCAATGGGCGGCGACGAGCAGGACTCGAAGCCTGGACACGCGCGAACGAACGGCGTCGGTCCCCTGTTCCTCTCGCAACGACCTGTGGGGTATTCTTCGCGCCTGTAGTTGCAGGCCGAACGAGAAAGAACCTTGGCGCTCCAGGCCCGGGGCGGGTGGGGACGAGAACAACCGGGGCAGTTTCGCCGCGGTCCGGGTCGAACTGGTCGGCCATGATGTCATCCTGGGGCGGTCTGCCGCGGCAGCGGCGTCGTCAGGAACCCGGCCAGCTTTTGTGGTCGTCGCTCGCGTTGGTGTTTGAGTTCTTCCGGACGATGACGAGTGGATGCATGGTTTCGCCTTCGCGGCTGAAGAACGAGGGCGACGAGAACACCGCGACGATGTTCGCGCTCGAGTCTGAGGCCGTCGGCCTTCGAGCGTCTGAACGCTGTGCTCGACGAGCGGATCGATGCTCCGTGTGACTCTCACGAACCGTCCGCTCGATCGGCACCTGATGCCTTCGGCGCCGCGCCTCGCGCTCGGTTGTCGTCGTGCTGTCGGCGGTGGCCTCCGGCGGGCTCGCGCTCGGCGGGAATGCGACTTGATGCAATCGCCGAGCACTGATGACCCAGGCCTCGGACATGCTGCTGCCGCTGGTCGGGTCGGCTCAGCTCCACCGGCGGTCGTCGGCGGCGCGAAGATGCTCAACGGCACCGTCGCTGCCTCCTCGAAGGCGTTCATCTTCTCGGTGTCCCGGGCGCCGTCGTCGTCGTCCTTCTTGCCGTCCCTCCCTCGGCGACACCTCTGCGTGTAAGATGGCGATGCGTGACGACGAGCCTGCCAACTGATGATGCTGCCGCTGTCCGACCCGGGGCGCAGATGCCGAAGGACTGGTTGATGGTGCAGCGGCAAGAAGAGGGACACGCTGGTCGTGGGCGTCGACGAGAAGATCGAGGGCCCCCTTCTGCAACTCGTAGTCCCACGAAACCGAGGGTCTTCGAGGTCTGGATCTGCTGGAACTGTCGCGTAGGCGATCTTCGGAAACCGGACGCGAACTGCATGAGTTCGAGATGCGTGCCATTGTCACCGGGTAGCGGAAAACTGTTCGTGACGAAGTGACGCTGTTGACTGGGTGGCTGATGTGTTCGACGTCAACCTGCAAACGTTGAGAGACCGTGTCGTTCTGGCGCCCGTACCTCATGGCGAACGAGCTGGCGCTCGTTCGGTTCGATCCGCCCTCGCCGTCGCCAAGGAACTCGCGGGCCGTCTGTGTGTGCGCTCGACGGCCGGGTGGCATGCCCCTTGTGAATTGCAACGGAACCTCGGCACCGTGTCGCGGCCGTTCCGGTTGGTCCGTGCGACCGCCTATCTCGTCGCTGCCGGGAGAATCCGCGATGTCGAGGGCATTCTCTCGCCGACGAGACAACCCGGGTCCGCTTGCTGACTTTGGGATCCGAGGACTCAGATTCTCAGCCCCGAGTACTCCGGACGAGTCGTACGCGCTCGCGAAACAACCCGAGCAAGCAGAGCTCGTGCGATCCGTGCACGGCGTCCTGGAGCGCCTCATCGCGTCGCATGAAAAGTTGGCAGCGGCGGGACAAGAAGCGCACATCGACGAAAAGGCGATGCCTCTCTCGGGCCTGTACCACCGATGGAGCACCCTCGGGCGCGCCATCAGCCGCGCCAGGGCGCTGGAGCCTGGCGTCCGCGGGCCCGCGGGGGCGATATCCTCTACGACGGTTGCCGCTGAGCGTTGCGGGCGACTGCTGCACGACGCGCCGCTGACCGGCACGACCTGGACGGGTGCGCTGTCCTGACGGGTCGGGTGGAAGACGTCGCCCCGGTGCCCGAGCCCGTCGGTACCCGCTGAGCGACACCACGCTCGACGCCGTGGTCCCTGAACGATGCGGTTCTGCCTGACGTGCGAGCAAACCGACGGGCAGGTCGGCGGAGGGGGTCGTCTGCTGCGACCGCAGGGATTCGGTGCCCGGGCCGCGAAACGCTGTTCCCTTCGGCGCCCGGAGCTGCACCCCGGCGAGCTGGTTGCTCAGTGCTACGAGGCGGGCGGCAACCGACGCGGGGCATGCGGCATGGGCCGGCTCGACATGGCGAAGCGACCCTTCGCGTCGACCTGGCGCTGGGCTGGTCCGGGAGGGCCTGGATCAGCGATGTCGGCGGACGAGGCTCTCCAGCGACCTGGTCGAGGAGCGCTCGGTTTCTTGCCGAGGTGAACCAGCTGAAGATCGCCAAGAACGATCGACTTCGTCTCCGATGGTGGTCATGTATGTACATCGTCGATGGAAGACGTCGAGGGCGACGAACTCGGCCAGCTGCGGGTGGGACGAGAACCTGACGCCGGGGCAGGCGGACGTGGCGTGGGTCGTCCGGGTGCTCGTGAATCGTGTCGTCGCCCTCGACGCCCTTGCTGATCCTCCACGACCAGGGGCTGCTCATCTCCCATATCGAGCCTGAAGAACGTGATGCGGACGCGGGTATCTGCGAAGGTCGTCGACCTGGGCCAGTGGTCCAGCGCGTCGGGGTCCGTGGTACGACCTGATGGGACCGAGGGGTCCGAGGCGCCGGACGTGCGCTGGTCCCGATCGAAATGCTGCAGTCCGACCTCCGGAGCCTGGCCCGCACCGTCGCTGATGGTGCTCGCCTACGGGCCTGGTCGCGTTGATCGTCCATCGGTCCCGGCAATCAACCGCACCCAACTGAAGCGTGCTGTTCGCGTCGTTCCCCTTGCTGCACGCGTGGCTGAAGCGCTGGGCTGCGGCGTCGTGGTACGAACTGAAGTTCGCGTCCGGGCGGACTACATGGCTCTGGAGCTGCTCGGCGTGCTGGAGCAGGTCCTGGCGCGGGAGGAGAAACCCGCAGGCGGCGCTGCTGAGTCGGCGGTTCGACGACGGACGGGTGCGGCCTGGTCGACGGCATCCCAGCCCTGGAGCTGCCGGCGCGACTGGGTCGGCCCGACCAGGCCGAATGTGATCGACGACGAGCCGCGCTCTGGTCGAGCTCGACCTGGAGTCCGATCTGTTGGGCTGGAGCGGTCGACGTGCTCGAGCGGGTCCGGCGCCGACGACCCGGGTGATCTGGCGGGTCCGTGGTACGAAGCGGTCGGGGAGCCGCGCAGTAGGGGCGAGATCGCACCGGCGGGCCGGGGGTCCCATCGTGCGGACCGGCTCCGGTCTGGTGAAGCTTGTCCCGATGCTGGCACTGGGTGTCGTGGCGGTAGACGGCGGCGACCCGGGAGATGGCGCCGGCGGTGGAACGGATCGAGGTGTCCCAGAGTGACGAGTGGTCGATCAAGCGCGTCGTCGTGCTGCGTGCCGCGCACAGGCCGGGTCGGTCGTAATGATCCTCGCCGCCCCCGTGTACGAGCGGGTGCCGGGCGCGTCCTCGCGTGACGCCGAGGCGTAGAGCAACCGCGTGCCGCTGCTCATGGTCGGGCAGTCGAGGACGGCCAGGTCGGGCGGGGTCGACGAGGCGGCGGCGGGGCTGGATTCCCTCAGGCCGACCCCGTCGGAGGGTCGAGCTCGGTGCCCGTCGGCCTGCTGCGCTGGGCGCGAGCCGCTCGTCGATACAGTGGCTCCATCCGAACGAGCTCGAGCCTCTCCTCGGCTGGCCCTTCACCGACGAGGGAACTCGCGGACTCGGTCCTGCAGTCACTGTACCGCGAGCTCGCGGCGCTGCTGCCGGGGCCCAGCTGAGTGGATCTGGCTGCTGGAGAAGGCCGGGTCCGCTGGTCCTGGTGAGGAACTGGACATGACGTCGGTGCGCGCGTGCGTGGGGCGCGCGAGCGAGCTGGCTGTCGCGCGGTGGTCGTCTCCCCAGACTGCTCTGGCCTCATGGACGTACGTCGAGGACGGGTAAGGGTCCGATCTGGCTGCGCCGTCGACGCTGAGTTCGGAACGCGGCCGCGGCCATGAGCGCAACGAGGACGTGTTCTTCTTGTTCGTTGGATCGTGTGCGCTGGTGGCAGCGGTAGTCTGTGACGGGGTCGGTCTTCTTCCGCCTGCTGCTGAGGCTGCTGTGGCCGCGGCGCAGGCAGCGGGCGAAGCTCCTCGGGCGGGGCCCATCTGAACGCTCCTCGTCGAGCGAGGCCATGAACTGATCGAAGTGATCGTGCTGGCGCGGGAGGCGGTGGGCCTGGTTCGTGCCCGAGAGCTATTATGGCGCAGCCCCGCCCTCGGCTCGGCCTCCGTTGCCGCGCGCCGATGGAGCTGTGACGGAGCTCGGGGTGGTCTGCGACAGCCGGGCGACAAATACCGGGCTGGGGGCGACGAGGTACCTCGCCGGCTCGACCGAGGACGAGATGCTCGATGCCCGGAGCGGCGCCCTCGCAACGGGGCGCCGTGGGACGAGTCTGAATCAACTGGCTGGATCGGCGCCGACGACACCGTCCGGAAACCGCCTCGTCCCCCCACGGATTCCGTTCGACTGCTTCGGCCGCATCGTGCGCCGCTGGAACGGCCCGCTGGTCTGCGCCGTCCCCCGGTGGTAGCTCGACGTCGATGCGCGCGTCGACCAGCTCGAGTGCGACCTCGCTCGACGACTGCGGCGAGACGTCTCTGGGGGCTCGCCCTGGCCCAGGGTGGCGACGACGACACTACCGTTGTGGTGCTGCCCCATGGAATCGAGCAGCCGGAGGAAGATACGATGATGTAAACTTCTGACGCAAGCTCATACTGCGAAGGTCCTCGGCCCCGGTACGACGGACGTCGACGCCGTGGTGCGGCGTCGATGGAATTTCTGTATACTTGATGCGACGACGAGGATCGTGCGCGGTGTCCGACTGAGCATCCGTTTGCCGTTGGTGGGGCGCCAGCTGCTGCGCGCCTCACGCAGGCGGCGCCCGAACGGCTTCGACCTGAGGTCGGACGAGAAACCCCGACCGGGCAGCGGCCTGTCACTGGACCCGACGTAGCCGTGGCGTCTGCAGCGTCGCGACGTCACCGCGGGGCGCCACGACGCCCTTGCTTCAAGGGAGCAGTTCTTAGCCGCGTGGCGGGGCAGGTCGCGGACGTTGGTGACGAGCCGCGCCGGCCGAGGCGCGGGCGTTCGTCGAAGGGAAGGAGGGTACCCGTGAGCCCCGGTCGGAGCTGGACCCGGACGTCGAAGTGGCAGTGCGACGGTGCGTCAGCCTGGCGGCGGCGCTGGAGGAGATGCGCGCCGCGGTGCGGCGAAGCGACCGACACGACTGTGGACGTGGCCTTCTCTACGGTGCCAAGGCTGCCGCCTGTCGCCGACGGGGACGAACTGCTCGCGGACCTGCTCAACGGCCTGCTCGGGGAGCCGTTACGCGGGCCTGATGGTGCTGCGACCCTGCACCTGCTGCTCGACCTGGGAATGTCGAAAGCGACGGTCAAGACGAACAGGTCTCGACCATGAGCCGCCGTCTGCTCCAACGGGTACCGCTCCGGGTCCGGTTATTTTCTGCGACGTGTGCGGGGAACGCATCGCCGAACGAGGCGGTTGTGGCTCAGTCCTGGGAAGCCGTGGTCCGGGCCGATGGGCTGGACTTCGATCTGGTCCAACGACGACGAGATGACCTTCCCCGAGTCCTGAGGTATCATGGTTGATATTCGAGCTGCCCGAGGTCCTGGTCTGGTGTTGCGACTGGATGTTGCAGGGGATCATGCCGTATATCGATCTCTTCCGGCATGTGGAGGATGGTGGGATCTTCGATCTGCATGTGAGCTTTGTCCTGAAGTCGGATGGGTCGCTCGCCGTCGTCGACCTGCGCTCTCGGTATTGCACGAGATCTTGATCAACTCAGAGCCGGGGCACCGATCTCGCGCCCAGTCTGGCTGGTGCAGCTCGTCGACCAGGAAATGCCCACGCGGATCTGGGGCGGTGGACGATGCGACATATCACCCGACGTTCGATCGGACCGGACCGCGCCTTGGTATGCCTCAGTCTGCGGCGGGCGGCGCGGGGGCGTAGTCGACCGCAAGCTGTGGCTGGCGAACGTGTCTGGCCCTCTGCGCCGACGTCGATGACGCACGCATGTGGTCACGACAGCAGGCGCGGAGCAGCGCCGAGGAGCCCGACGAGACAATGGGTCGTGGATCGGTGCCTGCCTGACAGAAGGGTCACGTGCTCAACGAGTCGGACGGCCTCTGCGTGGTCGCTTCTTCCCGATCCTTGTTGACCTTCTGGCGGCTGTGGGCTGTATCCAGGCGGTCGACCCGGAGCGGCGAGCTGCCGCTGCGGGCGGGGTCGGGCAATCGTCTGCCGAACGGATGCTGGGCGGAAGCGCGCGGGGATGGTCGCCGCCACGAAGTGCTGGCGTGGTCGCGGTCCGCCTCGCTGCGGTCAGAAATTCCGGCGAGGTGCTGATGTCGGAGCAGGTGGCTGAGGACGTGCCCGGCTGGCTGCTGCCGGAGGGTGCGGAAGTCCACCCACCGGGGCATCGACTGCTCGCTGATCTGGACTGGACGATGACGGGCCCGCGGAGAACGACCTGCGCTGCCGGTTGCACCGGGCCTCGACGGTCGCGTCCATGGACGCCTTCCCTGCGAGATCCTTCCTCGGAAGGCGACGTGGTTCATCTGGTGCCGCCGATGAGCCCTCGTGCCTCGTCGACCGCTGGTCCAGAACCGGCTCTGCACGGTCACCGGCCCGGGCGGCGTCGGCAAGACCGGTTGACGCTGCAGGCCGGCGGCCGGCTGTGCCGCGGGTCCCTGACGGTGTCTGGGTGGCGGAACTCTCGGGCATCTCCGAGCCTGGCCTGGTCGGAGACGCGATAGCCGCAGCGCTGGGGGTGCGGGAGCAGGGTCCGCGACGGTGGCGGCGCCCAACGCCGCCCCGGGCCCGTGGGCCGGTCGACCGCATCGCCGACTACCTCCAGGACCAGCAGGCGCTCGTGGTGATCAACGACTGCGAGCAGGTGATCGACGCCTGCGCGAGCTGATCGGACCATGTTGGCGCGCTGCCCCCGAATCCGGGTCCTCGTGACCAGCCGGGAGGCCTTGCGCCTACGGGGCGAGGCGGTGCTGAAGCTGGGTCCGCTCGGATCCCGGGATCGTCGCATGAACCCGCTGCGGCACGTGAGGCGGAATCCGTGCGACTGTTCATCGACCGCGCCCTGATGCAAGATCCCGACCTGCCGCTCGACGACGAGGCCCTGTAGCTGATGGGCCTGATCTGCGCGCGCGTCGACGGGATCCCATTCGGGATCGAGCCGCGGCGGCCCGGGCTGGCGCGCTGTCCCTGGAGCAGATCGAGGCGAGCCTCGAGGACCGGCTTCGCTTCCTCTCCACGGACGACCGGGCGAGTCGGCAGCCGACCCTGAGGGCGCGCTTCGAGTGGAGCCAGAACCTGCTGTCCGACCTCGAGAGATCATTGCTCGCCGGCTCCGGTCTTCGCCGGGGGCTTCATCGTCGAGGCGGTTTCCGAGAACTGCTCCGGGGACGGTGTGGAGCGGTTCGACGTCGTCGGGCTGTCGCCGGGTTGGTGGACAAGTCGCTGGTCGAGGTCGAGGCCGCCTCCGACGGCAACGTTCCGGCTGTCGGAGATGACCCGGGACCTCGCGGTCGAGGAGCTGATTGGTGTGGTGAGCTGGTGATGATCGACAACTGGCGTCGTCCCTGGACCCGGGCCTTCGCCGAACGCGCCGACCAGGGGATCGCTGGACGGACCAGCTGACCGGGCTCGACGCGATGGACGCCGAGTACGACAACTTGCGACACGCGTTGGTCACAGGCCGTGATCCGGCGGCCGGGACCACCTCCGGCTGGCGGCCGACTTGGGCACTACATGCTCGTACGCGGTCTGCTCTCGAATGGCGCTGCCCTCCTCGACGATGCGCTGCTGAACAACCCGACCCCGAGGGACTCGTTGCTCGCCAAAGGGTTGTGCTCGCGTGCGCTGATCGCATGCTTCGCTGGCGAGCTCGAGCGGGCCGAACAGGCAGCGACGGAGGCGTCCGGGGTCGCGGAGTCGGTCGGCGTCGCCACGTGGAGCGCATGCGGGCTCACCATCCGGGGTCTGGCACTCGCGAGCCACGGTGAGCTGATGGAGGCAGAAGCGCTGCACCGGGCTGCGCTGGCGCGGCTGCAGGAACCGGAGCCGTTCGTACGAAGCCTCTCGCTGGCGAATCTCGGCAATGTGCTCGCCATGCGCGGCGCCGCCCGGGAGGCGGCCGAGCACTACGCGGAGAGCCTTGCCATCCGACGGAGGCAGGGAGACCTGTGGGGGCTCGCCTGGACCTGCTACCGCATGGGAAGCCTCGCCGGCTGGCGCGGTGACGTCGTCGGCGCGCTCGAGCTGCTGGAGGAGTCGCTGGCGCGGGCGAGCGCGATCGGGTTCCGTCAGGGCGCCCTTCTCGCGTCGCTCGGCCTCGCCGAGACAAGGCTGGCCATGGGCGAGCTCGATGCGGCCGAGGAGCATCTCGTGACCGCGCTGCGGGTCGCCCGTGAGATCGAGGACGTCGCCGGCGCCTGTCTCGCACTCGCCGGGTTGGCCGACGTGTTCGTAGCACGGGGTGACGTCGCGGGCGCGGCCAGCTGGCTCACCGAGGACGAGGCGTCGAGCGCAGATCGCTCACCAGCCAGCCTCGCGGCAGTGAAACGCAGTCGCGCGACCCTTGCGGCAGCGCGGGGCGACCTGGCGGGGAGCGAGGCGCTTCACCAGGACGTGCTGCGCCTGCGCCGACAGCTCGGTGATGCGCGCGGGATGCTCGACGAGCTCGAGGAGCTGGCACTGCTCGCGGGCCAGCGGATGCGACTCGTCGAGGCCGCGTCGCTGCTGGGCAGCCTGCAGCTCGGACGTACTGCGACAGGGTTCGCGGTCCCGGGTTCGCGTCGCGCTGCCGTCGACGCGCTCGCCGTGCGGATCGCCGGCGCGCCCGACCCGGCGGTGCCCATCGCGTTCACGACGGGCACCCAGGTCGCGCTGGCTGACGCGGTCAGTGCCGTCCTCGGTGGGTCGGCGGTGCCGGTTGCGGACACCGTGGTGGCCGTGACCCGCGCCGCGGACGACCTGGATGTCCTGACGCATGCGAGGGACGCCTGGTACTGAGGAGCTCCGCGGACGCCTCACCGCACAGCACGGCGACGACGCGGGAATGACGTTGTGCGAGCGTTACCGCAGTGCCTTCCCCACCGCGTACTGGACCACGAGGTCCACTGAAGAGGCAGTGCTGGACATCGCTCGGATCGAAGCCCGCGGCGACGGCCTCGTCGCGAGCCTGCGGCGGGTGCCCTCGACCGGCGACCTGTTCCAGCTGCACCTCATCGACGCAGACAAGGTGGCTCTGGCCGACGCCCTCCCGATCCTCGAGCACATGGGGTTGCGGGTTCTCGACGAGCACCCGTACGCGATCCGGCCCACCGGCACGCCGGTGTGGCTCTACGACATCACCCTGACGTGCCATGGCAGCCTGGCAACAGACGAGGCGCTCGCTCTCGAGCGCTTCGAGCAGGCGTTCGTGCGGGTGTGGACCGGAAACCTGGAGGACGACGGCTTCAACCAGCTGGTGCTGTCGGCCGCACTCGCCGCGCCCGACGTGACCATCCTGCGCGCGTACGCGCGATACCTGCGTCAGACGGGAAACGCCTTCAGCCTGCCGCACATCGAGCGCGCCGTCTCGTCTCACCCGGACGTCGCGCGGGCACTGGTGGACCTGTTCCGGGCCCGGTTCGACCCTGACGGGCCTCCGGCTGACGACGCGCGCCAGCAGGAGCTCGCGCATGTGGTCACCTCCGCCGTCGACGCAGTGAGAGCGCTCGACGAGGACCGCATCCTGCGGAGCATGCTGCGACTCGTCCGGGCCACCCAACGCACCACCGCCTACCTGCCTCGGGCGGACGGTGGCGCGCTGCTGGGTTTCAAGCTCGCCACCGGGTCCCTCGTCGAGCTGGCCAAGCCGCGCCCGATGTTCGAGATCTACGTGTACTCGCCGTGGATGGAGGGTGTGCACCTCCGCGGCGGCAGAGTGGCCCGCGGCGGGATCAGGTGGTCCGAGCGCGACGACTACCCACGGAGGTCCACGGACTGATGAAGGCGCAGTCGGTCAAGAACGCGGTGATCGTCCCGGTGGGGGCCAAGGGCGGCTTCGTCGTAAGGCGGCCGGCGCGAGACGCGGAGGACGCGCCGCGGAGGTGCGTCGCTGCTACGCCGACTTCATCGGCTGCCTGCTGGACCTGACGGACAACGTCGTGCGGGGCGAGGTGCAACCGCCCGCCATCGTGCGCTACGACGATGACGACCCGTACCTGGTCGTGGCCGCCGACAAGGGCACCGCGACGTTCTCCGACCAGGCGAACGCGATCAGCGCGGAGCACGGGTTCTGGTTGGGCGATGCGTTCGCCTCGGGCGGTCGCGCCGGGTACGACCACAAGGCGTTGGCGATCACCGCGCGGGGGGCCTGGGAGTCGGTGCGCCGACACTTCTGGCGGGTGGGCGTCGACCCGGATCGCGATGACATCACGGTGGTCGCCATCGGCGACATGTCGGGAGACGTCTGCGGGAACGGACTGCTGCGGTCCAGTCGCATCCGGCTGGTCGGCGCGTTCGATCATCGCCACGTCTTCCTGGACCCGGACCCCGACGCGGACTCGACCTTCATCGAGCGGCAGCGGTTGTTCAAGCTAGAGGTCGAGCTGGGACGACTTCGACCGGGACCTGTTGTCCCCAGGCGGCGGGGTGTACCCACGCGACGCGAAGTCCATCGCACTGTCGCCGCAGTGCCGCGCGCTCCTGGACGTCGCCGAAGAGACCCTCGCACCCGACGAGGTGATCCGGGCGATGCTCAGGGCATCGGTCGACCTGCTCTGGAACGGCGGGATCGGGACCTTCGTGAAGTCCTCGGCGGAGAGCGACGCCGATGCAGGTGACAGATCCAGCGACGCCATCCGGGTCGACGCGGCGGACCTGCGGTGCCGGGTCGTCGGCGAAGGTGGCAATCTCGGCTTCACCCAGCTGGCACGAGTCGAGTACGCGTCGGGCGGCGGACTGCTCAACACGGACGCCATCGACAACTCCGCGGGCGTCGACTGCTCGGACCACGAGGTCAACATCAAGATTCTGCTGGATCAGGCGATCGTCGCGGGTGCGCTCGCACCCAGCGAACGCGAGGAGCTGCTCGCGGCCATGGCCGGGGACGTCTGCTCCAACGTGCTCCTCAACAACACCCTGCAGGCCGACGCGCTAGCCCGATATGTCACCGATGCGGACGCCAGCGGCCGCATGCACCTGCTCCTCATGCAGGATCTGGAGCGAAGCGGGCACATCGACCGTGCGGTCGAAAGGCTGCCAGGCGACAAGGAGATGGAAGACCGGATCGGCCGGGGCAAGGGGCTGACGACGTCCGAGCTCGCGGTGCTGCTCGCGACCACCAAGCTGGCGCTCCGGTCCGACCTGCTTGCCTCCGACCTGCCCGACGAGCCCTTCCTGGCCGACGAGCTGCGCGCGTACTTCCCACCAGTGCTCCGCGAGCGGTTCGCCGCGCAGATCGCGACCCACCCGCTGCGGAGGGAGATCGTCGCGAGCCTCGTGGCCAACGAGGTGCTCAACCGTCAGGACATCTGCTACGTGTTCCGGTCCGGCGACCGGGCGGGCGTGCGCGGTCGGGAAGTCGTCTGCGCGTATCTCGTCGCCCGTGATCTGCTCCGCATGCGTGACCTCTGGCTCGGGCTCGACGACGTCGGCCGAGCAATACCGGCGAGAGTGCGGGTGGACATGCTGCAGCGGTGGAACACCGTCATCGAGTGGCTCACGGACCGACTCATGCGGCGCGGGGATGGCATTGACGTCGTCGCGACGGTCGCACGCTACGCAGACCCGGTGAGCGCGCTGATCGATGCACTACCCGACACTCTGGTCCCGGCCGATCGCGAGACGTACGACCAAGACCTCGTCGACCTGGAGTCCCACGGGGTCCCCGCTGTGCTGGCCGGCCGCGCGGCCGGCGCCCCTTACCTCATGGCCGTGCTGGACATCGCCGACCTGTCGCTCACGACCGGTCGGGACGCCGTGGGAGTCGCGCGCCAGTATGCCGAACTCGCACATCTCACGAACATGGGGTGGCTCCGCGATCAACTTCGTGCGCTCCCTGGCGCGAGCCACTGGGAGGGCATGGCTAGAACCGTGCTTCAGGAAGACCTCTACGACGTGCAGCGCCGAGCGACCGGGGCACTGCTCGCCGGCTCCGGCGTGACACGGCCGGAGGACGTGGCACGCTGGCTCGAGGAGACCGCCACCCCCCTGCAGCGGCCGGTGCTGCTTGTGGGCGAGCTCAGGGGCACCGGTGCCGATGCGGCGACCCTCGGGCTTGCGCTGCGGGAGTTGAAGGGCGGGGTCGACGCCCTCTGACCGTCCCCTCCAACTGGTCGCGATCGGTGATCGCGGCAGCTCCGGAACCAACCGCAGCGGGCCCCGCCGCCACCGCTATTGGCATGCGTCCGTCCCAGAGATGCCAGCCGTGACGACTCGCTGCACCGCCGTGCTGCACCGAGCCGCGGCTCGATTGAGACCTAGTGACGCGCTGCAACCACCAGGTGAATCCGGTTGGTTGGGGGTTCGAGTCCCTCCGAGCGCACCGCTACGGCCCTGACCTGGTCAGCATCTGAGGACGCAGAACCTGCCGTTCGGGGCACGATCTCGCGTCCCTCGCCGGTTTTCGTCGGCCGCGCTAGGCCCCGACGGGCCGCGCGACAAACGACCTCGGACGGAACCGCCCGTGCGTCGCCTCGGGGACGGGCACGACGGAGGCGTCGTCGGTGGTCGCTCGCAGCCAGGTGCGCAGCTCGTCGATCGGCATCGCGTGCGCGTAGAGCCAGCCCTGCGCGAGCTCGCATCGCAGCTCTCGCAGGGCGTCGGCCACGGCCGTCGTCTCGACGCCCTCCGCGACGACGCGGACGCCGAGGTTGCGGCCGAGGTCGGTGATGGATCGAGCGATCGCGATGTGCGTCGGGTGGTCGAGGAGCGCGGTGACGAAGCTGCGGTCGATCTTGATCTCGTGGATCGGCAGGGTGGCGAGGTAGCTCAGCGAGGTCTGCCCGACGCCGAAGTCGTCGAGGCTCACCGACACGCCGAGATCGCTGATCTCGAACAGGACCTCGGCCGCTCGGACCGGGTCGACCAGCAGGGCCGTCTCGGTGATCTCGATGGTCAGCCGCGATGCATCGACTCCGCTGCGGGCCAGGGCCCCGCTCACCATCGCGATGAGTTCGTGCCGTCCGACGCTGCGCGCTGACACGTTGACCGCGACGGCAAGCCGCGTGGCCTCGTCGTTCGCGAACCCGTTGCCGGCCCGGTCCAGCGTGCCCAGGTCGGCGAGCGCACGGTCGAGTACCCACCGGGTGAGGTCGTCGATGAGGTCGGTCTGCTCGACGAGCGGCACGAACCGGTCGGGTCCCAGCAGACCGTGAACCGGGTGCTGCCAGCGGACCAACGCCTCGATCGACTCGGTGCGCCCGTCGACGAGGCACAGCTTGGGCTGGTAGTGCAGCACCAGCTCGTCGTCGTCGAGTGCCCTCCGGAGCTCGGTGGTCAGCGCGAGCCGGGACGCGTCGTGGTGGTCGTGGGCCGAGCAGTAGCGTGCGACGCCGCCGTGCCCGGACTTCGCTATGTAGAGCGCGACGTCGGCCCGCTGCAGCAGCAGAGCGGCGTCCTCGCCGTCCTGCGGCGCGAGGACGTAGCCGATGCTCGACGAGACCGACAGCGCCAGGCCGCGCACGATCGTCTCCTGCTCCAGAACAGCGCGGACCCGCCACAGTGCCGCCTCCGGGTCCCTGGCGCCGTGGAGCACCAGCCCGAACTCGTCGCCGCCCAGCCGCGCCACGGCGTCCTGCCCGCGCAGGTGCTGCCTCAGTCGAACGGCCATCTCGCCGAGGAGGTCGTCGCCGGACTCGTGCCCCAGGGTGTCGTTGATCTCCTTGAACCGATCGAGGTCGATGATGGCCACGACGATCGGCACGCCGTCGTCGTCCGCAGTCTCGAGCGAACGCCGGACGCGGCTGAGGAACGCGGCGCGGTTCGGCAGCTCGGTCAGCGGGTCGTGCTCGGCGAGGTGCTGGTTGATCCGCACCTGCCGGCGCAGGCCGCGGCTCATCGAGACGGACAGGAGGAACACCGCCACGCAGAGGGCGAGCAGCCCGATCGCGAGGTCACGGTAGATCGTGCTCATACCGAGGCTCACGCCGACCGCGACGGGGCGATAGGGGAGATGCAGCTCGAGGACCCCGACCACGGGACCCGACGGGTCGGTCCGCAGGGGCAGGAAGACCTCCACCGCCTCCTCGCCCGGCTCACTGGTGTCGCCAGAGTCACTCGTGACCTGGGTGATGCGCGCTACCGGCTCGCCCTCCGCCGCCTCGGCCGCCTCGAACACTGCCCCGGACGACTCCGCGACGTGTGCGCTGGTTCCCGAGCCGTCCGCCCCGAACACCACGCGGCCGGCGGTGTCGCGCAGTCGCAGACGGAGCACGTCACGCGCGCCCTCCGTCCGCCGAGCCAGCCGCTGCAGCCCGGCGGACTCCGCGGTCGACAGGCCCGCCGACAGCGGCCGCCCGTCGAGCAGCGGCTCGATGGCGGAGCTTGCCAGCAGCCGTGCCTGGGACAGCCCCTCCGCGAGGCCTCGGCGCTCCGCGTCGGAGCGGTAGCTCGCGGTGAGACCGAAGCCCAGGAGCACGACGAGCACCATGCTCACTCCCGCATACGCCGCGAACAGCCTGGCCGTCGATCGGGTCCCCCCGGGCGCGCCCCCTGCGAGGAGACCGGGGACGAGCAGCGCGGTGCCGATCAGGTTGAGCCCGGCGCCGGCCGCGACGGAACTCCGCGTGCCTCTCCAGCCGGACGACGTCATCGTGTGGTCCTCCCCCAGAGACGAAGCGTCTCCGGACCCGCGGGCCGGGGCGATCCCGGATCCGCGTCAGGTGGGTGGCCGTGCAACGCGCCACCCACGTGCCCCGGAAAGGTACGTCGGCTCCGCGACGGCTCTCATGGCCCTCTCGTCCGATTCGACCTGTCCGAACGGCCGATAGAGGCACCGTTCACCCCATATCGGTCGCGCCACAGCCGTGATGCGACCGGGAATCCTCACGCACCGTGAGCGCGGCGTTCGGCCCGCTGGGTGAGCGGCGGCGTCGGTCCCGGCCACGACAGGCCGTCCCAGCCGACGTCGTTGCCGCTGTCGACGTCGGCTTGGCCGCCGGCGCGACGTGGCGAACTGGCGATGGCGTTCGAGGACAGTCGATCCGGCCCACACGGGATCGCGCCGGTCACAGCTCTGCGCTTCGGCTCCTTGGGGGGCAGGGCCGCCGCGTGGTCGAGGGAGCGCATGACCCACTCAGTGGTCTCGTTCGTCGGCGTGCGCCACGTCTCGGGAAGGCTGACGTAGCCGCCCATGGGGCGCTCCGCCGGACCGAACGGCCCCGCCCCCTCGACGGCGAGCAGCTTCTCGCGGTCGTCGGCGGGCAGCTTCAGCCCGATCGACGCACCGAACAGGCCCATGAACATGTTCCCGTTCACGTAGGCGCCGAGATTCCCGAACATCGGCTTGATGACGACGTCCGGTCGCTCGGGCACGAGCGCCCGGAACGCGTCCTTGTCGGCCTCGGTCGGCTTGGGCATCTCCACGCGGTCGACTCTCCCTACATGACGTCGAAGGTCTCGCACACCTCGACGCTGCCGCCGGAGAGCAGGATCGGGCATCCCGCGACCAGTGCGACCGCGTCGTCCAGGCTGTCGGCGCGCAGGAGGCTGTAGCCAGTCACCGGGTTGGCGCCGCCACCGGGGGACGTGGAGCCGTCGGGCGACACGGTCGCAGCCTGGCCGATCGGGTTGCCGGCATCCGCCATGGCGCCGCCGACCGCCTCCATCCAGACCCCCCACGCCGCCATCACGCGCGCGCTCTCCTCCTCGGTCTCGGGCATGCCGCCCCCGTGGTACGCGAGCAAGTACGTGGCCATGACGGCTCCTCGAGTGGTGAGCGGCTGGGTTCGCTCACCCCATACCCGCGGATCCGGGCTGTCAATGCCCGCGGGCGAGGGCTGGCTGACACGGCTTCGCGGGATCGGGCTGGTCCGGCTCGCGATCACGTACGGGCGGCAGCGAACGAGTCAGGTCACAGGTCGGTCATCCACGAGAGAAGTGCGATCCGGCGGGCTACGGTCGCGCCATGACCGAGACCCCGTGGCGCCGGACCAGGCTCGCCGTGACCGTGCTCATCGCCGGGCTGGCGATCGCCGCCTGCAGCAGCACGCCGGACTCCAGCTCGTCGAACCCACCCGCCTCGCTGGAGGGCTCGTCGTGGGTCCTCGCGACGTACTCGGCCGTGGGTTCCAGCGGCGCGGAGGAGAAGGCCGCCGCCGGTGCGCCGGCGGTCCTCACCTTCTCCGCGGCAACCCGGCTCACCGGCTCCACGGGATGCAACACGTTCGGTGGCGTCTGGACCCAGAACGGATCCTCGGTGCTCATCACCCCGGGTCCGCCCACGACGAAGACCTGCTCGGCCGCGCTCACCGCCCAGGAGACTGCCCTGCTCGCCGAGCTGCAGCGGAGCGTGGGCTTCGCCATCGAGGGCACGACCCTCAAGCTCAGCAACTCCGACGGCGAGCTCCTGCTCACGTACGACAAGGCATAGCCGGCACGGCCGACCGCGCAGCGTCGGGTCGGAGGTCGAGCCGTCTGCGGCGCTCGACTCAGTCGACGACGCCGTAGTTCCCTGCCCGTCAACCCCGGCCAGTGCTGGAAGCGCAAATCCGTTGCCCCACGACTGCCACAAGCGCAGACTGACTGAGCCGCGTTGTCGGTCAGCCTCGCGGGACTAGTCCTGTGACCTGAGCACCCCACTGGGAACGAGGTTGATTCCATGTCGGACAACCGAATCCTCACGACCCTCGTACGAGGACGAGCTGGAGAGAGTTCGGGAAGACCTCGCCGATGCCCGCGAGCAGCTGGATGCGACCGGGGAGATCCTGACGGCGATCGGACGGTCGGCGCTCCGACGTCGAGGCCGTGCTCGGCTCCGTCGTCGCGGGAGCCCACGCCGCTGTGCCACGCCGCCGCGGTGCTGATCTACTGCTCGAGAACGGCGCCTTCCGGGTGGCCATCTCGACGGGCGTCTCCGACGACGACTCGCGACTACCTGCTCGATCACCCGGTGATCGCGGTCGACGCCGACCCTCGTCGGGCCGGGTGGCACTCGATCGCCGCCCGCAGCAGACCGAGGACGTGCTCGCCGACCCCGGCTACGGGCGGCCCGACGTCCAGCGAGTCGGCGGTTTCCGCGCTGCGCTCTGGGAGTCCCATGCTGATCGAGGACGAGGTCGTCGGCGTGATGACGCTGTGGCGCAGCGAGGTCGAACCCTTCAGCGCCCGAGCCATCGAGCTCGTCACGACGTTCGCAGCCCAGGCCGCGCATCGCGATCCGGAACGTGGACCTGGTTCGCGCCCTCCAATCGCGCACCATGGATCTGGCGGACAAGGTCGAGCAGCTCGAGGCGCTGCGCGAGATCGGTCACGTCGGTGAGTTCGAGCCTGGACCTGGACGACGTGCTGACGACGATCGTCGTCGCACGCGGTGCAGCTCACGCGACACCGACGGCGGATCACTGCTCGAATTCGACCCGAGCCGAGCGCGAGTTCCACATCCTCGCGGCCTACGGAAGCAGCCCCGAGCTGCTCGAGGCCCTCCAGCGCGCCCGCGATCTCCATCGACGACACGCTCGTCGGTCGTGCCTGCCTGGAAGGGCAGCCGCACAGATGGTGCGCGACCTCGAAGAGACCGCCGCTCGACCCGCACCTGTCCCTGCTGCAAGGACGCTGGTTGGCGATCGGTCCTCGCCGTTCCCGATGTTGAACGAGGGTGTGCATCGTCGGTGCCCTGGTCGTCCGTCGGCAGCGAAGTTGGTGACTTCACGGAGGACACCGTCCGGACCTCCTGCAGACGTTCGCCAGCCAGTCCGCGCTGGCCATCGTCGAACGCGCGGCTGTTCCACGAGCTCGAGCAGCAAGACGGGCGAGCTCCAGGTCGCGAGCCGGCACAAGTCCGAGTTCCTGGCCAGCATGTCGCACGAGTTGCGTACGCCGCTCAACGCCGTCATCGGCTTCTCCGAGGTGCTGCTCGAGCGCATGTTCGGCGACATCAACGAACGCCAGGAGGAGTACCTGCACGACATCCTGGGTTCGGGTCGGCACCTGCTGGCAGCTGCTCAACGACATTCTGGACCTGTCGAAGGTCGAGGCCGGGCACATGGAGATGGAGCGGGTCGACGTTCTCCGTCCGGGAGGCGCTGGAGCACGAGCATGCCCAGGTCCGCGAGCGGGCCGCCGCCCACGGCATCGACGCTCGGCCTCGAGGTCGACCCGGAGGTGGGCGTCCTCGACGGCCGACGAGCTCCGGTTCAAGCAGGTCGTGCTCAACCTGCTTGTCCAACGCCGTGAAGTTCACGCCATGACGGTGGCGCGGTGATCGTCCGCGCGCCTCGTCGACGACGACCGAGCTCCAGCGTCATGGTGTCCGACAGCGGGGTCGGCATCGCGCCGGAGGACCAGCGAGCGGATCTTCGAGTCGTTCGAGCAGGCGGGCGCGGCACGCAGCCAGGAGGAAGGCACCGGTCTCGGGCTCGACGCTGTGCCGCCGGATCGTCGAGCTGCTCGGCGGGCGGATGTGGCTCGAGAGCGAGGTCGGCGTCGGCAGCACGTTCGGCTTCAGCGTCCCGCTCGCGAGGGCCGACGGCAGCCAGCACCGGCGACGGCAGTCGAGGACGCGGCCGATCGGCCGCTCGTCGTCGTCGTCGAGGACGACCGGCGCTCGCTCGAACTCCTGTCGCTCTACCTCGACGGCGCAGGGGTGCGCACGGTCGGCGCGCCGCGATGGCGCGCAGGGCCTCGCAGCCGTCCGCCGCACAAGCCCGCGGCCGTCGTCCTCGACATCCGGCTCCCCGGGATGGACGGCTGGGAGGTCCTCGAGGCGCTGCAAGGCCGACCCGGCGACGCGCGGCGTCCCCGTCATCGTCATCACGATGGTCGACGAACGCCCCCTGGGCATGGCGCTCGGCGCGGCTGAGTACCTCGTCAAGCCCGTCGGCCGCGAGCACGTGCTCGGGGCGCTCCGTCGGGTCGGCGCTGCTGCCGGCGACGCGCGCGAACAGCGCGCCAGCCGGACCCGGAGACGTCCATGACCGAGCGCGACCATCCTCGTCGTCGAGGACAACGAGAAGAACCTCAAGCTCATCCGTGACGTGCTGCTGTTCGCCGGGCTACGACGTGCTTGCTGCGACCACTGGCGAGCTGGGCGTCGCCCTGGCCATCGAGACGTCCGCCTGACCTCGTGCTCATGGACCTCCAGCTGCCAGGCATCGACGGCACCGAGGCGCTGCGGCAGCTGCGGCGGATCGCCGAGCACGCAGCGACGTGCCCGGTGGTCGCCGTCACCGCCTTCGCCATGGCGGACGACCGCGAGCGCGCGCTCGACGCCGGGCTTCGACGGCTACCTGTCCAAGCCGATCAGCGTCTCGGCGCTGCCGGCACAGGTGCGCGGACTTCCTCGCCCTCGAAGGAGGATGCCGCCGTGAGCGACGAGCCCGATCGTCCTCGTCGTCGACGACCTGCCGCAGAACGTCCGCCTGCTCGAGGCGGTGCTCGGCCGCGCGGCTACGACGGTGCTGCAGCGCCGGCTCCGGCGAGGAGGCCCTGGACGATGCTGCGCAGACCGAGCTCCCCGACGTCGTGCTGCTCGACATCGTGATGCCCGGCATGGACGGCTACGAGGTCTGCCGCCGCATCCGCGAGGACCCGACGACGGAGTTCCTCCCCGTCGTGATGATCACCGCCAGCGGCGACCAGGAGAAGGTCGAGCGCGATCGAAGCCGGCGCGGACGACTTCGTCACGAAGCCGTTCCACCAGGCCGAGCTGCTGGCACGCGTTCGCTTCGCTCGTCAGGATCAAGCGATACCAGGACACCATCGAAGCGTCAGACGGCCGAGCTCGCAGCGACTGGAACCGCGAGCTCGAGGACCGCGTGCAGACCCAGGTCGAAGAGCTTGGAGCGCGTCGAACCGGCTGCGACGCTTCCTGCCACCGCAGCTGGTCGAGCTGGTCGTCGACTCGGGCGACGAGTCGTTCCTGGAGAGCCACCGGCGCGACATCGTCGTCGTCTTCTGCGACCTTCGGCGGCTTCACCCCCTTCGCCGAGACCTCCGAGCCCGAGGAGGTGATGTCGGTGCTCGGCCGAGTACCACGCCGCGCTCGGCGACCTGATCCACCGCTTCGAGGGGACGCTGGAGCGCTTCACCGGGGACGGACTGATGGTCTTCTTCAACGACCCGCTCCCCTGCGACGACGCCGCGATCCGCGCGATCCGGATGGCCGTCGCGATGCGCGGCCGGGTCGCAGGAGCTCGACCGCCGAGTGGGCGCGACGGGGCCACGACCTCGGCTTCTCGGTGGGTATCGCGCAAGGCTTCGCGACCCTGGGGCGTGTCGGCTTCGAAGGACGGTACGACTACGCCGCCATCGGAAGCGTGACGAACCTGGCGTCGAGGCTGTGCGCCGAGGCCGAGCCGCGGACGAGATCCTCGTGACCCAGCGGGTGCTCACGGCGCTGCGGAGGTCTACGTCGTCAGCGACCCGATGGGCGACATGGACGCTGCGCGGCTTCAGCCGACCGATCGAGCGTGTTCGAGCATCAAGGGCCTCGACGCCGCACGGGCGTCACTCGTGACGCCCTCGACGCGCCGGAACAGACCGACCCTGTCGCAGCTCGACGAGGAACAGCGATACGAGCAGTTCGACCGCCTCCAGGACGCGCCTGGCCGACGTGTGGGCGGCCATGCGGCTCAACGAGGAAGGCGAATCCGTCGTTGTGGTCCCATCGGTCACGCTCGACCGGGTCAGCGCGGCGCAGCGGCGTCGCTCGGCCAGGCAATGGAGGAGCGCTTCCTGTTCCTGCTGCTGCTGCTGCGAGAACCCCGCCTGCGCATGGTCTACGTCACGTCGATGCCGATCGCCCCGGAGATCGTCGAGTACTACCTGTCGCTGCTGCCCGGAGTCATCCCGAGCCACGCGCGCGCGTCGATTGTCACTCGTGGCCGTGCACGACTCCTCGTCACGGCCGTTGAGCGAGAAGCTCCTGGACCGACCCCGGCTCCTGCGCAGGATCGCTGCGTCTGATCCCCGATCGCGACGCGCGCGCATCTCGTCCCCTACAACACCACGTCACTGGAACGAGACCTCGCCGTTCTCGCTAGGGATCCCCATGTACGGCGCAGATCCCCGACTGTTCGAGCTGGGGACCAAGACCGGATGCCGCCGCCTGTTCGCCGAGGAGGGCGTGCCGTCATCCGGTCGGCTTCGAGAACCTCCACACGCTCGACGATGTCGCCGACGCGATAGGGCGCCTGCGGGACCGAGCGTCCCGACGCGGCCGACGTGCATCGTCAAGCTCAACGAGGGAGTGTCCGGCGAGGGCAACGCGCATGGTCGACCTGTCGCGGCCTCCCCGGTCCGGGCACGCCGGACGAGCGCGCTGGTGATCGACGAACGCCTCCGCGCCATGGCGTTCGAGCGCCCGGACACACCGTTCGAGCGACTACGTCGACAAGCTCGCGGAACGAGGCGGCATCGTCGAGGAACGCATCGTCGGGCGACGAGCTGCGCAGCCCGAGCGTCCAGCTTCGGGTGCTGCCCGGCGGGAGAGGTGGAGCTGCTCTCGACGCACGACCAGCTCCTCGGGGGGTCCGAGCGGGCAGAGCTACCTCGGCTGTCGCTTCCCGGCCGACTTCGCCTACGCCCGCGCCATCAGCGCCGAGGCACGCATCATCGGTGCCCGCCTCGCCCGGGAAGGCGTGATCGGCCGCTTCGCGCTCGACTTCGTCGTGGTCCGGGACGCCAACGGGGAGTGGTCGACGTACGCCATCGAGATCAACCTGCGCAAGGGCGGCACGACCCATCCCGTTCCTCACCCTGCAGTTCCTCACCGACGGGCGGTACGACGCCGCGACGGGCTTGTTCATGACTCCCGGCGGTCGGGAGAAGCATCTGGTTGCGACCGACCACCTCGAGTCCGCGACCTTGCGCGGCCTCGACGCTCGACGATCTCTTCGACATCGTGGCGCGCCACGGCCTGCAGTTCGACCAGGCTACGGCAGGCCGGCGTGGTGTTCCACATGATGAGCTGCCTCACCGAGCATGGGCGAGTCGGTCTTACCGCCGTCGGCGACAGCCCGGCCCAGGCCGACGCGCTCTATCGGCAGGCCGAGCGGATCCTCCTCGACGAAGCGGCCGACGCGCTTCGCGAGGCAGCGATCCCGTCGTACCCGAGTCGAGGCCTCAACAACCGGCCCATCACCAACGACCCGCTAGTTTGACCGATTCACAGTCTCCGAGCGAGTGAATGCCTGAGTCTGTGACTATTTGGTACACAGATTGCCTAGTAGACCGATGAGTGCTGTGCATGATGCGCATGCGCTGTCACACTCGACGCACCACGTCGAGGAGGCCCCCATGACCAGGCAGCGCCGCACCGCGGAGCCGTACCGCATCAAGATGGTCGAGCCCCTGCGGGTGACGACGAACGAGCAACGCGCCACCGCCATCGCGGACGCCGGCTGGAACACGTTCGGCCTGCGCAGCGACGACGTCTACATCGACCTGCTCACCGACTCCGGCACGTCGGCGATGTCGGACCGGCAATGGTCGGCGATGATGCTGGGCGACGAGGCGTACGCCGGCTCGCGGTCCTTCTTCGCGCTCGAGAGCGCGGTGCAGGAGGTCTACGGCTTCCCCTACGTCGTGCCCACGCACCAGGGCCGCGGCGCGGAGCACCTGATCTCCAAGATCCTCATCAAGGACGGCCAGTACACCCCGGGGAACATGTACTTCACGACGACCCGGCTGCACCAGGAGCTCGCCGGCGCGCAGTTCGTCGACATCATCGTCGACGAGGCGCACGACCCCACCGATCGCAGCCCGTTCAAGGGCAACGTCGACCTGGCCAAGCTCCAGCGCCTCATCGACGAGGTCGGCCCCGCCCAGATCGCCTACGTCAGCGTCGCGGTCACCGTCAACATGGCGGGCGGGCAGCCGGTCAGCATGGCCAACCTCCGCGCCGTCCAGCAGCTGTGCCGCACGCACGGCATCCTGCTGTGGGGCGACGCGACGCGTTGCGCCGAGAACGCGTTCTTCATCAAGCAACGTGAGCCGGGGTTCGCCGAGACGCCCGTGGCCGACATCCTGCGCCAGTCCATGGACTGCTTCGACGGCATCACGATGTCGGGCAAGAAGGACAACCTCGTCAACATCGGCGGCTTCCTCGCCATGCGCGACAAGGCGATCCTGGAGCGCGCCCGCGAGCTCGTCGTCGTCTACGAGGGGATGCCGACGTACGGCGGGCTCGCCGGCCGCGACATGGAGGCGATGGCGGTCGGGATCCACGAGATGGTCGACGACGCGTACATCTCCGACCGGGTCCGCCAGGTGGAGTACCTCGGCCGTCAGCTCATCGACGCCGGCGTGCCCGTCATGGAACCGATCGGCGGCCACGCCGTGTTCCTCGACGCGCGCCGGTTCCTCGACCACCTCGACCAGGAGCAGTTCCCCGCGCAGTCCCTCGCCGGGCACCTCTACGTCGACTCCGGCGTGCGCGCGATGGAGCGCGGTCTCGTCTCCGCCGGGCGCGATCCGCACACCGGGGCGAACCGCACGCCGAAGCTCGAGCTCGTGCGCCTCACCATCCCGCGCCGCGTCTACACGGACCGGCACATGGACGTCGTGGCCGACTCCGTGATCGACCTGTACGAGCGCCGCCACGGCATCCCCGGCCTCGAGATGGTCTACGAGCCGCCGACGCTCCGGTTCTTCACCGCTCGCTTCGCGCCGCTGGCTGACCCACCGAGTTCGTGCCTGCGCGCGGCGGAGTGCGCGCAGGCACGAGTTCGACCTCGGTCGCCCGCTAGCGGATGCCGGTCGGTGTCTTGAACCTCGCGGTCAGGCTCCTCAGCGCGGCCGGCATGGTCGGAGCTGCGGAGCTTCTCGCGACCGCCGCCACGGGCGCCGCGAGTCCAGCCGGCTTCCCGGGTGACAGCCACTCGTCGAACAGGGCGTCCAGGTCCTGGTGCGAGATGCGCTCGGCGAGCGCGACGAACTCGGCCGTGGTGACCGTGCTCCCTGCCTGCGTCCTGGCCCATTCCTTGAGAAGCTTGAAGAAGTTGCGGTCACCGATCTCCATCCGCAGTGCGTGCAACGTCATCGCGCCGCGCGTGTAGACGAGGTCGTCGAACAGCGCCGCTGTGCCGGGGTCACCTACCGCGCCATCCCAGAAGGGGCTGTCCGCCGGAATCCCGGACAGGAAGTCGAAGTTCTCCTGTGCCGTGCCGAACCCCTCCCGCTCGGACCACAACCACTCCGCGTAGGTCGCGAACCCCTCGTTGAGCCAGATGTGCTGCCAGGTGTCCACGACGAGGCTGTCGCCGAACCACTGGTGGGCGAGCTCGTGGACGACGACGAAGTCGTTGCCGTTCGGGTCGAACGCGAAGAAGCCTGGCGAGTAGACGGGGCGTGTCTGGTTCTCCAGGGCGAACCCGACGGCGACGTCGGGCACGACGCCACCCGACGCCGAGAACGGGTAGCGGCCGAAGGTCGATGCCTCGAAGGCGATGATCTCCGGCTGACGGTCGAACGACTTCTGCACCGAAGCGCCGACCCCCGGGACGCCGTCGACGAACGTCGAGACGTCCCAGGTGTTCGGGTTGTCGAGGCTCCCTTCGGGAGCGGTGATCGGCGCCACCCAGCCGTCCAGCACGTCGGCGTCCGCCTCGAACGACGTGGAGCCAGAACCGCTCGAGACGACGACGGCGTCGAGGCCGACTCCACGACCCTGGACCGACTCGTCGCTCTCGTAGGTGACAGAGACCTCGACCTGCCTCGTGGTCGCACTCGCGTTCGCCAGGTCCACCGACCAGGTCTCCCAGCCGGAGCCCTCACCGGACGCGGCGTTCCAGGTACCCGTCGTCCCGCTCGGGTCGCAGGAGAGGACGTCGTCGTTCGGGTCCGCCGGGTCACCGAGGTCCACGACGACGGGCGTCAGGTAGTGCTCGAGGAACGGGTGCGCGCCCAGGAAGAACGGACAGGCGCCGACGTCCTGGTTCGTGTGCCCGTTGGTGTCCGGGAGCGTCGTCCAGTCCGACCCACCAGCGGTGCGCGCCTCGACGAACAGATGGTCCCAACCGGGCTCCGTGTCGCGATTCACCTGGAACGACAGGGTGCTGCCGCCCGGTGGCACGTCGAGGACACGGGTCAGCCTCTTGTACGAGGAGTCCGCGACCTGCGAGTACAGGAACTGGGCACCGTCGGCCGCGGTGATCGGCGGCAGGCGGTCGGCCAGCAGGTTCGACGCGATGGCATCCCAGTACTTGATCCCCGCCTGCTGGTAGGCGTGGACGTCGAACTGCCCGATCGACATCATCGCGAGGTATGTCGCCATCGGCTCCTTGGCGTCCCACGTCCACGTGGTCCACGAGCCACGGGTCCGCTGCCCGAGGAGAACCCCGTTGGAGATCGCCTCCAGGCCGGCCGGGACCCTGATCTCGAAAGTGAACGACGCGCGGTCGCGCGGATGGTCGTTCGCCGGGAACCAGGTCGCCGCCACGTGCGGCTCGCCGATGACGACCGCGCCCACATCGGTGTGGATGAATCCCGACAGCCCGAACTCGTCGAGCGTCGTGGGCACGCCGTCGTAGCGGACGACGACCGAGAACGCACGTCCCCTGGGGATCCCGGCGCGAGGCGTCACGGTGAGCTCGCCGGCTTCGCGGGCCCAGCCCGCAGCCCGACCGTCGACCCTGATCGAGCGGACCGTCAGCCCGACGAAGTCCAGGTTGAAGGCGGAGAGGTCCTGCGTGGCCTTCGCAGTGATCGTGGCCTCGCCGGTGAGTCGGTCCGTGGCCGGGTCGTACGAGACGTCCAGGTCGTAGTGCCCGACGTCGTACCCGCCGTTCCCGTCGAGCGGGTAGTACGGGTCGCCGATCCCCGCCGAGCCGGGCCGGAACGAGTGACCGGCCGCCACCGCAGCTCCCGGCAACGCTCCGAGGACGAGTCCCACGACGACGGCGACGCGAAGAGCGGTACGCACCATGACTGCCTCCCCTGGCAGGTCAGGACCGACCATCCCAGAGCGCGTCGGCGGCTCGGAGCCCGCCGCGAGGAACCCGAACGCCCGGATCCCCGGATGCTGTCGTCGGTCCGAGCGACACGGTAGGCCGCGCGTCGGTGCGCGACAAGCAGGATCCGATATGTCCCCCACCGAGGACGCGAGATGCCCCGGTACCGCCGCAATCCCTTCGGTGCGAGCGGTTTCTCCCGATTGGTGCGGGTTCCAGGGAGGCGTCGTAGCCGCGAGATCGTGTCAGCGCGCGGTAGGGCGCGCGCAGGCACCATCTCGACGCGGGTGGGTTGTGAGTGCCAGCGCGTCGTGGGGCGCGCGCTGACGCTCACAGGGAAGACCCACGCGCCACCGCAGGGGAGGTCGGCCGACGCGCGGGCCCTCGGTCCGGGACGTCAGTCCTCGTGGTGCTTCCCCATGGCGCTCGCGATGTAGGCACCGGCGTTCGCGGCAGGGCTGATCAGCACCGTGGCGTCGTCGCAGGACTCAGGGACGTCCAGCCAGATCCGGAACCGGGCGTTGCCGGCAGGGACGCTGAGGGCCTGAGGTTCGCTGCGCACCGCGAGCGTGCCGCCGCAGAAGAGCCCCACGGTGATCGACGCGACCGGGTTGTCCGTCGTGCCGTCGGCTCGAAGAACCCGGAATCCCTTGAGCCGCACGTCGACCCGACCGCTCTCGCGCACCCTGACCTCACCGCGCTTCAGCACCCAGGGAGCTCCTCCCGGACGGACGCCGAAGATCGCCGCGTCCGTCGGCAGGCTCGGCGTGAACGACGACCGGACGAGGTCGTCGCCGCGGTGCGAGCCACCGCCGTGCGCCGATGCGGCGACGGGCGTAAGGGTGAGGGCGAGTGCCGCCGCGGCGCCTGCCACGGCGATCCGGGAACGCAGGGATGTCATGAGGACCTCCGGAGCCTGGGGGGGCGTGCGCGGACCGCACGCGAAGGAACGGGTATCCGTACGGGATACGTGGCCCGCCCTCCGGGCGTTCACGATCCCGGCCGATCCCCGCCGATCCCGATCGATCCGCGCGCATGATTGAACGAGAAGGCTGCGGTCGACGTATCCGCAGCAGCAACGAGGAGGTCGGCACCCTGGTGATCAGGCGGCTCGGCGGCGCGCAGGCGGAGGTCACGGACCTCTCCGGCGAGTCCGGGCTCCGGCTTGCCTGGACGGCGCACGCCGACGAGCTGTTCGGCTACGCGCGCAAGGCGCTCGGTGACTCCACGGCGGCGGAGGAAGCCGTCCAGGAGACGTTCGTACGCGCGTGGCGCGCGGCCGACCGCTACGACTCCGAGCGCCCCCTCCGCCCCTGGTTGTTCGCCATCCTGCGCAACGTCGTGGTCGACGAGGCGCGTGCCAGGAGCCGCCGTCCGGTCCCGCGGGACAGCGCCGATGACGGCTCCGTCGACGTCTCGGACACGCTGGACCGCGCCCTCGACGCCTGGCTCGTCGAGGAGGCGCTGCGACGGATCCGACCCGACCATCGGACGGTGCTCGTGGAGACGTACTACCGGGGACGTTCGTACGCCGACGTCGCGACAGAGCTCGGGATACCCGAGGGCACCGCACGCAGCCGTGCGTTCTACGGGCTGCGTGCCCTGCGCCTCGCCCTCGAAGAGATGGGGTGGGAGGGATGAGGCACGACTGCTCCGTGCGCGCGGAGGACCTCGGCCCGTACCTGCTGGGACAGCTCTCGGACATCGAGGCGGCGGGCCTCAAGCACGACATCGACGCCTGCCCCTCGTGCACCGCCGAGGTGGAGCGGCTGCGTCCGGTCGTGGTGGCCCTGGCGCTCGCGACCGCGCCGAGCGAGGACGCGGCCGTCACCGCTCCCGTGCCGGCGCTCGATCGCGTGCTCCACTCGGTGCGCACCGAGCAGGCGGCGATCCGACGTCGCCGACGGACGACCGCCATCGCCGTGGCCGCGTCCCTCGTCCTGCTCCTCGGCGCATGACCGGCGGGGTCCTGTGGGCCGGCCGCGGCGGCTCGGCGGAGCGCGTCACGCTCGCCGGCCAGGCACCGGCCACGGGCAGCGCGGTCGTGTCCACGCGCGAGTGGGGAACGGCGATCTCCCTCGAGGTTCGCGGCCTCACCCCGGGGACGTCGTACGGCGCCTGGCTCGCCGACGGGTCCGGCAAGCGGGTCGGCGCGGGCACCTTCCGGCCGTTGGACGACGGCACCGCCCGGCTCGACCTCGGCGCCTCGATGACGCTGGACCAGGCGGCCCGGCTCGGCGTCACCGCGCTCGGCGGCGACGACATCCTCGTGGCCGATCTGCCCGCCGACGGCTGACCGGCTTCGCCCGCGGTCCAGCGCCTGGAGTCACGCCACGGACCACCGCGCATGGCTCGGCACGGCTCGCGACCGGCGATCTGCACGGTTCCGGGTATGGGCTTCGCCGTTCCGGCACGGCTCGCTCGGGACGGGAGTAACTTCCGCGCTGACGACGGCCACGAGCTGGCCGTCGGCGTGCTCACCGACTCCTGGGGAGATCGCCATGACGCATATCGATGTGACCGTCGACGGGCTCCAGCGCCACGGCGACGTGGAACCCCGGACACTGCTCGTGCACTGGCTGCGCGAGGACCTGGGGCTCGTCGGCACCCCCGTCGGGTGCGACACCTCCAACTGCGGCGCGTGCACCGTGCTCATCGACGGCCGCAGCGCGAAGTCGTGCAGCATCCTCGCCGTGCAGGTCGACGGGGCGGAGATCACCACGATCCAAGGCCTCGCCGACGGCGAGTGGCACCCGGTCCAGAAGGCGTTCAAGGAGTGCCACGGCCTCCAGTGCGGCTTCTGCACGCCGGGGATGGTGATGGCCTCCGTCGACCTCCTGACGGAGAACCCGGACCCGAGCGAGCAGGAGATCCGGCAGGGGCTCGAGGGCAACCTGTGTCGCTGCACGGGCTACCACAACATCGTCAAGGCGGTCGCCATGGCGGCCGCGGAGATGAGGGGAGAGACGTCATGACGGACACCGTCGAGGTCACCTCGGGCGCTATCGGGCGACCGATCCGCCGCAAGGAGGACGCGCGTCTCCTCACCGGTCGCACCAACTGGACCGACAACATCCAGCTGCCCGGCACGCTGTACATGACCATGCTGCGCTGCTCCATGGCCCACGCCCGGATCACGAACATCGACACCTCGGCCGCCCTCGCGGCCGACGGCGTCGTGGCCGTCTACACCGGCGCCGACTTCCCCGAGCTGGCCGGCTCCACGTGCGTGTGGCCGGTCACCGACGACATCGTCATGAGCCACTACCCCGCGATCTGCGTGGACGAGGTCAAGTACGCCGGCGATGTCGTCGCCGTGGTGCTGGCCACCGACATGTCGCTCGCGGCCGACGCGCTCGACCTCATCGACGTCGACTACGAGCCGCTGCCCGCCGTGGTCGACATGGAGGACGCGCTCAAGGACGGCGCGCCCCTCGTCCACTCCGACAAGGGCACGAACCGCTGCTACACCGCGAGGATGCCGTGCGGCGACTACGAGGCCGCGAAGGCGAAGGCCGACGTCGTCGTGAAGCGCCGCTTCATCAACCAGCGCCTGATCCCCAACCCGATGGAGCCGCGCGCGGTCGTCGCGGCACCGATGGGCATGAGCGACGAGATCACCATCTGGTCGGCCACCCAGATCCCGCACGTCCTGCGCGTGCTCCTGGCCCTGCTCACCGGCATCCCGGAGAACAACCTCCGGGTCGTGGCTCCCGACGTCGGTGGCGGATTCGGCTCCAAGCTGCAGATCTACCGCGAGGAGGTCCTCGCGGTCGTGCTGGCCAAGAAGCTCGGCCGCCCGGTGAAGTGGACGGAGACCCGCAGCGAGCACATGGTGGCGACGCACCACGGGCGCGACCAGATCCAGGACATCGAGATGGCCGTCATGCGCGACGGCACGCTCGTCGGGATGAAGGTCGACCTCCTCGCCGACATGGGCGCCTACCTGCAGATCATCACTCCCGGCACACCGCTGCTCGGCATGTTCATGTACTCGGGCGTCTACAAGATGGAGGCGCTCGACTTCACCTGCACCGGCGTCTACACGACGAAGACGCCCACCGACGCGTACCGCGGAGCCGGGCGGCCCGAGGCGACGTACGCCATCGAGCGGATCATCGACGAGGTGGCGGCCGAGCTCGGCATAGAGCCGCTGGAGATGCGCCGCAAGAACTGGATCACGCACGACGAGTTCCCCTACACGCAGATCGCCGGGCTCACGTACGACTCCGGCAACTACGAGGCCGCGACCGCGCGGGCCCTGGAGATGTTCGGCTACGACGCGCTCCGCGCGGAGCAGGCCGAGCGTCGCGCGTCCGGCGACCCGGTCCAGCTGGGCATCGGGATCTCGACGTTCACCGAGATGTGCGGCCTGGCGCCCTCCCGCACGCTCGGGCGCGCTCAAGTACGTCGCGGGCGGGTGGGAGCACTGCACGATCCGGGCGCTGCCCACCGGGACGTTCGAGCTCGTCACGGGGACGTCCCCGCACGGTCAGGGGCACGAGACGGCGTGGAGCCAGATCGCCAGCGACGTCGTCGGCATCCCGGTGGACGACATCGAGGTCGTGCACGGCGACACCGGCCGCGCCCCCTACGGCATGGACACCTACGGCTCTCGCTCGCTGGCCGTCGGAGGCCAGGCCATCAAGGTCGCCGGCGAGCGACTGGTCGAGAAGGCCAGGCTCATCGCAGCCCACCAGCTCGAGGTCAGCCCCGACGACATCGAGTACGCGTCCGGCACGTTCTCGGTCAAGGGCGACCCGGAGAAGTCCACGACGATCCAGGCGCTGGCGTTCGAGGCGTTCTCGGCACACAACCTCCCCGACGGCATGGAGCCCACGCTGTCCGGCGAGTCCACCGTCGACCCCCTGGACTTCTCCTTCCCGCACGGCACGCACCTCGCGGCGATGGAGGTGGACACCGAGACCGGGATGGTCACGCTGCGCAAGTACGTCGCCGTCGACGACTGCGGCGTGCAGATCAACCCGCTCATCGTCGAGGGGCAGGTGCACGGCGGCCTCGCGCAGGGGATCGCCCAGGCCATGTTCGAGGGTGCGCTCTACGACGCGAACGGCACGCTGCTCACCGCGTCGATGGGCGAGTACCTGCTCCCCAGCGCCGCCGATCTCCCGTCGTTCGACACCGATCGCACGGTGACGCCGTCCACCACCCATCCGCTGGGCACCAAGGGGATCGGCGAGGCCGGTGCCATCGCCTCGACCCCCGCCATCATCAACGGGGTCGTCGACGCGCTCCGTCACCTCGGCGTCAACGACGTCTTCATGCCGGCAAGCCCGCAGAACGTGTGGCGAGCGATCCAGGCCGCCAAGGCAGGAGCGAACTCATGATCCCCTCGGCGTTCGACTACGTGAAGGCCTCGACGGTCGACGAGGCCGTCTCCGCGCTCGCCGCGGCGGGCGAGGACGCCAAGGTCCTCGGCGGCGGTCAGTCGCTCCTCCCGGTGCTCCGGCTCCGGCTCAACGCGCCCACGGTGCTCGTCGACGTGAGCCAGGTCGACGAGATGCGCCACGTCACGGACGAGGGCGCGTCCCTGCTCATCGGGGCCGCCGTCACCACCTTCGAGTGCATGCATCACGACCTCGTCCGCGAGCACGCGCCGCTGCTCGCCTCGACCGCCGGCCTCGTCGCGGACCCGGCGATCCGGCACCGCGGCACCTTCGGCGGCTCGGTGACCCACGCCGACCCCGCCGGCGACCTGCCCACCGTGGCGGCGACGCTCGACGCCGAGATGGTGGTCGCCGGGCCCGGTGGACGGCGGACGGTCGCCGCCAAGGACTTCTTCCTCGACTTCTTCACCACGGCGGTCGGGCTCGACGAGGTGCTCGTCGCCGTGCGCATCCCGAAGCTCGGCGCCGGGTGGGGCTTCGACTACCAGAAGTTCCACCGCACCTCTCAGGCGTGGGCGATCGTCGGGGTGGCCGCAGCGGTGCGCGTCGAGGGAGGCGACATCGCGGAGGCGCGTGTGGGCCTGACGAACATGGGCGCGACGCCGATCCGCGCCGCGTCGGTCGAGGCGGCGCTCGAACGGCGGACCTGCGACGTCCGCGGCCATCACCGCGGCCTCAGCCTCAGCGGCGGACGGCACCGCACCCACGAGCGACACGCATGCTGCAGCGGACTTCCGGCAGCACCTCGCCCGCGTGCTGACGGCCCGCGCGGTCGCGAAGGCCGCCGGCCTGTAGGGGGGCGAGAAGCGATCCGGTCGGCCACCTCAGGGGCGCGGCGGCGGCTCGTCGAGGTCCGTGCCCGAGGCGACGTCGCCCACCTCGACGAGGGCGACGTCGTGCTCCGCCAGGTAGCCGCGCGCGCCGCTGTCGCCGACCGCCGAGGCTGCGACGCCCGCCCAGTGCTCCCTCGCCAGCGTCACCGGGTGGCCGCGGCGCCCGTCGTAGGTGGCCGACACGAGCGATGCCGGGCAGTCCACGACGCGTCGGACCGCGTCCGCCGTGAGCCCGGGGAGGTCGACGAGCGAGACGACGACCCGGTCGAGGTCCGGGCGTCCGGTCAGCGCGGCGAGACCGCACCGCAGCGACGACCCCATCCCGGTGGCCCACTGCGGGTTGTCGACCAGCTCGGCGTCGGGCACGTCACCCGTCCAGGCGCCGAGCACGACGAGGACCGGATCGCAGCCTCCGGCGCGCAGCACGCGCACCGCCCGGTCGACGAGCCGCTCACCGTCAAGCAGGTACGGCGCCTTCGGTCCGCCGAACCGGCGGCCCTCCCCTGCGGCCAGCACGAGACCGGCCGTCCGGGTCACCTCGGGGCGCCCGCGTGGATCGGGCCGTCCGCCGCCGTGAGCGCCTGACCGGAGCCGCCCCACCGGTGCCGCACGATCTCCGCCGCGATGGAGATCGCCGTCTCCTCCGGCGTGCGCGCTCCCAGGTCGAGCCCGATCGGCGAGTGGATGCGCGCG
The DNA here is from genome assembly GCA_963738455.1 of uncultured Actinomycetes bacterium. Classification (GTDB taxonomy): domain Bacteria; phylum Actinomycetota; class Actinomycetes; order S36-B12; family CAIYMF01; genus Longivirga. The sequence continues at coordinate 110,856 of CAVTWM010000002.1, forward strand.
ATCTCGGCGTCGGTGAGCCCGGCCTCCTTCAGCCGCACGGTCCGGTCCTCGTGCGTGCGCCGCGACCCCATGGCGCCGATGTACGCCGCCGGGGTCCGCACCGCCGCCTGCAGCGCCGGCACGTCGAACTTCGGGTCGTGGGTGAGCACGCACACGACCGTCCGCGCGTCGACCTGCTGCGAGGCCAGCCACCGGTGCGGCCAGTCGACGACGACCTCGTCGGCGTCGGGGAACCGCTTCCGCGTCGCGAACACCTCGCGCGCGTCGACGACCGTGACGTGGAAGCCGAGCAGCTTGCCCGCCTTGCACAGTGCCGCGGAGAAGTCGATGGCCCCGAAGATGATCATGCGCGGCGCTGGCGCGAACGACGCCACGAACACCTCGAGGCCGGTGCCGAGACGCTCCCCTCCGGGCCGTAGTGCAGGAATCCCGTCGTGCCCGACTCGAGCAGCCCGAGCACGTCCGCGCCGACCGTGTCGTCGAGCCGCTCGGTGCCGAGGCTCCCCTCGACCCCTGATCCCCGGACGACGAGGTGTCGACCGACGTGCGCCGGACCGCGCACCACGGTCGCGACCGCCACGGGCTCGTCGACGTCGACGCTCGCGGCGATCCCGGGCAGCTCGGGCCACGTCTCGCCCGACACGCGTTCCACGAACACCTCGAGGATCCCCCCGCAGGTGAGCCCGACCGCGAACGCGTCGCCGTCGCTGATCCCGTAGGTCTCCCAACGGTTCTCGCCGGTCTCGAGGACCTCGGCACCGACCTCGTAGAGGGCGCCCTCGACGCATCCGCCGCTCACCGACCCGACGGCCTCGCCGCTGGCCGTCACCAGCATGGAGGCGCCGGCGGGCCGCGGTGCCGACCGCCATGTGCGCACCACGGTGGCCATGGCCGTGGCCTCGCCGCGCTCGAACGCGGCCATCAGGGCGGGAAGGACTTCACGCATGCAACGGGCTCCTCGGGACGGGACCAGCCGGATCGCGCAACGTCATCGTGCGACTCGGCAAGGGACCCATCATGCCCCCGAGCGTGCTCGCGGGGCAGGGCACCGAGGGAGGCACCCCGGATGGGGTGGCGACGAGCGCCGGGCTCAGCGACCGGGTAGCGAGGTGCCCGGTTCGGGTCTACGTTCGGGCCATCCCGCGGCGCACGCGTCCCAGCCCGGTCCGGATCAGGAGCTCTCGATGGATCTGCAGAACTCGTTCGTCGTCCCCTCGGACATCGACACGGCGTGGAAGACGCTCCAGGACGTCGAGGGCCTCGCACCGTGCATGCCCGGAGCGACCCTCGACTCGGTCGACGGCGACAGCTTCACCGGCAGCGTCAAGGTCAAGCTCGGGCCGGTGAGCATGGTCTACGGCGGGGTCGCCCGGTTCGTCAGCCGCGACGACGCCACGCACACGGCCGTCATCGAGGGCTCCGGCAAGGAGACCCGCGGGACGGGCACCGCTCAGGGCCAGGTCACGGCCACCCTCGTCGCGAGGGTCCCGACCGCACGCGGGTCGACGTCGTCACCGACCTCACGATCACCGGCAAGGCCGCCCAGTTCGGTCGCGGCGTCATGCAGGACGTCGCCGGTCGCATCATCGACCAGTTCTCGGCGAACCTGGCCGCGACGATGACGGCCACCGGCGCGGCGGCCGCTGCGCGAGTCCGCGGCGGCCGGGTCCGAGCAGCGCCGACGCGACGGCGCCGCACGCTCCCGCAGCCCCGCTCCCCAGGCGGCCGACAGCATCGACCTGCTCGGCACGGCCGGCGCCCCGGTGCTGAAGCGCGTCGTTCCCGTCGTCGTCGGGATCGTTGTCGTCATTGCGGTCATCATCTGGGTCTCGCAAGCGCTAGGTTCCCCTCACCCAGGCTCGTTCGAACCCGTACGTCGCGACCGTCGCACTCCCCGCGAGGCACACCCGAGACCACGACGTTCTCGAGAGGTGTGGCATGCAGACACCTGCGCCGGTCGACTACGCCAAGGCCAGCTCGGTCGACAACGCGATCGCGCTGCTTGAGCAGCACGGTGAGGAGGCGAGGCTCGTCGCGGGGGGCCACAGCCTCATCCCGATGATGCGGCTGCGCCTCGCGCAGCCCGGACGCGCTCGATCGACATCAACGACCTCGACGAGCTGAAGGGTATCCGGGTCGAGGGCGACGAGATCGTCGTCGGCGCCATGGTGCGGCATGCCGAGGTCCTCGACTCGGCCATCCTCTCCGAGCACTACCCGATCTTCCGCGAGGCGGAGAAGGTCATCGCCGACCCGCATCGTCCGCAACCGCGGCACCGTCGGCGGCTCGATGTGCCAGGCCGATCCCTCCGAGGATCTCTCCGCGGTCGGCGCGGCGCTCAAGGGCACGCGCCGTCATCGTCGGTCCGGCGGCACGCCGGACCGTCCCGCTCCGCGAGTTCCACGAAGGTCCGTACGAGACCAAGGTCGGGTACGGCGAGATCCTGACCGAGGTCCGGTTCCCGATCCGGCCGGGCGCGGGCAGCGCGTACGAGAAGGTCGAGCGCCGCGTGGGCGACTGGCCCGTCGCGTCGGCGGGCGTGTACGTCGTCGTCAGCGGCGGCGTCGTCACGGACTGCGGCATCGGCCTCACCGCGGTCGGCGCGGACCACTACTGCTCGCCCGAGGGCGAGGCCGTCGCTGGTCGGCAAGGAGCCGACCGAGGAGAACCTCGCCGCCGCGGCCGCGGCCGCGGCCGACTCGTGCCAGCCCCACCGCGGACCAGCGAGGACCGGCGGACTACAAGAAGCACCTCGCCTTCGAACTCACCCTGCGCGCGCTCCGCCGCGCCGCCCGAGCCAGCCAGGGAGCCTGACCATGCAGGTCACGATGACGGTGAACGGGTCGAGGTACACGCGCGACGTCGAGCCGCGCATGCTGCTCGTGCACTTCATCCGCGACGAGCTGCTGCTGCGCGGCACCCACTGGGGCTGCGACACCTCGAACTGCGGCGCCTGCGTGCTGTGGGTCGACGGCGAGCCGGTCAAGAGCTGCACGATGCTCGCCGTGCATGGCCGACGGCGCGAGGTCCGACCGTCGAGGGCCTGAGCCAGGGCGGCGAACTCGACCCCGTGCAGAAGGGCTTCATGGAGTGCCACGGGCTGCAGTGCGGGTTCTGCACACCGGGGATGATGATGACGGCGCGCTGGCTCCTCGACCACAACCCGCACCCGTCGGAGGCCGAGATCCGCGAGGCGATCTCCGGGCAGATCTGCCGGTGCACCGGCTACAAGAACATCGTCGCGGCGATCCAATGCGCCGCCGACAACCCCGCCACCAGTGAGGTGACCGCATGACCACCCGAGGCCGCCCCGCTCAGCGCCGCCGGAAACCCCATCGGCTTCGGCCGGATGCACCGCAAGGAGGACGCTCGGTTCCTCCGCGGCGAGGGCAACTACGTCGACGACGTCAACCTGCCCGGCATGCTGCACAGCGCGATCCTGCGCAGCCCGTACGCGCACGCCAGCATCGTGTCGGTCGACACCTCGGCGGCCGAGGCGCTGCCGGGCGTGCACGCGGTCATCACCGGCGAGACGCTCGGCCGGGCTCGGCCTGGCGTGGATGCCGACCCTGTCCTACGACACCCAGGCCGTGCTCGCCACCGACAAGGTGCGCTTCCAGGGCCAGGAGGTCGCGTTCGTCGTCGCCGACAGCGAAGTACATCGCCAGGGACGCCCTCGAGCTGATCGACGTCGACTACGAGCCGCTCCCGCCGGTCATGGACGCGAAGAAGGCGATGGACGCCGCCGCGCCCGTCATCCGTGACGACAAGGAGGGCCAGACCAACAACTTCATCTACGACTGGGAGTCCGGCAACAAGGAGGAGACCGAGGCGGCGTTCGCCGCCGCCGAGGTCGTGGTCGACCGAGGACATCCTCTACCCGCGCGTGCACCCGGCGCCGATGGAGACGTGCGGCTCGGTGGCGCACATGGACCCGGTGACCGGCAAGCTCACGCTCTGGACCACCACCCAGGCACCGCACGCTCACCGCACGGTCTACGCGCTGGTCGCCGGGCTGCCCGAGCAGAAGATCCAGGTGATCAGCCCCGACATCGGCGGCGGCTTCGGCAACAAGGTGCCGATCTACCCCGGCTACGTCTGCTCGGTCGTCGGCTCCATCGTCACCGGCAAGCCGGTGAAGTGGATGGAGGACCGCAGCGAGAACCTCATGTCGACCGGGTTCGCCCGCGACTACCACATGAAGGCGTCCATCGCCTCGACGCGCGAGGGCAAGATCCTCGCGGTGAAGGTCGACGTCCTCGCCGACCACGGCGCGTTCAACAGCGTCGCGCAGCCGACGAAGTACCCGGCCGGCTTCTTCCACATCTTCACCGGCTCCTACGACTACCCGGCGGCGCACTGCACCGTGCGCGCGGTCTACACGAACAAGGCGCCCGGCGGTGTCGCCTACGCCTGCTCGTTCCGCATCACCGAGGCCGCGTACGTGATCGAGCGGATCGTCGACTGCCTGGCGGCCGAGCTCGAGATGGATCCGGCCGAGCTGCGGTTGAAGAACCTGCTGCGTCCCGAGCAGTTCCCGTACACCACGCCCACGGGCTGGGAGTACGACTCGGGCGACTACGAGAAGACGATGCGCGTCGCGATGGACATCGCCGGCTACGACGAGCTGCGTCGCGAGCAGGCGGAGAAGCGCGCCAAGGGCGAGTACATGGGCATCGGCATCTCGTTCTTCACCGAGGGTGTCGGCGCCGGCCCGCGCAAGCACATGGACATCCTCGGCCTCGGCATGGCCGACGGCTGCGACCTGCGCGTGCACCCGACCGGCAAGGCGCAGGTGCGGATCTCGGTCCAGACCCAGGGCCAGGGCCACGAGACGACGTTCGCGCAGATCGTCAGCCACGAACTCGGGATCCCGCCCGAGGACATCGAGGTGATTCACGGCGACACCGACAACACCCCGTTCGGCCTGGGCACCTACGGGTCGCGCTCAACGCCGGTGTCCGGTGCGGCGGCGGCGGTCGTCGCGCGACGGGTGCGCGACAAGGCGCGGCTGATCGCGGCGGCGGCGCTCGAGTGCTCGCCCGACGACCTCGAGTGGGAGCTCGGCCGCTGGTACGTCAAGGGCGACCCGGAGCGCGGCCGGACGATCCAGGAGATCGCGATGGACGCCCACGGTCCCGCTCGAGCTGCCCGAGGGCGTCGAGGGTCACCTCGACGCGCAGGTCGTCTACAACCCGCCGAACCTCACCTACCCGTACGGCTGCTACATCTGCGTCGTCGACGTGGACCCGGGCACCGGACAGGTCAAGGTGCGACGGTTCATCGCGGTCGACGACTGCGGCGTGCGCATCAACCCGATGATCGTCGAGGGTCAGGTCCACGGCGGGCTCGCCGACGGCGTCGGCATGGCGCTGATGCAGGTCATCGCGTTCGACGAGGACGGCAACAACCTCGGCGGCTCGTTCATGGACTACCTGATGCCGACGTCGATGGAGTGCCCGGACTGGGAGCTCGGCGAGACGGTCACGCCGTCGCCGCACCACCCGATCGGCGCCAAGGGGGTCGGCGAGTCGGCCACCGTCGGCTCGCCCGCGGCCGTCGTCAATGCCGTCATCGACGCCATCTCGCCGTTCGGCGTTCGTCACGCGGACATGCCGCTCACCCCGGCCAACGTGTGGCGCGCGATCCAGGGCCGGCCGGTCCGCACCGACATGGCGGTGGAGTAGGTCGATGACCACACCGGCGTTGCACGAACGGGTCGAGTCGCTGCGCTCGCAGCCGCGTTCCGTTCGTGCACGCCCGGGTGGTCCTGGCGGAGAAGCCGACGTCGGCCAAGCCCGGTGACGAGGCGCTGGTGCTGGCCGACGGCGTCATCGAGGGTTTCGTCGGCGGTCAGTGCGCGGAGTCGACCGTGCGGCTTTCAGGGGCTGTCGCTGCTGCAGTCGGGAGACTCGATGCTGCTGCGGATCGGCCCGAACCCGAGGCGGACCAGTCCGGCAAGACCGTCGTGCACAACCCCTGCCTGTCGGGAGGAACGTTGGAGATCTTCCTCGAGCCGGTCCTTCCCGTGCCGCTGGTCAGTCCGTGCTCGGGGACAGCCCGATCGCGCGGGCGATGGGCGAGGTCGCGGCGTCGCTCGGCTACGACGCGAAGTCCTTCGACGCTGGCGACTGCGACTCGCCGATGCGGTATTCGTCGCGTCCCACGGCAAGCGACGAGGAGGCGACGCTCACCGAGGCCGTGCGCGCCGGCGTTCCGTACGTCGGGCTGATCGCCAGCCCGAAGCGTGGCGCCGCGGTCGTCGGCTCCCTCGACCTCGACCGACGACGAGAAGGCGCGCATCCACACGCCGGCCGGACTCAACATCGGTGCGCGGACGGCGGCAGGAGATCGCGCTGTCGGTCCTCGCCCAGATCATCGCCGAGCGCCCCGCGCGCACCGCGCCGCGATGCACCGTCCCGCCGAGCCGCTCCGGCGTCGCGGCTCGAGGAGTCAACCGACGCGCCGGAGCACGGCCGTCGACCCGGTCTGCGGCATGACGGTCACGATCGCGGACGACGCGGTGTTCGCGGACGTCGACGACGAGCGGGTCTACTTCTGTTGCCCGGGCTGCCGTCGAGCGCTTCCTCGCCGACCCGGGAAGTACCCGCGGTCGTGAGCCTCGCCGAGCTCGTCCCCGACCCGGGCGTCCTGGGCGAGCGGCTCGCCGAGGTCGGCTACCTGACTGACCCGGGGCTGGCCGACCGCGCTGTTCTGCGCCGTACGACTGCCGCAGCCGCTGCTGCTCGAGGGCGAGGCGGGGGTCGGCAAGACGCAGGCCGCCAAGTCGCTGGCCGAGCTGCTCGACACGCCGCTGATCCGGCTGCAGTGCTTCGAGGGGATCGACGCCGCCGAGGCGCTGTACGAGTGGAACTACCCTCGACAGCTGCTCGGGATCCGGCTGGCCGAGGCGCGGGGCGACGACCTCGCCGAGGAGTCGTTGTTCGGGCCCGACTACCTCATCCGCCGGCCGCTGCTGGCCGCACTCGAGCACCCCGGGCCGCGTCCGGCCGTGCTGCTGATCGACGAGGTCGACCGCGCCGACGAGGAGTTCGAGGCGTTCCTGTTCGAACTGCTCGCCGAGTCGACGGTCACCATCCCCGAGATCGGCACGCTGTCCGCGACCCACCCACCGATCGTGGTCCTGACGTCGAACCGCACGCGCGACCTGCACGACGCGCTGAAGCGACGTTGCCTGTACCACTGGATCGACTACCCGTCGCTCGCGCGCGCGATCGCCATCGTTCGCGCGCGAGTGCCCGAGGTCAGCGCCGAACTCGCGGCTCAGGTGGCCGGCGCCGTGCAGCGGCTGCGCAGCCTCGACGTGCAGAAGCCGCCCGGCGTCGCCGAGGCCATCGACTGGGTGCACGCCGCGCACGCTGATGGGGCTCGAGACGCCTCGACGAGGACGCGGTCGAGCCACGCTTGGCTCGGTGCTGAAGTACCGCGAGGACCACGACGTCGCCCGGGCGCGCGGGCTCGCCTGGGTCGCCGACCCGACGCGCGCGCCATGGACCGGCGCCGACGCGCTGCCGCCCGCAGCTGGCTGACCCTCCCAGTCGTGGCGGCTTCGGGCACCTGCTGCGCCGGCGGGGTACCCGTGACGCCCGAGCGCAGCGCCCGGTTCGCGCAGTGGTGCTGCTCGCCGAGCCGACGAACGCTGCCCGAGCTCGCCGCGCTCGGGCGCATGACGCTGCTGAGCACCACGACCAGATCGAGGTCTTCGACCGGGTCTTCGCCCAGGTGTTCCGCGGGTTCGTCGACTACGCCGACTTCCGCGGCGACGCGACAGCACGCCCCCGCCGCCGTCCGTGCTCCGGCCGGTGAGACATCGAGCCCGGCGACCCCGGGCGCGAGGGCGCCGCAGGAGTCGCGACCCACCGGGAGCCGAGCGGGATCCCGGCGACTCGAGCGGCGAGCCGGAGAGCGACGAGGAGTCGGTCCTCGCCGCGGTGAGCACCGAGGAGCGCTGGGCGAGCAAGAACTTCGCCGACTGCACCGCGGACGAACTCGCGCTCATCAGCGCCCTGGTCGAGCGGCTGCCGTTCGTCCCGCCGCTGCGCGCGGCCCGACGCCGTCGCGCGCCACCACGCCGGGGCGCACGGCTCGACATGCGGGCGACGCTGCGGGCTGCCCACCGCACCTCCGGCGACCCGGTGCGGCGCATCCACCGGCGCGACCACGAGCGACCGCGCCGGGTGGTGCTCATCGCCGACGTGTCGGGTTCCATGGAGCCCTACGCGCGCGTCTACCTGCACCTGATGCGCGGTGCGGTCCGCGCGCTGGGCTCGGAGGCGTTCGTGTTCGCCACCCGGCTCACCCGGCTCACCCGGCCGCTGCGGCACACCCATCCCGACATCGCCTACCGCAAGGCCGCGGAGGCCGCGCCGGACTGGTCCGGCGGCACCCGGATCGGCAGGCGCTCAAGACCTTCCTCGACGACTACGGACGACGTGGCATGGCACGCGGCGCGGTCGTCGTCATCGTGTCGGACGGCTGGGAGATCGAGGACCCCGCGCTGGTCGGCCGCGCGATGGAGCAGCTGTCCCGGCTGGCGTTCCACGTCATCTGGGTCAACCCGCGAAAGGCGGCCCGCGGCTACCGGCCGCTCGTCGGCGGGATGGCCGCGGCGATGCCTTACGTCGACACCTTCGTCAGCGGTCACTCGCTGCGCGCGCTCGAGGAGGTGATGGCCGCGATCCGTGACGCCAGCGCGGACGGGCGACGTACGGCACCGACCGCCCGCTCAGCCTGCCACCGCTGTCGGCCGCGATCGGGACAGGCGAGTGAGAACCGTGGCGGAGCACCGGGCGGTCGTGCTCGACGGGGTCGAGCCGCTCGAGCCCACGACGTGCCGCTGCTCGACGCGATCGGGCAGACCCTCGCGCGCGACGTCGTGGCCCCCTGGCCGCTGCCGTCGTTCGACAACAGCTCGATGGACGGCTACGCCGTCGCGCCGCCGACGTCGCGTCGGCGTCGGACGACGCCCGGTCGAGCTGCCCGTCCCTCGGCGACGTCGCGGCGGGAGCGACCGGCGACATCGTCGTCGGCCCGGGCACCGCCGCGCGCATCATGACCGGCGCGCCGATGCCCGCCGGCGCCGACGCGGTCGTGCCGGTCGAGCGCACCGACGGCGGCACCGAGACCGTGTAGGTCGGCTCCCGTGGAGCCGGGCGCACATCCGCCGCGCCGGCGAGGACGTCGCCGAGGGCACGTGGTCCTCGGCACGGGCGCGACGTCGTGACCGAGCGGTCGGTCGCGGTGCTCGCCTCCGTCGGGTGCGCCGACGTCGCGTCACCGTACGCCGCCCGCCGTCGTGGTCATCAGCACCGGCGACGAGCTCGTCGAGCCGGGCACTCCGCTCGCGCACGGCCAGATCGTCGACTCCAACGGCCTCATGCTCGTCGCGCTCGCGCGCGCCGCGGGGGCGGGCGTGGCGCGCGCCGCTCGCGCGCGACGACGACGTCGACCGCGGCGGTGCTCGAGGCCGCGCTCGAGCACGACGTCGTCGTGACCAGCGGCGGGGTGAGCATGGGGGCCTACGACACGGTGAAGGCCGTGCTCTCGGCGAGCGGCGAGGTCGAGTTCGTGAAGGTGGCGCAGCACCCCGGGATGCCGCAGGGCACCGGGCGTCTCGGCCCCGACGCGTCCCGATCGTCACGCTGCCCGGCAACCCGGTGAGCTCGTTCATCTCCTTCGAGCTCTACGTCCGGCCGCTGATCCGGCGGCTGATGGGCCGCACCTCGTGCACCGCCGACGGAGCCGGCGGCGTGCTCGAGGGGTTCGACTCGCCCGCCGGGAAGCAGCAGTACGTCCGGGCGTGCTCGAGGTCCGCGACGACGGCGTGCGCGAGGTGCGCCGGTCGGCGGCCAGGGCTCGCACGTCGTGGGCGCGCTGGCGATGGCCAGCGCGCTCATCGTCGTCCCGCCGGACGTCACCCGGGTCGAGGCCGGCTCGAGTCTCGGTGCTCGATCTCCGCGAGGGCTCGACGTGAGCGCGCCGAGCCTGACGGGACCGGGCGCGCCCTCGTCGTCACCGTGTCCACGCGGGCGGCCGCCGGGGTGTGGGAGGACCGCTCCGGTCCTGTTCTGCGCGAGGGCTCGTGGCCCTTGGCCTCGCGGTCGACGGCCCGGTC
>CAVTWM010000003.1:0-291480 GCA_963738455.1 uncultured Actinomycetes bacterium
GACCGCGTGCTCGACCTCGCACCCCTATATTCGCCACGTCGCCTGTGACCCCGCGTTGCTCGGCGCGTCATTGGGCACGTGCGGGCGGCGGGCTGGCGGGTGGCGTCCGTGCGCGGCTTCGACCTGTCCCTATGACCCACCAAACCGTCGCACCGCTGGTCCCCGAGCTGTTGACCGCGGGCTGTGCAGCCCGGCCACCCCGGGGGCGAGGTCCTGGCGCGCGGTGACCTCGACGAGCAACTCATGTCAAGAATAATCGCCTGGTAGGTAGGGACCGCGGCGCGGACCCGGCGAAGGGACAGACACGATGGCCAGCAGCGACAGCTTCGGAGCCCGGGCACCTCGAGGTCGGCGGCCAGTCCTACGAGATGTTCCGCCTCGACGCGGTCGAGGGCTCGGCGCGGCTCCCGTTCACCCACAAGGTGCTGCTCGAGAACCTGCTGCGGACCGAGGACGGCGCGAACGTCACCGCCGACCACATCCGCGCGCTCGGCGCCTGGGACCCGACCGCCGAGCCGCCGCAGGAGATCCAGTTCACGCCCGGCCCGCGTGATCATGCAGGACTTCACCGGCGTGCCGTGCGTCGTCGACCTCGCCACGATGCGCGAGGCCGTCAAGGACCTCGGCGGCGACCCGGCGAAGATCAACCCGCTCGCGCCGGCCGAGCTGGTCATCGACCACTCCGTCATCGCCGACTTCTTCGGCACGCCCGAGCGTTCGAGCCTCAACGTCGAGCTCGAGTACGAGCGCAACTTCGAGCGCTACCAGTTCCTGCGCTGGGGCCAGACCGCGTTCGACGAGTTCAAGGTCGTGCCGCCGGGCACCGGCATCGTCCACCAGGTCAACATCGAGTACCTGGCCCGCGTCGTCATGGCCCGCGAGCGGCCAGGCCTACCCGGACACCCTCGTCGGCACCGACTCGCACACGACGATGGTCAACGGCCTCGGCGTGCTCGGCTGGGGCGTCGGCGGCATCGAGGCCGAGGCCGCGATGCTCGGCCAGCCGGTGTCGATGCTCATCCCGCGCGTCGTCGGCTTCAAGCTGACCGGCGCGCTGCCCGAGGGCGCCACCGCCACCGACCTCGTCCTCACGATCACCGAGATGCTGCGCAAGCACGGCGTCGTCGGCAAGTTCGTCGAGTTCTACGGCGAGGGCGTCACCGCGGTGCCGCTCGCGAACCGCGCGACGATCGGCAACATGAGCCCGGAGTACGGCTCGACCGCCGCGATCTTCCCGATCGACGACGAGACCTGCGAGTACCTGCGCCTCACCGGTCGCTCCGAGGAGCAGATCGCGCTCGTCGAGGCGTACGCCAAGGAGCAGGGCCTCTGGCACGACCCGGCGCACGAGCCCGGTCTACTCCGAGTACGCTCGAGCTCGACCTCGGCGACGGTCGTGCCGTCGATCGCCGGGCCCGAAGCGTCCGCAGGACCGCGTGCATCCTGCGCCGACGCGAAGGCGGCGTTCCGGCACGGCGCTCGTCGGCTCGCTACACCTCGAGCGACGCCGGTCGGCGCCGCCGAGCCGACCACGCATCGACGGCGAGGCACCGGTCGAGCATCGACCACGGCGCCGTCGTGATCGCCGCGATCACCTCGTGCACCAACACCTCGAACCCGTCGGTCATGCTCGGCGCCGCGCTGCTGGCGAAGAAGGCCGTCGAGAAGGGCCTGACGCGCAAGCCGTGGGTCAAGACCACCCTCGCGCCCGGCTCGAAGGTCGTCACCGACTACTACGAGAAGGCCGGCCTGACGCCGTACCTGGACAAGCTCGGCTTCAACCTCGTCGGCTACGGCTGCACCACCTGCATCGGCAACTCCGGTCCGCTGCCCGCGGAGGTCAGCGCGCGGTCAACGACGCCGACCTCGCCGTCGTCTCGGTGCTCTCCGGCAACCGCAACTTCGAGGGCCGGATCAACCCCGACGTCAAGATGAACTACCTCGCGTCGCCGCCGCTGGTCGTCGCGTACGCGATCGCCGGCACGATGGACATCGACCTCACGACCGAGCCGCTGGGCGACGACCAGGACGGCAACCCGGTCTACCTGCGCGACATCTGGCCCTCGCCCGCCGAGGTCCAGAACACGATCGACGGCCGTCGACGCCGAGATGTTCACCGCGCGCTACGCCGACGTGTTCGAGGGCGACGAGCGCTGGCGCGTCGCTGCCGACGCCGACCGGCGACACCTTCGAGTGGGACCGCGAGTCGACCTACGTGCGCAAGCCCCCGTACTTCGACGGCATGGCGCTCGAGCCGTCGCCGGTCACGGACATCGCCGGCGCGCGCGTGCTCGCCAAGCTCGGCGACTCGGTCACGACCGACCACATCTCGCCGGCCGGCAACATCAAGGCGGGCACGCCCGGCCGGCGAAGTACCTCGCCGAGCACGGCATCGACCGCAAGGACTTCAACTCCTACGGCTCGCGCCGCGGCAACCACGAGGTCATGATCCGCGGCACGTTCGCGAACATCCGGCTGCGCAACCAGCTGCTCGACGGCGTCGAGGGCGGCTTCACCCGCGACTTCACCAGGCCGACGCGCAGCAGGTCGTTCATCTACGACGCCTCGCAGGCCTACCCCGCCGCGGGCATCCCGCTCGTCGTCCTCGTCCGGCAAGGAGTACGGCTCCGGCTCGTCGCGCGACTGGGCGGCCAAGGGCACCGCGCTGCTCGGCGTCCGCGCCGTCATCGCCGAGTCCTACGAGCGCATCCACCGCTCGAACCTGATCGGCATGGGCGTCCTGCCGCTGCAGTACCCGGCGGGCGAGACGCCGACTCGCTCGGCCTCACCGGCGAGGAGACGTTCGCCTTCACCGGCCTCACCGCGCTGAACGAGGGCACGACGCCGCAGACGGTCCACGTCAAGGCGACGCAGGCCGACGGCGACGACGTCGAGTTCGACGCCGTCGTGCGCATCGACACCCCCGGCGAGGCGGACTACTACCGCCACGGCGGCATCCTCCAGTACGTCCTGCGCTCCCTCCTCAGCTGACCCGACCTCCCCGACGATCGTCGGGTATGGCGGGTGGCTAGGTTGGCGGGGTGGCTGGTCCTGGCGCTCCGCCCGGATGGCCGAGGGCCGTCCGGCCTCCGGGCGTTCCCGGCTGGGAGGACTCGGCGTCGGGCTGGCTCCTCGACCAGTGCCCGGCGCACAACCGCGAGCATGGAGCGCCGGCGCCGAAAGCCGTTGGCCCTTGGCGCCGAGCTTCTCGGCGCTCGACGTCCAGGCCGGCGCGGGCCGGCTGGGCGAGGCTTCACCCCGGCCGGTGCGCCCAATCATGCCGGCGACCGCTCGACTCTGCACGTCGTCGACGCCGCGCCGCCGGCTCTCGAGGCTGAGGGCGCGACGCCTGCCGCGCGCGCTCGTCCGGGAGGTCCCCTTCGCCGGGGACGCACTGCTGCTCGGATCGTGCGCGGGCCTCACTGGCTCTGAACTCGGATCATCGCCTGCTCTCGGCGTGTTTAAGCCCCGCTATAAATGCTGTCATGTTGCTTTGGTTTTGTGGTTCCAACTGCCCCGACCAACCAATTGTTGGCTTATTCACGTTGGGGAGTAGGCGAAACAGGGACATAGTGGGATCGCAGCCAGGGTGGTGCTACGAAATCGTCACCCGACGCAACGAATTTGTTGCCCGGATGTGACGGCCTCCGTCACAGGATCGGATCGGAATATGTTCGCGCTGGCAACATTCACCAGCTCGTCACCGACGCGTTGAACTGCTCCCTCCCGGGTGGCTCACCCGGTGATTTCGGGACGGCGGACCCGTGCGAGAAAGGACGAGAATGAGCAAGCGTTCCCTGGTCGTGGAAAAAAAATGGGCCCGGTCCCTGATCCTGGCTGCCGGTGGCAGCAGCCAGCGGTGGTGGCTCCTCCACCAGCCCGAGCGCAAGCGACACCACCGCGTCCACGTCCGCGCCCACGACCGGCAAGGTCGGCGTGGACCCCGCCTGATGCCACGACATCTCCGCGACTGGGAGACCAACGACCGGCCCAACCTGGAGAAGGCGATCGACGCCGCTGGGATACGAACGATATCCAGAACGCGACCAGGACGGGGGAAGTTCGGCCGGATCTGTGACTCCTTGATCGCAGCCAAGACGTCAAGATTCTCATGATCGTCAACATCGACTCCCCGAGCGGAGCAGCCTGTGAGAAGAAGGCGACAGGTGCCGGTATCAAGAGCATCGACTACGACCGCCTGACGCTCGGCGGCGCGGAGCTACTACATCGCCGTCGACCCCGTCCAGGTTGGCGAGCTGATGGGCAACGGCTTGAAGAAGTGCCTGACGGCGGCCGGCAAGACGAAGGCCAACATCGTCTACGTCGACGGTGACCCCACGGACAACAACGCGAAGTCCTTCAAGGAGGGCTACGTCTCGGCGCTCAAGGCGAAGATCGACTCGGTGACTACTCCCTCGTCGGCGAGCAGACCGGCAAGTGGGACAACACGTTGCCCAGACGGCGTTCGAGCAGATGTACACGCAGAACCACGGCAAGATCGACGGCGTGGTGTCGGCCAACGACACGATGGCGGGCGGCGTCGTCAGGTTCTGGCCAACAACGGGCTCGCCGGCAAGGTCCCGGTTACCGGTCAGGACGCGAGTGACGAGGGTCTGCAGCGCGTCATCGCGGGAACCCAGTGCGGACGGTCTTCAAGGACACCTTGAGGCCGACCTCGCGGCTTTTTTCGCCATCGCAATGATCAAGGGCGACGGCTCCGACGTGGCGCTGGCCACGGCAACCATCAACAACGAGGTGGCCGACATCGGTGCCGCGTACGCGGTGCCCGTGTGGGTGCCACCAGGGTGGAGTGGGGCGCACGTTCAACCACTCCACGACGTCGTTCGCGTTGACCCGCGCGCATACGACCACCGCCTGCAACAAGTGTTCTACACGGGCACGGTGTTCAACGGGCTCGCGATGACGTGCCAGTCGTGCCACATGACCAACTACAAGAGGGCCTAAACGCCAGCGCTCCGGCGGGCTCTTCGGCGAGCGCGTGTGCGCAGCTGCCACACCACCACCACGTGGGCCGGCGCCACCTTCAATCACGACACGAGCTTCTCCCTATCTACTCGGGCACCCATCGTGGCAAGTGGAGTGATTGCGCCACGTGCCACACCAACAGCGCCAACTTCGCGGTCTACACCTGCCTGTCGTGCCATCCGCACAGCGACCGGACGAAGACCGACGGCGACCCATCGCCGGGGGAGCGGCTACAGCTACGACAGCGCCGCGTGATCCCCACCGTCCGCCAGGGAGCGCATGATGCAGAGCAACCGGATGTTCATTGCTGATCTTCGACGGACCGTACGACGGGCTGATCGAGCCGGATCATCGGCATCGAGCAGTACCCCAACCGGCAGCTGACCGGTTAATTGCGCAGGTCGATGAAGACGTTCTTGACCTCGGTGTACAGCTCGATGGCGGACATCCCGAGCTCCCGCCCGATGCCGGACATCTTGTAGCCGCCGAACGGCGCCTCGGTGTGGACCGAGCTGTTCGAGTTGACCGAGAGGACGCCGGCCTGGACGCCCTTCGCGGTCCGCAGCGCCCTGCCGATGTCGCGGCTCCAGACGGAGCCCGAGAGCCCGTACGGGGTGGCGTTCGCCAGGCGGATCGCCTCCGCCTCCGTGTCGAACGGGATGATCGAGACGACCGGGCCGAAGATCTCCTCCCTCGCGATCCGCATGTCGTTGCCGACGCCGTCGAAGACGGCCGGCATCAGGTAGGCGCCGCCGGCGAGCGCCGGATCGTCCGGCGCCTCGCCGCCGACGACGAGGTTCGCGCCCTCGGCCAGCCCGATCTCGATGTAGTCGCGTGACGCGGTCGCGCTGCTTGAAGCTGAGACGAGCGTGCCCGACCTCGGTCGCGTCGTCCGCCGGGTCGCCGACGACGACCTTGCGCGTCGCCGCGGCGAAGAGCTCGACGACCTGGTCGTGCACCGAGCGCTCGACGAGGATCCGGCTCCGGGCGCAGCAGTCCTGGCCGCAGTTGTCGAAGACGGCGTACGGCGACTCGGCGGCGAACGCGCTCGATGTCGGCGTCCGCGAAGACGATGTTCGGGCTCTTGCCGCCGAGCTCCAGGCTGACCTTCTTCACGTTGTTCGAGGCCAGCCGCATGATCTCCTGGCCGGTCGTCGTCTCGCCGGTGAAGGCGACCTTGCCGATGCCCGGATGCGCGGCGATCGCCGCGCCGGCCGAGCCGCCCGGGCCGGTGACGACGTTGACGACGCCCGGCGGGAAGCCCGCCTCGAGCGCCAGCTCGCCGAGCCGCAGCGCGGTCATCGGCGAGTAGGCTGGCCGGCTTGAGGATGCAGGTGTTGCCGGCGGCGAGCGCCGGGCCGAGCTTCCAGCTGGCCATCAGGAGCGGGAAGTTCCAGGGCACGATCAGCCCGACGACGCCGATCGGCTCGCGCAGGGTGAGGTCGAGGCCCGGCTTGCGTGACCGGGATCGTCTGGCCGAAGACCTTGTTCGCGGCGCCCGGCGTAGTAGTCGAAGACGAGGCTCAGCCCCGCTGATCTCGCCGCGCGCCGCCGCGATCGGCTTGCCGGTGTTGCGGCTCTCCAGCTGGGCGAGCTCCTCGAGGTGGTCGCTGACCAGGGCCGCGAACTTCGCGAGCGTCCGGCCGCGCTTGCTGGCCGCCCAGCTGGACCAGCCCTTCGGGTCCTCGAATGCCGCCTGCGCGGCCGCGACGGCGCGGTCGACGTCCGCCTTGCCGCCGAGCGGCGCGGTCGCGATGACGGCCCCGGTGGCCGGGTTGACGACCTCGAACGTCTGGCCGTCCGCGGCATCGACGGGCTGGCCGCCGATGACCATCCGGAGCCGCGTGACCTCGGCGCCGCTCGCGCCGGCGGCCTGCTCCGTCGTCATCGGTGGGTCCTCTGGCTTGCGGAGGCGCGGACGTGGCGCCGGGGTCAGGGGATGTCCTCGATGATACGCCGGGGCCGACCGGCCCTGGCCCCGCGTGGCTACGCTCCACGTGTGACGAGCAGCACCGCGCGCCGCGCCGCCGACCGCCCGCGAGGGACGTTGTCGGCACGGGCCACGTCCGGATCTGGCTCGCGTCGTCGTCGGCGTGGTGCGTCGGGAGGCTCGGCTTCGTCGTCCAGGGCTGGCCCGTCGACGACGCGGCCTACATGACGGTCATCACGCTGACGACCGTCGGGTTCCGCGAGGTCCACGAGCTGGACGCGTCGGGCGCGCTGGACGATGATCCTGGCGGTCGCCGGGGTCGGGATCATCTTCGGGACGATCGGGATCGTGGCCGAGACGATCATCAGCGAGGCGGCCAGCGGCCGCAGGGAGCAGCGGCGGATGCTCGAGGCGGTCAAGGCGCTGCGGATCACTTCATCGTCTGCGGCTACGGCCGCGTCGGCTCGACGGTGGCCCGGGAGCTCGGTCACGCCGGAGCCCGTCGTGGTCATCGACATCAACCCGGCCTCGCTCGCGAGGCCGCCGCGGACGGCACCTGGTCGTCGAGGGCGACGGGACCGGGACGCGATCCTCACGAGGCGGGGATCGTCCAGGCCCGCGGCCTGGTCACGACGATCGACTCGGACGCCAACAACGTCTACGTGACGCTCTCGGCGCGGGCGCTCAACCCGCGCCTGTTCATCGTGCCGCGGGCGAACGCGGAGGGCTCGGAGGCAAGCTGCTGCAGGCCGGCGCGGACCGGTCGTCTCCCCGTACACGATGGCCGGCCGTCAGATCGCGGAGCTCGCCATCCGCCCGCGCGTCGCCGACTTCATCGACTCCGCGCTGTCCCACGGCGAGCTGGCCTTCTCGATGGAGGAGGTCGAGGTGGCGGCCGACGGGCCGCTCGCCGGGCGAGACGGTGGGCGCGCTCGCGCGGAGGGGATCCCCCGCTCGCGATCGTCCGCGGCCCGCGCGACTACGAGCCGAACCCGCCCGCCGACCGCGTCCTCGCGGCCGGGGAGGGGCTGATCGTGTCGGGTACGTCGGACACGCTCCGCCGCCTGCGCGAGCGCGCCTGAGGCGCGGCGGCCAGCGAGTCCTCCGGCTCAGGTCTCGGCAGCCCGCCTCCGCGGCCGCCATCGCCGCCCCGACGATCCCGGCGTCGTTGCGGAGCTTGGCCGGCACGACCGGCGGCCGGACCGTCAGGCGCGGCACGAACTGGTCGGCGTTCTTCGACACCCCGCCGCCGAGGATGAACAGGCTCGGCCAGAACAGCCGGTCGATCGCGAGCAGGTGCTCGTCGAGGTCCGCCGCCCAGGCCTTCCAGAGAGGCCTCGCCGGACCCGGGCGATGGCGGCCGACCGCCGCTCGGCATCGCGGCCGCGGATCTCCATGTGGCCGAGCTCGGTGTTCGGGACGAGCATGCCGTTGCTGAACAAGCCTGAACCGAGGCCGGTGCCGAGGGTCAGCACGAACACCGTGCCGTGGGTCCCGACGCCCGCGCCGAAGCGCATCTCCGCGAGGCCGGCGGCGTCGGCATCGTTGAAGACGACGACGGCGCGTCCGATCGCCGCGGTCAACGCGGACGCCGCGTCGAAGTCGATCCAGCCGCGCATCGACGTTGGCGGCGGTCTTCGTCACGCCGTCGATGACGACGCTCGGGAACCCGACCCCGACAGGGGCGGCCGACGCTCTGGCCTCCCGGCCGACCCGCGCGACGAGGCGAGCGATGACGGCCACGACAGCGGCCGGGGTCGAGGGCTGGGGCGTGAGCACCCGGTGGCGCTCGCCGACGATCTCGCCCGTGGAGACGTCCACGGCCGCGGCCTTGATGCCGCTGCCGCCGACGTCGATGCCGATCGCGATTCGCCGATCCGCCATGGCCGCCTCGGCACTAGAAGTAGTTGACGGTGATGCCGCCGTCAACGACCATCGCGGCGCCGTTGGTCCAGCGTGACTCGTCGGACGCGAGGTAGATCGCCATGTGGACGATCTCCTCGGGCTTGCCGAACCGGCCGGTCGGGTTGCGGGCGAGGCGGATGCGCTTGGCCTCCTCGTCCTTGACGAGCCAGTCCATCAGCAGCGGCGTCTCCACCGGGCCGGGGCAGATCGCGTTCGTGCGGACGCCCTTCGGCGCGAACTGGACGGCGAGCGACTTCGTCAGCGCGAGGACCGCGCCCTTCGACGCGGTGTAGGCGTCCTGAGGGTTCGAGCAGCCGAGGATCGCCACGAAGCTCGAGATGTTGATCACCGAGCCGGAGCCCTGCTCGACCATCTGCGGGATCGCGTACTTGCAGCCGAGGAAGACGCCCCGGACGTTGACGGCCATGACCCGGTCCCAGTCCTCGACGGAGGTGTCGATGACCGAGTGGTCGGCCTCGGGCATGATCCCGGCGTTGTTGTAGAGGACGTCGACCCGGCCGTAGGTGGCGATCGCGTGGTCGACCATCCCCTTCGCCGAGCCTCGTCCGCGACGTCGTCTTGACGAACGTCGCCTCGCCGCCGGCCTCTCGGACGAGCCGGACCGTCTCCGCGCCGGCCGCCTCGTTGTACTCGGCGACCACGACCTTCGCGCCCTCGGCGGCGAACATGAGGCCGCCACCCGGCCCATGCCGCAGCCGCCGCCGGTGATGATCGAGACCTTGTCCTTGAGTCGCATCTGAGTCTCCGGCGGTGGGCGGCGGGTCGATCTCCCCGGTCGGTGCGGGGATCGAGGGGAGCGCGTCCATCCTATCCGCCGCGCTGCCCCTGCCGCATCGCCGGGATCCCGACGCGTTGAGACGCGCGCGCGCACCACGGCACGGCTTCGGCGCACCCTTGTCAGGGCGCGAGCGACAGCAGCATCCTGATCGAACGGGACGTCGGAACCTCTGTGCCGAGCTGGGTATCAGAGGGGTTCTCCGTGCCCGATCCGGGTCGGATCCGAACGGCCCGCAGGGCTTGCTTCAGACAGTCGCCGACCCGGACGAGACGGACGATGGCCTCCGCGGCCTCGGTGACCCGGACCGGCAGGACCTCGACGAGACCGCCGGTCACACGAGCGGACGCCGGGCCGCCGATCGCCACGACCAGATCGGGGCGGGCTGCCCGCAGCGCGGCGGCGACCTCTCTGGATGGGTTCGCGTCGGCCCGACTAGGACCCCGATCACCGCGGCCTCGGCCCGACTCTCCTCTGCGACGTGGACCCACGAGGAACGGCGTGTCGGGACCGAGGTACAGCACGTCGACGCCGCGGCGCCGCAGCGCGACCGCGAAGGCGAGCGTCCCGATCTCGTGCCGCAGCCCTGCGGCAGACCGACAGACTGGCGGCGCCGCCCCAGGGCGGCCGCCCATCGAACAGCGCGGGGAGCCGGCGCCGGACAGCCGCGCCGCAGAACGTCCGCCGCCACATCGATCCGGCCGTCGGCCAGCGTTCCGAGCGCCGAGACCGCCGGCAGCAGCGAATCGTTCACACCGCCCTCGCACGAGCCGCGGGCCAGGACCCCGTCGATCACCGTCTCGATGCTGACGGTGTCGTAGGCGATCGCGGCCGCGACGAGGGGCTCGCCTGCTGGCGGCCGGGCCGAGTCACGGGACTGGTTCGTTGCGCTCTGGGTGGGCTATGCCATCATCAACGGCCTCACCGCCTGCGAGGCCGACCAGCCGGCGTTCGACGAAGTCGTCGCATCGACGCAGGCGCGCGATCGCCGCGTCGTCGTAGAGGCGGTACTCCGTTTGGCGGTGCTGCTCCGGCAACGCGATCCCGTGGCGACGTTCCCAGGCGCGAAGGAGCGAAACCCGACCCGCTGCGACTCGGCCTGCCTAATCGTGTACATAGTTTGTCTTAGACTATCACCTTCGGTGGGCCAATCAAGACCCTTGACAAACGGCACTAGGGGCGGGGCCAATGTCTTATACAGACCTTCGACATAGGTTCGACAATCAGGTTTAGCGGCGTGTTCTCCCGCCACCACCCGGCGAGGCCCGGGGCGGCTCCATACAGCAGGTCAAAGGTAATGTTCAGCAGGCCGACCTAAGACGCGGCCTTTTCGCCGCGGCCTACCCTTGTTGCGTTGCCGGCCCGGTCGCCGCCGCAGCCCCGCCTCGCTGACCCCGGTCGTCGCTGTCCATCGACACGGTCCCCCGTGGCAAGGCTCTGGTCCCGCGCCCTCACACGGTCTCCCGGAGGGCCCCGCGATCGACGTCAAGGCCAACGGGCGAACGGCCTGAACGCTCCTGACCGGCGTTCCTGCTCCGGGGTCACTCCGGCCTACACCGGTTGACCGCCATTCACCTACATATCAAGGTCTGCGCCAGCTCGGCACGAGCGACCTGCGCCAAATCAACGCATTCGAACCTCACCTCCCAGCCGGCAAGGAAGTCTACCGTCGCCCCCACGAACCTGCACGCAACATCCAGGCCCAGGTCATCCAGGGATGTCGCTGCGCCGATCGCCGACAAGGCCCAGGTCGCGTCGTCCACTTCTCGGCGACACCCCCCGCGGTGGACGTCCTGACCCAGGACGGCAGCGCGAAGGTCGTCGAGGAACCTCGCTACCCGATGCCACCGGCAACCTGCCGCTGGCGGTCCAACACATACGACCTCAAGGTCCGCGCCCACGCCGACAACACTGTCTGCCCGCTCCATCCAGGCGCCCTCACCCTCACCTCTGGGATGCTCGTAAGCGTGTCCGCGAATGGTGCGCTCGCCGCCGGCCCCGAGGTGACCTTTGTCCTCAGCTACTCTCGTAGGGCCTGCCCCCTCACGACAATGACCACGATCCGCTCCAGCGATAGGCGCCCTCCATTCGCCATCGGCCTGGCTCTCCTTCCCTCGCGCTTTCGACTCGCCACTCGCCGCGTCGCTGCCTGGGGGGCGCGAACTTCAATCGGAACCTGCCCAAAGCCAATCGCTGCGAAGCAGCTACATAAATTTTTTTTTTTTAAAAAAAAATATCCTCGGCGCCGTTCGCTGACTCGCCGCGCCGGGATCGCTGACTTTCGCCCGAACCTGCCGAAGCTGCAATCGCTGCGGCCAGCTTCTGCCTGACCTGGAGGCGCTGTCGGGCGTCCTCTGAACGTCTCGTCGGGAACTCAGCCGACCGACTCGTGCCAAAACTCAGACACATGACCGAAACCCATGCCTAGGCTTGTAGCTCAACTCATCCCAAAATGATCCATCGAAGGTACCAAATAATCAGCACCGAACCGGCCTTCGCCGGGCCTCCAACCGTGCCGGCCCCCATCTCCCGTCGAGCGAGCCCGTTTGCTTGTGCTCGCTGGAACCGGGTCCTGGCCTTCCTTCACGGCGCCCAGTTCCTCGCGATGCTCGCCGTGTCGAGCACCACCGCCGCCTTCGCTCCGTACGTTCCCACGGTCAAGCTCAACCTTGAGGACGGCGCGTTCGCCGGCGTCGAGCAGACCCAGGTCCAGCTCTTCTCGATGCCGCTCGCCTGGTTCATCGCCTCGTTCCTGGCGATGAGCGCGATCGCCCATTTCGTCGCCGGCTGGCCGCTCCGCGCGCGCTACGAGGCCTGGCTGGCCCGCGGGATGAACCCGCTCCGGTGGGTCGAGTACGCGTTCAGCAGCACGGTGATGATCGTCGCGATCGCCTACATCTCGTACATCCGCGACGTCCCGGCGCTGGTGGCCATCGCGGCCTGCAACGTGGCGATGATCCTGTTCGGCTGGAGCATGGAGGCGGCCAACGAGGGCCGTCGCGACCGCCGGACTGGAAGCACCACATCTTCGGCTGTATCGCGGGATCGCGCCCTGGATCGGCATCTTCTCGATCCTGCTGGCGTACGGCGCGCACGAACCTCCCCGAGGGCGCCGGCATCCCGGCCTTCGTCTACTGATCGTCGCGACCCTGTTCGTCACGTTCAACGTCTTCGCGATCACGATGTCCTCCAGTACCGGGATCGGCCGCTGGCGCGACTATCTCGTCGGCGAGAAGACGTACATGGTCATGAGCCTGGTCGCGAAGTCGCCCTGGCCTGGCAGGTCTTCAGCGGCACGCTCCGCCCGGGGGCTGACCCCAGCTCCCAGGTTCGGTACCTCCGGGCGCCCGGCGAGCCGCCTCGCCTTTCGGCTGCCTTCTCTTCGGGGTGACTGTCGCACCCCGCGACGTTTGCCCGTCGATGGAGCGACGTCGTACATATGGACCGTTATTTCGACGGTACGCGAGGATTCTCCCCGCTGATCTCCCGAGCGCTCATCGGCGTCGCTTCTTCCCACGTACCCCGGGAGCACCAGGCTTGGCGCGCGGACCGACGCGTCCCCGTCCCCGCACCCCGACCTGGACCGTCTGGCGCGCGGTGGTGCTCAATACTCACGTGGACCGGGATCGAAATGGATCGAAACCCCGGCGATCTGCGTTATTGGTGGAGTCAAGCCCGCGAGGATCAGCCGCGCTCGAGGTAGCGCTCGCGCTCCCAGGGGTGGACGACCGCGTCGTAGACGCCTGCTGCTCCACGCGCGCGGCGTTCAGGTAGTGGTCCACGACCTCGTCGCCCAGGATCTCGCGCGGCGGCCTCGGACTCCTCGAGCGCCCGGATCGCCTCGTACAGCGCGCGCGGCATCCGGTCACGCCGGTCGCGACGTACCCGTTGCCCCTGCACTCGGCGGCCGGCTCCAGGCCGTGCTCGATCCCCCACAGGCCCGCGCCGATGAACGCGGCGTACGTCAGGTACGCGTTCATGTCGCCGCCCGGGAAGCGGCACTCGATGTGCAGCGCCGGCCCGTGGCCCACCACGCGGAAGCCCGTCGTCCGGTTGTCGCGGCCCCAGACCACGTTCACGGGCGCCCACGACGCGACCGCGAAGCGCTTGTAGGAGTTGATGACGGCGCGAAGAAGATGGCCAGCTCCCGGGACAGCTCCATCATGCCGCCCAGGAACCAGCGCATCGTGTCTGCATGCCCGTAGGGCGCCCGTCGCTCGCCCGGTGGCATCAGCGGCTGTCGTCATCGGCGCCCCAGGCACATGTGCAGGTGCCCGGACGAGCCCGTCCAGGTGTGGTCGGGCTTGGCCATGAAGGTCAGGCCCTAGCCCGAGGCAGGCGATCTCCTTGGCCCCGTGCTTGAAGATGACCGACCGGTCGGCCAATTCGAGCACGTGGTCGTAGCGGATGTTGACCTCGTGCTGGCCGGCGGCGGCCTCGCCCTTGGAGAACTCGATGGGGATGTCCGCCTCGGTCATCAGGTGCCGCAGGCGCCGTGGATGGGCTCCGCCTTCGTGCCCTGGAGCAGGTGGTAGTCCTCGTTGTAGTGGCCGAACCGCTCCAGGTTCACGAAGCCCTTCTCGGCGTCCTCTCTAGGTGTCCGTGAGCAGGTAGTACTCGAACTCCGAGCCGGCCTTGATGGCCATGCCGGCCTGCGGCGGCCCGCCACCTGGCGCTTGAGGATCGTGCGCGGGGAGACCGGGATCTCCTCGTGCGTCTCCTCGTCGATCGCGTCGCCCAGGACGAGCGCGGTCTTCTCCTGCCACGGCAGCACGCGCAGCGTGTCCCAGACGGGCGAGGTGATCAGTCGCCGTAGCCGGTCTCCCAGTTCATGAGCGCGAACCCGTCGGGCGTGTTCATCTCCATGTCCGTGCCCAGCAGGTACGTGCAGACGTGCGCGCCGTGGTCGATGACGCCGTCGAGGAACGCCGCGCCTTGACGCGCTTGCCCATCAGCCGGCCCTGCATGTCCGTGAAGGCGACGATGAGGGTGTCGATCCGGCCGTCCCGGACCATCCCCTCGAGCTCCTCGAGGCGGGGGTGCTTGCGGTGGCTGCTCGTGCTCATGGGACCTCGCTCGGGACGCGACGCAGTTGGAGTCTACGGGTGACGACGAAGGGGCCGGCCGGCGGTGCCGGCCGGCCCCTGGAGTGCCGTTGGTGGGTGCCGATCAGGCCTCTGTCAGGTGCTCGGCGGCCAGCTCGAACTCCTTCTCGATCTCGGTCAGCTGCGCCTCTCCGCCGTGGATCTGCGGGCCCTTGAACGGGCCCGTGCCCACGCGTAGTAGTAGACGATCAGCAGCACGACGGCCCCGATCATGAACGGGAACGAGATGTTGCCGCTCGTCGGGAAGCTGAACAGGATCATCAGGACGATGACCCAGAAGGCTACCCAGGCGATCGGCTCGCAGGCAGTCTTCTGGGTCGTCGTCCTGATGATCCTGTTCAGCTTCCCGACGAGCGGCAACATCTCGTTCCCGTTCATGGTCGGGGCCGTCGTGCTGCTGCTCGTCTACTACTTCGCGTGGGCGCGGACCCGCTTCAAGGGCCCGCAGATCCACGGCGGAGAGGCGCAGCTGACCGAGATCGAGAAGGAGTTCGAGCTGGCCGCTGAGCACATCCAGAGGCCTGATCGGCACCCACCAACGGCACTCCAGGGGCCGGCCGGCACCGCCGGCCGGCCCCTTCGTCGTCGCCGGCAGACTCCAACTGCGTTGCGTCCCGAGCGAGGTCCCATGAGCACGAGCAGCCACCGCAAGCACCCCCGCCTCGAGGAGCTCGAGGGGATGGTCCGGGACGGCCGGATCGACACCCTCATCGTGGCCATCACGGACATGCAGGGCCGGCTGATGGGCAAGCGCGTCCAGGCCGAGGCGTTCCTCAACGGCGTCATCGACCACGGCGCGCACTTCTGCACGTACCTGCTGGGCACGGACATGGAGATGAACACGCCCGAGGGGTTCGCGCTGATGAACTGGGAGACCGGCTACGGCGACTGGATCGCCTCGCCCGTCTGGGACAGCCTCCGGGTCCTGCCGTGGCTCGAGAAGACCGCGCTCGTCCTGTCCGACACGATCGACGAGGAGACCCACAAGGAGATCCCGATCTCCCCGCGGACGATCCTCAAGCGCCAGGTCGAGCGGGCCGCGAAGGCCGGGATCACCGTCAAGGCCGGCTCCGAGTTCGAGTACTACGTCCTCAAGGACACCTGGGACACGATCGCCGAGAACGGCTTCGCGATCCCGAAGCGCTTCGGCAACTACAACGAGGACTACCACCTCCTCCAGGCGACGAAGGCCGAGCCGCTCCACCGGCTCCTGCGCAACCTGATGACCGAGGCGCGGATCCCGATCGAGTTCTCGAAGGGCGAGGCGGCCGCCGGCCAGCACGAGGTCAACATCCGCTACGACGACGTCCTCGAATCGGCCGACCGGAGCGTCCTGTTCAAGCACGGCGCGAAGGAGATCGCCTACCTCAACGGCTGGGGCATCACGTTCATGGCCAAGCCGGACCACACCTGGACGGGCTCGTCCGGCCACCTCCACATGAGCATCTGGGACGCCGCCGGGAAGCAGCCGCTCACCCACGAGCGAAGCCGACGGGCTGCCGTACGGGATGAGCCGCCAGTTCAGCCAGTTCGTGGCCGGGATGATGGCGCTGTCGCGCGAGCTCGCCGTCTTCGTCGCGCCGTTCATCAACAGCTACAAGCGCTACGCGTCGCTGTCGTGGGCGCCGGTCAACGTCGTCTGGGGCCGTGACAACCGGACGACCGGCTTCCGGCTCGTCGGCCACGGACCGTCGCTCCACATCGAGAACCGCTTCCCCGGCGGCGACATGAACGCGTACCTCGACCTACGCGGCGATGATCGGCGCCGGGCTGTACGGCATCGAGCACGGCCTGGAGCTGGAGCCCGAGTTCAAGGGCAACGGCTACATCGCCAAGGGCGTGGCGCGGATGCCGCGGGCCCTGTACGAGGCGATCTGGGAGCTGGAGACGCTCGAAGGCCGCCGTCGAGATCTTCGGCCAGGACGTCGTGGACCACTACCTCAACGCCGCCCGCGTCGAGCAGGACGTCTACGACTCGGTCGTCCACGACTGGGAGCGCGAGCGCTACCTCGAGCGCGGCTGACTCCGCCGCGCTGCGGCGTGGGGCCGGGCCGTCCGCCCGGCTCTCGCCAGATAGAACTCACGCGACTATTGGTCCCCGCCGCGCGACGCACGGTACCGATCGGCGTGCGTGGACGGGCACGCGCTCGGTCCGCGCACCCGGCGCGAGTCGCTCCACGGGTACCTGTCACGAATCCCACGACGTGCAGTCGCTCGGGGGATAGTGGCGATCCTCGTGCATCGCGGGAATCCGCGGATCCCATATGGACCAGGCCGCACCCTGCGACGGGCAGCAAGGATCGGCTGGGATTCCGACACTCCCCCGTTGACCCGGCGCCACCGCCGATGCGCACGATGGGCGCCCGGAGGTAGCGACTGGCAGCGTCCAGGTCAGCCGCCTGGGCGGAGCGTGCCGCTGAACACCTGCCAGGCCAGGAGCGACTTCGCGACCAGGCTCATGACCATGTAGGTCTTCTCGCCGACGAGGTAGTCGCGCCAGCGGCCGATCCTCCGGTACTGCAGGACCATCGTGATCGCGAAGACGTTGAAGGTGACGAACAGCGTCGCGACGATCACGTAGACGAAGGCCGGGATGCCGGCGCCCTCGGGGAGGTCCGCCTGGGCACCGTACGCCAGGAGGATCGAGAAGATCCCGAGCCAGGGCGCGATACCCGCGATGCAGCCGAAGATGTAGTGCTTCCAGTCCGGCCGGTCGCGACGGCCCTCGTTGGCCGCCTCCATGCTCCAGCCGAACAGGATCATTGCGACGTTGCAGCCGGCGATGGCGACGAGTGCCGGGACGTCCTTGATGTAGGACAGGTAGGCGATGGCGACGATCATCACTGTGCTGCTGAACGCGTACTCGACCCACCGGAGCGGGTTCATCCCGCGGGCGAGCCAGCCCTCGTAGCGCGCGCGGACCGGCCAGCCAGCGACGGCGTGGGCGATCGCGCTCATGGCCAGGAACGAGGCGATGAACCAGGCCAGCGGGATCGAGAAGAGCTGGACCTGGCTCTGCTCGACGCCGGCGAACCGGCCGTTCTCAAGGATGGGCTTGACCGTCGGAACGAACGGAGCGAAGGCGGCGGTCGTGCCGGACACGACGAGCATCGCGAGGAACTGGGCGCCGTGAACGAACGCCAGGACGCGATTCCAGCGGTCCAGGGAGCGGGCGCGATCAGCGGGAGATGGAGGCGGCCACGGTTGGAGTCCTCGATTCAGCGGAACCGGCGCCGGCCACGGGACGGACGCCGGCTCGCGGGGGAGGGGAGGAGAGGTCAGGCCTCGGCCTGGGCCATCAGCCAGCGGCCGAGCACGGGCACGAGCGCGATGGCCGAGATCCCGACGAGGACGTAGACGACGCTCGAGAGCGCGTTCGTCTCGCCGAAGCTGGCCCCGGTGATCGCGGCAACGAGGTCGAACTGAGCGACCCCGACGAGGAGCCAGTTGACTCCGCCGACGATCACAAGGAGGAGGAAGAGGGCGTTGAGGTAGCGCATCGGAGTGGTTCCCTTTGTGGAGGTTGGATTGATGGTCACGTCGCTCAGGCGACGACGCGGCGAGTGGCGAGGCGGCGGCGCCCAGGAGGGAGACCAGCCCGGTGGCGACCAGGATCGCTGCGTCAGGAGCCGTTCGCGGACACGGTCGTGTCGGTGGCCGGCGCGGCGACCGAATCGACGCCGACGGCCGCCGTGAGGCTCCGGCCGGCAGCGAGCCGATCGCGAAGACGCTGTACGAGGTGCCACCGGCGAGGTCAAGGGACCCGGGTCGAGCGGGCAGACCATGTTGTCCGCGTCCGCGCAGACCTTCAGGTCGTAGGCCCCGGGATCGAGCGTCAGGTAGCCGGTCGCATTCGGGTAGGCGAGGGCGTCGACGACGGTCGCCGCGCCGTCCTGCGTCAGGACGTCGATAGCCGGGGTGTCGGCCGAGAAGTGGACGACCCGGACCTGAGTCTTGCCGGCCACCGGCGCGGGGGCGTCCGTCGATGATCTGGGCCTCGATCGAGGCGAGGACATTGGTCGCCGCGACCGTGTACTTCGTTCCGCGGTCAGGGTCACGTCGTTTGCGACGATCGGGCAGATGTTCTCGTCGGCGCTGGCGCAGACCTTGAGGTCGTACTGCCCGGCGGGCAGCGCGACGTAGGTCGAGATGTCGCCGAACTCGAGCCCGGTGAGGGGCGCGCCGGACCTTGGCGCCGTCGACGTAGACGTCAACTGCGGGCGCGTCGGGCGACGCCGTGGAGGACGCGGACCATCGCGTCAGTCGGCGGCGCCGGCCGGGCCGGCGACCGCGACGAGGATGGCGCCGGCGGCGAGGACGGCCGCCAGTCGGCTGCGGCTACTGGACATCTTCGATGAACCTCCTGTGTGCTCCCGGGCCACGGGCGCCGGGACGACGATCGACCTCGTCGCTGGGCTTGCTTGTCGACCCTTTGTCTAAGGTCTGTCCAGAGATTAGCCGCACTCGGTGTGGTTTGTCAAGGGTTTGCATCGGACTCGTGATGTGCTAGTCTCGACAAACCATGTACACAATCAGGCAGGCTGCGGCGCGGAGCGGCGTCGGCGTCTCACTCCTCCGGGCGTGGGAGCGGCGCTATGGCGTCGTCTCACCGAGCAGGACGCCGGCGGGCTATCGCCTGTACGACGACGCGGCGATCGCCCGCCTGCGCGCTATGCGCGTCCTCGTCGAATCCGGCTGGGCGGCATCGCAGGCGGCCGAGGCCGTCGTGGCCGGCTCGGCCGACCTCGACCTTGACGAACCCGGTCCGGCGGACGTCGGCGAGGACGCCGCCGGCGAGCCCCTCGTCGCGGCCGCGATGGCCTACGACACCGTCGGCATCGAGACGGCGATCGACGAGATCCTGGCCCGCGGGTCGTTCGAGGCGGTCGTGGACGATTCGCTCCTGCCGGCGGTCGCGGCGCTCGGAACCGCCTGGGCCGACGGGCGGATCGATGTGGCGGCGGAGCATCTTGCGAGCGCGGCTGTCCAGCGCCGGCTCGCCGCGCTGTTCGACCTCGGCGGCCGCCCTGGCGCTGCGCATCCAGTCCTCGTCGGCCTGCCGCCGGGCTGCCGGCACGAGATCGGGACGCTCGCCTTCGCGGTCGCGCTGCGGCGCCGCGGCGTCGACGTGCTG
The DNA here is from genome assembly GCA_963738455.1 of uncultured Actinomycetes bacterium. Taxonomy (GTDB): domain Bacteria; phylum Actinomycetota; class Actinomycetes; order S36-B12; family CAIYMF01; genus Longivirga. Next base: position 19,857 of record CAVTWM010000003.1, read on the forward strand.
TACCTCGGTCCGGACACGCCGGTTGCCTCGTGGGTCCACGTCGCAGAGGAGAGTCGGGCCGAGGCCGCGGTGATCGGCGTCCCTCGTCGGGCCGACGCGAACCCATCCAGGGAGGTCGCCGCCGCGCTGCGGGCAGCCCGCCCCGACCTGGTCGTGGCGATCGGCGGCCCGGCGTCCGCTCGTGTGACCGGCAGTCTCGTCGAGGTCCTGCCGGTCCGGGTCACCGAGGCCGCGGAGGCCATCGTCCGTCTCATCCGGGCCGGCTGACAGGTCCCGTCCGATCAGGCAGCTGCTGTAGCTCGCGCCCTGACGAGGGTGCGCCGGTGCCGCGCCGTGGGGTGCGCGGCCCCGGCGTTCCTCCAACGTCTCGGGATCCCGGCGATGCGGCAGGGGCATCGCGGCGGATAGGATGGACGCGCTCCCCTCGCTCCCCGCACCGACCGGGGAGATCGACCCGCCGCCCACCCGCCCAGGAGACTCCCATGCGACTCAAGGACAAGGTCTCGATCATCACCGGCGGCGGCTCCGGCATGGGCCGGGTGGCCAGCCTCATGTTCGCCGCCGAGGGCGCCAAGGTCGTCGTCGCCGAGTACAACGACGACGGCCGGCGAGGAGACGGTCCGGCTCGTCCGCGAGGCCGGCGGCGAGGCGACGCTTCGTGAAGACGAACGTCGCGGACGAGGCGTCGGCGAAGGGGATGGTCGACCACGCGATCGCCACGTACGGGCGGGTGGACGTCCTCTACAACAACGCCGGGATCATGCCCGAGGCGGACCACTCGGTCATCGACACCTCGGTCGAGGCCTGGGACCGGGTCATGGCCGTCAACGTCCGGGGCGTCTTCCTCGGCTGCAAGTACGCGATCCCGCAGATGGTCGACGCAGGGCTCCGGGCTCGATCATCAACATCTCGAGCTTCGTCGCGATCCTCGGCTGCTCGAACCCCCAGGACGCCTACACCGCGTCGAAGGGCGCGGTCCTCGCGCTGACGAAGTCGCTCGCCGTCCAGTTCGCGCCGAAGGGCGTCCGGACGAACGCGATCTGCCCCGGCCCGGTCGAGACGCCGCTGCTCATGGACTGGCTGGTCAAGGACGAGGAGGCCAAGCGGATCCGCCTCGCCCGCAACCCCACCGGCCGGTTCGGCAAGCCCGAGGAGATCGTCGCGATGGGGATCTACCTCGCCTCGCGACGAGTCGCGCTGGACGAACGGCGCGGCGATGGTCGTCGACGGCGGCATCACGGTGAACTACTTCTAGTGCCGAGGGCGGCCATGACGGATCGACGGATCGCCATCGGCATCGACGTCGGCGGCAGCGGCGTCAAGGCCGCGGCCGTGGATGTCTCCACGGCGGGAGATCGTCGGCGAGCGCCACCGGGTGCTCACGCCCCAGCCATCGACGCCGGCCGCTGTCGTGACCGTCATCGCCCGGCTGGTCGCGCGGGTCGCCCGGGAGGCCGAGGCGCCGGCCGCCCCGGTGGGGGTGGGCGTCCCGAGCGTCGTCATCGACGGCGTCACGAAGACGGCCGCCAACGTCGATGCGCGGCTGGGTCGGCTTCGACGCCGCGTCCGCGCTTGACCGCGGCGATCGGACGCCCCGTCCTCGGTCCTCAACGATGCCGACGCCGCCGGCCTCGCAGAGATGCGCTTCGGGGCCGGCGTGGGGACCCACGGGACGGTGTTCGTCCTGACCCTCGGGACCGGTCTCGGTTCGGGGCTGTTCAGCGACGGCAAGCTCGTCCCGAACACCGAGCTCGGCCACATGGAGATCCGCGGCCGGGACGCCGAGCGGCGATCGGCCGCGATCGCGCGGGTCCGGCGAGGCCTGTCATGGAAGGCCTGGGCGCGACGGACCTCGACGAGCACCTGCACGCCATCGACCGGCTGTTCTGGCCGAACCTGATCATCCTCGGCGGGCGGCGTCTCGAAGAACGCCGAGCGGTTCCTGCCCAGCCTGACGGTCCGGCCGCCGGTCGTGCCGGCCAGGCTCCGGCAACGACGCCGGGATCATCGGGGCGGCGATGGCCGGCCGGCGGAGGCGGCAGCCGCCGAGATCCGGCCAGCTAGGATCGCCGGCCGCCGACGACCTCAGGCGCGCTCGCGCAGGCGGCGGAGCGTGTCCGACGTACCCGACACGATGAGCCCGTCCCCGGCCGCGAGGACGCGATCCGCGGGCGGGTTCGGCTCGTAGTCGCGCGGCCCGCGGACGATCGCGAGCGGGTGGATCCCCTCCGCGACGAGCGAGCCGACGGTCCTCCCGGCAAGGGGCCCGTCGGCCGCCACCTCGACCTCCTCCATCGAGAAGGCGAGCTCGCCGTGGGAGAGCGCGTAGTCGATGAAGTCGGCGACGCGCGGGCGTGTCGCGAGCTCCGCGATCTGTCGGCCGGCGCGCGTGTACGGGCGAGACGGCACGGTCCGCGCCGGCCTGGAGAAGCTTCGCCTCCGAGCCCTCCTGGTTGGCCCGCGCGACGATGAACAGGCGCGGGTTGAGCGATCGCGCCGAGAGCGTCACGTAGACGTTGTTGGCGTCCGAGTCCACGGTCGTGATGAGGCCCCGAGCCTGGAGGATGCCCGCCTCGATGAGGACGGCGTCCCGCGTCCCGTCGCCCTCGACGACGAGGAAGCCGTCCGCGGCGGCCTCGGCGATCGAGGCCGGGTTGATGTCGATGACCACGAACGGGATTCCCGGCGTGCAGGAGCTCCCGGGCCACCGTCCGGCCGACGCGGCCGTAGCCGCACAGGATGAAGTGATCGCGGAGCGCCTTGACCGATTCGACCATCCGACGCTGCTCCCTGCGGCCGCTGGCCGCCTCGATGAGGACCGATTCCGGCGACGATGCCGATCGTCCCGAAGATGATGCCGACCCCGGCGACCGCGAGGAGCATCGTCCACGCACGCCCGATCGCGTCCAGCTCGCGGACCTCGCGGAACCCGACTGTCGTCAGCGTGATGACCGTCATGTAGGCCGCGTCGCCGACGGGCCAGCCCTGGACGACGAAGCCGAGGCTCCCGACGACGACCACGCCGACGACGAGCGCGAGCCAGATCCGGACGTGGCTCCGCGCCGACAACGACCCTCGCGGGCGGTCGGCGGCGCGGCGCGCGGTGCTGCTCGTCACACGTGGATCGTAGCCAGCCGCGCCGGAGCCGATCGGCCTCCGGCGTATCATCGAACGGACATCCCCGGACCCCGGCGCCACGTCCGCGCCTTCGCGAGCGGAGAGGACCCACCGATGACGACGCAGCAGGCCGCCGGCGCGAGCGGCGCCGAGGTCACGCGGCTCCGGATGGTGATCGGCGGCCAGACCGTCGATGCCGCCGACGGCGGGACGTTCGAGATCGTCAACCCGGCCACCGGGGGCGTCATCGCGACCGCGCCGCTCGGCGGGCCGGCGGACGTGGACCGCGCCGTGGAGGCCGCCCAGAAGGCCTTCGAGGACCCGAAGGGCTGGAGCACCTGGGCGGCCAGCAAGCGCGGCCGGACGCTCGCGAAGTTCGCGGCCGTGATCAAGCGACCACGTCGAGGAGCTGTCCTGGCTGGAGACGCCGGAACACCGGCAAGCCGATCGCGTCGTCGCGCGGCGAGACCAGCGGGGCGAGCCTGGTCTTCGACTACTACGCCGGGGCCGCGAACAAGGTCTTCGGCCAGACGATCCCGGTCACGAAGCCGGGCCTGGACCTGACCCTCCGCGAGCCGATCGGCGTCGTGGGGCTCATCGTGCCCTGGAACTTCCCGCTCCTCATGGCCAGCTGGAAGCTGGGCCCGGCGCTCGCCGCCGGCAACACCTGCATCCTCAAGCCGGCCAGCCTCTCCCCGATGACCGCCCTGCGGATCGGCGAGCTGGCGCTGGAGGCGGGCTTCCCGCCCGGCGTCATCAACGTCGTCACCGGGCCCGGGCGGCTCGGCCGGCGCGGCGATCGCGGCGCATCCGGGCGTCGGCAAGGTCGCCTTCACCGGCGAGACGACGACCGGCCAGGAGATCATGCGGCTCGCCTCGAACAACGTGAAGAAGGTCAGCCTCGAGCTCGGCGGCAAGAGCCCGAACATCGTCTACGCGGACGCCGACCTCGAGCGGTTCGCCGCCGAGTCGCCCTACGCCGTCTTCGACAACTGCGGCCAGGACTGCTGCGCCCGGAGCCGGATCCTCGTCGAGCGCTCGGTCCACGAGCAGGTCGTCGAGCTCTTCGCCGCGGCGACCCGCAAGGTCGGTGGTCGGCGACCCGAGGACGATGCGACCGAGGTCGGCACGCTCGTCAGCTTCAAGCAGCGCGACCGGGTCCGCGACTACATCGAGATCGGCCTGGCCGAGGGCGCGAACCTCGTCGTCGGCGGCGAGGCCCCGGACGACCCGGCGCTCGCCGGCGGCGCCTACCTGATGCCGGCCGTCTTCGACGGCGTGCACAACGACATGCGGATCGCTCGCGAGGAGATCTTCGGCCCGGTCGTCGCGATCATCCCGTTCGACACGGAGGCGGAGGCGATCCGGCTCGCGAACGCCACGCCGTACGGCCTCTCCGGCTCGATCTGGAGCCGCGACATCGGCAAGGCGCTCCGGACGGCCAAGGGCGTCCAGGCGGGGGTCCTGTCGGTCAACTGGAACAGCAGCGTCCACACCGAGGCGCCGTTCGGCGGCTACAAGATGTCCGGGCATCGGGCGGGAGCTCGGGATGTCCGCCATCGAGCTCTACACCGAGGTCAAGAACGTCTTCATCGACCTCCGCCCGTAACCGGTCGCTGCGGGTTCGGGGTACTGCTCGATGCCGATGATCCGGCTCGATCGCGTCGTACGGTCCATCGAGGTCCGCGATGAACGTCGGTTGCTCTGCATCATGCGCTCCCTCGCGGATGGCAGCGGTAGCACGCGGCGCTGTCGTAGCTGTAGCCGCTCCGCCCGCGATGGGTCGCCGTCGGTCTTCGTCCGGTCGCTGTGCGGATGGCACGACAGGCAGGTGTAGACCGCGAAGTTGGCGCTGTTGGTGTGGCACGTGGCGCAATCACTCCACTTGCCACGATGGGTGCCCGAGTAGATCGGGAAGAAGCTCGTGTCGTGATTGAAGGTGGCGCCGGCCCACGTGGTGGTGGTGTGGCAGTTCCGCACACGCGCTCGCCGAGAAGCCGGCCGACGCGTGATTCGGTACGGCCGAGTTGTAGTTGGTCATGTGGCACGACTGGCACGTCATCGCGAGCCCGTTGAACACCGTGCCCGTGTCGTACAGTCGTTGCAGGCGGTGGTCGTATGCGCGCCGGTCAGCGCGAACGACGTCGTGGAGTGGTTGAACGTGCACGCCGCTCCAGGCTGGTGGCACCCACACGGGCACCGCGTACGCGGCACCGATGTCGGCCACCTCGTTGTTGATGGTTGCCGTGGCCAGCGCCACGTCGGAGCCGTCGCCCTTGATCATTCCGATGGCGAGCTTCGCCGCGAGGTCGGCCTCGAGGTTGACGTCCTTGAACACCGTGCCGCACTGGGTTCCCGCCATGACCCGCTGGAGACCCTCGTCGGTGGCGTCCTGACCGGTGACCGGGACCTTGCCGCGAGACCGTTCTTCGCGAGGACGACGACGACGCCGCCGCCAGCCCGTCGTTGGCCGCGTCGACGCCGACGAACTGCCCTCGTTCGCGTGTAGATCTGCTCGAAGATGGTGCCGGCCACCGTGTTGTCCCAGCTGGCCGGACTGGTCGCCGACGATGGTGTAGTCGCCAGCGTCGATCTTGGCCTTGAGCGCTCGGCGTAGCCCTCCTTGAACAGCGTGGCGTTGTTGTCCGTCGGCGCGCCGTTGAGCAGACGAGTCGCCTTGGTGTCGCCGTTGGCCTGATGCACTTGACGAGGCCGTCGCCCTGGGCTTGCCCACGGCGACGTTGTCGAAGGACACGTAGTAGGTCGCGCCGCCACCGAGCGTCAGGCGGTCGTAGTCGATCTCTTGATGCCCTGGCGCCGGCGCCTTCGTCTCGCAGGCCGCACCGGTCTCGCGAGTCGAGGTTGACGATCATGAGGACGTCGACCCCTCGTGATCATGTGGTCGCAGATCTCGGCGAACTTGGCCTTGTCACCGCCGGCGTTCTGGATGTCGACTCGACGCCGGCGGCCGTGAACGCCTCGGTCAGGTACTGGCGGTCGCGGTCTCCCAGCGCGGCAGACGACGCGGCGTCGGGGAGGATCACGCCGATCTTGCCGGCCGTGGCCGCGGAGGAGGATGCGGTGGTGTCGCTCGCGCTGGGGCTGGTGCTGGAGCCACCACCGTCGCTGCTGCCACACGCAGCCAGGATCAGGGACAGGGCCGCGGCGCCAGCCACGACCAGGGAACGCTTGCTCATTCTCGTCCTTTCTCGCACGGGTCCGCCGTGCCTGAAGGCCCCGGGTGAGCCACCCGGGAGGGAGCAACCAGCGCGTCGGTGACGAGCTGGTGAATGTTGCCAGCGCGAACATATTCCGTTCCCCTGTGACGGAGGCCACTCATCCGGCCAACAAATTCGTTGCGTCCGGTAACAATTTCGTCACGCCGCCGTAACGAGATCCCACTATGTCCCGTTTCGCCTACTCCCCCACCGTGAATCGGCCGACGATCATTCGTGGCCGGTGGACCCGCCGCCCGTCTCATGACAGCGGTTACACGGGGCGTGACCCGCCGACGACGCCGAATATCCGGTCAGAGCCGGGGTCGCCACCGCGACCCGAGCAATGCGTCCTCGACGAGCGCGACCTCCCGGGCCGCACGGGACAGACGTGCGCCCTCCGCCTCGAGGGCACGCAGTGCGGCGTCGACCACGTCGGAGTCGACCCGGTCGCCGAGCTCGCGCCGCGCACCGGCGTACGCCTCGCGCGCCCCGGCCAGCGCGGCCTCGACGTGGTGCGCCGCGAACCGGGCCAGCACCAGCGGGTGCCGGCGCAGCACCTCGTGCGCGCGGTAGTCCGCCGGACACTGGTCGAGCAGCCAGGCCGACGCCGAGTCCTCCCAGCCGGGCACACCCGGAGGCCGGACGGCCCTCGGCCATCCGGGCGGAGCACCAGGACCAGCCACCCCGCAAACCTAGCCACCCGCCGAACGCCCCGACGATCGTCGGGGCGTGCGGGTCAGCCGACGAGGGAGCGGAGGACGTACTGGAGGATGCCGCCGTTGCGGTAGTAGTCGGCCTCGCCGGGGGTGTCGATGCGCAGCACGGCGTCGAACGCGACGACGTCGCCGTCGGTGCGCGTCGCCTCGACCCGCACCGTGCGCGGGGTCCGGCCCTCGTTGAGCTCGGTGACGCCGGTGACCGAGAACGTCTCCGTGCCCTCGAGGCCGAGCGAGTCCGCCGTCTGCCCGGCCGGGTACTGCAAAGGCAGGACGCCCATCCCGATGAGGTTGGAGCGGTGGATGCGCTCGTACGACTCGGCGATGACGGCCTTCACGCCGAGCAGCGCCGTGCCCTTCGCCGCCCAGTCGCGCGACGAGCCCGAGCCGTACTCCTTGCCGGAGAGGATCACGAGCGGGATGCCCGCAGCGGCGTAGGCCTGCGCGGCGTCGTAGATGAACGACTGCGGCGCGTCGGCCCGGGTGAAGTCTCGGGTGAAGCCGCCCTCGACACCGTCGAGCAGCTGGTTGCGCAGACGGATGTTGGCGAACGTGCCGCGGATCATCACCTCGTGGTTGCCGCGCCGCGATCCGTAGGAGTTGAAGTCCTTGCGGTCGACGCCGTGGTCGGCGAGGTAGGTCGCGGCCGGGGTGCCCGCCTTGATGTTGCCGGCCGGGCTGATGTGGTCGGTCGTGACCGAGTCGCCGAGCTTGGCGAGGACCCGCGCACCCGCGATGTCCGTGACCGGTTCGGGGGTCGCACCCATGCCGTCGAAGTACGGCGGCTTGCGCACGTAGGTCGACTCCGCGTCCCACGCGAACGTGTCGCCGGTGGGCGTCGGCAGCGACTGCCACTTCTCGTCACCGGCGAACACGTCGGCGTAGCGCGCGGTGAACATGTCGGCGTCGATGCAGGAGTCGATCGTGGTCTGCACCTCGGCGGGCGAGGGCCAGATGTCGCGCAGGTAGACCGGGTTGCCGTCCTGGTCGGTGCCCAGCGGCTCGGTCGTGATGTCGAGGTCCATCGTGCCGGCGATCGAGTAGGCGACGACGAGGGGCGGCGACGCGAGGTAGTTCATCTTGATGTCGGGGTTGATGCGGCCCTCGAAGTTGCGGTTGCCCGAGAGCACTGCCGACACGGCGAGGTCGTTCGCGTTGACGGCGGCGCTGACCTCCTCGGGCAGCGGCCCGGAGTTCCCGATACAGGTCGTGCAGCCGTAGCCGACGAGGTCGAAGCCCATCTTCTCGAGGTAGGGCGTCAGACCGGCCTTGTCGTAGTAGTCGGTGACCACCTTCGAGCCCGGCGCGAGTGTGGTCTTCACCCATGGCTTGCGCGTCAGGCCCTTCTCGACGGCCTTCTTCGCCAGCAGGGCAGCACCCACCATCACGGACGGGTTCGACGTGTTGGTGCACGACGTGATCGCGGCGATGGTGACAGCGCCGTGGCCGATCGTGACCTCCTGGCCGTCGATCGTGAACGTGGCGGTCCGCCCGGGCTCGCTGGTGTACGCCGGCAGCGCCTCCGCGAACTTCGCCTTGGCCTCGGACAGGATCACCCGGTCCTGCGGTCGCTTCGGACCCGCGAGCGACGGGACGACGTCGCCGAGGTCGAGCTGGAGGTACTCGGAGTAGACCGGTTCGATCGACGCGTCGTGCCACAGGCCCTGGGCCTTGGTGTAGGCCTCGACCAGCGCGACCTGCTCGGCCGTGCGCCCGGTGAGGGTGAGGTAGCGCAACGTCTCGTCGTCGACCGGGAAGATCGCGACGGTCGAGCCGTACTCCGGGCTCATGTTGCCGATCGTGGCGCGGTTCGCCAGCGGCACTGCCGAGACGCCGTCGCCGTAGAACTCCACGAACTTGCCGACGACGCCGTGCTTGCGGAGCATCTCGGTGATCGTCAGGACGAGGTCGGTGGCGGTGGTGCCCTCGGGCGCCTGCCCGGTGAGCTTGAAGCCGACGACGCGCGGGATGAGCATGGACACGGGCTGGCCGAGCATCGCGGCCTCGGCCTCGATGCCGCCGACGCCCCAGCCCAGCACGCCGAGACCGTTGACCATCGTGGTGTGCGAGTCGGTGCCGACGCAGGTGTCCGGGTAGGCCTGGCCGCCCCGGACCATCACCACGCGGGCGAGTGCCTCGATGTTGACCTGGTGCACGATGCCGGTGCTCGGCGGCACGACCTTGAACTCGTCGAACGCGGTCTGGCCCCAGCGCAGGAACTGGTAGCGCTCGCGGTTGCGCTCGTACTCGAGCTCGACGTTGAGGCCCACGGCCTGCGGGCTGGCGAAGAAGTCGGCGATCACGGAGTGGTCGATGACGAGCTCCGCCGGCGCGAGCGGGTTGATCTTCGACGGGTCCCCGCCGAGGTCCTTCATCGCCTCGCGCATGGTCGCGAGGTCGACCACGCACGGCACGCCGGTGAAGTCCTGCATGATCACGCGAGCCGGCGAGAACTGGATCTCCTCGGCGGGCTCGGCGCTCGGGTCCCAGGAGCCGAGCAGGCGGATCTGGTCGGCGGTGACGTTCGCGCCGTCCTCGGTGCGCAGCAGGTTCTCGAGCAGCACCTTGTGCGTGAAGGGGAGCCGCGCCGAGCCCTCGACCGCGTCGACCCGGAAGATCTCGTACGTCGTCCCGCCGACCTCGAGGTCGGCCCGGGCTCCGAAGCTGTTGCTGCTGGCCATCGTGTCTGTCCCTTCGCCGGGTCCGCGCCGCGGTCCCTACCTACCAGGCAATTTATCTTGACATCAAGATACTTCATCGTAGCCGCCCGCGCCAGGACCTCGCCCCCGGGGTGGCCGGTCCTGACTCAGCCCGCGGTCGACCGCTCGGGGACCAGCAGTGCGACGGCCTCGAGGTGGTGGGTCATCGGGAACAGGTCGAAGCCGCGCACGGACGCCACCCGCCAGCCCGCCGCCCGCACGTGCCCGATGTCGCGCCCGAGCGACGCGGGGTCGCAGGCGACGTAGGCGATCGCCCGGGGTGCGAGGTCGAGCACGCGGTCGAGCACCTCCGCTCCCGCACCGCTGCGCGGCGGGTCGAGCACCACGAGGTCGGCGGAGTCGACCGCTCCGGACGCCAGCCAGCGGTCGACCGGCGCCTGGTGGATGTGCACCTGCGGCATGTCGTGCAGGTTGCGCCGTGCGTCGGTGCAGGCGCGGGTGGACGCCTCCACGGCGTCGACCCGACCGTCCGGTCCGAGCTCACGCGCCAGGCACCCGGCGAAGAGTCCCACGCCGGAGTACAGGTCCAGCAGGTGCTCCCCCTCGACCGGCTGCAGCGCCTCGCGGACGGCCGACACCAGCGTGTTCGCGGCGCCCGGGTGCACCTGCCAGAACCCGTCGGCGGCCACCCGCCACTCACGGCTGCCGGCGACCTCGCGCACCCAGCCGCGGCCGCGCAGCCCGGGGACCGAGACGTCGGCGGGCAGTCCCCGCACCGGACCGGGGGGATCGACGACCACCGCGCGCTCTCCGTGCGAGGAGGCCACCACAGCGATCTCCTCCGCGCCCTCCCACCGCCGGCGCGTCACGCCGACCTCGTCGACCGCGTCGGTGACCAGCGGGCAGGACTCCACCGGCTCGACCCGGTGCGAGCGGTGCCGACGGAAACCGACCACACCGGTGTCGTCGACGGCGTAGCGCACCCGGGTCCGCCAGGCCAGCCCGTCGCGGTCCCCGAGCACGGCCTCGACCGTCACGGCGTCGTCGAGCGGGACGCCGCCGATCTCGGTGAGGCCGCCGAGCCGGGCGAGCTGCTCGCGCAGCACCTCGGCCTTGAGCCGGCGCTGGGCGTCGAGCGAGGCGTGCTGCCAGTCACATCCGCCGCAGATGCCGGCATGCACGCACGGCGGTGCGACCCGGTCCGGCGACGGCGTCAGCACGGACGTGACGTCGGCGCGCAGGAACCTGCCCTTCGACCCCTCGCCGGTGACGACGGCCTCGACCGTCTCGCCCGGCAGCGCGTGCCGGACGAACACGACCTGTCCGTCGTGCCGGGCGACGCAGTGCCCGCCGTGGGCCACCTTCTCGACCTCGAGGACCAGCCGGTCCTCCGTCACGACGACGAGCCGGGGCGGCTGTCCGGGAACTCGGCGGCGACGACGGCCTCCTGGACCTCGGCGCTGGGCTCCCCTCGGCGCACGGCGCCCGGGCCCACCGACTCGGCGCGGTCCGCCACGAGCTCGCTCGAGGCCAGCTGCCAGGGCACCGCGCACACCATCGTGCCGGGGACGAACAGCAGGCGCGCCTTGAGCCGGAGCGCGCTCTGGTTGTGCAGCAGCTGCTCCCACCACCGGCCCACGACGTACTCCGGGATGTAGACGACGACGAGGTCGCGCGGGCTCGCGCGGTGCAGGCTCCGGACGTAGTCGAGGATCGGCCGGGTGACCTCGCGATAGGGCGAGTCGAGCACCTTGAGCGGGACCGTGATCGACCGGCGGTCCCAGTCGATCGCGAGGTTCTGCGTGTCGGCGGGGTCGACGTCGACCGTGACGGCCTCCAGCGACGACGGGCGGGTCGCGCGGGCGAACGCGAGCGCACGGAGGGTGGGCTTGTGGATCTTCGAGACGAGGACGATCGCGTGCACGCGCGACGGCAGGACGACCGCCTCGTCGTCGTCGGCAGCGAGCTCGACCTTCACCCGGTCGTAGTGCTTGCGGATCGACTGCATGAGCAGGTAGAGCAGCGGCATCGCGATGCAGACGATCCACGCGCCCTTGGTGAACTTGGTCGCGAGGACGATCACCAGCACCGAGCCGGTCATGACGAACCCGACCGCGTTGACCGCGCGGCTGCGCAGCATCCGCCGGCGGTCCGACGGCGAGACCTCGCCCCGCATCAGCCGGTTCCAGTGCCGGATCATGCCGAGCTGGCTGAACGTGAACGACACGAAGACGCCCACGATGTAGAGCTGGATCAGGCCGGTGACCTCGGCCTGGTAGGCGATGATCAGCAGGATCGCGAGGCCGGCGAGGACGACGATGCCGTTGGAGAACGCGAGCCGGTCGCCACGCGTGTGCAGCTGGCGCGGCAGGAACCCGTCGCGCGCCAGGATCGAGCCGAGGACCGGGAACCCGTTGAACGCCGTGTTGGCGGCCAGCGCCAGGATGAGCGCCGTCGCGAAGGAGACGTAGAGGAACCCGAGGTTGAACGAGCCGAACACGGCCTGCGCGATCTGCGCGATGACCGTCTTCTGCGCCTGGCCCTCCGGCAGCCCGACGAGGTCCTTGTCGAACTCCGTCACGTGCACGTTCGTGTAGAGCGCGAGCCAGGTGATCGCGGAGAACATCGTCATCGCGATGACGCCGAGCAGGAGCAGCGTCGTCGCCGCGTTCTTGCTCTTCGGCTTGCGGAACGCCGGGACACCGTTGGCGATCGCCTCGATGCCGGTGAGGGCCGTGGTTCCGGAGGAGAACGCGCGGGCCACGAGGAACACCAGGGCGAGGCCGCTGAACGTGGCCTCGGGAGTGATCGTCCAGGTCGCGCTCTCGGCCTGGATGGTCTCGCCGCGCAGGATCTGGAAGATCGCGTAGAACAGCATCCCGAAGATGCCGACGATGAACCCGTACGTCGGGATCGCGAACAGCGCCCCGGACTCGCGCACGCCGCGCAGGTTCATCAGCGTGATCACCACGATGATCCCGACCGCCCAGCCCACCTTGTGGTCGTCGATCACCGGGTAGGCCGACGCCAGGTTCGCGACCGCGGAGGCGATCGACACGGCGACGGTGAGCACGTAGTCGACGAGCAGCGCGCTCGCCACGAAGACGCCGGCCCGGGCGCCCAGGTTGGTGGTGACGACCTCGTAGTCGCCGCCGCCGCTCGGGTAGGCGTGGACGTTCTGCCGGTAGGAGGCGACCACGACCGCGTAGATGAGCACGACGAGCGGCGGCGACCCACGGCGCGAAGTCGCTGACGAGCGCCGCTCCGCCCAGCGAGAGCACGAGCAGGATCTCCTGCGTCGCGTAGGCGTTCGACGACAGCGCGTCCGAGGCGAAGACCGGCAGGGCGATGCGCTTGGGCAGCAGGGTCTCGGACAGCTGCTCGCTGGACAGGGCCCGCCCGACGAGCAGGCGCTTGGCTGATCCGGACACGGTCGACACGTTGGAGAACTGTACGGCCCGGACCGCCGCGTGCGCGCTCAGGCCGACGTGTAGCGTCTGGCCTCGTGCACGTCGTCATCATGGGTTGCGGTCGAGTGGGTTCTGCGCTGGCGCACACCCTCGACCAGGCCGGCCATTCCGTGTCCGTGATCGACCAGGACGCCACGGCGTTCCGCAAGCTGCACCCGGACTTCGGCGGCACGACCGTGACCGGGATCGGCTTCGACCGGGACCACCTCAAGGCCGCCGGGATCGAGCGCGCCCACGCCTTCGCGGCCGTGAGCAGCGGCGACAACTCCAACATCCTGGCCGCGCGTGTCGCCCGCGAGACGTTCGCGGTCGAGAACGTCGTCGCCCGCATCTACGACCCGCGCCGGGCCGAGGTCTACCAGCGCCTGGGCATCCCCACCGTGGCCAGCGTCGCGTGGCAGACCGACCAGATCCTGCGGCGCATCCTGCCCGAGTCGGTCGGCGACGAGTGGCGCGACGGGTCGGGCAAGATCGCGCTGACCCAGCTCAAGGTGGCGGACACCTGGGTGGGACACCGCATCACCCGCCTCGAGCGCGAGTCGGGCGCGCGCGTCGCGTTCCTCACCCGCTACGGCGAGGGCATGCTCCCCGACGCCGACACCGTCGTCCAGGCCGACGACATCGTGCACGTCCTCATCGACCCGTCCCGTCGCGACCAGCTCGTGGCCGTGTTCGCCCAGGGTCCGGAGGCCCACTGATGCGCATCGCCATCGCCGGTGCCGGCAAGGTCGGCCGCGCGATCGCCCGCGAGCTCGTCGACAACGACCACGACGTCCTGCTCATCGACAAGGAGCCGGCCAAGGCCCGCCCCGACGTCGTCCCCGGAGCTCACGTCCTGCTCGGCGACACCTGCGAGATCGCCGTCCTCGACGAGGCCGACCTTCCCTCCTGCCAGGTCCTGATCGCGGCGACCGGCGACGACAAGGTGAACCTCGTCGTGTCGTTGCTGGCGAAGACGGAGTACGGCGTCCCGCGCGTCGTGGCCCGCGTGAACCACCCCAAGAACGAGTGGATGTTCGACGAGTCGTGGGGCGTCGACGTCGCGGTGTCCACGCCGCGCATGCTCTCGGCGCTCGTCGAGGAGGCCGTCACCGTCGGCGATCTCGTGCGGCTGTTCACGTTCCGCCAGGGTGACGCCAACCTCGTCGAGCTCACCCTCCCCGCCACCTCCGGCGTCGTGGGCCTCCGGGTCGGCGACGTGCGGTTCCCGGCCGACACTGCGCTGGTCGCGATCATCCGTGACACGCGGGTCATCACGCCCAGCCCGGACGACTCGCTCGAGGCGGGCGACGAGCTCATGTTCGTCGCGTCGCCCGACCAGGAGGAAGCGCTCGAGATCCTGCTCGGAGACTGAGCCGGCGGCGCGGGACTCAGACCGCGCCGGTGTCCCTCGCGGCAGACCCGGCCTCGAGCTCGGCCCCCGCCTCGTCGGCGTCGTCGACCGGGACGGGCGCCTCCGCCCGTGCCTTGCTGATCACCCGGTAGGACAGCCACGCAGCCAGCGCGAACAGCGGCCAGCCGAGCGCGAGCTTGGCGATGCCCAGCGCGGCCACGGCCCCGGCGAGGTAGAGCGGCACCTGCACGAGCACGCGCAGGCCGAAGATCGCGGCGAAGAACCAGGTCGCGAGGGCGTACGCGCGACGCTGCTCCGGCACCTTCCGCCAGCCGGTGAGGTCGCCGGTCGCCGCGCCCACGCCGTAGCCGAGCACCGGGTGGCCGATCAGGCAGGAGGCGGAGAGCACGACTCCGTAGACGATGTTGATCCAGACGCCGGGCAGGTAGAAGTCCTCGGCCTTGCCGGTCCGCGAGGCGAACCAGGCGCAGAACGCGACGCCGATGAACCCGGAGAGGACCTGCTGCACGGACTGGCGGCGGACGAGCCGCAGGATCGCGATGAGCGCCCCCGCGGCGACGGCGGCCCAGACCGCCGGCATGAGCTGCTGTCCGTCGACGAGGTAGGCGACGAGGAAGACGGCCGAGGGCAGGCTGCCGTCGATGAGCCCGCGCCAGCCGCCGATCGCGTTGGCCATGAGCTGCTCGGTCGTGGCGTCACCCGGGGCGCCCGTGCCCGGCGGCGGGACGTCGATCGGCAGGGCGTGATGCTCGGGGGCGTCGTCGTGCGTGGTCACGCGCTCACTCCGACGACGCGGGCAGGAGCTCGTAGCGCGGGTTGACCATCGTGCGCTCGCCGTCGCGCACGATGGCGCGCCCGTGGACCACGACGTGACGGCCCGGTGCGATGCCGGCGATCCGGCGCCGGCCGAGGAACAGCAGGGTCAGCCGACCCGTGCCGTCCCAGAGCTCGGCCTCGACCGCCGGCGCGTTGCCGACCGGGCGCAGGGTCACCGAGCGCAGCCGCCCGCCCACCGTGACCGTGCAGCCGCCGCTGCAGTCGCGGATGTGGGTGTGGCCGTGGGCCTCGGAGTCGCTCTCGAGGCGGTCGGCATCGACCTCGGTCTGGGTGCGGGTGAACCGGGAGAGCAGGCCACCGCGGCTGGTCGACGTCACGCATCAAGGCTAACCCCATCGCCCGGTGCCGGCGCCCGACGAACGGCCGCAGTTCGGCCGCGCCGCGCGCTCCGACAGGATCGGGGCATGAGCACCGTCGCCCTCCTGGCCCACGGGGCCGGGTCGACCCCCGCGACGGTCGTGGCGCTCCTCGGGTCCGCGTCGCCCGGCGCCCGGGTGGTCGGGGTGGACGCTCGGGGTGCGCTCCCCGACGTCGTGGCCGCCTTCGACCGGGCCGTCGCCTCCGCGCACCGCGCCGGCGACGAGGTGGTCCTGGTCGGCGGGCTCTCGCTCGGCGCGCACGCGGCCGCGAGCTGGGCGAGCGCCTCCGGCTCCGACGTCGCGCTCCTCCTCGCGATGCCCGCGTGGACCGGATCGGCGGGAGCGACGGCTGCCCTCACCGCCGCCTCCGCGGACGAGATCGAGCGCGACGGGATCGCGTCCGTCATCGCACGGCTGCGCGCCGACCCGGCGTTCGCGGAGGACTGGGTCGTGGACGCGCTCGCCCGCGACTGGTCGTCGTACGACCGCCCGACCCTCGTGGCGGCGCTCCGAGCGGCCGCGTCGAGCAGCGCCCCCACGCTGGACGAGCTGGCGCGCATCCGAGGCCCCGTGGCCGTGCTGGCACTGCGGGACGACCCGCTGCACCCGCTCGACGGTGGCGCGGTCGTGGGCGGGAGCGCTAGCCTCGCGGCGAGCTGGCGGTGGTGGATCGCGACGCGCCCGGGAGGCACCCCGCCGCGCTCGGGGACGCCGCCCGCCTCGCACTGGGACGGGCCGGAGGTGGACGCGGAGTAGCGTGATCGGCCTGGACCACCGACCGGTCGGAGGGAACGATGAACGAGAGCGCGG
Organism: uncultured Actinomycetes bacterium; assembly: GCA_963738455.1. Classification (GTDB taxonomy): domain Bacteria; phylum Actinomycetota; class Actinomycetes; order S36-B12; family CAIYMF01; genus Longivirga. Next base: position 36,398 of record CAVTWM010000003.1, read on the forward strand.
CTCCGGCCAACCCGTACGCCGTCCGGCTCGACGCGCTCGTCGACGAGGTGCGGGTGGCACGTGCGGACCAGCACGAGGAGCAGGAGGCGACGGGCTCCCCGTCGTCGGACTGGGCCTGGGACGAGCGACGCCGTCAGTCCCAGCTCGCCGGCGGCGCCTGACCGCGGTCGCCGCTAGCGGATCTCGGTGATCTCGGGTCCGCGCTCGGGCGGCGGCAGAGTCTGCCGGTCCGCCCCCTCGTTCTTGGACATGCCCTCGGGCACCTCGGTGGGGACCTGCAGCGGCAGCGGGTCGCCCGGTGCCATCGGGTCGGTCCCGCGGACGACGACCGCCGCGCGCAGCACCGCCTCGAGCGGCGCCGCGACAGCGGAATCGCGCGCCGCGGGACCGCTGAACAGGCCGCGCAGGAACCAGCGGGGACCGTCGACCCCGACGAAGCGGACCGGCTGCATGACCGACTGGCCCTGGGCCCCGGTCACGGGCAGCGAGGCGCGCAGCTCGCGGCCGAAGATGCCGTCGACCTCGTCGACGACGCCGCTCGCGGCGAGATTGGCCCGGATCTCGTTGCGGACGTCGTCCCAGATGCCCTCGTGCCGCGGGGCGGCGAACACGGTGAGCTGCACGGCCGAGGTGCCGTTGACCACCGTGACCGCCTGGACGGCGTGGGTGTTCTCGTCGACGTCGAGGCGCAGCTCCATGCCGTCGGCGCCGGCGACGCGAAGGCCGCCGAGGTCGAGGCGCGTGACGCCGTCGTCGGGTGCCTCGGTCACGTCGTAGGGCCCGTTCGACCGGTCGACCGGGGCGGGCGCGGCCTCGGCCTGGTCACCGGTCTCGTCGTCGAGGTCGGTCTCGACGTCGTCGACGACGGCGTCCGGCTCGGTCTTGTCGGCGCGGCGGCGACGGAACACCGGGACTCCTTCAGGGGTGGGGTGGGGCAGGGAGTGACGTTAGCGGCCGGACGACCCGAAGCCACCCTCTCCCCGGTCGGAGCCGGGGAGGGTGAGCACTTCGTGGAAGACGGCGTGCTCGACCTTCTGGATGACGAGCTGGGCGACCCGGTCGAGGCGGTGGAGGGTGACCGCCTCGCGCGGGTCGAGGTTGATGAGCGAGACCTTGATCTCGCCGCGGTAGCCGGCGTCGACCGTGCCCGGCGCGTTCACGAGGGACACGCCGTAGCGCGTCGCGAGACCGGACCGCGGGTGCACGAAGGCGGCGTAGCCGGGGGGCAGCGCCAGCGCGATGCCGGTGGGCAGCAGCACGCGCTCCCCCGGCTCCACCACCGCGTCGACCCGCGTGACGAGGTCGACGCCGGCGTCGCCGGGGTGCGCGTAGCCGGGCATCGGCACGTCGGGGTCGAGACGACGCAGGAGGACGTCGACGGAGTTCTCGGGACGCACGGTCACGGGTTGACCTCGAGGTTGCGCAGGCTGCTGCGCACCGCGCGGTCCTCGCGCGCCTGCTCGACGTCCTCGGCCCGCCCGTTCGCGGTGAAGTGCTCGACCGGCACCTGGATGAACAGCGCGGCCGCCGTCACGGCGACCGGCCCGTCATGGGAGTCGAGGCGGCCGACCGCGCGCGTGAAGACCTTGCGGCCCTTGACGCCGACGACCTGGGCATGGATGTAGAGGGTCGAGCCCACCGGCACCGGGCGACGGAAGTCGGTCTCGAGCCGGCCGGTGACCGCAGGCATGGACAGCAGCCAGTTGAGCGATCCGAGCGCGTCGTCGAACGCGGTGGTGAGCAGCCCGCCGTGGGCCAGGCCCGGGGCGCCCTGGTGCTCCTCCCGGACGGTGAACGTGCCGCGCAGGCTGAGCCCCTCGCCCGCGGTCAGCGTCATGTGGAGACCGGTCGGATGGTCCACGCCGCAGCCGTAGCAGCGGGTGTAGTGGCTCGGGATCGGCTCGCCCGGCGCGGGCGCCACCGGGCTGCGCTCGGGGAGCACGGCGTCGACGGGTGGGGTCGTGGGCAGCAGTCCCCCGCGGTTGGGGATGGCGGGGTCCGTCGCGCTCGTCACGCGCCCGACCCTACCGGCCGGGCGTCCGCACCCGGCGTGGCAGGCTCACCGACGTGACCCATCCCGAGCAGGCGGCAGAGGGCCGCGACGGCAGCGTCGTGGCCTACCACGAGCGGATCCACGCCCCGCTGGTCGTCTGGCTCGTCGCGACGGCGCTCGCGGCAGCGCTGGCCGTCGCCTACGGCTACCGGCTCGGGCTGCTCGCCGGGCTCCTGACGTTCGCGGTGGCGGAGCTCGGTGTCGTCGCGCTGCTGCTGACCACGGCGCCGCTGGTCGTCGTCGACGACGTCGTGTTCCGGGCCGGGCGCGCACGGCTCCCGTTGCGCCATGTCGGGCGCATCGCCCCGCTCGACGCGGACCGGACGCGCGACGCGCGCGGCGCCAAGGCCGACCCGACGGCGTTCCTCTGCACGCGCGGCTGGGTGTCCACCTCGGTGCTCGTCGAGGTCGACGACCCCGAGGACCCGCACCCCTACTGGCTCGTGTCGACCCGGCACGGACGCGCGCTCGCGCCCGGCGCTCGCGGACGCCCGCGACCGGGCTCGCGCCTGACCTCACGACGCAGGACCCGGTCGTGGCAGGCTGGGCCTCCCCGGATCACGCCAGGAGGATCGATGTCCTACGCCGACGACGACCTGCTCGACGACGCCGACGAGCTGGTCGAGGCGCCCACCGCGCTCAAGGTGGCCGCGCCGCTCATCGCGATCGGCGTCGCCTGGGCGGTCCCCAAGGCGCTCGGCATGGTCTACACCAGGGCCACCGGGACGCACCCCCCGCGTGCGTCGGACCCCGACGCACGGATGTCCCGGCTGCTGCTGTGGGCCGCGACGACGGCCGCCGCCATCGCTGTGGTCAACGTGCTCGTGGACCGGCTCACCGTGCCGCGTCCCCCCGCGGCTGACTCGCTGCCGCCGGCGTAGGTCAGACCGGGCCGTCGCCCTGGTTCTCGGCCACCAGGCGACGCAGGTCGTCGCGCAGCGACGCCGAGAACCGGGTGGTCTCCGTGTGGTTGATGCGGGCGCCGACAGCCGCGCCCACGAAGAACGGGATGAGCGTGCCGAGGTTGCGGGCGAACCGGGCGATCATGCGCTTGCCGAGCATGGTGCGCCCGGCGATCCCGAGCACGTTCGGGATGGCCCACGGCCGGAGCGGGTCGATCCCGCGGCGCGACGCCCAGGACCCGGCGAAGGCCATCGCGCGCTGGGTCCCGGTGCCGGGGACGTCGACGGCGTAGACCGCGTGCAGCTCGCCCACGAGCTTCACCTCGACGGCCGCCACCGCGAGGGTCTCCACGACGACCTCGAGCGGCATCGTGATGAGGAGCGGCATCGCCGCCCACTCGGCGGCGGCCACGGCGCCTCCGGCGGCGCCGATCCCGGTGGTGGAGCGGACGGCGTTGCGGACGACGGCGTCGGCCAGCGCCTCGCCGGTGAGCCCGCCGTGGTGGGCGGAGAGCGTCTCGAGGTCGCGCACCGGGATGTGCGGCGCGGCGTCGACGAGCAGGTCGGCGAGCCAGCGTCCGCTGGTGACCGCGGCGGCTCCAGCGCGTCGGGCCCGGGCACCCACGACGCCGGAGAGGCGCACGAGCTGACCGGCCTTCTCGGCGCGGCTCAGGGACTCGTCGCCGAGCCGCCCGACGATCTCGGCGACCTCGCGCGCTTCCTGCTCGGTGAGCGCGTCCGGCCCTCCGGGCAGATCGGCATCACCGGTACCTGCGCTGCGGGGATCGGCGGGCACGCTCACGCCGTCACCCCGTTCTGGTCGGTTCGGCAGGTCAGCGGGGTCGGTCAGGCGCAGTCGCGACAGATCGGCTCGCCCTTGACTTCCTTCGCCAGCTGGCTGCGGTGGTGCACCAGGAAGCACTTGGAGCAGGTGAACTCGTCGGCCTGCCGAGGCAGGACGCGCACGGTCAGGGACTCGTCGGAGAGGTCGGCGCCGGGGAGCTCGAGGTTCTCTGCGGCCTCGACCTCGTCGACGTCCACGCTGGAGGCAGCCTTGTTCGCGCGCTGCGCCTTCAGCTCCTCGAGGGAGTCCTCGGCGAGCTCGTCATCGGTCTTGCGGGGGGCGTCGTAGTCGGTGGCCATGTCGTCCTCGGCTTCGCGTGCGGTTCGTCCGTGTGCCTACGTCATCGGAGGCCTCGTCGTCGTCGTCGTGCCCGTCAACGTCTGGATGCCCGGGTTTCATCCCGACCGGATCCGGCCGACCCCGGGGATTGTGCCCGACGCAGGTGACAACCGCGAGACGACCCCCCGTAAGTCCCGATCCGCGGGATGGTGGGATGGCTCACAACGACCGGCCGGGCGACCCCGTCCTGCGAGCCCCCGAGGAGCAGTTGTGCCCGTCTACGCACTGGGAGACCGCGTCCCGTCCATCCACCCGTCGGCCTTCGTCCACCCCGACGCCGTGATCATCGGCAGCGTCACGATCGGTGCCGAGTCCTCGGTCTGGCCCACGGCCGTGCTGCGCGGCGACACGAGCCACATCAGCGTCGGCGAGCGCACGTCCATCCAGGACGGCACCGTCATCCACTGCACCCGGCTCCTGCCCACGGTCATCGGGAACGACTGCGTGGTGGGGCACAACGCCCACCTCGAGGGCTGCACGGTCGAGGACGACTGCCTCATCGGCTCCGGCTCGGTGGTGCTGCACCGCGTCGTCGTGCGCCGCAACGCGCTGGTGGGTGCCGCCGCGCTCGTCACGAACGACACCGAGGTGCCCTCGCGCGCGATGGCGCTGGGCGTGCCGGCCAAGATCCGCGAGGACGCGGTCGAGGAGGGGCAGTTCCGCAGGTCCGCCGAGGGCTACGTCCGCAACGGTCACCTGTACGCCGCGGAGCTACGCCGCCTCGACGGCTGACCGGATCCCGGACGCTCGGTCAGTCGGAGTCGGCGCCGAGGCCGGCGAGCAGGTCGTGGAGCGGCCGGAACAGCCCCGGGCCTGCGGCGAGGGTCATGTCGTCGCCGGCGGGGGCGCCGCGCAGCCCCTCGACCCGGGCGCCCGCCTCTCGGGCGACGAGTCCCCCGGCGGCGCGGTCCCAGGCGCGGGGGCCGCGCTCGTAGTAGGCGTCGAGACGGCCCGCTGCCACGAAGCAGAGGTCGAGGCTGCACGCGCCACCGCGGCGGATGTCACGCACCTGCGGGATGACCCTCTCGACGACCCGGGCCTGGGCGGTGCGGCGCTCGGTCGTGTAGCCGAACCCGGTGGCGACGAGCGCGGCCGGCAGCGTCACCGGGTCGTTGACCCGGAGCACGTGCACGCCGGTGGCGTCGTGGCGGCGTGCCCCGCGTCCGCGGACCGCGACGTAGGTCTCCCCCAGCGCCGGTGCGTCGACGACGCCGACCACCGCGACGCCGTCGATCTCGGCCGCCACCGAGACGGCCCACATCGGGAAGTCGTAGAGGTAGTTCGACGTGCCGTCGATGGGGTCGAGCACCCAGCGCACGCCGGTCTCGCCCACGTGGTCGGCGCCCTCCTCGCCGAGGATGCCGTCGTCGTTGCGCGCCGAGAGGATGCGGTCGACGAGCAGCGCCTCGCACCTGCGGTCCATCTCGGTGACGACGTCGGTCGCGCTCGACTTGGTCGAGGCGACGGTGACCCCGTGGCGGCGCGACTCGAGCGCGAGCGCGGACGCCTCGCGCGCCGCCGCCACCGCGACCTCGTGCAGCTCGTCGAGCAGGGCGGGGTCGTAGTCGAGGTTCACGTGCCGATCCTGCCGCACCGAGTCGGAGGTGGCGTGCCCGAGGCCTAGTCCGAGCCGCACGCCGCCGGGCGGGGACCTCGGGGGTTCGGGCAGCAGCCGGCCGGACAGACGTCGTGGGACGGGCCGAGCGCGGAGAGCGCGGCGGCCGGTGCCGTTCCGACGCGTTCGAGCACGAGGTCACGCACCATCGCCACGAACCGCGGATCGGTCCCCACCGTCGCTGCCCGCACGGCCGGCAGGCCGAGGGACCGGGCCTGGTCGAGCGCGACGGTGTCGAGGTCCCACACGACCTCCATGTGGTCGCTCACGAAACCGATCGGGACGATGACGACCCCGGCGACCCCCCGCCCGTGCAGGTCGGCGAGGTGGTCGCCGATGTCCGGCTCGAGCCACGGCATCGGCCCGCCCGACCGTGACTGGTAGACGAGGTCCCAGTCCGGGGCGACGTCGGTCCGCGCCGCGACCCGCTGCGCCACGAGGGCGGCGACGGCCCGGTGCTGGGCGACGTAGGCCCCGCCGGTCGGCCCGCTCGACTCCGCGGACGCGACCGGGACCGAGTGCGTCGTGAACACGAGGCGGGGGGCGGCGACGCCGAGCCGTGCAGCGGCGTCGAGGACCGAGTCGACGATCGGCTCGACGAACCCCGGGTGGTCGAAGTAGTGCCGGAGCTTGTCCAGCGCCGGCGCGGGACCCAGACCGTCCGCCTCGAGGGCGACCGCGGCGTCGGCCAGGTTCTCGCGGTACTGCCGGCACCCGGAGTACGACGCGTACGCGCTCGTCGTCAGGCACAGCGCCCGGGTGACGCCGTCGTCGCGCATCTCGCGCAGCGCGTCGACGAGGTACGGGTCCCAGTTCCGGTTGCCCCAGTACACCGGCAGGTCCAGCCCCGCCTCGGCGAGGTCCGCGCGCAACGCGCCCACGAGCGCCCTGTTCTGGGCGTTGATGGGCGAGACGCCCCCGAACGCGGAGTAGTGCGCGCCGACCTCGACGAGCCGCTCGCGCGGGATGCCGCGACCGCGCGTGGCGTTCTCCAGGAACGGCACGACGTCGTCCGGTCCCTCCGGTCCGCCGAAGGACACGAGGAGCAGGGCGTCGTACGAGCCTCGGGGTCCGGTGACGGTCACGGCGCGATCCTCCCAACGGATTCGTCGGCACGCACGCGGGATGGGTAGCGTCGCTGCGTGCTCTCCGCCTACTCCGACGTGCTGCGTCGCCCTGGGGCGTTCGCGATGTCGACCACGGGCTTCCTGGCCCGGTTGCCGATGTCGATGATCGGGCTCGGTGAGGTCCTCCTCGTCGCGTCGCAGACGGGCAGCTACGCGCTCGCCGGAGCGCTCTCCGCCGCGGGCGCCCTCGCGAACGCCGTTCGTCGGGCCGCTGTTCGGTCGCGCCGTCGACCGCCACGGGCAGAGCCGCGTGCTGCCCCTCCTGGTGACCGGTCACGTCGTCGCGCTCCTGGCGTTCGTCGTCCTCGTGCTGCGCCGACGCGCCGGTGCCCGGTCGCTGTTCGTGTCCGTGATCGTCTCCGGCGGCCTGTTCCCCAACCTCGGCGCGATGGTCCGGGCCCGCTGGGCCTTCCTGCTCGCCGGCGAGCCGCCGGCGCTGCGCACCGCCTTCGCCTACGAGTCGGTGCTCGACGAGTTCATCTACGTCGTCGGACCGCCGCTCGCGACGGTGCTCGCCGTGTCGCTCGTGGACTGGGGAGGGCTCGGCGCCGTCGGCGTCCTGCTCGTCGTCGGGACCGTGCTCTTCGTCCGCAACAAGGTCACCGAGCCGCCCGCGGGTGGCGAGTCGAGGCGCGGTCAGGGCTCCGCGCTGCGCTTCCCGGGCGTCCTGCCGGTGACGCTCGTCTTCGTGTTCCTCGGCGGGCTCTTCGGCGCGTTCGAGGTCGTCACCGTCGCGTTCGCCGACGAGGCAGGGGTGCGCGGCTGGACGGGTCTCCTGCTCGGGCTCTACGCGCTGGCGTCCGGCATCTCGGGCGTGGTCATCGGCGCGATCCACCCCCGCATCACGCTGCCCCGGCAGCTGCTGGTCTCCTCCGGCCTGCTCGCCCTGGCGACGATCCCGTTCCCGTTCATCTCCTCGCCGTGGTGGCTCGGTGCGCAGTGCCTGCTCGCCGGCCTCGCCGTGTCCCCGGTGCTCATCAGCGGCTTCGCCCTCATCGAGCGGCTCGTCCCGAACGAGCGGATGACCGAGGGGCTGGTGTGGTCCAACACCGGCATCGGCGTCGGGCTCGCCTTCGCCGCCGCGCTCTCCGGCCAGGTCATCGACACGCGGGGCGCGTCCACCGCGTACTGGATCTGCGTCGGCTCGGCCGTGCTGACGTTCCTCGTCGTCGTGATCGCCACCCCCGCCCTCAACCGTGCCTGGGTCTCGGCCCACGCCGAGGCCGACGCCGAACCCGAGGTGACCGCATGAGCCGCTGGACGAACTGGTCGCGCATCCAGAGCGCCGACCCGGTCCGGGTCGAGACACCGCGCTCGGTGGAGCAGGTGTCGGACGCCGTACGCCGGGCCGCGCACGACGGTCTCACCGTCCGCATGGTCGGCAGTGGCCACAGCTTCACCGGGGTCGCGATCGCCGAGGGGGTGCAGCTGCTCCCGCAGGGGCTCTGCGGCATCAGGTCCGTGGACCGGGAGACCGGCGTGGTCACGGTCGACGCCGGGATCGACCTCACGACGCTGTGCGTCGAGCTGCACGCGCGCGGGCTCGCCCTGGTGAACATGGGCGACATCCGGGTGCAGACGCTGGCCGGTGCGCTGCAGACCGGGACGCACGGCACCGGCCGGGCGTCCGGCGCCCTGGCGTCGCAGGTGCTCGCCCTCGAGCTGGTGCTCGCTGACGGCTCGGTCACCACGGTGTCGCGCGAGCACGACCCCGACCTGTTCGATGCGGCGCGCGTCGGGCTCGGCGCGTTCGGCGTGCTCACCGCCGTCACCCTGCAGACGAGGCCCGCGTTCCTCCTCGAGGCGAAGGAGGAACCGGCTCGCCTCGACGAGGTGCTCGAGGGCGTCGACGCGTGGTCCGCGGAGCACGACCACGTCGAGTTCTACTGGTTCCCGCACACCGACCGCTGCCTGCTCAAGCGCAACGACGTCGTCGACGGTCCGCCCGACCCGCTCCCCCGGTTCCGGGAGTGGCTCGACGACGAGCTCCTCGCGAACACCGTCTACGGCGTCGTGAACCGGATCGGCCGCCGGTCGCCCGCGGCCGTGCCCCGCCTCAACGCCGTCGCGGGGTCGCTGCTGTCCGCCCGTACGTACACGGACATCTCCTACCGCGTGTTCACCTCGCCGCGCTCGGTGCGCTTCAACGAGCAGGAGTACGCCATCCCCCGAGCCGCGCTCGTCGCTGCGGTCCGGGAGGTGGTCGGGCTCATCGAACGCTCCCCCTGGCGGATCAGCTTCCCGATCGAGGTGCGGATGCTGCCCGCCGACGACGCCTGGCTCTCGACCGCCCACGGCCGCGACACCGCGTACCTCGCGGTGCACACGTTCGAGGGCACGCCCTACGACGACTACTTCCGCGGCGTCGAGGCGATCATGCGCGAGCACGACGGCCGCCCGCACTGGGGCAAGCTGCACACCCGGACCGCCGCCGACCTCGCCCCCGCCTACCCCCGCTGGGCCGAGGCCATGGCCGTCCGCGACCGGGTCGACCCCCACCGGCGCTTCGCCAACCCCTACCTCGACCAGGTCCTCGGACCCTGACCGGTGCCGCCCCCGGCCCGGTCCGCGCAGATGAGGCGGCGGCATCCGCGTGGCGGTCCTCGACCTGGGCGCCCGGCCGGGCGAGACTGGCGAGGCGTCCCACCGCCGGGGGCGCGTGATCCGCGAGGAGGACCGATGCGCGAGCTTGCGTTCGTCGGGCTGAGCGACGACGGCAACTCCCTGGTGCTCACGAGCACCGACGGCACGCGCTACGTCGTCCCCTGCGACGAGCGGCTCGAGGCCGCCGTGCGCCGGGACCGCAGCCGGCTCGGTCAGCTCGAGATCGCACTCGACGGCACGAGCCCCCGCGACATCCAGCTCCGCGTCCGGCACGGGCAGAGCCCCGACGACATCGCCGCGAGCTCCGGGCTCGCGGTCGAGCGGGTGATGCGCTTCGCCGGCCCGGTCATCGCCGAGCGCCAGCACATGGCGGCCCAGGCCTGCGACACCGAGCTGCGGCTCGGCGGCGCTCCCCGCACTCTCGCCGCCACCGTGGTCGCCGCGCTCGCGGCGGGCGGCGTCGACACCGACCTGCTCGAGTGGGACGCCTGGCGGCGCGAGGACGGCACCTGGTCGCTGCTGGCGACCTGGGAGCCGGTCGACTCCGTCGCGGTGGGGGCCACTGCCGCGCTGTGGGTCTTCGACCCGGCGGTGCGCACCGTCGTCGCCGACGACCCGGCCGCCGGCTGGCTGCTCGGCGACCAGGTCACGGTGGAGGTCGAGCGGGTCGAGGGCCGCCCGGTGCTGGTCGGGCTGCCCAGCCACGACCAGGACGCCGACCTGTGGGACGACGACTCCCGCGATCCCGACGCCGCCTTCACCGCGATCGTCGAGCGGGACTCCGGCGCGCAGGTCGTGGACCTGCTCGACCGCCCGCCCGCCGAGCCCGACGACTCCTCGCCGCTCGACGACCTCTACGACACGCTGCCGGGCCTGGCCCGGCCCGAGGCCGCGCGCGTCTCGCGCCGCGCCCGCCGCAAGGCCTCGCGCACCACGCCCGTCGCCCCCGCCGGCGACGTCGAGAAGGGCGACAAGCCCCACGCCGTCGTCCCCAGCTGGGACGAGATCCTCTTCGGCACCCGCCAGCCCGACTCGTGACGTCCGCGCCACACACCCCGGCGCGCACCCCAAGATCGCCAATCGCGGCCCATCAGAGCAGTTCAACTGCCTTGATCACCCTCTAAGGATGATCAACGCAGTTGGACTGGGTGATTGCTTCCGCTAGGTGTGATCTTGGTGCGAACCGGTCAGGGCGCGGGGTCACCGAAGGGCAGCGGCGTGGCGCTCATGTGCGCCGCCTTCGCGGCCTCGGCGGTCATCCGCCGCGTGTAGTGCGGACGGCACAGCACCTCGTAGGCCACCGAGTCGGCGCTGAACGTGTCGCCGACGACGACCTGCTCCCCCTCGACCGTCATCTCCCCGTTGACCGTGCGGGCGTTGTGCAGCCCGCGCGACCCGCACCAGCACAGCGCCTCCACCTGGAGCACCTGCACGCGGTCGGCGAGCTCCACGAGACGTTGCGAGCCCGGGAACAGCTTGGTCTGGAAGTCGGTCAGGATCCCGAACGCGAAGACGTCGACGCCGAGCTCGTCGACGACGCGCGCGAGCTGCTCGACCTGGTCACCGGAGTAGAACTGGGCCTCGTCACAGATGAGGTAGTCGCACCGGCCGCCCGCCTCGAGGCGGTCCACCACGTGCTGCCAGAAGTCCATCCCGGGCCCGACCTCGACCGCGGGCACCTTGAGCCCGAGCCGGCTGCTCAGCGTGTCCTCGCCGGCTCGGTCGAGCGAGGTGAACACGATCCCGGCCCGTCCGCGCGCCGCATGGTTGTGATCGGTCTGCAGGGCGAGGGTCGACTTGCCGCAGTCCATCGTCCCGGAGAAGAACACCAGCTCGGCCATGGACGTGGGTCTCCTCGACGACGTGCGGATACGGCGGCCTGGCAGGGGAAGGCGACCAGTATCGCTGCCACGGTCCGCGGCCGTACATCGACACCCCGAGGAGGGCGGTCCGGCCGTGGGCTCAGCGGGTCTTGGCCGCCGTGGCCGCGGAGAGCGCGCCGGCGAAGGTGAGGGTCTGCGCCACGACCTCGGCGCCGTCGGCCGCCTCGGACACCCGCAGCGCGAGGTCGTCGTTGGACGCCGTGCCGGTGTAGCCGTGGTCGGCCTCGCAGGCGGGGTCCCCGCACGACGCCGGTTCGAGGTCGATCCGGGCGACAGCACCCCAGCCGATCGTGAGCACCACCTCCCGCACCGGAGCACCGCGACGGTGCTGGGCCGCGTCGGAGGCCACCCGCGTCACGACGACGGAGTCGATGCGCTCGAGGCGGACTGCCTCGGTCGAGGAGGTGGCGTAGGCGGTGACGGAGGTGTCGTCGGGGGCGTGCTCGTCGGTGTGCCCCACGATGAGCCGGGTGGGGGTCAGCGCGAGGACGGTGACGTGCCGGCGCAGCTCGTCGTGGTCGAACGTGGCCTCGTGGTGGACGACGTAGGACATCACGGGCTCGTCGGCGAGCGCGGTGTCGAGCGTGTCGCTGACCAGCTCTGGGTAGTAGCCGCTGCGCTCGATGTCGGCCCGGAGGCGGGGAGCGAGGGTGCCGGAGACGTCGCTGGTCATGGCGTCATCCTCCCACCTGGGCGACCTCCGCGACGGCGGGTGCCGCCCGACCGTCCTCCGCGGGCGTGAGCAGGTTGCGCAGCGAGAGCAGCACGAGCCCGGCGGCGACGCAGCCGGCCGCGAGGCTCAGCGCCCACACGACGCCGAAGCCGGCCCCGATCACCACTCCCGCGAACGCGGGGCCGATCGCACCCGAGACGCCCCAGACCAGCCCGGACGACGCGTTGTAGCGGCCGCGCAGGTGCGGCGGCGCGAAGTCGTTGACCAGGGCGGGGCCGACGGGCGAGAAGATCATCTCGCCGAGCGCGAACACGCAGATGCCGACCGTGATGACGATGCCCGCGGCCACGGGCGGGACTACCGCGGAGGTGGCGAGCAGCAGCCAGCACGTGCCCCAGGCCACGGCCATGAGCGCCATGAGCCGCGAGCGCGAGCGGCCCTCGATGCGCCGGAGCACCCAGACCTGGCCCAGCACGATCACGAGGGTGTTGAAGAAGAACACGACGCCGATCATGTTGACCGGGAGGTTCGCCACCGTGGTCATGAACGCCGGGATCCCGGCCTCCATCGATCCGTAGCCGCACGTGAGCAGGATCATCCCGCCGAGCAGGTAGCGGCGCATGCGGCGGTCGCCGAGCACCTCCCGGTAGCCGCCGGGTCCGTCGTCGTCGGACTCGACGTGCGCCTCGGCCCCCGACACCCCGCGCAGCGAGAGCACCGTGACGAAGTAGATCGTGTACGACGCGGCGTTGATGGCGTAGAGCATCGTGAACGTGCTCGGGCGCTCGACGTCGAGCAGCGACGCGCCGAGCAGGCCGCCCAGGCCGAGCCCGAGGTTGAGCAGCATGAACTGGAGCCCGAAGACGCGCTGCCGGTGCTCGGGCCGGGACAGCCGCGCGAGCAGTGACGCCTGGGCCGGCCAGAGACCGGCGCCGCCGAGGGCCAGCACACCGGCCGCGAGGAACGCCTGCGGCGCGGTCGTGACGAAGCCGAGCATGAGGACGCCGAGCGCCTCGACCGAGCACGAGGCGAGGAGGACCGGCTTGGGTCCGATCCGGTCGACGAGGGCACCGACCACCGGCGCCACGACCAGACCGAGCAGCGCCTGGAAGGTGAGCACCAGCCCGGCCGTGCGCAGCTCGATCCCGCGGACCTGGTGCAGGTAGACCACGATGAGCGAGAGGGTGAGCCCGCCGCCGAGGCTGGCGAACCCGATCCCGACGAGCATCCGGGTGAGCCGCGGGTTGAGGGCAGCGCGGATCGACCGGTCCGGTTCGGTCTCGGTCGTCACGGTGCTCACCGCAGCATCAGACCACGCACCTCCGACACCGGGACAATCCATTTCGGACCCCTGGCAGCGCGGCTGCCACCGGACCGGAACCCCGCGGACCGCCGACCGACGGGGCGGGCCGCGGGACGCAGAGCGACGGTCAGCCGCCGAGGCGACGCACCTCGGTGTCCGAGCGCGACTCCGGCCGGCGCAGCACCGCACGCGCACCGAGCACGGCCAGGCCGGATGTGGCCACGACCACCGGCTCGAGCCGCAGCTCGGCCAGCTCGGGGACGTCGTCGGACAGGAGCCCGACGCGCAGCAGGAGCTGCTCGAGCGCGCCGACGTCGACGGCGGCCGAGCCGCCGACACCGTGCAGGATCGGCGACGCCCCGGGGGCGCGGACGAGGTCGTGCGCGTCGGAGTCGGTCAGCGGCGGGATGCGGTAGCCGCGGTCGCCGAGCAGCTCGGGCACCACCCCGGCGAGGCCGAACGAGACGACGGGACCGAAGAGGGGGTCCTCCGCGGATCCCACGACGCACGCCACACCGGGGGTCGACATGCGCTGCAGCACGAGGTGCGCGGCAGCGTCGGGGTCCAGCGACGCGACCATCGACAGGAACGCGGTCCGGACGGCGCGGTCGTTCTCGATGTTGAGCCGCAGGCCGCCGAGGTCCGTGCGCGACGCGAACCGCGGATCGAGCGTCTTGAGCACCACCGGGTAGCCGAGCGCGTTGGCCGCCGAGCGCGCCTCGTCCTCGGTCGTGACCGGCATCACCGGCCAGACCTCGATGCCGTACGCCGCCAGGACCTGCGAGAGCGCGTCGTCCGGGGTCTCGGCGTAGACCACGAACTCGTCGACGGCTCGGCCGCGGTCGTCCGGGTGCGCGGTGTCCGTCGTCGCGCTGGGCCCGGCCGCATGACCGGCGACCACGCCGGCGTCCGCGAACAGGTCGGTGTCGGTGTCGTCGAGCACCGACCCGACCACGCGGTCGACGACACGACGGGCGGCGTCGCGGTCGACGTCGTCGAAGACCGGGAGCTCTCCGGGCGGCCGCGACCGCCACTCGGCGTAGCGCGTCACCCGACGCAGCGCTCGCACGGCGTCCTCGACCGTGCCGTAGAACGGGACCGAGCCGTGCTCGCGCAGGTCCTCGTCGTTCTCGGGCGGCGGGATCAGGCCGCTCTCGTCCTCGGCAGCGACGAGCACCGCCACCACGGGCTTGCTGCGACGCATCACCGTCTCGGCGACGACCCGCTCCCACGGGCGCCCGTGCATGCCGAGCATCGGGACGTGCGTGACCACCACCGAGTCGACCGCGGGATCCTCCAGCACGGCCGCGAGGGCGCTCGCGAGCTCGTGCGGCGAGCAGTCGTGGCGCAGAGTCACCGGATCGCCGACGACGACGAGCCCGGCACCCTCGCAGGCATCCGCGGCGAGCACCGCGAGGGCGTCGGAGTTGCCGACACCGCGACGTTGGGACCCTGCGGCAGCGGCTGGAAGGCGAGCAGGCCCGCGACGTCGAACAGCTCGCCGAGCGAGTCGGTCTCCACGACGCCGGACTGCGCGAACATCGCGTCGACGGCAGCCGGCGGCAGCGACGTACGCCGCACGGTGTGCCCCAGCGGGTAGGCCTGGGTCGACCGCCCGGTGCGCATGGCCACCACCGGCTTCGAGCGCGACATGCGTCGTGCGATCCGGGTGAACTTGCGCGGGTTGCCGACGCTCTCGAGGTAGAGCAGCACGACGTCGGTCTGGTCGTCGTCCTCCCAGAACTGCAGCAGGTCGTTGCCCGAGACGTCGGCCCGGTTGCCGGCCGACACGAACGTGGAGATGCCGAGCCCGCGGCGCACGGCGCGGGCCAGGATCGTGCCGCCGAGGGACCCGCTCTGGCAGAAGAACCCGATGGGTGCGCGACCCGGCATGGCGGGCGCCAGCGACGCGTTGAGCGACACGGCGGGGTCGGTGTTGACGATGCCGAGAGCGTTGGGACCGATGACGCGCATCCCGTTGCCCCTCGCCCGGCGTACGAGCAGCCGCTGCCGGTCCACCCCGTCCGGGCCGCTCTCCGCGAACCCGCTGGACACGACGAGCAGCCCGGCGACCCCGGCCGACGCGCACTCGTCGACGACGTCGAGCACGGAGTCGGCAGGCACGGACAGCACGGCCAGCGAGATGGGATCGCCGATGTCGCACACGTTGGCGTACGTGGGTACGCCGAGGATCCGCTCGCCCGCCTCGGCCGCCGAGCGGTTGACGGCGTAGATCGGCCCGGTGAAGCCCCCGACGATCACGTGCCGCAGCAGCCGCTGGCCGAGCGAGTGCTCGTCGCGCCCCGCACCGATCACCACGATCGACTCCGGGCTCACCAGTGCGGCGACGCTCCGCGACTCGGCGCGGTGCTCGCGCGCGGACCGCACGGCCACCGACAGCTCGTTCGGCTTGATGTCGAACGAGAGCATCACCACGCCGTCCTCGAGGTGGTGCGACGGGTGGTAGCCGGCCTCCTCGAAGGTCGCGAGCATGCGCCGGTTGTTCGGCAGCACCTCGGCGACGAAGCGGCGTACGCCCCGGTCGCGCGCTGCGGCCGCGAGGTGCTCGAGCAGCACCGACCCGAGGCCGCGGCCCTGGTGGTCGTCGCGGACGACGAACGCGACCTCGGCGTCCGAGTCGTCGACCCGGTCGTAGCGCGCGACGCCGACGAGGTCGCCGCCCACGGTCGCGACGAGCGCGACCCGGTCGACGTTGTCGACATGGGTGAAGCGCATCACGTCGCGCTCGGTGAGCTCGGGATAGGGCGCGAAGAACCGGAAGTAGACGGTCTCGCTCGACAGCGACCGGTGGAACGACGCGAGCCGCTCGCCGTCGTCCTCGCGGATCGGCCGGATGCGCACCGGGCGGCCGTCACGCAGCGCGACGTCGGCCTCCCAGTGGGCGGGCGCGGGCACAGGCGCCGGCACCGGTCTCGCCGTCGCGTCGGTCACGGCTCTCACCGTAGTGGCACGCAAGGCGACGTCGGGTGTCGCGCGGGTAGCGTGCAGGCATGCACCTGCAGATCGAGTCCGAGGTCGCTGCGGCACTGGACGCGGGTCGCCCGGTGGTCGCCCTCGAGTCCACGATCATCAGCCACGGTCTCCCCCGCCCCGACAACCTCCGCGTGGCTCGCGAGATCGAGGAGACGGTGCGCTCCGGCGGTGCGGTCCCGGCGACGATCGCCGTCGTCGGGGGCATCCCCCGGATCGGGCTGGACGACGACGCGCTGCGCACGATCGCCGACGACGACGCGGTCGTGAAGGTGAGCGTGCGCGACCTCGGCACCCTGGTGGCCAAGCGTGGCCACGGCGCCACGACGGTGGCCGCCACCGCGCACCTCGCTGCCCTCGCCGGCATCTCCGTGTTCGCCACCGGTGGGCTCGGCGGCGTGCACCGCGGAGCGCGTGAGACGTGGGACGAGTCCGCGGACCTCACGACGCTGTCGACCACGCCCGTGACGGTCGTGTGCGCCGGGGTGAAGTCGATCCTCGACGTCGCCGCGACGCTCGAGCGGCTCGAGACGCTGAACATCCCCGTGCTCGGCTATCGCACGGACCGGTTCCCGGGGTTCTACCTCGCCGACTCCGGCTACGCCCTCGACTGGCGGGTCGAGTCCGCCGCCGAGGTCGCGGCGGTGATGCACGCGAGGTCCGCGCTCGAGTGCGATGCCGGGGTCCTCGTGGTGAACCCGGTCGCACGGGAGGACGAGCTCGACCGCGCGCTCCACGACTCGGTCCTGACCGCCGGGCTCGCCGCGGCGGCTGCGGCCGACATCCACGGCAAGGACGTCACGCCCTTCCTCCTCGACTTCTTCCACACCGCGACGGGCGGGCGCAGCCTCGAGGTCAACGTCGCCCTCGTGCGCAGCAACGCCGCGCTCGCCGCGTCCATCGCCGCCGCGCTCGTCGCATGAGCGATCCGGGAACGACCGGTCACGACCCGACGGACACCCGCCGCCGGTACGTGGTCATCGGCGACTGGATGACCGACGTCGTCGCGACCCTCCCGGGCCCGCTGCGCGAGGGGACCGACACCGCCGCCCACGTCGCCGTGCTCGGCGGCGGCGCGGCGGCCAACACCGCGGCCTGGCTCGCGCACGACGGGCACCACTCCACCTTCGTCGGGCGCATCGGCGACGACCTGCTCGGCCGCGCCGGGCGCCTGGAGCTCGAGCGCCTCGGCGTCGCCTGCTGCCTGGCGATCGACCCGATCCGTCCCTCGGGCACCTGTGTGGTGCTCGTCGGTCCGGACGGCGAGCGCACGATGGTGCCCGACACCGGCGCCAACCAGGGGCTCACGCCGCAGGACCTGCCGGACGCGCTGTTCGCGACGGGCAGCCACCTGCACCTGTCCGGCTACACGCTCATGGTCGACGGCAGCCGCATGGCCGGGCTGTCGGCCTTGGACCGCGCGCGGCTGCGCGGGATGACCACGAGCGTCGACGTCGCCTCGGCCGGCCCGCTCGCCGACACGGGCGCCGCGCGCTTCCTGTCCTGGGTGACCGGTGTCGGCGTCCTGCTCGCGAACGCGTGGGAGGCGGCCTACCTCGCCGGCCTCCCGACCCCGGGCCCGGACGACCCGCCCGAGACCGCCATCGCCGCGGCGGCGCTCGCGGCACGGACCCTCGACGCCAGCGTGGGCCGCACCGTCGTGAAGCTGGGCGCCCTCGGCTCGCTGCTCGTCGACGCCGAGGGTCTCACCATCCACGCCCCCGCCGAGCCGGTCGATGTGGTCGACACCACCGGCGCGGGCGACGCGTTCGCGGCCGGGCTTCCTCCCCGCCTGGCTCGACCACGCCGATCCGCTGCTCTGCCTCGAGCGCGGCAACCGGGCCGCCGCCCGGGTGGTGGCCCGGGTCGGTGCCCGCCCCTGACCTGCGCCGTCCTCGCCGGGTCGTCGGCACCGTGGGAGAGTGACGCACGACACGGGGGTGCGTGCGGTCCGCCGACCGCCACCGACGCGCGATGATGGCCTCCCACGTCGCGACGATGCAGGAGCGTTCGAGAACCGCATGGCCCGTCCCACGACCCCGCCACCCCCGCCGGTGCCGGAGAAGATCGTCGACATCGACGTCTCCGACGAGATGCGGGGATCGTTCCTGGAGTACGCCTACTCCGTCATCTACTCGCGCGCGCTGCCGGACGCCAGGGACGGCCTCAAGCCGGTGCAGCGACGCATCCTGTTCCAGATGGCCGAGATGGGCCTGCGCCCGGACCGCGGGCACGTGAAGAGCGCGCGCGTCGTCGGCGAGGTCATGGGCAAGCTCCACCCGCACGGTGACGGCGCGATCTACGACGCCCTCGTGCGCATGGCGCAGCCCTTCTCGCTGCGGCTGCCGCTCATCGACCAGCACGGCAACTTCGGCTCGCTCGACGACGGTCCCGCCGCGATGCGCTACACCGAGTGCCGCCTCGCCACGAGCGCGCTGCTCATGACGGCGTCGCTCGACGAGGACGTCGTCGACTTCAACCCGAACTACGACGGCCGCGAGTCCGAGCCGGTGGTCCTCCCCTCGGCCATCCCGAACCTCCTCGTCAACGGCGCGTCGGGGATCGCGGTGGGCATGGCCACCAACATCCCGCCGCACAACCTGGTCGAGGTCGTGGCCGCCGCCCGTCACCTCATCGCGCACCCGAGGGCCACGCTCGACGACCTCATGCGCTTCGTGCCCGGTCCGGACCTCCCTACCGGTGGCCGGATCATCGGCCTCGACGGCATCCGCGAGGCCTACGAGACGGGGCGCGGCAGCTTCCGCATCCGGTCCACGGCGCACGTCGAGAACGTCACGCCGCGGCGCAAGGGCATCGTGGTCACCGAGCTGCCCCTGAGCGTCGGGCCCGAGAAGGTCATCGCCAAGATCAAGGAAGCCGTCGACGCCAAGAAGCTCACCGGGATCGCCGCGGTCGACGACTTCTCCGACATGGAGTCCGGTCTCCGGCTCGTGATCGAGATCAAGAACGGCTTCCACCCCGAGGCCGTGCTCGAGCAGCTCTACGCGCTGACGCCGATGGAGGACTCGTTCGGCATCAACGCCGTCGCGCTCGTCGACGGTCAGCCGCGCACGCTCGGCCTGCGCGAGATGCTCGAGGTCTACGTCGAGCACCGCATCGAGGTCGTCCGACGCCGGTCCGCCCACCGTCGCCGCAAGGCGGAGGAACGGCTCCACCTCGTGCTCGGTCTGCTCATCGCGATCCTCGACATCGACGAGGTCATCGCGCTGATCCGCTCGTCCGACGACGCCGCCGCCGCGAAGGCGCGGCTCATCACCGTCTTCGACCTCTCGGACGTCCAGGCGACCTACATCCTCGACATGCCGCTGCGGCGGCTGACGAAGTTCAGCCGCCTCGAGCTCGAGACCGAGCGCGACGAGCTGCAGTCGCGCATCACCGAGCTCTCGGAGATCCTCGACGACGACAAGCTGCTGCGCCGCGTCGTGAGCGACGAGCTCGCCGCCGTCGCCAAGGACCACGGCACGCCGCGCCGCACCGTCCTGCTCGAGTCGGCGGGCGCCCCCACCCGGGCCGCGGTGCCGCTCGAGGTCACCGACGACCCGTGCGTGGTGCTGCTCTCCAGCACCGGGCTGCTCGCGCGTACCGGTGACGACCGCGATCCTCCGTCCGACGGCGAGCGCGGGGCGCACGACGTCATCGTGTCCGCCGTCCGGGCCACCGCACGGGGCAGCGTCGGTCTGGTCACGAGCACGGGGCGGGTGCTGCGCATGCCGGTGCTCGAGCTGCCGACCCTTCCGCCGACCCACGGCGCGCCCACCCTCGCCGGGGGCGTCCCGCTCGCGGCGCTCGTGGAGCTCGACAAGGGCGAGCAGCCGGTCGGGCTCTGCTCGCTGTCGGGCGACGGCGCGGGTCTGGCGCTCGGGACCGCGCAGGGCACCGTGAAGCGCGTCCTCCCCGACGTGCCCGCGTCGTCCGACGCGTGGTCGGTCGTCCGGCTCGACGACGGCGATCGCGTCGTGGGTGCGGTGGAGCTCAGCACCGGCGACGAGGTGCTCGTCTTCGTCACGAGCGACGCGCAGCTGCTGCACTTCCCGGCGTCGACCGTGCGCCCCCAGGGTCGGCCGGCCGGCGGCATGGCCGGGGTGCGGCTCTCCGACGGGCACCGCGTCGTGTTCTTCGGCGCGGTCGACCCCGATCGCGAGAGCGTCGTCGTCACCGCCGCCGGCACCAGCGGCGCGCTGCCGGGCACGTCCGGTGCCACGGTCAAGGTCACGCCGTTCGCGGAGTACCCGGGCAAGGGGCGCGCCACCGGCGGCGTGCGCGCGCAGCGCTTCCTCAAGGGCGAGGACACGCTGCTCGTGGCCTGGGTCGGGCCGGCTCCCGCACGGGCCGCCACTCCGCAGGGCGCGCCCGCGCCGCTCCCGCCGATCGACCCCCGCCGTGACGGCTCCGGCCTGCCCACGTCCAAGCCGGTCGCCGCAGTCGGGGGTCCGCTCGCACCCGGCGGTCCGCCGTCGGGCGCCGCCGCCGGTTCAGCGGAGTGACGGGCACACCCGAGCAGGAGCGCTGCTCGGTCCTCAGCGCCGCGGAGCCCCTCACCGGGACGGCGCCGCTGGCCCGTGCCTGGTTCGTCCTCGAGCAGCCCGGTCCCTACGGCCCGAAGGCGCTCGAGGAGTCCCACCTGCCGGTGGCCCTGCGCACGGCCTTCGCGGAGGCGGGGCCGGTCCCCGGCACCACCGTGCTCCTCGCCCGCCACGTGGGGCACCACGCCGACGTCGGTGAACCTCGCACCAGCCGTCGCTTCTGGGTGGCGCACTCCTCTCCCGGCGGCGTGCGGATGCGCAGCGGCGAGCTCGACGACGCGCTGCTGCTGCGCAGCGACCTGCGCGACATCCTGACCGGGGCGGCCCGCGGTGAGCTGCCGCCGTGGGGCACGCGCACGGCCGAGCCGTTGCTTCTCGTCTGCACCAACGGCCGACGCGACCTGTGCTGCGCGGTCACGGGTCGCCCGGTCGCGGAGGCCCTCGCCGCCTCCCATCCCGACCACGTGCTCGAGGTCAGCCATGTCGGCGGACATCGCTTCTCCCCCACGGCATTGCTGCTTCCCACCGGTGACGTCTTCGGTCGGCTCGACCACGCGGCCGCCGCGGACCTGCTCGACTCCGCGCTCGAGGGCCGCCTCGGTGCGCTCGACCACCACCGGGGCCGCACCGCACTCTCCGCCCCGGCCCAGGCGGCCGAGCACGCGGTGCGTCGCGCGGTGGGGGTCGCCGAGCTCGACGCGCTCGATGCGCTCCGCCGCGTGGATGGCGTCGCGGTTCCGGCGTCGCTGCGCTGGGAGGGCGAGGACGGCGTCGCCGACGTCGAGGTCCGCCACCGCGACGGCCGGGCCTGGCAGGTCCTCGTCCGCCGGGAGCCGCTCGGCCTCGCGCGCCCGGAGTCGTGCGGGAAGATCGCGCTCGACGTCGCGTCGTGGATCGCTGCGGAGCCCGTCGACATCGACCCCTGGTCCTAGCCCCCACGCCGACGTCGCCCGCTGGGTGCGGCCGGCGGCGGACCTTCGGCGACGACGGTCGACCCGGCGTCCCGGCCCGGCCGGGGTTCGCTAGCGTCGAACCCGTGACGCACACCTTCCCCACCGACACGTTCGCCGACGCCCTGGCCGGCAACGCGGCCTACGCGGAGCTCTTCGAGGGCACGGCGCTGACCGGCACCGCGATCAAGGGGCTCGCCCTCGTCACCTGCATGGACAGCCGCATCGAGCCGCTCGCGCTGCTCGGGATGCAGCAGGGCGACGTGAAGATCCTCCGCAACGCCGGCGCGCGAGTGACCGACGACGTGCTGCGAACGCTGGTGCTGGCGACGTACCTGCTCGGGGTCGACCGCGTGCTCGTGATGCCGCACACGGAGTGCAAGATGGCCAGCGCCTCGGAGGACGAGATCCACTCGGCGATCCTCGAGGAGTACGGCGTCGAGACGCGCTCGGTGGAGTTCCGCACGGTCAAGGACCAGGAGGCGGCGCTCGAGTACGACGTGACGCGGATCCGCAGCTATCCGCTCCTGCCGCGCGACCTCGTCGTCGCCGGGGCCATCTACGACGTCCGGACCGGCAAGCTCTCCCCGCGCGACGTGTGACGGCGGCGCTCAGCCGAGATCGGTGCCGCCGGTGCGCCCGGCCGCCCGCCGGGGGGCGACGGCGCCTGCGTCCGGGTTCCGCATCCGCCAGGCATCGCTCACGAGCTCCTCGAGCCGTGCGACGTCGACCCGGTCGAGCCGCAGCATCACGAGGGGCCACCCGTCGTAGCCCGGAGTCGTGAAGAAGGCGTCGGGCTCGCCCAGCAGCAGGGCCTGCTTCTCGGCCTCGTCGCCGACGTAGAGGACGGCGATGTCGGTGCGGATCACGCGCGGGTGGCCCGGCCGGCGCTCGGGGTAGGACCACACGAATCCCTTGCCGCCCACGCGGAAGTCGAACCCGTCGCTCTCGATCTCCTCGACGTCGGGCAGCGCCAGCGCCAGCCGGCGGACGTCGTCGTCGTCAGCCATCGGACCCCTCCAGGAACGCACCGGTACGCGTGGAGCCCAGGCTAGGCCAGGGTCCATCGGTGCTACGGGGGTGACTGCCCTCGCGCTCCCGTCGGCTGCGCTCGAGCTGCTGTGTCCCGTGCTCGCGCCGTGCTCGCGCCGTGCTCGCGCCGTGCTCGCGCGTTCGTGCTCGCGCGCCGGTGCTCGTGCGGTCGAGCCGGCTGCGTCCGTGCCGTTCCTCCCTGTTCGTGCCTCTGCCTCGGCGCCCTCGTGGACCAGCCCGGTCCCGCACTGTGGACGGCGGCGTGTCGTCCACAGCCGCGGCGATCCGGCGTTCGTCGGTCGGGGTCGTTGTCGGACCCCCTCCGGTAGTATCGGACATGTGTTCGATCGAGTCGGATGGAGGTGACCCGTGTCGATGGCCAGTGCACCGTTCGGTGACGACGGCTGGGACGACGGGTCCCTCTCGCCGTGGCCGTCGGCGGAGGAGGTCGCCTACGCCGCCGCGCTCGCGGCCGCGGACCGGGCCGAGGACGCCGCCAGCGCCGCCGCCGGCGAGTGCTCCGACACGGACCCCGACGGTGACTGGTCCGACGTTCCGGACGGGTACGTGCCACTCTCCGACGCGGACCTGGTCGAGGGGCTGACCGGTCCGGCGGAGGCGGTGGATCTGCTGCTGCTGGACTCGATCGATCCCGCCACGCTGACGCATCCGTTGGACCGCCTGGCGTATCTGCAGGGGCTGGACCGGGTCGCGGCGCTGGTCGCGGCGAAGCAGGTCGACACCGTCGCCGCCATCGCCGGGGACCGAGGTTCGGATGCGTATCTCGATGAGGTCCACCTCGAGCACGAGCTCGCGCTGGCCCGGCGCACGTCGCGCTACGCGGCCGGTCGGGCGGTCGAGACCGCGCGGGGGCTCCGCACCCGGTTCCCGGCGTTCCTGACCGCGTTGCGCGCCGGGGAGATCTCCGCCGGACACTGCGCGGTGCTGGCGGACCGGACCCGGTTCGTCACCGACCAGGCTGCGTTCGCGCGCATCGAGGCCCGGGTCCTGCCGAAGGCACGGCGGCAGACTCCGGGAGAGTTCGGCACCGACGTCGCGAAGGCCGTCGCGCGGTACGACCGCGACGCCGCGGCCCGCCTGCTCAAGGCGCGCGAGACCCGCCGCATGACCGTGCGCCAGCTCGAGGACGGCCTCGGACACCTCGGCCTGGTCCACGACTGGGCCACCATCCACGCCATCCACACGGCAGTCACCGCCGACGCCCGACGCCTCCACGCCACCCGCACGGCGGCCTCCGGCTCCAGCTCCGAGTCCGGCGTCGCCGCCGCTGGCAGCACCGCTGGCGGCACGGCTGGGACTCGCGCCGCAGGCGCGACGGGGAGCGCCGGTGCGGGGGTGGCGGTGGCCGACGGGGTAGACGAGGTGGGTGCGGACGCGTGTCGGGCGGACGCGCTCGCCGCCCGCATCCTCGGCACTATCAACCCGGACCGGTCGGTGTCCTGGGACCGCGACCGGGTCCAGGTCAGCGCACAACTCGTCATCGACCTACCCACCCTCCGCGCCGAGGCCGAGAACCCGTGCCTGCTCGACGGGCAACCCGTGCCCGCCGCGATCGGGCGCGACCTGGCCGGCTACGCCCGCGCCTGGCGGCGCATGATCACCGACCCGGTCACCGGGCACCTGCTCGACTACGGCCGCGACACCTACCTGCCCGCACCGCTGCGCACCTACGTCCTCGCCCGCGACGGCGGCTGCCGCGCCCCCGGCTGCACCACCAAGGCCCCGCACCGCCTCCAGCTCGACCACGCCGACCCCTACCCGCACGGACCCAGCGACACCACCAACACCGGTGCGGCGTGCACCACCTGCCACCAGCTCAAGACCGCCGGGCACGTGGGCATCACCGACACCACCCCGGACGGCAGCTGCACCTGGCGCACCGGCTGGGGGCAGGCCATCCACATCCCACCGCGGGCCTACCTCGACGACCCCGAACCCGACCCCGACCCACCACCGCCGCAACCACCACCCGAACACACCCCACCCTTCTGACCCCGCGCGGGAACGGGACCCGCTATCGGCGCGACCGCTAGCGAGGTCCGCGAAACATCAGCCCGGGGATGTGGTGCTCTGGGTCGTCGGACTGGACACGATGACCGCCGTCGGGGCAATGGGCCGTCCCGCCCGGCGCCACCCTTCCGAGCAGCCGGACGTCAGCCCTTCGACGCGGCGACGAGGTCGTCGCGGTCGTGCAGGGTCGTACGGTCGCGGCCGTGCGAGGCACCGAGCGCGCGCTCGGCGGCGTCGATGTTGCGCCAGCCGTCGAGCCCGATCGGCGTCACCCCGCGCTCGGCGAGCAGCCCGGAGGCGCCGTCGCCACCGACCGGGGCAGCCGACTCGAGGTCGGCCAGCAGCGAGGCCACCGTGGCGGTGGCGTCCTTCTTGTTCGTGCCGATGATCCCGGTGGGACCCCGTTTGATCCAGCCGGCGACGTACAGCCCGCGAACCGCGGCACCCGACTCGTCGACCACCCGGCCCTCGACGTTGGGGATGACATTGCGTCGACCGTCGAAGGCGACGCCGGGGAGCGCCACACCTCGGTAGCCGACCGAGCGCACCACGAGCTGGGCACCGACCTCGTAGGTCTCGCCCGTGCCGTGCGCCGACCCCGAGTCGTCGACGGTCGTGCGCTCGACGACGACGGTCTCGACCCGCTCGACGCCGTGCAGCTCGGCCGGTCGGGCGTGGAAGTGCAGGTGGATGTGCCGGTGCGAGCCGTCGAGCTCGTGCGCGGCCCAGCTGCGGATGACCTCCACGTTGCGGGCCACGACCCGGTCGGACTCCACGAGCGCGGCGCTCACCGGCTCGAGGTCGAGGTCGGTCGGGTCGATGAGGACGTCGACCCCGTCGAGCTCGCCGAGCTCCTTGAGCTCCTTCGTCGTCCACGTCGCCTGCGCGGGGCCGCGGCGCCCGAGCACGTGCACGTCGGCGATGCGGGAGCGCGACAGCACGTCGAGGACGTGCTGCGGCATGTCGGTCTGCTCGAGCCGCGACATCGGTGCGGTGAGCACACGCGTGACGTCCACCGACACGTTGCCCACGCCGACGACGACGGCCGACGTCGCCGCGAGCAGCGCAGCCTCGATCGTCTCGCGGTCCGCATCCGGGTGGCCGCAGTACCAGGCGACGAGATCGGTCGCGGCGACGCTGCCGGCGAGCTCCTCGCCCGGGATGTCGAGGCGGCGGTCGCGCGACGCTCCGTAGGTGAGGATCACTCCGTCGTAGGCGGCCACGAGCTCCTCGACGCTGACGTCGACCCCGACCTCGACGCCGGCGAGCAGCCGGACCTCGGGACGCTCCAGCGTCTTCGCGAGGGTGTCGCGCACCGAGCGGATGGAGTGGTGGTCCGGTGCCACGCCGTAGCGGACGAGACCGAAGGGCACCGGGAGCCGGTCGAGGACGTCGACCTCGATCCCTGCGTTGGCGAGAGCGTCTGCGGCGTACAGGCCGGACGGGCCGGCGCCGACGACCGCGATGCGGAAAGTCACAGCCGCATCCGACCACACCGAGGGTCCGAAACGCCGGTCGGGGGGCTCCCGTGCGCGCGCCGCCGCGCCGAACGGATCTGGCAGCCCGCCCCAGGCGTCGCGACGCGCGTCACGGCCGCTCCGAGCCGACCGTGTCGCCCAGGTGCAGGGCGGCGCGCACCTCGAGGTAGGAGGCGGTGGGGTCGGTGACGTCGAACCACACGGCGCTCATCCCGCCCGCCACGGCTCCCGCGACGTTGCCCGGCTGGTCGTCCACGAACACGCAGTCGGTCGCCGCGACGCCGAGCCGCTCGACCACCATCGCGTAGATGCGGGGGTCCGGCTTGAGCACGTGCTCCACCGACCCGTCGACCAGGACGTCGACCTGGTCGAGCACCCGCATCCCGTCAACCCACGCGTCCCCGTGGAAGGCGCGCATGTCGTTGGTGCACACCGCGATCGCGAGCCCCGCGGCGCGCGCGTCCGCGATCAGGTCCCACGCGCCCGGACGGATCAGCTCGCGCTCGTCGGCCTCGAAGAGGATCTCCATCAGCCCCTGGAACGTGGCCGGACGGCCGGTGAGCCGCGCGAACTCGTCCGCCTTGAGCTGCCAGTACGCCCGCTCGGTGATCTCGCCCGCCTGCATCCGCTGCCAGTCGCGATCCGCCGCCGGGTCGAAGGGACCGGTCCAGTCGAGCGCGCCGACCGGCAGGCCCGCGCGCACCTCTCCCCCGCGGAGCAGCTCGAACGGCGTGTGCAGCACCGGCCCGCCGAAGTCGAGGACGAGGGCCTTCATGGGCACGTCGCCGTCAGCAGCCGCACGGTCAGTGCTCCTCCTCCATGATCGTGACCCGGTCGAACCGCACGACCTCGCCGAACCAGCCGCACGCGCCGCACCACGTCATGAACACCCGCACGTCGGACGTCCAGTACTCGGTCGTGATGCCACCGCTGTCGGCGACGTGGGCGGCGCACATCGGGCAGAACCTCGGGCGGTCGAGGTAGTGCCGCTCGGCGTCGCGGGCGAACCAGGCCCCGGGCGGCGGCAGCGCGTGCGGGTCGTGCGGGAGCGCGGCCGACTCGGCGGCCCGCGCCACCACGTCCGACCGCTCGTCACCCACCGGTGCCGGCCTTCTCCCTGTTGGCCCAGGCGTTCTCGTGCAGGTCCAGCAGGGTCTGCTTGATGGGGCTGTAGCGCATCGAGCCGCCGTTGATCCAGGCCGCCGCGAACTCGCGCTCGGCACCGAACTTGTCCTTCTCGCACGGCAGGATGATGACGTCGTGCGGCTCCCGCACGGTGCCGATCGGGTCCTCGCCCTCGGCCACCTTGCGCATGTTCTCCTTGAACATCTTGCGCAGCATCGCGACGCCGGCGTCGGAGCGGCCGAGGTGCTCCTGGCTGCGGTCCGTCACCGGGCCCTGCGACACCCAGGCCATGACGTCCTGGCCCTCGATGTAGTCGGTGATGAACCGGCCCTGCTCGTCGCGCCAGAGGTAGTCGTAGACCGAGGGGCGCTCCTGCGGCTCCCACTGCCCGGCCTCGGGGTGGTGCAGCGAGTAGAAGAGCTTCCAGGTGGTGGTGTCGTCGATCGGGACGCGGATCTGCATCTGGTCGATGCCCGCGCCACCCACGCGCATGTAGAACGGGAAGACCAGCGGGTGCCCGATCTTCCAGTCGTCGTTCTCCTCGCTGAAGCCCTCGAGCACGCGGCGCTTGAGGATGCCCCACTCCATCTCGTCGAACGACGTCCGCACGTGCTTGCGCTGGAACGCCTTGGGCGCCTCGAAGCCCTGGGTCTGGCCGAGGAACTCGAAGTAGTAGCCGTGCAGCCACTCGACGTGGTGCGGGTCGACCGAGTTCTCCATGATCTGCAGCCAGTTGCACGGAAGCGTCGCGACGCCGACGTCGCGGACGCCGTCCTGCACGAACACGTCGAAGCGCGGCAGCAGTGGCGCGGGATCGGGTCCGACGTAGACCCAGACCATGCCGCCCATCGTCTGCGCCTTGCCCGACTTCTGCTTGACCCGGTCGCGGAAGTTGGCGTTGTCGGCCTCCGCCGGCTGCTCGAGGCACTCGCCGTCGAAGCCGAACTTCCAGCCGTGGTAGCCGCAGCGCAGGCCGTCGTCGTGGACGACGCCGTAGGTCAGGGACGCGCGGCGGTGCGGACAGGCCTCGGCGAGGATGCCGTACTTGCCGCTCGGCGTCTTGAACAGCGTCCAGTTCTCGCTGAGCAGGCGCACGCTCTTCGACGGCTTGTCGTCGAAGTCCTGCTCGAAGGCGATCGGGTACCAGTAGCGGCGCAGCAGCTCGCCCATCGGCGTGCCGGGACCGACCTGGGTGAGTTCCTCGTTCTGCTCCACCGTCAGCATGGGCTGTCCTTCCGTCGTGCCGTTGAGCCGAGAGGCTGCGTCCGGGGGCCGGAGGAGGACCGGCCCCCGGATGCAGTGGTGCGGTGCGCGTGGTGCGCGATCAGTCCTCGAGCATGGTGACGGTGCCGGCGGACCCGTCGACGCGGATCCGCTGGCCGTTCCTGATGTTCGTGGTGGCGAACCCGGTGCCCGTGACGGCGGGAAGGCCGTACTCGCGGCAGACGATGGCGGCGTGGCTCATCATGCCGCCGGTGTCGGTGACGGTCGCGCCGATCTTGCCGAAGATCGGCGCCCAGCTCGGCGCGGTGAGCGGGGCGACGAGGATCTCGCCCTGCTGCACCTCGTTGATCTGGTCGGCGGAGAAGATGACGCGCGCGGGACCCTCGGCGACGCCGGGTGACGCGGCGAAGCCCTTGATCCCGCCGTCGGCGCTACCTCCACCGAGCCACGCGGCGACCGAGTCCGACGTGATGCCCCAGAGCATGACCGTGAAGGGCTCGGTCACGACCTCCGGCGGCACGCCGAGCGCCGGCGACGGCTTGGCCGTCTTGAGCGCCGCGACGATCCGCTTGCGCTCGGCGATCTTGGCCGGCCAGTACTTCGGGCCGCGGGCGGGTGCCGGCGTGGCCCACGCCTGGTAGAGGTCCCAGAGCGCGTCCGGGATCTCGTTGCGCTTGAGGTAGAAGACGTCGTTGGCCTCGGCGAAGAAGCCGTCCTTGACGAAGATCTCGCCGAGGTCGCGCATCTTGCGCCAGAGCACCGAGTGCGCCCAGTGCTCGACGTAGAAGTTGTGGTTCTCGACGTACGGGAAGACGACGCGCGCGAGCCCCAGCTTGCCCTGGAACGCCTCGCGGTCCTCGTCGGTCGTGAGCAGCTCGGTGTACTCGTTGACGATGCGGTCGCGCTCGGCGCGCACGGCCTCCATCGGGCGGGCCAGGTCGTCGCCGTTGTCCAGCTTCGAGATGTAGTTGCGGATGAACTCGAACGGGATCTCGACGTGCTCGATCCAGATCTTGTCCGAGTGGTAGAACCCCGAGCCGGTCGAGAAGTTGAACCACGGCTCCGCGGCGTCCTGGAACGACGCGATCCAGGACTTGCCGGAGTCGGTCGCCTTGAGCAGCTC
Source organism: uncultured Actinomycetes bacterium (assembly GCA_963738455.1). GTDB lineage: Bacteria > Actinomycetota > Actinomycetes > S36-B12 > CAIYMF01 > Longivirga. Next base: position 66,239 of record CAVTWM010000003.1, read on the forward strand.
GCACGTGGCGTCCACGCTGCCGGCGTCGAACGCGCCGGCGACGCCGATGTCGCGCGCCATGCGCGCCAGCCGCTTGAGCTCCTCGTCCGGACGGAACAGGTCGACCTCGACGCCCGCCACCATCTTCGCGATCGCGAGGTCGGGGATGTTCGGGAACACCTGCTTGCAGAAGCCGAAGTAGTCGAGGTAGGCGGCGTACCCGAGGTTGAGGAACTCGAAGTGGTACTGCCAGAGCTTGAGACCGGTGTCGAGCAGCTTGTGGTAGGCCTCGAGCAGGTCGTAGCCGGAGCCGATGCCGCGTCCGGACGCCACGACGGTCTCGAAGTCCTCGACCTCGGGCAGCGGCGCGATCTTGAGCGCCTCCATCTCGCCGATGAGGTCGCGGATCTTGACCATCCACTTCTCGTAGAGGTCGTTCCAGTTCATGAAGTAGAAGCCGGCCCGCTGCGTGAAGGCCTCGACGCGAGCGCCGATCTGCTCCTCCGGCGCCGGGACCGGCGTGAGGTAGGCATAGCCGTTGAGGATGCGGTAGTCGATGCCGTTCGCCGGCGGCACGAGCAGGTGGCGGGTGTTGTACTGCGAGAGCGACATGATCGCGTACTCGAAGAACGTGGCGTCCCACGGCGTGAGCACCTGGGGCCAGTGCACTCCGTCCTGGAACCAGAACATCGACTCCTCGTACTCGCGCCTGTCCTCGCTGAACAGTGCTGAGTACCCGTAGAGCTCCTGCCAGCCCTCGGCGCCCTCGGGGACGCTGACATCGAACGGGCTGGGGAAACGGTCGGCCATGTGTGCTCCTTCTCGAACCGCCATGGGTTCTCGTGGGACCGCTGCCGCCGAGGGCCTCGACGGCGTGGCTTCATCTCGTGGTGCCGGTCGAGCTCTTAGTGCGTGTGGTCCTCGTGCCGCAGCTGGTCGGGCGTCGTGGTCTGGTCCTTGGAGTACAGCGGCGACATCAGCGTGGACACGATGCTCGCCATGAAGTCGCCGCTCTTCGCGACGGGCGACGACCGCCGGGACCTTCCTGCTCCACACCGTCTCCGGGCGCGCCTGGAGCAGGATGATGTTCTCCCCGTCGGGCAGGTCGGCGTCGACCGCCCACTCGATGTCCTGCGGGCAGCCGTAGTGCCGCTCGGCCGTGCGTGCGAGCGTCGCGATCGACTTGATCTCGTCGTCCGTGAGGCTCGGCGCCGCCGCCCGCTCGGGGTCGAGCGCCACCTTCTCCACCGTGTCGTGGTCGGAGAGCCGGAACTCGCACTCCTTGACGGAGATGATGCGCCGACCGATCTCCTTCATCACCTTGTCGACGAGGAAGTTGTCGGGCGTGACCTCGCCGGAGACGACCGACTCCCCGAACCCCCACGCGGAGTCGATCGCGACCTGGGAGCGGTCGCCGTCGATGGGGTTGAGGGTGAACGCCACACCGGCGGCCTTCGGGCCGCACCATCTTCTGGATCACGACGCACATCTCGACCGTGCGGTGGTCGTAGCCCATCTCGACGCGGTAGCAGATGGCCCGGTCGGTGAACAGGCTGGCCCAGCACCGGCGGACGGCGTCGATCACGTCGTCCGCACCGCGCACCCACAGGTAGGTGTCGTGCTCGCCGGCGAAGGACGCGTCGGGCGAGTCCTCCGACGTCGCGCTCGACCGTACGGCGACGGGCACGTTCTTGACCCCGCAGCGGGCCGAGAGCTCCTCGTAGGAGCCCCGGACCACCAGCTCCACGCCCTCGGGGATGGGCATGGTGCGGATCAGGTCGCGGATCTGGGTGCAGCGGCGCGACACGTCGTCGGTGTCGTTGATGTCCATGCCGTGGAGGATGCGGGCGATGTGGCTGTCGAGGTCGGCCTCGTCGCGGCTGCGCCGGTAGGCCGGCGTGCAGATCGCGAACCCGGGCGGCACCGGCAGCCCGGCACCGGTCATCTCGCCGAGACTGGCCGCCTTGCCGCCGACCTCGTGCTTGACGCCGGCCCAGTAGCTCTCGAACCACGTGACGGTGCTCATCGGGTCTCCCGGGAGTCGCGGACGGTCGGCGGCACAGCCGTGCCCGGGAGCCCGGCCCACCAGTCGGGGAGGGAGTCGAGATCGGGCACGTGCACCTCCTGGACGCGGTTGCGGTAGAGCACGAGCGCGGTGTGGCCGCCCTCGAGGAGGCGCACGCGCACGGCCTCGGTGTTGAACGGCTCACCCGGGTCGTAGCCGAACGCCCAGGTGGCGAAGGCGCGGATGGGCCCGGAGTGGGTGGCGACGACGACCGTGTTGCCGGGTGTCTCGCGCTGCATGCGGAGCAGCCCGGCCCAGAACCTGCGCACGCAGGCGACGGGCGGCTCGAAGTGCATGAGGGGCATGGTCAGCCAGTGCGTGATGGGGTCGCCCCCACCCTGCTGGATCCCCCAGAACCGGTCGACCTCGACCAGCCAGTGCGGCCGCTCCCCCAGCGACGCGCGCTCGTAGCGTTCCATCTCCTTGAGGTAGAGCCGGAACGCCTGCGTGACGTCGCGCATGCCCTCGGGGGTCGAGACCGCGAAGTTGCGGAACTCCTCCAGCGGCGTGATCTCGCTGACGTCGGCGGTGCGGCCGAACAGCGCGACCTGGTCGAGCAGGCCACGGCGCAGGTGCTCGGCGGTCTGCCGCGCGCGGTTGGTGTCGGCGCAGCCCATGACGACGGTGTGCCCGTCCATCACACGCCGGGCGAGCTCCTGGCCGCGACGGTGCGCCTGCCACGAGCCCAGGGGCGTGAGCCCGGACTCGGTGGAGTAGCCCTGCGTCTCGCCGTGGCGGACGAAGTAGACGTCGGTGGTGACCGAGACGGCCTGATCGCGACGCTCGAGGACGATCTCCTTGGTGCGCGTCACCTCGGCCCAGGCTCGGCTCCCGGCGATGTCCTGACCGTCGTAGGCAGCGACCTCGGAGCCCAGCACGCTGGTCTCCTGCCGCTCGCGGAACCGGCGGAGGTAGAGCGGGCCGTCTCCGGCGTCGCGGTCGTCCACGGCGTGCTGCTTGCCGCCGCCGCGTGCCCGCTCGTAGTAGCGCTGCAGGTACGCCGGCGCGTCCGGACGCTCCGTGCGCGGCAGGTCGGTCGGCGATGCGGCGGTCATGGCACCTGCGTCCTCGAGGGCGGTCATCAGCTGTGCACCGTGAGGAACCGCTGGTTGACGACGCCGTCGTAGTAGAAGAGGGCGCGGCCCATCTCGCCCTCGGTCCAGACCACCGGCGGCTCGTCCGGGTCCACCCAGTAGCCGCCCGTGAACACCTCGTTGCGGTGCCCGGCCGGGTCGAAGAAGTACATGCAGTGCCCGCGCGTGGCGCCGTGCCGCGTGGGGTTCGTCTCGATCCGGACCCCGTGGTAGGCGAGGACGTCGGCCGCGGTGCGGATGTCGTTCCAGTCGTCGACCCAGAACGCGAAGTGGTGCAGCCCGCCGTCCGGACCGGTCACGAGCGCGAGGTCGTGGCTGGAGTGCGAGACCTCCATCCACGTCGCGATCTGGAAGCCGTCGTCGCCGACGACCTGCTCGGTGAGGTGGAAGTCGAGGACGTCGGTGAAGAAGTCCGGTCGCCGCGTTGACGTCCTCGACAGGTGAGGAACACGTGGTCGATGCGGGGCGGCGCGATCCCGACCATGTTGAGCGGGCGGGGCGGCGGGTTCGTGAGCGGCAGCAGGTTGCCGATCTGCTGCATGCCGTGCACGAGCTCCATCTGATGCCCGGTGGGCGTCTCGAAGCGCAGCGCCTCGCCGTGACCCGGCCCCCACTCGCCGGCGGCGAGCCGCTTCACCACGACGCCCGCGGCCTCGAGCCGGGCCTGGTACAGGTCGAGGTCCTCGGCGTGCTGGACCTTCCAGCCGACGTGGCCGAGGCCGTAGTTCGGCGCGAAGGTGAGCACGACCGAGTGGTGCTGGTGCTCGTCCCAGCACTTGAGGAAGACGCGGTCGGAGCTCGCGCGCGGTCTCGAACAGACCGAGCACCTCGGTGTAGTAGGCGACCGCGAGCTCGAGGTCGGGGACCCGGATCTCCACGTGGGACAGCCGCAGCATGCCCATCAGGTGTGCACCTTCATGAAGCGGTCGTTGAGCTCGCCCTCGTAGTAGAAGACGGCCCGACCGATGTTGTCCTCGGTCCAGGTGATGGTCGGGAAGTCGGGGTCCGGGCGGTAGCCACCGGTGAACACCTCGTTGCGCGTGCCGAGCGGGTCGAAGAAGTAGATGGTGTTGCCGCGGGTGATGCCGTGGCGCGTCGGTCCGACGTCGATCTGGATGCCGTTGTAGGCGAGGATGTCGGCCGACCGGCGGACGTGGTCCCAGTCGTCGAGCCAGTAGGCGAAGTGGTGCAGCCCGCCGTTCTGGCCGGCTGACGATGGCGAGGTCGTGCGGCGAGTGCGAGCGCTCCAGCCACGTGGCGACCTGGTGGCCGTCGCCGTCGAGCAGCTGCTCGGTGATGCGGAAGCCGAGGACGTCCATGTAGAACGACGTCGCCTCGCCCACCTCCTCGGCCGTGACGAGGATGTGGTCCATGCGCGGCGGCGCGATGCCCGGGATGCCGTCGACGAACGGCCGCGGGTTGAGCGAGCCGTTGTAGCGGCCGACCGCTCGACGTCGTGGACGAGCTCCATCGCGTGCCCGGAGGGCGTCTCGAACCGGATCGACTCGCCCTGCCCGACCGACTCGCCCTTGGACACCCGGGACACGGGGAAGCCGTACCGGGTGACCGCGTTCTCCAGCGTCGGACAGGTCGTCCTCGCGCTCGACCTTGAACGACATCTGCTCGATGCCGGTCCGCGGGGCGTAGACGAGGCGCAGTGAGTGGTGGTCCGGCTCGTCCCAGCACTTGAGGTAGACCGACTGTCGTCGCGCGCCACGACCGAGCATGCCCGATGACCTCGGTGTAGTACGCGGTCGGCGAGGTCGAGGTCGACGACGGTGACGTCGACGTGCGACAGGCGCAGGATCCCCATGCGGCAGCCTCCAGGTCCCGGCACCCGGGCGGTCGTGTGACCGACGCGACTCCGTGCGGTGTCTGGCACGCAACGTAGGCGCGCCCTGTCCCGCATACAAGACCGATGTTCCCTTCCGCGGGACGGCGGTGTTACGTTCCCGCGGCACCATGAGCGATCCGACCGCACGTCCGACGCCGGAGGCCATGCGCGCCGCGCTGGCCGGCTACGTGCGCGCGGTCGCACGGCGCCTACCTCGACGCGGCCGAGCTGCTGCCACCGGCCGAGCGCGCCCGTCTCCCGCTCCTCGCAGCCCGCGCCGCTGACCGTGGTCGCGGTGGGCACGTCGTACCTGCACGTGGTCGCCACGCGCGAGCCGCTGCCGGCGCCGCACGGGCCAGGAGGTGGAGCTCGCCGACGAGCTCGGCGGCATCCGCTGGGCCGCTGCGCTTCGTCGACCCCGTCGTGCTGCCCGCCGCTCGGGCCTGCTCGACGAGTCCGACGGACCGCGCCTGGACGCAGGTACGCCGGCTGCTCGGCGTGCGCACGAACGTCTACCACCTGCCGGTGGCCCCCGGGCGGCGGGCTCACCGCGCACCACGCGCAGCACGCCGGGACCGGCCTGGCCCACGCGCATGCGCGCTGCCGCACGCGACTTCGAGACCATCCGCGCGCACGCCCGCGGCCGCGAGCCGCTCGTCGACGACCTGGCGGGGGCGACCGTCGCCGGGCTCCGCCTCGCGCAGCGCGGCGCTCGCCGCGCTCATCGCCCCCGCCGACGCCGTCGTCGCCGCGCTCGCCGCAGCCGCCGAGCCCGACCCGGAGTCGCTGCGCCGCGCCGTGCTCGCCGCGTCGCCGCGCGCCGGCCGACCTCGGGCAGGTGGCGCGACGCTGACGCGACGAGTCGACCCCGGCACCGTGGCCGTCCGAGGCGACCGACCGCGGCACCGGCGACCCGCGGCCAAGCGCGTCGCACTCGACGCTGCTCGAGCGTCCGCAACGCCGCGCGCCTGCTCAAGGAGTTCGGCCGGCGGCGACCGCGAGCTCGGCGTCACCGAGCTCTCGCGCCGGCTCGGCATCGGCAAGAGCACGGCGCACCGCCTGCTCAACACCCTCGCCGAGGAGCGGCTGCTCGAGCAGGACCCGGACACCGGGCTCTACCGGCTCGCGCTCACCATGCACGAGCTCGGCGCCAGCGTGCAGGCCTCGACCGACCTGCACACCGCCGCCAGCCCGGTGCTCGACCAGCTGCGCAACATGACCAAGGAGACGATCCAGGTCGCCGTCCTCGACGGCCGCCACGTCGTCTACATCGAGCGGCGCGAGAGCCCGCAGACCATCCGCCTGTTCGGTCGGGTCGGGTCACCGCAACCACGCCTACTGCACGTCGACGGGCAAGGTGCTGCTGGCCTACCTCCCGCCGCACGAGCTCGACGCGACCCTGACGCGGCTGGACGCTCGAGCGGCACACGCCGTACACGATCGCCGACCTCGCGACCCTCGCGCGCCCACCTCACGCAGGTGCGCATCGCAGGGCTGGGCGGAGAACGTCAACGAGTTCGAGGTCGGGCGTCGCGTCGATCGCCGCGCCGATCCGCGACCACCGAGGCGCGGTGGTCGCGGCCGTCTCGGTCGCCGGGCCGGTGCAGCGCCTCGACGGCGCCAACCTGCGCCGCTTCACCCGCCACGCCGTCGAGGCGGGCCACGCCATCAGCCGCCGCCTCGGCTGGCGCGACCCTGCCCGGGAGGGATCCGGATGACCCTGACCGCCGAGCGCGCCGACGAGCTCGCCGCGGCGATCTACGAGGCGCGCCGCACGCGCGTGGCCGATCGCGCCGCTCACCGACCGCCGATCCCGACCTCAGCGATGCAGGACGGCTACCTCGTCCAGCAGGGTGTCGTTCGCCGCTACCTCGACGACGGCGACCGCATCGTCGGCTACAAGCTCGGCCTCACCAGCCAGCCGATGCAGCAGATGCTCGGCGTCGGACTCGCCCGACTTCGCGCCCGTCATGGCCTCGCACGTCTCACCGCGACGGCGCGGCGGTCGCGGCGTCGGACTACATCGCGCCGCGAGCTCGAGGCGGAGATCGCGCTCGTGCTCGGCGCCGACCTGGCCGGGCCGGACTGCACCGCCGCTCGACGTCGCTGCGCGCGACCGAGGGCGTCGTGGCCGCGCATGGAGCTCGTCGACAGCCGCATCGCGGACTGGAAGATCAAGCTCCCGGACACCGTCGCCGACATGGCGAGCAGCGGCGCGATCGTGCTCTCCGGCCGGCTCCGTCCCGGTCGACGACGTCGACCTGCGCCTGCTCGGGCATGGTGTTCACCCGCGACGGCGAGGTCGTCGCGACCGGCGCCGGGTGCCGCCGCGCTCGGCGACCCGGCCGCCGCCGTGGCCTGGCTGGTGCGCACCCTGCACCCGCTCGGCGCCTCCCTCCCCGCCGGCTCCGTGCGTCATGACCGGTGCCCTGCACGCCGCCGTGCCCGGTCGCCGCCGGCGAGACCTACCGCGCCGAGTTCGACCGGCTCGGCCCCGTCACCGTCCGCATCGTCTGAGAGGCGACACCCGTGGGACTGCCCGTCGCCATCATCGGCTCCGGCAACATCGGCACCGACCTGATGTACAAGCTCGAGCGCTCGCCCGACGCTCGACCTCGTCGCGCTCATCGGCATCGATCCCGACAGCGACGGGCTCGCGCGCGCCCGGGCCCGCGGGTATCGAGGCGCCGTCGAACGGCATCGACTGGGTCCGCGAGCACCCGGACGACGTCCGCATGGTGTTCGACGCCACCAGCGCCTACGTCCACGTGCGGCACGCGAAGGTCCTGGCCGAGCTCGGGCATCATCGCGGTCGACCTCACCCCGGCGGCGCGCGGCCCGAAGGTGATCCCGTCGGTCAACCTCGACGCAGCACCTCGACGCGCCCAACGTCAACATGGTCACCTGCGGCGGCCAGGCGACGACGCCCGATGGTCGCCGCGGTCAGCCGCGTCGACGCGCGTGCCCTACGCGGAGATGGTGTCGACCGTGTCGTCGAAGTCCGCCGGGCCGGGGACGCGGCAGAACATCGACGAGTTCACCCGCACCACCGCGCACGGCGCTGCGAGGAGATCGGCGGCGCCGAGATCGGCAAGGCGATCATCATCCTCAACCCGGCCGAGCCGCCGATCCTGATGCGCAACACGGTCTTCTGCGCCCTGCCCGAGGGCACCGACCACGACGCCGTCATCGCCTCGGTCGAGCGCGATGGTCGCCGACGTCGCGCAGTACGTGCCCGGCTACCGGCTCAAGCAGCCGCCGGTGATCGAGGAGGGGCCGTTCCACACGCCCGGCGGCGTCGTGCCGCACCGGGTCGTCGTCCTGCTCGAGGTCGAGGGCGCCGGCGACTACCTGCCGACCTACGCCGGCAACCTCGACATCATGACCGCCGCCGCCGTCCGCGTCGGCGAGGCCATCGCCGCCCACCAGGAGGTGTCCGCGTGACCGCCACGACCGAGACGTCGCACCCGGCACGCCACGGTGCAGCGCGACTTCCGGCTCATCGACTCGACCCTGCGCGACGGCTCGCACGCGATCTCCCACCAGTACACCGTCGACCAGGTCGTCGCGATCGTGCAGCGGCCTCGACGCGGCCGGCGTGCAGGTGATCGAGGTCGCGCACGGCGACGGCCTCGGCGGCTCGTCGTTCAACTACGGCTTCAGCGCGGTCGACGAGATGGAGCTGATCGAGGCCGCCGTCGCAGGCCACGACCGAACGCCCAGATCGCCTGCCTGCTGCTGCCCGGCATCGGCACGGTCGACGACCTGCAGCGAGGTGCGCGACCTCGGCGTCGAGGTGGCCCGCATCGCGGTGCACTGCACCGAGGCCGACATCACCGAGCAGCACATCAAGGTCGGCGAAGGACCTCGGCATGGAGGCCATCGGCTTCCTGATGATGAGCGCACATGAACACCCCCGAGGGCCTGCTCGAGCAGGCGCGGCTCCTGCAGTCCTACGGCGCCGACACCGTCTACATCGCCGACTCCGCCGGTGCCATGACCACCAACGACGTGCGCGCCCGCGTCGACGACCCTCGTCGGCGGCCTCGACGTCCCGCTCGGGCGTGCACGCGCACAAGAACCTCTCGCTGGCGGTCGCGAACTCGATCGCGGCCTACGAGGAGGGCGCGCGCAACCTCGACGGCACGAGCGCCGGCCTCGGCGCCGGCGCCGGCAACTGCCCCACCGAGATCCTCGCCGCGGTGTGCGAGAAGAACGGCATCGTCAGCGGCGTCGACCCGCTCGCCCTCATGGACGTCGCGGAGGAGATCATCCGGCCGCTCATGTCGCGCCAGCAGGTCGTCGACCGCGCGGGCCTGCTCCTGGGCTACGCCGGCGTCTACGGCTCTTCCTGCTGCACGCCCAGCGCGCCGCCGAGCGCTACGGCGTCTCGCAGGCGGAGATCCTGCTCGAGCTCGGCGCCCGCAAGGTCGTGGGCGGGCAGGAGGACATGATCATCGACGTCGCCGTGGAGCTCGCCCGCAAGCACGCCGAGGCCGAGACGGTGATCGCATGACCGCGGACGTCGCACCGTTCGTCGACCGGCTGCTCGAGGCGGTGCGCACCCGCACCGGCACCGCGCCGCTGACCGACTCGATGGAGCTCGACGAGGACACGGCACTGCTCGTGCAGGAGGCGGTCGTGCGGGCGCGCGTCGACGCCGGCTCCGCCATCGTCGGGGCGAAGCTCGGTCTCACGAGCGCCGCCAAGCAGCGGCAGATGAACGTCGACCGGCCGCTCTACGGCTGGCTGACCGCCGACATGGCGATCGACACCGGTGCGGTCGCTGCGCTGCGACGCCTACATCCAGCCGCGGGTCGAGCCCGAGATCGCGTTCCTCCTCGGGCGCGACCTCGACGGACCGAACGTCACCGCCGCGCAGGTGCTCGCCGCCACCGAGGCCGTGCTTCGGCGCGATCGACGTCCTCGACTCGCGCTACGCGGGCTACAAGTTCACCTTCAACGACGTCACCGCCGACAACGCCTCGTCCGCCGGGTTCGTGCTCGGCGGCACCGCCCTGGACCCGTACGGCATCGACCTGCGCCTGACCGGCTGCGTGCTCGAGAAGAACGGCGAGCTCGTGGCGACGGCGGCGGGAGCGTCGGTCATGGGCCATCCCGCGTCCGCGGTCGCGTGGCTCGTCCGCGCGCTGGCGCGGCGCGGGCAGGGCCTCGAGGCCGGGCACGTCGTGATGGCCGGCGGCATGACCGAGGCGGTCGCCGTCGCCCCCGGCGACACTGTCGTCGCGCGGTTCGACCGGCTCGGTACCGTCGAGATCGCTTGTCGCTGAAGGGATTCGCATGCCACTGATCCAGGTGACGATGGTGCAGGGCCGCACGATCGAGCAGAAGCACGCGCTCATCGCCGCCCTCACCGACGCCATGGCCGACACGATCGGCACCCCCAAGGACCGCATCCGGGTGGCTCTCTACGAGATCACCGCGGACGAGTGGGGCATCGGTGGTGTCCCGTTCTCGGAGGCGCGCGCCCCGCAGACAGGAGAGCAGTCATGACCGAGCCCCGCACCGTCCAGCACTTCATCGACGGCGCGTTCGTCGACTCCCTCGACGGCGCGACCTTCGACTCGATCTCGCCGATCGACAACGCGGTGGTCGCCACCGTCGCGGAGGGCTCCGCCGCGGACGCCGACCGCGCCGTCGAGGCGGCGCGGCGCGCGTTCGACGACGGACCGTGGCCGCGCATGAGCCCCGCGCAGCGCCGGGCGATCATCCACCGCGCCGCCGACGTGATCGAGTCGCGCCTCGAGGAGCTGGCGTCGTGGGAGACCCGCGACATGGGCAAGCCCATCGCCGAGTGCCGCACGAAGGACGTGCCGCGCACGGCGTACAACTTCCGCTTCTTCGCCGACTTCGCCGAGCAGGCCCACACCGAGGCGTTCCCGAAGCCCTGGGACAAGGTGCTCACGTACACGCTGCGCGAGCCGGTCGGCGTCTCCGCGTGCATCTCGCCGTGGAACTTCCCGATGATGCTCGAGTCGTGGAAGGTCGCGCCCGCGCTCGCGTTCGGCAACACCGTGGTCCTCAAGCCGGCGGAGCAGTCGCCGGTCACCGCCTCGCTGCTCGCCGAGTGCTTCGCCGAGGCCGGCCTGCCCGACGGCGTGCTCAACGTCGTCCAGGGCTTCGGACCCGACGCCGCCGGCGAGCGGCTCACCACCCACCCCGGCGTCGACCTCGTCACGTTCACCGGCGAGAGCGCCACCGGCCGCATCATCATGGGCAACGCCGCGAAGACCCTCAAGCGCGTGTCGTTCGAGCTCGGCGGCAAGAGCGCCAGCATCGTCATGGCCGACGCCGACATGGACCTCGCGGTCAGGGGCACGATCGACGGCATCTTCCGCAACCAGGGCGAGGTCTGCCTGGCAGGGTCGCGCCTGCTCGTGCAGCGCTCGGTGTACGACGAGTTCCTCGAGCGCTACGTCGCCGCCGCCGAGTCTCTCGTGGTCGGCGACCCCCGCGACCCCGCGACCCAGATCGGCCCGCTGGTCTCCACCGAGCACCTCGACAAGGTGATGTCCTACGTCGAGCTCGGGCAGGCGCGAGGGCGGGAAGCTGATGACCGGCGGCTACCGGGTCACCGACGGCGACCTCGCGGCCGGGCAACTACGTCGCGCCCACGGTGTTCGCCGACGTCGACAACTCCTGGCGCATCGCCCAGGAGGAGATCTTCGGCCCGGTGCAGGTCGTCGTGCCCTTCGACACCGTCGAGGAGGCGATCGAGCTGGCCAACGCGAACCGGTACGGCCTCGCGGGCATGGTCTGGACCACCAACCTCAACACCGCGCACCGCGTCGCGCGCGAGGTGCGGACCGGGACGATGTGGGTCAACTGCTTCTTCGTGCGCGACCTCCGCGCTCCCTTCGGCGGCATGAAGGACTCCGGCATCGGCCGCGAGGGCGGCGCCTACTCCGAGGAGTTCTTCACCGAGTCGAAGGCCGTCGTCATCCAGTTCCCGTCGTGACGGCGCTGACCGTCGCCGCGCGCCGAGGTGCTGCAGCGAGCAGGCCGCGTGCGTCTCGAGCACGAGGGCCGCGGGGTGCTCGTGGTCGAGGTCGGCGGGCGAGGTCGCGGCGTTCGACGACGCCTGCCGCCATCGCGGCACCTCCCTCGTGACCGGGCTGGTCCGGGACTGCATCCTCACCTGCCCGGCGCACCTCTGGCGCTACGACCTGCGCACCGGAGCGCGGCACGACACCCGGGGCGAGCCGCTCCCCCGCTACGACGTGCGGCTCGACGGCACCGACGTCGTCGTCGAGCTGCCCGACCTACCGCCCGCACAGTCGCTCCGCGAGATCCTCCTCGCCCATGCCCGAGAGGGGCGCCCATGAACGGCAGCGTCGACCTCGTCCTGTGGGACATCGGCCAGGTGATCTACCAGAGCCCGTTCGAGCGCTTCGGCGAGCTCGAGGAGCACACCGGCATGCCGCCGGGCACCCTGCCGCGGGGACCGTTCACCCCGCAGGGGGACCCGGCCTATGACCTCGTCGACTCCGGCGCGCGCGACGAGCCGGAGTACTGGCGCGACATCGAGACGCTGGCGCGCGAGACCGTCCCCGGGCTGCACATCTACGAGGCCCTGCGCGAGCTCGGCTGGGAGGGCCGCGGGCGCCCCGCTGTGGTGGCGCTGCTCGCCGACATCCCCGACCGCTACCGGCAGGCCGTGCTCACCAACGACGCGACCAAGTTCCTCGGGGCCGGCTGGCGCGACACCTGGGAGCTCGCCGGCTACTTCGAGCGCATCGTCGACTCCCTCGACATCGGGGCACGCAAGCCCGCGACCACCGCCTTCGACGCCGCGGTGGCGCTGCTCGGTGCGGACCCCGAGCGCGTGCTGTTCGTCGACGACCTCACGGTCAACGTCGAGGGGGCACGGGCCGCCGGGCTGCAGGGCTACCGGTTCGAGACCACCGATGTGGCGTCGTCGGTGGCCGGGCTGCGTGACGGTGCTGGGGCTCGGCTAGGCGTCGATGCGGGTGCGGTCGAGGCCGGCCGCGCCGTCGACGATGAACTCCTTGCGCGGGGCGACGTCGGTGCCCATGAGCAGGTCGAACACGGCGGTGGCGTCGTCGACCTCCGACATCGTGATCCGCCGGAGCGTGCGCGACGCCGGGTCCATCGTGGTCTCGCGCAGCTGCGAGGCGTCCATCTCGCCGAGGCCCTTGTAGCGCTGCGGGGTCTTGAACGAGCGGCCCTTGGCCGTGAGGTCGGCGAGCAGCCGGCGGTACTCGTCCTCGGAGTAGGTGTAGACGACGTCGTTCTTCTTGCTGCCCGGGTTCACGATCTCGAAGCGGTGCAGCGGCGGGACGGCGGCGTAGACGCGTCCCTCCTCGAGCAGCGGGCGCATGTAGCGGTGCACGAGGGTCAGGAGCAGGCAGCGGATGTGGGCGCCGTCGACGTCGGCGTCGGACATCACGATGATCTTGCCGTAGCGCGCCTGGTCGAGGTCGAACGTGCGCCCCGACCCGGCACCGATCACCTGGATGATCGCGGCGCACTCGGTGTTCTTGAGCATGTCGGCGACGGACGCCTTCTGCGTGTTGAGGATCTTGCCGCGGATCGGCAGCAGCGCCTGGTACTCGGCGTTGCGCGCGAGCTTCGCGGTGCCCAGTGCGCTGTCGCCCTCGACGATGAACAGCTCGCTGCGCGCGACGTCGTCGCTGCGGCAGTCGGCGAGCTTGGCCGGCAGCGCCGAGGACTCCAGCGCGTTCTTGCGGCGCTGCACGTCGCGGTGGGTCCGCGCCGCGATGCGCGCCCGGGCGGCGTTGGCGATCTTGTCGAGAACGGCCTTCACGACGAGCTTGTCGCCGCGCGGCGGGGACGCGAACCAGGCCGCGAGCTCCTTGGACACCACGTGCGACACGATGCGGGTGGCGGCCGGGGTGCCGAGCACCTCCTTGGTCTGGCCCTCGAACTGCGGCTCGGACAGGCGCACCGTGACGATCCCGGTGAGGCCCTCGGCGATGTCGTCCTTGGTGACCGGGTCCTCGCTGGCCCGCAGGACCTTCTGCGCCCGCAGCGCCTCGTTGACGGTCTTGGTGAGGGCGCGGTCGAAGCCGCTGACGTGGGTGCCGCCCTTCGGCGTGGCGATGATGTTGACGAAGCTGCGGATGTCGGTCTCGTAGCCGGTCCCCCAGCGCACGGCGACGTCGACCCCGAGCTCGCGCTCGACCTCCTGCGAGGTCATGTGGCCCTTGCCGTCGAGCACCGGCACGGTCTCGCGGAAGTGCCCGCTCCCCTGCAGCCGCAGGACGCCGCTGACGGGCTCGTCGCTGCTGAGGTACTGGACGAACTCGGCGATGCCGCCCTTGAAGCAGAAGGTCTCCTCGACCGGGTCGCCGGCGCGCCCGTCGCGGATGACGATGGCGAGCCCGGGGACGAGGAACGCGGTCTGGCGGGCCCGGGCGCGGAGCGCGTCGACGTCGAACTCGGCGTCCTTGATGAAGATCTGCCGGTCCGCCCAGTAGCGCACCCGGGTGCCGGTCAGGCCCTTCTTGGCCCGACCTGCCACGACGAGGCCGGACTTCTTGCTGAACTCGGCCTCGGGGCCGTCGCCGTCGAAGAGCCCGGGGACGCCGCGCTTGAACGACATCGTGTAGATCTTGCCGTCACGGTCGACCTCGATGTCGAGGCGCTCGGACAGCGCGTTCACCACCGACGCGCCCACACCGTGCAGCCCGCCCGACGCGGTGTAGGACCCGCCGCCGAACTTGCCGCCGGCGTGCAGCCGGGTCATCACGACCTCGACACCGGTGAGCCGGGTCTTGGGCTCGACGTCGACCGGGATGCCACGGCCGTCGTCGCGCACCTCGACCGAGGAGTCCGGGTGGAGCATGACCTCGATGCGGCGGCAGTGCCCGGCGAGGGCCTCGTCGACGGAGTTGTCGATGATCTCCCACAGGCAGTGCATCAGCCCGCGACCGTCGGTGGAGCCGATGTACATGCCCGGCCGCTTGCGGACCGCGTCGAGGCCCTCGAGCACCGACAGGTGCTTGGCGGAATAGCCCCCCGCCGTGCTCGGCGTCCGACGGGCGACGGGCTGGGCGGTCATGGCGGGGCACGCTCCGGTGGGTGTGGCGCCGCGGCGCCGTGGTCGTGAGGCGGTGCTCGTCAGGGTAGTCGCCGACCCCGACACGCACTCCCGGGCCACGCCGGGAGCGGCCACGACACACTCCCGTCACACGTCCGGATTAGTGTGCGGACGGTCACCAGTGCGACACGCCGGGCCATGAAGTTGTGACAGACGGGTGATCCGGGTCACGATCGGCTTACGCCGGAGGCGAACTGGGGATGTCCGAGGCACTGCTTGTCGTTGCACCGTGCGAGACTGAAGACCGACTAGGAGGTACCGGATGACCCCCACCCTGAGCCCTGCCATCCCGCTCACGGCGCTCGATCGCTGTGACCGCTGTGGCGCCCAGGCGTACGTCCGGGTCACCTTGGTCGCCGGTGGCGACCTGCTCTTCTGCGGTCACCACTTCCGCGAGCACGAGGCTCGGCTGCGTCCGCTGGCCGTCGAGGTGCAGGACGAGACCGCGAAGCTGGACCCCACCACCACCGCCGTGGTCGACGAGGCCTGAGCCTCCCCCTCCCCGTCCGTCCTCGTTCCGCCCGTCCCCGCGCCGTCGTAGGCTCGCGTCGTGCCGGCCTGGGGTGAAGCACTCGTCGCGCTCTGCTGCGTCGTCGGGATCGTCGGCACCATCCTTCCGGTCCTCCCCGGCTCCCTGCTCATCGGCGGCGCGATCGTGGTGTGGGCCGTCGTCGAGGGCACCGCGGCGTCGTGGGTCGCCGCTGTCGTCGCCGTGCTCGTCCTGCTCGTCGGCCTGGCCCTGACCTACTGGATCCCCGGGCGCCGGATGAGCGCCGCCGGGATACCCACCCTCACGATCGTCGTCGGCGCCGTCCTCGGGATCGTCGGCTTCTTCGTGGTGCCGGTGCTGGGGCTGCCGTTGGGGTTCGTCCTGGGCATCTACCTCGCTGAGCGCGTCCGCCTCCACACCCACGCGGCTGCCTGGCCGTCCACCGTCGAGGCGATGAAGGGCACCGGTCTCTCCGTCCTCATCGGGCTGATCGCCGCCGTCACCGCGACGTCGGTCTGGGCAGCGGTGGCCCTCACGACCTGACGAGGGTCCCGGTGCCGAAGCACCGGGACCCTCGTTCATCCTCGATCGATGACTACCGACCGCAGGGGGTCAGGCGGAGATCGTCTCCACTGCCGGCGCGCTGCCGACGACTGCGTCCTCGGGCACGTGCTTGGCGTGCCGCCAGCCGAGGAAGGCCAGCACCAGGAGGACCGCTGCGCTGATGAGCGCGACGATGCCCGCCACCAGAGCCAGCGTGCCGAAGATGGAGAACGCGTACGTGTTCAGCAGCAGCCCGCGCAGGGTCTCACCCATGAACAGGGTCTGACGCTGGGCGCCCAGAGCCGGGTCGCGGTCGGCCGGGTTCTCGCTCGAGGCGATCCACGCGGCGGAGACCTGGGAGTAGGTCTGCCCGTCGGCGACGGCGTCGAGGTGCTCGCCGATCATGGCCGCGTAGGCCTTGGCCTCGGCACCGGTCGTGACCTGCTCGCCGCCGTACTGCTTGAGGTCCTCCGACAGCGCGTCGGCCGGCGGGAAGAAGATCTGCTGTGCGGTCAGCTCGGTGCTGACGGTGTTCGCGGTGAAGCTGGATGCGTAGATCAGCAGCCCGCCCGCGATCGCCATGACGATGGCGACGACGAGCCCAACGGCTGCGAGTGTCCTGTCGAGAGTCCTGCGCTTCATGAGTGCCCCCTTGCTGGTGGTGATGTCGTGGTTCGACAGCACTGACGTTACGCCGGTTAGTTCAATTCTGAACTACTTCGCGCTGTGGCCTCAGGCACCCAGGCGAGCCTTACCTGATGAACGCGCTCCCACCCGATACTCGTTGTGCTGCAACGACTTTCGCGCGTGTCCTCTGTCGCGCCGCGCTCGGGGAGCGGCCAGATTGGGTGCCGACACCTCGACGTGACACCACCGGTCTGAGCATCTTGCTCATCGACCGTTCGTCGGTTCTGGGCCACCCGAACGGGCACACGGTTTCGCACGGCACCGCACGACCTCTCCTCGCCCGGCGCGCGGCCGTACCGTGAGCGCATGATGATCGTGCGCGGGGCCGCGACGGTGGTCGCGGCGTTGCTGCTCACGGCCTGCAGCTCGGCCAGCGGTGGCGTCCCGATGGGGACCGCCGGTTCGGACTCCACGGCCGCCCCGAGCGCCTCCTCCACCCAGCCGACTCCGGCGCAGTGGTGCGCGTCGTACGCCTCGCTCACCCAGGTCCTCGCGACCACGGGCAGCGACCAGGCATCGGCCGAGACGGCGCTGGCCGCGCTGGAGCGGTTCGACCTGCTCTGGGGCATCGCCGACAACATGGGGATCGTCAGCTCGGACGAGGTGGCGGCGAACCAGCGGCTGGTCGCCGCGTACCGCGCTGTCATGACCCTGGTCGTGGGCGGCGCCACCGTCGACTCCCCCGAGGTGAAGCTCGCGCGCACCGAGCTCGAGGCCGCCGCGGACAAGGACCGGACCGACCTCAAGGCGTCAGCGGGTCGGGTGCTCGCCCGCTGCGGCACCGCGAGCGCCAGCCCCTCCGCCTGAGCTCAGCCGGCCTCACCCGGCGACAGCGACTCCAGCGCCGCGAGCACGGCCGGCGCGAGCTCCCCCGCGCCGGTGGTGGAGGCGTGCTCGATGAGGTCGGTCTGCATCGACGTCGTCCAGAACTGGCGCAGGTGCAGGGCGACTGCCGACGCGGTGTCCGCGAGCGGACCGGAATCGTTGTTCGACGCGATCTGGTTGGCCATGCGCACCAGCGCGTCGACGGCGTTGCTCCTCGGCGAGGAGTCGTGCGCCTGGAGCCCGAGCTCCTCGGCCGAGGCGAGACCGCCGGCGACGCCCGTGGGCCCAACCTCGACCGCCGTGACCTTGTACTCGGGGCAGTTCGTGGCCCAGTCCGAGTAGTCCGTGGTCACCACGTTGGCGCCGGTCACCGGGAAGTGGAACGTGGTGTAGACGACGCCGGGCGGGACGCGATCGCTGATCCTGGCGTGCATGGAGGTGGCGCCGACCCGGCTGGCGAGCTGGACCCACGATCCGTCCGCGATCCCGCGCAGGGCGGCGTCGGACTCGTGGATCTCGAGCAGGTCCTCGCCGTGCCACTCCACGTTGGCGGTACGACGCGTCTGCGCCCCGACGTTGTACTGGCTGAGCACGCGACCGGTGGTGAGCAGGAGCGGGAACTTGCGCGTGCTGCGCTCGTCGGTCGGGACGAACGGCGTCTCCATGAACCGGCCCTTGCCGCGCACGAAGGCATCCTTGTGCATGATCGGCGTGCCGAGCGGGTTCGCGTCGTTGCACGGCCACTGGACACTGCCGACCTCGTCGAGCTTGGCGAACGACACACCCGCGAAAGTCGGTGTCACCGAAGCGATCTCGTCCATGATGGCAGCCGCATCCGGGTAGTCCATCGGGTAGCCGACCGCTGTCGCGAGGGCGCAGGTGACCTCCCACTCCGACCGTCCCGTGCGGCTCGCCATGACCGGCCGCACCCGGTTGATCCGGCGCTCGGCGTTGGTGAACGTGCCGTCCTTCTCGAGGAACGAGGTGCCGGGAAGGAAGACGTGCGCGAACGCCGCGGTCTCGTTGAGGAAGAGGTCCTGGACGATCACGAGGTCGAGCGCGCCCAGCGCCGCCTTGACGTGCGCCGTGTTCGGGTCGGACTGCGCGAGGTCCTCGCCCTGGATGTACAGCGCCCGGAAGTCGCCGAGCAGCGCGGAGTCGAACATGTTCGGGATGCGCAGGCCCGGCTCGGGCTGGAGGGCGCGGCCCCAGAGCGCCTCGAACTGCAGGCGCACGGCGTCGTCGGACACGTGCCGGTAGCCGCTGTACTCGTGCGGGAACGAGCCCATGTCGCAGGAGCCCTGGACGTTGTTCTGGCCGCGCAGCGGGTTGACGCCCACTCCCTCGCGACCGATGTTGCCGGTGAGCATCGCGAGGTTCGCCATGCCCATGACCATGGTCGAGCCCTGGCTGTGCTCGGTGACCCCGAGCCCGTAGTAGATCGCCGAGCTCGGACCGGCGGCGTAGAGCCGTGCGGCGGAGCGGAGCGACTCGGCGTCGACACCGGTCACGAGCGACATCGCGTCAGGCCCGTTCTCCGGTCGGCGGATGAAGTCGAGCCACTCGGCGAACGACCCGGTGTCGCAGCGCTCGTCGATGAACGTCTGGTCGTAGAGGCCCTCGGTGGCGATCACGTGCGCGAGCGCGTTGATGACGGCGACGTTGGTGCCCGGCTGCAGCTGCAGGTGGTGGTCGGCGCTCACGTGCGCCGAGCGCACGAGGTCGATGCGACGTGGGTCGACGACGATCAGCCGGGCGCCCTGCCGGAGGCGCTGCTTCATCCGCGAGGCGAAGACCGGGTGCGCCTCGGTCGGGTTCGCGCCGATGACCATGATGACGTCGGACTTCTCGACCGACCTGAAGTCCTGGGTGCCGGCCGAGGTGCCGAAGGTCTGCTTGAGCCCGTATCCGGTGGGCGAGTGGCAGACGCGGGCGCAGGTGTCGACGTTGTTGTTGCCGAACGCGGCGCGCACCATCTTCTGGACGACGTAGACCTCCTCGTTCGTGCAGCGCGAGGAGGTGATGCCGCCGATGCTGTCGATGCCGTGCTCGTCCTGGATGGCCCGCAGACGGGTCGCGGCGAACTCGATCGCCTCCTCCCACGAGACCTCCCGCCACGGGTCGCCGGTCGACTCGCGGACCATCGGGTGCGTGACGCGGTCGGCGTGCGAGGCGTAGCCCCACGCGAAGCGGCCCTTGACGCACGAGTGCCCCTCGTTGGCACCGCCGGACTTCGACGGAACCATCCGGACCAGCTGGTCGCCGCGGAGCTCGGCCCGGAACGTGCAGCCGACACCGCAGTAGGCACACGTGGTCTCGACGCTCCGGGTGGGAGTGCCGAGCTCGATGACGGTCTTCTCCTGCAGGGTCGACGTCGGGCACGCCTGCACGCAGGCCCCGCACGAGACGCACTCGCTGTCCATGAAGGAGTGGCCGCCGGGGCTCACCTTCGAGTCGAAGCCACGGCCGGCGATGGTGAGGGCGAACGTGCCCTGCACCTCGTCGCACGCGCGCACGCACCTGCTGCAGGCGATGCACTTCGACTCGTCGAAGGAGAAGTACGGGTTGCTGTCGTCGGTGGGCGCGTCGAGGTGGTTCTCGCCGCCGTAGCCGTAGCGGACGTCGCGCAGCCCGACCACGCCGGCCATGTCCTGCAGCTCGCAGTCGCCGTTGGCCGGGCACGTCAGGCAGTCCAGCGGGTGGTCGGAGATGTAGAGCTCCATGACCCCGCGCCGCAGCTTCTCCAGCCGCGGTGTCTGGGTGTGCACGACCATCCCGTCCTCGCAGGGCGTGGTGCACGAGGCCGGGGTCCCCTTGCGCCCGTCGATCTCGACGAGGCAGAGGCGGCACGACCCGAACGCGGCCAGCGAGTCGGTGGCGCACAGCTTGGGCACCGGGATGCCTGCCTCGCCGGCGGCACGCATGACGGCCGTGCCTGCGGGCACGGTCACCGCCCGGCCGTCGACGGTGATCGACACCAGCTCGGTGCTGGTGACTGCGGGGGTGCCGTGGTCGGTCTCGCGGATGAGCGTCATGGTCGGAAGTCCTCCGGGAACTGGCGCAGCGCGCTGAGCACGGGCATGGGGGTGAGACCGCCCATGGCGCACAGGGATCCATCGGTCATGAGCTCGCAGAGGTCGGTCAGGAGCGTGAGGTTGGCCGCGCGGTCGTCGTCGGCCCGGATGCGGTCGATCACCTCGACCCCGCGCACCGCGCCGATCCGGCACGGCGTGCACTTGCCGCAGGACTCCTTCGCGCAGAACTCCATGGCGAACCGGGCCTGGAGGGACATGTCGACCGTGTCGTCGAACACGACGATCCCCCCGTGCCCGACCATGCCGCCGGCGGCCAGCATCGACTCGTAGTCGAGCGGGACGTCGAGCGCGTCCGCGGCGAAGTAGGAGCCCAGCGGACCTCCGACCTGCACGGCACGCACCGGCCGGCCACTGCGGGTCCCGCCGCCGAAGCCCTCGACGAGCTCGCGCAGGCTCACGCCGAACCCTGTCTCGACGATGCCCCCGCGCGCCACGTTCCCGGCGAGCTGGAAGACCTGGGTGCCGCGCGAGCGCTCCGACCCGAGCGCCTCGTACGCGGCCGCGCCGTCGCTCAGGACCATCGGCACGGTGGCGAGCGTGAGCACGTTGTTGACGAGAGTGGGTCGTCCGAAGAGCCCGGCGATCGCCGGGATCGGCGGCTTCGCCCGCACGACGCCGCGGAGCCCTTCGAGGCTCTCGAGCATCGCGGTCTCCTCGCCGCAGATGTAGGCGCCGGCCCCGACGCGC
Organism: uncultured Actinomycetes bacterium; assembly: GCA_963738455.1. Lineage (GTDB taxonomy): Bacteria > Actinomycetota > Actinomycetes > S36-B12 > CAIYMF01 > Longivirga. The sequence goes on from CAVTWM010000003.1 coordinate 87,643, forward strand.
AGGGCGATGTCGAACGAGTGCTCGCTGCCGAGCACCCGGGGACCGAGGAGGCCGCCGGCCCGGGCGAGGTCGAGCGCCCGGAGGATCATGGCGTTGGCAGCGGGGTACTCCGACCGCCCGTAGATCAAGCCCTGTGTCGCGCCCGTGGCGATGCCGGCGATCACCATGCCCTCGATCAGCGTGAACGGGTCGCCCTCCATCAGCATGCGGTCGGCGTACGTGCCGCTGTCGCCCTCGTCGGCGTTGCAGCAGACGTACTTCTGGTCGGCGACGGCGTCCCGCACGGTGCGCCACTTGATGCCGGCGGGGAACCCGGCACCGCCGCGCCCGCGCAGTCCCGACGCCGCTACCTCGTCGACGACGGCGTCCGCCCCGATCTCCAGCGCGCGCCGCAGCCCGAGCAGCCCGCCGTGCGCCTCGTAGTCCGCGAGGTCGCACGGGTCGACGACGCCGACGCGGGCGAAGGTCACGCGCTGCTGGTCCCGCAGCCAGGCGAGGTCGTCGACGAGCCCGAGCGCGAGCTCGTGGTCGGAGCCGGTGAGCATCCCGGCGTCGACGAGCCCGGCGACCTGGTGCGCCGCCACCGGCCCGTAGCCGACCCTCCCGCAGGGGGGTGAGCACCTCGACGAGCGGCTCGCACCAGAGCAGGCCACGCGATCCGTTGCGCACCACGGTCACGTCGATCCCACGTGCTGCGGCCTCCTCGGCGACGGCGTGCGCCACGGCGTCCGCACCCACCGATCGGGCCGCGCTGTCGCCTGGGACGTAGACCGTGATCACGACCCCACCTCCGCCGCGGCGTCGGTGAGGGCCTGGGCGAGGGAGCCGGCGTCGACCCGCCCGAGCAGCTGTCCGTTGACGAGCACGGCCGGGCCGAGCGCGCAGTTCCCGAGGCAGAAGGCCTCGACGACGTCGACGACACCGTCGTCGGACCGACCGCCGATCGGGGCGAGCGTCGACTCGACGTGCGCCACCAGGTCGCGGGATCCCACGGACTGGCACGCCTCGGCGAGGCAGACCGCGAGCCGGACCGGAGCCGGCGGTGTCACGCGCAGGTCGGCGTAGAAGGTGAGGACGCCGTGGGTCTCGGCCACGGACACGTTGACCAGCCGCGCGACGTCCGGGACCGCCTCCGGAGGCACGTAGCCGAACTCGCGCTGGAGCGCCTGGAGCGCGGGGAGGATCAGCCGCTCGTCGTCGGACAGCGACTCCAGCACGCCACGGCCGGCCTCCGGTGACCATGCGGCGTGACGCGAGTGCACGGGCAACTCCTTCGGAGCCGATCGGCAACGTCCTCGGTGCCGTCCTCCGACTCTAAGCCTGAACACCAGTCGCGGACCGCTCCCCGCTCCTGGTGAATGTCAGGGCGCTCGGCCGAGCAGGGCCAGCAGCCGGGTCTGTGGGTCGGCGTCGGCGGCCACCGGCACCGCGGGTCCGAACAGGCCCGAGGACCGCCAGGTGTCCACCGTGGGTGCGACCGCGTCGATGGCGGCCGACACGCCGTCGACGTCGAGCCGTTCGTCCGCACCGATCGCCCGCGCGAGGTCCCAGGTGTGCACCAGCGTGTCGACCGTGACCTGGCTGACGTAGTCGGCCGCCGTCGTGACCCCGTAGGAGAGGCCGACCATCCGTGCCTCGACGCCGTCCTCCGCGAGAGTGCTCAGGACGGCGGTCTGCGCGGCGGACCAGCTCGCCGCAGCGTCGTCGCCGATCTGGTCGCCGCCGAAGCGGTCGCCGACCTCGGCGATGGTCTCCCCGGCGACGAGCGGCGGGATCCACAGCTGCTCGTCGAGGACGTGCGCGACGAGGTCGCGGACCGACCACTCCGAGCACGGGGTCGGGGACCCCCACTGCGTGCCGCTCACCTGCGCGAGCCGACGCGCGAACCCGTCTGCTGCCCGTCGATAGGGCTCGGTGAGCTCGGACACGGCCACCTCCTGGGGAGGTGCCCAGTCTCGCGCCGCACCCGCGGCAAGGACAAGGACTCCGGCGCGTCCGAGCGGTGCGTGCCGGCTGCTCAGCCGAGGCAGCGGCGGACGTAGGCGTCGAGGCAGCGATCGGCCCGAACCCGGGCCTTGTCGATGGCCAGGACCGCGGCCTTGTCCATCGTGGCCGTGTCCTGGTCGCCGGCGTAGGGCGCGATCACCTTGCGGTACTCGTCCTCGGCCTCGTTCCAGGCCGTCCGGGCCTCGTTCTTCGTCTTCGCCATGCCCGTGACGCTACCGCCGGGACGACGTCGTCCCGGGCACCCGGGCTGAGGGCGCAACCGCGGACCGCCAAGCCCACCGGTTACGCTCGCCCCGATGGCGACGACGGGTCGGGCGGGGAGACGCCACGTCCTCGGGCGCCCTGAACCGCTCGCGCGCCGTTCGCTCGCCCCGTGCTCCCTGGCGCCGCGATGAACGCCGAGAACGTCTACCTGGTCACGCTGGTCGCGGCCGGCGTGATCCTCCTCGCGATCGCGTCGGTGCGGCTCTCCGGCTGGTTCGGCGTACCCACCCTGCTGCTCTACCTCGCGTTCGGCCTCGTGCTCGGCGAGTCCGGGCTCGGCATCGAGTACGACGACGCCGCACTCACCCAGGCGCTCGGCCTGCTGCTCCTGGCGGTGATCCTCGCCGACGGCGGCCTGACGACGCGCTGGTCGGCGATCCGGCCGGTGCTCGGTCGCTCGATCGTGCTGTCCACGGTCGGCGTGGCGGTCAGCGTCGGCATCACGGCCGCGTTCTGCCACCTCGTGCTCGGTGTCGAGGTGCGCACCGCGCTGCTGCTCGGGGCGGTGGTGTCCTCCACCGACGCCGCCGCGGTGTTCTCCGTCCTGCGCCGGCTGCCGTTGCGCGGGTCGGTCGCCTCGACCCTCGAGGCGGAGTCGGGGCTCAACGACCCGCTCGCGATCCTGCTCGTCAGCCTCGTCGCCTCCGACGCCTGGGGCACGCTCAACCCGTGGGCGACCGTGGCCCTCGTCGCGTACGAGCTGGCCGCCGGCGTGGCGATCGGGCTCGCCGTCGCGCGCGTGGGCCAGGCGGTCCTGCGCCGCAGCGCGCTCCCTGCCGCCGGCCTCTACCCGGTCGCCACGCTGTCGTTGGCGATGCTCGCCTTCGCTGCCGCCGGGGTGCTCGGAGCCTCGGGCTTCGCCGCCATCTACGTCGCGGCGCTCTGGCTCGGGAACGCGCCCCTCCCGCACCGCTCGACGACGGTGGGCTTCGTCGACTCGCTCGGCTGGATCGCCCAGATCGGCCTGTTCGTGCTGCTCGGCCTGCTCGCGAGCCCGTCGCAGCTCCCTGCCGCGATCCTCCCCGCGCTGGTGATCGGGACGGTCCTGCTGCTCGTCGCGCGGCCGATCTCGGTGCTGGTGTCCGTGACGCCGTTCCGGGTGCCGTTGCGCGAGCAGGCGTTCCTGTCCTGGGCCGGTCTGCGCGGCGCCGTCCCGGTGGTCCTCGCCACCATCCCGCTCAGCCGAGGTATCCCCGACGCCGAGTCGATCTTCGACATCGTGTTCGTCCTCGTCGTCGTGTTCACCCTCGTGCAGGCGCCGACCCTGCCGTGGGTGGCCCGACGCCTCGGCGTCACAGACCCGGAGCACACGGTCGAGATCCTCATCGAGTCCGCGCCCGCTCGGCCAGCTCGACGCGGAGGTGCTGCAGTTCCAGGTGCCGCGGACCTCGCGCCTGCACGGGGTGACGGTCCTCGAGCTCGGGCTGCCCGAGGGTGCCTCGCTCAGTCTCGTCGTCCGCGGCGACTCGTCGTTCGTGCCGCACGAGGAGGACCGGCTCCGGCACGGCGACGAGCTGCTGCTCGTGGTGCCCCGACCGCTGCGACCGGCCGTCGAGCACCGGCTCCGCGCGGTCAGCCGGGCCGGTCGGATGGCCCGATGGGCCGGCGAACGGGGTGACTAGCCCGACGCGCCGCCCCTGCTCATGCGCGCGGCAGCCTCGTCCAGGAGCCGGACCACCTCGTCGTCCGTCGTCTGGCTGAAGTCGGCGTACGAGGTCCCCACCGCGGTGAAGTGCTCCGGCATCGTGACGCACACGACCTCGTCCGCACCGACGAGCCGGCGCGCGGTGCCCGGCGGCGCGACGGGCACGGCCACCACCACGCGTGCCGCACCGAGCTGACGCGCGACGAGGCAGCCAACCTCGATCGTCGCCCCGGTCGCGATCCCGTCGTCGACCAGGACCGCCGTCCGGTCGGTGACATCGATGCGCGCCCGACCGCGCCGCAGCAGACGCACCCGTGCCTCGAGCTCGGACCGCTCGTGCTCCTCCACCAGCTGCAGGTCCGCCGGGTCTATCCGCCCCCGCCGCAGCACGTCTTCGTTGAGCACCCGAGCGCCACCCTCGCCGATCGCGCCCATCGCGAGCTCGCGGTGCCCGGGCACGCCCAGCTTGCGCACCACCACGACGTCCAGGGGCGCACCGAGTGACCGGGCCACCTCGGCCGCCACCACGACACCACCGCGAGGGAGTCCCAGCACGACCACCGCCTCGCCGCTGAGGTGGCGCAGTGCCACGGCGAGGGCACGCCCCGCGTCGACGCGGTCCGCGAACATCGAGCACCTCCCGCGCTTCCTGGCTCCGTGCCGCGCTGGCAGTGCCGGCGCGGACCGACGGTCCCAGGGTCCTCCGTGCGGCCCGATCCGGCCTAGTCGCACCCGAACGCGAAACGCCCCCGGTCGAGGCCGTCTGCTCGACCCGACTTCCCGCGCCTGTCGGTCCTACGCTGGACCTGGTGCTGCGGAGGTGCCATGAGCTCGCCCACGGTGACGATCACGCTCGACGACGTGCAGCCCATCATCGATCTCCTGCGCAGGGACGGCTGGACCGTCCTCGGCCCGACAGTCGTCGACGGCGTCGTGCAGCATCGGCCCATCGACTCGACACGCGACCTGCCGCGCGGAACCGGCGACGAGCAGGCGCCGGCGCACTACCGGCTCACACCGCGCGAGGACGAGTCGTTGTTCGGCTACGCGGTCGGGCCGCAGTCGTGGAAGCAGGCGCTGTTCCCCGAGCGTGAGCTGCTGCGCCGGTCAGGGCCGCACCCCGGCGACGGACGACCCGTCGACGTCGCACCCGAGGCCGACGCCGAACCACGTCGCCTCGCGCTGTTCGGCGTCCGCTCCTGCGACCTGGCGGCGATCGCCGTGCACGACCGGGTCCTGCTCGGGCGTGCGGCGACCGACGTCCGCTACGCGGCTCGGCGCGACCAGGTCCTGATCGTCGCCGTGGCCTGCTCCGAGCCGGCGAGCACCTGCTTCTGCGACTCCATGGGCACCGGGCCGGACCCCGCGCACGGGTACGACGTCGCCCTCACCGAGGTGCTCGACGAGTCAGGCCACCGCTTCGTCGCCCGCGCGGGGACACCGCGCGGCGAGGACATCCTCGAGCGGCTCGGCAGCCCCGCTGCCACCGACGCCGACCTCGCCGCCGCGGGCGACGTCGTCGAGCGGGCCAAGACCCGGATGGGCCGCCGGCTCGACACGACCGACCTGCGCGACCTGCTCCTCGCGAACGCGGACCATCCCCAGTGGGACGACGTCGCCGCACGCTGCCTCGCGTGCGGGAACTGCACGCTGGTGTGCCCGACCTGCTTCTGCACCACCGTGCTCGACACCACGAGCCTCGTCGACGCGACGACGGAGCGGTGGCGGGTCTGGGACTCGTGCTTCACCGGGGAGTTCACCCACCTCGAGGGCGGGAACGTGCGGTCCTCGACGAGGTCGCGCTACCGGCAGTGGGCGACGCACAAGCTGGCGACCTGGTGGGACCAGTTCGGTTCCTCGGGCTGCGTGGGGTGCGGCCGCTGCATCACGTGGTGCCCCGCCGCCATCGACCTCACCGCGGAGGTCGCCGCCATCCGTGCGGAACCGTCGCGGACCACCTGAGCAGGAGACCGACATGCGCATGATCGACGAGCTCCTCGGCGAGCACCCGTTCTTCGTCGGCCTGCCCAGGGAGACGCTGGCGCTGATGGCCGGCTGCGCGGTGAACCGGCACCTCGCGGCGGACGAGTACCTCTACCACGAGGGTGACGCCGCCGAGACGTTCTACATCGTGCGACGCGGCCGCATCGCGATCGAGGCCCACTCGCCGGCCGGACCTTCGGTCGTGATCGAGACGGTGGAGCAGGGCGAGGTCCTCGGGTCGTCGTGGCTGGTCCCGCCGCACCGCTGGAACTTCGACGCGCGAGCCGTCGCGTCGACCAGCGTCGTCGTCTTCGACGGTGCCTGCCTCCGGCAGCACTGCGAGGACGACGCCGTCCTCGGCTACGCGCTGACCCTGCGGGTGGCCCAGGTCCTGCACGCCCGGCTGCAGGCGAACCGGGTCCGGCTCCTCGACCTGTACGGGACACCCGATGCCTCACGTCGCTGACGGCGCGCTTCTCGACCCGTCCGCGCGGGCCGCCGACGCGATGCGGCCCCGTGCCTTCGTCGTGCTCGAGCGCCGCCAGGACACCGCCGACACCGCGACGTACGTGCTCGAGCCGCTCGACGGCGGGCCCCTCGTGTGGGCCCCCGGCCAGTTCACGATGCTCGGCCGGATGGGCGCGGGTGAGGTGCCCATCTCGATCAGCGGCGATCCCGGCTCGCCGGAGCTGGTCCACACCGTGCGCGACGTCGGTGGCGCCACCCACCTGCTGCTCCAGGCGCAGGTCGGTGACGTCCTCGAGGTGCGTGGCCCGTACGGCACCGGGTGGGCGGTGGAGGACGGGCACGGAGCCGACGTCCTCCTCGTCGCAGGCGGCATCGGGCTCGCCCCGCTGCGCCCCGCGGTGCTGGCGGTGCTGGCGGAGCGGCATCGCTTCCGCAGCGTGGCGCTGCTCTACGGGGCGCGCAGCCCGGCCGACCGGCTCTACCCCGGCGAGGTCGAGGAGTGGCGCGAGCGGGGGATCGACGTCGAGTGCATCGTCGACCACGGCACCGCCGACTGGCCCGGCCGCGTCGGCCTCGTGACGACGCTGCTCGCCGGCGCACCCGTCGAACCGGCGTCGACGCTCGCTCTCGTCTGCGGGCCCGAGGTGATGATCCGCTACGTCGCTCGATCCCTCGTCGACCTCGGCGTCGCACCGGACCGGATCCGGCTGTCGCTGGAGCGCAACATGAAGTGCGGTGTCGGACTCTGCGGGCACTGCCAGCTGCGCGAGCTGTTCATCTGCACCGACGGGCCGGTCCTGCCGTACTCCGCCGTCGCCCCGCTGCTCGCGATCCGGGAGGCCTGAGATGCCTGTCGCGTCACCGACTCTCGCCGTGTGGAAGTTCGCCTCCTGCGACGGCTGCCAGCTCACGCTGCTCAACTGCGAGGACGAGCTCCTCCCCCTCGCCGGCGCCGTGCGCATCGCGTACTTCCCCGAGGCCACGCGCGGAACGCTCGCCGGCCCCTACGACGTGTCGCTGGTCGAGGGATCGGTCACCACCGAGGCGGACGCCCGGCGCATCCACGAGATCCGGCAGGAGTCGTCCATCCTCGTCACGATCGGTGCGTGCGCGACGAGCGGCGGCATCCAGGCGCTGCGCAACTTCGGCGACGTCGCCGAGTACCGCTCGGTCGTCTACGCGCACCCGGAGTACGTCCACACCCTCGAGCACTCGACACCGATCGCGGACCACGTGCAGGTGGACTACGCGCTGCACGGGTGCCCCATCGACAAGCGACAGCTGCTCGAGACGCTCACCGCCCTCGTGGAGGGACGCCGGCCCCGGCCGCCGTCGTACAGCGTGTGTGTGGAGTGCAAGCTGCGCGGCTCCGTCTGCGTGGCGGTCGCGCACGGCACGCCGTGCCTGGGACCGGTGACGCGCGCGGGTTGCGGCGCGCTCTGCCCGGCGTACTCGCGCGGCTGCTACGGCTGCTTCGGCCCGCAGGACAGCGCCAACACCGGATCGCTCGCCTCGCGGCTCACCGGGCTGGGCATGCCCGAGCGCGACGTGCTGCGCGTCTTCCGCACGTTCGCCTCGGCGGCGCCGGAGTTCGAGGCCGAGAGCCGACGGCACGAGCCGGACGTCGAGGAGGTGCCGCGATGACGCACAAACTGACCTCCGGTGACCACGTCCTGCACACCGACCCGCTCGCGCGCGTCGAGGGCGAGGGCTCGATGCGGGTCGTCGTGAGCGACGGCGCCGTCACCGACGTGGAGCTGCGCATCTTCGAGCCGCCGCGCTTCTTCGAGGGCTTCCTGCGCGGCCGGGCCTGGACCGAGCCGCCGGACATCACGGCGCGGATCTGCGGGATCTGCCCGGTGGCGTACCAGATGAGCTCGTGCCTCGCGATCGAGGACGCTTGCGGCGTCGTGGTGCCCGACGAGATCCGGCAGATGCGCCGGCTCCTGTACTGCGGCGAGTGGATCGAGAGCCACGCGCTGCACGTCTACCTGCTGCACGCCCCCGACTTCCTCGGCTACGACGGCGCGGTCGAGATGGCGGCCGACCACCGCGAGCTCGTCGAGCGCGGACTGTCGCTGAAGAAGGCCGGCAACGAGCTCATGACGCTGGTGGGCGGCCGCGCGGTGCACCCGGTCAACGTCCGGGTCGGCGGCTTCTACCGGCTCCCCCGCCGCGACGAGCTCGCCGCGCTGCGGCCACGCCTGCTGCGCGCGCGTGACGACGCCCTGGACACCGTCACGTGGGTGTCCGGCTTCGAGTTCCCGGACCTCGAGCAGACCCAGGAGTACGTCGCCCTCCGGTCGCCGCACGGCTACCCGCTCGAGGGCGGGTCCGTGGTGACGAGCAGCGGCAGGACGATGGACGTCGCCACCTTCGGAGCGGTGGCGGTCGAGGAGCACGTGGAGCGGTCGAACGCGCTGCACGCCCGGCTCGACGGGCGCACCAGCTACGTCGTCGGCCCCCTCGCGCGCTACTCGCTCAACCACGACCGCCTCTCGCCCCTGGCGCGTGAGGCGGCGACGGCTGCCGGGCTCGGTCCGGTGTGCCGCAACCCGTTCCGCTCCATCGTGGTCCGGGCGGTGGAGCTCGTGGAGGCGCTCGACGAGGCGCTGCGCATCATCGACGCCTGGCACGGCGCACCCTCGCCGTCGGTGGCGGTGCCCGCCCGCGCCGGGGTCGGTCACGGCGCCACCGAGGCACCGCGCGGGATCCTCTACCACCGGTACGAGCTCGCCGAGGACGGGACGATCCTCGACGCCGTCATCGTGCCCCCGACGTCGCAGAACCTCGCGAGCATCGAGGAGGACCTCGGCTCGTTCGCCGCGGCCCATCTGCACCTGACGCACGACGAGCTCACCCGGCGCTGCGAGCAGGCGATCCGCAACTACGACCCGTGCATCTCGTGCGCCACCCACTTCCTCGACCTCACGGTGGAGCGGGCATGACCGCGCTGGTGATCGGGCTGGGCAACGTCGACCGTGGTGATGACGGCGTGGGCATCGAGGTGGCGCGTCGGATCGTGTCCCTCGCGCCACGCGACGTCGAGGTCGTCGAGACGAACGACCCCGCCTCCCTCATCGACCTGTGGTCGGGCGTCGACGTGGCGGTGGTCGTCGACGCCACCGTCTCGCACCGGGAGCCCGGCTCCGTAGCCTGCTTCGACGTCGGCGAGGTCGCGATGCCCGGTGGCGGCTGGTCCTCCGGCGGAACCCACGCACTCGGGCTCGGGGCGGCCATCGAGCTCTCCCGGGCGCTCGGTCGGCTCCCGGCGCGCCTCGTGGTCGTGGGCGTCGAGGCCGGCTCGACCGAGCTGGACGCCGGGCTCTCGACCGAGGTCGCCCTCGTCGTCGACGACGCAGCGCACGTCGCCCTCGACGCTCTCGCCGCGCTGTCGGACGGAGCTCGCTGATGTGCCTCGGGACCGTGTGCCAGGTGGTGTCCACGTCGTCCGACGCCGCGTCGGTCCGCGACGGCGACCGCGTCTCCACCGTCTCGCTGCTCACCCTGACCGAGCCGGTCGCCGTCGGCGACTGGCTGCTCGTCCACTGCGGGCTCGCGCTCGCTGCGCTCACGGAGGCGGACGCGCTCGACGCGCTGACGCTCCGCGACTCGGAGGTGTCCCCATGAACGACCGTCGACGCACGGGTCTGCTGCTCGCGCTGGGCGCCGCGTCCATCAGCGGCGTCGCCGTCTTCCTCAACGGCTACGGCGTCAAGGCGGTCGGCAACGCCACGACGTACACGACGCTGAAGAACTGCGTCGCGCTGCTCGTGCTCGTCGGCGTCGTCGCGGCCATCGCGTCCGCGCAGGGGGGCCGGGGCAGCAGCGCGCTGACCCGCCCGACGACGCGCGTGCAGTGGTGGGGTCTCGGCGTGGTCGGCGTCCTGGGCGGGGCGGTCGCGTTCGTCCTGTTCTTCGAAGGACTGGCTCGCGCGTCGTCCACGAACGCGGCGTTCCTCCACAAGACGCTGCTCGTGTGGGTCGCGCTCCTCGCCGTACCGCTGCTCGGCGAGCGCCTCGGGATCTGGCACGTCGCCGCGATCGCCGCACTCGTCGTCGGCCAGGTCGGGCTCGCCGGCGGTGTGTCCGCACTGGTCGGATCCGGTCAGGCGATGGTGCTCGGTGCGACCCTCCTGTGGGCGGTCGAGGTGGTGGTCGCGAAGCGACTGCTCGGCGACCTGTCGTCGTGGACGGTCGCGCTGGCCCGCATGGGGATCGGGAGCGCCGCGCTGCTCGCCTGGAGCGCGCTGCGCGGCGGGCTCGGCGGGGTGCTCGCGCTGTCGGCGTCGCAGTGGGGCTGGATCCTGCTCACCGGCGTCGTGCTCGCCTGCTACGTCGGCACGTGGTTCGCGGCCCTGGCCCGGGCGCAGGCCGTCGACGTCACGGCCGTCCTCGTCCTGGGCGCAGTGGTGACGAGCATCCTCGCGGCAGGTGTCCAGGGCGTCCCGGTCGTGCCTCAGCTCGGCTGGCTCGCGCTGGTGCTCCTCGGCGGGTTGCTCGTGTCGGTGCCGACGCTCCAGGAGTCGCGCGAGGTGGCCGGATGACCCGTGGCGACACGCCGTCCGGCCCGTTGACGTTCGCGCGGTACGCGTACCCGCCCAACGAGCTGGGCTACTGCGGAGCGGACGACTCCCCCACCCTGCTGCAGCGCACGGCCGCCGGCAGCGTCGACGTCGACCTTCGGCGGACGCTGCGGACGTTCGAGGGCGCCTGGCCCTGGCTCGAGCTCATCGCGCACGCCAACGCGATCGCGGACCCGCTGGACGCGCGCGTGGTCGAGGCCTACTGGATCGGCAACGACCTGCTCGACCAGGTGGACGCTCGCCGCATGTCCGTCTCGCTGGAGGAGCGGTTCCGGCCCCGGCTCGGCCGTGGCTGGGAGCACCTCGGGGCGGCCGCCGGAGCCGGCGCGCGGGCGCACCACAGCTTCCACGTGCTGGGGGTCTACCCGTACGTCGGCCTGCTGCGGACCGGTGTCGTCGACGAGCCGCTCACCGTGCTCGACCGGTGCCGCATCCGATGGGGCCGCGTGGAGTCGCTCGGCGAGGGCCACGCCGACGTGCGCTCGCGGCCCCTGACGTGGGACGGCCGCCTGCTCCGGCTGGGCGACGAGCGGGTCGAACGCGTGCGGACCTCGCTCGGGGGTGCCGCCCTGACCCGACCGCTCGCCGTCGGGGCGTGGTGCTCGATGCACTGGGACTGGGTCTGCGACCGGATCGACGAGGCGCAGGTGCGCCAGCTCCGGGCCCGCACGCTGCAGAGCCTCGCCGCCGCCAACGAGGCACCCGCCACCGTCCTGGCCTGAGGTCGCGCCCCCATCGGCCGGATCGAGGGCGGGGTGGCCTCAGCCGGACTTGCGGCGGAACTCCCGCTTGGTCGACTCGGCGGCGTGCTCGCCGTGCGCGCCGGGCGACCCCTGGCTCGTGCCGGCACCGGACGGTCGGTGCGACGCCTTCGTCTTGCGCTCGAGCGCCTCGCGGAACTTGGCCTTCACGTCCTCGTTCGACTCCGACTGCTTGCCGTCCGTCATGGCACGTCTCCCTCGCTCGTTGTCCGGGACCAGTCTCCACCGTGGCAGCGGGTGGTCACCACCGCATTGGTGGTCCCGCTCCGGGGCTCTGCGTGAACGTCGTTGCGGGAAAGCGCGGTTGTGCCACCGCCACGACCGTCGGGCCAACACGATGGGCACATGGACGCACCGGAGTTCCGCACGATCATCGAGCCCTTCCGCATCCACAGCGTGGAGCCGCTGCGGATGACCACGCCCGAGCAGCGCCGGACGGCTGCGGAGAGCGCTGGCTACAACCTGTTCCAGGTGCCCGCGCAGGAGGTGATCATCGACCTGCTCACCGACTCCGGCACGGGCGCGATGAGCCGGGACCAGTGGGCGGCGCTCCAGCACGGTGACGAGTCCTACGCGGGCTCGCCGTCGTACTACATCTTCCGCGACGCCGTGCGCGAGCTGTTCCCGTTCGAGCACGTGATCCCCACGCACCAGGGACGCGCCGCCGAGCGGATCCTGTTCAGCGTCCTCTGCGGCCCCGGCACGGTGGTCCCGAACAACACCCACTTCGACACCACCCGCGCGAACATCGAGCACACCGGCGCGACCGCGGTCGATCTCGTCGTGGCGGCCGCGCACGACCCGGGGTCGACGTACGCCTTCAAGGGCGACATGGACGTCGAGGCGCTCGACCGCCTGCTGCGCGAGCGCGCCGACGACGTGCCCCTCGTCGTCGTGACGATCACCAACAACAGCGGCGGTGGCCAGCCGGTCTCGCTCGCCAACCTGCACGCGGTGCGCGACGTGTGCGACCGGTTCGACAAGCCGCTGTTCCTCGACGCGTGCCGATTCGCCGAGAACGCGTGGTTCATCCGCGAGAAGGAGGACGGCCAAGCCGGGCGCGAGGTGCCGGACATCGTCCGCGAGATGGCCGGTCTCGCCGACGGCATGACCATGAGCGCGAAGAAGGACCCGATGGGCAACATCGGGGGCTGGCTCGCGATGGACGACGACGACCTGGCCCGCCGCTGCCGCGACCTGCTCGTCCTCGGCGAGGGGTTCCCGACGTACGGCGGCCTCGCCGGTCGCGACCTCGAGGCGGTGTCGCAGGGTCTGCGCGAGGTCGTGCACCACGACTACCTGCGCTACCGCGTCCGGTCGACCGCCTACCTCGGCGAGTCGCTGCACGACGCGGGGATCCCGGTGCTGACACCGATCGGCGGCCACGCTGTCTACATCGACGCGCGCGCGATGCTGCCGCACATCCCCCCGCTGCAGTACCCGGGGCAGTCGCTGGCGGTCGCCCTCTACGAGGCGGGCGGCGTGCGCTCGTGCGAGATCGGCACCGTCATGTTCGGACGGCAGCCCGACGGCACGGAGCAGCCCGCGGCGCGCGACCTGGTGCGCCTCGCGATCCCCCGCCGCACCTACACGCAGAGCCACATCGACTACGTCATCGAGGCCTGCCGCCACGTCGCGGCGAAGTCGGACGAGCTCGCCGGGCTACCGCATCGTCGACGAGCCCCCGACCCTGCGTCACTTCACCGCCCGCTTCGAGCCGCTCGGCTGACATCGTCGATCACGCACGTGCCGCTGCAGATCCGACGCAAGGCTTCCATCAGCACGCCCACGTCGGATACCCGCTCCTTCAGCAGGTATCCCACGCCGCCTGGCTCGTCGGCGAGGAGTCGCCTGGCGTAGAGCGGCTCGAGGTGCTGGCTCAGGAGCAGTACCGCCGTGCCGGGGTAGAGGCTGCGGATCTGGCGTGCCGCGACCAGTCCCTCGTCGGTCTGCGTCGGTGGCATGCGGATATCGAGGATCACGGCATCCGGCTTCTCGAGCGCGACAGCCCGCAGGGTCGACTCGGCATCGCCGCACTCGGCGACGACCTCGACACCAGCCTCGTCGAGCAGCCGACTGAGACCCGAGCGCACGATCATCACGTCGTCGGCGATCACAACACGCACGGCATCACCACCTCCAGGCCCACCCGAGCATCGTCACGCCGTACGTGACCGCCCGCGGCGGCGACGCGATCGAGCACGTGATCCGAGAGCCCCACGGTCGGACCGACGATGCGCAGCACCAGACTCGGTCCCCGTCGATCTAGCTCCAGGGACGTGACTCGCCCCCGGCGGAGCAGGTCGGTGACCGCAACGAAGCCGGCCCGCTCGAGCTCAGGACTGCATCGGGACCTCCCGACCTCGCCGCCGACGCGAAGGCGCAGGCCGGCTCGTGTGTCGAGATCTCGCAGCGCCGTGGCGAGCCCCTCGTCGTCGAGGACGGGAGGGAACCCGTCGTGAGAGAGCTCGCGCAGCGCGCGGAGCGCGTCTCGAACGGCGTCCGCTGCGTCCCGACGGCGATCATCCGCCACTCCGTCCGCCTGCAGATGCATCAGTGCGCCCACCAACCGCTGCTGGACAGTGTCGTGCAGGTCGCGACCGAGTCGTTCCCGCTCGACGTCGGCGGCGAGCACGATGCGTCGGCGCGACTCGGCGATCTGCTTGGCAAGCAGATCGGTCTCGACGACGAGCTGCGCGTTCTCCCAGGCGAGCCGTGTCGCACGGTCGAGGAGCTCTGCGTCGACCGGCCCGGTCTGGTGTCCGGTGGTGAGCGATCGCGCGACAGACCGCGCAGCCCGCCGGCGCCGCAGCGTGCGGACCTCGCTGGACAGGACGGCCAGCGCGGTCGCCAGGACGGCGATGGCAGCAAAGTCCTCGCTGCGGGTGTTGACACCGGGGTCGAGGAGCGCTCGCCACCACGGAACCAGGGCCAGACCCAGCACGAACGCCTGCACCCCGAGGTCCAGCGGCGCGCGACCCCGCATAGCGACGATCAGCAGCAGGACTGAGGCGCTCATGAAGGGCTACCACCACCCGCGCGGCCGCCGCCGTCGCCGTGCCCGGCTCGACGAGCCCCAGCAAGGGCAGGCAGGTCCGAAGGCACGCCGGGTCGGTGAGCGGGTCATAGGTCAGCGTCCGGACGATGCCCGCCGAGGCGGCGATGCACCAGGCCGCCACGACCAACGGGTGGGCGCGGGACTTCGTGCTCACGAGTGCGGCCCCGAGGGCGCAGGGCAGGACGGCAGCCACTCCCAGCGCACCGGACCGAAGCACGCTCGGAGACGTCGCGATACCGGCCGTCACCGGTCCCAGCCACGCGACCAGCGCCACCGCCAGGCTCACGGTGACGGCCGGTCGCTCCCGCACCGTGCTCCAGCACGCCGCCGACGCGAGCACCGCTGCTCCAGCCCAGCCCCACGTCCAGCCCGCGGCGGTGAAACCACCGATCGGCTCCGGCCACCCGATCCCGGCGCCTATGAGCACCCACACGACACCCAGTGCGAGGACGACGGTCGCAGCGCCCGCTGCCACGAGCCCGGCCGCCCGCGGGATCGAGCGACCGATGGCGACCGAAACGTCCGAGGCACTCACCACCTGCCGAGTCTCGCGCGGCCCGGGCCGCGAGGTACAGGGAAACCCGCGGGCCGCTCCAGGGTTCTCCCTGGTGCCGGTGGTCCACACTGCTTCCTACGGTCGGTGCACACACAGCGTCCGGGAGGCACTCGTGCGCACTCGAAATGCCGTCGTCGCGGCGGTCCTCGCCTCATCTGCCCTGGCGTCGTGCTCGTCGCCCTCCTCATCAGACCCGCTCAAGGGAGGTGCCGCGGACCGGGTGCCGGTGCTCATCGCCTACACCGATCTCACGCCCGACCAGAACGGCCAATTACGCCGGACCGGCGCTGCTGGCGGCGCTGTCGGCCTCCACGTCACCCGCCTTCGACGTGACGACGCGCCGCCCGGAGGGCGATCCGGCGGAGATTGGGGTCGATCCCACCGTGTCGGCGCTGCGCGCCGGCGACGCCAACCTCGGATGGGTGCCCGCTCGCGAACTTGCCAACGCAGGCATCCCCGCGTTCGACGTCCTGAGTGCTCCGCTCGTCATCACGTCGTACGCGGCCCAGGCGGCCATGACCGAGCCTGCCAACGCCACGCCGTTCCTCGACAGCGCACGCGGGTCCGGGCTCGTGGCGCTCGCCCTCACCGTGGGCGGGCTGCGCCGGCCGGTGGCGTCCGAACAACCTCTGGTCACCCGCGACTCGTGGGCGGGACGTCGCGTGCGCAGCCTGAGTCCGATCGAGGTCGCCGCGCACGAAGGGCTGGGTGCCACCCCCGTCCGTCGTAGCAGCGGCTTCGCCATCGGCGTTCCGGCCGGGGCGTTCGACGGGGGCGAGACCGACGTCGCGACCTGGACGCGGCAGGAGGAGGACAGCAGCGCGCCGTACCTCACCTCCAACGTGGTGCTCTGGCCGAAGATGTGGGTCGTCGTGGCCAACCAGTCCTGGTTCGACGGCCTCGACGACCAGTCGCGGGACGCGATAGTTGCTGCCGTGGAGACCGCGCGCCAGGCCTCGGTGTCGGGAAGCCACGACGAGCGGGCGGACATCGCGACGGCGTGCGAGCGCGGTTCTCGCGTCGCCACGGCCTCGTCGGCCGACGTGGCCGAACTGAGGTCGACCCTTGCTCCCGTAGTCGATGCGCTGGGCGCCGACCCTCAGCGGCGGGGGCTGCTCGACCTCGTCCACCGGGTCGCCGCCGACTTCCCGGTCCCCGACGAGCTCACGGCCCCGGCGTTCTGCCGCGGCTCCGTGTCACCGCGCGAGCAGGTGACCGGCCATCCGAGCACACCGTCGGACATACCGGTGGGGACCTACCGCATGCACCTCACTGCCGACGACATCCGCGCGGCCGGGTCGGACCGCACCGATGACGCGCAGGTGATCACCTTCACGGTCCTACCGGGCGGTCGATACACGTCCTCGAGCCGGTTCGACGACAACGGCGAAACGATCCTGTTCGAGAGCGGGCGCATGTACGGAAGCGGTGACCTCGTCGTGTGGGTGAACGACCTCGAGGAGCTCAAGCGGCTCAAGGCCGAAGGCCGCTCGGTGTGCGACCCCTCGACGGACAGCGGCTGCGTGACGAGCGTGGCACCGGCTTCGGCACGCTGGACGCGCGCCGCCGACGGGTCGCTCACGTTCCGCGACGTCCGCGGCGTCAACCCGCTGCCGATCTTCACGCTCTGCCTCATCGCACACCCCTACGTCAAGATCGCGTGACGCGCAGCAGCGAGGCGCTCACCAGGGTCCCCACGCCGGGCTCGCTGATCACACAGAACCTGCCTCGAAGGGTCGCCACACGATCGGCCAGTCCGACCAGGCCGCTGCCTTGTGGGTCGGCCCCGCCGACGCCGTCGTCGCGAACCGTCACGTGCAGGAGTGCGTCGTCGACCCAGACGTCGACGATCACCTGCTCCGCGTGCGAGTGCTTCCAGGCGTTGACGGCAGATTCGGCACACACGGCGTACGCCGTCGCCTCGGCCTGTTGGCCGGCGGAGACGCCGGCCCCGACACGCACCTCGACTCGCACAGGGCTGCGCGCCGCGAGCTCCTGCAACGCCTGAACGAGCCGCCCGGAACCCAGGGGGATGGGGGCCAGCCCCACGACGAGATCGTCCACCGCGGACGCCGCGCCTCGGAGCTCCCGTGCGACGACACCGTCGTCCGGCCCGAGACCCTCCGCCGCCTGCCGCAGCGGCGATGTCACCGACGCTCGCAGCAGCGGCCCGACGAGGGCTCGCTCGCGGTCAGCAGCGTCCAGCAGCCGACGGCGAGAGCCGGCGAGCTCGTCCGCGCGTCGACGGCTGTGCCCTAGCAGGGTCACGTGCTGCCCCACCAGGGCGACGGCTGCCGACACCGCGAGCCACGTGGCCTCGTCGTCGAGCACGCGATCGTCGTCGAGCACGACGGCCCAATCCGTGCCATCCACCTGCACCGCCCGCCCGATTCCGCTCGTTGGGCGTCGTACCGTGAGCGCATCGGTGCCGAGGGCATCGCGCAGCAGCGCAGTGAGCAACTCGTGCGGGTCGTGAGCCACCAGGTCGGCGCTCGCGGGCACGGCGTCGACGAGATGGCGACGACGACCGACGTGCACGGTGACAGACATTGCCACCGAGCTCAGCACGCCCACCGCGTAGACAGTCGACAACAGCGTCCTCGAACCGGGCAGGGCCAACGTGCCGAGGAATCCCACGAGCACCTCGGCCGTGCCGAGAACGACGAGTGGCATGGCGTCGAGGAGTCGCTGTTCGCTCCAGCGTGCCCTCGCGACCAGCACCGCTGCCAACACGAACAGGAGGACGCCGGCCGCGACAGCCGACACCTGCGACGAGGCCAGCACGATCGCCACAATCGTCGTCGCGACGATCCGCGCCGTCCGGTGCGGGACGCTCCTCACCAGCAACGGCGACGCCAGCGCGACAACCAGGGCGCCACGGTGCAGGCCCACCAGCGAAGGGTGGAGCGACCCCAACGACCACAGCGCGGCGGCCGCAAGCGTCCAGATCGACGCCCACATACGCGGTTGCCGCCACCCGAGCACCACGAGGCAGCAGGCCACCGCGAGGTCGAGGCCAGTGAGCCACAGCGACCATCCGCGCCCGGAGTCCGCGCGGGCGGCCGGCACGAGAAGCAGCACGGCCGTGCCAGCGAGGACCGCGCGGACCGCCGTGCTCCTGGGTGCAGGCACGGTCACGATGGTGCCCTTCCCTCCGCCGTGGCACCAGAGGCCGGACCAGCTACGGCAAGACATTCCAGGGGTATCCCCGATGGCGAGTGGTCGTGACCGATCGAGACTCGACGTGTCCCTGAAGGAGGACCGCCATGACCCGTCACATCCGGCTTGCGACCGTGGGAAGCACCGTCCTCGTCGCCGCCAGCCTGCTCTCCGCACCGGCGCTCGGCGCACCAGCCACGTCAGCGACCGCCGAGCACATCGCCCATTCGCAACTCGCATCCACCGATGTCGGTCGACGCCCCACGGTGGTCGGCGCCCCGCCCGTGACGGGCGAGGCCGCGGCCACGAGCCACACGACCCCGGGAACAGCGCTGCGCGCACGAGCCCTTGCGGCTGCCGACACACCTGCGTCGAGGGCCGTCGCGCTGGGAGCCGTCGACTGCCCTGACGGCTTCGGCGGGCTGTGCGGCACGTATCCGGTGCCGGTGGACCGCTCTCGGCCGGCCGGCCCGACGACCAACATCGACTTCCGCTTCCTCGCGCACACCGCCGCCGGCACTGCCGTGTCGACCCTGTGGTGGAACGGCGGCGGGCCTGGTCCCAGCACGACACGCATCGATCCATGGCTGCCTGGCTACCTGTTCGGCGACCTGCTCGAGAGCTACGACGTGCTGCTCACCGACGTGCGCGGCACCGGCTCGGACGCACCGGCGTGCCCGGCTCTGCAGTCGTTCGTGGGCTACTACCCCGGAACCGCGAACCACGCCCCGATCGAGGACTGCGCGCAGAGCATCGCGGACCGGGTCTCCACCTACGGCTCGGCCGACTCGGCCCGGGACCTCGAGGACATCCGCATCGCGTCGGAGTGCCGTCGCTCGACCTGGGGGCAACTCCTACGGCGGAGTTCCGGCCGCGGCGTACGCCGTGCGGTTCCCCGCCACCACCCGCTCGCTCATCCTGAGCTCGCCGGTGATCGCCGGCGCCGACCTGCGGACCGAGGTGCGCGAGACAGCTCGCGGCATCAACCGGATCGTCGACACCCGCGCCGCCGGTCGGTCGGCTGCCGTGTCGGCATCGGCGATGCGCGAGCCGCGCTCGCCGACGGGGACGCCGGTTGCGCCTCCACCCGGTGACGGGCGTGTCCGCGAGCGCGAACCACCCGACTCCCAGCCCGTTCGGCTCGCCCAGGCGACCCTGTTCACCTTGTTGCAGGAGTCCGAGCCACCTTCCTGACGGTAGCCGGCGAGGCGCCTGCCGCCCTAGTCGCACTCGGTCGCGGGGACGCCGAGCCAGCCCTGAGGCTCGCCGCCGACTACCGCGACCTCGTCACCCTCTCCCCCGGCGACCCGGTGCCTCCCGAGGTCGAGTCCGGGGGCGGCTACTACGCCATCGAGTGCTCCGACTACACACTTCCGTGGAGGTCGGGTCTGACCCCCAACCAGCGCCTGCGTGCCGCCCAGCAATCGGTGCTCACGATCCATGGCGTGGCACCGTGGAAGCCGGCGCAGATCGTGACGACCTCTGTCTACGCGGACTGGGGAGCAGCTCATCAACTGCTACCGGTGGCCCCGACCTGCGCGGCAACAAGGTCCTGCCCACTGGGCGTGCCTCCCCCCGCTTCCGTGCCCACACTGGTGATGACGAGCGACTTCGACTCGCGCGTGAGTCGCGAGATGCGACGGTGCTCGCCGGACTCTGGCCCGACGCGCAACTGCTCGACATCGGCGGTGCCTTGCACGGAGCGGCGCTGTGGGCATGCGGCCCGCAGCGGGAACAAGGACTACTCGGCGCAGCTGCATCACCACGAAGGCGTGCGACGCGTCCATGTCCCACGACACTCCCTGGCCAAGCTCGGCGCGTCCCCGGCCTTATGTACCGAGGCTCGTCGCGCTCGCCCGACGAAGAAAAAAAAACGGAAAGGTGACCTTCACCGACTGAGGCCGGACCGCCCGCTGCCAGCCCGCTCGCCGCAAGCGCGGACCCGGGGGGGAAAAAAAAAAAAAAAAAGGGGGGGGGGGGGGGAAAAAAAAAAAAAAAAAAAAAGGGACGGTGAAAAAGACGCGCGAGAACACGCAGGAGCCTGGTATGACCCAAACGCCATGGCCTGAGGAGGAAAACTGCCGAGGGGACGGGGGTCGGCCCGGGCCATGTTCGGGTTGGAAATAATATCTGGCGTCGGTGAAAAAAAAAAAAAAAAAAAAAAAAAAAAAAAAAAAAAAAAAAAAAAAAAAAAAAAAAAAAAAAAAAATATAAGTGCCTGGCGGCGCGAAGAACTCCAGCGCGATGTTGTCCGGGTCACGGAAGGACAGGCCTGAGCCGTAGCCGGCATCGAGGATGCCGCCGTGCCCGATCCCCAGGTCGTTCAGGCGGCTCTCCCAGGACTCCAGCTCGGCGCGGGTGGCGCAACGGAAGGACACGTGGTCCAGTCCCGGTCGACGTTCCGCGAAGGGCTCCGTCGTCGCCAGGTCAGGGAACTGGTGCAGGCCGAACAGGTTGCCCGAGTCGAGTGCCCAGACGACGTGCCGGAACGGGCCGGTGTCCTCGTCCAGGACGGGTTCGGCACCGAACAGCTTCCCGTACCACGCCATGCTCCGGTCCAGATCGCTGACCGTGATGGCCACGTGGGTGAGGGCAGGGAACTCGCTCATCGAGGGCTCCTAGGCTGGGCGTGGAGCCGAACGTACTCGTCACGGCCATCCTCGCGGCGGATCGAGGTGCGCTCGTCGAGCCACCGGCTACCCCTCGAGCCAGTGGAATGTCCTGGCCCGCGGCGGCCTGGTCCAGCGGGGCGTGCGATCAGCGAACGGGAACTCCGAGCGCTGAGCGGTCTTGTCATCCGCCGCCGTTTCCGCCTTCCATGTGCTTCCACTTCTGAACCTCAGCCTTGGCCGCGTCCTGACGGGTCAGTCCGTCGCTGGGTTGAGGCGCTCGGCGACGCGCGAATACGAAAGCGAACACCGCGAGCACGACGGCGATCAGCACGAGGAAGGGGAACAGATCCATGGCGACCACTCCTGAAACCGGAGTCCGGCATAGCCCGATGAGGACGAGAGTCCTCCCACCGACGCACGTGGTCAACGACGGCGCCCACGAGCGGACGGCAACGCCGGGGTGTGACAACGGGCCGCGTGCACGATCGTCCCGGCAGCGGGGACCACGTCCCCGGCTTTCGCCGCGCGGGCGGCCGGTACGCGCGCGACGAGCCGCCTCGGTGACTCGTTCGGGCCACACTCGACCGCTCATCGGATGACGCGCAGCGTTAGCCTCCGAACGTGCCCGGCGCGAGCTGCGACACGCGGTCGGAGGCGACGACATGCCACACAGGCGCGCACCAGTCCTGGTGTCTGCCGCAGCAGCAATGGCCCTGGCGTCATGCACGGCGGTCCCCCCGGGCGAGACCCCGCCCACGTCGTCGGCGGACTACCAGCGGGCGTATGCGATCGCGCTCGAGGCCTACGTCTACGGGCTCCCCCTCCTCACGACCGACGCCACGTACCGGACCATGACGAGCGTCGAGGTGTCGCAGGGCGCGTTCGGCCCGGTGAACCAGTTCAACAACGTGCGCTCGCCCAACAACGCCGGCAGCACCGCGGTCGTCGCCCCGGGTGCGACGAGCCTCTCGTCGATCGCCTGGCTGGACCTCGCCGCCGAGCCGCAGGTGCTCCACGTCCCCGAGGTCACCGACCACTTCTTCGTCCTGGCCCTCATCGACCCCTACACCGAGAACGTGGTCAACCTGGGCACAGCGAGCGGCACTGCGGCCGGTGACTACGTCATCGAGACACCCGACCAGAAGGGCGCCCTGATCCCGTCGGGCTCGCACCGCATCCAGGTCGACTACTCGCGCATCTGGGTGATCGGCTCCACACAGCTCAGGGGCCCCAGCGACATCGCGGCGGTCAACCGGATCCAGGACGGCTACACCCTCACGCCGCTGAGCGAGTACGGCGCCAGGATGACGCCGACCCCGCCCGCAGACCCCGTCACCACGGTCACCCACCACGCGCCGGCCACCGGGATCGCCTTCTTCGACCAGCTCGGTTCCCTGCTCGAGCAGTTCCCGCCGCCGGCCGCGACGCGGCATCGCTCGCGCGGTTCGCCACGGTGGGGATCGGGCCCGGCCGGTCGCCGTCCACCGACAGCCCACTGAGCATCGCGACCAAGCAAGGCCTGGCGGACGCCGCGACCGCCGGCCCGGCTCAGGTCCAGAAGGACGTGCAGTCGCTGCTACGCCGACGACTTCGACAAGCACGCCGGATACCTGCTCGGCGGTTTCGGCCGCTACGGCACCGACTACGTCGAGCGCGCCGTCATCTCGCAGGTGGGGCTCGGCGCCTTCGTACCGCAGCAGGCGGTGTACGCGATGGCGTGGGACGACTCGACCAGGACGCCGTTGACGGGTTCGGCGTCGTACGTGCTGCACCTGGCGACGGCACCCCCCACCACCGAGGGATGGTCGATCACCGTCTACACCCTCACGGGTCAGCTGGTGGCCAACTCGGCCGACCGTTTCGCCATCACGAACACCTCCGCGCTCACCCGCAACGCCGATGGGTCGATCGACCTCTACGTGCAGCCGAGCTCACCCACCTCGTCCGCGAAAGCCGCCAACTGGCTACCCACCCCGGCGGGTCAGGGGTTCGAGGTGACCTGGCGGCTGTTCGCACCGGACCAGGACTCGGTCGCCGGGATCCTCAGCGGCTCAGCGTGGCAACCGCCCGCCATCGCACGTGCCAGCTGAGCCGCCCCGCACCGACGGCCACGGCGAGGACCACGAATGACCCCTGGCCCTGACGACGGCGTCGCCCCGCCCGGCTCGATCCGCGGAGCCTCCCGGCAGGTAACAGACCGGCTCTTGCCCTCCCCCAGGGTCCCAGACCACCTTGCCTCACCTAGAGCCGCTTCGTTCATCCCAGGCAATACGAGGACGCAGGGGCCACGGCGTGCAGGAGTCGAGGGATCGGAATCGGTCCCGGGCGCGGCTCACACCACGCGCACGCGGACCGTGGGGCTGGTGGCGTTCAGCAGAGCAGCGGTGGTCGCCGACACGACCCGGTATGACGTGTAGCCGACGGTGCTGGGCTGCTTCACCGACCAGCGGACCGTGCCGGCGCTCGTCGTCAGTCCCTTCGCGACCGTCACCGAGGTGGATCCGGATAGCCGTTGCAACGTCATGGGCTGGCCGGCGATGTGTGGTGCCTGCGTGGCGGTCATGGTCAGGTACGTCGAGCGGCGTGCGGTCGAGGCGCTCGACGCCAGCTTGTCCGACCCCGCGCACCGAGTAGGCGACGGTCGTCGAGCATCCGGTCGTGCCGGACGAGGCCGGAACGACGAACGCAACCTTGGTCGTCCGCAGCACCTGGATCGCCTTGGTGGTGTCGCCCGTGGCGGAGGTGACCACGGCGGTCGACGTCATCGCGAGACCGCCGGGCGCGACCTTCCAGGCTCCCGACGTCGCGCCGAACGCACGGCCGTCGTAGTGCGCGGTGCGCGTGGCGACCGTGAGACGCGTTCCGTAGGCGACCACCCGAGCCGTCGGCGTTACGGTGCAGGCCATCGGCGCGCGGAACACGGTGCTCCAGCGAGCGGTGGGTGAGCTGACACCGCGCGCATTGTCGATCGCGTTCGCCTCGACGCTGATGGTGTCGCCGTACTGAGCGCCCAGACCCCACGCCTGGCTCACGCCGTAGTAGCCCGGCGTGCTCGAGTGAGAGATCGGTGTACTCGAGCGCGGTGCCGGCCGGGAGCACCCCGCCGCGATAGAGCCGCACCGACACTCCCGGGTTAGCCGGAGTCGTCACGCGCAGGGCCAGCTCGTCGCCGTTCGGCAGCGGGACGATCGAGCCCGTGGGCGCGGCGGGCCGTCGGACCACGGCGGGGAGCGTCCTCTGGTAGAGGGCACCGGACGACTCGACGAACGTCACCATCGTCGCCGAGATCGACCACGCAGTTGCTTGCGGCGTACCACCCGGGTACGGCCACTGGAGTCGTCTGACGAACCGTCGGGGTGGTAGCGCACCGCGCGCGCGTTCGCGAGCACGAGGTTCCCCGCGGGGTCGAACAGGATGTGGTCCCACCCGTTCCCGTGTGACGACGAGACGGCCGTGATCGTGACGCGGTCCGACGACCGGTAGAGCACTCCCGACCAGTCGACGGCGACGAGCGACCCGTCGGGAGCGATGCCCGCCGCATCGACGGATCCGAGGACGCCGACCGGCTGACCCATGGCGGACGCTCCGCTCACAGCGGGCGACACCGTGCCGGTCACCTGCGTCGCGATCCCGGAGTCGACGCGCACGATGCGGTCGGGCGACGCGGTGGGCTGCGACCCGTCGACGACCCACAGGCTGCCGTCCGGCGCCACGGACATCTGGCGCACGAAGCTCACGGGCATCGACGTCGCGGCGAGTGGCCCGACCGGAGGTGTCGTGGACCACGGGGTGCCGTCGCCGAGAACGGTGCGGATCGTGCCGTCGCTCGCGAGGATCTCGCGAACGGTGCCGTCCGAACAGGCGACGTAGATGTTGCCCGCGGTGTCCCGAGCCAGCCGGTAAGGACCCGGAAGAGCGGCGGCCGCTGCGGGGCCGCCCTCTCCCGAGTAGACGACCGGTGCCACCACCGCTCCCGCGATCGTGCTGACCGTGCGAGCCGGCGAGATTCGTCGGACGAACCCGAGCGACTCGGCGATGAGCACCGTGCCGTCCGCCAGCGTGAGGGTGTCGGCGGCCTGCGGGAACCAGGCCTGCGATGCGGCCTGGCCGTCCCCGGTCCGTCCCTGGGCGGAACCGAGCACGACCGTCGACGTGCCGTTCGCAGCGGTGGCCAGGATGGTCGCCCACCGCTGCCCGCTGGGGCGTCTCGAGCGGGCCAGATCGGTAGAAGGTGCCCGACGAGAGGGCCAGACCGCCTCCGCTGGTGGCGCCCGGACGAAGCATGGTGATGGTGCCGCAGACGGTGAACTGGCGGATCCCGGAGATCGACGCGATGTCGATGGCGCCGTTCGCCTCGACGACGAGGCCCGAGGGATAGGCAAGGTTCGCCGCGGTGGCCGGGCCACCGTCTCCGGTGTCCTCGCCCAGGCCGTGGTTGCCGACGCCCGCGACGGTGTGGAGAACCCCCAACGTGGTGACGGAGACGACGACGGCGTCCTGGGAGACGTTCGCGTAAAGCGTGCCCCCGCTGGGTGCGACACCGAGCCAGATCCTGCCGTAGGGCGGAAGCGTGACCGCGGTCGCCGGCCCACCGTTCCAGCCCGTGTCCCAGCCGGAGTGGAACCCGGCGGCTCCCCGAGGACCGTCGTCACGGAAGTGCCGGAGAGCCGCCGGACCGCGCGCCGGGTGCCGTCGTCGACGAAGTAGACCTTGCCGTCGGGCGCGACGGCCACGTCGGAGGGCGTCACGGCGAGGGTCGTCGCGACGCCGCTCGCTGCGAAGTCCGCGGGGAGGGTGCCGTTCCCCGCCACGGTGGTGATCGTTCCCGTGGGGCTGATGCGCCGCAGCCTGTTGTTGCCGGTGTCCGCGACGAACAGCGTGCCGTCAGGCCGCTGCCGCGATGCCGGTCGGGGACTTGAACTTGGCAGCAATTGCGGCGCCCGCCATCGCCCGAGAAGCCCGCCGTGTGCGAGCAGCCCGCCAGACACACAACGGTGCCCGTCGTGGTGAGCGCTCGGACCGAGTTCGCATCGACGAACGCGATGGACCCGTTGGGCAGCCCGGCGAACGCTACGGAAGGGTTGTCAAAGCGTGCGTGCGAGGCCGGTCCGCCGTCGCCGTACCCGTCGGCCGCCAGGATGGAGGGCCCGATATCTGCCGGTACTGCTGCTGCCGCGACCTGCCAGCGCAGCCGGGCCGATGACTGCACCCGCAGGCAGAGTGCCCACGGCGAGCGAGAGCCCCAGCACTGCGATGCCGATAGGCGGCATCAATCGTAAAAGCGCCCCGTACGCGCATTGTCTATCCCCCGTGTTGTCCCCGAGTCGTGCGGGGACATATTAGCCCGGAGAATCGGTCGGTCAAAAACCGAGCCCGTGCGGCACCAGTCAGAGGCTGGCTGGCCCGCCCCGGTCGTGGGGTTATGCACGAGGCGTTCAAGGCGAGCCTGACCGGTGTGGCTCCGCGTCGGCCGCCCGACCGCCCCGGCCGGATCCAGAGACCTCATGCAGCCGGGCGCTGATTTGCCTGCGCCGGACGATCCCGGGGGCGGAGCGTCCGGGGTCACCTTCAGCGCGTGGTCCCGTCAGACCGGGTTCAGGCAGTCATCCTTGACCACGTCGATGTGTGGGTGTCCTGCGCTAGAGCTCCTGCAGGTAGGCGCTGTCAACCAGTCGCCTCGTCGGCAGCTATCGCCCCAGCCGTCGGATCGAAGCAATGCCGGATCTGTTGTGCTACAACGTGATCCGAGGCTTCTCGGGCGCGTCGGCTAGTCCAGGTAGTCGCGCAATACCTGGGAACGGCTGGGGTGACGCAGCTTGGACATCGTCTTGGACTCGATCTGGCGGATCCGCTCGCGCGTGACGCCGTAGACCTTGCCGATCTCGTCGAGCGTCTTGGGCTGGCCGTCGGTGAGACCGAAGCGCATCGTCACGACGCCGGCCTCGCGCTCGGACAGCGTGTCGAGCACCGAGTCGAGCTGCTCCTGCAGCAGCGTGAACGACACGGCGTCGGCGGGGACGACGGCCTCGGAGTCCTCGATGAGGTCGCCGAACTCGCTGTCGCCGTCCTCGCCGAGCGGGGTGTGCAGCGAGATCGGCTCGCGGCCGTACTTCTGCACCTCGACGACCTTCTCCGGGGTCATGTCGAGCTCCTTGGCGAGCTCCTCCGGAGTGGGCTCGCGGCCGAGGTCCTGCAGCATCTGGCGCTGCACGCGGGCGAGCTTGTTGATGACCTCGACCATGTGCACCGGGATGCGGATGGTGCGGGCCTGGTCGGCCATCGCGCGGGTGATCGCCTGACGGATCCACCACGTGGCGTACGTCGAGAACTTGTAGCCCTTGGTGTAGTCGAACTTCTCGACCGCGCGGATCAGGCCGAGGTTGCCCTCCTGGATCAGGTCGAGGAAGAGCATGCCGCGACCGGTGTAGCGCTTGGCCAGCGACACGACGAGGCGCAGGTTGGCCTCGAGCAGGTGGTTCTTGGCCCGGCGGCCGTCCTCGGCGATCCACTCGAGGTCGCCGCGCGCGGTGGCGCTCAGCTTCATCCCCGAGTTGAGCTTCTCCTCGGCGAACAGGCCCGCCTCGATGCGCTTGGCGAGCTCGACCTCCTGCTCGGCGTTGAGCAGCGGGACCTTGCCGATCTGCTTGAGGTAGTCCTTGACCGGGTCGGCGGTGGCACCGGCGACGGTGACCGTCTGCACGGGCTCGTCGGTGTCGTCGACGTCGGAGATGACGAAGGCCTCGGACTCCTCCTCGCCCTCCGCGGTCTCCGTGGTCTCGGTGGTCTCGGCGACGACCTCGCCGTCCTTGGGCGCCTCGGCGACGACCTCGGCGAGGTCGACGACGAGCTCGGCCTCGAGCTCCACCTCGAGCACGGCGGCGAGCGCGAGATCGGGCTCGGCCACCTCGAGGTCGGACTCGAGGTCCACGATCTCGATCTCGGCCTCGTCACCCACGAGGGCGACCACGGCGTCGACGACCTCCACGCCGTCGACGACAACGACGCCCTTCGCGGGCTTCGTCGCCTTGGCGTCCTTGGCCGCGGGAGCTGACTTCTTGGCCGCAGCGGTCTTGGTGGCGGCGGACTTGGTGGCGGCGGTCTTGGTCGCCGGAGTCTTCGTCGCGCTGGTCTTCGCGGGTGCGGCCTTCGTCGTGGTCTTGGCCGGAGCGGCCTTCGCCGCGGTCGAGACGGGTGCGGCCTTCGCGGCGGGCTTCGCCGGCGCGGCCTTCGCCGCGGAGGCCTTCGAGGGAGCCGCCTTCGTGGTCGGAGCAGCCTTGGCCGGGGCGGCCTTCGTGGGCGCCTTGGTGGCGGGCTTGGTGCTGGCCTGGGAGGGCTTCGACGGCACGAACGGACCTCTCGTCGATCAAACGAAATCGCACTCACCGGGACGTGCGAGGTGAGGCGGTGCGCAAGGGGCGCACCGGCGGAACATTGTCACACGCCCCCGGCATTCCCTCTGCACGCGCCCCACCCGCTCCTCACCGGGCGGCGGCGCGGCTCCGGCGCCGCCGACCTGCGGGGGCACCGGGCTACGCCGTGAGCGGACCGGGTCAGGCGCGCGCGGCCTTCATCTCCTGCTTGAACCGGCGGACGGCGAGCAGGCTGTCGGCGTCGACGACGTCGGCGACCGACCGGTGCGAGCCCGGCTCCCCGTAGGCGCCGGCCGCCTCGCGCCAGCCGCGGGGCCGGACCCCGCACTGCTTGCCGAGGAGGGCGAGCAGGATGCGCGACTTCTGGTCGCCGTAGCCGGGAAGGTGGACCAGCCGCTGGTAGAGGGCGTGCCCGGTGGGCGCCGAGCGCCAGATGGCCGAGGCGTCCCCGGCGTACTCGACCGCGACGTACCGGGCCAGCCCCTGGATCCGCCCGGCCATCGCGCCGGGGAACCGGTGGACCGCCGGCGGGGTAGCCACCAGGGCCGCGAACTCGTCCGGGTCGTGGTGCGCGATGGCCGACACCGCGAGCCGCTCGGGCGTGCCGAGCCGCTGGGCGAGCTTCCACGGGCCGAGGAACGCGCGCTCCATCGGCATCTGCTGGTCGAGGAGCATGCCCGTGACAAGGGCGAACGGGTCGCGCGCGAGCAGCGCATCGCCGTCGGCATCGAAGCAGAGACACAGGACGGGAGGCGCGATCGTCGTCACCTCGTCACGGTACTGCGAGGCGGCGCGGGACGGCAGGTCGAGCGGCCGGGGTGACCGCTCAGGGAGCCTTGACCGCGAGTACCGGACACGAGGCGTCGAGCAGCACGGACTGCGCGTTGCTCCCCATGATCAGCTTCCCCACCGGCGTGCGCCGGCGCAGCCCGATCACGATGAGGTCGGCGTCGACCTCGTCGGCCACGGCCACGAGGTCCTCCGCGGGATCCGCCCCGCGGACGAGCTGGCGCACCTCGTGCTCCACCCCGGTGCCGTGGAGCAGGTCGTGCACCTCGGCGAGGTTCTTGTCGAGCTCGACAGCGCTCGCGTTGTCGAGGCTCGACCCACCCTTGTGCGAGTTGATGACGATGAGCCGCGCTCCGCGCTGCTGCGCCTCGGCGATCGCTCGCTCGAGTGCGGCACGGCCTTCCGGCGTCTCGACGTAACCGACGACGATCGGGCCTCCGATAGCCCCCATCGCTCCTCCTCGTTGAGAGTGCGGCCGGTCGACGACCGTGCGCACCCGCGAACCTAGCGCGTCTTACCGTCAGGGGCGCTCAAGACGGCCACGCCGATGCCGACACCCGTGAAGTGACCTTGAGCCCTCCGCGCGCGAGTGACGCCCTGTCGGCCGATCTCGATCGCACCCGCCGCACCCGCGCGCTGGTGGAGCAGCTCATCGCTGACCCGTCCCTGCTCGGTCCTGACTTCAGCCCGATCCGCCGCCTCGACGCCGGTGCGCCGAGCCTCGCTCCGGTCGTGGGGTGGAAGGCGACGGGTCGAGGGACCCCCGGCACCGAGATCGCCGACACGCTCAGCCTGCTCGAGCAGGCGGCGGCGCTGGGGCTCGTCGAGCGCCTCGACTGGGCGTTCCGCTGCCACACCTTCGACCTCGCCGCCGACGCCGGGCTGAGCACCGAGCTCCACCTCACGCCGGAGCCGGAGACGTTCGGGGCGGCCTGCCCGCCACGGCTCGCGGTCTCCTGGCTGCGCGGTCGGCGCGCGCTCAGCGTGTGCGCGGAGCTGCACGCCGACGCCTTCGAGGACGAGCGCCGACTGCTCGGCGCGGTCGACGAGATGCGCGGCTGGGGCTGGCAGATCGTCTACGCCGACGTCGCCACGTCGCCGTGCGCGGAGCGGGCGCTCGCGCTCGTGGGCCACATCCGGCCGGCGTACGTGCACGTGGACCTCGCCGTGCCCGGCCGCGCGACCGATCCCGCCGTGAGCCGGGCGCTCGACGCGGCCGTCGACGTCGGGGCCTCGGTGATCGCGCTCGGGCTCGACACCTCGGCGCGGCTCGAGCAGGCGATCGCCCTGGGCGCCACGTTCGGCCGTGGCGCCGTCATCGGCCGAACCGTCTCCTCGCCGCGCTGAGGCTGCCCCGCGGCCTCTCGCGTTCCGGCGGCCCGGCGTCCACCTGTGCGGCAGACTCACGACTCGTGCGGATCCTCGTGGTGTCGGACCTGCACTACCGGCTGCCGCACTACGACTGGCTCGTCGGCGCCGCCGACGATGTCGACGTGGTCGCGATCGTGGGGGACCTCGCCGACATCGCGAACGTCGTCCCCTTCACCGTGCAGGTCGTCGTCCTCGACAAGTACCTCACCCTGCTCGCGGAGAAGGCACTGGTGCTGACCGCCTCGGGGAACCACGACCTCGACGGCCCCGGCGCGCACGGCGAGCAGGTGGCGGGGTGGCTGCAGGCGGACCGGGCCGGCACGGTGCACGTCGATGGCAGCTCGATCGACGTCGACGGCACGCGGTTCACGATCTGCCCCTGGTGGGACGGACCGGTGACCCGTCAGGAGGTGGCCGACCAGCTCGCTGCGGCCGCGCGCGACCGCCCGGCCCGCTGGGTGTGGCTCTACCACTCGCCACCCGCCGGGACCGTGCTGTGCAACGACGGACGCCGCGAGTTCCCCGACCACGACCTCGCCGGCTGGATCGCGGAGCACTCCCCCGACGTCGTGCTCTGCGGCCACGTCCACCAGGCACCGTGGGTCGAGGGCGGCTCCTGGCACGCCCGGCTCGGCGACACCTGGGTGTTCAACGGCGGGCACCAGCGCGGGCCGGTGCCCCCGCACATCACGCTCGACACCGACGCCGGCACAGCCGACTGGTACGGCGTGTTCGACGTGGAGTCGATCCGGCTCTGACCCGCCGACTGCTGGTTCTCGCTCGTCTCAGTGCTGGTGGTCGCCCTCGGGGTCGCGCGCCGATCCGGTCCGCGCCGGCGGGGCCTGGTGGTGCACGAGCGTGTCGAGGATCTGGTCCACCATCCCGAGGTGACCCTGCTGCTCCGCGAACTGCGCCTTGACGTCGACGAGGTACTGGGTGAGCCCGGCCAGCCGCGCCGCGGTGGTGCGGAGCACGCTGAGCGCGGCCCCCGGCTCGCGGGTGAGGAAGGCCTCCGGGTCGTCGATCACCCGGGCCCGCACGTCGGAGGTCGCCCGCACCGTCGCCGTGGACGGCCGGTCGAGCACCACGGACATCTCCCCGAACACCGCTCCGGGCGTCTCGACCCGGGCGAACGCGACGCCGTCGCGCTCGACGCTCACCGAGCCGGACAGCAGCACGAGCATCCGGCCGGGATCCGTGTCCTCCTCGATGAGGACGGCGCCCGTCGCGAACGCGGCCACCGGGTAGCCATCAGTCAGTGCGAGCAGGTCGGTCACCGGGCCAGTGTGCCGGACCCGCCGAGTCGGTCGCAGGCGGCCGCGCTCAGCCGACGAGGACTGCGCGCGCCTCGCGGACGTCGACGAGGACCGACTGGCCCTGGGTGAGGGGCGGACCGGGCACGGCGAACGGTCCGAGCCCCTCGACCGTGAACTGACCGCGCCAGACCGCCGTGACCGCGGCGCGGACGGTACCCACGGACCGGTACACGTGGCTGACCGACGCGTCCGGCCAGCGCCCGCCCGGTCGCGACGTCCATACGGTCGCGCCGTCGCCGTACGCCCAGCGCCAGCGGACCCGTGCGTCGAGCCGGATGTCGAGGCCCAGCACGGACAGGTCGGCGCCGCGGATCCCCGTTGCCGGCTGTCCGGTGCGGAAGACGGCGGGGATGCCGACGAGGACGCCGTCCGCCGGCTGCACCGCGGCACGCAGGGCGGGCAGCGCCTTGATCGCCTCCTCGCGCAGCCGGGCTCCTACCGTCACGAGGGTGACCGGCGGCGTGTCGCCGACGCAGGCCTCGCCCACCACCGCCCAGTCCTGGCCGGGACGCAGCAACCACACGCGGACCCGCTGCTCGCCCACCGGGCAGCCGAGCCGCAGGCGCAGGCACCTCCCGCCGGCCAGGGAGCTCTTGTCGCAGAGCTCGCTGACCCGCCACTGGCAGCCCTCGCAGGCCGCGGTGGACTGCCGGTCGGGCTCGGACCCGAACCACCGGTTCGCCGGGAACACGACGCCGCCGGAGCCCACGTAGACGTCGGCCCCGTCGTTGCCCGTCACCCCGAGCGGCGATGCGGCCGACGACGACACCCCGTGGACCGCGTGGCCCGTCCGGGCCGACGCCGGCGTCGCCACGGGTGCGGCGGCCGCCGGTGCCGCGACGAGCAGCAGGGCCAGGCAGGCGACGAGGAGGGAGCGGACGAGGGGCACGGCGGAACCGTAGGCACGGCGCACGGGCCGGCACCAAGCCCCGTGAGGGACCGCAGAGGAACGCCTCACCCACCCGCGCCCCGCTGGTTCACGCCCGTCCCGCACGGCTGCCCGAGTCACACCCGCCCCCGACCCGCGCTTTGGTGACGGCGGTCCGCACCGGTCACGCCGACCAGCTCTCGTCCGCCCCGCCGACGACGCCGAGGATCTCCTCCTCGCTCAGCTCGGCCATCATCGCCGTCCACGTACCCGGCGGGGCCCCGGCATCGAGGGCGGCGGCCACAAGGGCGGCGAGCGAGTACGCCGGGTCGGCGCCGAACGCCCGGTCGAGCGCCACCCAGGCAGCCGCGCCGTCGCCGTCGACCCAGCAGCAGACGGCGAGGACGGCCGCCAGCGGCGCTGTCTCCGGCGGCCGAGCGCAGCGCACAGCCTCCGCCAGGACCTGGCGAGCGGCCCCGAGCAGGTCGTGATCGCCCTGGATCGTCAGGGCGCGCAGCAGCAGGTCGCGAGACCGAACGGTCGAGGTGAGGAAGCCGGCGACGACGACGAGGCGGACGAGGGTGCGCTCGTTGCGCGGGTTGTCCGCCCAGGACCGCAGGTCGTCGACGAACCGCTCCACCCGCGGGGCGATACCGGCGGGGAGCCGCACCACGACGCCGTCGCGAGCGGAGTCGACGGACAGGTGTACCGGGTCGTCCGGGTCGCGCGGGGCGAGGGTCTCGACGAGCTCAGCCCGGGAGGCGAGCGGAGCGCTGCCCTCCGCGACGAACGCGGCAGTGAGCCGCAGCGCCTCCGGGTCGTCGACCTGCCGGCCCTGTGCCGGGCAGCAGGCGAGGTCCTCGCACAGGTAGGAGCGCAGGCGCTGGCCCACGATGCAGACCGCGTCGAGGGTGCTCACGACGGCGTCCTCGAGCTCGGCCATCACGGCACGGACGAGGGGGCGATGCGGGAGGTCGGTGGGCTTGTCACCGGTCCAGGGGTCGTCCGCCGGTGCCGGGAACACGGCGACGATCGCCTCGAGCGCCCCCACGCGCAGCAGCGCGGCGACCACGCTGCTCCACGCCTCGAGGACGTCGTCGAGCTCCTCCTCGGGCGGTGGGAGGTCGACGCGCACGGTGACCAGCACGCGACGAGATCCGGGCGACAGCCCGATGATCACGAGGGAGTCGAGCGGATGGAAGCCGACGAGGTGCGGGATCGCGGCGGGCAGGACATCGGGACCGCGGACGACGAGGGAGGCGTGGGTCATGCGGCCACGCTCGGCCCGGCCCCGGACGAGGACCGCCGTCAGGCCCGCGGCGTTGGGGACGACACGCCGGAGCTCGAGGCCCCGGGGCGGGACGGATCAGTCGTAGACGGCTGCCGCGATCGCGTCGACGGTCTGCTCGAGCGTGTAGGTCTCCGAGCCCGGGATCTTCGGCACGAACCCGACGAGCATGCCGTCGCGCATCACCTGCGCCTCGAGACCGGCAGCGCCGTCGACGTCCCACAACGCCTCGCGGCCGTCGGGGAGCACGATCCGCACGCCGTGGCGCGCGACGCCCCCGCGGTAGACGTGCGCGAAGATGCGGCGCTCCTGGAGCGCGGACACCACGGCTTCGGCTTCGCTCGGCTGCATGCCGACGAGTATCGCCGAAGAACCCGGCCGTGCCCTGTCAGAACATGCCGATGACGGCGCGCCGCGCCTGCAGGACGTGCACTTTGAGGTGGTCGGCGGCGAGCTCCACCCAGCGGGCGACGTCGATGGCCCCCTCCGTCGGGTGCACCCCGGTGCGCATCCACTGCTCCGGCGACAGGGACGCGAGCAGCCGGGCGTTCACGTGACGGGACGAGAGCACGAAGGTCAGCGCGTCCGCCGCGGGCCGGGTGTCGTACCCGAGCGCGTCGGCGTAGGCCTGCTGGTCCCAGGCGGGCAGGACGGGCGTGTCCTCGGCCAGGATGCTGCGCAGCTCGAGGCTCTGGTGCAGCTCGGCGTCCGCGAGGTGGTGCAGCACCTCCCCCACCGACCAGGCACCCTCGGCCGGTCGGCGGTCGAGCAGCTCGCCATCGCCGGCGTTCGCGTCGGCGAACACCGCGGCCAGCTCCTCGATGTTGTCGGTGTAGATGGACAGCGACTCGACCCGGCGGTCGTCGGCGAACACGGTCACGTGCAGGTCATCGGACATGGCCCGAGGCTAGCCCCGGGTCCGGCGCGAGCCGCCGTGGTGGCACAGCCGGGCGCGGAGCCGTAGCGTGCCCGCCATGGTCGAACTCGTCTATGCGCCCGCGATCGTGGCGGCCAAGGCGATGTTCGCGGGGCTCGGGCTCGACATCGACCTCCGCGGCGCCGAGAACGTGCCGAGCGACGGCGGTGCCGTCGTGGCCAGCAACCACATCGGCTACCTGGACTTCATCTTCGCCGGCCTCGGTGCGAACCCGTCGGGCCGGTACGTGCGGTTCATGGCCAAGGAGTCCATCTGGCGGAACCCGGTGGCCGGGCCGCTCATGCGCGGGATGAAGCACATCCCGGTCGACCGCGACGCCGGTGCCGAGTCCTTCCGCGTCGCCCTCGACGCGTTGCGACGAGGCGAGGTCGTCGGCATCTTCCCCGAGGCCACTATCTCCCGGTCCTTCGAGATCAAGGAGTTCAAGGTCGGCGCCGCGCGCCTCGCCCAGGACGCCGGGGTCCCGCTGCTCCCCACGGTGCTCTGGGGAACCCAGCGGCTGATGACGAAGGGACGCCCGCGCGACTTCTCCCGCGGCAAGGCGGTGTCCGTGTCGGTCGGGGCGCCGATCGACGTGCCGGCCGACGCGGATCTCGACGAGGTCACGACGCGGCTGCACACCGCGATGGAGGAGATGCTCGCCGACGCGATCAGCCGCTACCCCCAGCGACCGTCCGGACCGGACGACACGTGGTGGCTCCCGTCGCGCCACGGAGGCACGGCGCCCACCTTGACCGAGGCCACGCGACTGGACCGGGTCGAGGCGCTGGAGCGCGCGAAGCGTCGTAGTGCCTGAGCCGCAAGGCTTCTCGGCGTCGCATGGAACGGGCTGAACGGGTGGCGGACCCGAAGTCGGACCCCCGTGAAAACCACCGGATTCGAGTGGGCCACCATACGGGCATGCGCTTGGACCACGTCTCGTACGCAGTGAGCAGCAGCGAGCTCGTCGACACGGTGCAGCGGCTCGGTCAGCAGCTCGGGGGATCCTTCGTCGACGGTGGGCGTCACCCCCGTTTCGGCACCCGGAACTTCGTCCTGCCCATCGAGGGCGGCACCTACGTCGAGGTCGTGGCTGCCCTCGACCACCCCGCGTCCGACAAGGCCACGTTCGGTAAGGCGGTCAAGGCCCGGGCCGAGGCCGGCGGCGGTTGGCTGGGCTGGGCGGTGTCGGTGCCGGACATCGCACCCCTCGAGGTGCGGCTCGGTCGTGCCTCGGTCGACGGCCATCGCGTGCGTCCCGACGGCTTCGACCTCACCTGGAAGCAGATCGGGGTCGCCGACCTCATGGCCGACCCGTCCCTCCCGTTCTTCCTGCAGTGGACGTGCGACGCCGCGCAGCACCCCTCCCTCGCCGGGCCCGCGCACGTCTCCGCGGTCGCCTGCGAGATCGCCGGCGACAAGGACCGCATCCGCGAGTGGCTCGGCGGCGAGCTGGCCTCGCCGCTCGACGGATCCGACATCGAGTGGGTCGAGGGCGATGAGCCCGGCCTCGTGGCCGTGCACTTCCGGACCGCGAACGGCGAGACCGTCCGCGTCGACTGAGGCGACGCCGATGGCGGACTGGGACGGCCGGACCGTTCTCGAGACCCCTCGGCTCACGCTGCGCACGTTCCGCCGCGAGGACCTCGCACCGTTCGCAGCCCTGAACTCCGACCCTGAGGTGGTCCGCTTCCTCGGCGGCGAGCCGCTCAGCCGCGAGGACTCGGACGAGATCGCCACCTGGCACAACGAGCTCTACGCCGACGAGGGGTTCGGGCTGCTCGCCGTGGAGCGTCGCAGCGACGCTGCATTCCTCGGCATGTGCGGCCTCCACCACCAGGAGTCCTACCCCGACGACCTCGAGGTCGCCTGGCGACTGGCCCACGAGCACTGGGGGCAGGGCTTCGCCACCGAGGCCGGTGCGGCCTGGCTCGACCTTGCGTTCACCAGCCTCGCCGCGCCCCGCGTCATCTCGATCACCGACACGCCCAACGAACGGAGCCTGGCCGTGATGCGCCGG
Organism: uncultured Actinomycetes bacterium; assembly: GCA_963738455.1. GTDB lineage: Bacteria > Actinomycetota > Actinomycetes > S36-B12 > CAIYMF01 > Longivirga. The sequence continues at coordinate 124,680 of CAVTWM010000003.1, forward strand.
CTCGGGCTCACCTTCGACCACTCGGCCACGGTGGTCGACGACGGGATCGAGTTCGATGCGGTCGTCTGGTCGATCACGGCGGAGCGCTGGCACGCACGGCCGGAGACGGCCGCCGGCCGGCACTGAACCGGTCGGTCGAGTGATCGTGTCCCGGGTATCGCCGAACTGATTGCCGGGCGCGTCCGCTGAGAGTTACATGGGGGTTCAGCCGGTCCCGACCGGTAGCGCACGAACTCCCCCGGAGGACCCCGTGACGGTCGTACGTGCAGCACTGGTGCAGGCGAGCTGGACCGGCGACAAGGAATCGATGATCGTGGCGCACGAGGGCTTCGCCCGGGACGCCGCGGCCCAGGGTGCGAAGGTCGTGTGCTTCCAGGAGCTCTTCTACGGCCCCTACTTCTGCCAGGTGCAGGACCCGACCTTCTACGAGTACGCCGAGTCGGTTCCCGGTCCGATCGTCGAGCGGTTCCAGGCGCTCGCGCGCGAGCTCGGCATCGTGATGGTGCTCCCGATGTACGAGCAGGAGCAGCCGGGGTTCCTCTACAACACCGCCGCGGTGCTCGACGCCGACGGCTCCTACCTCGGGAAGTACCGCAAGCACCACATCCCGCACGTGAAGGGCTTCTGGGAGAAGTTCTACTTCCGCCCCGGCAACCTCGGCTTCCCGGTGTTCGACACCGCCGTGGGCAAGGTGGGCGTCTACATCTGCTACGACCGCCACTTCCCCGAGGGCTGGCGCGCGCTCGGCCTCAACGGCGCGCAGATCGTGTTCAACCCGTCGGCGACCTCACGCGGGCTCTCCTCCTACCTCTGGAAGCTCGAGCAGCCGGCGTCCGCGGTCGCGAACGAGTACTTCATCGGCGCGATCAACCGCGTCGGGATCGAGGACCTCGGCGACGACGACTTCTACGGCACGTCGTACTTCGTGGACCCGCAGGGCGCGTTCGTCGGCGACGTCGCCGACGCGCACGCCCCCGAGCTCGTGGTCCGCGACCTCGACATGGACCTGCTCACCGAGGTCCGCAACCGCTGGGCCTTCTACCGCGACCGTCGGCCGGACGCCTACGACGACCTGGTGGCGCCATGACGCTCCTGATCCGCGGTGGGCTCGTCGTCGGCCCCGTCACCGCGCAGCCGATGGACGTGCTCGTCGACGGCGAGCGCGTGGTGGCCCTGCTCGCACCGGGTGCGAACACGCTCGGCGTCGACCTGGCCTCCAGCGTCGAGCAGGTGATCGACGCGACCGGGAAGTACGTCGTCCCGGGCGGCGTCGACATCCACACGCACATGGAGCTCCCCTTCGGCGGGACGTCCGCCTCCGACACGTTCGAGACGGGGACGCGCGCCGCAGCCCACGGCGGGACGACCACCATCGTCGACTTCGCGGTGCAGAGGAGCGGCGAGCGCGTGCAGGACTGCCTCGCGGCGTGGCACCAGCGCGCCGACGGCAACTGCGCGATCGACTACGGCTTCCACCAGATCATCGGAGGCGTCGACGACGAGTCGCTCAAGGCCATGGACGAGCTCGTCGACGAGGGCATCACCAGCTTCAAGCTGTTCATGGCCTACCCCGGCGTGTTCTTCTCCGACGACGGCCAGATCCTGCGCGCGATGCAGTCCGCGGCCAACAACGGCTCCGTGATCATGATGCACGCCGAGAACGGCACCGCGATCGACGTCCTCGTCGGCCAGGCGCTCGCGCGTGGTGAGACGGCACCTCGCTACCACGGGCTGACCCGGCCGTGGGAGACGGAGGAGGAGGCGACGCACCGCGCGATCATGCTGGCGCACCTCACCGGTGCCCCGCTCTACGTCGTGCACATGTCGGCGAAGCAGGCGGTGAGCACGCTGGCAGCCGCTCGCGGCGAGGGCTGGAACGTGTTCGGCGAGACGTGCCCGCAGTACCTCTACCTCTCGCTCGAGGAGCACCTGTCGGCACCGGGTTTCGAGGGTGCCAAGTACGTCTGCTCCACCCCGCTGCGCCCGCGCGAGGAAGGCCACCAGGAGGAGCTCTGGCGCTACCTGCGCACAGGCGATCTCCAGGTGGTGAGCACCGACCACTGCCCGTTCTGCCTCAAGGAGCAGAAGGAGCTGGGGCTCAACGACTTCTCCAAGATCCCCAACGGGATCGGCGGGGTCGAGCACCGGATGGACCTCATCTACCAGGGCGTCGTCGACGGTCGCATCTCGCTCTCCCGCTGGGTGGAGCTGTGCTGCACGACACCGGCGCGCATGTTCGGCCTGCACCCGCGCAAGGGCGAGATCGTGCCCGGTGCCGACGCCGACATCGTCATCTACGACCCGAACAAGCGGACACGCATCTCGGTGGAGACGGCGCACATGAACATGGACCACTCCGCGTGGGAGGGCTTCGAGATCGACGGTGGTGTCGAGACCGTGCTCTCGCGCGGCACCGTCGTCGTCCAACGCGGCGAGTACCTCGGCACCAAGGGTCACGGGCAGTTCCTCCGGCGCGGCCTGTCGCAGTACCTCGTCTAGGAGACCGTATGGATTTCGGCGTCGTCCTTCAGTGCAACCCCCCGGCGTGGCGCGTCGTCGACCTCGCCGTGCAGTCCGAGCTCGCCGGATTCCAGTACGTGTGGACCTTCGACTCGCACCTGCTCTGGCAGGAGCCGTACGTCATCTACAGCCAGATCCTCGCGAAGACCCACCGCGTGACCGTGGGCCCGATGGTGACGAACCCGGCGACACGCGACTGGACCGTCACGGCGTCGACGTTCGCGACGCTCAACGAGATGTTCGGGAACCGGACCGTCTGCGGGATCGGGCGCGGGGACTCGGCCGTGCGCGTGATCAACGGCAAGCCCGTCACCCTGGCCGAGCTGCGCGAGGCGATCGGCGTCATCGGCGACCTCGCGAACGGCCGCGCGGCGACGTACAAGGACAGCCATCTCCGCTTCCCGTGGACGACCGGGAGCAGCCTCGACATCTACGTCGCCGCATACGGTCCCAAGGCGCTCGCGCTCGCCGGCGAGGTCGGTGACGGCTTCATCCTGCAGCTCGCGGACCTCTCGATCGCGGAGTGGAGCATCGCGGCGGTCCGCTCTGCCGCGGAGGCGGCGGGGCGCGACCCGGCGTCGATCAAGATCTGCGTCGCCGCACCGGCGTACGTCGGCGACGACGTCGCGCACCAGCGCGACCAGTGCCGCTGGTTCGGCGGCATGGTGGGCAACCACGTCGCCGACATCGTGGCGAGGTACGGCGACGGCGGTGCCGCCGTGCCGCAGGTGCTCACGGACTACATCGCCGGGCGCCAGGGCTACGACTACAACGAGCACGGCCGCGCGGGGAACACGCACACGGAGTTCGTCCCGGACGACATCGTGGACCGCTTCTGCGTGCTCGGGTCGGCGCAGGACCACATCGACAAGCTCATCGCGCTCAAGGAGCTCGGCGTGGACCAGTTCGCGGTCTACCTGCAGCACGACGCGCAGGAGTCGACGCTGGCGGCCTACGCGCAGACGATCATCCCCGCGCTCAAGGAGCACACCCTCGCCAAGTCGTGAGGGGCGCACGGTCCAGACCCTGTGCAGCGCAACGGGATCGACGGCCCAGCGGGCTGAGGCGGACGGTCGGCGTCAGGGCCGGACGCCGAGCCCGTCGATCGCGACGGTGGCTCCGGACGACTCGACCCTGAGCATCACCGGCACCCCGGTGAGACCGGCGACCCGCAGGTCGAAGACCCGCTTCGCCTGCGGCACGGCCGAGCTCAGCGACAGCAGCGCCACCCGTCGGCCCTGGACGTAGACGCCGACGGTGCCGCCGCCACGGAACGTCTGGGCGACGACGACAAGGCGGCTGCCACGTGCCGCGGGCAGCGTCAGGATCGCGCCCCGGAGCGTGCTCACCGTGAGCGTCCGCCCGTATGCCGTGCTCGACGGCACCAGGGTCCACGCGCGGTCGCGCGCTCGCGCGCAGCGCGCGGTCGTCGACCGGGACCGTCACGCACCGCACCTGGTTCGCGGCGGCCGGCGTCACCGGGTCTGCGCTCAGCAGGTTGACGCACGTGGTGCCCCCGCCCCGCACGAGCGGGACGGCCAGCTTCCCCACCGTGGTCACGGTGCGCGGCGGGCTGTACGTCCCGAGGACGCCACCGGGGGGCGCCGACCGGAAGCGGTACGTCACGCGCGGCACCCGGTTGCGGTCGTTGAGCGGCCAGGTGAGCGTCGTCGGCCCGAGCACCGTGGTCGGCGGCGTCGAGACCTGCAGCAGCGGCACGCACGAGTAGAGCCGCACGTTGTCGACGAACCAGCCGACGTCTCCGACCTGGTCGTCGGTCCCGACGCGGAACCGGAAGCGCACGGTCTTGCCGGCCAGTGCGGAGAGGTTGGCGCGCGTGGTCAGGTAGCCCTGGCTCTGCCCGACGAACGCCATCCGGCCGCGCAGCGGGTTCGAGAACCGGCTGTCGATGCGCGTGCTGCCCGTCGCGGGAGCGTTGACGCCGTAGCCGTTCCCACCGGTCATCAGCGGACCGGCGTCGACCCAGGTGCGGCCGCCGTCGACGGTGTACTCGAGCACGCCGCCGTCGAAGTTGCCGTTGAAGGAGCTGCTCGGGTCGCCGACGAACGACTCGAAGCCGAACGCGTGGTCGAAACGCAGGTAGGTCCGGCCCGCGGGGATCGCGACGGCGACCGGCATGACCATCTGGTGGTCGCTGCGGACGCCCGGCGCGTCACCCCAGAGGTTGTCCGTGCCCCCCGTCGCGAACACCTGCGGCGCGAGATAGGGGTTCTGGCGATCGCTCCCGTAGAACCAGAGGGGGCCCGACCTCGCCGCACCCGTGGAGGTCCGCCAGGTGAAGCGGGACCCCGTGGCGAGCCAGCGAGGACGCACCGGCGTGCGCTCGAACGGGTCCGAGAACCGGGTCTGGGTCACGGTCCCGGCGGGGCACACGCTCGGCACGGCCGGCAACGGCGCCCGCGCCGGCGTGGAGTCCATCTGGACGGCGAGCAGCGCGGTGTTCACCTGGACGCAGTCGGCCGCGACGACACCGCTGCTGCCGGACGCCAGCGTGGCGCAGGCCGTGCGCAGCGCAGTCGCGAACGCCCGGTAGTCCGCGCCGGACGTGAGCAGCTGGCTGGCCCGGTACACGACGAGGGCCGCCTTGGCCGGCCCGATCCCGGTGACCGTCCTGCCGTTGAAGCTGTCGCCGTCGGTGAGCAGGTAGGCGAACTTGTTGCCGACGCCGCTGTTGGTGTGGACTCCCCCGCTGTCGAAGTCGGCGTCGCTGTAGCGGTGGGTCTGGTAGAGCCCGCTCCCGGTGCGGTCCGGCTGGCCGAACGCGGCCGGGTTCTGCATGTCGCGGATCGCACCGGTGGGAAGGTCCTCACCGATGAGCCACCTGGCGGCGGGCGTGTCGCCCGCCTGCACGTTCGCCAGGTCGACGAGCTCGCCGAATATGTCGCTCAGCGACTCGTTGATGGCACCGGACTGGAAGAGGTAGTAGAGGTTCGACTCGTACTGGGTGACACCGTGGGTGAGCTCGTGCGCCACGACGTCGTCGGCGACGGTGTACCCCTCGCCGTACACCATCTGCGTGCCGTCCCAGAACGCGTTGTCGAAGGGACAGTCCGCGCCCGCCTGGGTCGGGCAGTAGCGCACGGTCGACCGCAGCGGCAGCCCGCTGCCGTCGACCGAGTCGCGGCCGAGCACCGTGCGGAAGTACCCGTACGTGACCCCGGCGAGGTCGTAGGCGCGGTTGACGTCGTCGGTGGCGGGCCCGACCGCGGCCTCGCCCTCGCTGCGTACGGCGAGCGCGTGCGTGCACGGGACCGGCTCGGCCGTACGTCGCGCGTCGCACACCTCGCGGCTGAGCGCGGTGGCGAGCTGGTCGAGGTCGAGCGTGATGGTGCCGCGGGAGGCGTCGACGAGCACGAGGCGCCGAACGCCGACGTCGGTGCTGCTCGTGACGTCGACCCGCCACACCAGGGACGAGCGCTGCACGCCGTCGGCACCGAAGATGCGCGGGTCGAAGATCGCGAGCGTCGGGACCGACCCGCGCAGGTCCTCGGGCGCGAGCCCATGGTGCTTCGCCACCACCGCGAGGGCCGCGGTGCGCGCGACGGCCGCCGCCACCGAGGGCACGGTCGAGGGGGCGGCGTCCGCGAGGGACTCGGCGTTGGCCGCCCTCGTCCGCCCCGCGGGGTCGAGGTCGACGACGACCTCCCCACCCATCACGGGCACGCCGTCGACGAGCTGCTGGAGGCGCACGATCGTGCCCCCGCCGGCGACCGGACGCGTCGACAGCGGCGCAAGGTCACCGCGCACGCCCAACGCGGCCGACTGGTCCGCGGACGACGGCGAGCGCGATCGCGGTGGGCGACGCCGTGGCCGCGACCGCGGCCGGGCGGGCCAGCGGGCGCGGGAGGTCGAGGCTGCGCGCGGTGGGCGGCGCGGGGGACGGATCGGCCGGAGCAACAGGTGCGACCGGAGCGGTCGAGGGCGGCGGGGCGACGGCGACGGCCGCGGCCCCGGCCGGAGCCGCGGCGAGGAGGCCGACGACGAGACCGGCGGAGACGACGCCGGTGACCAGGGCTCGGTCGCGCCGTCCGATCATCACTCGCCCCCCGGGGCTCGGGCGTTGCACGACGCGGGCTCACCCCCGCGGGTGGTCCCAGCGTAAGGGGACGACGACGACCCGGCTCCCGGGGCCGCGGGCCAGGCGCGCCCGCCGCTGCGTGCGCCTACGGACTCGCTGCCTACGCGTGCGGCAGAGGAGGCGCCAGGTGGCGAACGATCGCGAGCCCGAGCGCCACGGCCTGGCCGATGAGGACCGCGAACAGCGCCGTGCCCACGCCCACGGTGCCGCCGAGCAGCCAGCCCAGGACGAGCACGCCTACCTCGATCACGAGCCGGATCTGCCCGACGGGACGCCCGGTCCGGTGGTGCAGACCGGTCATCCAGCCGTCGCGGGGTCCGGGGCCGTGCCCGGCCGTGAGGTAGAAGCCGCTGCCGAGCCCGATCGTCGCGATCCCGACGACCACGAGGACGAGCCGCCACGCCATCGACTCCGGCTGCGGGAGCACGGTGTACATGACCTCGATCGCGATCGAGATGACGACGATGTTGAGGACCGTGCCGAGCCCGGGGCGCTGGCGGAGCGGGATCCAGAGCAGGAGCACGACGAGGCTGACGAGGAACGTCGTGACGCCGATGCTCAGGCCGGTGCGGACGCTGACGCCCTGGGACAGCACCGTCCACGGCGTCGCACCGAGCCGGGCCGCGAGCAGGAACGCGTCGCCCGTGCCGAACAGCCAGAGCCCGACGAGCAGCGAGACCAGCGAGCCCGGGGTGGGCTTCCACGCCGAGCGCGCGGTCCAGCGGGTGCGCGGGATCGTGCGCGACCCCTTGAGCAGGACGCCGAGGCGCTGCCACGCGGACGGACGGGGCTGCTCGTGCACGTGGTCACTCTGTCAGCCGCTGTCCACCGGGTTGCACGACGACCCGGACGGTGGCGAAGGCGGGGCGGTCCACGGCGGCGCGTCGCCCTGCCCGGAGCGCGGTCGCTCAGCCGAGCAGCGAGTCGAGCGCCTTGTGGATCCGCTTCTCGCTGATGGGGTGCTTGGTGCCGAGCTGCTGGGCGAACAGGTTCACCCGCAGCTCCTCGATCATCCAGCGGACCTGGCGAGCGTCCTCGCTCTCGCGCTCGGCCGGATGGAGCGCCGCGAGGGTCCGCCGCCACTCCTCGGTGACCGCCTCCACCTGCTGCTGCCGGGCGAGGTCGCGACCGGTGTCCTCCGGCGCGGTGTCGAGGCGGCGCAGGATCGCGCGGAGGTAGCGCACCAGGTCGGGCAGGCGCGCCGAGCCGGTCTCGGTGAGGAAGTCGCGCGGGAGCAGGGAGTCGAGCTGCGCCTCGACGTCGTCCCGCATCCCGGCGCAGCTTCGGGGAGGTGACGGCGGACAGCCTCGTGCGCGCCTCCGTGGCGAGGTCGAGGACCTGCGCCGCCTGGCGCACGGTTCGCAGCAGGTCGTCGCCGAGATGCTCGCGGGCGTCGAGCGCGATGGCGTCGAACGCAGCGCGCGTCCAGGGCACGCCGTCCGCCACGTCGGCCGACCCCGCCGCTCGCGCGACCGCCGCGTCGAGGCACGCGCCGAGGGCGTCGTCGATGAGCAGCGGGACCGAGCCGTGCGGGGTGTGCCCGAGCGCGAGCTTCTCACGCGTGGTGAGCACGCCGACGACGTAGCGCACCGGCGCCGTCGAGCGGAGGCGCAGCAGCCGGCGTACGCCGGACCGCATCGCGACGAGCTGCTCGACCCGCGTCACCAGCACGCGCAGGTCGACCGCCTCACCGGTGTCGACGAGCGCCGGCCAGCCCTGCACGACGTGCTCGCCGTGCTCCCCGTGGCGCTCCTCGACCACCCGCGGCACGCCGTCGACCGGGAACTCGGTGAGGCCCCGCACCTCCACCCAGCTCGAGGCGTGGGCGATCGTCTCCTGCACCGCGGGCGCCAGCTCGGTCTGCAAGGCCGTCACGTCCTTGCCGCTCGCCACCTCGCGGCCCTCGTCGTCGACGACGCGCAGCGTGACGCGCAGGTGCTCCGGCAGCGACTCGGGCGCCCACGCGTCGTAGGGCACGACGACGCCGGTGAGCCTGGTGAGCGCGTGACCGAGGGCGTCGAGCAGGCCACGCTCGCCCGGATCCAGCTGGGGCAGAACGGCTCTCGCGGTGTCCGGGACCGGGACGAACGCGGTGCGCAGGTTCTTGGGGAGGCCGCGCAGCAGGGCCGTGACGACCTCTTCGCGGCGACCCGGGCACCTGCCAGAGGAAGTCGTCCTGGCGAGCCCGCGGGAGCAGCGCGAGCGGGAGGTCGACGGTGACGCCGTCGTGCTGGGCACCGGGTTCGAAGGCGTAGGTGAGCGGGAGCTCGGTGTCGAAGGACCCGAACGACCACTGCCGGGGGAAGGCGTCACCGAGGTCGTCGTCGCCGCGCAGCAGCAGCTCACGCGGATAGGTGAGCAGGTCCGGCGCGTCGCGCCGGGTGGCCTTCCACCAGCGGTCGAACGCCCGACCGTCCGTGACGTCGGGCGGGATGCGCTCGTCGAAGAAGTCCACGAGCGCCTCGTCGTCGACGAGCAGGTCGCGGCGACGCACACGGTCCTCGAGCTCGGCCACCTCCGCGACCAGCCGCTCGTTCGCGGCGGCGAACCTGTGGTGCGTGACCCACTCGCCGCCGACGAGCGCGTGCCGGATGAACAGGTCGCGCGACACGACGGGGTCGATGCTGCCGTACTGCACGCGCCGGCCGACCACGAGCGGGACGCCGTACAGCGTGACTCGCTCGTCGGCGACGACGGACACCCGCTTCTTCGACCAGCGCGGCTCGGAGTAGGTGCGCGTCACCAGGTCTCCCGCGACCGCCTCGACCGACTCCGGGTCGACGCGCGCGGCGACGCGGCCGAAGAGCCGCGACGTCTCGACGAGCTCGGCGGCCATCGCGAAGGCGGGCGGCTTGCGCGAGAGCGCCGAGCCGGGGTGGATCGCCCAGCGGGCACCGCGCGCCCCGAGGTAGTCGCGGCGGGCCTGGTCGTACGAGCCGATGTGCGAGAGCAGCCCGGCGAGGAGCGCCCGGTGCACGGCGGCGGGCTCGGCCGTCGGCGTACCGATGCGCGATGCCGAGGTCCTTGCAGGCCTGGCGCAGCTGCGAGTGCACGTCCTGCCACTCGCGCACGCGCAGGTAGTGCAGGAACTCGTCCCGGCACATGCGGCGGAACTGGTTGCCGCTGCGCTCGCGCTGCTGCTCGCGCAGGTAGTTCCAGACCCCGAGGAGGGCGAGGAAGTCGCTCGTGGGATCGGTGAACCGGGCGTGCATCTGGTCCGCCTGCGCCTGCTTGTCGCTCGGCCGCTCGCGCGGGTCCTGGATCGACAGCGCGCTCGCGATGACGAGGACCTCGGCCACGCAGCCCTGCTTCTCCGCCTCGAGCACCATCCGACCCAGTCGCGGGTCGAGCGGCAGGCGGGCGAGTCGACGCCCGATCTCGGTGAGCCGCAACGTCGCGTCCCGGGCTGGAGCGCTCCGAGCTCGCGCAGCAGCTCCACGCCGTCCTTGATCTGGCGCGCGTCCGGCGGCTCGACGAACGGGAACGCCTCGACGTCGCCGAGGCCCGAGCGCGGTCATCTGCAGGATCACCGAGGCGAGGTTGGTGCGCAGGATCTCGGGCTCGGTGAACTCCGGGCGCGACGCGAGGATCGCTCCTCGGAGTAGAGCCGGATCGCGATGCCGTCGGCCACCCGCCCGCACCGGCCCGAGCGCTGGTTCGCCGACGCCTGCGAGATCGCCTCGATCGGCAGTCGCTGCACCTTGAGCCGGGCGGAGTAGCGCGAGATGCGCGCGGTTCCGGGATCGACGACGTAGCGGATGCCGGGCACCGTGAGCGACGTCTCCGCGACGTTGGTGGCGAGCACCACCCGACGCCCCGAGTGCGGCTCGAACACGCGGTGCTGCTCCGCAGCGGACAGGCGTGCGTACAGCGGCAGGATCTCGGTGTCGCGCAGGCGGAGCCCGGTGAGCGCGTCGACCGTGTCGCGGATCTCGCGCTCGCCGGAGAGGAACACGAGGATGTCGCCCGGGCCGCCCGACTGCAGCGCGACGACGGCGTCGCAGATCGCGGCGACCTGGTCGCGGTCGTCGCCGTCGTCGACCCCGTAGGGCTCGTAGACGCACGTCGACGGGGTAGGTGCGGCCCGACACCTCGACCACGGGCGCGTCGTCGAAGTGCTCGGCTGAACCGGGCCGTGTCGATGGTCGCGGAGGTGATGACCAGCTTGAGGTCCGGGCGCTTCGGCAGGATCTCCTTGAGGTAGCCGAGGAGGAAGTCGATCGTGAGGCTGCGCTCGTGCGCCTCGTCGATGACGATCGTGTCGTAGCGCTCGAGCAGGCGGTCGTTCTGGATCTCGGCGAGCAGGATGCCGTCGGTCATCACCTTCACGAGCGTCCGGTCGCTCGAGTGGTCGGTGAAGCGCACCTGGTAGCCGACCGCCCCGCCGAGCTCGACGTCGAGCTCCTCGGCAACCCGGTCGGCGACGGCGCGCGCGGCGATGCGCCGCGGCTGGGTGTGCCCGATCTGGCCGGTGATGCCGCGCCCGAGCTCGAGCAGGATCTTCGGGATCTGCGTGGTCTTCCCGCTGCCGGTCTCGCCCGCGACGACGACCACCTGGTGGTCGCGCATCGCGGCGGCGATGTCGTCGCGCCGGGCGCTGACCGGGAGGTCGGGGTAGCTGATCCGCGGGAGGGACGCGGCGCGTGCCGCCAGGCGCTCCTCGGCGGCGGTGACATCAACGGCGAGCCGATCGAGGGCGTGCGACCGCCTCGCGTCGTCACGGGTGCGGCGGAGCCCCTCGAGTCGGCGGCCGAGACGACGCCGGTCGCGCAGCATCACGTCGTCGAGGCGTCGGCGCAGCTCGTCAGGCGTGGGCGCGGCGGCGTCGGACATGGCCCGCCCAGGATAGGTGGCCGGCGTCCGCCCACCGACCGGGTTGCCGCGCGGGCGACGCTCGAGCCGGGTCGCCCCGCACATAGTGATGCCGGCGCCCAGGGGTGGCGTCGGCATCGGGATCAGTCGACCCGATCGCGCGTCGCGCCGCCATCCGACCTTGGTCGTAGGACCCACCATCTCGATCGGAGCGACCACCCCAACCGGGTCAGGGATGGAGCTTCTCGCCACGTCCCAGCATCGCGGCGTAGTCCTCGACCTTGCGCGCGCGGGTGTCGGCGCGCTTGACCGTCTCGATGCGGTTCAGCACGGCGAAGCGGTTGCGCGAGTCCAGCGAGTCGAAGAACTCGCGCGCACCGGGGTGAGCCGCCATCGCGGCCGACAGGTCCGCCGGAACCTCCGCCGTGCTCTGCGAGGAGTAGGCGGCGTCCCACCGGCCGTCCGCGCGTGCTGCCTCGACCTCCGCGAGGCCGCGCGGCTGCATGCGACCCTCCGCGATCAGCCGCTCGGCATGCTCACGGTTGACCTTCGACCAGAGGCTGCGCGCGCGCCGCGGCGTGAACCGCTGCAGGAAGACATCGGGCTCGTCGCCCGGAGCGCCGCTGCCCGTCGATCCAGCCATGGCACAGCGCGACCTGGACCGCCTCGGCGTACCCGACGCCCACGACGCCGGACCCGGCTCGCGGGACGCGCAACCAGAAGCCCCCGGCGCTCTCGCCCGCGCCGCTCATCCAGGCACCGAGCTCCGCCGCGGTCTCGAACGTCAGTCGCGGCTCGTCGATCATGCCTCACCCTCTCGTGTCGCAGCGCTACCGTCGTGGCCGCGCGGGACGATCGGCTCATGGACATCGAGTGGATCGAGACGGTGCGGCTCTTCCTGCACATCATGGCCGCGTCGGTGTGGGTGGGTGGGCAGCTCGTGCTCGCCGCCCTCGTGCCCGTGCTCAAGGCGCACGACCCCGCGCTGCCGAAGGTCGCCGCGCGGGCGTTCAACCGGGTGGCGTGGCCGGCGTACTGGCTCCTCGTCGCGACCGGCCTGTGGAACATCGCCGCCGAGCAGGCCGAGGCGCCGACCGGCTGGAGCTCCGTGCTCGCGGCGAAGGTCGCCGTCGTCGCGCTGTCGGGCGCGGCTGCCTGGCTGCACACCCGGGCGACCACCCCGCGCGGCCTCGCGACGTGGGGCGCGGTGTCGGGACTGAGCGCGTTGTCGGCCGTGTACCTCGGCGTCGTTCTCGCCGGCTGACGCGACGCCGGCCGAGCGTCGGCGACGTGACGGATCACCGCCCAAGATCACGAGTTGCGGACAGATTCGTGCAGCTGAACTCCCTTGATCGTCCTTAAGGGGAGAAAGGTCGAGTGGGTGGAGATGGCACGAGGGCCCCGCACGGATGCGGGGCCCTCGCGATGGCTTGGGTGCCGATCCGCTGGGGCGGACCGGACGGCGTCAGCGCCCGAGAAGGGTCGCTACGCCAGTGGGATCAGTCGTCCCACGGACCGAAGTCGTCCATGGCCTTACCTCTATCTCTTCTTGCCGGTCCGAGCACGCCGCTGAGGCCATCTCGAGGACCGTGAGTTCCCGTGGGGAAGATTTCACCGCACGGGGGTCGGTGGAGCTGCGCTGTCTAGATCGACTGCGCTGTCACAGAACTTGACACCGACACTGGACGTAACAGTACAGGACACGGGACACATTCCCGAATTCGAGGTGAACGCTCGGGTCACCGAGCGCCCGGCGGAGCCGCGCTCACCAGGCGTGATCCGTGCTCACGGTCGGGTTCGCCTCGAGTCCCCGTCCGGCCCCCCGGATGCCTCCGGTGGACCAGCATGGAGCCGCACGCCCCGCCTCGCCGGCGCCCGCACTCCGGACGCCGTGCCCCGACACTCCGGGAGAGCCATGCCCGCGCCCGCCGACCTCGTCCTGCTCGGCGACGTCTACCGCGGCGACACGTCGCGCGGCTGGGCCGGCGCCATCGCCGTGCGGGGCGACCGGATCGTCGCGCTGGGCAGCCGGGCCGACCTGGTCGAGCACATCGGTACGTCGACCCGGGTCGTCGAGGCAGGGGGAAAGCTGGTCGTGCCCGGGTTCCAGGACGCGCACGTCCATGCGCCGTTCGCCGGGCGCAACCGGCTGCACCTGGTCCTCAACGACCTCGACGGGCGCCGGGCCTACCTGGACGCGATCGCGGCGTACGCGGCCGCCCACCCGGACCGTCCGTGGATCCTGGGCGGTGGCTGGGCCATGGAGCACTTCCCGGGCGGAACCCCGAGCAAGGCCGACCTCGACGCGGTCGTGCCGGACCGGCCGGTGTTCCTGCTCAACCGCGACGTCCACGGCGCATGGGTGAACAGCCGGGCCCTGGAGCTCGCCGGCATCGACGCCACCACGCCCGACCCCGTCGACGGCCGCTACGAGCGCGCCGCCGACGGCACCCTCACGGGGACGCTGCACGAGGGTGCGGCGTACTCCTTCAACGACCGGCACGTCCCCCTGCCCGACCGCACGGAGTGGGAGGCCGCGATCCTCGAGGCGCAGGGACACCTGCACGCGCTCGGGATCACGGGCTGGCAGGACGCCTGGGTCACGCCCGGGACGCTCGACGCCTACGCGTCGCTGGCGGGCACGGGAGCGCTGACCGCCCGGGTCGTGGGCGCGCTGTGGTGGGACCGGCACCGCGGGCTCGAGCAGGTCGCCGACCTCGTGGAGCAGCGCGAGCGCGGGGCCGTCGGCCGGTTCCACCCGACGACGGTCAAGATCATGACCGACGGCGTCCTCGAGAACTACACGGGCGCGCTCCTCGAGCCCTACTGCGACGGGTGCGGCGGTCATACCGACAACTCGGGCCTGTCGTTCGTCGATCGAGACCTTCTCGCCGCCGCCGTGACCGAGCTCGACGCGCTCGGCTTCCAGGTGCACCTGCACACGATCGGCGACCGCGCCGTACGCGATGCGCTCGACGCCGTGGAGGCGGCGCGGCGCACCAACGGGCCGAACGACCTGCGCCACCACCTCGCGCACGTGCAGGTGGTGCAGCCGAGGGACGTCCCGCGGTTCCGCGAGCTCGACGTGGTCGCGAACTGCCAGGCGTACTGGGCGCAGCTCGAGCCGCAGCTGACCGAGCTCACCGTGCCGTTCCTGGGCCAGGAGCGGGTCGACCTCATGTACCCGTTCGGCGACCTGCTCCGCGCGGGCACCGTGCTCGCCATGGGCAGCGACTGGTCGGTGACCACGGCGAACCCGCTCCTCCAGATGGAGGTCGCGGTCACGCGCGTGGGGCCGGAGAACCGGGGCGGCGCTCCGTTCCTGCCGGACCAGGCGATCCCGCTCGCGGACGCGCTCGCGGCGTTCACCACCGGCTCGGCGTACGTGAACCACGACGACCTCGACGCCGGGAGCCTCGAGGTGGGCAAGCGCGCCGACCTCGTCCTGCTCGACCGGAACCTGTTCGCGCCGGATGCCGGGCCGATCGGCGACGCGACGGTGGAGCTCACGGTGGCCTCGGGCCGGGTCGTCCACGACGCGCTCGGGTGAGCACGCTCGCGCGCCCCGGGGGCAGTGGCGCGACGTGAGCATCCACGTCGACGGGTTCGCTTCCGCCACCTCGACGGCCCTGGGCAGGACCGTGCGTGCCGGGTTGCTCGTGCCGGTGCTGCCCGCGGTCGGGGGTGGCTGACCGGGGGCTACGACAGGCCGACGATCTCGCCGTTCTCGTCGATGTCGATCCGCTCGGCGGCCGGGTGCTTGGACAGGCCGGGCATGGTGCGCATGTCGCCGCAGATCGCGTAGACGTAGCCCGCGCCGACCGCGGCGCGCACCTCGCGCACCGGCATGCGCCAGCCGCGTGGCGCCCCGAGCAGCGCGGGGTCGCTCGAGATCGACAGGTGCGTCTTGGCGATGACCACGGGGAACTCGCCGTACCCGAGCTCCTCGAACTGCCGCGAGGCCCGCCGCGGCGGCCGGGGCTGAGGTCGATGCCGTCGGCGCCGTAGACCTCGCGTGGCGACGGCGGTGATCTTGTCGACGAGCGGCTCGTCGAGGTCGTAGGCGTAGCGAGAAGTCGGTGGGCTCGGCCGCGGCCGCCTCGACCGCGTCGACGAGGTCGAGCGCGCCCGTCGCCGCCCTCGCGCCACGTGCCGGGTGACGGCGACCCGCGCGCCGGCGTCCTCGGCGACCTCGCGGATGACGTCGTGCTCGGAGTCGAAGTCGCCCGGGAACGCGTTGATCGCCACGACCGGCGAGACGCCGAAACGGCGCAGGATCTCGATGTGGTGGCGCAGGTTCGCCGCGCCCGCGCGGACGTCGTCGGGGTTCTCGGCCAGCATCTCCGGCGGCAGCGGCTTGCCGGCGACGACCTTGAAGCGGCCGGAGTGCGCCTTGAGCGCGCGCACGGTGGCGACGAGGACGGCGACGTCGGGCCGGAGCCCGGACACGCGGCACTTCACGTCGAAGAACCGCTCGGCGCCCATGTCGGCGCCGAAGCCGGCCTCGGTGATGAGGTAGTCGCCCATCCGCGGCACCGATGCAGGTCGGCGACGACGCTCGAGTTGCCCGTGGCGATGTTGCCGAACGGCCCGGCGTGCACCAGCGCCGGCGTGCCCTCGAGCGTCTGCATCAGGTTGGGCGTCGATGGCGTCGCTGAGGATCACCGCCATCGCGCCGGCGGCCTTGAGGTCCTCGGCGGTGACCGGCTCGCCGCTCGACCGTGTAGCCCACGACGATGCGTCCGAGCCGCGCGCCGCAGGTCGCTGCAGGTCGGTCGCGAGGCGCGAGGATCACCATGACCTCGCTCGCCGCCGTGATGTCGAAGCCGGACTGACGGGTCACGCCGTCGAGCCGCGCGCCGAGGCCCGACGACGACGTTGCGCAGCGCACGGTCGTTGACGTCGAGGACGCGCCGCCAGGCGATGCTGTGCGGGTCGAGGCCGAGCTCGTTGCCGTGGTGCAGGTGGTTGTCGACCATCGCCGCGAGCAGGTTGTGCGCCGCCGTCACGGCGTGGAAGTCGCCGGTGAGGTGGAGGTTCATCGTCTCCATCGGCACGACCTGGCTGTAGCCGCCGCCGGCCGCGCCGCCCTTGATGCCGAAGGTCGGGCCCATGGACGGCTGGCGGAGCGCCACCGTCGAGGTCCGCCCGCGCACGGCGAGCCCCTGGGCGAGGCCGACCGCCGTGGTGGTCTTGCCCTCGCCGAGCGGGGTCGGGGTGATCGCGGTGACGAGGACGTACGTCGCCTGCGGACGGTCGGCGAGCGCCGCCGCGGCAGCCCTGCCGACCTTCGCGACGTGGCGCCCGTAGGGCTCGAGCAGGTCGGGCTCGATGCCCGGCGGCCAGCGCCACCTCCTCGATGGGGCGCAGGGTCGCCGCCCGGGCGATGTCGAGGTCGGAGGGCATGCTCGCCGGAGCGGACGTCGTCGTCACGTCTCGCAGCATGCCCCTTCTGGCGCCCTCGACGCGCGCGCACCGCCGAAGAATGTGACGAGAACGTTGCCGTCAGCGCCCATCTCGTGCGGCGGCCGGCCGCCCTGGCAGTCGGTTCGTCCTGCATCCGGAGAGGGTCGGTCGGCTCCCCGTGGCGCCTCCCCGACGTTGTCGGAGGGCGCCCGTACAGTCGCTGACGTAGGCAGGACCGAGGGGAAGGGCTGGTCGGTGCACAGCAGCGCGGGGGCGGCCACGGCCGGTGGCGGGAGCTCGTCATGAGGCTGCTGCACACGTCGGACTGGCACCTCGGTCGCACCCTGGTCCAGACCAGCCTCCACGACCAGCAGGCCGAGTTCCTGCGCTGGCTGCTCGCTCAGGCGGTCGAGCACCGCGTCGACGCGGTCCTGGTCTCGGGCGACGTCTACGACCGGGCCTACCCGAGCACGGACTCCGTCCGGCTCCTCGACGACACGTTCGTCGCGTTCGCCGCGGCCGGCATCCCGCTGGTCCTCGTGAGCGGCAACCACGACTCCGCGGTCCGCCTCGGCTTCGGCGGGGACCTCACCGCGCTCGCCGGAATCCACCTGCGCACCGCGGTCGAGCGAGATCGCCGCGCCCATCGTCCTCTCGGACGCGCACGGCGAGGTCGCCGTCTACGGCATCCCCTACCTGCTGCCGGACGCCGCCATGGCCGAGCTCGGCTCGGAGCGGTCGCACACCGGCGTGCTGTCGGCCGCCACCACCCGCATCCTCGACGACGCCCGTGCGCGCGGCATCACGCGCACCGTGGTCCTGAGCCACGCGTTCGTCACCGGCGGCGTCACCGCCGACTCCGAGCGCGACATCCGCGTCGGTGGCGTCGGCGATGCGCCGGCCAACGTCTTCGACGGGGTCACCTACGTCGCCCTCGGGCACCTCCACCGGCCCCAGCAGGTCTCGCTGCCGGACAGCACCACGGTGCTGCGCTACAGCGGCTCGCCGCTCGCGTTCAGCTTCAGCGAGCGTCACGACACCAAGTCCGTCGCGCTCGTCGAGCTCGGCTCCGAGGGCGTGGCCGGCATCCGCACCCTCGCCACGCCGGTCAGCCGTCCGTTGCGGGAGGTCGAGGGCCGCCTCGACGACCTGCTCGCGCGGGCGTCCACCGACCTCGCGGACCTCGCCGACTGCTTCGTCAAGGTGGTCCTCACCGATCCCAGCCGCCCGGCAGCGCCGATGGAGCGGCTCCGCCGACACTGGCCGCACACCCTCGTGCTCGACTTCCGCCCCGACGGCGAGCGCATCTCCAGCGCGGCCGACCTCGACCGGAGCTCGCGCACCACCGACCCCGTCGAGGTCTGCGAGCACTTCGTCGAGTACGTCGACCGGGTCCCGCCCACCGAGTCCGAGCGGCTCGTCCTGCGCGACGCCGTCGAACGGGTGCGTCACGAGGTGAGTGCCTGATGCGACTGCACTCCCTGGAGCTCACCGCGTTCGGTCCCTACCCGGGCACCGAGACCATCGACATGGACCGGCTCACCGCCAGCGGCCTGTTCCTGCTCGAAGGGCCGACCGGCGCCGGGAAGTCGACGATCCTCGACGCGATCACGTTCGCGCTCTACGGCGGTGTCGCCGGCGACGACGCCTCCGACGACCGGTTGCACTCGCACTTCGCCGACCCGGCCACCACCCCGTCGGTCACCCTGGACTTCTCGGTCGGTGCCGAGCGCTTCCGGATTCGCCGGGTGCCGGCGCACGAGCGGCCGAGGAAGCGCGGCGAGGGCACCACCATCGAGAAGTCCACCGTCCACCTCGAGCGCTACGAGCACGGCGCCGTTCCGCCACCTCGACCACAACAAGGCCGAGGTCGGCGCCATCCTCGAGGAGAAGCTCGGCCTGAGCCGCGCCCAGTTCACCCAGGTGGTGCTGCTCCCGCAGGGCGAGTTCGCCACCTTCCTCCGGGCCGGTGACGACGAGCGCCGCAGCCTGCTCACCACGCTGTTCGGCACGGAGCTCTACGACCGCATCACGCGCGAGCTCGAGACCCGCCGTACGGCCGCGACGCAGGACCGTCGCGCCGCGCTCGAGGCCGTCTCGTTGGCCCTCGCCGCGGCGGCGGAGGCTGCCGGGCTCGACGGTGCCGACGTCACCGAGCTCGTCGACCTCGACCCCCCGCTGCGGTCCGGCGCACTCGACGCCATGGCCGACGTCCTGGCCGCCGCCGATCTCGCCGCGGCGCAGGAGCGGTCGGCAGCGTCGACGGCGCTGGCCGAGGCCGAGACCGAACGGCTCGCGGCCGAGCTCCAGGACCGCCTGCACACCGAGCTCGCGACCCTGCTCGCCGCGGTCTCGTCGCACGACTCCTCCCGGCCCTCGCACGAGGCGCGGGTCCGCGACCTCGGACGGGCTCGGTCCGCGGAGCCGGTCCGGGTCCTGCTCGAGCAGCTCGACACCGCCGACGCCGAGGTCGACGCGGCCGTCGCCGTCCTCGTCGACACGCTCGGTCAGCCGGACCCGGCCGCGCTCGACGGCGACGGTGCGGCGGAGCATGCCGCGGCGGCACGGGCCTACGACGACGTCGCGACCTCGCTCGAGCCGCTCGTCGTGCTCGAGTCGCAGGCCACCGCGCGCGCCGCCCGCCTGGCCGACGCCGAGGCGGTCCTGGCGGCGTGCGGTCACCGCTCGGCCGCCCTGACCGAGTCGCAGGTGGCCCTGCCGGCCGCGATCCGCGACGCCGAGGCGGCCAGGGACTCCGCCGTCGCGCTCGTCGCCGGCCTCCCGGACGCGGTCCTGCGTCGCGACGACCTCGTCGTCCGGCTCCGGGCCGCCCAGTCTCTGCACGACCTCGAGCCGCGCCTGCTCGACGCTGCGGAGCACCTGTCCCTCGCCCAGGACACGAGGCGCGACGAGGTCGACCGCTACCAGGGCCTGCTCCAGCGACACCTCGACGGGATGGCCTCCGTCCTCGCCGGCCGCCTCGCCGACGGCGACCCGTGCGCGGTGTGCGGCAGCACCGTCCATCCGCGTCCGGCCGCCCAGGACGCCCAGCTCGTCACGGCCGAGCAGGTCGAGCAGGCCCTGCACCGGCGGGAGAAGGCCGAGCGCATCGCCGAGAAGCTGCGCGAGGAGCACGAGTCGCTCAGCGTCGAGCGCGCCGGGCTCGCCGCCGTGACCGGCACCCGCGGGGTGGCCGAGCTCCAGGCGGCGCTTGCGGTGGCGCTCGAGCTGGTCACCCGCGCCGAGCGGGAGTCGGAGCGCCTCCCCGCGCTGCGCGCCGACGTCGACGAGCTCGTCCGACGTCGCGACGACATCGCCGAAGAGGCTGCGGCAGCGACTCGCGCGCTCGCCGACGCGGTCGCTGACGAGCGCACGGCCCGGGCGATCGTGGAGGACGCCGAGCACGCGCTGGTCGAGGCCCGAGCCGGCCACCCGAGCGTCTCGGACCGGCAGCGGGTCGAGCGGGCCACCGCCGACCGTCATCGTGCTGCGGCGGCGGCCATCGCCGACGTCGCGCAGGCCCGTGCGGCGCGAGCCGTCCTCGTCGGCCGGGCCGAGGCCGCGTCGCACGACCACGGGTTCGCCGACGTTCTCGACGCCCGCACCGCCGTACGCCCGCGCGACGAGATCACCGTTCTCGACACCGCGGTCACGGAATGGACCGCCGAGCGCACCCGCCTGTCCGCCGTCGCCGCCGAGGCGCGGTTCGACGGCATCGACGCCCGCACGGCCGAGCCCGCCCGACGTCGACTCGCGCTCGCCGAGAACACGCACTCCGAGGCCGCCGCCCGGCGCTCGCTCGCGGACCGGCACGCCACCCAGGCCGCCGAGCGGCTGCGCAGGTTCACCCAGCGGCGCGCCGACATCGCTCACGCGGAGACCGCCGCGGAGGCGGTGCTCGAGGCGACCGCCCCGGTGCTCCGCCTCGCGTCCTTGGCCAAGGGCACGTCGGGCGAGCTGCGGATGTCGCTCACGACCTACGTGCTGCGGCAGTGGTTCGAGCAGGTGGTCACGGCGGCGAACCACCGGCTGGCCGCGATGTCGTCCGGTCGCTACGAGCTCGACCGGATCGACACCGCCGAGAAGGGCGAGAGGCGCACCGGGCTGTCCCTCACCGTGATCGACCGGCACACCGGTGAGTGCCGCAGCCCGAGATCGCTGTCCGGTGGCGAGACCTTCTACACCTCGCTGGCCCTCGCGCTCGGGCTGGCCGACGTCGTGCGGGCCGAGGCCGGTGGCGTCGAGCTCGACACCCTGTTCATCGACGAGGGGTTCGGCAGCCTCGACGCCGACACGCTCGACCAGGTCATGGGCGTCATCGACGAGCTGCGCGACGGCGGCCGGGCCGTCGGCATCGTGAGCCACGTCGACAGCCTCAAGGGCCGCATCGCCGAGCGCCTCGAGATCACGTCGACGCCGGGCCGCGGCAGCACCACCACCGTGATCGCCTGACCCCCTCCCCGTCTCGCCTTACTCCCGACGTGGTTGCTTCCCGCGCCCGGAAGCAACCACGTCGGGAGTAAGGCCGGGGTGGGCGCTCGCCGACCGGACACGAGGACCGGCGGGTGTCACCATCGGAACGTGAACCAGACCGGCCACGCACGGCCCGTTCCGCCCGAGGTCCAGGGCATCGGCACGACCGGGATCGTGCTGTCCGCGCTGCTCCTGGTGGCGGCGATCGCCGTCGTCGTGTGGCTCGGCGCCACCCAGGTGTTCGGCGCCTGACCCTTCCCGCCGGCCGTGCTGGCGCGCCCGCCGTGTCTTACCCCTGAACGGGCTGCTTCCCGCGCCCGGAAGCGACCACGTCAGGGGTAAGGCGCGGGGTGGTGCAGCGATGTCTGGGCCGTCTCTGGCACGGCCGTTGGCCGGCTGTTCACCCGAGCGCGGCCGCCTCGTCGAGCGGCTCCCCCAGCGTGAGGGCCGTCGGCGAGCGGCCTTCCCCTGCCTCCCGCCGACCGGCACCCCACGGCTCGATCGGGGCTCAAGATCCTCTTTTCGTCCAAGAAGCGATGGGCCGTTCGAGGGAACCCTTGATCACCTGAGCACAACACCCCGTGAGAACGGTCAAGGAACCCCCGGATCGCGCCGAGCCGCCTAGGAGACCGTGAGAGAGGGAAACCACCCCCGATTGAGCGGTCCATCTGTAGGGGACCCCCACCCGGAGGAGACGACGTGCGAACGAGCCACCGAGCAGTGGCCTCCGCCCTCGCGGCGGTAGGTGTGGTCGCGATCGCGTCCGGCCAGGATGCCGCGCTCGCCGCGGCCGAGCCCGGGCAGTCGGTCTACAACGACTACGGCCAGTCCGCGGTCGAGGTGAACGTCGAGGTCAACACCGAGGTCAACGCGAACCTCGCGGTCCGCCAGGCGCGGGTGCGGGTGACCTCGTTCCACACCACGGTCCTGTACCGCCTGCGCGTCCAGGCCGTCGCCCGGACGGCCTACCTCGCGGCGGTCTCGTCGAGGAACGCCGCGCGGATCCGCACCACCAAGGCCACCTACGTCGCCGCGATCACCGCCACGAACAAGGCCAAGGCGGTCGAGGCCGCAGCGGTCACCGCGCTCAACAAGACCATCGCCAGCGTCGCCGCCGCGGTCCGCGCCAAGCACTACCGGCCGGTCGACGGGGTGTGGACCGGCGCCGTCTCGCAGTACTTCATCCCCGGCGTGGGGCTCGAGCCGATCCAGGTCCGCATCACCGTCTACGGCGGGCACGTGAGCGACGTGTCGGTCCCCGTGTACGTCAGCACCGGCGACTCCGGCGGCTACAACGCCCGCGCCCTCCCCGTCCTCATGCAGGAGACCATGCTCGCCCACGACACCGCGCAGGTGGCCGCCGTCAGCGGCGCGTCGCTCACGTCGAGCTCGTTCCAGAAGTCGCTGTCCTCGGCGCTCGTCGCCGCCGGGTTCAAGGGCTGATGGCGATGTCGAAGCACCAGCGCCCCACGCATCGCGCGGACTCCACGACCCCCACCGGCCGACGCGTCGTCGCCACCATCGCCGGGCTCAGCGCCGTCAGCACGTCGATGGGCGGCGCGATCGTCGCGATCGCGCCCGCGGCCGACGCCGCGCCGGCCCCCGGCCAGGACGTCCTCAACGACTGGGGCCAGACCGCCGCCGAGGTCACGAACGAGGTCGACGTCGTCGTCGACGCCGATCCGCGCGTCATCACGGCCCGCACGCGCTACCTGCGCGCGCTCGCGGCGTACGCCTCGCATCAAGCAGGTCGAGGCGACCGCTGCGAGCGCGTACCGCAGCGCGCGCACTCGACCCGGACGCTGACCGACGACGCCCGCGCTCGCAGCACCCTGCTCTCGGTGCAGCAGCGCACCTACGCCGCCGCCTCGCGAGGTCGTGGCGTCGCAGCTGGCCATGGCGAAGATCGTCACGTCGGTCACCGCCGCCGTACGGGCACGGCACTACATCAAGGCGCCGTACGTCGCAGCGCCCGGCCAGCCGCAAGGTCTCGTCGGCGCTCGGTGCCTCCAACCAGGTCTCGCTCAGCTGGACCGCGGTCACCGGAGCCGCGAGCTACCGCATCTTCCGCGACGGCTCGCAGGTCGGCACGACCACGACGCCGGCGTACGTCGACACCGCGGTGGCCAACGGCGAGGCCTACGGCTACACCGTGCTGGCGGTCAATGTCGCCGGGTGGTCGCCGATGTCCGCCGAGGTGGTGGGCACACCGACCGCCGCGACGCCCGGCGTCCCCACCGCCGTCGTCGCCGCCCCCGGCGACGGGCGCAGTCACGCTGGCCTGGGCGGCGTCGAGCTCGGCGACGGGCTACCAGGTGTTCCGCAACGGGACGCTCATCGCGTCGCCGACCACGCCGGTCGCACGTCGACACCGGGCTGACCAACGGCACCTCGTACAGCTACACGATCAAGGCGGTCAACGGCACCGTGCGTCGGCCTCGTCCGCGGCCGTGTCCGGCATCCCGGTGGCCACCGCGCCGGCGGCCCCCACCGCCTGGTCGCGAGCGCCGGCAACGACCTCGTCTCGCTCACGTGGAACGCGCAGCCGCGGGTGCCACCGACTACTCGCGTCTACCGCAACGGATCGCTGCTGGCCTCGCACCGCGGCGACGACCTACACCGACACCAGCGCCGTGCAACGGGACCGCCTACAGCTACCACGTCGTCGCGTTCAGGCAGAACTCCGCCGCGTCCGCGGCGTCGAACGACGGCGACGGCCACCCCGGTCGCGCCTCCGCTGGCCACGCCGACCGGACTCGCGGCGACGCCGGGCGACACGCAGGTCTCGCTGTCGTGGACCGCGGTCCCCGACGCCACCTCGTACCACGTGTTCCGCGGTGGCGTCCTGGTCGCGACGCAGGCGGGCACCACGTACACCGACACCGCGCTCGCGAACGGTACGACGTACACCTACACGGTCCAGGCGTTCGGTGCGCCTCGTCGCAGTCGGCCGTGTCGGCCGCCGTGAGCGCCACCCCGGCCGCACCGGCTGCCGGGGCACCGACCGGGCTGTCCGGCCAGGCGGGCGACACCACCGCGACGCTCACCTGGGACGCCGGTGGCCGGTGCGACGTCGTACCGCGTCTACCAGGGTGCCGTCCTCGTCGCGTCCCCGACGGCGACCACGCACACGGTCACCGGCCTGGCCAACGGCACGCTCGTACACGTTCACGGTCACGGCCATGGAACGGCGGTCGAGTCCGCCGCCTCGAACCCGGTGCAGGTGACGCCGTTCGTGCATCACGCCGGGCGTGCCCGTCGGGCGTCGTCGCCACGGCCGGGAACACGCAGGTCGTCGCTCTCCTGGACGGCGTCGGCGAACGCGCAGTCCTACCGCGTCTACCGCAACGGCGAGCCTCATCGCGTCCCCCACCGGGACGACCGTCACCGACACCGGCCTGGCCAACGGCACGGCGTACGCCTACACGTGGTCGCGGTCAACGGCTCGGCGACGTCGGCCGCGTCCGCCGCCGGTCTCCGCCGACGCCGATGGCACCCGCCCCCGGCGCGCCGACCGGGCTGACGGCGACCGCCGGGCAACGCCCAGGTGGTCCTCACGCTGGACCGCGGTGCCCGACGGCGTCGTACTACCGCGTCTACCGCGGCGGCGTGCTGGTCGGCGTCACCGACGGCCACGACGTACACCGAACACCGGGCCTGGCGAACGGGACGGCGTACACCTTCTACGTCGACGGCGGTGGCCGACGACGACCGAGGGCCGGCGTCGTCCGCGGTGAGGCGACGCCGGTCAAGCCACCGATCAACGGCACGTTCACCGGCGCCACGCCTCGATCGCCCAGGGCCACGGCACCATCCGCGTGGTCATCGTGCATCGTGAACAGCAAGATCACAGTCGCCACCGGGACGCTGCTCACCAACGACGGGTCCGAGACCGTGAAGATCAACAACAACGCGATGCCCCAGTACAACACCAAGGCGGTGGCGGCGAACTCCGCGACCATCACCAAGGTCTCGGGGGCCACCTTGACCTGGACGACGTACGACGTCACTCCAGTCCGCCCTCACCCAGGCAGGTATGTGATGGACCGTCCGCAACCCTTCCCCGTGAACGACTTCGGCGGTGGCCGGCACGCGTTCGTGCCCGCTGACCTGCCCGGGGAGGCGCGCACCACCACGATGCCGCGCTCGACCGAGGCACTGCTCGCCCCCGGCGCGTACCCGGCCCTCCGGTGGCCGCCCCGGTCGCGGCCCCGGTCAGCTACCCGCCGCAGGTCTTCACGCCGCAGGTGGCGCCGCTGCCCGGCATGCCGAGCCCCATCCCGCCGGCACCGGTGGTGCCGCGCCGGCTGCGGGCCCACGAGCGTCCCGCGATCGTGCGCGGCGTCCAGGCGCGCGGCCGCGGGACCCGACGCGGCGACATCGCCGTGACGATCGCCGGCGTCGGCCTCGGCATCGCCGCCGGCATCGGCGCGCTGTCCGTCAAGGACGGGCTCGACCTGCCCGGCGGCATGCTGCTCGCCGCTCGGCACGATGTCGGCGCTCGTCGGCACCTACCTCTGCCTCGTGCTGCTGCTGCTCGTCGTCGCGCCTGCCGTGGCTCGAGCGCGAGGTCGGGCACGACCGCATGGTGGCGCTGCACCGCAAGGTCGCGCCGTACTCCCTGTGCTCATCCTCGCGCACGTGGTGCTCACGACGATCGAGCTACGCGCAGGCCGCGGAGGAAGGCGTTCGTCGCGCGAGCTCTGGAACATCGTCACGAAGTCCGCGTGGATGGTCCCGGCCGCCACCGCGTTCGTCCTGATGATGGGGCTCGGCGTGATCTCCTACCGCCGGATCCGGTCGCGGATGCGCTACGAGACGTGGTGGGTCGCGCACCTGTACTTCTACGTCGCGGTCGCGCTGTCGTTCGGCCACCAGGTCGCGCTCGGCCCGATGTTCGTCGCGCACCCCGCGCAGCGCTGGTTCTGGACCGGTGCTGTACATCGTCGTGGCCGTCGGCGATCATCGTGAGCTCGCGGTTCGTGCATGCCGATCTCGACCTCGCTGCAAGCACGATCTGCGTGTCGCGGCCGTGGTGCCCGAGACGGACGGCGTCGTCTCGGTCTACATCTCCGGGCAAGCGACCTCGACCTGCTCCGGGCGCGCGGCGGCCAGTTCTTCCAGTGGCGCTTCATGACGCCGCGAGTGGTGGTGGCAGGCGCACCCGTACTCGCTGTCGGCGTCGCCCGAACCCCTCGTGGCTGCGCATCACGGTGAAGAACCTCGGCGACCAGTCCGGCGATGCTCGCGACAGCTCCGCGTCGGCACGCGGGTGCTGGGCCGAGGGGCCGTACGGCGTCTTCACGGCGGCCGCACGGCACGGCGAGCGGATCGCGGCGTTCGCTGCGGGCGTCGGCATCACCCCGGTGCGCGCCGTGCTCGAGGACCTGCCCGCCGGGACCGACGTCGACGATCGTCTACCGCTGCTCCGAGGCGGTCGACCGCGCCGCTGCGGGCGGAGATGGAGCGAGCTCGCCGCAGCGCACGGCTGGCGCCTCCGCTACCTCGAGGGCTCGCGTCACCATGCACCCGCTCACCGCAGCGACTATCCTCGAGATGCGCCCGGGCATCGCCGAGCTCCGACGTCTACGTCTGCGGGCCCGACGCGTTCACCGATGACGTCGTCGACGCCGCGCGCAAGGCCGGGCGTCCCGGACGACCGGATCCACCATGAGGCCTTCTCGTTCTGAGCCGACGTCCGGCCAGGCAAGGAGCCACGACTCGTGAAGCGCGCACTTCTCGTCACCGCAGGGACCGTCGCCGGTCTCGCCACGGTGCTGACCTACTCCGCGGGCGAGGCACCTGTCGCCATCGCCTCGGACGTCCCGGGGGGTGGCGCCGCAGCCGGGCTCGGCGGCCCGTCCGACGGCTCGGCGCTCCGACGCGGCGCCCGGCGACCCGGCGACACCCAGCGAGGCGGCAGCCCCGAGTCGGCCGCGGCCAAGCCGTCGGCGCCAAGCCCACGGCGAAGCCGTGCCGCCAAGCCCGCCGCGGCGGCCAAGCCGGCCGCGAGCGCGACGACCAAGGCAGCTGCTCGCGCCGAAGCCGCGGCGACCGGCGCCGCAGCCGCGGCCGCCAAGCCGACGCCGACCAAGGCGGCCCCCAAGCCGACCCGCCGAAGCCGGTGGCCACGCGGGCCGAAGGACTACCTCGGGCACCGCCGTGACCTACAAGTACGGCACCGTGCAGATCGGGATCCGGGTCAAGGACGGCAAGATCATCGACGCCTGGGCCGTCGAAGTACCCCAAGGGCGAGTCGCTGCCCTACTCCGAGATGGCGATCCCGATCCTGCGGCCGCAGACCATCAAGGCCTCGTCGGCGAGCATCGGCGGAGCCACCGGCGCGTCGCTCACGTCGAAGGCCTGGAAGAAGTCGCTCCAGGGCGCGATCGCCAAGGCGGCATCTGAGTCCCGTGACCGGTCTCGCCGCACGGCGACGAGTCGCGGTCACGCTCGCCGGGCCCGGCGCGTGGGAGCGCCGGTCGCACGCCGAGCACGGTGTGGGGCACGGTCGTCACGTTCGACCTGCGCGCGGAGGCGCTCCCGTCGGACGTCGACGCCGATCCTCGCCGCCGCGGTCGCCTACCTGCACCAGGTCGACGCGTGGTTCTCGACGTACCGCGCCGACACCCCGATCACGATGTACCGCAACGGACTGATCCCGCTCTACCGGACGCCGGCCGATCGTGCAGGACGTGCTCGTCGTCGTGCGCAGTTCGCCCGGCGCGCTCACCGACGGCGCCTTCGACCCGTGGGCCGTGACCGGCGGCGTCGACCCGTCGGGCTACGTCAAGGGGTGGGCGGCCGGCCAGGTGGCGGACCAGCTCGTCGCGCGCCGGGATCGCCAACGTGTGCGTGAACGCGGCCGGCGACATCGCGTGCCGCGGCGAGCAGGCGCCCGGCGAGGACTGGTCGATCGGCATCCTCAACCCCTACGACACCCAGCAGGTCGTCGAGGTCGGTGCGCGATCGGCAACGGCGCGGTCGCCACCAGCGGCCTCTACGAGCGCGGCGAGCACATCCGCAACCCGCGCGACCGGCACGACGGACGTCCACTACGACTCCGCCACCGTCGTCGGCCCCGACGCCGGGCTCGCCGACGCCCTCGCCACCGCCTGCCTGCTCGAGGGCCCGGGATGCGCCGCGTGGTTCGCCGACCTGCCCGGCTGGTCGGTCTACCTCATCAAGGACGGCCAGGCCTCCTACTTCGGGCCGGCCTTCGCCCACCTCTGACCCGGGCGCGGCGCGCGGCCGGGCAGCCCTCCCGCCGGGCGACCGCGTGCCAGGATCACGGCGTGGGTGACTACGACGTTCTCTTCGAGCC
The DNA here is from genome assembly GCA_963738455.1 of uncultured Actinomycetes bacterium. Lineage (GTDB taxonomy): Bacteria > Actinomycetota > Actinomycetes > S36-B12 > CAIYMF01 > Longivirga. The sequence continues at coordinate 153,314 of CAVTWM010000003.1, forward strand.
CGTGCGCATCGGCCCCAAGACCGCGCCGAACCGGTTCTACCAGGTGCCGCACTGCAACGGCCTGGGCCACCTGCGTCCCGCTGCCCTGGCCGCGATGCGCGGCATCAAGGCCGAGGGCGGCTGGGGTGTCGTGTGCACCGAGGAGGTGGAGATCCACCCCACCAGCGACCTCTCGCCCTACGTCGAGGGTCGGCTGTGGGACGACGACGACGTCCCCGGGCTGCGCCTGATGACCGACGCCGTGCACGAGCACGGCGCGCTCGCCGGCATCGAGCTCACCCATGCCGGGCTCGACGCCGCCAACGGCTACTCCCGGGCCACCCCGCTGGGTCCGCGCTCGGAGGGGCTCCTCGGCTCGAGCGGGTTCGAGCCCGGGCAGAGCCGCGCCATGACCGCCCGCGACTTCGCCGACGTGCGCCGGTGGCACCGCGCCGCCGCCCTCCGCGCCCGCGACGCCGGGTTCGACATCGTCTACTGCTACGCCGCGCACGGCCTCACGCTGCCGATGCAGCTGCTCTCCCGGCGGCACAACGACCGCACCGACGAGTACGGCGGCAGCCTCGAGAACCGCGTGCGCTTCCTGCGCGAGCTGATCGAGGACACCAAGGAGGCCGTCGGCGACGACTGCGCCGTCGCGGTACGGCTCGCCGTCGACGAGCTGATCGGGCCCGCGGGCATCACGCACGACGGCGAGGGCCGCGAGATCGTCGCGATGCTCGCCGAGCTGCCCGACCTCTGGGACGTCAACATCTCGGACTGGGGCAACGACTCCGCGACGTCGCGCTTCGAGCCGGAGGGGCACCAGGAGCAGTACATCTCGTTCGTGAAGTCCGTGACCACCAAGCCGGTGGTGGGTGTGGGTCGCTACACCTCGCCCGACGCCATGGTCTCGGCCGTCCGCCGCGGCGTGCTCGATCTCGTCGGCGCCGCACGGCCGTCCATCGCGGACCCGTTCCTGCCGGCGAAGATCCGGGCCGGCCGGGTCGACGAGATCCGCGAGTGCATCGGCTGCAACATCTGCGTGGCGACCGACCCGAAGTCGCTCCCCATCAGGTGCACGCAGAACCCCACGATGGGCGAGGAGTGGCGTCGTTCGTGGCACCCGGAGCACATCCCCGTGCGCCGGGCGGACGCCGAGGTCATGGTCATCGGCGGCGGGCCGGCCGGGCTCGAAGCGGCCCGCGGCCTGGGCCAGCGCGGGATCCGCGTGAGCCTGCTCGAGTCCCGCCGTCGCCTCGGCGGACGCGTCGACCGGGAGGCGATGCTGCCCGGGCTCGCCGCGTGGCGGCGCGTGGCCGACTGGCGGCTCGGACAGATCGGCCGACTGCCCGACGTCGAGCTGTACCCCGGGTCCACGGCCACGGTCGAGGACGTCCTGGCTTCCGGCACGCGCCACGTCATCGTGGCCACCGGCGCGACCTGGCGCCGCGACGGGCGCGGTCGGTCGCTCGGCGTGGCCGTCGAAGGTCACGCCCTCGACCACGTGCTGACCCCGGACGACGTGCTCGACGACCTCGTCGCGAACCGGTGGCGGGTGCCGCCGGGCCGGGTCGTCGTCTACGACGACGACCACTACGTGATGGGCGGGCTGCTCGCCGAGCTGCTGGCTCAGCGCGGCAACCACGTGACGCTCGTGACCGCAGCGCCGATCGTGTCGTACTGGACCCAGTTCACCCTCGAGCAGGAGCGCATCGAGTCTCGGCTGCGGTCGCTCGGCGTCGTGATCCACACGCGGACGACGATGTCCCGCATCGAGGACGACCACGTCGTCGTGTCCGCCGTCCTCGACCGCGCCGAGCTCACGATCCCCCGCGACGTGGTCGTGCTCGCCGCGGACCGCTCGCCCGAGATCGCACTCCACGACGCGCTGCTCCCCGCGCTGGAGGCCGGCCACCTCGACTCGCTGCGCCTCATCGGCGACGCCGACGCGCCGAACCTGATCGCGCAGGCCGTGTTCGCCGGCCACCTCGCGGCGCGGGAGTTCGGCGACGTCGTCGACGTCGACGCCGTGCCCTTCCGCCGGGAGCGGTTCGCCCTGCCCTGACCGACCCTCCGCTCAACCAGGCGAGGGGAGCTAGCGTGCGTGCCATGACGAGCGTGCGCCGAGCCTCTCCTCACGATCGCGACGCCGTGATCGCGGCGGTGGTCGATGCCTTCCGGCACGACCCGGCATGGGCGTTCATGACCGCGGGGGACTACGACCACGTGTCGCCATTGTTCGCGGGCGCGCTGTTCGACAGCCGGGTCGACGCCGGGGGCGTGTGGGTGACCGACGACGTCGCCGCGGTGTCGTTGTGGGACCACCACACCGACGACGACTCGTCGCACGACCACCACAGCGCTCTCTGGACGGCCTACCGCGAGGCCGTGGGCGAACCGGTCTGGGCGCTGCTACGGGCGTACGAGGAGGCGCTGGCCACGGGACACCCGACCGGCGCCCACTGGTACCTCGGCGTGCTCGCCACCCGGACCTCGCGTCAGCGCCAGGGGCTGGCCGCCGCCGTGATGGCGCCCGCGCTCGCCCTCGCCGATCGCGACGGACTCGACTGCTGGCTCGAGACGTCGACCCCGGACAACCGGGCGTTCTACGAGAGGCGCGGGTTCGCGGTGGCGGCCGAGGTGGAGGTGCCCGACGGTCCGCTCACGTGGTGGATGCGCCGAACGGCGCACCCGGGCGATGCTCGACGCCGCTGATCGGGCTAGACAGCCTTGTCCTAGAGTCGGCGCATGCGACTGATCCCCGGGACCGACCTCGCCATCTCCCCGCTCGCCCTCGGCGGCAACGTCTTCGGCTGGAGCGCCGACGAGGCGTCGTCGTACGCCGTGCTCGACGCCTACCTCGACGCGGGCGGCACGATGATCGACACGGCCGACGTCTACAGCGCGTGGCTCGGCACCGAGGGCGGCGAGTCGGAGACCATCATCGGCTCGTGGCTCGCCTCGCGCGGGACCCGTGACAGGGTCGTGCTCGCCACCAAGGTCGGCGGCGCCCCCGGCTACGACAACCTGCGCCCCGCGACGATCCGCGGCGCGCTGGAGCGCTCGCTCACCCGGCTGCAGACCGACCACGTCGACCTGTACTACGCGCACTTCGACAAGGACGACGAGCTCGAGCCCACCCTCGAGACGTTCGACGCCCTCGTGCGCGAGGGCAAGGTGCGCCACCTCGCGATCAGCAACCACTCGGCGGAGCGCCTCGCGGCGTCGCTCGACATCTCGGCGGCCCACGGCTGGGCGTCGTACGTCGCCGTGCAGCACAACTACAGCCTGGTCGAGCGAGCGGGCTACGAGCGCGACATCGCGCCGCTCGCGGTGGAACGCGGGCTCGGGACGTTCCCCTACTACGGGCTCGCGCGCGGCTACCTGAGCGGCAAGTACCGCATGGGTGGCCCGGACATCGACAGCGTGCGGGCCAAGGGTGCCGGGCAGTACGTCAACGAGCGGGGCGAGGCGGTCCTCGGGGTGCTCGAGCAGGTCGCCGACGGGCACGGGGTGCCGATGCCGGCGGTGGCGCTCGCCTGGCTCCTGACCCGCCCGGCGGTGGTCGCCGCCATGGCGAGCGCTCGCTCGCTCGAGCAGCTCGCCGGCCTCCTGCCGATGACGACCCTCACGCTCACCGACGACGAGATCGCGGCGCTGGACACCGTCTCGGCGACGTAGACCGGCCGCTACGCCGACGGCACGGAGAACAGCAGGGCCTCGCCCTGGCCGCCACCGCCGCAGAGCGCGACGGCGGCCTGGCCGCCGCCACGACGGCGCAGCTCGTAGGCGGCGGTGAGCACGAGCCTCGCCCCGCTCATCCCGACCGGGTGGCCGAGGGCGATCGCCCCACCGTGGACGTTGACGATCTCGGGGTCGACGCCGAGCTGGCGGGTCGAGATGAGCGACACGCTGGCGAACGCCTCGTTGATCTCGACGAGGTCGAGGTCGGCGACGGTGAGCGTGCCGTCGCGACGCAGCGCGTCCTCGATCGCGTTGGCCGGCTGCGCCACGAGCGAGGCGTCCGGACCGGCGACCTCGCCGTGGGCGCCGATCTCCGCGATCCAGGTCAGACCGCGCGCCTCGGCCCACTCCTTGCTGGCCACGACGAGCGCGCACGCGCCGTCGGAGAGCTGCGAGGCGTTGCCCGCCGTGATCGTGCCCTCCTTGTCGAACGCGGGTCGCAGGCCGGCCAGCGACTCGGTGGTGGTCGCGGCGCGGACGCCCTCGTCCTCGGTGACCTCGATGTCGCCGCCGCGCGCCCGGACCGACACCGGGACGATCTCCTCGGCGAAGACGCCGGACTTCTGCGCCTCGGCGGCGCGCTGGTGCGACCGGGCCGACCAGGCGTCCTGCTCGTCGCGGGTGAGGCCGAACGGCTTCTGGTAGCGCTCGGTTCCGGCGCCCATCGAGATCGCGTCGAAGGCGCAGATGAGCGCATCACGGTCCAGCGCGTCCTGGGCCTTGACGTCGCCGTACTTCCAGCCGAGGCGCGAGCCCCGGAGCAGGTGCGGGGCGCCGGTCATCGACTCCATGCCGCCGACGACGACCACCTGGTGCTGTCCCGAGCGGATCGCCTGGTCGGCCGAGGCGACGGCGACGAGGCCGGAGAGGCAGAGCTTGTTGATCGTCACCGCGGGGACGTTCATCGGGATGCCCGCTGCCGCCGCTGCCTGGCGGGCGGGGTTCGGCCCGGCGCCGGCCTGGATGACCTGCCCGAGGATCACGGCGTCGACGTCCTCGGGCGCGATGCCCGATCGCGTGATGGCGGCACGCACGGCGGCGGCGCCGAGGGTGACGGCGTCGACGGTCGCGAACGCGCCGAGCAGCTTGCCGATCGGCGTGCGGGCACCGTCGAGGACGACGGACGTGGTCATGGGTCCTCCCAACATGGACGCCTCCCGGGCCGGGCCGGCGTCGAGGTTCGGCCGCTCGCAGGCGAGCGGCCCGACCCTCGCAGTATCGAGTTTGTACCCGGCGCGACCAACACCGGGGCGGTCCGACCGGCTCCGGAACGGTCCGCGCACGCGGGTTCCGTGCGTACGACGGCCGCCGCAGGGGGCCCTTCCTTGCCCAACTTACTTGTATCTCTCTACAGTAACCACCGTGAGCAACCAGAGCTTGGGCGTCATCGGCAGCGGAACCATGGGCATGGGCATCGCGGAGGTGGGCGCGCGCGGCGGATGGTCGGTCATCGTGGTCGACACCGAGACCGCGGCCCTCGATCGGGCGCGTGCCGCCATCGAGAAGTCGCTGACCCGCGCCGTGGCCGCCGGCAAGCTCGACGCCGACGTCGCGGTGATCATGGGTCGGCTCACCTTCACCACCGACGTCGCCGAGCTCGCGCCGTGCCCGATCGTGATCGAGGCGATCCGGGAGAACCTCGAGGACAAGATCGCGCTGTTCCACCAGCTCGACAAGGTCCTCGACCCGCGTGCGGTGATCGCGACCAACACCTCGTCCATCCCGGTGGCCAAGCTGGCCGCCGACACCGCGCACCCCGGCCGGGTGCTCGGGCTGCACTTCTTCAACCCGCCGCAGCAGATGCCGCTGGTCGAGGTGGTGCCGTCGCTGCTCACCGAGGAGTGGGCCGCCGACCAGGCGGACTCGTTCACCCGGGAGGTGCTCGGCAAGCAGGTGATCCGGGCCAAGGACCGCGCCGGCTTCGTGGTCAACGCGATCCTCGTCCCCTACCTGCTCTCGGCGATCCGCTCGCTCGACAACGGCGTCGCGAGCCGCGACGACATCGACGAGGGTCTCGTCGGCGGCTGCGGGATGCCCATGGGTCCGCTCCGGCTCTGCGACCTCATCGGCCTCGACACGATGCTGCTCGTCGCCGAGAGCCTCTACAGCGAGCAGCTCGACGCCTCGTTCGCGCCGCCCGCGCTGCTGCGCCGTCACGTCGAGGCCGGCTGGCTCGGTCGCAAGAGCGGCCGCGGCTTCTACGAGTACACGTCCTGAGCTCGTCGCCCGATCCGGAGAGGCGGCCCCCGTGGCTGAGTACGAGAACATCTCGCTGACCACGCCGGAGGACGGCGTCCTCGTCGTCACCCTCGACCGTCCGGACAAGTACAACGCGCTCCGGCTCACCCAGTTCCCGGCGCTGTCGACGCTGTTCCGCGAGGTGGCGGTCGACCGCTCGGTCCGCGCGGTGATCCTCACGGGTGCCGGCAAGGGCTTCTGCGCCGGGCTCGACCTCGAGGACGCGGCGACCCTCCCGTCGTACAGCGCCAACGAGTACGTCGCGCTGCAGCAGGTGCTCGGCGCCGTCGCCGCGGACATGCGGCGCTGCACCACGCCGATCATCGCGGCCGTCAACGGGGCCGCGGCGGGCGCCGGGTTCTCCCTGGCCCTGGCCGCCGACATCCGCATCGCCTCCACCGCGGCCAAGTTCAACGCGGCCTTCATCCGGATCGGCCTGACCGGCGGCGACGTCGGCTCGTCCTACCTGCTCCCCCGCATCGTCGGTCTCGGTGTCGCGACGGAGATCCTCATGACGGGTCGGTTCGTGCTTCCCGAGGAGGCGCAGTCCATCGGCCTGGTGACGAGCGTGGTGCCGCCCGAGGACCTCATGGAGACGGCGCTGCAGACCGCGCGGTCGATCGCGGCCAACACCCCGCTCGGCATCCGGCTCACCAAGCAGGTCATCCAGACCAACATCGACGCACCCTCGATCGAGGCGGCGCTGGAGCTGGAGAGCCGGAACCAGACCCTGGCGATCCAGAACTCCGACATGGCCGAGGCGCTCGCCGCGTTCCTGGAGAAGCGTCCGCCGAAGTACACCGACCGCTGACCGGAGGCCGCCGTGACCGAGCCCGTGACCAGCACGCCCCGACGCACGGCGGTGGTGTCCGGCGGTGGCACGGGCATCGGTGCCGCGGTGGCCGCCCAGCTGGTCGATTCCGGCGTGGAGGTGCTGCTGGTCGGTCGGCGTGCCGACCGGCTGGAGGCGACGAGGGCGCAGCTGCTCGCGGACCGGCCAGGAGCGACCGTGCACACCGTCGTCGCCGACCTGAGCGACCCGACCTCGGCCGGCCACGTCCGCGACGTCGCCGCGGAGCTCCTGGGCCAGGTCGACGTCGTCGTCGCCAACGCCGGGAGTCCGGCACCCGATGCCGGTGCGGACCTCGTCTCGCTCGCCGACTCCTGGCTCGCGACGTTCCAGGGCAACACGATGACCGCGGTCCTGCTCCTGGCGGCGCTCGACCCACTGCTCGCCTCTCCCGGCGGCCGCGTCGTGGTGGTGGGCTCGGTCGCCGCGGCCCGCGGCAACTCCACGCCGTCCTACGGCGGCGCCAAGGCGGCGCTCGAGGCGTGGATGCGCACGCAGGCGCGCGCGCTCGGGCCGCGCGGCATCACGGTCAACGTCGTCGCACCCGGCTACACGGCGGGCACCGAGCTCGTGGCCGGCCGGATCAGCGCCGAGCGGCACGAACGGCTCGTCTCCGCGATCACCCTCGGGAGAGCGGCGACGGCCGACGAGATCGCCTCGGTGATCACGTTCCTCGCCTCCCCAGCCGCGTCCTACGTCACGGGTCAGGTGCTCGCGGCCGACGGGGGCACCCGCTCGTGAGCCGGTCCGTTCCCTTCCGGAGCGCCGCCTGCTAACTTACTAGGACATCCAAGTATCGGATGCCCTAGTACATCCCCGCACGGACCCACCGGCGCCTCAGGAGCGACTCGCGATGGCTGAGCAGATCCCCCCGACCCACCAGTTCCCGGTGCGCTTCGTCACGGCGGCGAGCCTGTTCGACGGGCACGACGCCTCGATCAACATCATGCGGCGGATCCTGCAGGCCGAGGGCTCCGAGGTCGTGCACCTCGGCCACGACCGCAGCGTGGAGCAGGTGGTGCGCGCCGCGGTCCAGGAGGACGTGCAGGGCATCGCGATCTCGTCCTACCAGGGCGGGCATGTCGAGTACTTCACCTACCTCGCCGACCTGCTCGAGGCCGAGGGCGCCGGCCACGTGCGCATCTACGGCGGTGGCGGGGGCGTCATCGTCGCGGAGGAGATCGCCCTGCTGGCCCGGCGCGGCGTGCGGATCTTCTCCCCCGAGGACGGCCAGCGGCTCGGCCTCGTCGGCATGATCAGCTCGATCGTGGACGAGTGCGACGTCGACCTCGCCGCCGAGGAGCCGGCGCTCACCGACGTCCTGGGCGGCAACGAGCGGGCGCTCGCGCGCGCGATCACCGTCCTCGAGGCCGGTCGCGCGTCGGAGACCCTGCGCACGGAGATCCTCGCCGCTGCGGCACGCAGCACCGCCCCCGTCCTCGGCATCACCGGCACGGGTGGCTCGGGCAAGTCCTCGCTCACCGACGAGCTGCTCCGCCGGCTGCGCCTCGACCAGGAGGGCAAGGTCCGCGTCGCGGTGATCGCGGTGGACCCCACCCGGCGTCGCGGCGGTGGGGCGTTGCTCGGCGACCGGATCCGGATGAACTCGATCCTCCCCGGCCAGGTCTTCTTCCGCTCGATGGCCACGCGCGGCGCCTCGGAGGTGCCCGAGCACCTGGCGGACACCATCGCGGCGTGCAAGGCCGCGGGCTTCGACCTCGTCATCGTCGAGACCCCCGGCATCGGTCAGGGCGACGCCGGGATCATCCCGTTCGTCGACGCCTCGCTCTACGTCATGACGCCGGAGTTCGGTGCGGCGTCGCAGCTCGAGAAGATCGACATGCTCGACTTCGCCGACGTCGTCGCGATCAACAAGTACGAGCGACGCGGTGCCGAGGACGCCCGCCGCGACGTCTCGCGCCAGATCGTCCGCAACCGCGGTGCCTTCGGGGTGCCCTGGGAGGACATGCCGGTCTTCGGGACCTCCGCGGCGCGCTTCGACGACGACGGCGTCAGCGCGCTCTACCTCCACCTGCGCGGCCTGCTCGCCGAGAAGGGCCTCCGGGTCGACGGCGGCCAGCTGCGCGCGGTCGACACCAAGGTCTCCACCGGTCTCTCGACCGTCGTCCCGTCCTCCCGCGTGCGCTACCTCGCCGACGTCGCCGACGCCGTGCGCGGCCACCACGCCGCCACGGAGGAGCAGGCCGAGGCCGTACGCCGCCGCCAGCACCTGCGCACCGCGCGGCAGCTCCTCGACGAGCGGCTCGCCGACGTGAGCGCGATCGACGACCTGATCGAGGTCGCGCAGGCGGCGATCTCGCCGGCGGTCGACGCCGAGGTCACCGAGTGGCCGCGGATCGCGCGCGACTACTCCGGCGAGGACCTCACCGTCGTCGTGCGCGACAAGGAGCTGCACACGTCGCTGCGCCGGACCACGCTGTCCGGCACGAGCATCCCGCGGGTGGCCGTGCCCGCCCTCGCCGACGAGGGCGCCCTCGTCCGCTACCTCCACCGCGAGAACCTCCCCGGGCGGTTCCCCTTCACCGCAGGCGTCTTCCCGTTCAAGCGCGAGGGCGAGCCGCCGGCCCGCATGTTCGCCGGCGAGGGCGACCCGTTCCGCACCAACCGCCGCTTCCGGCTCCTCAGCGAGGGGCAGCCGGCCACCCGGCTCTCGACCGCGTTCGACTCGGTCACCCTCTACGGCCGCGACCCCGACGAGCAGCCCGACATCTACGGCAAGGTCGGCACGTCGGGCGTCTCGATCGCCACGCTCGACGACATGAAGGTGCTCTACTCCGGGTTCGACCTCGTCTCCCCCAGCACGTCGGTCTCCATGACGATCAACGGCCCCGCCCCGACCATCCTCGCGATGTTCCTCAACACCGCGATCGACCAGCAGCTCGACGCCGCCCGCGAGCGCGAGGGCCGCGAGCTCACCGACGACGAGGCCGCCGACGTCCGGGCGATCGTGCTGAGCAACGTGCGCGGCACGGTGCAGGCCGACATCCTCAAGGAGGACCAGGGCCAGAACACCTGCATCTTCTCCACCGAGTTCGCCCTGCGCTGCATGGGCGACGTGCAGGAGTACTTCATCCGACAACCAGGTGCGGAACTTCTACTCCGTCTCGATCTCGGGCTACCACATCGCCGAGGCGGGGGCGAACCCCATCAGCCAGCTCGCGTTCACCCTCGCGAACGGGTTCACCTACGTCGAGGCCTACCTCGCGCGCGGGCTGAAGGTCGACGACTTCGCGCCGAACTTCTCGTTCTTCTTCTCCAACGGGATCGACGCCGAGTACACCGTGATCGGCCGGGTGGCGCGACGCATCTGGGCGGTCGCGATGCGCGACCGCTACGGCGCCGAACGAGCGCAGCCAGAAGCTCAAGTACCACGTGCAGACCTCCGGCCGCTCGCTGCACGCGCAGGAGATGGACTTCAACGACATCCGCACGACCCTGCAGGCGCTGTGCGCGATCAACGACAACGCGAACTCCTTGCACACCAACGCCTTCGACGAGGCCGTCACGACCCCGTCGCCCGAGTCGGTGCGCCGCGCGCTCGCGATCCAGATGATCATCGACCAGGAGTGGGGCCTGTCGAAGAACGAGAACCCGCTCCAGGGCTCCTACATCGTCGACGAGCTGACCGACCTCGTCGAGGAGGCGGTGCTCGTCGAGTTCGAGCGCATCTCCGAGCGCGGTGGCGTGCTCGGTGCGATGGAGACCGGCTACCAGCGCGGCCGGATCCAGGACGAGTCGATGCTCTACGAGCACAAGAAGCACGACGGCTCGCTGCCGATCATCGGCGTCAACACCTTCCTCAACCCGGCCGGTCTCCAGCCGCCAGCAGGAGCTCGAGCTCGCCCGGGCGACCGAGGACGAGAAGCAGTCGCAGCTGCGAGCGTCTCCGCGACTTCCAGGCGACGCACGCCGGCGAGCGCGACGTGCCAGCTCGCGCGCCTTCGGGAGACGGCTGTCTCGGGCGGCAACGTCTTCGAGGTGCTCATGGACGCCGTCCGGTGCTGCAGCCTCGGCGAGATCACCGCCGCGTTCTTCGAGGTCGGCGGCCAGTACCGCCGCAACGTCTGACCATGACCGACCGTCGAGCCACGTCCCCGCTCGACCCCATCGCCGAGGCCCGGCGCCAGTGGGTCGAGCACGGGTGGGCGGAGGCCAGCGAGGGCATGGCCGCCGTCACGTCCGTGATGCGCGCGCACCAGATCTTCATGCAGCGCATCGACTCCGTGCTCCGGCCGCTCGACCTCACCTTCGCGCGCTACGAGGTGCTCATGCTGCTCTCGTTCAGCCGCACCGGCGCCCTGCCGATGACGCGCATCGGCGCGCGCCTGCAGGTGCACCCGACCAGCGTCACGAGCGCCGTCGACCGCCTCGAGACGCAGGGATTCGTGCGCCGTGACCCGCACCCGCAGGACCGGCGCACGGTCCTCGCCTCGATCACGGACGAGGGCCACCTCGTGGCGGAGAAGGCCACCGCCGCGCTCAACGCCGACGTCTTCGCCGCGCCCGGGCTCACCGCGCCCCAGACCGCCACGCTCGTCGACGTCCTCACCACCCTCCGAGCCCACGCCGGAGACTTCACCCCCACCCAACTCCCGTGATCACCCTCTAAGGGTGATCAACGCAGTTCAACTGCACGATCCGCTCCGCAACTCGTGATCTTGGGCGGACCGGGCCCCCTGCCGGTGCTCGGCCGCGGGAACACGCGGCGTGCCGTCGCCATCGCCCACGGGGCATGCTGGGCGGGTGACGCGGGAGGCGTGGACGTCGGCCGACACCTACGAGCCCTTCATGGGCCGCTGGAGCCGGCTGCTGGCCGACGAGGTCCTGACGTGGCTCGCCCCGTCACCCGGCGAGCGCTGGCTCGACGTCGGGTGCGGCACCGGGGCCCTCAGCGAGGCGATCCTCACGCGCACGGCACCGTCGGCGATCACCGGCGTCGACCCGTCGGCGGCGTACGTCGAGGCGGCGCGCCGCCGGCTCCCCGATCGTCGCGTGCGCGTCGAGGTCGGCGACGCCACGTCGCTCCCCGTCGCCGATGCGTCGGTCGACCACGCGGCATCGGGGCTGGTCCTCAACTTCGTCCCGGAGCCGGACGTCGCGCTGCGCGAGGTCCGGCGCACGCTCGTGCCCGGCGGCCGCGTCACGGCGTACGTCTGGGACTACGCCGCCGGGATGGAGATGCTGCGGCACTTCTGGGACGCCGCCGCAGCCACGGACCCGGCCTCGCGGGACCTCGACGAGGGCGAACGGTTCGCGGTCTGCCGCCCGGGCGGGCTGCGGCAGCTGTTCGACGACGCCGGGCTCCACTCGCTGCGGGACGGAAGCGCCGGGATCACCATGGCGTTCCGCGACGTCGACGACTACTGGCTGCCGTTCCTCGGCGGTCAGGGACCGGCATCGGCGTACTGCGCGTCGCTCGACGACGCCGGGCGCGAGCGGCTCCGGAGCGACCTGCTCCCGCGCCTCGCGCCCGATCCCCAGACGCCCATCACGCTCCACGCGCGAGCGTGGGTGCGTCACGGGAGTCTCGGCCTGACCCTCACCTGGTGAGCACCCGGCGGGTGGCATCGAGCGCGCGGGCGGCCCACGCGGCTGCGTCGTCCGGACGGCGCTGGCCGGCGAGCGGGGCCTCGACGCTGATGGTCGTGCCCGGGTCGAGCTCGGCGAGGAGCGCTCGCAGCGGCAGGTCGCCGTCGCCCGGGAGCAGGCGCCCGAGCACCGCCTCCGCGCGCGCCTCGAGCGGGTCGGCGACCGCGCCGGCGGGAGTCGCGTCGCACAGCTGGATGTAGGGCAGCAGGGTGCGCGGCACGCCGGACACCTGCGACGGAGTGCCGCCGCCGCGCTCGTGGTGCAGCGGGTCGACCAGGATCGACGCCGAGGCACCTGACTGCTCGACGAGCGCCAGCGCGTCGAGGAAGGTCGGCACGGCGGAGAACACCATGTACTCGAGGTTCGCCCGTAGGCCGTGCTCGTCGGCGAGGGCGGAGAAGTCGGCGAACCGCTCCACCCGGCGCACCGGGTCAGGGTCCTCGACCGTGCAGATCACATGGCGCGCACCGAGATACGCGCCCGCCTCCAGCAGCGGTCGGACCTCGCCCGGGCCGTCGGCCTTGACGCGCACGACCTCGATGTCGAGCAGCTCGAGCCCGGTGTCGTCGAGGGTCGCGCGGAGCTCGGCGAGCCGCGCCGGGTTGCCGAGCACGCCGTGGTCGACGCCATCCGCTGTGGGCACGAGCCGGATGCCGACGGCGTCGTAGCCCGCCGACGACGCCGCGCGCACCAGCTCGACCGGCGGCACCTCCATCATGCAGAGGTGCGCGAGGGAGACGACCCGGTTGTCGATGGTCATGCGCGCGTCACCTCCCGGCGAGCGCGTCGACCACGGGCGCGAACGCCTCCATGTTCGCGTCGCCCACCGTGACGTACGAGAACCCGTAGACCTCGCGGCGGCGCTGCAGCTCCTCGACCATCTGCGGAACGTCACCGATGAGCGCGTGCGGGAACGCCGCGAGCTCGGACAGCGAGAGCCCGGTGCGCGCCGCCACGCCGTCGGCGGTGACCTCCGAGCGCCCGGTGACGGACATGAAGTACGTCGCGATCTCGAGCTCGGGTGCCTGGTCGCGACCGGCCGCGCCCTCGGCGATCCAGCCGATCTTCTGGGCCGTCTCGTCCGCCGTCGAGGTGCGCGATGCTGTCGCCGCCCACCTGGCCCGAGCGGTTGTTGAAGTTGACGCTCACGATGTCGGCGACCCGACCCGCGTACCTCAGGATCCGCGGGGCACCGCCGCCGATCATGATCGGCGGGTGCGGGGTCTGGACCGACGCCGGGACGCCGGTGTAGTCGCGGGTGCTGACGTACGTCCCGGAGAAGTCCATGAGCTGCCCGGCGCACGCCTGCCGGATGACCTCCACGCACTCCTCGAGCAGCGTGATGCGCTCCCCCGGGGTGCCGAACGGGATGCCCATGGCCTCGTACTCCGCGGCGAGCCACCCGGCGCCGAGGCCGAGCTCGAGGCGACCCTCGGACAGGACGTCGATCGAGGCCACCTCCTTGGCCAGCACCGCAGGGACGTGGTAGCCCACGTTGAGCATGCGGGACCCGATGCGCAGGGTCGTCGTCGACGCCGCGGCATAGGTCATCGCCGGGATGCAGGCGAGGGTCTGCACCCGGTGACCGGTGGCGTCGAGGGCCGGGCCGGCGCCGATGTAGTGGTCGGCGACGTGCAGCGTGGAGTAGCCGAGCGCCTCCACCCGCTGCGCGATCCCGCGCCACTCGGCGGCGGATCCGGCGCGGTAGGCCTGGACCGCGAAGCGGAAGGGACGGGTCATGAGGCATCCGTTCCGGGGAGCCGCGTGACGGTGCCCCACATCTCGAGCGGACCGCGTAGCACGTAGCTGCGCAGGATCGCCTGCGGGCGGTCGGACATGTCGATGCGCTCGACGTGCTGGGCCAGCACCTGGATCGCGATCCGCGACTCCATCCGCGCGAGCCCGGCGCCGACGCACATGTGCGGGCCCTGACCGAACCCGAGGTGCTGCCGCACGTTGGCACGGCCGGCGTCGAACGAGTCCGAGCTCGCGTAGCTGCGCTCGTCGCGGTTGGCGCTCGCCAGCGACACCATGAGCTGCGTCCCGGCGGGGACCGGCGTGCCGCCCAGCTCGGTGTCCTTCGTCGCGACCCGCATGACGGCCTGGGTCGGCGTCGCCAGGCGCAGCGCCTCCTCGACGAGGACCTCGGCGTAGGTCGGGTCCTCGCGCACGCGGCGCCAGTTCTCCGGGTCGGAGCCGAAGAGCCGCAGCGCCTCGGAGATGAACTTTCCGGTGGTCTCGTTGCCGGCGACGACGAGCTCGCGCAGCAGGGTGAGCAGCAGGGACATCTCCATGCCCTCGGACTCGTCTCCCTCGGCTCGCAGGTTGGTGGCGAGCTCGGCGATCAGCCCGGTGGTCGCGCCGTCCTGGCTCGCCTCGATCGTGGCCGCCATCGACTTCTGGAAGTCGAGCAGGTCGCGCTCGAACTCCAGGAACTGCTCCGGCGACGGAACCGCGCCGATGCTCGACACCGCCGCCGTGGACCACCGCCGGACGTCCTCACGACGGCTGTGCGGGAGCCCGAGGATCGACGAGATCGCCCACACCGGAAGAGGTTCGGCGAACCGGGCCAGCAGGTCCACCTCCTCACCACCCGGGAGCGCCGCTGCCAGCTCCTCGGCGGCGGCTCGCACCGCCGGCTCCATCCCCGCCAGGGCTCGCGGGGTGAAGGACTTGTTCACGAGGGCGCGGTGCTTGGTGTGCGCAGGTGCGTCGCTGGTGCCCAGGGCCGAGGTGTAGGGCCAGCCCTGCGAGCGGATCGCGACGACCTCGTCGGCGATGTCGGCCGGCGGCGGCGAGTGCTTGTGGACGCGCGAGGAGAAGGTGCCCGGGTCCGTCAGGACCTTGCGGACGAGCTCGTCGGACGCCACGAGGAGCCACCCCCGGGTGGTCGGGCACACCGCCGCCTCGCGGCGGATCGCGGCGAGGCACTCGGCCGGGTGGTCGAGGAACGCGGCGTCGTCGACGTCGAGGAGCGGTTCGGTCGTGGTCATGTCAGACGCCCTTGCGGGCGAGCCGGTAGAAGGAGCCGTGCGAGGCGAGGAAACCGCCGTCGACCGCCAGCACCTGGCCGGTGATCCAGCGGGCCTCGTCGGAGGCGAGGAACGACACCGCCGCGGCGATGTCCGCGGGTGAGCCGAGGCGCTGGAGCGGGAGGACCGCACTGCGACGGCGCAGCTCGTCGGGGTCGCCGTAGTGCTCGCCGGACCCCTCCGTGGGCACGGTGCCGGGCGCGACGGCGTTGACCCGGATCCCGCGCGGGCCGAGGTCGACGGCGAGACCGCGCGTCAGGTGCTCGACCGCGGCCTTGGACAGGCTGTAGGTGCTCGTGCCCGAGGGGTAGGAGCGCGCCGTGATCGAGGACAGGTTGACGATCGCGCCGCCGCCGTTGCGCTCGATGACCGGCGCCAACGCTCGGGCGGCGGTGAGCGGACCGACGACGTTGACGTCGAAGACGTGGAGCGCGTCGGCCGCGCTGATGTCGAGCATCGAGCCGAACGGGGTGATCGCGGCGTTGTTCACGAGCACCGTGGCACCGGGTGCCTCGTCGGCGAGCGCCAGGACCCCCGCCTCGTCGGTCACGTCCACGACGAGGAAGCGGCCGCCCACCTCCTCGGCCACCTCGGCGAGCCCTTCCTCGCTGCGGTCGAGGACGAGCAGGTCGTACCCGTCTGCGGCGAGCCGCAGGGCGATGGCGCGACCGAGGCCGCGGCCGGCACCGGTGACGACGGCGGTGGGGCGTGTGCTCATGTGGTCCTCGTCCTTCGACGGCCGTGACGGCCTGGGGCTCAGCGGGAATGGCGATCGGGGCAGTCCGTCCACGCGGGGCCGTGGACCGCCCACGCGACCGTGCGGGAGAGGACCTCGCGGTAGCCGGGCGACTCCCACGCGATCCGGTCGAGCTGCCCCAGGTCCGGGACCCCGAGGTCGGCGACGTCCCACCGCCCGCGGCAGTGACCCAGGGTGAGGACGGTGCAGGTGCCCGCCCCCGTGCTCTTCTGCCAGAGCACCGGCTGGCGTGCGTCCGCGGGGGCGGCACCCTCGACGAAGCCGGGGCACTCGCCGTCGAAGGTGGTGTGCAGCAGGACGTCGACGGGCGGGTGCATCTCGCACACGTAGAGCTCGTCGGTGGTCTCGAAGGAGCCGAGGCCGGCCACCAGGGGGTGCGCCGGCTCAGTGACCTCGACCTGGTACGCCTCGATCTTCGGGTGCGCCAGGAACTGGCCGCCGAGCAGCGACACCATCTCGTCGATCACCCGCGGGGTGCTGAACTGCGGAGGTCCGTCGGCGGTCGGCGGGTCGACCGCGGAGCACGTGGCGTGCAGCGCGAGCCAGCGTCCACCGCGCTCGAGCCACTCGCGCAGCGTGCGGCTCTGCAGCGCGGTCGGGCGCACGTCGCAGGTGTAGCTGACCAGGACGTCGGCCTCGAGGATGGCGGCGAGGTCGGAGAAGTCGTCGCGCACCGCGGTCCGCGCGACGTCGTGCCGGTCGAGCTCGTCGAGCACCCGCAGGCGCGCGAAGTCGATGTCGTGCCAGCGCCCTCCGGCGACCAGCACGACATCGACCCGCGCCCCGACGTCCATCAGCTCGGGCTGGAGCTCAGAACTGGACGCGCACGGTCATGCCGCCGTCGCACACCACGTTCGTGCCGACGCAGAAGCCGGACCGCGGGCTGAGCAGGAACACGATCGCCGACGCGACCTCGTCGAGCTGGCCGTGGCGACCCAGCGGGATCGCGCCCTGGACCTTGTCGTAGATCTCGCGACGGTTGATCTTCATGTTGCCCCAGTCGCCGCCCTCGAACTCGATCGGGCCCGGGGAGACCGTGTTGACCCGGATCCCCTTGGGCGCCAGCGCGTGCGCGGCCGAGGACGCGTGCCGCACGACGGCCGCCTTGAACGCGCCGTAGGAGTTGGGCGAGCTCGGCCAGATGTTGTCGAAGCCGAAGGTCGACGACAGCGACACGATGGCGCCGCCCCCGGCCGCCTCCATGTGCGGCGTCGCGGCGTCGATGGCGTCGACGAGCGGCATCAGGTCCGCGAGGAAGCTCTTCTCCCACTGCTCCGGACCCTTCTGTGAGCCCGCGGACACGTTCGACACGAGCAGGTCGAGGCCACCGAAGGCCTCGGCGGCGTCGTTGACGAACGCCGTGACGGCGCCCGGCTCGGACACGTCGACGGGCCGGGCGAACACCGTGGCGCCCGCCGCCGTGAGGGCGGCGGCGACCTCAGCGACGCCGTCGGCCCCGCGGGCGCAGATCGCGATGTGGGTGACGCCTTCCTCGACCAGCTTCTCGGCGGTGGCGCGGCCGATCCCGCGGCTCGCTCCGGTGACAATGGCGCGCTTTCCAGACAGACCCAGGTCCACCGGGGTTCCCCTTCTCGACGTCCGCGCCGCGCTTCCCGTGAGGGTGCCGCGTCCGGAACAGGTGACTAGTTACTTGGATTGGCCTACTGTTAGTACCGCCCCACCGTAGCGCCCCCGGGGCGGACGGGACAGACCCCCTGACACACCGGCGATTGAGGGTCCCGAATGTCGCTCGAGATCGACCCCGACCTCACCGAGGCGCGCATCGGCGTCGCCCGGGCCCTGTTCGCCGCGTGGTCGAGCGGCGACGCCGACGCCCCGCGCGAGTTCCTCGCCGAGGACGCGGTCCTGTTCGACATCATCGGCGGCGAGCACCGCGGCTGGCCGGCCATCCGCACCTACTTCCAGCACGGGCTCGACCGCTACCCCGATCTCGTCCTGGCCCCGACCGGCGACTTCTGGGCCCGCCCGGACGGTCTCGCCCTGCTCTGGGTGATGACCGGCACGCAGACCGACGACAGCCTCGGACCTGATGCCGTCGGACGCCAGTGGTCGGCAGAAGGCTTGTCCTACATGGTGTTCGACGGTCTCACGGTCGTGCGCGAGGCGGACTACCACGACAAGGGCTCCCGCGAGCGGTCGTTGCGGGCGGAGGGATCTGCATGAGCGACACCGGTACCCCGGTCGAGCAAGCGATGCGCATCGCCGGCGCCTGGCGGAACCCGCCGTCCGCGGACGACGCCGTGGCCATCGGCAACCTGCTCCAGGCCTACGCGCTCTACACCGACCTGGGGCTGCGCGCCGAGCTGGCCGGGCTGTTCACCGACGACGCCTCGTGGGACGGCACCGAGCTCGGCTACTCCGCCGCTGTGGGGCCCCTGGCGATCGTCGACGTCGTGCAGGCGCACTTCGACCCGGCGAAGCCGATGGTGCACCTGCCGGGCCCGCCGCTGCTCGTCCAGGTCGACGCCGACACGGTGGAGGCGGTCAGCTGGACCCTGGCCACACGCCTCGAGAACGGCGTGACCAAACCGCTCATCTACTTCAGTTACGCCGACGTCCTGCGCCGCACGGGCACGGGGTGGCTCTTCGCCAGCCGGGTGCTCCGGCTCACGTTCCGCGGCGCCTGAGCGCGCCGCGGGTCATCGACCGAGCTCGGCGAGCAGCCGGGCGTGCAGGTGCGTGATGTCGCGCTCCCCGATGGTCCGGCGCAGCACGAGTCGCCGGTAGAGGAACGGCGCCACGACGTCCTCCACTCCCTGGCCGATGTCGAGGTTGCGGCGCAGCTGCCCCGACGACACCCCGGCACGCAGCACGGCTGCGGCCCGGGACCGGTTGTCGGCGAAGGTCCGAGCATGCTCGTCGGCGAACTCGCCGTCGCGCCAGGACCACTCGATGATGGCGATGATCACCGAGGTGTACGTCGGGTCGTTCAGCCTCCGTGCGTAGTCCCGCAGGTAGGCGAGCAGGTCCGCGGCCGTGTCACCGGTGAGGGGTACGTCGTCCGCACGCTCGTGCACCACCTCGTCGAACGCCGCCACGATGAGCCCCGGCATGTCCGGCCAGTGGCGGTAGATCGTGCTGCGCGAGACCCCGGACACGTCGGCGAGCCGGTCGACGGTCAGGCCCACGACACCGTCCGAGCTCAGCAGCTGCAGGGCCGCTGCGTGCACGGCAGCCCGGTTCCGGGTGACCCGAGGGTCCTCGGACTCGTGGGCGGTCATGCCGGCAGCCGCGCACCCGTGAGGTCGACGACGCGGCCGAGGAACCGCAGGTGCACGGCGACGCCGATCGCGAGGTGGTCCGGCGTCGGGCTCGACGAGGCGCCGAACACGTCGAGGGCGGTGAGGTTCACGCACGACCCCTTCACCCCGTTGTAGACCTCCCAGGACAGCCAGGTGCTCTCGTCGTAGCGCAGGCCGACCGTGCGCTCGAGGCGGTCCTTCCACTCCTCCGGCGACATGATCCGGCGCCCGCGGATGAGCGCGAGGTAGGACCAGTCCTCGGCCGCGTCGCCGGCGTGCGTGAACTCCCAGTCGATGACCGCGGCGATGCCCGTCCCGTCGTGCAGGGCGTTGCCCGGGCCGGGGTCCCCGTGCACCACGACGGTGGGGCCGGTGGGACGCAGGTGGGTCTCGAGCCAGGCGAAGCCGCGCTCGAGCAGCGGCACGGGGTGCGGCGACGACGCACGGTAGACCCCGCGCCAGTGCTCGAGCTGCGCCGCGATCGCCTGCTCCGGTGTCGCGCCCGCGCCGAGACCGTCGACGGCCGCGACGGACTCGACCACCGCGGCGTCGAGGGCGTGCAGGTCGCGGACCGAGCGCAGCACGTCGTCGAGGCCCGCGTCGTCGAGCCGTGCCGCGCCGGCCACGCGCTCCATGACGAAGAAGGGCTCGCCGAGCACGGCCGGGTCCGGCTCCTCCCACAGGACGGCAGGCACGGGGTATCCGCACGACCGGAGGGCGCGCATGATCGCGACCTCGCGCCGGCCCTCCGTGGCGAACATCCCGCCCTGCTCGATGCGCACGATGCAGCTCTCGGCACGCTCGCCGCCCGACCACCGCACGTCGACCATCAGCCGGGAGAACCCGCCCGAGATGACCGTGGCCTGCTCGACCGTGACGTGCTCGGACACCTGGGTCGAGAGCCAGTCCTCGAGCTTCGACACCTGCGCCGGGGCAAGGTGCGGCGGCTCCTCGTCCGGATCGGTCCCGTGCCCGGTGAACACCGCGAGCAGGGGCGCCGCGGCCGCGACGTCGTCGTCGAACCAGGTGACCGCGAGGGCGAGCACCTCGCGCGCGAGCGGGTCCGGCACGGGTCGCGCGACCGTCAGCCCGGCGGCGGCGCGCACGTGGTCCCCGAGGAGCTGGCCGGCGAGCTCCAGCAGCGCGTCCTGCGCGTCCGGGTCGGTGACGTCGACGTCGGCCGCGTCCTCGAGGTGCGCGATGCCGCACCCCGCGAACAGGTCGCGCAGCACGCGGACGCGCGCCGGGGTGGCGTCGACCGGCCGCACGGCGGCGTAGGCGGCGACGCCCTCCCACTGCGCGACCAGGTCGCGGGCACGCCCCGCGGGCAGCGACGGGACGACGGACTCGCGCAGCGCCGAGCCGAGCGCCGCCCACAGCACCTGGTCGTCGACGTGCGGCTTCATCGCACGCCCCGCAGGATCTCGAGCGCGCGTGCCTCGGCCGGGAAGTCGTAGCCGGCGCCCCACACCGGGTCGGCGAGCGTGTCGGGGGCGTCGACCAGCGGCGACGCGCAGAACCAGTCGTAGGTGTCGCGGTGACCCGCGACGAACCCGCGCTCGGCCGGCAGCCCCAACGTGATGCGCGCCTTCTCCGTGGACAGGATGCCGTGGTGGCGGGTCTTGAACAGGTGCCCGTGCAGGGTGCCCTCGAGATCCGGGACGAGGTGCGACGGGACCACGTGGACGTCCGGCTCCACGCCCACGATGTCGGCGAGCGCCTCGACGTAGCCCAACGACGTCATCGCCTCGCCCGTGGCGTTGACGACCTCGCCGGCGGCCGCGGGCGTGGCCGCCATCGCGATGAGCTGGGCGCACAGGTCGTCGACGTGGCCGTAGGACGTCGTCACGAGCCCCTCGTGCGGCACGAGCACCGGCAGGCCGCGACGCAGCCGCAGGAACATCGCGGTCTCCATGTCGTGGATGTTGTTGTCCGGTCCGTAGATGGCGGCGGGGCGCGCGACCGAGCCCGGGAACCCGGTGCGCGCGAAGCGGTCGCGGACCAGCCCCTCGGCGTACGCCTTGAACCCGCCGTAGGTCGTCGCCGGCTCGTCGCGGACCGGGAGGTCCTCCGTCCACGGCATGAGGTGCGACGGCGCGTACGCCATCACGGAGGAGACGAAGACGTAGGCGCCGGTGCGCCCGTCCAGCAGGTCGAGCAGCTCCGCGAAGTGCGAGCCGCCGCCGACCATGACGAAGCCGGACACGTCGTGCACGGCGTCCCACTCGGTGCCCTCGAGCGCCTGACGCATCGAGTCGGCGTCGGTGCGGTCACCGACGATGCGCCGGACCGAGTCCGGCAGCTCGCTCGCCGTGCGACCCCGGTTGAGGACGGCGACGTCGTGGCCGAGGTCGACGAGCTGCGCCACGAGGCGTCGACCGACGAAGGTGCTGCCACCGAGGACGAGAGAGCGCATGCGACCACCTGACTGCTGGTGCGGCTCCCGGCCGCCGGCGGGATCGCGCGGGGTCGGGATTCTCTGAGACGAAGTGTCTCAGAGTTGCTATGATGGTGACACGGAGCCGAGCCGAGGTCAACGTCGACCAGGACCGGGTCACCAACCGCGCGTCGAGAGGCGGCACGACATGGGCAACCCCCCCGGCAGGCTCACCCGGCTCGACGAGTGGCCGCGCCACCAGACCTCCCGCACGTTCGACTCGGTCGCGAGCGACTCCCCCCACTGGAACGACGGCTACTACTTCACGCTCGGCGACTCCGTGTCCGGCGTCACCCTCTTCAGCGGCCTCCGGCTCTACCCCAACACCGACGTCATGGACGCCTACGTCTGCCTCGTCGTCGACGGCGTCCAGCACAACGTGCGGTGGTCGCGCCGGCTGCGCCCCGCCATCGACTCGCTCGCGGTCGGTCCGTTCGCGCGTGGAGATCGTGGAGCCGCTCGAGGTGCTGCGCACGTCCTGCGCGCCGAACCGCTACGGCGTCTCCTACGAGCTCACCTGGACGGCGCACCACCCGCCCTACCTCGAGGACGAGGTCGTCCGGTGGTCGAACGGACGGCATGTCTACCAGCGGAGCAACTACGACCAGTGCTTGGCGGTCGAGGGCCGGATCACCGTGGGGGACAAGGTGATCGAGGTCGGTGGCCCCAGCTGGGTGGGGGTCCGCGACCACTCGTGGGGGATCGGCCGCACCGGGGGGCCGAGCGCGCCGTCGATCGCGCCCGACCTCGGCGACGACCCGCGCCGGTCGTTCGCCGTCCGGCAGTGGACGATGCTCAAGATGCGCGATCGCGTGCTCTTCTGGCAGCTGCACCAGCGCGCGAACGGCTCCTTCAGCCAGTTCGAGGCCCGAGTCCTGCCGCTCGACGACTCTCCCGTGTGGGACTACGACGACGCCGAGTTCAGCTACTCCCGCCTCGACGGGCACGCGCGGCTCGACACGTCGACCGTGTCGTTCCTGCGTCCGGACGGCGGCCACGACCGCTACCGGATCGACCCGGTCGGGCACCCCGCCTACCTGCAGGGCGGCGGCTACCACGACGGGTTCGACGACCATCTCGGCCGCGGTGTGTACCGCGGCGACGACCACGGCGAGGGCGAGACCTGGGATGTCGGCCACCCGGTCGAGGTCGGCGACCCCAGCGGGCTGTTCCGGCCCCGGCGCGACGCATGGGCCGAGCAGTTCGCCCGGTGCACGAACCTCGACGACCCCACCGACACCGGCTTCGGCCACCTCGAGTGCGTGATCGTGCCGTCGTAGCGGCTCGTCAGTCCTGCGGGAGGTCCAGCACGGCCCGGTTGCCGGTGATCCAGCGGACGTCGAGGCGCTTGAGCACGATCTCCCAGCCGTCCGGGGTCCGGCGCAGCCGGTCGCGGTACTCGCCGCCGATCACGCACCACTCCTCCACGTCGTCGACGAGGGCGACGTGCATCGCCTCGAGGTAGGTGCGGCACAGGGCGTCGTCACCGTCGACCTCGATGCGGTGGTTCGTGAGCGAGTGCTGGGTCGCCAGCATGGTCGAGAACCGGCGGCGCACGCGCTCGACCCAGGCGTCGGCGGCCACGGTGACGACCTCTCCCCCGCGGTAGGAGGTGTAGTCGACGACGACCTCGTCGGCGAACACGGCCCGGTAGGCCACCCAGTCGCGCAGGTCCATGCCCGCCGCGAACCGGTGCACGGTGTCCAGCACGTCGCGCTCGTCGACGACCTGCGCCGCGGTGGTGGCGGTCATGCCGCGCCGCCGGCCGCCTGCAGCACCGGGAGCAGCCGGTCGGGGACGGTGCGCCACGCGTCCGGGGAGTCGACCGTGACGTCGAAGTTGGTGTCGATGGCGACGAGGTCCACCACACCCGTCGCGGCGGCCGCCGCCACCTGCTCGGCGAGCTCGTCGACCGAGAGCGTGCGCAGGTTGGCCACCTCGACCGGCGGCTGGGTGAACAGGTTCCAGTGCAGCCCGAGCGGGGCGAGGCCCTCCGGTCGCATCTCCCCCAGCCGCGCGAACGTCTCGAGGTGCTGCTCGAGCGTGCCCGACGCCGGGTTCCAGATGTCGAACTTCTCCGCCGTGCGGCGCAGGCCCGCCTCCGACCGCATCCCCGAGGCGAGCCGGGGGCCGTGCGGCTGAAGGGGCTTCGGGCGTACGTCGGAGACCGGGATGTCGAAGAAGGCGCCGTGGTGCTCCACCGGGTCGCTCGCCCAGCAGGCCCGCAGCGCGTCGACGAGCTCGTCCGCGCGCTTGCCGCGCGTGCGCGGGTCGACGTCGTACTGGGCGTGCTCCTCGTCGGACCAGCCCACGCTGAACCCGGCGACCACCCGTCCGCCGGACAGCACGTCCAACGTCGCGAGGCGCGCCGCCAGGTCGACCGGGCGGTGATAGCCCGCCACCAGGACGCTCGTGCCGATCGTGGCCGCCTCGGTCCACGCGGCGACCGCCGCCAGGAGCTCCAGCGGCTGCAGCACGCTGCGGTAGGGCTCCGGGACGGGCACACCCGGTCGCGCGGAGTAGCCCGACACGGGGTCGTGCGGATAGAACAGGTGCTGCTGGGCGAAGAAGCCGCCGTAGCCGAGCTCCTCCCCCGCTCCACGAAGC
Organism: uncultured Actinomycetes bacterium; assembly: GCA_963738455.1. Lineage (GTDB taxonomy): Bacteria > Actinomycetota > Actinomycetes > S36-B12 > CAIYMF01 > Longivirga. The sequence continues at coordinate 177,831 of CAVTWM010000003.1, forward strand.
CGCGCACCGCGTCACGGGTGACGTGCGGGCCGAGCTGGGGCAGGCTGAGCGCGACCTTCATCGTCGACCTCCGGGGGCGTCTGTGGCCACTTAGTATAGACAACTACCAGTAAGTTCCGCCCCCTTCCGGAGGACGAGCACATGACGGTCCGGCCCGACACCGCCCGGCTCCAGCGGCTGCTCGACCGCGACGAGCTCGAGGAGCTCGCCCGCACCTACATGCGCGGGCTCGACCGACGCGACGCCACGCTGCTGCGCTCGGTCTTCCACGACGACGCGACCACGCACTACGGCGCCTTCGCCGGCAGCCCGGACGAGTTCCTCCCGTACGCCCTCGGCGCGCTGTCCAGCCACGAGGTGAACCACCACCTGATCGGCCAGGTCAACCTCTGGTTCGACGACGCCGACGGGAGCCCGGGCACGGCGCGCGGCGAGGTGTACTTCACGGCGTTCCACCGGCTCGACCGCGACGGCGTGCGCACCGACATGGTGATCAGCGGCCGCTACGTCGACCGCTACGCGCGGCGCGACGGCCGCTGGGGCATGACCCACCGGACCGAGATCGTGGACTGGGCCCGGACCGACCCGACCGTCGACGACTACATGCCGCGCCGCCCGCACCTCGTGGTGGGCACTCCCGGTCCCGACGACCTCAGCTACCGGATCGACGAGGCCTGAGCCCGGCCCTCAGGCCGGCAGCGCGGGCAGCAGCGCCATCGCGTCGAGCTCGACGATCGCCCGTCCGGACCGGCTCACCATCGCCGCGAAGAGCTCGCGGCTGCGCTCGGTCGTGATGGGCAGCGAGCCGCCGATGATGACGGCGTACACCCACTCCAGCAGCACCGCGAGCCGGTAGTCCGCCCACACCGCCTCGAGCGGGTAGTTGCGCACGCCACGCTCGACCAGGCCGTGGTGGTAGTACGCGACGAGATAGCGCTCGTGCTCGCCCCGCACGGACGCGTCGAGGTTCTGGCTGAGCAGGAACGCGACGTCGTGGACGCCGGCGGACACCAGGATCCCCTGCCAGTCGAGCACCTTGATCGGTCGAGGACCGGCCTCGCGCGCGAGCATGACGTTGTCGAGGCGGAAGTCGGAGTGGACGAGCGTCTGCGGGCAGAGCGCCAGGGCGTGGGCCATCGCGGGGACGTGGCGGGCGAAGTCGGCGCCGAGGGACCGCAGGGGCTCGGGGACCAGGTCCGGGAACCGGTCGAGCACCCCCGGCCACCCGACGCGGAAGGCCGCCATCATGGTGGGGACGAAGAACTCGCCGTCGACCCGCGGGACCCAGGCGAGCTCGGGTCGCGACCGAGCGTGCCAGTAGCGAGCGTGCAGGTCCACGAGCACGTCGAGGCAGTGCCGCGCCTCCTCGACGTCGGCCCCGGCGACCTGGTCGCCGTCGCGGAAGCCCCCCGACAGGTCCTCGAGCACCAGCACGAAGTGGTTGGTGACGACGTCGATGTCGGCCGCGTAGCACCGCGGGATCCCGTCGCCGAGCGACGGCGCGATCTCGCGGAAGAAGCCGACCTCGCGCTCGTAGTTGCGATAGCCGCGCACGAGCTCGCGCGTCTCCGGGTCCGCGGCCGCGCTCTTGAGCACGAGCGACGTCACCGGGCCGGGCTCGCCGTCGTAGGCGAGCGTGAGGCGGGCGACCGTGCCCATGAACCCGGCGCCGACGCCGAGCGGTGTCACGGTGATCCGCCCCACGCGGTGCGCCGCGCCGATCGCCCCCGAGCTGCGGAGCACGTCGGTGAGCCACTCGGGCGTCACCGAGCCGGCATCGATGGGGAAGGCGGGACCGTCCGCTCCCTGCGCTGCGGTCGTCATCGCGCGGCCGTCAGGAGGACACGCGACCGAGAGGTGGCAGCGCCGAGTCGTCGCGACCCACGGCACCGGCCGCCCGCAGCTCGCGCTCGGACATCAGCCACGTGCCGCCCGAGCGCACCCACCGGTCGACGTAGCGGCCGTAGAGCGTCCACTCGGTGCCGTCGAGCCGCCGGTGCCACGCGATCACCGCGCTCTGGGCGCTCGCGGAGTCGGCTCCGTCGAAGTGGATCCCGATGTTGCTCACGTGGTGGCTGGTGCGCTCGAAGCGGGCGAGCGAGACCCGCAGGTTCTCCAGCAGGGCCGCCTTGCCCTCGATGACGTGGTCCGGGTGGTAGGTGACCCGGCAGTCGTCGGTGAACACCTCGACCTGCGCGTCGGGCTGGTTGAGGTCGGCGCTGTGGGCGTAGAGCGCCATGGCCGACTTGATCTGCTCGCGATCGACGATGCGGGCGAGGGAGTACTGCTCGACGGCGGGCTGGTCAGACATGGAGGGCCTCCTGGACCGCGGACAGCGTGGTCGTGACCGCGTCGGCGTTGCGCCGCGCGACCTCGGCGAGCGGCAGGGGCTTGAGCTCGTCGGAGATGACCTCGATGGACAGGGCGTAGCCGGGCTGGCGCCGCTGCGCCTCGGCCAGGATGCCGACGACGTCGAACTCCCCCTGCCCGGGAAGCCGCCGGTTGTGCGTGCAGTCCGTGAACAGGTCCGGCTCCTCCGCGACCAGCGGTCCGTCGTTCATCTGGATGGACACCAGGTGCGGCCACATGTCGTCGAGGTCCGCCGGCGAGCCGCCGGAGCGGTAGAGGTGCCAGGAGTCGAGGCACAGTCCCAGGTTGTCGCGCTCGACCCGGCGCACGATGTCCGTGCCGAGCGCCAGGGTGCTGATGTTGGTGAACGGCAGGAACTCCAGCGACAGCGTGATGCCCTGAGCCTCGTCGCGGTCCGCGAGCGCGCGCAGGCGGCCCACGGCGTCGTCGACCGATCCGTCGTAGGGCCCGACCACCTGGATCAGCGGGACGTCGAGCGCGTGCGCCAGGGTCAGGGCGAAGTCGGTGTTCTCGTCGCCCCCGTCGCGCATCGGGGTGAGCGCCTCGAGCTCCGAGACGACGAGCCCCGTGCGGGCCAGCAGCTCACGCAGCTCGGGGAGGGAGTGGTCCACCAGCCAGGTCCGGGTGCGCCTCGCCGACAGCGCGATCTTGCGGAAGCCGGCCGCGGAGGCAGCTGCCGCCCGCGCGTGGGGCTCCGCCTCGCCGAGGGTGTGGAAGGACAGCGTGACGTCGGCGAGGGTCTTCGGCGCTGCGGCCGCGGTGGCCGGCATCAGGGCTCGAGACCGAGTCCGCTGCCACCCTGGAGCATGTCGTCGCAGACCCGGTGGAAGTGCGTGATCTTGCACTCGTGGTCGCTGTAGATGTTCTGGGTGTAGTACGTCGAGTTCTTGACGGCGGCCATGTTCGTCCACTCGTCGACGTCCTCGCTCACCACGATCTTGAGGTGCTCCCAGTGCCGCTTGGTGCGCTCCTGGTACTCGACGTCGTCGCTGTCGTACTGCAGCTCCCACGTCTCGAACCGGGTCCGGCCGACCGAGAGCGGGACGGAGCGGAACAGCTGCAGGTGCTCGGGGTTGTTGTTGAAGACCGAGGTGGGGAACAGCGTGTAGTGGCAGATCGCGAGCGACTGGTGGTCGAGGCTCTTCGTGAGCTCCTCGAGCACGCCCTTGAGCGGCACCACCATCATCCCGTTGCGGCCGAACACGTCCATGGTCGCGTTGCGCCCGTCCTTCACGTCCTGCGCGGGGATGTGGTGCAGCGCGGCCGCGTGGTAGAACTCGTTGAACGCGTCGACGACGACCTTCCAGTTGACGTCGACCTCCCAGGTGAGCTTCTCGACGAGCTTCATGTCCTCCATGCGGTAGGCACCGAGGTCGGCCGCGATCTCCGGCCCGATCCAGTCGAGCAGCGGACCGGCGACGCCGGGACCGGCGAGCACCGCCCACACCCAGCCGCCCCACTCGTCGAGGTCGAGCGACGGCGCGCACAGGCCGTCGAGCGCCTTGGGGTCGAAGTCCTCGCGGTCCGGGACGCCGACGACGTTGCCCTCGATGTCGTAGGCCCAGTCGTGGAACCGGCAGTTGAAGCGCCGGGCGCCCGAGCCGCTCTCGGCCACGATGCGCGAGCCGCGGTGCATGCACACGTTGTGGAACCCGGCGAGACCGCCGTCGGGCCGGCGGGTGATGACGATGCTCTCGCCGTGGCCCGCTCCACACGTGGTGGTCACCGGCGTTCGGGATCTGCTCGGACCGGCAGATGATCTGCCAGCTGCGGTTGAGGACCGGGTGCGCTCGAGCTCGTAGCGCGCCGGGTCGCGGTAGACGTCCGCGTCGAGCGTGGACGGCCCGATCTCCGGGACCAGCTTGACGCCCTCGCCGAAACGGGCCGGCAGGTCACCACGGGTGGGGGGAACGAAGACCACGACAACCTCCGGGAGCGGCGCGACGGAGACCGTCGTCGGTAAAGTTGTATAGACAGTATCGGTAAGGCTGCCCGAAGTAAACGACGGCCCCCCGGGCGGCTCGAGTCACATGTCGAGGTGCAGCTCGTCGCTCGTGGCGCGCGAGACGCAGATCATCATGTACTCGTTCTCCTCCTTCTCCTTCTCGCTGAGCAGCGAGTCACGGTGGTCGACCGTGCCGGAGACGATGCGCTTCTCGCAGGTGCCGCAGACGCCCTCCTGGCAGGAGGAGTCGACGAAGATCCCGGCGTCCTCGAACGCCTGGATGATCGTCTTGCCCACGGGCACCTCGTAGCGCTCGCCGCTGCTGACGACCACGGTGAACTCGCGGTCGGCCGGACTCGTTCTCGTCGTGCGGCTTCGGCGCGAACCGCTCGACGTGCGGGGCCGGGACGGCCGAGGTCGCGCGCAGGCCTTCTCGACGGCCGCGATCAGCGGCTCGGGACCGCAGCAGTAGACGGCGGTGTCCGGGCCGACGGCCTCGATCTCCTCGCGCAGCGGCAGGAAGCCGTGGGTCGTCCTCGGGCCAGAGCACGACGCCGTCGCCGTGCTCGAGCACCTCGTCGACGAACGCCATGCCCTCGCGCGTGCGCCCGCCGTAGTAGGAACCGCCAGGTGGCACGCCCTAGGCGTGCGACCGAGCGCAGCATCGCGAGCATCGGCGTCACGCCGATCCCGCCGGCGATGAACAGGTAGGACGGAGCCTCGACGAGCGGGAAGTTGTTGCGCGGACCGCGACGTGCGATGCGGTCGCCCGGGCGGACGTTGTCGTGGACGTAGGCCGAGCCGCCGCGGCTGACGGTCTCGCGCAGGACACCCATGCGCCAGGGTCGGCGTCGGAAGCCGCCTGCACAGGGAGTACTGGCGGCTCAGGTCGCCGTGGCCGAGCACGAGGTCGACGTGGGCCCCGGGCTCCCACTCCGGCAGCGCTGCCCCGCTCGGGGTCGGCCAGGGTCGGATGGATGACGACCCCGGTCGGCCTCGACGGTCGACGGCGGCGACTCGAGACGAGCGAGGTCGCGGTGCTCTCGATAGATGCGGCTCATGGCGATCAGCTCGTCGCTAGCCGGCCGCGACGACCGCGGTGGGCGACGACGGTGACCGTCCCGGCGTTGCCGTCGACGGTGACCTCCATGCCGCCAGCCGGAGCGGCTCGGTGCCGTCGGTGACCGAGAGCACGCAGGGGATGCCGAGCTCTCGGCTGACGACGACAGCGTGGCTGTTCATCGCACCGATGTCGACGACGACCGCACCGGCGATGAGGAACAGCGGGGTCCATGCAGCATCGGTGAAGGGGGCGACGAGGACGTCGCCGGGCTCGAGCGCCTCGGGCCATGTCGACAGGTCGGTGATGACGCAGACCCGTCCGGTGTAGGCTGCCCGCCGATCCGCCGAGGCCGTGCAGCATGCTCCCCCTCGAGCAGGGCGGGCGCGGACTCGCGCTCGCGACGCGTCCACTGCGAGAGCGGGGGCGGGTCCGCGGCGATGATGAACGGCGGCTCGATCTCGAACAGCTCCGCGTAGTCGGACGAGCCGGGAGGCGATGAGCGGCGCGAAGGACGCCGGGTTCGCGACGTACGCCTCGAGCTCGTCGGACAGCAGCATCATGACGTCCTCCGGCTTCGCGAAGCGGCCGGCCTCGACGCCGCGGCGGCCGAGCTCGCGCACCGCGATGCCGCACCTCGTTGACGACGCACACGCAGGTGGCCTTCGTGCGCTCGCGCGCGGGGACGGAGAGCAGGGTGGAGGCCAGCGCGATCTCGAAGGTGCGCGAGCTGCCTCGGCGTCCCCCGCGAGGGCTCGGCCCGGAGGCGTCGGCTGCCGCCGCGCGCCGCGCGCGCGAGGCGCTCGTGCGTGCCGCGGCGAGTCCGCGTCGGGCGAGCCGGCGGATCGTTCGACGAGCGCGAGCGGCTGCAGCGGGGTCGGCCTCCCACGAGCAGGGCGTGGATGTCCCACTCGTTGGGGCCGCGGGAGCCGGACTCGCGCATGAAGGCGTGCGAACGAGTCGCGCGAAGGCGGCGACCTCGCCGTCCTCGGGGTCGCGCGATGGCCGCGAGCACGGCCTCGGGCCCGACGTCGAACAGCGCAGGTGATCTCCGCGCGACGCGTTCGCACCTCGCGGGAGAGCGCCCACAGCCCCGTGGACGGCGAGGCGGAGTCGACGTCGCCGAGGCCGGAGATCAGGTCGAGCTGCGAGGTCGGGCTTGCCGACGGATCGCGCGATGCCCGCCGAGGATCGCCGGGCCGATGGTCGACGCGAGGCTGGAGTAGTCGTGCACGGCGAACCCGTTGTCGAGCTCCGGCCGCGAACGAGCGGGCGCGCGCCGACGAGCTCGGCGTCGGTCAGCGACCGCGAGGTCGGGCCGGTTCGCCCGCAGGGCCGAGGTGCGACGTCGGTCCTCGTCGATCATCGGGTAGGACGTCGATCCGAGGATCTCGCCGATCGTCGGCGCCGGACCTTGCGCGGAGCAGCTCCGCGTTGACGTCGTCCGGATGCGGCTCGTAGGGCGGAGTGTCCGGGTGCGAGCCGAGCAGCGCGGCGTCGAAGTCCTCGAGGCCGACATCCCGAGCCGGAGCCCGAGCAGCCGCATGTGCGACAGGTTCAGGTAGAAGTAGCCGCCGAAGATCCCGACGACCGGGGTCTTCGCCATCGGTCGAACTCTCCGGGCGCGTAGATGCCGAACTCCACGAAGCCGCGGTACCAGCCCGGCAGCAGCCCCTCCTCGAACACGAGGGTCCAGCCGAGCGGGCTCGCCGGCTCGGGCAGCACCTCGCCGGCGTTGGCGCGCGTGTAGTACGGCAGCCGCTCGTTGCGGGTCCAGTCGACGATCCAGCTGTCGACCACGGAGGGTCCTCTCGGTGGTGCCGGGGTGCGGATGCGGCGCGGGTGCCGCCGACGACCTGATCGGTCGGCGGCGCACCGGCGCGAGCAGGTCCTAGTAGGGCGACGTGCCGCCGTCGACGTTGAACAGGCTGCCGGTCATGCCGGCTCCGGCGGGCCAGCGAGCAGGAGCGCCATGGCGGCGACCTCCTCGACGGTGTTGAGATCGCTTGATCATCGTCTCCTGGGCGAACACGTCGAGGAACTCCTCGTAGGTGATGCCGCCCGCCGCCGCAGCGCCGGGCGCCGGCCTCCTTCATCATGTCCGTCTCGATGGCGCCCGGGCAGGATCGCGTTGGACGTGATGCCCTGCGTGGCGTACTCGGCGGCGACCGCCTTGGTGAAGCCGTTGATGCCGTGCTTGTCGGTGACGTAGTGGCTGACGGCCATGCTTGTTGCCGAGCTTGCCCTCGACCGAGCTGATGTTGATGATGCGCCCCCAGCCGTGCTCGACCATGCTGGCCAGGGCTCGGCGGGTGGCCCAGAACGCGGTGTTGATGCCCAGGCTCAGGGCGTTGTCCCACGCCTCGTCGGTCATCAGGTGGACGGGCGCGAAGCCGTCGCTCCCGCCGGCGTTGTTGACCAGGATGTCGACCCTGCCGAAGCGGGCGACGGTCGCGTCGACCATGGCGTTGACCGACTCGCGGTCGCGGGCGTCGCACGAGACGAAGTCGGCGCGGTCGCCCGCATCCACCTCCGCGAGCGCCTGCGCCCCCTTGGCCTCCGAGCGGCTGCTCATCATCACGGAGGCGCCCTCGGAGAGGAACCCCTCCGCGATGCCCCGGCCGATGCCGCGGGTTCCTCCGGTGACCAGGGCCACCCGACCCTCAAGGCTGTTGCCCATTGCCGTGCTCCTCACATCGAGACCGTGACCCGCGGCGCGGGAGGGGGAGCGCGTCGGTCGCTCGGACCGGTGCGCTGACGTCTGCCGTCGGCCCCATCCCACCGGAGAAACTGCACGCGGTCAACAGTAAGCCCACCCCGAGTTTCGGTGCCCGGACCGGCTCGGACCGACGGGCTCCCCTATCGGGCGGCCCGCGGCTGGCGGTGCACGCCGTCGGCGTTCTCGGCCATGATCGCGTTGATCGCCGTGTGCAGGTGCTGCACGCCGATCTCGTTGCGACCGAAGATCTGCGTGTCGTCCTCGGGCAGCGCGTTCACGCCCTTCTGCACGCTGTAGCCGGTGAGGTAGTCCTCGTTGTAGACGACGTCGTAGAACCAGTCGCGCATGAACTCGACCTCGTGCAGCTCGCGCTCGCTGCTCGGCGTCTGACGGGTCATGATCCGCTGCTCGGTCACCGTCTCCGTGCGCGACGTGCCCACGATCGGCAGCGACACCGACATGCGGTCGCGCCACCCGCCGGCGATGGAAAGCCCTGGGAACACCCAGACGATCGGGCCGACGCAGTCCGCCGGCTCCCACGTCTCCTCGGGCTGGTTGACGGCGTCCGCGAGCGGACGGAGGCCGAACGCGATGCGCGCGTGCGGGCCGAACGAGTCGAACGCGGAGATGTTGCCGAGGTTCTTCTTGAAGACCGTGTCCTTGTGCAGCGAGGCGAAGTGGTAGCCCTCGAGGTAGCCCTCGGCCACGACCTTCCAGCCCGGTCCGGGCATCATCCGCGACGAGAACGGCACGAGCTCGCCGAGCCGCAGGTCCTCGAGCACCTCGCCCATGTCGCCGAGCCACGAGTCGAGGTCGATGGTGCGACCGGGCGTGAGGCAGACGAAGACGATGCCGTGACGCTCCTCGCAGGCGAGCGTGATGAGGCCCCGCGAGTTCTTGTCGAACTCGCCGAAAGTGGAGTCGCCGTACAGCGCCTGCAGCCTGCCGTCCATGGCGTAGGACCACGCGTGGTACTTGCAGACGAGGGCCCGGCTCGTGCCGCGCCCGGGGTCGCAGACAGCCGCGCCGCGGTGCCGGCAGATGTTGAGCATCGCGTGCACCTGGCCGTCGGAGTCGCGCGTGATGAGCACCGGGACGCCGGCCGCCTCGACCGCCTTGTAGGCGTTCGGGCGGTCGAGCTCGACGCTGAGCGCGAGCGGCATCGGGATCTGCGTGAAGATCAGGGCCAGCTCGGCCTCGAACAGCTCGTCGTCGCGGTAGTTCGCCATGGGCTCGAGCCAGACGTCGGGAGCCTGGTCGGTGGACTTCGCCCGGTGCAGCGCGACCAGGCGCTCCATGAGCCCCATCGCCTTCTGCGCCGCCCGACCCTCGAGGTCGATGCCGGGTCGGTAGTCGATGGTGAGCGGTGCGTCTTCGGCAACCTCGGAGGTCGCAGTGTTCATGCCCGGGCTCCTCGCTGGCGAGCGGTCGACCCCACGGCCAACCTGTATAGATAACTATGCGAGGGGTGGTGGGCGCAGTCAAGCCGAACGCGCGAAAGGGTGCCGCCGACGAACGGCGACACCCCTTGCGGTGTAAGGGAAGGCGAGCCTTACCCGACCACGCGCGGCTGCTTGTGCACGCCATCCGCGTTCTCGGCCATGATGCGGTTGATCGAGCGGTGGATGTGCTGGACGCCGATCTCGTTGCGGCCGAACACCTGGGTGTCCTCCTCGGGCAGGTTGGTCACGCCCCGCTGCACGCCGTAGCCGGTGAGGTAGTCCTCCTCGTAGGTCACGTCGTAGAAGAACTCGCGGGCGATCTCCGCCTCCTCGATCTCGCGCGGGTTGGTCGGCACCTTGCGGGTGAAGATGCGCTGCTCGGTCATCGACTCCTCGCGGTTCCTGCCCGGGAGCGGGAACGCGATCGCCATCCGGTCCCGCCACCCGCCCGCGATGGACAGGCCGGGGAACACCCACACGATGGGGCCGATGTTCTGGATCGGGCTCCACGTCTCGCGCGGGGTGTCGACCGCAGTGGGCAGCGGCCGAAGGCCGAAGGCGATGCGGGCGTGCGCCTCGAACGAGTCGAACGCGGAGATGTTGCCCAGGTTCGTCTTGAACACGGTGTCCTTGTGCAGCGCCGCGAAGTGGTAGCCCTCGAGGAAGCCCTCGATGACGACCTTCCAGTTCGGGCCGGGCATCTGCCGGGACGAGAACTGGTGCAGGTCGTTGAGCCGGAGGTCCTCGAGCACCTCGCCCATCCCGCCGAGCCAGCCGTCGAGGTCGAGCTCCTTGCCCGGGGTGAGGCAGACGAACACGATCCCGTGCCGCTCCTCGCACGGCAGCTGGTGCAGGCTGCGCCGGGTGCGGTCGACCTCGCCGAACGTCGACTCGCCGTAGATGCCCTTGAGCTGGCCGTCCATCCCGTAGGACCAGTTGTGGTACTTGCAGGTGATGGCTCGCCCCGAGCCGAGCCCCGGAGCGCACAGCTCGGCGCCACGGTGCCGGCAGATGTTGAGCATGGCGTGCGCCTGGCCATCGGCGTCGCGGGTGAGGATGACCGGGACGCCCGCCACGTCCATGGCCTTGTAGGAGTTGGGCTCCTTGATCTCGACGCTGAGTGCGAGCGGCAGCGGGATCTGCTTGAAGATCAGCTCGCGCTCGGCCTCGAAGAGCTCGTCGTCGCGGTAGTTCGCGACCGGCTCCTCCCAGGTGGACTCGGCCTGCTCGGTGGAGCCCGCCTTGTGGAACTCGATCACCCGCTCCATGAGCGACATGGCGGTGTCGTGCGCACGGCCCTCGAGGACGATCCCGGGCTTGTACTCGGGGGCCAGGGGTACGGACGGCTGCTCGGACGTCGTCGTCATGTGTTCTCCTCGTGGAAGGCTGCGCCGGATGCGCCCGCGGAGTTGTCTAGATAACTCTGACGTGAGGCTACCCTCACGTCAAGCCTGCGCGACGTCCAGCCCGCGCAGGTGCTCCGGTCTCGTTGACGGAGACGAGGACGATCCGATCATCGGGCATCACGCGCACACGCGACACCCCGGTGTAGGCCGGGTCGAAGTTGAAGCTGAGCGGTGCGCCGAGGACGAGGGCCAGCAGCGCGTTGATCGCTCCCCCGTGGCTGGCCACCGCGATCGTCGAGCCGGGGTGGGCGCGCGCTGCCCGCCGCACGGCGTCACGCATCCGGGACTGCAGCGCCCCCACGTCGTGCGGCGGGAGGAAGTCGGCGAACCGGCCCTCGAGGTAGGCCTCGAGGCGCGGCGATCCCGCGAGCGCCTCGGGCGGGCGGTAGTGCGGCTGCGGGGTGTAGGCCTCCCACTCGCGGAAGTCGGGGTCCACGGCGACCTCGAGACCCAGCCGGTCGGCGAGCGGCGCCGCCGTCTCCAGCGCCCGCTGCAGGTGGCTGGAGAAGACGGCGACCGGCTTCTCCTCGACGAGGAGGCGCGCCACGGCGTCGGCCTGGGCGCGACCGGTCGGCGAGAGGCCCGGGTCCTTCGTGCCGTCGACGTCCGGCAGACCGTGCCGGACGAGGACGACGAGGGTGGAGTCGGCGAGCGCCGGCGTCGTCACGGGGCCGGCTCGAACGAGTCCAGCTCGTCGAGGGAGGGGAACTGGATGCTCGTGACCTCGAAGTACTCGTGCAGCCCCAGCTCGCCGAGCTCTCGACCGAGACCGGACTTCTTGTAGCCGCCGAAGGGCGCCTTCGCGTTGAACCGTCCGCCGTTCACCGCGACCTGCCCGGTGCGCAGCTGCTTGGCGACCTCGACGGCGGCGGGGATGCTCTCCGCCCAGACAGCGCCGGAGAGGCCGTAGTCCGAGTCGTTGGCGAACTCGATCCCCTGCTCGATCCCGTCGTAGGGCACCATCGCGAGCACCGGGCCGAAGATCTCCTCGCGCACCACGGAGTCGCTCGGCGACAGCCGGGAGAACACCGAGGGGTTGACGAAGTAGCCGGAGTCACGTCCGGCCACCGGGCCGGGACCGCCTACGAGGGTCGTGCCCTCCTTGGCGCCCGCCTGCAGGTAGCCCTCGATGCTGCGCTGCTGCGCGGCGGAGGCCACCGGGCCGACGTCGGTGGTGGGGTCCAGCGGGTCACCCACGGTGAAGGCGGACACGAGCGCCTCGACGCGCTGCTCGACCTCGGCGAGGATCGAGGAGGGCACGAGCAGCCGGGTCGTGGCCGAGCAGGTCTGCCCGTTGTTCACGAAGCAGCCGCGGACCGCGGCGGCGACCGCGACGTCGAGGTCGGCGCCCTCCACCAGCAGGAAGGCCGACTTGCCGCCGAGCTCGAGGGCGACCTTGGTGATGTTGGGCGCCGCGACCTCGGCCACCCGCGCGCCGGCACCGGTGGAGCCGGTGATGCTCACCATGTCGATGAGCGGGCTCGCGGCCATCATCTCGCCGATGACAGCGCCACGGCCCGAGAGCAGGTTGAAGACGCCGGCCGGGAGGCCGATCTCGTGCGCGATCTCCGCGAGCACGAAGGTCGCGAGCGGGGCCACCGTGCTCGGCTTGATCACGGTGGTGGAGCCCGACGCGAGGGCCGGACCCACCTTCGCGGCGAGCTGGTAGAGCGGGTAGTTCCACGGCGTGATGCCGGCGACGACGCCGACCGGCTGGCGGATGAGCAGCGACGTGCCGACGCGCTCCTCGGCCGGCAGCTCCTCGACCAGGTCGGCCATGGAGCGGAACACGGACACGGCGAGCCCGACCTGCACGCGGACCGAGGTGGCCAGCGGGGTGCCGACCTCGCGGGCCATGATCTCGGCGAGCTCGGACTCGCGCGCCACGAGCCCGTCGGCCAGCGCGCGGATGTACGCCGCACGCTCGGCGACGGGGGTGCGCGACCACGCGGGCAGGGCGGCGCGGGCGGCGCGCAGGGCGGCGTCGACCTCGGCCTCGCCGGCAGCCGGCACGCGTGCCCATGGCCGCACCGGTCGCGGCCTCGTAGACGGTCAGGGAGTCGCTGCTGGCCGGCGCCCGCCAGGCGCCGTCGACGTAGAGCTCGGTCCACTCGTGCACGGCATCTCCCTGGGATCGCGACGGCTCGACACGCGGGGCGCCTGTTACTTGTATCGGCGTCCGGTAAGTACTCCCACTGTAGCGCGTGGATCCACGGGCACAAGACCCTGGCGGAGCGGTGCCGGGCTCACTCGAGCAGGTTCGCCCGCACCGCCGCCAGCACCTCCGTCGTGACGCCGCACCACGCGAGATAGCCCAGCTCGCTGCCGTGCTCGGCGCGCATGCGGCCGAGGGCGTCGCTCATGGCCCCGCGCGGCGCGCGCAGCACCTCGATGGGCTGGTTGATCATCGGGTTGTTGCCCAGCCGGTCGTGGGACCGCAGGTGCTCCACGAGCGCCACGACGTGGTCGCCGGACAGCTCGTAGTCGTCGAGCACCTGCTCCTCGTCGACGCCGAGGGCGGAGAGCAGGAGGGCGGCGACCATCCCGGTCCGGTCCTTGCCCGCGATGCAGAAGAACAGCAGCGGGTAGCGGTCCGGGTCCGCGAGCAGCTCGAACGTGGAGCGGACAGCGTCGCGGCCCAGTCGGGCCATGTCGTCGTAGGCCGCGGACAGATGGAGCGTCGGCGTCTCGAAGTCCTCCTTGGGCAGGGTCCAGTCGTCCGGCAGTACGGGGAGCTCGCACACCATCGCGCTGTCGAGCATCTCCGGCCACCCCCCGGCGGCGCGCTCACGTGTCCGTCGCAGGTCGACGACCGTGGTCAGCGCGAGGCGCTGCCACTCCTCCTCGTGCTCCGGGTCGAGCTGGTGCAGCGACGCAGCCCGGTAGACCCGGCCCCAGCGCACGGTCCGCCCGTCGTCGGCGCGGTAACCCCCGAGGTCGCGGACGTTGTAGAGGTTTCCCAGCGTGACGATCCGCTGCACCTTCAGTTCCCCGGGGACATGAAGAACACGGGCAGCTCGGCCGCGGCCGGCTCCCGGTGCGGCCAGCGCTTGCGCAGCTCCTGGGTGAGCCCACCGGCCGCGAGCTCGGCGTGCGACATCGCGTAGAGGGTGAGCACGTGTCGCGAGGCGAAGTACCACTCGCCGTCGACCCGCTCGTACTCGTCGAGGTAGCGGAACGAGGTGACCACGGTCTGGGTGTCGCTGGCCTGCTCGGAGAACGCGATCGTCTGCGCGTGCGCGTGGGTGTCGTCGTCGAGCTCGAGCACCATCCCGTGCACGACGTGCAGCGAGATCGGGTACAGGTCCCCGCGCGACGTGTACATCGCGGTGATGGCGGCTCGTCCGGTCGTGGTGCCGTTGGGCGAGCCGAAGACGGCGTTCTCGGTGAACAGCGCGCCGAGGGCCTCGAACTCGTGGTCGTCGATGAGCAGCGCGTACCGGTTCTGCAGCTGCTGGATGGCAGCCCGGGCCTCGAGCCGGGCGATGCGGTCCTCGAGGGTCGCGACGTCGGTGGTCATGGTGCGCCTTCTCTTCCTGCGTCGATGGTCCACGCGGGTTCATCTCGCGGCCGCCGGGCGGCCGGGCTGGATCGGGACACCAGCGCTGGTGGCAGAGTCAAGTAAGTCAGTTGTATCAGCGCGCAGGCTGTCTGAACAGGTTCGGCGGACACGCCGTGCCAACGGGCTACTGGCTGCTCGCGCCCTTACTGTGGCGGCATGCCGCTCCACACCGCGACCGCCGCCCCGCTCTACGAGCAGACCCGCCTCAGCGTCCTCGACCTCATCGCCGACGGCAGCTACGGCCCCGGCGACCGCCTGCCCAGCGAGTCCTCGCTGGCCGAGCAGTTCGGTGTTCACCGCCTCACCGCGCGCCGCGCGCTCGAGGAGCTCGCCCGCGAGGGCGTCGTCGTCGCCCGCAAGGGCTCGGGAACCTACGTCGCCCCCACCCGCCATCCGCTGCCGATCTCCATCCCGCTCACGCGGGGCGGGTTCGGCCCGAGCCTGCGCCGCCAGCTGCTCGCCGCGGGTCGCACCTACAAGGACGAGCTGCTCGACATCGTCCGGGCGGACCGCGGGGTCGGGGTGCCGGCGGAGCTCCGCGAGACCGGCGAGCTGTGCCTGGTGCGCAGCGCGCTCGACGTCGACGGCGACTACTGGGTCTACTCCACCACCTGGGTCACCCAGTCACGGGTGAAGTACATCCGCCGCAGCTGGGACGACACCGAGGGCCTGTACGGCGTGGTGCTCGACCAGGTGGGCGAGCTGGCCTCGAAGTGGCGCTCGTTCCAGGCCGAGCCGGCCTCCGCCGAGGTGGCCGACGTCCTCGGCGTGCGCCCCGGGGCTCCCGTCCTCGTGCGCGAGGGTCTCACGACGGACATCGACGGTGTGCCGCTGCTCTTCGTGCGGCGCCACGCGCGCGCGGACCGGGTGCGCTACGTCGTCGACTACGACAACGCCACCCCCTGATCCCCTCGTCGGGCAGCACGCGCAACGGCAGGAGGCCGCCCCCCGAGGGGGACGGCCTCCTGTGACGTGCGGGTGGTGACTAGCCGACGAGCCAGAGCTTCTTGAACTGGTCCTGGTAGTCCGCGACACCGACGTAGTTGCCGTCCTTGTCGACGACGAGGGCAGCGACGTTGTCCTGCGTGATCGTCTGCGTGGGCAGCACGGCGTCGAGGATCGGGTCGCCGATGATCTTGCGCGCGAACGAGTCGATCTGGCGGTAGCCCACGATGGGCAGCGAGTACGCCGTCCAGGCGCTCTCCTTGCCGTCGCGGACGCCCTGGATGTTGGCCTTGGTGCCCGTGAGGCCACCGACCTTCGCCTGCTCGTTGAGCCCGGCCGCCGTGGTGGCCGCACCGACGCCGGTGTAGAGGTCACCGAGGTCGAACACGATCCAGTTGGCCTTCGGGTTCGCCTGCAGGGCCGAGACGACCGCACCGGGGGTCTTGGTGCCGATGTCGGTGCCCTGCTGCGGGTTGTCGTTGGTCACGCACGTGGGGCACCACTCGGTGAGGGCGGCCTTGAACGCGACGTCGAACTCGAGCAGGATCGGGAACGGCGGCAGCGAGAACATCTCGACGTTGGCTTCCGGCGTCGTGGAGACGACGTAGGCCGCGATCATCTTGCCCCAGGAGCCGAGCTCGGCGGGGCTGGCGATCGAGGTGTCGAAGAACGCACCGGTCGGCTGGTCGGTCGAGGCGCTGGTGTTGACCCAGATGCCCTTGGCCTCGGCGGCCTTGAGCTGCGTCGAGATCGTGGCGACGGGGATGCCCGAGGTCGCGATGCCGGCCGGGTTCAGCTCGATCGCCGACTCCATGGCCTTCTGCTGGTCCTCGGGGGTGAAGCCCGAGATGATGTCCTTGTAGGTCCAGCCGAGGTCCTCGCATGCCTGCTTCCAGTACGCCGCCAGCACGTTGGCGCTGTCGGTACCGGAGTTGAGGCCGACGATGAGCTTGCCCGTGGGCGCCTTCTTGCTCAGCGGCGTGTCGATGACGATCGACGTGGGCGACACGAGGTAGGGCGCGATGTACGCCTTGGCGGCGTCGACACCCGACGCTGCGGTCTCCGAGGCCGACGCCGAGGACGTGTCCGACGGGGACGAGCTCGGGGTGCTGTTGTTGCTGCTGCTGCATGCAGACAGCGCCAGGGCCGACGCGACGACAACGCCGACGATCGACAGTGACTTCCTCATGCACGGTCTCATTTCGCGTGGAGGGTGAACACGCCCGGCGGGCGATTGGTGGTCAACGTAGAGTCGTGAAACACCATCTGTCTAGAGCAACTCACCGGTGAGTTCCGGCTTTACCCAGTTGTGACCTGGCCGCCCACGGGCGCTCGCGGGACGTTCGCGAATCGTTGTGACCACTTGCGATATCAGCGATCTCGGCCTTTCGCCGGATCCGCCGGGAGCCCGGACAGGGCCGTTTCCCCGCCTGTGGGGACGCCGATCGTGATCATCAGTTACTTTGCTTGACCTTTGGTAAGCAGCCTCTAGGATGGTCCCACCCACCCCGAAGAGGTGATCTCTCGGTGAGCGCACTCCGTGCTGCCCCGAACGACCCGTCCGCCGTCGCCCTCGTCGGCGACGACGTCGTCCTGACGCGGGCCGAGGCCGATCGCGCCGTGGCACGTGCCGCGGCCGCGATGCTGGCCCTGTCCGCCGGCCCGGAGCAGCGCATCGGCGTCGTGGGCGAGAACCGCGCCGAGACCCTGCTCGCCCACGCCGCGGGCCTCGTGTCGGGGGTCGGCACCGTCGCGCTGGCCAAGGGGCTGTCTCCGCAGGAGATCGCGGACCAGGCCGCGGACTCCGGCATCGTGGCCGTCGTCACCGGTCCGCTGGCCCTCGCCAACGTCCTCGAGGCGGCACCGCTGGCGGGTGTCGCCACCGTCGTCGTCGTCGGTGCCGAGGTCCCGGCGGGACGGCCCGGGGTGGTGTCGTGGGACGACTGGCTCGCCGCCGCACCCGAGCTCGTCGTCCCCGAGCGCGACGCCAACCCCCCGATCGTCTACACCTCCGGCACCACCGGACGCGCCCGCGGCACCCACGTGCGCTGGGCCACCCTCGGCGGCACCGCGGCGGAGTACCTCGACCGGCTCGTGTCCGGCTACCACGGCCCGTGGGGGGCGCACCTGGTCGTGGGGCCGCTCCAGCACAACGGCCCGCTGACTGCCGTCCGCAACTTCCTGGCCGGCTGCCCGGTGGTGGTCCTCGGGCACTTCGACGCCGAGCGCGTCCTCGCGCTCATCGAGCAGTGGCAGGTCGAGACCACCGTCATGGTGCCCACCCACTTCGTCCGGCTGCTGGCGCTCCCCGCCGACGTGCGCGGGCGCTACGACGTCTCGAGCGTCGTGCAGGTCGCGCACACCGGCTCCGCCTGCCCCGCCGACGTGAAGCGGACGATGATCGACTGGTTCGGTCCGGTGCTGCTCGAGTCCTACGGCGGCACCGAGTGCGGCACCGTCACGCGCATCACGTCCGAGGAGTGGCTGCGCCACCCGGCTTCGGTCGGTCGGGCGGTCGCCCCGTTCGAGGTCATCGTGGTCGACGAGAGCGGCGCCGACGTCCCGGTGGGCCAGACCGGGATCCTGGCCTTCGTCGCACCGCCGGACCGCCGCGTGGTCTACCACGGCGACCCGGAGAAGACCGCGAAGGCCTACGTCCGGCCCGACGCGTTCACCCTGGGCGACGTCGGGCGGATCGACGACGAGGGCTTCGTCTTCATCACCGACCGCATCTCCGACATGGTCGTCTCGGGCGGGGTCAACCTCTACCCGGCCGAGAGCGAGAACGTGCTCGTCGAGCACCCGGGGGTGTCGGAGGTCGCGGTGATCGGGGTTCCGCACCCGGACCTCGGCGAGCAGCTGCTCGCCCTCGTCGTCCCGGCGGACCCGGCCGACCCGCCCACCGCCGCCGAGCTCGAGGCCTACTGCCGCGAGCGGATCGCGTCGTACAAGTGCCCGCGGCGCTACGAGATGGTCGAGACCCTGGCCCGCAACGCCATGAACAAGCTCGACAAGCGCGCGCTGCGTCAGCCCTACTGGGCCGACGGTCGCACGATCGCCGGCTGACCGAGGAGCACCCATGTCGCACCCGACCGTCGAGACGCCCGCCCTGATCCTGCGTGCGCTGTCCGACGACGAGCTCGCCGAGCTGCGCTCGACCGTGCGCGAGGTGGTCGAGGCCGCCGGCGGCCCGACTCTGGCGCGCGAGCTCGAGCACCCGGTCGACGGCGTCGACCACGACGTCGCCACGTGGCAGACGCTCGCGGGCGACATCGGCCTCGGCGGGCTCGGGCTCCCCGAGGACGTCGGCGGGGTCGGCGGCCTCGTGGAGGTGCTCGCCGTGAGCGAGGAGCTCGGTGCCGCCCTCGCGGCCGTCCCGTTCCTGTCGAGCACCGTCCTGGCCGGACAGATCCTGCTGCGCTGCGGCAGCGGGGCCACCGACGCCCTGACCGGCATCGCCGGCGGGGCCATCGCGAGCGCCGCGATCGTCGACGCCGCAGGACGCTTCGCGACCGAGGGCGTCGCCCGGGTCGTGTCCGCCGACGGTGACGACCTCGTGATCGAGGGCCACGCGCCGTTCGTCACCGACGGCGCGTCCGCCACCCTGCTGGTCGTGTCCGTGCAGACCGACGACGGCCTCGACGTCGCGCTGGTCGACCCGACCTCGGCCGGAGTCACCCGGCGTGCCATGCGGGTCCTCGACTTCAGCCGGCCGCAGGCCGACATCACGTTCGCCGCGGCTCCGGCTCGTCGGCTCACCCACGGGGGCACCGGCGAGGCGGCGCTGCGCGCCGGGCTCGACGTCGCCCTGCTGGCGCTGGCGGCCGAGCAGCTCGGCGGGGCGCAGCGGGCCTTCGACCTGACGCTCGACTACGTCAAGATCCGGCGCCAGTTCAACCGGGAGATCGGCAGCTTCCAGGCCGTGAAGCACCGGCTCGCCGACGCGCTCGCCCTCGTCGAGCAGGCCCGCTCGGCGGTCACCCGGGCCACGTGGGACGACGTCGACGACGCCGCCCTCGCGGACGCGGCAGCGATCGCCTCGGCGTGGTGCTCGGACGCGTTCCTCGCCGTCACCGCCGAGATGGTGCAGCTGCACGGCGGCATCGGCTTCACCTGGGAGCACGACGCCCACCTGTACTTCCGCCGGGCCCGCGCCGACGCCGTCCTGTGGGGCGACTCCACCTACCACCGCGAGCGGCTGGCCACCCTGCGCGGCTGGTGAGCCGCGGGCTCGATCAGGCCTTGGGCAGCTGGGAGAACGGCATCCGGTCGGCGCGCTGCTCGGCCGGCAGCCCCAGCACGCGCTCGGCGATGATGTTGCGCTGGATCTCGTCGGTGCCGCCGGCGAGGCGGTAGCCCGGGGCGCCGAGCACGTGGTCGGTCCACGCGAACGTGCCCCACTCCCCCGTGTCGGCGGCGACCCGCGCGCCGAGGATGTCGCTCGCGACGTTGCCGAGCCGCACGAGGTTGTCGGAGGACAGCAGCTTCCCGAGCGACGCCGCCGGGCCCGGACGCTCGCCGGCGGCCGTGGCGCGGGCGACCCGCTCGACGGTGGCGGCGTGCAGGGTCGTGCGGATCGCGAGGTCGGCGAGGCGCTGGCGGATCACCGGGTCGGTGGTGGCGCCGACGTGCTGCGCCAGCGCGAGGACGTCGTCGAAGTTCCCGCCCTTGCGGCGGTGCCCCGAGCCCGACGAGCTGCGCTCGAAGCCCAGCGTCGCGTTGGCGACCTTCCAGCCCTCGCCGGGCTCGCCGACGCGCAGCGAGTCCGGGATCCGGGCGCCGGTGAAGAACACCTCGTTGAACGTCTGCGGCCCGCTCATCTGCCGGATCGGCCGGATCTCGATCCCGGGGGTGTCCATCGGCACGAGGAAGGCGGTGATGCCGCCCTGCTTGACGACGTCGGGGTCGGTGCGGGCGAGGAGGAAGCCGTACTCCGCGAACTGGGCGTTGGACGTCCAGATCTTCTGGCCGTCGACGACCCACTCGTCGCCGTCGCGCACGGCCCGGGTGGTGAGGCCGGCGAGGTCGGAGCCGGCACCGGGCTCGGAGAACAGCTGGCAGCAGAGCATGTCCGTGCGCTGGAACGCGCGGGCGAACTTCTCCCGCTGCTCGGGGGTGCCGAAGACCGCGACGGCCGAACCGACGAGCCCGGTCGTGACGCTGACGATCTCGGTGGACATCGGGACGTCGAAACCGTGCTCCTCCTCGGTGTAGGCCACCGAGTAGACGCTGGGGAGCCCGGCGCCGCCGAACTCGACCGGAAGGGTCAGCGCCCCGTAGCCGGCGTCGAAGCGCGCGCGGCGATACGCGCGCACCTTGTCGAGCAGCTCGACCTCCTGGTCGTGGGTGAGCGAGCGGAACACGGCGAGGTCGGGGTCGCCCTCCCCCCACACCCGCTCCTGCTCGGAGCGTCGGGGCAGGATCGGTGGCGAGCCAGGCGCGCACCTCGGCGCGCCACTGCTGCAGAGCCGCTGCGTCGTTCTCGCTCACGAGTGATCCCTTCAGTCGCGGACCAGCACGCTGCACGCGCTGATGCCGGGGGCGCCGTACACGTGGGTGAAGCCGATCGCGCGGGTCGCCCGGCGACCTGGCGACCGAGGGCGCGGCCCTGGAGCTGGCGGACCACCTCGTGCACCTGCCGGAGGCCCGAGGCTCCCACCGGCTCGCCGTTGGACAGCAGCCCGCCGTCGGTGTTGACCGGCAGCGACCCGCCGACCTCGGTGGCGCCGCTGGCGAGCAGCTGCTCCTGCTCCCCGTGCTTGCACAGGCCGGTCTCGGCCATGTGGATGATCTCGGCGCCGCTGTCGGTGTCCTGCAGCTGCGCGACCTGCACGTCGGAAGGAGTCAGCCCGGCGCCGGCGAACGCCGCCGCCGCGGCGTCGACCGACGGGCTCAGGTGCTCACCAGGGGTGAGCCACGGCGAGAAGACCTCGAACGAGCCGAACCGCCGACCGCGCAGGGCCACCGAGGCGATGCGCACCGGCTTCTCGCACAGGTCGAACGCCCGCGCGCCGCGAGCGAGCACGAGCGCCACGGCGCCCGCGTCCGGGGCGCAGAACATGTACCGGGTGAGCGGCGGGTTGACCATGTCGGCGGCGAGGACCTCCTCGACGCTGATCGGCTGGCGACGCCACGCGAGCGGGTGCTCGGCGCCGTTGGCGAACGCCTTGGCCGACACGCGTCCGAGCGACGTCTCCGAGATGCCGTGGTCGTGCAGGTAGCGACGCGCCTTGAGCGCGAAGTACTGCGTGGTGACCATCATCCCGGTCTCGCCGTACCAGTCGGGCAGGCCGTAGCGGGCCGCGGAGGAGTTGAACGCACCGCGCGCGTGGTTGTCGTAGCCGAGGGCGACGGCGAGGTCCGTCCCCCCGGACCGCATCGCGTTGGCCGCGGTCAGCATCGCCACGCCGCCGGTGGCGCAGCCGTTGCGGACGGTCACGAACGGCAGGCCGGTGAGCCCGAGCGAGGCGGGGAGGTTGTCGGGCTTGGTCTCGCCGTTCGTGCCGCCGACCGCGAGGTCGACGTCGGACCAGGCGACGCCGGCGTCGGTGAGCGCGAGGCGGACGGCGTCGCCGGCGAGGTCGAGGTCGCCGGTGTCGTCGTGACGCCCGAACCTCGTCATCCCGACGCCGACGATGTAGACGTGGTCGTCCGTGGTGCTCATGCGCTCGCTCCGTCCGTGCCGTCGTAGGCGAAGGCGTAGGTGTGGACGACTCCCGAGGCGTCGGTCCACGCGGGGACCGTCGTGACGCGCACGGAGTCGCCGATCGCCCACGCGCGCTCGGACGGGACGAGCCACCCCTCCACGATCACCTCGCCGAGGTCGACGTAGCCGATGGCCAGCGGCGACCACGTGTCCGGGGACGGCCGGAAGGGGGTCTTGGGCTGGAACTGCTGGACGGTCCACGACCAGACGACCCCGGTGGCCGGGAGGGCCGCGGTGTCGAGGGGGCGGTGCGAGCAGCGCGGGCAGCCGTCCTGCGCGGGGAAGACGACGGTGCCGCACTCGGGGCACCGGCCGCCGGCGAGCACGACGGGATCCAGGCCGGCGAACAGGGTCGGGTCGGCGGTCACCTGCGGGTCGGTCACGGCGTCTCCTCCGGGTGGGGAACGGGCGGTCAGTCGCTGAGGTGGATGAGGCCCTTGCCGAAGTTCGCCCCGCCGAGCAGGCCCTCGAGCCCGGACGGCGCGTTGGCGAGGCCCTCGAGCACCGTGGCCCGGTCGACGAGGTCGCCGGCCGCGAGCCACCCGGCGACGCGGCGCTCGAACTCGGGGCGCACCGCCTCGTGGTCGCGCACGATGAAGCCGCGGAGGGTCACGCGGCGCAGCACGAGCTCGATGAGGTGCGCCATCGACGGTGACTCGGTGCCGCTGAAGTTCGACATCATCCCGCACAGCGAGATCCGCCCGTTGACCTTCATGTGGTGCAGCGCGGTGGCGAGCTGGGCGCCTCCGACGTTGTCGAAGAACAGGTCGACGCCGTCCGGCGCGGCCTCGCCGAGCGCGTCGCCGATGTCGCCGGAGCGGTAGTCGATCGCGACGTCGTAGCCCATGTCGCCGGTGAGCCAGGCGCACTTGTCGGCGCCACCGGCCGTGCCGATGACCCGGGAGGCACCGAGGAGGCGGGCGAACTGCCCGGCCATCGAGCCGACGCCGCCACCGGCACCCGACACGAGGACGACGTCGTCCGGCGCGACGTGGCCGACCTCGGTGAGCCCGGCCCAGGCGGTGAACCCGGTCTGGCCCAGGGAGCTGAGCCACGCGGTGGCCGGCGCGAGCGTGAGGTCGACGAGCGAGGTGGTGGAGTCGTCGACCACGGCGAGCTCGCGCCAGCCGAGGCGGTGGCGGACGACGGCCCCGACGGGGAGGCGCTCGCTGGCCGACTCCTCGACGACGCCGACGGCCCAGCCGTCGAGCGGACCGCCCACCTCGAAGTTGGTCGTGTACTGCTTGTCCGTCGCATCCATCCGCCCGCGCGTGGACGGGTCGAGGCTCATGAACGTGTTGCGCACGAGCGCCTGGCCCGCGACGGGGGCGGGCAGCGGGATCTCGGCCAGGCCGAGGTCCGCGGCGACGAAGCGGCCCTCCGGGCGCCGTGCCAGCACGACGGCTGCGGTGGTGCTGGGGGCCATGCGATCCCACCTCGTTCGGGGAGGGGGTCGGGCCACGGAGGCACACGGACCCTGGCGGTTGGAACTAGTGACAGCCTACAGTAAGCCTCCTCCGCGCAGAAGGGCGACCACGCCATGACCTCACCCGCCGCGACCCCCGTCGCAGCCCTCCAGGCCCTCGCACCCACCCGGCTCGTCCAGCTCGCCTACCGCGTCCACGACATCGAGGCGGCCTGCCGGAGCTGGGCCGCGACCCTCGGCGTGGGTCCCTTCCTGCTGCGCCGCAACATGGAGGTGACGACCACCCACCGCGGCGAGCCGGCCGCCTACGACCACTCCGCGGCGTTCGGCCAGTGGGGTCCGGTCATGGTGGAGCTCATCGAGGTGCACAGCTGCTTCCCGGACACGCTGGTCGAGATGGTCGAGCACGACGCGATGGGCCAGCTCCACCACGTCGCCTGCTTCGTCGAGGACCTCGACGCGACCAGCGACCAGCTGCAGGCCGACGGGATGGAGCTCGCGATGGAGGTCGTCTCCACGAGCGGCATCCGCACCCACTTCCTCGACGCCCGCTCCACGAGCGGCTGCCTGCTGGAGCTCTACTCCCCCAACGAGCACCTGCAGTCGCTCTACGACAAGGTGCGCGACCTCGCGGTCGACTGGGACGGCAGCGATCCCGTCCGAGTGATCTAGGGCGTGGTGCCCGGGTCAGGTCCGCGGTCGGACGCCGCGCTTGGTGATCGACACCGGGCCGGCGACCTGCAGCTGGCAGGCGAGCCGGAAGCTCGGGTCCTGGCTGTGCCGACCCGGACGCACCCGGCCGATGGTCTCGCGCTCGAGGTCACCGGGCGGCAGGCAGTTCTCCACCCCCGCGGTGATGTTCGAGATGCAGTTCCCGCAGTCGGCCAGCCCGCCGCACGTCGTCGGCCAGCTGTAGCCGGCCCGGGCCGCGGCGGTGAACACCGCCTCGCCGGGCTCCACGTCGAACACGACGTCGATCGGCAGCACGTGGACCGGCACCGTCTCGGACATGCGGGTCGCTCCTTTCGGCCTGCGGACCCCGGGGTCGAGGTCCTCGCCGTTCTTACGCCTAGCGTAGTCAAGTAACTCACCGCCGGAGGAACCCCATGAACCCGTTGCCCGACGCGACGCCGCACTCCGCGCCCCTGGGCGTCCTCGCGATCCTCGTCAGTCCGGAAGGCGGGCGCGACCGGGTCGCGGCCGCGCTCGAGGAGCTGCGCCGCGCGGCCGAGGACGAGCCGGGGACGCTGCTGTTCATCGTGCACGAGGACCGCGACGCCCCCGGGACGTTCCACGTGTTCGAGCGCTACGCCAGCCCCGCGGCGGCCGCGACGCACCGCGGCACGGAGGCCATGGGTCGGTTCCGGGCGATGCTCACCGACCTCGGCATCCGGCCGACCCTGCACTTCCTCAACCCGATCGAGCCGGACCCGGAGCCTCGGGCAAAGCGCGTCCTCGTCGTCACGGGCGGGCATCGCGTGGCGATCGAGGAGTTCCTCGGCGCCGTCGCCGGCGTGTGCGAGGACCGCGGCTGGGTCTGGGCGCACGCGACGCACCCGGTGGCCCAGCAGTGGCTCCGGCCGGAGAACGCGGGCGTCTGGGACGCGATCCTGCTCCACGACATCCCCGGTCTGCGGCTCAAGCGCGGCACGACGCCGGAGCCGGTGGTGCCGGACGACGACACCGCCCGCGCCCTCGTCTCGCTGCTCGACCAGGGCCAGGGACTCGTCGTGCTCCACCACGCCCTCTCGTCCTGGCCGGCGTGGGACGGCTGGGCGGAGGCCATCGGCGGACGCTTCCTCTACGCCCCCGGGACGCTGCGCGGCGAGGAGCTCCCGTCGTCGGGCTACCGCATGGCCACGCACACCGTCCAGGTCGTCGACCGCGACCACCCGGTCACCGCGGGGGTGAGCGACTTCGTCGTCGACGACGAGCTCTACTTCGCGCCGGTGCTCGAGGACCGGGTGCACCCGCTGCTGCGCTCCGACGCGGACTTCTCCGGCGAGCTCTACCAGGACACCTACGACGAGGTCACGAACGGCGTCTCCACCGGAGTCACCTGCGCCGGCCGCGGCACGGCGAGCAACCTGGTCGGCTGGACCACGGTCGCGGGGCGCAGCCCGCTCGTCTACCTGCAGCCCGGCGACGGCCCCGGCACGTTCGCCGATCCGATGTTCCGCCGCCTGCTCGGCAACGCGCTCGAGCACGTGGCGTCGGTGGAGGCGCACACGCGGGCCGCCGAGACGCCGTTCCCCGTGCCGCTGCCCTGAGGCGCGGCACGGGGAACGGCAGGTCGATCAGGCGGGCAGCTCGAGGACCGTGACGGCACCGGTGGAGCCGTCGACCTCGATCAGCGCTCCGTTGGGGATGCGTCGGCTCGCGTTGGGAACGCCTGCCGCGCAAGGGATCCCGAGCTCGCGGCTCACGATCATCGCGTGACTGTTCATCGCGCCCACGTCGACGACGACGCCGCCCGACACGAGGAACAACGGCGTCCAGGACGGGTCGGTCTGCGGCGCCACGAGGATCTCACCGGGGTCGAGGTCGCCCGCCTGGGACGGGTCGAGCACGATGCGGGCGATGCCACGCGCGACGCCCGCCGACGCCGGTCCGCCCTGGAGCACCTCGCCGACCTCGACCGGCGTGACCGTCACCTGGCTCTTGCGCGGCAGGTCGGCGAGCGGCGTCATCGGGACCCGGCTGTCGATGAACGTCGGCACCCGGATGTCGGCCAGCTCGCGCCAGGCCGCCTCGCGCTCGGCGAGCAGGCCGGTGATCGACGCCGGGTCGAGGACGAGGGTGTCGAGCTCGGCGTCGAGGACCATGAACACCTGGCGCGGGTTCGTGAGGTGGCCCTGGTCGGTGAGCCGACGGCCCACCTCGTAGAGCGCCATGCGCGCCTCGTGCAGCACCTTGATGCAGTTGGACTTCGCCCGCTCGCGCCAGTTGCCGAAGCGACGAGCCGCGGCGATGGCCGCGTGCAGGGTCGCGACGGCCTCGGCGTTGTCGCCGAGGATGGCCAGCGCCTGGGCGCGGCGCCGCCGCGGTCTCCGCGTCCTGCGTCGCCGCGCGGACGGCGGGCGAGCTTGCGTCGTCGATGAACCGCATGCGGTCGATGAGGCCGAGGACGATCTCCGGCCGGGTCTCCCAGGTGTCCGAGCCGAAGTCCCACTCGCTCGGGCCGCGGTAGCCGAAGTCGTGGATGAACTGGGCGAAGGCCGGGGCCGAACACGGCGTGCGCGCCGGCGCGCTCGCCGAGGCCCTCGGCACCGGCGTCGAACTCGGCCATCAGGGCGGGATCGTTGCGCACGATGCGGGAGAGGTCCCACAGCGCGAAGGACGGCGCGGCGGAGTCGACGTCGCCCGAGGACCCGATCACCTTGATCACGAGCGACGGGTCGGCGTCGCCGAGCAGCTGGGCGATGACGCCGGGGCCGACGGCGGTCTGGTTGGAGGCGATGACCTCGCCGCGCCACATGAGCCGCTCGATCGGCATGAGCGAACGGGCGTAGGCGACGAGGGCCGCCGGGGTGAGGGCGGTGAGGTCGGGGCGCTGGGCGCGGACGCGGTCCGCGAACCACTTGTCCTCCTCGACCTCCGGGAACGTCTCGGTGCTCATCGTCCAGGCCATGCGCGCACCGATCGCGGCGGAGACCTCCTCGTTGACATCGCCCGGGCGAGTCCTCGTGCGGCCGGGGCGGGGACGTCGCCCTTGAAGAAGGCGCTGTCGATCGCCTCCCAGCCGATGCCGAGCCGGATGCCGACGACGCGGACCGCGCTCTGGTTGACGTACAGGTGCCCGTAGAACAGCCCTACCGCGGCGGTCGGGTCGGGGACCATCTCCGCCGCCGTCAT
Organism: uncultured Actinomycetes bacterium; assembly: GCA_963738455.1. Classification (GTDB taxonomy): domain Bacteria; phylum Actinomycetota; class Actinomycetes; order S36-B12; family CAIYMF01; genus Longivirga. The sequence goes on from CAVTWM010000003.1 coordinate 205,267, forward strand.
GGAGCCGAGCTCGACGTAGCCGGAGGCCCAGCCCGGCATGATCGCGCCGCTCCACAGCATGTCCGCGCCCAGCGGGGTGATCGGGTCGGGCAGGACGTCGCTGGCGTTGAGCCGGGTGAAGAGGAAGTACTGCTGGTTGGCGCCGGTGTCGGTGAGCCATGCCTTCTCGGCCATGCGAGCTCCTGGTCGGATCAGAGGGACGGGCAGTCGCAACCGTACTGGCCGGAGGCCGGTTTCGGGGCCCCTCGCCGAGGTGTTTCTTGAGACGGGGTACAGCACGACGCCGGGACGGGGTCTCCCCGTCCCGGCGTCGCCGATCGTGACGCGGCCTAGCGGGCCATCCACTCGTCGAGGATCTGGTGGTAGTGCCGGATCCGGTTCTCCTGGTAGCGGGCCAGTGCACGCCCGGGTCCCAGCGGCTGGTCTTGAGCCCCTCCTGGATGAACGGCATGTTCGCCATGTCCTGGTCGAACACCGGGCCGAGCAGGCCGATCTCCTTGATGTCGGAGAAGGTCTCGCCCGGCTGGAGCCAGCGCACCGGCGCCGGCGGCTTGGGGTGCGTGCCGTCGCCGCGGGCTGCTGCGCGAGCAGGAACACCTCGGCGATGCACTTGTCCGGGTCGTTGCCGCAGCGGACGGAAGCGGTAGACGGCGTTCGTGCGCGGGCCGGCGAACACGTAGAAGTTCGGGAAGACGAAGTACTGGATGCCGTCGAGCAGCTCGGAGTCCGTCCAGTGGTCCTGGTCGTTGCCGAACTGCGCGGCGAGCGCCGACCGCATGGCGCCGCGAGCTCGCGGCGCGCGGTGGAGTCGGACGGGCACGCGCGGCGTGCCGTCGTCGCCCACGGCGAGGTCGCGGCCCTTGCCCTGCGTGTAGAAGGCGCGCGTCTCGTAGTACGAGTCGAGCACCTCCTGCTCGCTGATGTGGTTCGCGATCGTCGGGCTGGGCACGCCCTGCGGCACGATCTGGCGGCTCCAGTTCTCGCCGGTGATCACGTCGTACTGGGTGTTCTCGTCGCCGAGCCACTCCATCATCTGCGGGTGCGTCGCCAGCGAGTGGAAGCCCTCGATGAAGGCCTCGCCGGCGACCTTCCAGTTGCAGTTCGACGATGCCGCCGAAGTGCGAGTACACGACGCGGTCGGTGTAGTCCCAGCGATCCCAGTCGTTGAGCATCGACGCCGAGGAAGTCCTCGAGCGGCTCGGCGTCCGGGTCCATGGTTGATGAAGACGAAGCCGTTCCACGTGGCGACCTTGGCCTCGGGCAGCGGGAACTCGTGCTGGCTCGACCTCGCGGGAAGTCCCAGGCGCAGGGCAGGTTCTTCGTTGCTGCCGTCGATGTTCCACGTGAAGCCGTGGAACGGGCAGCGCAGCTCGCTGACCCGGCCGCCCTCCTGGCGCAGCAGCGCGGCCGCGGTGCAGGCAGACGTTGTAGTAGCGCCTTGATCTGCCGTCGGGCTGTGCGCATGACGATGAGCTTGTCGTCGGCGATGTCGTAGGTGACGTGGTCGCCGGGCTCCGGGATGTGGTCCTCGCGGCAGGCGAACTGCCAGACCTTGCGCCAGACCTTCTCGACCTCGCGGTCGTGGAACTCCCGCGAGATGTAGCGGTCGAACGTCGAGTGTCGTCGATGCCGAGGTACTCGTTGCATGTCGTAGCGCAGGACCGCGCGGCACCGGCCGGGCGTCGTTGTCCAGGTACTCCTGGACGCTCGTGCCGGGCGAGCGCGGGCAGGGGTCCTGGTCGCCGAGGACGTCAGGGGTGGTCTCGTAGGTCGTCACTGCGGGGTCGCCTTCCGTCGCGTGCGTGGGTCGGGTCGTGGTCGGCGCTCAGCCGGCGTTCTGCGCGGCGAGGCGCCGCTTGGCCTCGGGGGTGCGGCCCATCCAGCCGATCACCTGGAGGTCGACGTCGCGGATCTCGCCCTCGACCCACACGGCGTCGCTGGTGAACAGTCCGTACCTGCCGGTGTCCGGGTCGCTCACCCGCACGAGCCCGCTCGCGTCGACCTCGTACGTCAGACCCGTGAGGGGGTGCTTCATCGATGTCTTGGCCATGGCGCTCTCCCGCGAACCTCGGTCGTGACCGTGACGACGCGCCCTCGTGGAGCGACGTCGAGCCGTGATAATCAATCTAGACAACTTGCGCAGAGACTACAGGACCAGGGTCCCCCCTCACCAGCACGACCGGCAAGAGCGGATCCCTGCTGTGCCGGTCAGGCCCCCGGCAGCAGCAGCATCGGGCGGGCGAGCAGGTCGGCCACCGTCTGGAGGTACTCCGCGGCGGGAGCACCGTCGACCGCGCGGTGGTCGAACGTGAGGCTGAGCGTGAGCACCTGGGTGCGGACCGGGCGGTCGTCCGCGGCCCAGCGCACGCCGTCGCGCAGCCGGCCCACGCCGAGGATGGCGACGTTGCCCGGGTTGATGACCGGGGTGAAGAAGTCGACGCCGTAGGTGCCCAGCGAGGTGACCGCGAAGGTGGCGCCCTCGAGATCGGTGAGCGCGAGCTTCCCGTCGCGTGCGCGCACGGCCAGGTCGCGGGTGGTGACGGCGAGGTCCTGCAGTGCGAGCGACGCGGCGTCGCGGATCACAGGGACAACGAGGCCACCGGGGACGGCCACGGCCATGCCGACGTCGATCTGCGGCAGCACGTGGATCTCGTTGCCCACCACGCTCGCGTTGAGGCCGGGGTGCTCGCGCAGCGCGAGCGCGGCGGCGCGGACGACGAAGTCGTTGAGGCTCGGGACAGGGATGCCGAGGTCGGGCCAGGCGTCCTTGATCTGGCCGCGCAGCGCGACGACGGAGTCGAGGCAGACCTCGAAGCCGTGCGTGAGCTGCGCCATCTCGTGCAGGCTCGCGACCATGCGCGAGGCGATGGCCCCGCGCATCCCCTTGAGCGGGATGACGGTGATCTCGGTGGGTCGTGCCGATGTGCGCCCCGGGCCGCCGGCGGCACCGCGCACGTCGTCGCGCGTGATGCGACCGCCCACGCCCGTGCCGCGCACGTCGCGCAGGTCGACACCGAGCTTGGCGGCGTCGCGCCGGACGAGCGGCGAGAGCGCCGTGCCGTCACCGCGCGCGGGGCCGGCGGCCGCCGCGTCCGTGATGTCGGCGGCGATGATGCGCCCGCCGGGCCCGGTGCCGGAGACCGTCGTGATGTCGACGTCGAGCTCGGAGGCGACGCGACGGGCGAGCGGTGAGCTCAGCAGTCGACCGCCGTCGCCGCGAGCGGCGGGGGGCGCGACGGCCGCGACCGGTGCGACGACGGCGGCGGCCGCGGCAGCGGCGACCGGGGTCGGCTCGGGTGCGGCACTGACGGCCGGGGGCTCCTCGCCCTCGGCGAGCAGCCAGCCCAGGAGCGAGCCGGGCGGGAGCGTCGTGCCCGCGGGGACGGCGCGATGGAACAGGCCCTCCGCCTCGGCCTCGACGTCGACGTCGACCTTGTCGGTGGCCAGGCGCAGCAGCGGCGTGCCGACGGTGATCACGTCGCCGTCGGCGACGAGCCACTCGTCGACCGTGCCCTCCTCCATCGTGAGGCCGAGCTTGGGCAGGAGCACCTCGACAGCCATCGTCAGCCCCGCTCCACCACGCGACGGACGCCCTCGACGATCGAGGCGGCGTCCGGGACGTAGGCGGCTTCGAGGACCGGCGAGAACGGCACGGGGCAGAACGGCGCGCCGATGCGCAGGATCGGCGCGTCGAGGTAGTCGAACGCCTCGTCCTGGATCTGGGCGGTGATCTCCGCGCCGATGCCGCCGAACTTCACGGCCTCGTGCACCACGAGCGCGCGGTTGGTCTTCTTCACCGATGCGACCACGGTGGCGGTGTCGAACGGGGACACGCTGCGCGGGTCGACGACCTCGAGCGAGATGCCCTGCTCCTCCAGGGTCGCCGCCGCCTTGAGCGCCTCGGGCACCATCCGGCCGAGGGCGACGACGGTGACGTCGGTGCCCTCGCGAGCGATCCGCGCCTCGCCGATCGGGACCGAGTAGAGCTCCTCGGGCACCTCGCCCTTCATGCCGAGCAGCTTCTTGTTGAGCACCACGATCACCGGGTTGTCGTCGCGCACCGCGGAGACGATCAGGCCCTTGGCGTCGTAGGGGTTGGCCGGCATCACGACCTTGAGCCCGGGGATGTGCGCGATCCACGCCTCGAGGCTCTGGCTGTGCTGCGCCGCGGCCGACATGCCGGCACCGCCGGCGGTGGTGATCGTGAGGGGCACCGAGACGGTGCCGCCGTACATGTACTTCATCTTGGCGGCCTGGTTGGCCACCTGGTCCATGCAGACCCCGAGGAAGTCCATGAACATCAGGTCGACGACCGGGCGCAGCCCTCGTGCCGCGGCACCCGTGCCGAGGCCGATGATGGCCTGCTCGGAGATGGGGGTGTCGAAGACCCGGCGGGCGCCGTAGGCGTCGAGGAGCCCGTCGAACATGTGGAACACGCCGCCGTAGCCGGCGACGTCCTCGCCGGCGAGGAAGACGTCGGGGTCCTCCGCCATCAGCTGGTGCATGCCCTCGTTGAAGGCCTTGACGTAGGTCAGTGTGCGGCTGGACATGCCGGACAACCTCTCCGGTGGTGGACGGCGTGGGCGTGATCCGGGCGGACGATCAGAGGGTGTAGACGTTGAGCAGGATGTCGGCGGGGTCCGGGTGCGGGCTCGCCTCCGCGTAGGCGATCGCGTCCATGACGTCGGCGAGCACCTCCTCCCAGACACCGGCGAAGTACTCGGCCGGGGCGAAGCCGTGCTGGACGCCGACGGCCTCCATCAGCGCGATGGCGTCGCGGGCCTTCCAGGCCTCGACCTCCTCGGGCGAGCGGTAGGGGATCCGCATGCCCTTGATGCCCTGGTGGTCGAAGTAGCGGTAGGTCTTCGCCTCGATGAGGGTCGGCCCGCCACCGGCGCGTGCGCGGTCGACCGCCTCGGACGTGACCGCGCGGACGGCGAGGGCGTCCATGCCGTCCACGACGATGCCGGGCATGCCGTAGGACGCGGCGCGGTCGGCGATGTCCTCGATGCTCATGTGCTCGGCCTGCGGGGTGAACTCGGCGTAGCCGTTGTTCTCGCAGACGAGGATGACGGGCAGCTTGAGGACGGCCGCCATGTTGGCCGCTTCGTGGAAGGCGCCGATGTTGCTGCCGCCGTCGCCGAAGAACGCGGCGGAGACGGTGTCCTCGCCGCGGTACTTGCTGGCGAACGCGGCGCCGACCGCGATGGGGATACCACCGCCGACGATGCCGTTGGCGCCGAGCATGCCGCGGGAGAGGTCGTTGATGTGCATGCTGCCGCCGCGCCCGCCGCAGTAGCCCGTGGTGCGGCCGTAGAGCTCGGCGAACATGGGGCGGAACTCGGCACCCTTGGCGACGGCGTGACCGTGCCCGCGGTGCGTGGACGTGATCTGGTCCTCGTCGCGCAGCACCGACATGACACCGGCGGCCACGGCCTCCTGGCCCACGTAGAGGTGGAGGAAGCCGGGCATCGTGCCGGACTCGGCGAGCTTGCCGGCGTGCTCCTCGAACAGCCGGATCCGCACCATCCGCCGGTGCAGGTCCAGGACGACGTCGGACTCGATCACGACGTCGAGCTCCTGCAGTGCTGCGTCGGACATGAAGCCCTCCCGGTCGTGGTGCTTCGGCTCGCTCGGCACGGGTGCCACATGTGCCCCCGTGCTGGCGACTATATGGTGGTCAACTATAGAAAGTAAAGCCCTTCACCGCCCCCCGGTCTCCCCCGCCCGGGACCTCGGGCGGGGGGACCGGCGACGGACGCCGGAGGTCGATCAGGCCTTGCGTCGAGCCGTCCGGGCGGCGAGTGCGACCGCGATGATCAGCGCGAGTCCGTTGAACAGGTCCTTGACGTAGCTCGGCGTCCCGACCAGCTGGAGGCCCTTGACGCCGGTCGCCAGCAGGAAGATCGCGATGAGCGTGCCCATGACGTTGACCCGGCCGGGCCGGATCTGGGTGGCGCCGAGGAAGACGGCCGAGAACGCCGGCAGCAGGTAGGAGGTGCCGACGTCGGGGCTGGCCGAGCCGAGCTTCGCGGCGAGCACGATGCCGGCGAAGGCGGCGATGAGACCGCGAGAGCATGAACGCCCCGGTGGTGATGCGGTCCACGCGGACACCGGCGAGCTTGGCGGCCTGCGGGTTGCCGCCGACGGCGTAGAGGTAGCGGCCGATCGGGGTGTACTCGAGCAGCCACCAGAGCACGATGGCCAGGCCGATCATGTAGAAGACCGGCAGCGGCAGGCCGAACACGATCTTCTGGCCGATCACGAGGAAGTCCGGGGAGATGCCCGTGACGATCTGCGTGCCACCGGTGATCCAGTACGCGACGGCCACCAGGATGCTGCTCATGCCCAGGGTGCCGATGAACGAGTCGACGTGCAGCTTCACCACGATGAACGAGTTGAGCAGTCCGACGATGACGCCGATGAGCAGGGCCAGGACGATGCCCACGATCCAGCTGTAGCCGTTGGACTGCATCCACATCACGGTGCAGACCGAGACGCCCACGGTGCCGGCGATCGACAGGTCGAAGGCGCCGGCCGCGACCGGCACGATGAGGCCGAGGGCGACGATGGCCGTGATGGCCTCCGACCCGGCGACGATGCGAGCGTTGCTCGCGGTGAGGAACAGGTCCGGCACCCAGAGCGCGAAGATCAGGATGAGGCCGGCCCACACGTAGAGGCCGCTGAAGCGGTCCATCCCCCAGTTGATCTTGCGCTTCGCTGGTGCGGCTGCGCCGTCCGGCTGCGCTCCCGCCCCGGCCTCAGCGGTCTGCTCGTTCACGGTCATGAGGGACTCCTGGGTGGCAGTTGAGGTACGGAGGGGTCAGGCGGCGGACTGGTTGCGGCCGATGGTGGCCGCGGTGATGGTGTCGCTGGACAGGCGCGAGCCGAGGAGCTCGTCGACGACGCGCCCCTTGCGCAGGACGAGCACGCGGTGGCAGATGCGCACGAGCTCCTCGTGGTCGGTCGACATGACCAGCACGCCGGTGCCGAGGGTGGCCGCCTCGTCGATGAGGCGGTGGATGTCGGCCTTCGCGCCGACGTCCACACCCTGCGTCGGCTCGTCGAGGACGAGCACCTTCGGCTCCTTGCGCAGCCAGCGCGCGAGGACGACCTTCTGCTGGTTGCCGCCCGAGAGCTGCGACATGTTGAACTCGGTGTTGTTCGGGCGCACGTCGAGCTTCTCGAGCCAGGCGGAGACGTCGGTGCGCTCGCTGCGCTGGCGCAGGACCCAGCCCCGGTAGTGGCGGCCCGGCTCGACGAGCGTCACGTTCTCGCGCAGGCGTCGAGGCCATGAAGGCCGCGTTCGCGTGCCGCTCGGCGGGCACGAGCCCCATGCCGTAGGCCATGGACAGGTCCGGGCGCGACCGGTGCAGGTGCTGGCCGTCGACCTTGACCTCGCCCTCGCGCCACTGGCCCCCGAAGACCATCCCGGCCAGGTCCTCGCGACCGGAGCCGGTGATGCCGGCGACGCCGACGATCTCGCCGCGGTGGACGGTGATGTCGACGCCGTGGACGTTGTCGCCGCGCAGGTCGGTGGCCTCGAGGACGACCGGGCCGCGCTCGGCGGCCGCGGCGTCGTGGTGGAACTCCTCCAGCGTGCGGCCGATCACGAGCTCGATCAGCGCCGGCTCGTCGAGGCCCTCGACCGGTCGGGTGACGATGTGCTTGCCGTCGCGCAGGACCGTGACGGTCTGCGGCGAGCTCGAAGACCTCGTCGAAGTGGTGGGAGACGAACAGCACGGCCAGGCCGGTGCCGCTGACGCGGTGGATGAGCTGGTACAGGCGCTCCGCCTCCGCGGCGGGCAGGTTGGCGGTCGGCTCGTCGAGGATGAGCAGCTTGGGGGGCTCGCCCGAGGTCGACAGGGCGCGGGCGATCGCGACGGCGGTGCGCTCGCTCATCGCGAGGCTGGCCACCGGACGTCGCACGTCGAAGTCGTAGCCCGAGGGAGCGGATGGCCTCGCGGGCCTTCCTGCGCTCCGTCGCGCCAGCGGATGCGGCCCTTGTAGGACTGGTAGCCCATGCCGAGGGCGAGGTTGTCGACCGTGTCGAGGTTGCCCACGAGCCCGAGGTCCTGGTGCACGAAGCGGAGCCCGGCCGCCTCGCTGGCCGCGCCGTTGCCGAGCGGGAGCGGCACCGCCGCCGACCTCGGCCGAGCCGCCCTCGTCGGGCTCGTGGAACCCGGCGAGGATCTTGATCAGGGTCGACTTGCCGCAGCCGTTCTGTCCCACCAGCGCGCGGATCTCGCCCGGCTCGATGGTGAGGCTCACGGAGTCGAGCGCCCGCTGGCCACCGAAGGACTTCGACATGGTGGTGACGGTGAGGGCGGGCGTCATGCTGCCTCCTGTGAGAGCGGGTCCGGACGTCGCGGTGCTGCGGCCGGGCTGCGGGGCGAAGCCGTGACGGTCTCGGTGCGGTCTGCGTTCGGACGTACTTTCCCTAGGCGGTGCCCAGTTACTGTGCTGGGCCAATCTAGCCGTGCAGCGCCCGTTGTCGAGGGGTTGCGCGGATAACTTTCTTGTCACCACGTTCGGTTGAGCGCGTGCGGCCAGCGGGTCACCGCTCACCGGGTGCGCGGCGAGCCGGACGCGCCCCGGTCAGGCGACGGCGCGCGGGGCGTCGAGCCGTGCGTGCGCGGCCGCCAGGCGGGCGATCGGCACGCGGTGCGGGGAGCACGACACGTAGTCGAGCCCGAGCCGCTCGCAGAAGGCGATCGAGGCGGGGTCTCCGCCGTGCTCGCCGCAGATACCGAGCTTGATGTCGGGTCGGACCGAGCGCGCGCGCTCGACCGCGATCTCCATGAGGGCACCGACACCGAGCTCGTCGAGCTCGGTGAAGGGGCTGACGGTGAGCAGGCCGCGCTCGATGTAGGACGCGAGCAGCCGGCGCTCGACGTCGTCGCGGGAGAACCCGTAGGTCATCTGGGTCAGGTCGTTGGTGCCGAAGGACAGGAACTCGGCGTACTGCGCGAGCTTGTCGGCCAGCAGCGCCGCGCGAGGTGTCTCGACCATGGTCCCGATCTTGAACGGCACGAGCGTGCCGGTCCGTGTCGCGACCTCCTGGTTGACGCGCCGCAGCGTGCGCAGCGTCATCACGAGCTCGTCGGGCATGGACACCAGCGGGACCATGACCTCGAGCTGGGGCCGGATGCCGTCCTGGAGCGCGACGTCGGCCCAGGCGGTGAACAGGGCCTCGGCCTGCGCCGGGTAGAGCCCCTCGTGCAGGAGCGCGAGGCGTACCCCGCGGACGCCGAGCATGGGGTTGGACTCGTGCATGTGCTCCACGAGCTTGGCCTGGTGCTCGTCCTCCGCCTCCGCCGCGGTGGCCGGCAGGAACTCGTGCATCGGCGCGTCGAGCAGGCGCACCGTCACCGGCCGGTCCCCCACCGCCCGCAGCAGGTCGCGGAAGTCCTCGCGCTGGGAGTCGGCGAGGGCGGCCAGGGCTCGGGCCTCGGTGTCGGCGTCGTGCGCGAGGACGACGCGGCGGATGAGCGGCAGCCGGTCGCCGAGGAACTGGTGCTCGGTGCGGCACAGCCCGATCCCGTGGGCGCCCAGCGCGATGGCCGTGGTGGCGTCGGCGGCGGTGTCGGCGTTGGCCCGCACCCCGAGGCGGCGCGAGTCGTCGGCCCAGAGCAGCACCGTGGTGAGCGCGAGGGACGGGTCCGGCACCTCGATCTGGATCTCGCCGACGTAGACCTTGCCGTTGTCGCCGTCGACGGAGACGGTGTCGCCGGCCTTCAGCGTGATGTCACCCGCGGTGACCGTGCCGGCCTCGACGTCGAAGCGGAGCGCACCCGCGCCGCACACGGCCGGACGACCCATGCCGCGCGCGACGACCGCGGCGTGCGACGCGGAGCCGCCGGTCGAGGTGACGATCGCCGTGGCGGCGACCATCCCGGAGAGGTCGGCCGGGCTGGTCTCCGCCGCCATGAGGATCGCCGACTGCCCGGCGTCGGCGAAGTCGACGGCGTCGTCGCTGGACAGCGCGATCCGACCTACGGCGGCTCCCGGTGACGCCGCGAGGCCGGTGACGAGGAGGACCTCGTCGCCGGTGAGCCGCGGTCTCGGGTACATCAGGTCGAGGACGTGGGCCGGTCGCACGGCCCGCACGGCGGTGGCCTCGTCGGTGACCCCGCGCATGGCGAGGTCGACCGCGAGGGAGGTGGTGGCGCGCGCCGGGGCGCGGCGCAGCTGCTCGACGCCGACCAGCGCGAGCCGGTCGGAGTTGAACTCGAAGCTCACGGACACGACGTGCTTGAGCTTGGCCTCGAGCTCGGCCAGCACACCGGTGAGGAGCGAGACGCCGCCGGGGAGCTCGTCGAGCGAGCGCTGGGTGCGACCGACGTCGTCGGCCCCCCGGATGCCGCGACGGAACGTGCCGGTGGGTGTGAACAGGCCGCTGTCGAGGTCGCGCGACATCGCCGAGCCGTAGCCCGACGTGTCGTGGGCGGTGGCGAGGACGGTCTCGAGGTGGAACGCGAGCGGCAGGTCCTCGGGCAGGGACTGGCTGCGTCGGGCGCGCGCCGCACGCGGCGAGGCCCAGCGCCGGGCCAGCGCGCTGGCGGCGAGCGTGAGCTGCTCGGCGGTGTCGGCGGGCCAGGGACGCGAGCCCTTGGCCGAGACCAGGTCGAGCAGGGGCTTGATGCGGTCGCGCGCGTCGGGGCAGTCCAGGACGAGACCGGAGATGAGGTCCGGCGGCACGTCGAGCGCGTTCTCGGCGATGAAGGACGCGGTCTGCCACCACACGTGGACCAGGTCGGCGTCGATCTGGGCACCGAAGCCCTCGGGCAGCCGGGTGAGGTCCAGGCCGAGCCCGGTGAGCTCGGGCGGCAGGCCGGCGGCCTCGAGCGGTGCGCTGGCGCTGATGCGCAGCAGCACGAGCCCGCCACGCTCGTTGACCGAGCCGAGGGTGGACTCCGCGAGCAGCTCCACGAGGTCGATCGCGGCCTGGGCCCGCTGCCCGCCGACGAGACCGGGGACGTTGGGCACGGGGACGGTGATGCCGGCCGGCACGGGGAGGCCGAGCTCGGCGAGCACCTCGAGCTGCATGCCGCGCGAACCGAGGGTGCGGGCGTCCAGGCCGCGGTCCGTGCCCTTGCCGAACGGGACCAGGCCGACGTCGTCGACCGGGGCCGCGAACTCGACGCCGCTCACCCAGCGACCCCCGACACCAGCTGCTCCTCGAGCGCCTCGTCCTCGGCGCGAGTGAGCCCGAGGGTCAGGATCAGCTCCTGGTGCAGGTGCATCCACACCGTGTGGTACGAGTCGATGAGCGGCGAGGCGAACCACGCGTTGTCGCCGTCGTCGAGCTTGGCCATGGACTCCTCGAGCCGGGCCCGGTAGGCCGCGGTGCGCGGGAGGTCCTCGGCGAAGCGCCCCAGCAGCGGCGACACGCTGTCGTGGATGTCGTCGAGGCGGTCGCGCACGTCGGCGTCGTAGCCCGGGTCGGCGTGGTCGTTGACCGAGCCGTCCGGGCGGACCTGCCAGGCCGTGCACAGCTCGCGCAGCCGCCGGTTCACCGGCAGGAACGCGTGGAACGAGCGCGTGATCTTCTCGCGGGCGGGGTCGTCGTCGGGCAGGCGCAGCCAGGTCCCGACCAGGGCCGTGCCGGCCGGGGTCGGCATGACGATCGGACCCTTCGCCAGGACGAGCCCCGCGTCGACCGCGGGGGCGAGCGCCGGGTCGAGCTCGCCGCGCGCCATGCCGCGCACGACCAGCTCGGTGAGCTTGGTCTTCTGGTCTGCCGAGAGGTCGACTGCTGCCGACGGGGCCTCGTTGCTCACGTTCGTGTCCCCTTCGCTTGCTGCTGGCTGGCTTCACGGACAAGGCCAGGATGCGCCCCTGCGCACCCGACCCGCTAGATCCATGATGGTGGGGCTTTGTAGAGTGACAGTCAAGAAACACCTGCCGATGCCTCGGGTCGGCGCGTCGAGCGGGGCCGGTCCGGCCCCGTCCGCCCCGCCGGTGCCGGACGCCCGGCACGGGCGCAGGGTGACCTGGGCCCGACCCGCCCCCCGGGTCCTGCCACGCTGGACCTCCCCGGTGACCACCACAGGAGCGACGATGGATTTCGAGCCCAGCGCACGCGTACACGACCTCGGCCGCCAGCTGTGGGACTTCCTCCTCGAGCGGGTCCTCCCGGCGGAGGCGGAGTACGACGCCTACCGCCTCGCCGCCGGCCCCGACGACCACACCGTGCCCCCGGTGGTGGAGGCGCTCAAGGTCGAGGCCCGCGAGCGCGGTCTGTGGAACCTGTTCCTGCCCTCGGAGTCCGGGCTCGGTCAGGTGGAGTACGCCGCGCTGGCGGAGATCTCGGGCTGGTCGCTCGACATCCTCCCCGAGGCGATGAACTGCCAGGCCCCCGACAGCGGCAACATGGAGACCCTGCACCTGTTCGGCGACGACGCGCAGAAGGCCCGGTGGCTCGAGCCGCTGCTCGACGGCCGGATCCGGTCGGCGTTCGCGATGACCGAGCCGCGCGTGGCGAGCAGCGACGCCACCAACATCGAGTGCCTCATCGAGCGCGACGGCGACGAGTACGTCATCAACGGCCTCAAGTGGTGGGCCAGCGGCGCCAACGACCCGCGCTGCGAGCTGCTCATCGTGATGGGCAAGACCGACGTCTCGGCGGCCAAGCACCGCCAGCAGTCGATGATCCTCGTCCCGATGAGCACCCCCGGCGTGACCCTCGTGCGGTCGCTCCCGGTGTTCGGTCGTCAGGACCAGCACGGGCACGCGGAGATCCTGCTCGAGGACGTTCGGGTGCCCGTCGGCAACCTGCTCGCGCAGGAGGGTGACGGGTTCATGATCGCCCAGGGCCGCCTCGGTCCGGGCCGCATCCACCACTGCATGCGCGCGATCGGAGCGGCGGAGCGCGCCCTCGCCATGATGGTCGACCGCGCCAAGACCCGGGTCGCCTTCGGCGCCCCGCTGGCGGACCAAGGCCTTGTGCAGCAAGCGATCGCGCTGTCCCGCCTCGAGATCGAGGAGACCCGCCTGCTCACCCTCAAGGCCGCGTGGCTCATGGACGCGAAGGGCGCGAAGGCCGCCGCCGTCGAGATCGCCGCGATCAAGCTGGCCGCACCGTCGATGGCCGCACGTGTCATCGACCGGGCCATCCAGGTGCACGGCGGCATGGGTGTGAGCGACGACGTGCCGCTCGCCAAGATGTACGGCTGGCACCGCGCCATGCGGCTCTTCGACGGACCCGACGAGGTGCACGCCCGGTCGATCGCGCGGGCCGAGCTCAAGCGCGACCACCTGGCCGGACCGGCCTGGCTGGACTGAGCCGCCGCGCCCGCACCAGCCGCGCCCGCCCTACGTCTTCGAGGGCTTCGCCGAGAAGTCGATCGGCCCCACGAGGACCGGCACGAGGACGTCGGCGAGGGCGTCCTCGAGCTTGCTCACGGGCAGCTTCGCCAGCGGACCGTCGAGCCAGGCGGTCTGGGCGCCGTTGAGCAGCCGGTTGAGGAAGTGGAAGCCCAGCAGCCGCGCGGAGTACATCTCGCGCCCCTTGCGCGAGGTGAGCGACGGGCGCTCGTCCTCGGGCAGGTAGTCGAACGCGCGACGGGCGTGGAACTCCTGCCACTCGTTGAAGGCGCGGCGCGACTCCGGAGTGGCGCCGCCGGAGTGGAGCAGGAAGAACCGGGCCTCGACGGGGTGCGTGCGCCACCACGCCCAGCTGGCGTAGATCACCTCGCGCAGCGCGTCGGAGTCGAGATGGCCGGAGCGGGTGCGCTCCTCGTCGATGTTCTTGGTGACGCTGCGCAGGCAGGTCTTGAACGCCTCGTCGAACAGTTCTTCCTTGCTGCTGAAGTGGTAGTAGACCGCGGTGACCGCGACGCCGCACTCCGCCGCCATCTGCTCCACGGTGGCCTGCGACAGGGGCGACTCCGCGAAAACCCGGATGGCGGCCTCGACTATCTCTAGACGGCGTGAGGGCCGGTGCGGAGGGACACGCCCGGGCTCGTCGCTTGCGCCGTCGGAGTTACGCGGCGACCTTCTGGATGCCATGCTGCAGAGTATGGAGCAAAAGCGCCCCCGTCCCGCGAACCGACCCTCGCGTCGACCCGAGATCGTGCGTGCGGCGATCGACCTGCTGTCGGTGCAGCTTCCCGACGCCATCTCGGTCGCCGACATCGCGGCACAGGCGGGCATGACGCCCGCGGCGTTCTACTACCACTTCCCGAGCAAGGACGACCTGCTCAACGAGATCGTCGCCGGGTTCGCGGCCGAGTGGTCGGCCGAGGTCACCGCCCGCCTGGAGAAGGTGCACGATCGCGAGGACGTCGCAGATGTCGTGTCCTCCATGGTGTCCTGGCTCGACGACCACGAGAAGCCGGCCACGGTCTACTTCGTGACGTCGGTCGCGGCGACCGAGAAGGCCGAGGAGACGCGACGCCACCGGCGCAACGAGCTCTTCGAGGTCGCGATCCCTGCCATCCGCCGCGTGTGGCCGTCCGGGACTCCGGCCGAGACGGGCGTCGCCGGCGTCGCGCTCATCATCCTCATCGAGGTGTCGGCCCGGTCGCGTCTGCAGATGGACGAGTCCTACCGCGGGCTCGGGCCGGTGCGGTTCCGCTCCGCCGCGGCCTCGCTCGGCCGCGGTCTGGTCGCCGACGCGGGGTGACCCCGTTCGCGGATTCCTGGGCGCGGGAGGTCGTCGGTTACTGGACGCTCGCACTTTCTTGACTCGGAGTCCGGCCTAAACGGCTCCAAGTCCTTGACCCCGTCACGGCGCGGCGGGATAGTCGGCCCATCCCCTCCCCGACGTTCCCGTGAGGTACCTCGATGCGCGCACTCCGACTCATGCAATGGCAGTCCGATCCCGTCGTCGTCGACGACGTCCCGGTGCCGACGGCCGGTCCTGGTGAGGTCGTGCTCAAGGTGGCCGCGGCCGGGGCGTGCCACTCGGACCTCCACATCATGTACGACTTCCCCGCGGGCATGTTCCCGTGGGGACCGCCGATGACCATCGGCCACGAGAACACCGGCACGGTGCACGAGGTGGGCGCCGGGGTCAGCGGCTGGAAGGTCGGCGACCGGGTCGCCGTGCACGGCCCGTGGGGGTGCGGCCACTGCCACGCGTGCGGTGAGGGCGCCGACAACTACTGCGCGAACCCGTTCCACGCCCCCAACAGCGCGATCGGCGGCGGCATCGGGCTCGACGGCGGCATGGCCGAGTACATGCTGGTGCCCGATGCCCGCTTCCTGGTGAAGGTCCCGGACGCGCTCGACCTCGTGGCCGCCGCCCCGCTCACCGACGCCGGCCTCACGCCGTACCACGCGGTGAAGCTGTCGCTGGACATGCTCACCCCCGGCACGAACGTCGTGACCATCGGTGTCGGCGGGCTCGGGCACATGGGTATCCAGTGCCTGGCCGCGCTCACCGGGGCCACGATCACCTCGCTCGACACGCGCCCGGAGGCACTCGCGCTGGCCACGGAGTGCGGCGCCCACAACACCGTGCTCTCGACCGGCGACGACGTCGCCACCGAGGTCAAGGACCTCATCGGCGGGCCGGCCGACGTCGTGATCGACTTCGTCGGGGTCGACGCGACGATCGCGCTCGGCGTCGCGATGAGCCGGGTCCGCGGGCACCTCACGATCGTCGGCGCGGCCGGCGGCACCTACGGCGTGGGCATCTACTCCGCGCCGTACGAGCTCAACGTGCGCTCCACCATGTGGGGCACCCGCAGCGAGCTGGGCGAGGTCATGGCCCTGGCGGCGATCGGCAAGATCACGCCGATCTACGAGCAGTTCGCGCTCGACGACTCCGTGGCGGCCTACAAGAAGCTGCACGCCAACAACGTGCGCGGTCGCGCGGTCGTCGTCCCGTAACGGGGCCTGGTGGCCACGGGATCCCTCGGCGGATCCCGGCCGTCCCCGACCCCGCACGCGACCCGACGTCCCTCGACCCCGGAAGGTCCCCCATGCGCTTCACCGACAAGGTCCTGCTCGCCACCGGTGGGGCGTCGGGCATCGCGCTCGCCGTCGCGACCCGGTTCACGGCCGAGGGCGGCCGCGTCGCCGTCGTCGACCTCGACCTCGACCGGGCGCGCGCCGCCGCGGCCGGGCTGCCGGGTGCGGTGGGGCTGGCGGCCGACGTCTCCGACGAGGCAGCGGTGGAGGCAGCGGTCGAGGCGACCGTCGCCGAGCTCGGGGGGATCGACTGCGTGCTCAATGCCGGTGGGCACACCGACTTCGGGCTGGTGACGGACTACTCCCTCGAGCGCTGGAACCGGATGATGGCGGTGCACGTGGGCGGTCCGTTCCTCGTCTGCAAGCACACCATCCCGGTGATGCGGTCGCGGGGCGGTGGC
The DNA here is from genome assembly GCA_963738455.1 of uncultured Actinomycetes bacterium. Lineage (GTDB taxonomy): Bacteria > Actinomycetota > Actinomycetes > S36-B12 > CAIYMF01 > Longivirga. The sequence goes on from CAVTWM010000003.1 coordinate 221,589, forward strand.
TCGGTCGTGAACGTCGCGTCGGTCGCCGGCTTCCTCGCGCAGCGCACCAACGTCGCCTACGGCGCCGCGAAGGCCGCCGTCATCGGCTTCACCACGCAGCTCTCCCTCGAGGTCGCGCCGGAGATCCGGGTGAACGTGGTGTCACCCGGCCGCACGGAGTCCGGCATGACCCTGCCGATCATGATCGCGCGCGGCGATGGCGACGCCGACGCCGGCGCCACCGCGTTCGGCCAGGCCAACATGCAGAAGCGCACGGCCAAGGCCGACGAGCTCGGCGCCGCGATCCTGTTCCTGCTGTCCGACGACGCCAGCTTCATCACCGGCACGAACCTCGTCGTCGACGGCGGCGAGCACGCGCAGTAGCTCGTCACGCAGGAGGCGACGATGACCATCTTCGGCACAGCTCCGCAGGGCCTCGACCTCTACCACGTGGGCATCGTCGTGCCCGACATGGAGGAGGCGCTCGACACCTACCGTGACGCGTTCGGCTTCCGCTGGACCGACATCAGCGAGTCCCACCTCGACGTCGTCGTGGAGGGAGAGCGGCGCACGACGCGCATCCGGGCGTGCTACTCGATCGAGGGCCCTCCGTACCTCGAGCTGATCGAGGACACGTCCCACGACGTCTGGGGCGGCGCGGAGTACGGCCTCAACCACACCGGGTACTGGGCCGAGGACATCACCACGGCGCGCGACCGGCTCGAGGCGGCCGGGCTGCCCGCGCTCGTCGCCGACGCGTCGTCGGACCCGCCGAAGTACACCTACCACAAGGCCGCGAACGGCATGTGGATCGAGCTCGTGGGTCCGGGCTTCCGTCCCCGGCTGCTCGAGCGCGTGCGCGTCGCCCAGGAGCGGCTCGCGGCGGCCGCAGGATGAGCGCGGACGACGTCGTCGCGATCCAGCGGGTCGTCGCGGAGTACGCCGACGCCGTGTGCCGCCGCGACGAGGCGGCCTGGGGCGCCACCTGGACCGAGGACTGCCACTGGGTGCTCAGCGGCGGGCGCACGAGCCGGGGTCGCGAGGCGACGGTCGCGCTGTGGCGCGACGCGACCGCCCGCTACCCGTGGGTCGCTCAGGTCGTGACCGGCTGCGTGGTCGACGTCGTGGGCGACGACGAGGCCACCGCGAGCACCTACATCCTCGAGCTCAACCACCTGCTCGACGGGTCGGGTGCAGTGCACCTGGGCCACTACGCCGACCGGTTCCGCCGCACCGAGAGCGGCTGGCGGTTCTCCGAACGCGTGCTGCACCTGATCTACCGCGGCCCGCTGGACCCGGGCACGGTCGTCCCGCTCCCGGCCTCCTGACGGGGCCGGGAGCGGGAGGCGGCTCAGGCGACGACCTGCACGGTGCCGGCGATCCCGTCGATCTCGAGGATGCTGCCGTCGGTGATGCGCCGGCGTGCGTCGCGGACCGACACCACGCACGGCACACCGATCTCGCGCGCCACGATCGCGGCGTGGCTGCCGGACGCACCGACGTCGCACACCACCCCGCCGGCCACCATGAACAGCGGGACCCAGGACGGGTCGGTGGTGGAGCACACGAGGATGTCCCCCGGCTCGAGCTCCGCGACCTGGGACAGGTCGAAGACGACGCGGGCGCGCCCGCGCGCGCGGCCCCCCGACACGCCGTGGCCGGTGAGCTCGTCCCCCACCACGGCGGTGGTGACCTCGCCCTGGTCGCTGCGGAAGGCCCACTCGGAGATCGGCGGCACGGGGACGCCGTGCTGCACGAAGTAGGGCGGGACCCGCTCGGAGAGCGACGCGAAGTCGACGGCCCGCTGCGCCAGCGTGTCGCGCCAGGCGGCGGCGTCGGTGATGACGGCGTCCAGCTCGCTCTCGAGCAGCATGAACACGTGCTTCGGGTCGGCGATGTCACCGCGCTCGGCGAGGCGGCGCCCGAGCTCCACGAACGGGAGACGTGCCTCGAGCATCGTGCGGACGGCGGCGTCCTTGATCATCTCGCGGCCCTGGTAGAAGATCTCGCCGGACTTGAGGCCCATCGCGAGCATCGCGCTCGCCTGCTCGTCCCCGGCCACCGCGGCGCTGAGCTCGGCGACGACCTGCTCGCGCCGGGCGACGCCCGCTGCCGCCCGGGCGGTGGGGCTCTGCTCGTCGGTCTGGTGGCGCAGCCGCTCGATCATGCCGAGCGGCATGTCGGGGCGCAGCAGCCAGCACTCGGAGGCCATGTCCCACTCGTTCGGGCCACGGTGCCCGTCCTGCTCGAGCAGCTCGTCGAACGCGGTGAGGAACGCGTGCGCACCGTCGTCGCCGGACCGGCGCAGCCGCTCGAGCAGGCCGTCGACGCCGGCGTCGAACGCCTCGGACACCTGCGGGGAGCTGCGCACCAGGCGGGAGAGCTCCCAGACCCGGCCCGCGGTGCCGGCGCTCTCGACGCCGCCGAGGGCGCTGAAGACCTCGATGGCCGCCTCCGGGCGGTCCAGCCCGCCGGCCACCGCGCCGACGACGCCCGGGCCGACGGTGGCGCCGAGGGTGATGACCGTGTAGACGTCCCAGGTCGGCCGCTGCCGACGTCCGGCGTCGCGGCCGTAGGCGACGAGCTCGGCGTCGCTCAGCGACCCGAGGTCGGGCCGCTCGGCCCGCCAGGCGTGGGTCTGCGCCACGAAGTCGGTGAGGACGGCGGGCGTCTCGGTGGCGGCGAGCATCTCGCCGAAGACGACACCGACGGCGGCGGTGCGCTCCTCGTTCTCGTCGCGCGGGTCCGCGACGTAGGGCGGCACGAGCGGGTTGCTGCCGAAGAAGGCCTTGTCGATGAGGTCCGCCGACGCCCCGGGGGCGCGGACGCCGAACACGCGGCCCACCGACACCTGGTTGAGGAAGTAGCCGCCCCAGTTGCCGTACGTCTCGGGGATGGGCCAGATGAACTCGTCGTGGGTGAAACCGCCGAGCGAGCACCAGCCGTCCGCGGTGCCGGGCGCGGCACCCTGCTCCCAGCCCAGCGTCCAGCCCAGCGGCGAGTAGGGCTCAGGGCCGACCTCGTCGGCGTTGCCGCGGGTGTACAGCGGGAAGCGCTCGCTCGTGGGCGTGTCGGTGATCCACCGGTCCATCGTGACGGTCCTTCCTCGGGGCACGGGACTACTCCGCGCGCACTGGGGAAACTAGAGTCAACACCCAGGAAGCCGCAAGACCGCCACGCCGCCCGATCGACCCCGATCACCGGCAGTGACGCCCCGCGTCGGCCCGACCCGCCCCGCGACCACCGACCTGGCACCCGTGACGGGCGCCGGACCCGAAGGGAACGCCATGACCGACCCGATGGCCCACGACAGCGCCAAGGACTTCGAGGACGTCCGCGCCTACACGCTGGAGAACGACGACGAGTCGCAGCTGCTCGCCGCGCAGACGGAGTGCACGTTCATCTGGGCCGGCAAGGAGGGCCACCCGATGGGCGTCATCGTCAACTACATCGCCCGTGAGGGACGGTTCTGGCTCACCGCCACGGAGATGCGCCCGCGCATCGCCGCGATCCGTCGCGATCCGCGGGTGAGCATCGCGATCTCTTCCAAGGGATCAGGAATCGACGCTCGGCAGTCGCTGACCTACAAGGGCACGTGCATCGTGCACGACGACGCCGAGACGCTGGACTGGTTCATCCCGGACTTCGCGCGCGCGATGCGTCCGGACTCCCCCGCGGCCGCCGAGTCCTTCGCCGCCCACCTGCGCTCGCCGGGGCGCGTGGTGATCGAGCTCGTCCCCGAGCGGCGGATCGGGTTCGACAGCACGAAGATGTGGGCCGCGGCGCCGTCGGCCGCCCCGGACGCCTGACCGGCCGCCGGTCGGGTGCGCGTCGCGACCGGTGCGCGCGTGTGCCGGGCACCGACCGGATCGGGACGCGACGCGCCCGCCGCGCCTCTGGACAGCCCGCCGTTCCGGTCCTACGTTATGCGGACTAACTGGAATCGACCTGGAGTAACGAAGCGCCTCAGGTGCCGTCGCCTCACCAGCCGTCCACGGGCGGGGGTCGGTCCAGCACCACCCGACGCCCGGTCCGCGGGCGCCATCGAAGGAGTGCACACATGGGTCTGCTCGACGGCAAGGTCGCGGCCATCACGGCCGGCACGCGCAGCATCGGTCGCGCCATCGCCGAGGTCTACCTCGCCGAGGGCGCCTCCGTCGTGGTCAACGGCCGCAGCCAGGAGAAGGGCCAGGCAGCCGTCGACGAGATGGCCGCCGCCGGAGCCGGGGACCGCGTCCACTTCATCCAGGGCGACGCCGGCGTCCAGGCCGACGTCGAGAACGTCATCAACAGCACGGTCTCGCACTTCGGCAAGATCGACATCGCCGTGCTCAACGCCGGTGGCGTCCTGTCCACCGCCCCGGTCGCCCTGATGACCGACGAGGAGTGGCAGTTCGAGCTCAACCTGAACCTCAACAGCACGTTCTGGGGCATGCGCGCCTCGCTCCAGCACATGCTCCCGGCGAAGTCCGGCCGGATCATCTGCATGTCCTCGGTGGAGGGCAAGCGCGGCACCCCCGGGATCCCGGGCTACGCCGCCAACAAGCACGCCATCATCGGCCTGGCGAAGTCCTGCGCCAACGAGGTGGGCACCGAGGGCATCACCGTGAACTCGATCTGCCCCGGCCTCGTCATGACCGACATGTTCTACGAGTCCGGCCCCGTCACGGTCGAGAACCTCGGCCTGCCGGACCTCGACGCGCTCGCCTCGCTCTACACCCAGAGCGCGGCGATCAAGCGACCGGTCACGGTCGAGGAGGTCGCGGCCGTCGCGCTGCTCCTCGCCTCGCCCGCCGGCGCCGGCATCACTGGCACCGCCGTCTCGGTCGACGGCGGCACCGCGCACTGGTAGGCCGACCCGGTCACCTGGGTCCGCACGAGCCCTCGTCCCCCAGCGCGACGCGCCAGCGTCGTCTGGGGGACGAGGCGCATCGCACCGCAACCGCACCCGCGAGCACCAGCGGCGCCGCCCACGGCGCCCGCCCCCGCAACGGAGGAACTCCCATGGATCGCTGGCTGATCGACACCGACCCGAGCAAGAACCTGCCGGTCTACACGCGCTTCAACGCCAACGACGTGCTGCCCGACCCGATCACGCCGCTCGGCGCGAGCCTCGCCTGGATCCCGCACATCCTCCCGGGCTTCTCCCTCGGCTACGCCGAGATGGGCGCGGTCACCTACGAGGAGGCGGCCAACGACGACGTCTGGCCCGGCGGGGCCTTCTTCTACGGCCATCTCTACGTCAACGTGACGATGGCGCGGCTCAACGGGATCCGCAGCGGCATCGGCTGGCAGGCCATCGACGCGGCGTTCTTCGGCAGCCACCCGGACGCACCCCCGCACGCCGAGCGCCCGGAGGACGACAACCCCGAGGCGGCCGCGGCCCTGGCCGCGCGCACCCAGTGGACGCTCACCACCACCGAGTTCCCGGACCTCGACGAGGACCGAGCCACGGCGCACGCGCTGCGTGCGCAGCGCCCGGACCTGGCGACCGCCTCCAACGGCACGCTCGTCGCGCGGGCCCGCTCGATGATGCCGGTGGAACGGCTGATGTGGCGCGGCGAGCTCATCGCCGGCGCCCAGGCAGCCGTCGGTCCCGCCGTGGTCGGTGCGGCCACCGCCGGGATCGAGGGCCTCGACGTCGTGTCTCTGATCGGTCCCGCGGGCGACGTCGACTCCGCGGCGCCCTCGTACGCGCTGTGGGACCTCGGCCGCACGGTGCGGGCCGACGCCGGTCTCACCGCGACGTTCGACGAGGGCGTCGACGGTCTCGGCGCACGTCTCGCCGGGTTCCCGGCCTTCGCCGCCGACTTCGCCGAGTTCATCCGGCTCTACGGCTACCGCGGACCGAGCGAGTGGGACCTCGGCGCCGACGCCTGGGAGACCCGTCCCGAGCTCGCGCTCGCGCTGATCGACCGCTTGCGTCTCCTGGACGAGGACTCGGCACCCGGCGTACGCCGACAGCAGCAGGTGGCCGTCGCCGAGGCTGCCGAGGCCACCGCGCGCGCCACTCTCGCGGGCAACGACGAGGCGCTCGCGATGCTGGGCATGGGGCTGGCGTCGGCCCGCCGCTTCGCCGCCTGGCGCGAGCGCGGCAAGAGCAACTGCATCATCGTGCTCCACGAGGCGCGGGTGGCTCTCCGAGAGCTGGCCCGACGCCTCACCGCGGAGGGCCACCTCCGCGACCCGCTGCACCTGTTCATGGCGCTCGAGAGCGAGCTCGATGCGCTGGTGCTCAAGCCGCAGCTGCTCACCGACGTCCTGGCCGACCGGCACGAGCAGTGGCTCGCGCTGGCCGACCTCGAGCTGCCGCTGTTCGTCTCCGGCGATCGCCCGGTCCCGCCGATCGACTCGATCCCGCACAAGTCGCACGTGAGCGTCGCGTCGTCCGTGGCGGGCACGGTGCTCCAGGGTCAGCCCGCCTCGACCGGCATCATCCGCGGGCGGGCCCGGATCGTGCGCGATCCCGGTCAGGTCAGCGAGTTCCAGCCGGGCGACATCCTCGTGGCCCCGCAGACCGACCCGTCGTGGACGCCGCTGTTCATGGTGGCCTCGGCCGTCGTGGTCAACGTCGGCGCGATGATCAGCCACGCGATGATCGTGAGCCGCGAGCTGGGCATCCCGTGCGTCGCGGGCGTCGAGAACGCGACGTCGCTCATCCCGGACGGCACGCTCATCGAGGTCGACGGTGCCGCCGGCACCGTGACGGTGCTCGCGGGCTGACCTCCCGCGCAGCGCGAGGTCTAGCCGGTGCTGCCGGTGCTGCCGCCAGGCGCACCGGTGAGCCCGGCGGCCTCGCGCTGCCGCCGGAAGCCGTCGAGGTCGAAGTAGTCGCGCCAGAGCGAGATGCGCCCGTCGCGCAGCACGAACAGCCCGGCCACCGGGATCTCGAGCCAGGTGCCGTCGATCAGGAAGCGGTCGACGCGCTCGTTCATGACGACGTCGCCCTCCGCGACCTGGTGCAGCACGACCCACTCCACCCGCTCGGCAGCCGCGGTGACGCCGCCGGACAGGATGCGGCGCACCTCCTCCGGCCCGGTGACGGGGCCGAGCGGCACGTTGTCGTAGACGATGTCGTCGCAGACGTGGGCGAGCGCGGCGTCGAGGTCCCGCGCCTCGACCGCGCGCACGAACGCCGTGACGATCTCGGACGGCGACGCCGCCACGATCACGCCTCCCGGCGGTGCACGACGACGGGGAGCTCGACGAGGCCGCGCAGGAAGAAGCTCGGCGCGTACGTCGCGCCCTGCGGGTCGACGACCTCGAGCCGCTCCACGGCCCGCGCCATCGCGCGCAGCGCAGCACCGGCCTCGAGGCGCGCGAGCCCCGCCCCGACGCACACGTGGATGCCGTGGCCGAACGCGACGTGGTCGCGTGCGTGGTCCCGCCCGGGGCGGAACGCGTCGGGATCGTCGAACACCTCGGGATCTCGGTTGGCCGCGCCGTAGACGAGGTAGACGACCGACTCCGCGGGGATCTCCACGCCGCCGAGCGTCGTGTCACGGGTGGCGCGGCGGAACATGCCGATCGCCGGGCTCGACAGCCGGATCGCCTCCTCCGCCACCGCCGCCGCCCGGCCGTCCTCGTCGCGGATCCGGCGCCACTGCTCGGCGTCGCCGTCGAGCAGGAGCACGGCCTCGGCCAGCGCCCGGGTCGTCGTCTCGTTGCCGGCCACGAGCAGCTCGCGGACGAGCCACACCAGCTCGGCGTTGCTGAGCGAGGGCTCGTCACCCTCGGAGCGCACCAGGGTCGAGAGCAGGTCCTCGCGCGGCGAGGTCCGCCGCTCCTCGAGCGCGGCCGCGATGGCGAGCTGGTAGTCGAGCCCGTCACGCTCCGCCTGCAGCCACTCCTGCGGGGTCAGGCGGCGGCCGAGGCTCGCCGTCGCGGCGTCCGACCAGCGCACGAGGTCGTCGCGGCGGTCCTCGGGGAGCCCGAGGATCCGCAGGATCGCGAACACCGGGAGGGGGCGGGTGACCGCCTCGACGATGTCGACGGTGGCCCCGTCGACGAGGCGGTCCGCGAGCTCGGTGGCCACCGACTCGACGAGCGGCTCCATCCAGGCCAGGGCGCGGGGCGTGAACGCCCGGTTGACCAGCTTGCGATAGCGCGTGTGGTGCGGCGGGTCGTTGAGCCCGAGGGCGGGGACGTAGTCGAAGCCCTGCGCGCGGATGGCCGCGATCTCGTCCGCGACCTCCGCCGGCGGCTCGGTGCGGCGTCCGCTGTGGACCGAGTTGGAGAACAGGTCGGGCTGGCGCAGGGCCTCGCGGACGAGGTCCATCGCGGTGACCATGTACCAGCCCTGGTCGGGCAGGTGGTGCACCGGCGCGACCTCGCGCAGGTGCGCGTAGACCGGGAACGGGTCCTGCTGGAACTCGGGCGAGAACGGGTCGACGGCCTCGACGGTCATGACCCCACCTTCCTGTCTGTACAGGTTTCGCGCAAGCAGGTCCGCCGGACCGCCGCCGACCCGCGCGCTCAGTCGAGCAGGAGCGCGAGCTCGTACGCCTGCTTCGTCGCGAAGGTGACGCGGCGCGGCGCGAACGCGTCGCCGAGGAGGTGCACCCGAGGGTGCCTCCCGAGCAGGCCGACGTACAGCTCGTCGACCCCTGTGCCGCCGCAGGCGAGCACGACCGAGTCGAACGGCTCGGAGTCGAAACGCCTTCCGCTGTAGGTGTTCTCGAGGACGAGGTCGCCGTCGCGGATCTCCACGACGCGGGTCTGCGGCGCGTAGCGCACGCCCTTCGCGTCGAGGCGTGCGTACCAGGCGCCCGCGGAGTACTTGCCCACGAGCGGTCCGGGGCCGGGGGTCTGGTGGATGAAGGTCACCTCGTGCCCCAGCCCGGCGAGGTGGTCGGCAGTCGTGAGCGGCGCGAGGAAGTCGTCCTCCACGATCATCGCGATCCGACGCCCGAGCGGGACCGCTCCGGTGAGCGCCTGCACGAACGTGCTCACGTGCGGGAGCGCCTCGCCGGGGATGCCGGGCAGGCGCGGCCGTCCACCGGTGGCGACAGCGACGACGTCGGCGCCCGACTCGAGCACCGACTCCACGGTCGCGGTGCGACCGAGCTCGACCGTGACGCCGAGGTCGTCGAGGCGGCCGGACTGGTAGTCGATCCAGGTGTGGAACAGCGTGTTGATCTCCGCGGTGGCGGCCACGCGGAGCGCGCCGCCGAGCGCGTCGCGCTGCTCCCAGAGCCGCACGCTGTGGCCGCGCTCGGTGGCCAGCGCCGCGAGCGTGGTGCCCGCGGGGCCGCCGCCGACGACGAGGACCGAGAGCGGATTCGTGGTCCGTGCGAGCCGTGGCTGGGTCTCCCGCCCGGCCTCGGGGTTGACGCCGCAGCCGAAGCCGATGCCGTCGACCGTGTAGCGGTGGATGCAGTCGTTGATGCCGATGCACGGCCGCATCTCGCGCGTCCGACCCTGCGACGCCTTCGTGAACCACTGCGGCTCGGCCATGAGCGCGCGCACGAGGCCGACCATGTCCGCCTGGCCCGACGCGATGATCTCCTCGGCGGTGTCGGCGTGCACGACGCGGCCGACGTAGAGCACCGGCAGGCTCGTCTCCGCCTTGAGGGCGGCGCTGTAGGTCGCCCACTCCCCCTCGGCGTACATGCCGGGCTGGACGTAGGAGACCGGGCCCCAGTTGTGGCCCATGTCGGCGCTGATGTAGTCGACCGTGCCCTCGGCCTCGAACGCCTTCGTGACCCGGACGCACTCGTCGAGCTCCCAGCCGCCGGCCATCTGCTCGTCGAACGCGAGCCGCAGGCCCGACCGTGACGCGCCGCGGCGAGCGGGAGTGGATGCCCTCGACGATCTCGCGCATGAAGCGGCGGCGGTTCTCGAAGGACCCGCCCCAGCCGTCCGTGCGCTGGTTGGTGAGCGGGGAGAGGAACCACTGCACGAGGTCGTCGTGGCAGCCCTTGATCTCGATGGAGTCCGCGCCGCAGTCGATCGCGATCAGCGCGGACTCGACGTACTCGTTGACCTGCCAGGCGATCTCGTCCGGGCTCAGCACGTGCGTGGCGCGGTGGTCGTTGTAGCCGCCGAAGGTGGACCCGGGCGCGAGCGGCATCCCGCCCTGGAGCACGAGCTGCACGTTCGCGAAGCCGCCCGCGGCGTGCACGGTCTCGGTGAACCGCGAGAAGCGCTCGCGGTAGAGCGGCGTGCGGAACAGTCCGGTGACGCCGCCGGCCGAGCCGACGCCGGTCGGCTCGAAGCCGGGGACCGTGAGGGCCTTGACGTAGCCGGGACCGCCGCCGACCCACTGGAAGCCGTCGTCGACCCGCTGCATCCAGTAGGCGACGTAGCTCTCGTACGCCGCCTCGTCCTTGACCAGCGAGCCCGTGCCGCCGCCGTGCGGCGGCACGACGAGGCGGTGCCGCAGCGAGATGGTGCCGAACGTGAGGGGCTCGAGCGCGCGGACGAGTGGCGTTCCGGTCATCGGGGGTCGCTTCCGTCAGCGGCCGCACGCCCGGCGCGTCGGCCGAACACGAGGATCGGTCCGAGGGTGCCCCCGGCACCGCCGTAGGCACGTCCGGTCACCGCGGCTGCCGCGTTGCCCGCGGCGAACAGCCCAGGGATCGCCTCGCCGCGAGTGTCGAGCACCCGGCCGTCGAGGTCGGTGCGCGGGCCGCCCTTGGTGCCGAGGCAGCCGCTGTGCACCTCCACGGCGTAGAACGGTGCCTCGTCGAGCGGGCCGATCGTGGAGTCGGCCCCGCGCGTGTCGGTGACCTCGCCCATCCACCGGTCGTACGCCGACGCGCCACGGTGGAAGTCGTCGTCGCGCAGCTCGGCGGCCTGCTTGTTCCAGCGCCCGACAGTTGCCTCGAGCGCGTCGCCCGGAACCCCGAGAGTGGTTGCGAGAGTGCGAAGATCGGGCGCGCGGGTGACCCAGTCGGGGATCTGCTGGCCGGCCAGCGTGTCGTGGAACCCGTAGCGGTCGACGAACCCCTGGTCGAAGACCAGCCAGCAGGGCAGGTTGGCGTACTCGAGCCGGTTCGGGTCGAGCACGTGGAGCGCGCCGCCGAACCCGTTGTAGTTGGCCGCCTCGTTCGTGAACCGGCGACCGGCCCGGTTGACCATGATGGAGCGCGGCAGGGTGCGCTCGCGCAGCAGGAGGTAGGCCCGCTGCTGACCGAACGCGATGTCGGTGGGGGCGCGCAGCGTCGGCACCCACCAGGCCTCGCTCATCATCCCGAGGTCCGCCCCGACCCGCATCGCCAGGCGGAGCCCGTCGCCGGTGTTCGCGGGAGGCGACGCCGGGCTGGTCATCGGCCCGCGCAGGAACTGCTTCACCAGCTCGGCGTCCCACTCGAACCCGCCCGTGGCGATGACGACGCCGCGACGTGCCCGGACCGTGGTGAGCGGCCCACCGTCGGTCGGCTCGATCACGACGCCGACCACCCGACCGGACTCGACGAGGAGGTCGGTCGCGCGGGCGCCGAGGAACGGCTCGACCCCGCGCTCGAGGAGCGCCGCGAGGATCGGGCCGACGAGGCCGTTGCCGCAGCCGCGCTCGTCGTGCTCCGCGCGCGCGGCCGCCGTCTCCTCGCTGATCACACCGGTGCCGCCGCCGATGGGGATGTCGGCGAGGCGCACGTGCGGATTGCGGTGACCGCGCACGACCCGGTCGGACCACGGGCCGAGCTTGTCGAACGAGTAGAGGGCGGGATCGAGCGAGCGGCCCGAGGTGCCGCCGGGGTTCTCCGGGTGGTAGTCCGGGAAGCCGGGCAGCGAGTCGAAGCGGAGGTCCGTGACGGTCTCGAGCCAGCCGATCGTGTCGGGGCCGTCGTCGACGAGCACCTCGGCGGCCGCGCGGTCGATGAGCCCGAGGGACAGCGACTCGAGGTAGGTGAGCGCGGCCTCGCGGCTGTCGGACCCGGCCGGCATGTGCGGGTTGTTGGGCAGCCACACCGTCCCGCCGGAGACGGCGGTCGTGCCGCCGACGGCGTCGGACTTCTCGAAGACTCCGACGGACGCCCCCGCCTCCGCCGCCGCGAGCGCGGCCGTCAGCCCGGCAGCACCCGTGCCGAGGACGACGACGTCGTACTCGGGCCCGGTGGCCGTCGGTGGTCTGCGTCGCACTCATCCCATGAGGCTGTCGAGCGTGCGGTGGAAGTGCTGCACGGCCGGCTCGTTGCGACCGAAGATGTGGCTCTCGTCGGGCACCGACGCCAGCCCCTGCTGCACCTGGAACTGCGCGGTGTAGTCCTCGTCGCGGAACGCGTTGTAGAAGAAGTCCGACGCCACCTGCGCGGTCTCGCGCTCGTCCTCGTCGACGGGCGCGTGGCGCATCAGCAGCGTCTGCTGCGTCATCGACAGCTCCCAGGAGTCGCCGGGCAGCATGATCGACACGGCCGTGTGCTGCCGCCACCCGCCCGCGACGGCAATGCCGGGGAAGAGCCAGAACGTGACGCCGAGGCACTCGACGGGGTCCCACTCCTCGCGCGGCTTCTCCGCCGCCTCGGCCAAGGGCTTGAGGCCGTAGGTGTTGCGGATGTGCGGGCCGTAGGAGTCGAAGGCCTGCATGTTGGAGAAGTTCGTCTTCGCGACCGTGTTGGGGTGCAGGGAGGCGAAGTGGTAGCCCTCGAGGAAGCCGTCGGCCGTGACCTTCCAGTTCGGCCCGGCGAGGTAGCGCGTGGTGAACGGCACCATCTCGTCGAGGCGCAGGCGCTCGAGCTCGGGCAGCACGTCGCCGAGCCAGCCGTCGATGTCCATCTCGAGACCCGGTGTGAGACACACGAACATGAGCCCGGCGCGCTCGGCGGCGGCGAGACGCAGGAGCGAGAACTCCTCGCGGTCGACCGGACCGAACTTGTCCTCGCCGTTGACGCCCACGAGCGCACCGTCGGTGCTGTAGCTCCACGCGTGGTAGACGCAGGTGAAGCGCCGCGCGGAGCCGCAGCCGTCGGGCACGAGCTGCATGCCGCGGTGGCGGCACACGTTGATCATCGCGCGCAGGTCGCCGTCGGGGCCGCGGCTGAGCAGCACGGTCTTGCCGGCGACCCGGATCGACTTGTAGTCGCCCGGGTTCGGCAGCTCGGCGGACACGCCGACCGGGATCGGGATGCGGTGGATGACCTCGGTCATCTCGCGCTGCCAGAGGTCCTTGTCGAGGTAGCGCGCCACCGGCTCGCGCATCTGGTCGGGCGCCTGGTCCGTGGTGCCGTTGCGGTAGTGCTCGATCAGCCGCGACATGAGGTCGAGGTTGCGCTCGTGGTCCTCGGCGTCGAAGTCCACCCCGTGGCTGTACGTCGGGATCGCGACCGTCATGCGGGCTCCAGGTTGTATAGATGACTTGGTACGAAGGTACGGGGGGAAGGGCTCCCTGTCCAGGCCCGCGGGTCCGCGTCGCGCGTCAGGTGCCGAGCGCACGACCGGGCGTGGCGCGGTCGACGTCGGCCTGGCGGAACTTCTCGGCCGGGATCGCCATCGGTGGTCGCGGGCAGCAGGCTGGTGCCCTCGTGCACGCAGATCCGCGCGGCGATCCGCCACTCGCCCGCGCGGCGCTCGTAGCGGTCGAGGTAGCGCCCGACCCACATCGAGATCTCCCCCTCGTTCGGGATCAGGTACGTCACGTTGTAGACCTCGCCACGGGCGGTGGCCGGTGCGTCGTCACCGGTCTCGGGGTCGAGCTCGACGAGGTGGTTGAGCACGCAGTGCAGCGTGGAGCGCCAGCGGTCGTGCGATCCCATGCAGCGGTCGACGAACTCCCACGCGTTGCCGACGAACACCCCGTGGTCGTCGGTCGCGTCCGGCCAGTACGCCGCGCGCATGGTGTCGCGGTCGAGCCGGTCGATGCCGCGGGAGTAGCGCTGCACAGCGTCGCGGATCTGCTGGAGCGCCTCGAGCTGGTCCGGCGTGTAGCGGGTCATGGCGTTCCTCGTCGTGGGTGTGACGGCGGACCTATGCTGCGGCCCAGGTGGTCTAGACAGCCACGGCCAGCCAACCACAGGACCAGGTGCTGCGGGTCGGCAGCGGGCGAGGAGTTCGCGATGGGCAGGCACTCGGCGACGGTGGCCGTGGTGAGCGGCGGCGTTCGCGGGATGGGTGCCGCCCACGTGCGGCGCCTCGTCGGCGAGGGCGCGCGGGTGCTCGTCGGCGACGTCCTCGACGACGAGGGCAGCGCGCTCGCGGCCGAGCTCGGCGAGGCGGCGGTGTTCGCGCACCTCGACGTGACGCGGCAGGGCGAGTGGGAGGACGCTGTGGCGGCCGCGGAGACCGCGTTCGGGCCGGTCACCGGGCTGGTCAACAACGCCGGCATCGTGCGGTTCCAGCGCCTCATGGAGACCACCGAGGCCGACTACCGGCAGGTGATCGACGTCAACCAGGTCGGCGTGTTCCTGGGGATGCAGGCCGTGGTGCCCTCGATGCGTCGCGCCGGGCACGGCTCGATCGTCAACATCTCCTCCACCGCCGGGATGCAGGGCTACCGGTCGATGGCCTACGTCGCGAGCAAGTGGGCCGTCCGCGGGATGACGAAGTCGGCCGCGATGACGCTGGGACCGGAGGGGATCCGGGTCAACTCCGTGCACCCGGGGAGCATCGAGACTCCGATGAACGCGTCACGGCCCGCCGCGGACGCCGAGACCTCGCGCATCCCGCTGCAGCGGTTCGGGACCGTCGACGAGGTCGCGGCGCTCGTGTCGTACCTGCTGTCGGACGAGTCGGCCTACACCACGGGCATGGAGCACGTGATCGACGGCGGGGTCACCGCGGGGACGTTCCTGGGCTGACGGCGCGGTGCGCGTCAGGCGACGGACTCGTCGAGCTCCTGGGTGAAGCCGCCGACGTGGGCGTGGTCGTCCGCGTCCGTTCCGAAGTCCTCGGGTGCGACGCCGAGCCACGTCGCGCAGGTCCACGCGCCGTCGTCGTGGACGAGCTCGACGACGCCGCAGTTGGGCAGCTGGCGGGTGTAGAGGTCGCGGGCCCGCAGGTTCGCGCAGATGGTCGGGACGGTCATGATGATCGCTCCGCCGTGCGAGACGACGACCACGGTCTCGCCGTCGTGGCGGGCGACGATGCGCTCGAGCGCCGCCTGGGTGCGTGCGGCCACCTCGAACCCGTCCTCGCCGCCCTCGTAGCCGTGCGAGAGGTCCTCCTCGGCCACCCAGCGCCGGAAGTCGAGCGTGCCGCGCTCGATCGACTGCTGGCCGCGCTCCCCCTCGTGGATCCCGATGCGGATCTCCTCGATGCCCCACTCGATCGCGATCGGCAGGCCGTTCGCGTCCGCGACGGCTGCCCCGGTCTCACGGGCCCGCTGCGTGGGGCTGGTGTACACCTGCGACGCGCCGGACCCGCGCAGCTGCTCGGCGAGGGTCGCTGCCTGGCTCTCGCCGAGCTCGGTGAGCGGGTTGTTCTCGTGGTCGTCGCTGGCGAGCTGGATCACGTTGACGGTGCTCTCGCCGTGCCGAGCCAGGATGATGCGGGTGGCCATGAGGTCCTCGGGGCAGTCCGTGCACGGGGTGCCGCCCGGCTCCTGCGTCAACCGGTATAGACACCTTGGTCTGGACACCATGGTGCCCTACTCGGCGCGGTGCGCGGACCGCGCCGTGCTGGCGGACGTCGTGAACGTCACGCAGAGTTCACCTCCCGGTGACGTCTCCCCGGCCGCCGGGCGGGCGTCACCGGACGGCGAGCGCGCCCGAGCCCCACGGGGTGATCGGTCCGGCGTCGCGCGCCTGGAACCGCTCGGGGAGCTGGTCGACGACGTCCCAGGTGGCGGCGAGGCGGCCCATCCCGACGAACATCGCGCAGTTGAGGCCGAGCTCGACGATCTCGGCCTCGGTGAAGTGCTCCCGCAGCCCGTCGTAGGTCGTGTCGTCGATCGCGAGGTGGTCGGTGGCGAACAGGTCGGCGTAGCGCAGCGCGACGACCTCCGCCGGGGTCAGGTCGTCGGCCTCGTACGGCTTCTCCAACGAGCAGACCAGCGCCTCGTCGACCCCGTCGTCGACGGCGACCTGGTAGCGGATCGCCATGCAGCTGCGGCACTGGTTGTGGAACGCGATGCGCAGCCGGACGAGCTCCACCAGCCGCGCCGGCAGGGTCCGGTGGTCGCGCAGGGAGCGGCTGAAGGCGCTCAGCCCGTCGCGCTGGTGCGGCGCGTTCTCCAGGATGCCGCTCAGGTCGGACTGCACCCCGGCGCTGCGCTCGATCGGGTTCCCGTCACGGTCGACCGTGCGGATGGCGATACGGGCCATGCGAGCTCCTTCGTCGGGAGGGCGTGCGGGCGAGGTGCGTGCGAGTCCGTGCCTACCAGACGGGGAAGCTCTCCGGCTGCGCGTCGGTGCCGATCCCCTGCGCCCGCTCGACGATGACCGGGCGGTACTCCTGGTGCGTGAGGATCCAGAAACGTCGCGACCGTACGGCGTCGAGCACCTGCTCCGCGACGTCGGCGGCGGTGAGGCGCGCCTCGATGCTGGTCGTGTTGCGCGGCCGGTCGCTCGTCGCGGTCTCCGGCAGCGCGGCCGCGCCGGCGCGGCTGTTCGTCGCGATGTTCGTGGCGATGTACCCCGGCGCCAGCAGCGACACCCCGATGTCGGCGCCCTGCGCGGCGAGGTCGAGGGCGAGCACCTCGGTGATCGCGGTGACGGCGGTCTTCGAGACGGCGTACGCCGCGACGTCGGTGAGCGGGAGCAGCCCGGTGATCGACCCGGTGTTGACGATGTGCGCCGGGGCGCCCTGCGCGATCATGCGCGGCACGAAGAAGCGGATCCCGTGGATGACGCTCCACATGTTGACGTCCATCACCCACTGCCAGTCGGCGAGGGTGAGGTCCCACGACCAGGCGCGCTTGGTGACGCCCGCGTTCTGGCAGAGCACGGCGACCTCGCCGTGGCGGGCGAAGGCGGTGTCGGCGAGGCGCTCGATGTCGTCGGCCTTGCCGGCGTCGATGACCACCTCGGTCACGGTGACGCCGGTGGTGCGCAACGACTCGGCGGCGGTCGCGAGCGCGACGGCGTCGATGTCCGCCAGGACGAGGTGCATGCCCTCGGCCGCGAAGCGCTCGGCCATCGCGAGCCCGATCCCGCTCGCGGCACCGGTGATGACGGCGGGCCGTCCCTGCAGCTGGTCCATCGTGGCGACGTCCTCCGGTCGAGGTAGGTGATCAGGGTGCCGGACTGGGTGCGCTCGGCGCGACCCAGAACGGGGAGTCGTCCGGCCCGGCGAGCTCGTGCGCCCGGCGCCACTGGGCGAAGAGCCCCAGGATGCGCGGCGGGTCGTTGTGCAGCTCGGTGAAGCCGCCGGTGACCTCGCGGGTGTCGAAGTAGACGGCGTGCACCGAGGGTCCGGCGTTGAGCTCGCAGGCGATCTCGAAGCCGAGGTCGAGCAGCCGTTGCTTCTCCGGCTCGACGTCGTGCACGAGGTAGGCGATGTGGTGGAAGCCCTCCTCGCCCGCGGCGTACATCTCGCGGTAGATCGAGGGCCGGTCGTCGTGCTGCTGGATGAGCTGGACCATCTGGTCGCCGAGGTAGCCGAACGCGTAGGACACGTCCGCCTCCACGTCGCTCCCGCGGTAGCTGAACGCCGAGGTCTCGTGGTGCCACCGGATCGCGAAGGGGCCGGCCCCGAGCAGGCGGTTCCAGCGGCGGCAGGCGTCCTCGAGGTCGGTGACGACGTAGGCCTGCTGGAACGGTGCTCGCGCGTTCGGGTTCATAGGGCTCCCGGGCCTCGGGGCGGACCGGCCGTGGTGTGCGCCGGCGGGACGAATGCTGAGGCGGGCGAGAGCTGCTGCTCCCGCCCGCCTCAGAGCCTTCGGTGACTAGCCGATCAGCCAGAGCTTCTTGAACTGCTCCTCGTAGTCCGCGACGCCGACGTAGAAGCCGTCGGAGTTGAGGACCGCACCGGCGACGTTGTCCTTCGTCAGCATCTGGGTCGGGAGGAACGTGGTCCCGGAGGCGACCGGGTCGCCGCCGGTGAAGAAGCGCACCAGCGCGTCGACGTCGTGCCAGCCGAGCACGGGAGCGGCGAAACCGGTCCACGCGGTCTCCTTGCCGTCCTTGACGGCCTGGATGTTGGCGGGCGACGCCGTCTCGCCGGCGATGCCGACCTCGAGCCCGGCGGCCTGGATCGCCGCGGGGACACCGATGGAGAGGTCACCGAACGAGTACGTCGTGTAGGTGATGCTCGGGTCGGCCTGCAGCTTCGACACGATGGCGGTCGGGACCTTGGTGCCGATGTCGGCGGCCTGAACGTCGAAGTCCGCGACCACGCAGTCCGGGCACCACTGCGCGAAGGTGTCCTTGAGACCCTTCTGGAACTCGTTGAGGATCGGGTACGCGGGGACGTTGACGGCGAGGACGTTGGCCTTGCCGCCGCTGGCGACGATGATCGACGCGGCGGTCATCTTGCCCCACTCCTGGACCTGCGGGGCGCCGTCAGGGTTGGCGATGATGCCGTCGCCGGTGCCGCCGACATCAGTGGTCGACTCGGAGACGACGGGGATGCCCGCGGCCTTCGCCTCGGCGAGACCCTGCGAGTACGTCACCTTCGGGTTGCCGGAGATGATGATGCCGTCCGGCTTCTGCTGCAGAGCGGAGTCGAACGCCTTCTGCATGCCGTCGGCCTCGGGGCCGATCGAGACGCTCTTGAACGTCCAGCCCAGCGCGAGGGCCGCCTGCTCGGCCGCCTTCGTCACGGTCTGCGAGACGGGCTCGGCGGTCGTGATCTTGATGATGAACTTGCCCTTCGGCGGCGCGGTGGTCACCGGGGTGTTCATCACGATCGACGTGGGGTTGCTCGACACCGTCGCGAGGTAGGCGGTCGCCTCGGCCAGGCCGGAGCCGGCGGTGGACGACGCGGACGCGGTGTCGCTCGCCGACGGCGAGGTGGAGCTCGTCGTGTTGTTGCTCGAGCTGCAGGCGGTGGTCACAAGTCCGACGGCGACCAAGGCGGCCACGAGGCCGACACGAGGTGAGATCACGAGGGGGTCCTTCCACGGGAGGGGCGGCATCGCCCGAGGCGGGGCCGACACCAGGCCGGCGAGCCGGCGCGATGTGGACCCGAGCATGCCCGGAGAACCCTCGCCGATCCAGAGTTACTGGAGTCGGCGTTCGGAAAGTTACCGTTCCGTGACTTACTAGACACGGCCTCCACTTGCTCGAGACGGCGACCGAGTCGCCGGACCGTCGCCGGCGGCCCGGGCCGGTGTCACGAGGCGATCGAGCGGCGGACGTCCCAGTGCGCATCCGCGGCGAGCACGGCCCGGTGCGCCTCGGTCAGCTCCCGAGACGATCGAGCCAGCGCGGACCGCACGCGCTCGTGCCGGTCCTCGACCAGCCGCGCCAACTGGCTCGCCGAGAGCGGGCGCTCGGAGTTGATGAGCGCGATGCGCACCAGCTCGCTCGGGTCCATGACCAGGCGCGAGACCTGGGCGTGGGTGAGGGATCGGCCTGCCCGCACGAGGTTCGCCCGCACGGACGGGCTCGGGTCGAGGGCGAGCGAGGCGATCTGCTGCCGCGACAGGGGCGTGTGCCGGTCGGCGGCGAGGTTGGCCCGCAGGTGCGGGTTCGGGTGGCACACGAGGGCCGCGATCTCCTCCGCGGAGCGGACCGTGTCGCGGTGTCGTGCGGCGGCGCGATCTGCCGCGCGGGTCGTGCCTCTCGTCGGTGCTGGTGCTGGCGCTCATGTCTGGTTCCTCCCGTGGTGTCCCTACTCGGACGACGCTAGGCGGGAGGTGTTTCGTGAAGGTTGCGACCCTGTGTGGCGTGTGGGACGAATCTCAGAACTGTGGGCTCAGTTTGTGGTGGCTCTGTCTAGTTGCTCCTGAGCGCGGAGAGCCACCCGGACGGTGTCGGACCCGGTCAGGCGGTCCCGCGGACGTCGAGGACGGGCACGCCGGCGGCCCGCGCCGAGCGCAGACCGGTCTCGCTGTCCTCGTACGCGAGGCAGTCCCCCGGGGCCACGCCGAGGTGCTCCGCGGCCATGAGGTAGCAGTCGGGAGCGGGCTTGGAGTGCTCGACCTGGTCGGACGTGACGACGACGTCGAACAGCTCGCGGATGCCCACCGCCTCGAGGGACCGGAGCACCGGCTGCTCGCGCCCGCCGGAGACGACCGCCATCGGGAGGACGCCGTGGTAGGCGCGCGCGATGTCGACGACGTGCTCGAACGCCTGGATCAGGTGGATGTGCGCGAGGAAGCTGTCGAACCCCGCGCGCTCGACCTCGTCGTACTCCTCGGGGGCGAGCACGCCGAGCGCCCCCTCGATGAACGGGCGCATGGACGCACCGGCGTAGGACTGGAACCACTCGTCGGTCATGGTGAAGCCGCGGTCCGCCAGCGGCCCGGTCCACGCGTGCTGGTAGACGCCGAGAGAGTCCACGAGGGTGCCGTCGCAGTCGAACAGCAGCGCGCGCACCCCGGGAGGAGGCACGAGCTCGGCCACCAACTCGTAGGACGGGCGGCGAACCTCCATGGACGGTCCTCTCCTCGACGACGCGGCCACCCGTCGGCTGCACCCGGACCCGCTTGTCCCTGACCACAGTACGAGACCGCGCGACCGTGCTCGTGGGGCGGGGCTGTATGTACAGGGGGCGTCCCGTACCGTCGGCCGCATCGCTACGACGCCGTGCGCACCACGGCAGCTGGGAGCACCCGACGTGACCACCGAGCCCGCGAGCGCGTACGAGCTGATCCGCGTCGACGTCGCCGACGCCGTCGCCACCGTGACCCTGGCGCGACCGGAGGCGCTCAACGCGATCACCGCGCCGATGCTCGAGGAGCTCGGCTCGGCCTTCGACGCGCTCGCCGCGGACCCCTCCGTGGCCGTCGTCGTGCTGACGGGAGAGGGACGCGCGTTCAGCGCGGGGGTCGACCTCAAGGCGCTCGGCGGCCGCCCGCTCGAGGGCGGCGCTGTCGGCGACTTCCTCGACGTGCCGGCCCGCGCCCTCATCGAGCGGATCCAGGGCATCGAGGCCGTGGTCATCGCGAAGGTCAACGGGTTCTGCTTCACCGGCGCGCTCGAGCTCGCGCTCGCGTGCGACCTCGTGATCACGGCGGACGAGGCGAAGATCGGCGACACGCACGCGCAGTGGGGGCTCCGGCCGTCGTGGGGGCTCAGCCAGCGGTTCCCGCACGCCGTGGGACCGCAGCGCGCGCGGCTGCTGTCGTACACGGCACGGACGTTCACCGGGCGCCAGGCCGAGGAGTGGGGGCTCGCCGCTCTGTCGTGCCCCGTCGGGGAGCTCGACGCCGTCGTGGCGGAGATCGCCGCGGTGATCGCGTCGCACAGCCGCGGTGCGCTCGCGGCGTACAAGGACCTCTACCGCGCGTCCGACCGGCTCGCGATCCCCGAGGGGCTCGCCTACGAGGCCGCCACGGCGTACCCGATCGACGACACCGAGGACCGGGTCGCCCAGTTCCGGTAGACCCCACGACCGGGTGTGCGGCGGGCAACGGCGTCACACCCGACCGACGACGGCCCGACGTGGGCCCGACGAAGGAGAGCCCGTGCTCACGACCCGCTTCACCGAGACGTTCGGCGTCGACCACCCCATCGTGTGCGGCGGGATGACCGGCGTGGGCACGGCGGACCTCATCGCGGCCGTGGCGAACGCGGGGGCCCTCGGGTTCCTCACCGCGCTCACCCAGCCGACGCCCGAGGCGCTCGCCGCCGAGATCGCGCGCTGTCGTGAGCTCACCGACAAGCCGTTCGGGGTCAACCTCACGATCCTCCCGTCGGTGAAGCCCGTGCCCTACGACGAGTACCGCGACGCGATCATCGAGAGCGGCGTCCGCATCGTCGAGACCGCCGGGGCGAACCCCGAGCCGCACATGCCGGCGTTCAAGGCCGCCGGGGTGAAGGTGATCCACAAGGCCGTGGCGGTGCGGCACGCGCTGAAGGCCGAGCGGCTCGGCGTCGACGCCGTGTCGATCGACGGCTTCGAGTGCGCCGGGCACCCGGGTGAGGACGACGTCCCCGGGCTCATCCTCATCGCCGCGGCCGCGTCGCAGCTGACGATCCCGATCGTGGCGAGCGGCGGGATCGCCGACGCGCGCGGCCTGGTCGCGGCGCTCGCGCTCGGGGCCGACGCCGTGAACATGGGCACGCGGTTCGTCGCCACGGTGGAGGCGCCGGTGCACGAGAACGTGAAGGCGCAGCTGGTCGCCAACGACGAGCGCTCGACCATCCTGGTGTTCCGCAAGTTCCGCAACACCGCGCGGGTCGTGCGCAACTCGGTGTCGGAGGAGATCGTGTCGATCGAGGCGCGGCCGGAGTCGACGTTCGCCGACATCGCCGCACTCGCCTCCGGGGTGCGCGGGCGCGCCGAGGTGCTGGGCAAGGGCGACACCGAGGGCGGCATGTGGTGGGCCGGCCAGACGCAGGGCCTGATCCACGACGTGCCGACGTGCGACGAGCTCGTCTCGCGGATGGTGGCCGAGGCCGAGTCGATCATCGCCTCGCGGCTCGCCGGCTTCGTGACTCGGTAATGGCGGCCGAACTCTCGGCCTGTTCCAGGACGTGCCGACGTGCGACGAGCTCGTCTCGCGGATGGTGGCCGAGGCCGAGTCGATCATCGCCTCGCGGCTCGCCGGCCTCGTCACTCGGTAGCGGCGGCCGGCAGCGGCGTGTCCCGGACACGACGTTCTGCCCGGGACACGCGCGCTCCCCCTGCTACTCCCCGTCGGTGGTCGTGGCGGGCGATCAGCCACGCGTCGTCAGTGGAACGCCCCCGGCGGGATCGAGAAGATGTTGCCGGTCAGCGATCCGGCGACCAGCATCCCGTCGCCCAGCTCGACGTCGGTCGGCGCAGGCACGTCGGCCACGGTCATGACGCCGCCGCGCAGCCGGAACACCTGGTTCGTGAACAGCGAGGCCACGTAGATCGTGCCGCCCTTGACGGCGATACCGGTGAGCGGCGGCAGCCCGCCCCAGGTCTGGACGATCCGGCCGGTGCGCGGGTTCACCTTGTAGACGTGGCCCTCGACCTCGGCGCCGAGCCCGGACACGTAGAGGTAGCCGTCGGAGCCCATCTCGAGATCGGTGGGGACCGGGTCGCACCCGGCGTGGGCCGGGTCGTTGTTCTCACGACCGGCGCACGCACCGGTGGTGATGACGGGCAGCGCGACCACGGTGCGCACGGAACCGTCGCGACGCACCTCGAGGATGTCGTTCGCCCCCGCGTCGGCCACGTAGGTGTGTCCTCGTGCGACGAGTACGGAGTACGGGTTCGACTGCGCGTCCGGTGCGACGAGTGACTGACCGTCGGGGTTGTGCGCGAGCTCGTGCGCCAGCAGGTCGGCCTTGAGAGAGACCGTGCCTCGGCGGGACACGCTGAGCAGGTGGGTCGGCGACTGCGGGCCGGGACCGCCCGCGTCGCTCGCGGCGACCAGCACCCGGCCGTGGTCGCCGAGGTCGACGCCGGGTGAGAAGCCGAGCCCGGCGGCGAGGACCCGGGTCTGCCCGGACTCGAGCCTGACCCGGGCGAGCACGCCGGCGAAGGCGTCCGCGACGTAGAGCGTGTCGTCGTCCCCGAAGGCGACGTGGAGCGGGCCGGCGAAGCCGGTGGCGATCACGCTCGGCGCGGACGACGACGGAGCCGGCGTGGCGTGCGCGGGCGGGGCGACGACGAGTGCCGAGGCCGCGAGTGCGGCGATGGCGAGCGGGCTACCCCAGAGGGTGCTGCGGCGCATGGATTCTCCTTGGGAGCGAGGCGGTCGCGCAGGAACCGCGCGACGTCGGGGCGGCCGTCCCCGGCACGTGTGATCACGGAAGGTGTGTTCATAGTCACGCCGTGTTATTCACAGTATGCCGGTATGTTGAATAGGTGTCAGTATGCTCGGTCGGTGGCCACTGTCAAGAAGAATCCCGGGACGAACGTGACCAGCTCCCCGACCGCCGTCCGCACGCCGACGCGCGCCTACAACTCGCCGGTGCGCGAGGAGTCGGCGCGGCGCACGCGGCTGCAGATCGTCGTCGCGGCACGTGACCTGTTCCTCGAGCGCGGCTATGCCAGCTGCTCGGTCACCGACATCGCGGCTGCGGCAGGTGTCGCCCGCCCCACGGTGCTGTCGGTTTTCGGGACGAAGGCGCAGCTGCTCCGGGAGGTCGTCGACGTGGCCATGGCGGGCGACGACGAGCCGGTGCCCGTCGCGGAGCGCCCCTGGTTCCAGCCCGTCTGGCAGGCGACCACGCCCACGGGCTGCCTCGTCGCCTACGCGCACGTGTGCACGCTCATCTCGCGTCGCTCCGCGGCGGTGGTCGAGGTGGTGCGGCACGCCTCCGACGAGAACGAGGAGCTGGCCGAGCATTGGGCGACGCTGCAGCGCAACCGGCGCACCGGAGCCGGCACCATCGTCCGCCGGGTCCGGCAGCTCGGCGGCCCGCTCGCGCCTGGCCTGACGAGCGCGCGCGCCGTCGACCTGGTGTGGTGGCTCAACGACCAGCACCACTACACGACGCTCGTCTCGTCCTCCGGCTGGTCCGAGAAGGCGTTCGACCGCTGGCTCGCCGACCAGATGACCCGCTCGCTGCTCGGCTGACTCCCTGTGCCCCCAAACGCCGGCCCGCCGCCGCGCGGGCCGGTCAGGCGGGGCGCTGGAGCACGACGACGGTGAACGGCTGCTCGGCGCCCCAGGGCGTCGTGTGCACGCGTCGCTCGTCGTGCACGGTGGTCCAGTCCTGCGCCCCGAGCGCGGCGACGAGCGATCGCGTGTCGTGGCGCGTGACCGGGAGGTCGCTGCAGCGCTCGGGTCCGTCGAGCGCGAACGTCGCGACGACGGCGTAGCCGCCCGGCGCCAGGTTGGCGCGCAGCGACTCGGCGTAGGCCGCGCGGTCCCGGTCTGTGACGAGGAAGTGGAACACGGCTCGGTCGAACCAGAGGTCGACCGCGTGCGTCGCCCGGAAGGTGCGGGCATCCGACACGACGGCGTGCAGCTTCTGACGCGCGTCCGCCTCGACGGCCTCGACGCGATGAGTGAGCCGCTCGAGCGCGGTGGCCGAGAGGTCCACGGCGGTGATGTCGGTGAATCCGTGGGCCAGCAGGGTGTCGACGAGCGTCGAGGATCCCGAGCCCATGTCGACCACGTGCGCGCTCGTCGCGACGCCGGTCAGCTCGACGAGGTCGAACCACACGTCGTCGGGCTCCTGCCACCAGCTCACGCCGTCGACGGTCTTGGTGGAGTGCACGTTCTCCCAGTGCGTCGCGGGTGTCGGGTCGTCGAGGCTGCTCACCCGTCCAGTCTGCCGCGTTCGCCACCCCCTCTCTCGACGAGCACGCGACCACACATCGGCGTGATACGGGAGCAGGTCGGTGGACGCACGGGGCATGGAGCACGGAGCGCGGAGCCGGAGCACGGAGCACCCGGAGCACGGAGCACGGAGCACGGAGCACCGGAGCACGGAGCACGGAGCGCGGAGCACGGAGCACGGAGCACGCACGGAGCACGAGCACGGAGCACGGAGCACGGACGCGATGCCGTGCGCGAGACGTGGTTGCACGGCCAGCGGCCCGACCGGCGGGGCGCGAGTCAGATCAGAACGGCGGCACTTCGGGCGGTGGCGGCGGTTCTGGTGGTGGTTCGAGGTCGGCGGGGTCGATGAGGAAGGGCCGTGGTGGGATCTGCACGCGTTGGCCCCATGCGGTGACCCAGGTGCAGGACCCGTCGGCTCGGCCATCGACAATGTCGACGTGGCCGGCGGTCTTGAGCTGGTGGCATGGGCTGGCGCACAGGTCGCCGGTGTTCGCGGTGTCGCTGGGCCCGTCGGGGAACGGGTCGGCGTGGTCGAGCTGGAGCCGGGCCGGGTTCGTGGTGCCGCAGCCGGGCGCGCGGCAGCCACCGTCGCGGGCGCCGATGTAGCGGCGCAGCGGTGCGGGCAGGTAGGTCTCGCGGCCGTAGTCGAGCAGGTGCCCGGTGACCGGGTCGGTGACCATCCGCCGCCACGACTCGATCCCGCGGGCCAGCTCACGCCCGACCGCCGCCGGGATGGGTTGCCCGTCGAGCAGGCACGGATGGTCGGCCTCCCCGCGCAGGGTGTCCAGGTCGATGACGAGCTGCCCGGTGACCGGGACCGTCTCCCGCTCCCAGCTGATCGTGCCGTCGGCGTCGAGGGTGCCGAGGACGCGGGCGGCGAGAGCGTCCGCGCGACACGAGTCCAGCAGCGCGTCACCGTCGTCCGCAGCGGCGGGTGCTCCGCCGCGCTGCAGCTGCAGGGCACGCGCGTCGGAGGTCAGGGTCTGGTGGATCGCGGAGATGGTGACCCAGTCATCCACGACGCCGAGATAGCCCATCCCGTCCTCGACCGGGCGCGCGGTCACCCGGCGTGTCTCCTTCGCCCGGCGGTGCCGGTCCGCGGCACCCGCCGGGTCGACGCGGAGCACCGCCTTGGTCACCTCACGGGCGAACTCGCCCGGGGCCAGCCGGCGTGCCTTGGCCAGCACCCGCGCCTCGATCCGGGCCCGCAGCGCCGGGTCGTCGAGGACCCTGGTCCGGTCCACCAGGATCGAGCAGTGCGCCTGGCTGATCTCGCCCTTCGCCAACGCGGACCTGAAGGACGGGAAGTCCGTGACCAGCGCCCGAGCGGTCTCGATCGCACGCCCCGCGGAGTAACGCGACGTCCGACGCGCAACCGCGACCTCGTGCTCGACGTGCACCTCCGTGAGGTAGGCACCCGAGGGCACCGGACCGGCCAGCGCGGCCAGCGCCACGACCCGCTTCGCCGCGATGTAGGCCTCGGCCCGGTCCAGCGCCCGCAGGTAGTGCAACCGGTCGAGCGGATCCTCGAGGGCGGCCGGGTCGACGGACTCGAGGATCTGCAGGGCGATGCCGTCCGAGCCCTGCGCGGCCAGGTCGGCCACCTGGTCCTCGAGCGAGGGCAGGACCGGTTCGGAGACGTCGTCGTCACCGAGCACGTCGAGGTAGCCCGGCCAGTCCGCCGGCGCCGAGGAGTCGAGGATCGCGCGGATCTCCGCCACCTCAGCCGCCACGATCGCCCGCTCCGCCGCCTCCTGCTCCGGGGTCGGAAACAGGTGCTCGAACCCGTCATCGACCTGCTCGACGCTCATCCGGACACGTCCTGCTCGGGCGCGGGCACGACCTGCTCGAACCCGTCATCGACCACCTCGACACTCACCGGATCACCTGCCGCTCCGGCGCGGGCACGAGGTGACCGAACGCGCCGTCGACCAGCTCGACACCCACCCGGACCACCTCCCCGAAGAGACCGACATCCCCTGCAGCCCAATCGTTCGCGGGCATGCGTCATTATCGAACATGTGTACCATCGCTGTCAAGAGGGTTTGTCATCCTGAGTGGAATCAGGGCTTGGCACTCGGAGGGGTCGAGTGCCAGAATTGGCACCGCACGGAGCCGCCCACCAGGGTGGTGGGCGGGCCGATCAGAGCCTGCAGGAGGTAGCCATGGCCGTGCTTCGATTCGACCCCTTCCGCGAGCTGGACCGGATCACCGAGCAGATGCTCGGAGTTCCCGCCGGCTCCGCCCGCGCCCCGGTTCATGCCGATGGACCTCTACCGGTCGGGCGACCACTACGTGCTCCACGCGGACCTCCCCGGCGTCGACCCGGGATCCGTCGACGTCAGCGTCGACAACGGGACGCTCACGATCCGCGCCGAGCGCAGCGGCCGGACCGAGGAGTCGGTGGAGTGGATCGGCAGCGAGCGGTTCACCGGTTCGTACATGCGACAGCTGTCGCTCGGCGACGGAGTCGACGCCGAGAGCATCGGGGCGACCTACCAGAACGGCGTGCTGACCGTGACGATCCCGCTCGCCGCGAAGGCCAAGCCGCGACGTATCGACATCGAGGTCGGCACGGACGCGCCGGTGATCGCGGGCGAGGTCGAGCAGCCGCGGGTGACGAGCACCTGACCTGACGCGCGCGAACGCGGTCGAATAGCCGGTGTCTGACTGGTGGTGTTGTCACTTCCGGCCGCGGGAGATGACAACACCGCCAGTCAGATCGGGTCGGCCTGCGCCGCCTCGGCGGCTGCGGAGCGGGACGGCGACGTGGCGGTGGCGGCGGCGGGGGACGCCGTCGCCGCGGCGGTGCGGGCGAGGGCGAGGACGCCGTCGAGGTCGAGATGGCGGCCCCAGGTGTGCGCCGCGTCGAAGACGTCGGGCGGCATCGCGGAGCGGACGCCCTCGGCGATCGCCGCCACCACGGGACGCAGCGCCGGCCACGGGACGATGCCGGCGCGCTCGCGGAGTCCCTGCGACGCACCGACGAGCGACGCCGCGGTCTCCCCCACCTCACCTCGGGCGAGCAGCACCGCGGCGAGCCCGTCGCACGCGAAGGAGAACAGCTCCGGGTTCTGGCAGTCGACGGCGTGCCCCGCCCCGGCCGCGAGGTCCGCCGCCGACTCGGCGACGGCTCCGCGGCCGAGCCGCGCGAACCCGCGCGACACGAGTGCCTGGGACCGCAGCATCGCGTTGTCGATGCTCTCGGCCTGCGCCAGCCCGCGGTCGAGCAGCGACTCGGCGTCGTCGATCCGGCCCTGCTGGGCGAGGATCATGCCGGCGGTGCTCGAGCAGATCGAGGCGAGGAACACGTTGCCCTGCTTGAGGAATGCGGCTTCAGTCCGTGCGAACACCTCCACCGCCCGGTCGAGCTCGTTCTCGAGCGGTGCGAGCGACGCCTCGAGGAACCCGCACAGGGCGAGGCCCTCCTCGTCGTCGAGCTCGGTGAACATCGCCGTCGCCTCGCGCAGCCGGGACAGTGCCGTCTCGTTCGCTCCCTGCTCGACCGCGCCGCCTGCGATCGACCACACGAGGCGGGCACGCGTGAGCGGGTCGAGTCGATCCGGCTCGTCGTGGGCCCGCTCGAGCCAGAGCAGCCCCTCGCGCGTGTGGTGCCGCGCCCAGAGCCAGAGCCAGAGGTTGAAGCCGACCTCCGCGAGCGTGCGTTGGGTCGCCGTCGGCGTGGGCGCGGGACCCCGCGTCGCGGATGTTCGCCGCCTCGAGCTCGAGGCGCTCGAGCCACTGGGCGTGGCCGACGTCGTACAGGTCCGCTCGCGCCCGCTCGGCCAGCGCACGTACCCACGCGCGGTGCGCGAGGTCGACCTCGGGAGCGCGTCCCGACGCCTCGAGCAGCTCGCGCGCGTAGTCGCGCACCGTCTCGAGCATCGTGAAGCGCGGGGCGTCGACCACCGAGGCGTCGACGTCGAGGAGGCTGTGGTCAGCCAGTGTCGCAAGGGATTCCAGCAGGTCGCCATCGATCGAGCACGACCTCCTCGATCGCGGAGAGCGAGGCACCGCCGACGAACGTGGACAGCTGCGCGAGCAGCTCGCGCTCGGGCGGACGCAGCAGCTCGTAGCTCCAGTCGAGCGTGGAGCGCAGGGTGCGCTGACGCTCCGGGAGGTCGGCGAGCCGCGCCGCCGGGAGGTCGAGCCTGCGGTCGAGCCGTTCGAGGAGCGACGTCGGCGGCAGCAGGCGCACCCGAGCGGCGGCGATCTCGATCGCGAGCGGCAGACCCTCGAGCCGTCGGCACAGCTCGACCGCGGCGTGCAGCTGGAGCGGGTCCGCGGCGATGTCGAGGTCGGGGCGTGAGGCGCCGGCGCGGTCGAGGAAGAGCTGCACCGCCGCGGACGACCGCGCCGCGCGGTCGAGCGCCTCGGCGTCGAGGTTGGTGGTGCCGAACCCGTCGCGCGCCGGCCGACGGCCCGACGTCGAGCGGCTGCGAGCGGGTAGTCGTGCTCGGCGGAGAGCCGGACTCGGGAACGGCTCGTGACGAGCAGCGTGAGCCCGGGGCAGGTGCCGATGAGCGCCGGCGAGGTCGTCGGCGGCGTCGCGTGACCTGCTCGGCGTTGTCGAGAACGACGAGCACCTCGCCGCGCTCGGCCAGCGCGTCCGCGACGACGTCGAGCGACGACCGGTCCGTGTCGAGACGGATGCCGAGCCGGTTCGCGATGCTGCTCATGGCGAGACCGGGTTCGGGGATCTCCCCGAGCGGCACGAGGACGACGCCGCCGGGGAAGTCCGACGCGACCCGGTGAGCCGCCTCGAGCGCCAGCCGTGACTTCCCGATGCCCCCCATGCCCGTGATCGTGACGAGGCGGACGTCGGGCCGCGCGACGAGGCGGGTGATCGCCTCGAGCTCGTCGACCCTCCCGACGAGCGACGTGGTGGCGATCGGGATCGTCGGCAGCACGACGGACTCCGACGACGTCCGCGGGGTCGGAAGCGCTTGCCCCGCGGCCGGTCCCCCGGTCGCGAACGCCTCCGCGAGCAGCGCGGCGAGGTCGTCGGCGACGAGGGCCGCGAGCTCCTCGTCGGAGGAGAAGCTCCGCACGCGGGCACGCGGATCGTCCGCGACGTCGGCGAGCAGCTCGGTGAGCCTCTCCTCGCGCCCGGGAGCCGGAGTCTTGACGTACACGAGCTTCGGCCGGTCGCCGGCTGAGGCGGTACTCGTCCTCGAGGCCGGAGATGTCCATCGTCGGGCGCGACCCAGCCGTAGCGCTCGGCGTAGATCGCCACGAAGACGTGCGACTGCTCGAGGTAGGCGCGGTAGAGGGCGCGAGGCGGGTGCGGGCGCGCGCCCATCTCGAACATCACCGGCGCCAGTCCGCAGCGACTCGATCGCGCGTGCGCACGACGACGCGCTCCGCGGCGAGCTCGCCGAGCGTCGAGCTGACGAACACCCGCAGCGCAGGCCGCTGGTCCGGAGTGAGGATCACGGCTCGCACCCCTCTCCTATCGCCCGGTCGACGATCTCGCGCAGCGACGCCTCGGACCCGCGGGCGAGCGCGGCGTCGAACACGTCCGGGTCGTGCGCCCTCGACTCCGCCATGCCGCGCTCGTAGTCGCCGCGCTCGGGCAGCGGCCGGCGGACGGCGAGCGCCGTGCGCAGCGTCGCAGCCCCGCCGATAGAGCCAGCCGGCGAGCTCGGTGCGACCGGCGCGGCCGAGCGTGCCGGCGAGGACGTCGACGGCGTCGACGAGGTCCCAGGTGTCGTCGAGGTCGGCATAGATGGCGACGGCGGATGCGGGCCAGCGGACGCGCCTGCTCGAGGTGACCGGAGACCGCGAGGGTCTGCGCCTTGTTCATCTGCCCGCGCGCGCGGTGCTCGGCCGAGCCGAGCGAGCGGCCGAGCGCGATCGTGTCGTCGTAGAGCCGGATCGCCTCGTCGTAGCGGCCGCGGTGGTGCGCGACGACGCCGAGGTTGTTGAGCACGCTCATCAGCCGCGGGTCGCTCTGTCGCCGTCGCGCGCGAGCTCGAGGCTGCGCGTCCACCACTCCTCCGCGCCGTCGAGGTCGCCGCGCTCGAAGGCGACGTTGCCGATGAAGCGGTAGCGAACCGGCGACCTTCTCGTGATCACCGAGCTCCTCACGGATGGCGAGCGCCTCGCGGTACTGCGCGTCAGCGACGTCGTAGTCACCGCGCGCGCGGGAGAGGTAGCCCGCGGCGTTGAGCAGGTCCGCGCGCCGCTCGGTGCGCTGCCCGACCGAGAGCGTGAGCGCCCGGTCGAGCCAGCGGCGGCCCTCGCTGAAGTGGCAGTGGGAGCGCCAGAACGTCCCGAGCGCGGCGGCGAGACGGAGCAGCGTGTCGACCTCGAGCGCCCGGTCGGCCCAGTCGAGCGCGACCCGGATGTCGGCGTGCTCGCGCTCGAGGACGCCGAGCCAGCCCTCGAGCTCGGCCGGCGCCGAGCTGTCGGCGCGCTCCACCCGGCGCGAGCACGTAGGCGGCGTGCTGGCGGTGGAGCGCGGTCGTTCTCGCCCGCGGCGTCGAGCTGCTCGTGCGCGTACTCGCGGACCGTCTGCAGCATCACGAAGTGCGGTTCGCCGCGTGCAGGTCGGCCTCGTGCGCGCGGATCAGGCTCTTGCCGGCGAGGCCGTCGAGACCGTCGAGGACGTCGAGGCCACCGCTCGTCGACGACCGCCTCGGCCGCCTCGAGGCTGAACTGCCGCGGGAAGACCGAGAGGCGGCGGAACACGACCTGCTCGTCGGGCGCGAGCAGCGCGTGGTCCCAGTCGAGCGTGGTGCGCAGCGCGCGCTGGCGTTCGGGGAGGTCCACCGGGCCGTGCGCGAGCTCGTCGAGCGCGTGCCCGAGCTTGCCGAGGAGAGCGACCGGTGGGAGCAGCCGGGTGCGCGCGGCCGCGAGCTCGAGCGCGAGCGGCACGCCGTCGAGGCGGCGGCAGATCTCCGCGGCCGCCTCGATCTCCTGCGTCGACAGGACTCGCGGTGGGGTTCGCCGCCTCGGCGCGCTCGAGGAAGAGCTCGAGCGCGGAGCTGGTGCGCGAGTCCGACGTACCCGGCAGCGGGCACGGTCAGCGGCGGGAGCGGGTACTCCTGCTCGCCGCGAACGCGCAGGACGCTGCGGCTCGTGACGAAGAAGGAGACGCTCGGGCGCAGTCGCGAGCAGGTCGACGACGAGCGGGGCGGCAGCGGTCACGGTCTCGAAGCTGTCGAGCAGCAGCAGCGCGTGCATCGGCGCGAGGTAGCTCTTGAGGCTCTCGACGGGCAGGGCGCCGGCGCTCTCGCGGATGCCGAGCGCGTGCGCGATCGTCGGCGCGAGGAGGGCGGGGTCGCGGATCGCCGGCGAGGTCGACGAACCAGGCGCCGTCGCGGAACGTCGTCGAGCAGCGCGCGCGGCCACCTCGATCGCGAGGCGGCTCTTGCCGATGCCGCCCGGCGCCGGTGAGCGTGAGCAGGCGGCGTGCCCGTGGTGAGGAGCCGGCAGACGTCGTCGGCCTCCCGGTCGCGACCGACGAGGCGGTGCCACGGCGCCGGGATGCGGGAGCGCGAGCTCGGGCGGGTGGGAGCCGTGCGACTGGGAACCGCAGGGCCGGAGGTGGCGGCGCCGGGCCGCCATTCGCGCCGGAACCGCCGTAAGGGCTGGCACTGCCGGAGGAGCTGGCACCGCCGTACGTGCCGCGCCCGTTCGGCGATGGCACCACCGGGATCTCGCCGGTGAAGGCCTCCGTCAGCACCATCGACGATGTCGTCGGCGACGAGGGTGCCGAGCTCGTGCGGACCGGTGACGCGACGGTAGGACACGAGGTCGTCGGCCTGGATCCGCGAGAGCAGCAGCGCGAGGTGCTGGTCGCGGCCGCCGCCGCCGGGGACGACGTACACGAGCCGGGGCCGGGCGCCGGCGGTGAGGTAGTCGCGCTCGAGCCGGCTGACGCCGGCAGCGGGATCGATGTCGCCGTACCGGTCCCCGTAGACGCCGACGAACACGTCGGCGGCCGCCACGTCGTCGGAGTCGACGTCGAGCCGCAGCGCCTCGAGCGCCGAGCGCGACGGTGGTGGCCTCCTCGGGCAGCTCCTCGGCGTCGATGCTCAGGTGCACGCGCACGAAGCGTCCGCCCACCTGACCGTTCAACGCCCCACCGCCGTCGAGTCACATCCGGTCCCGCCCACCGGTTCGATGCGTCCGAGCCTGACATATCGCGACGACGCGCGGGCCAGGGTTCCCTAACTCCCGCACCCCTCTGCCCCGGTCCTCCACCCCGCCCTCCGCCCTCGCCTTACTCCCGAAAGGGTTGTCTCCCGGGTCGGGAAGCAGCCAGTTGGGGAGTAAGGCGAGTCGATCACTGTGCGGCCGACGGGTTCTCCGGCGCCGGGAGCGACGGGCTATCCGGCGCTGGGGTCGTAGGGACGCAGGCGCGGCCACCAGCCGGGCACGGCGTCACGGTAGCGCTCGTACTCGGCGCCGTAGGTGCGGGCGAGCGTCGGCTCCTCGTACCACCGGACGAAGCTGCCGACCGCGGCCGCGACGAGGACGGCGTACCCGACGAGGACGAGCCGGCCGAGCACCAGCGCCTGGCCCACGATGATCGAGAGCACGGCGAGGTACATCGGGTTGCGCACGTGGCGGTAGAGCCCGCCGACGACGAGCCGCGCGGTCGGCGCGAGCGGGGCCGGCGTACCGAGCCCTTCGCGCACGAACCGCACGAACGCCGCGAGGAGCACGGGCACGCCCGCGACGACGAGCGCCCAGCCCACGGCGCGGACGGGCCAGGCCGGGGCCGGATCACGCACCGCCCATCCCGTCAGCAGCCAGGGCACGACGCCCGCGACGACCACCGGCGCGACGACGAAGAACGCCCCGCTCCCCCACGCCGCCGCTCTCCTGCGCACGCACCGAGTCTCCCACCGCGGCCGTGCGCCCGATCGGCAGATCGTGATCGCGCCTTACCCCCGAAAGGGTCGCTACCCGCGCCGGGAAGCAACCACCTCGGGGGTAAGGCGAGGTAGGACGGCGGCGTACGCCGAACCTACGAGAGCTCGATCAGCTGAAGGCGCCCTTCGGGACCGAGTAGATGTTGCCGGTGAAGGCGGATGCCACGACGAGCATGCCGTGACCGAGCTCGACGTCGGACGGCGAGGGCACGGTCGCGGTGGTGACGTGCGAGCCGCGGAAGCGGAACACCTGGTCGGTGAACAGCGACGCGGCGTAGATCGTGCCGTGGTCGTCGACCGCGATGCCGGTCAGCGGCGGCAGGCCGCCCCAGGTGCGGACGATGTGGCCGTTGCGCGGGTTCACCTTGTAGATGTGACCCTCGACCTCGGCACCGAGACCGGACACGTAGAGGTAGCCGTCACGGCCGAGCTCGACGTCGGTCGGGACCGGGTCGCAGCCGGGGTGGGCCGGATCGTTGTTCACCGCGCCGGCGCAGGCACCGGTCGTGATGTTCGGGAACGCCACCACGGTGCTCATCGAGCCGTTGGCGTTGACCCGGATGATGGCGTTGGCCGCGGCGTCGGCGACGTACGTGCGTCCGCCGACGGCGAGCACGGAGTACGGGTTCGAGACGGCGTCGACGTCCTGGGACTGGCCGTCCGGGTTGTTCGCGTACTCGTAGGCGAGCATGTCGGCCTTGATCGTGACGGTGCCGTTGCGGTTCACCCGCACCAGACGGGTCGGCGGAGTGGGCAGCGTGCCGGGCGTGCCGAGGGTCGACGTCGCGAGCACCCTGCCGTGACCGGCGACGTCGACACCGGGCGAGAACCCGAGCCCGGACGCCACGGTGGTCGAGGTGTGCTTCTTGAGGTCGACCTTGACGATCGAGCCGGCGAACGCGTCAGCGACGTAGAGCGAGTGACCGGGGCCGAACGCGACGTGAAGCGGGCCGGCGAAGCCCGACGCGATCACCTTCGGGGTGGACGAGGACGACGACGACGCGGTGGCGGGTGGAGCGGAGACGAGAGCGATCGCGGTTGCCGCCGAGGCAACGGCCACGACGATGGGCTTGTGGCGCATGACAGTTCTCCTTCACTCGGTGGATGTGGCGGGCTGCGCGCCCGGGATACCGGCTCTCCGCCTGACGTGGATCAGCACGAGGCGACCGCTACCCGCCAGGATGTCGTCCTGCGGGGCGGTCGGAGAGTCGATGACTTGTGGCCGCTCCAAGAGCACCATCCGCCGAGGCTAGGACGGTAAGGCTTGCCTGCCAAGGGAGTTGCCGCTCCCCAACCTGGGTGAGGCAGCCCCAGCCCCGGCGCCACAGCCGGCCGCCGGGGCGCGCGCCTTACCCCCGAACTGGTCGTCTCCCGAGCCGGGAAGCGACCAGTTCGGGGGTAAGGCGAGGGTGATGGACGGCGTGAGCTGGTGGCTGTCAGCCGGCGGGGACGATGGCGAGGCTCCGCGCGACGAGGTCCGGCGCGGTGAGGCTGGGCCAGCCGTGGACGAGCTCGAGCCACGCGGGAGGTACGGCGGACGCGCCCCAGCGGGCGCCGAGCAGCTGCCCGGCGATCGCGGCGACGGTGTCGGTGTCGTTGCCGACCCGCACCGAGTTCTCCAGCGCGAGCCGGAAGTGCGCGGCCGGTCCATGGGGGTCACCGGCTCCAGTGGCTCCACCGGAGTCACCGACGTCAGCAGCAGCACCGGCTCCACCAGCTCCACCAGCCACACCCGCGGCTCCCGCCTCACCCGCCTCTCCGGGCTCAGGAACGGGCGTGTGCGTGATGGCGGACCACGCGGCCTGGAAGGCGTGCACGACCCAGCCGTTGTGCGAGAAGTGGACGGCGGTCTCGCGCTCGGCCTCGGCGATGCGCTGCTCCCACACCGCGCGCCGGTCCTTCGGCACGTGCTCGAGGCCCACCCGCACGTCGAGCTCGCCCTTGAGCACGGCGTGGTTGATCGCGAGGCACCACAGGACGCACGCGTCGCCGGCGTCGGCCTCGGCGTGCGTGAGCTCGCTGATCCTGCGGGCGGAGTCGGCCATCGCGTCGACGTCGCCGAGGTGCGCGACGGCGACCGGCGACGTGCGCATGAGCGAGCCGTTGCCGGCCGACTTCCCGTGGCGCTCATGGTGTGCGTGCGACGCCTCGAGGAGCGAACCGGCGGTGATCATGCCGTTGTGCAGCGCCTCGGACAGCACGCTCCGGGTCTGCACGCCGACGTCGGACGCCGTACGTGCCCACTCCGCCCAGCGCGACGCGATGTGGTCGAGGTGGTCGGTGAGCGAGTCGCCATCGGCGACCGCCAGCTCCGCCGCCTCGAGGATGGGGATCGACATCGCGGTGTCGTCGGTCCACTCCCCCGGCGCCCAGCGGAAGCTGCCGCCGCCCTTCATCTCCACGACGACGGCGGCCGCGAGCGGCGGGCCGAACTCGTAGCCGGCGCCGAGCGCGTCGCCGCAGGCCTGTCCGAGCAGCACTCCGGCCGCTCGATCGGCCTGGGATGGGTCTAGCCAGTCAGAACGGGCGGACGGTGCTGGCATGAATGCCCCCTGGAGTCACGACGCGCGAAAGAGCCGACGCCGTACCTCCAGTTCTAGCGTCTACGTCAGACAGTCGCGCGTTCAGCGCTGTCGCGCAACCGGATAGGCCAACGAGATCGCCGGAATCGGAACGGGCCGTGGGTACTCAGCGCGTACGTCAGGTGACGCGTCGTGTGTGCGCACCACCCCGGGGCGTCGCACTTGCCGCGCGACCCGGCTGGCGTGCGCGCACGTCGCGCGGCAGCTCGCTCACCATGTGACGCGTCGTCTGCGCGCGATCCGGAGGCATCCGGCTCGCCGCGATCCGCGTCGTCTGCGCGCCTGCTCCGAGGCAGCGCTGTCAGGACGAGGACGCGGCATGTCTGCGCTGGACCGAGTGCCGGCAGCGGCTAGCTCGGCCGGTCGGCGGCCTCAGGTGGCGTCGGGCGCCGCCGCGCACGGGAAGCACACGAGGGTGCGCGGCTCGGCGACGGTCGGGTCGTCGAGGTAGCACTCCCAGGGCTCACCGTTCGGCACCCGGCCGGTGCTCGCGAGCCACTCGGCCACCGCTTCGTACGCCGCGCCGACCCGGTCGTAGGACCCGACGTGGACGGTGGTCGCGACCATTCCACCGGGAAGCAGCAGCGGCTCGACCGCACCCACGGCGACCACCGGCGCGCTGCACGGGAACCCGGCCGCGACGTCGAAGCCGGAGCCCACGACCCGGTACTGCCCGAACGGCGGCCCGGCGGGGAACAGGTGCTGGTCGGCGAGCGCCTTCCCGACATCCTCGAACGCGTCGCGCAGGAACGTCGCGAGATCCTCGAGCGACTCCTGCCCGCGCACCACAGCCGCGGGCTGCTCGTCGCGCACCTCGATCGTGACGTCGTACGTCATGCTCCTCGCCTCCCTCTCCACCGTCGCCGTCGCGTGGGCCGCCCGGGAGCGCGCCGTCGTCCCGGCCCGCACTCGAGCGCGCTCGACGGCGCGCGTTCGAGCCCCAGGCGGTCAGCGTCGGCCGCTACTTCTTGCCGTCGAACGCCTTGCGGACGTCGTCGGACACCTCGGCGAACGTGACGCTGAGCGCGTCGCTCAGGGTGCGCCCGACCTGCTTCACGTCGGCCTTCACGGCGTCGTCGTGGCTCGCCTCGCCGAGCGCGTCGAACACGTCCTGGAGCGCCACCCCCAGCTTCGCGGCGGCCGACTCGACCGCGGCGTCGTCGGGTGTGGCCTCGCGCTGCTGCTCGTAGTGGAGCTTGAGCTTGAGCCCGAGACCACTGAGTGCCTCGCCGGCCTGATCCCATGCGCTACGTATCTCTGCCATACGTCTTTCGTAGCACTGGTGGGCGCGAAAGTCCTGCCCGCCGAGCGATCAGGAGGCGGCGGACCCGGCACCGTGCTCGGCGAGGAGGGTGAGGAACGCGGTGCCGTACTTCTCGGCCTTGACCGGGCCGATGCCGTTGACGGCGAGCAGCTCGTCGGTCGTGCGCGGGCGCGCCGCGACGAGCTCCCACAGGGTGCGGTCGGGCAGCACGACGTACGCCGGGACGCTCTCGGCGTCGGCGAGCACGCGGCGCTCGGTGCGCAGCACCTCGAACAGCGCGCGGTCCGAGTCCGACGCCTCCGCAGGCGCGCCGCCGCGCGCGGCCGACTTCTCCTTGCGCACCCGCCCGACCGGCGCGGCGAGGCGGCGCAGCTCCACCCGCTCGTTGCCGTCGAGGATCGGGCGCGCGGCCTCGGTGACCTGCAGCGCGCCCATGCGCGCCGGGTCCGGCGAGAGCACCGAGCGCGCGACGAGCTGGCGTACGACGCTGCGCCACTCCGCCTCGGAGATGTCGACCCCGATGCCGAACGTCGGCAGCTCGTCGTGCTGCCACTGCTCGATCTTCGGGCGTGCGCTTGCCGCGCAGCACGTCGATGAGGTGACCCGCGCCGAACCGCTGCCCCGTGCGGATCGCGGCGGAGAGCACCTTCTGCGCCGCGATCGTGGCGTCCCACAGCTCGGGCGGGTGAGAGGCAGGTGTCGCAGTTGCCGCAGTCGGTCGGACTCCTCGTCGAAGTACGCGAGCAGCACGCGGCGGCGGCAGGTGGCGGCCTCGGCGTACCCGAGCATGGCGTCGAGCTTCATCGAGTCGACGCGGCTGGTGCTCGGGCGAGCCGTTCGGACGTCGCGATGAACGAGCGCTGCTGCACGACGTCGGCCAGGCCGTAGGCCATCCACGCGACGGCCGGCTCACCGTCGCGACCCGCGCGACCGGTCTCCTGGTAGTAGCCCTCGAGGCTCTTGGGCAGGTCGACGTGCGCGACGAAGCGGACGTCGGGCTTGTCGATGCCCATGCCGAACGCGATCGTCGCGACGACGACCACGCCGTCCTCGCGGCGGAACCGCTGCTGAACGCGCTGGCGCTCCTCGTTGCCGAGCCCCGCGTGGTAGGCGCGGCGTCGTAGCCGGCGCCGCGCAGCACCTCGGCGAACTCCTCGGTGCGCTTGCGCGACTGGCAGTAGACGATGCCGGTGGCGCCGCGGAAGCTGGCGCCGTCGTCGCCCTGGTCGAGGAAGCGGAGCAGCTGCGCGCGCGGCGTCGCTCTTCTCCTCGACGACGTAGCGGATGTTGGGCCGGTCGAAGCTGGAGACGAACTCGGTCGCGTCCTCGAGCCGCAGCCGGGTGTGGATCTCGCGGCGGGTGATGGAGTCGGCGGTGGCGGTCAGCGCGATGCGCGGGACGCGCGGGAAGAGCGACGTGATCTCGGCGAGGCGGAGGTATTCCGGCCGGAAGTCGTGCCCCCACTGCGACACGCAGTGCGCCTCGTCGATCGCGAACAGCGCGATGCCCGGTGCTGTTCGCGACGTCGGTGAGCAGCGCGAGGAACGAGGGCAGCATGAGCCGCTCGGGAGCGACGTAGAGCAGGTCGAGCTCGCCGGCGCGCAGGTCGTGGCGCACCTGAGCCGTCTCGCTCGGCGCTCGACGACGAGTTCCAGTACGCCGCCCGCACGCCGAGCAGGCGCAGCGCCTCGACCTGGTCGTGCATGAGCGCGATGAGCGGCGAGACGACGATGCCGACGCCGGGACGCAGCAGCGCCGGCAGCTGGTAGCACAGCGACTTGCCGCCGCCGGTGGGCATGAGCACGACGCTGTCGTAGCCCGCCACCGTGCGCTCGACGATCGCCTGCTGCGCGCCGCGGAACGAGCTGAAGCCGAAGACGTCGCGCAGCACCTCCGCGGCGGCAGCGGCCGGTGCGGAGACGGAGGCCGACTCCGCGCTCGAGCCGTGCTCCACCCGACGCTCCCCCACCTCATGTGACCCGTGACGACTCGACGATGCTACCCAGGCCCGCCGACGCCGTCGGCCACGAGCGCGGCCGACGCATCCCCCACCGAGATGGTCGTTTCCCGGCCCCAAACCGCCCCGGTAGCGACCATCTCGGTGGGGGAAACGCGGCGAGGGGCCCGGCCTCGTGTGGCCGAGCCCCTCGCGTGCCGTGCTCGCGTGCCGTGCTCTCGTGCCGTGCTGGTGCCGTGCTCGCGTGCTGTGCTGGGGTGCGCTTGCGGTGGGTCAGGCGGCGGCGTTCGTGCGGGCCTGGTCGGCGAGCAGGACGGCGACGGCCTTGGCGCTCGAGTGCGCAGCCGCACGCGACTCCGCCGCGACACCACGCAGCGCCTCCATGGCGGGGACGACGTCGGCCAGGGTCAGCTCGGCCTCGACCACGTGCACGTCCATGCCCCACACGTCGCCGAAGATGCGGTTGAGGTACGGCGTGGCGTGGTCCCAGCCCTCACGCGGGGTGCCGACGCCGTAGCCGCCACCGCGGGCGATCACGAGGACGACGGGGCGCCCGGCCATGATCTGCGGGGCGCCGGAGGCGAAGCGCGGGTCGGTGATGAGCAGGTCGATCCACGCCTTGACGTGGTTGGCGATGCCGTAGTTGTAGAGCGGGACGGCGATCACGGCGGCGTCGGCGGCGATGAACTCGTCGGCGAGCTCGGTGGCGAGGGCGACCGCGGCGGCCTGCTCGGGGGTGCGGTCGGCGGCGTCGACGTACGCGGCGCTCACGGCGGTGGACCACGCGGTGGCCGGCAGCGGGAGGGCGCCGAGGTCGCGGCGGACGATCGTGTCGCCGTGGTGGTCGGCGAGCCAGGCGGACTCGACGGTGTCGGCGACCTCGCGGCTGATCGAACCGTCCTGGCGGATGCTGGCGTCGAGGCGGAAGAGGCTCATGCGGTGCTCCTGGGGTTCGTGGCGTGAGAAGTAGTTGACTGCTCAATAGTCTGTGTCACAAACCATCTGAGAGTCAAATCGTCGGTCGTACGCCGGATCGGGGGCTACTCTCGGCGCATGTCATCGCAGGTGGGAGCCACGACGGCCGCCGCGGCCGCGTGCGCCGAGGTCGCGCCTGGGTCGGTCGAGGCGAGCCTCGGCTGGGCGCTCGGCACGGTCGTGCGGGCCTACGCGCGACAGGCGGCCACGGCGCTGGGCGACCTTCCGGGCGGCCCGCGCGGCTACCACGTGCTCTCGGCGTCGGCGTCCGCGGAGCCGTGCACGCAGCAGGCGCTCGGTCGCCGGGTCGGGGTCGACCGCAGCGTGATGACCTACCTCGTCGACGACCTGGTGACCGCGGGCCTGGTCGAGCGCCGGCCGGACCCGGTCGACCGCCGGGCACGGCAGGTCGTCATCACGGCCGCGGGGCGCGAGCGGCTCGCGCTGCTCGAGGCGCGGCTGACCGACGTCGACGACCACGTGCTGCGCGAGCTCAGCGCGCACCAGCGCGAGACGTTCCGGGCGCTGCTGCGCCAGGTGGCACTCAGCTCGGCCGCACCGGACGTCGCCGCGTGCGATGACGAGCTCGCGGACGCAACCCCCGCCGGCTGAGCTCGTCCTCGCCGCGCGAGTCGCTAAGTCCGGCGGCGCGTGGTTCCCGAGGAGTCACAGCCCGGGCGAACACCGGCACAGCGTGCACAACTCACTGCCCGAGCCGAACATCGGGATGGCGTGCACGGATCGCCGCCCGGGCGAACGCTGTGACGGCGTGCACGACTCACCGCCCGGGGCCGGCCAACGACTGGACTCGCGGCTAGGACTTCTTGCGACCGCCGAAGAGCCGCTCCATGAAGGAGGGGGCGGGCGGGCAGGCGCAGCGCTTGGACTTCGGCACTCCGGCCATCACCTGGTTCACGTGCTGGCCGCAACCGGCCCACGTGGGCTTGTTGCATCTGCGGCAGGTCACCTGTCGGCACATCGAGAAGTCCTCCTGATCGTTTGCGTCGCGGACAGCATATACCCCCTGGGGTATGTACCGAGCGCCGCCCGAGGCTGCCCGCCGAACCTGCGGGGCAGTGACCGATACCGGGCAAACCGGGCGGGCCAGGACTAGGCTCGAGATGCGAGGAGCGAGCGTCCCGACGTCGACTCCACCCGGGTCCCCATCGCGCGCTCGACCCCGCGCGGAGGTGCGTGATGGCTGCGTCACCCGTGACGGTCATGGTGGGGGTCGACGGCTCCCCCGGCTCCGCCCAGGCGACGGAATGGGCTGCGGCGGAGGCATATCGGCGCGGTTGCGCGCTCGCACTCGTCCACGTGTCGCAGCCGGTCTGGGTGAGCCTGGGTCCCGAGGACGTCTCGCTGCCGAGCACCATCAGCTCCACCCGACCGGCCTTCCTCGACGACGCGGTCGCGGCCGTCTCGACGGAGTGGCCCGGGCTCGAGGTGTCCGCGCTCGAGCTGACCGGCCGACCCGCGCAGGCGCTCGTCGCGGTCAGCGACGACGCGGCGCTGATGGTGCTCGGGTCGCACGGCCGCTCGCTCGTGGCGCGGCTGCTCGTGGGCTCGGTGAGCCGTCATGTCGCGACCCAGGCGCACTGCCCGTCGGTCGTGGTGCGCGGCGACTCCGCGGCGACGATGACCAGTCGCGTGGTGGTGGGGATCGACGAGTCGCGCACCTCGCGCGTGGCGCTGCGGATGGCGTGCACGGAGGCGTCGCTGCGCGGTGTGCCGCTTCTCGTCGTGCACGCGTGGCACGACGTCGCTCAGGGCGGCTACGGCGTGTGGGTCGCGCCGCCGGAGGTGACCGAGCAGCTGCGGGTCGACGCCGAGCGCATCACGGCCGAGGCCGTCGCAGAGGTGGAGGAGGCGTTCCCCGACGTCGACATCACGATGCGCGTGCTGCAAGGGCATCCGGTCACCGCCGTCCTCGACGCCTCGCACGACGCGCAGCTGCTCGTCGTCGGTGCGCACGGGCACGGGGCGTTCCCCGGCATGCTCTTCGGGTCGGTGGCGACCGCCGCGATCCACGAGGCCGCGTGTCCCGTCATGGTGATCCCGGCCGTCCGTCCCTCCTGATCCGTTCTCCCGCACGGCAGTCGTCGCGAGGCTCGGCGTCGTTCCTGATGCGGAGCGTCAGGGCTGGCGCAGGGCGTCGTAGCGGCGCAGCAGGGACACGGCGTCGAGCGCGGTGAGGTAGGCGCGGGCGCGATCGACGTGCGACTCGAGGACGTCGGACGGCGGGAGCACGTGCATCGCGCAGAGCGTGGCGTAGGCGTGGTCGAGCGGGAGGTCGGCAGCGTTCCAGGCATCGAGCGCGGCTGCCATCGTCGCGGCCGCGGCCGCACCGGCTATGGACGCGTCATCGTCTGTAGCCACCTCGCCCGCAGCGTCCAGGCAGGCGATCGAGGCGAGCGCCGTGCCCCGGATCAGTCCGGTCCACTGGCCGCGCAGCCCGGCGGTGGCCTCGAGCGCCGCTCGGATCGACGTCGCGTCGTGCCGCACGCTTCCGGCCTGGACGGCCACCCACAGCGACGTGGGCGCGTTGCTGCCGGCGCCGTCGAGCGTGAGCGACGCCGACGCCTCGTCCGCCGCACCGCTCGCGTCGCCCGCCAGGAGCAGGCAGTGGGCCTTCGCCCGGAGGAACCACGTGTGCATCTGCACGACGTCCCAGGTGTGGCCGCGGCGCGACTCGAGGTCCGCGAGAGCCGCGAGCGCCGCCTCGGGGTCACCGCGGTGCGCGGTGAGCATCGCGCGCGTCATCGTGGCACCGTCGAGCGTCGGGGCTGTCCGTCCCGGGTGAGCAGGTCGAGCTCCGCGAGCACGCGGTCGGCAGTGTCGAACTCCCCCAGGTCGACGGCCCCCTCCGACGAGTTCGCCAACGCCATGCCCTGCACCGGTCGAACGCCGGACTTCCCTGTGATCGCAGCACATTCCAGCATCGCCTCGAGTGCCGCGCGCGGGTCATCCTCCATGACCTGGACACCGAAGAACATGAGGGCACGCGCCTGCTGGACCGGGTTGTCACCGCGACGCGCCAGGTCGACACCGGCGTCGAGGAA
Source organism: uncultured Actinomycetes bacterium (assembly GCA_963738455.1). Classification (GTDB taxonomy): domain Bacteria; phylum Actinomycetota; class Actinomycetes; order S36-B12; family CAIYMF01; genus Longivirga. Next base: position 265,485 of record CAVTWM010000003.1, read on the forward strand.
CAGCCTCGCCTCGAAGTGCCGACCGGCGAGCATCAACGCGAACGACCGTGCGGCTGCCGCGGCGCGGATCGCGTCCTCGCCGTCCATCGCCTCCGCGATGACGAGAGCGCGCTCCGAGTAGTCGAGCGCGGGCTCGACGAGACCGGCGTGCGCTGCCTCGTCGCACAGCGCGGCGAGGACCTCGACCCGTTCGGCGCGGGCGTCGTCGGGCAGGCGCGACTCGACGTCGCCGAGCCTTACGACGAGCTCCGCGCGGCGCTCCGGAGTGTGGCTGAGCCGGCCGACACCTGCGAGGAGGCGCGCCTCGGACACGGCGTCGCCGAGCCCTTGGTAGTCGGCGCAGGCCGCGACCAGGTGCGCCCACAGCGCGTCCGTGTCGCCGGCCGCGTCGGCGCCTCGGGCCGCGCGGGCGTGCAGGTCGGCACGGTCGGCCGGGTTGGTCGCCAGCGGGAGCGCCTGGACGGCGTAGCGATAGGCCTGGTCCGGGGATCCTAGCGAGGCGGCACGATCCCCCGCGCGGACGAGCCAGATGCGGGCGTGGTCGGCGATCTCCTCCGCGTCGGTGGCGCCGGGGTCGGAGCCGTAGGCCTCGAGGTAGTGCTCGGCGACGACGCCCGCGAGCTCGTCCTCGTCGAGGCTCTCGTACCAGTGCGCGCACGCGAGATGGCGGGTTCGGCGGGCGGACTTCGACAGCGTGGAGTAAGCCACCTCGTGGATGACCGACTGCACGAAGCGGTACTGGCCGCGCTCGGGCGAGCGCGGGTCGACGTCCTGGTCGAGCACCTCCTTGCGGACGAGGGTGCGCAGGATCGGCTCGAGCTCGGCGGCGTCGCGCCCGGTGACGGCGCAGACCGTGGCGACGGTGAAGGAGTGCCCGGCGACGGACGCATCCTGGACGAGGGCGCGTTCGGTGTCGGGGAGGGCATCGAGGCGAGCCGCGACGAGGGCGTGCAGCGTCTCGGGGATGTCGAGCTCGCCGCCGATGTCGCCGACGACCTCGTACGACTGGCCAGTCTGCGCGAGCACCCCGCGGTCGGCGAGCATCCGCACGGTCTCCACCGCGTACATCGGGATGCCCTCCGCGCGGGTGACGAGGCGCGCGAGCCCTTGCGGTGGAAGGCCGTCGACGTAGCCGGTGACCATCGTCTCGATGTCGGGGTCGGTGAGGCGGTCGAGGTGGAGCGTGGACGAGCTGCGGACGCCGACACCCCATGCGGCGCGGCGATCGCTGAGCTCGGGGCGGGCGAGCGTGAGCACCATGATCGGCGAGGTGCGCGACCACTCGAGCAGCGACTCGAGGAAGTCCAGCAGCCCCGGGTCCGCCCAGTGCAGGTCCTCGAGCACGAGCACGGTCGTGCCCTGCTCGGCGATGCGCTCGAAGAACCGGCGCCAGGCACCGAAGAGCTCGTCTCGGTCGCCGGACGGACCGTCGAGGCCGATGAGGTGTCCGAGCTTCGGCTCGATCCAGCGCCGCTCGTCGACGTCGGCGACGTACTGCTCGAGGCACGCCGCGAGCGCGGCACGAGCGGTGGGCTCGTCGTCGGTGTCGGCGATGCGGGCGCGGCCGCGCACCATCTCCGCGAGCGCCCAGAACGCGACCCCGTCGCCGTAGGACGGGCAACGGCCCTGGTGCCAGAAGAAGTCCTCGGTGAGCCCGTCGACGTACTTCTGGAGCTCCCACACCAGACGCGACTTGCCGATACCCGCCACGCCGCTGACGTGCACGAGACGAGGCCGCCCGTCGCGGCCGGTCGCGTGCAGCAGCTCCTTGGCGAGCCGCAGCTCCTCGTCGCGGCCCACGAAGGGCGGCTCGGGTGCGCTGCCACGGTTGGAGCCACCCATCTCGCTGATGACGCGCACGGCTTGCCACGCGGTGAGCTGCTCCGCCTTTCCCTTGAGCGTCAACGGTTCCACGGGGACGCATGCGATCGACTGTGCGACGGAGCGGTAGGTGCGCTCCCCGACGAGAACCGTGCCGGGCGCGGCGGCGGACTGCAGGCGTGAGGCGGTGTTGACGAGGTCGCCGGTGACGAACCCCTGGTCGACGGCGTCGAGCACGGCAACGGCCTCACCGGTGAGGACACCGGCGCGCGCCTGCAGCCCGAGCCCAAGGGCCGCGCCGAGCGCCTCGACACGGTCGACGATCTCGAGCGCGGACCGCACGGCACGCTCGGCGTCGTCCTCGTGCGCCACCGGCGTGCCCCACACCGCCATGACGGCGTCGCCGATGAACTTCTCGACGGTGCCGCCGTGGCGCGCGACGGCGTCGGACGCGCCGTCGAAGTAGTGCGTCAGCATCGCGCGCACGTCCTCGGCGTCGCGCCCCTCGGAGAACGTGGTGAAGCCCACGAGGTCGACGAAGAGCACCGACACGAGGCGACGCTCGGAGTCGCGAGGGGCCGCCGGAGCCAGTGCGCTCTCCGCCGTCCGGGCGGCGGCGACGAGGGGCGTTCCGCACTCGCCGCAGAACTTGTCGCCGGGCGCGTTCGCGGCACCGCAGGAGGAGCAGGTCAACGACAGGCGCGCTCCGCACTCCTTGCAGAACTTGCGACCCGGGTCGTTGTCCGAGGCGCACTGGGAGCAGAGCACTGCGCGTCACCTCCCGACAGGCTCACCGAGCCCTCCCACGCTGAGGCGATCATGCCTGCTCAGCGGGGGCCCGCGTGCGGGGATGCGGAGTCTCGGCGTCAGCAGGTGTCGGCGTAGCAGCGGGACGCGCCTCAAGCCGTGTCGAGCGGTGGTCGACACAGAGCCCATGGGGGAACTGACGACGGTCCGGTGGACGCGCTATGGCAAGGACCGGTTGTACGTGAATACGGCCGAGGGGGTCCCCGTCGGGTTCGTCGAGCTCACGAGCGGTGCCGTGTCGATCGAGCGGCCGGAGCTCGCTGCCGAGTTCATGGCCGCGCTGGTGGGCACGCCGGCCGAGTCGCGCGTCGTGACTCCCCGCCCCGTCCCCGCCGCCGAGGGGCCAGCGTCCGTGCCCGAGACGTCGACCCGATGCGTGGGGCTGGCACCGACACCTGCACCCATTGCAACGGAAACGGCGGAGCCGGAGCAGTCCGCCAGGGACACGACCGGACCGGAGTGGACCGACCTCGCCCTCCACCGGCCGGGTGAGGCGGTCCGGGCACTGGCGGACGCCGAGCTCGCGGCCATGAAGGAGCGGTCCCGGGTCGGCACGTGGCTGGCCCGAGCGGTGGACGCCAAGACCGACGAGCGGGCCTGGCGGGTCGGGGCCGAGGGCGAGGAGACGATCGGGGCGAAGCTCGAGAAGCTGATCAAGCACGGCTGGTACGTGCTGCACTCGGTGCCGGTGGGCGCTCGTGGCAGCGACATCGACCACGTCGTCATCGGCCCCGGCGGCGTGTTCACCGTGAACACGAAGAAGCACCCGGGCAAGAAGGTGTGGGTCGGCCCGAAGTCCATCCTGGTCAACGGTCAGCGGACCGACTACCTGCGCAACTCGCGCTTCGAAGGCCAGCGCGCGACTCGTCTGCTGACCGACGCCGCAGGCTTCCCCGTGCTCGTGAAGCCGGTGCTCATCTTCACCACCGGCACACTGATCCCGGACGTCACGATCAAGGGCAGACCGGACGACGTCTACGTGTTCGACCGGATGGACATTCCGCGGGTCTTCCGGCGGGCGACCGTGAGGTTGACCCAGGACCAGGTCCAGGCGGTCTACGCGATCGCCCGGCGATCGACCAGCTGGACCGGGTAGCCCGACGACCAGCGGCGGGCATCGGCGTCAGCCCATGGTCTTCTGGCCGTCGAGGGACTCGCGGATGATGTCGGCGTGGCCCGCGTGCTGCGCGGTCTCGGCGAGCACGTGCAGCAGCACGCGGCGGGCCGACCAGCTCGCGCCGGGCTCGAACCAGGGAGCGACCGGCAGCGGGTGCTCGGCGTCGAGGCTCGGCAGGGAGCGGATCAGCGCCTCGGTGCGCTTCTCGACGTCGGCGTAGGCCGCGAGGAGGTCGTCGAGCGTCGTTCCCTCGGGGACGACGAACCGCGGGTCCTCCCACGAGCCGGCGTCTCCGCCGCCCCACGACTCGGAATCGCCGTCGGCAGCATCGGCGTCACCCCACGACTCGCCTGGGGCCCCGAACGCAGCAGGCCCCTGCTCGATGAACGAGATCCACTGGGCCTCGGTGTCGGCGACGTGCTTGATGAGCCCGGCGAGCGTCAGGACGCTCGTGGTGGTCCGCTGGGCCGCCTGCTCGTCGGTGAGGCCGTGAACCGTGAAGCGCAGGAAGAACCGGTGCTTCGCGAGCGTCTCGATCAGGTCGGCCCGTTCGCGGTCGATCGTGGCTGTGGCGTCGGACGGAGTCGTCATGGCGCGCTCCTTCTCGTGGTGGGTGCGACCACGCTAGGAGCCGCCACCGACAACGGTCGAGGCGCGGGGAGCGGTCGCCCCTCTCGTGCGGTGCCTCGTCGCAGCCCCGACGTCAACGAGCTCCTCCACTGTCGGACCCGGCACGTAGAGTTCCACCTGGATCACGAAGCGCGGCCACAAGCCCTCCGGCTGGCCGCCTGGCAACCGCGCCACTCGCGCACGGTGCCCCTGGAGGAAGATCCGCCGCTCGCCGATCGGCGTGCGGAAGGAGCGAGCAAGGAGTTCTCCCATGGATGCCGAGATCGAGCGCGCCCACGAGGCGCGGGTCCGCTACGTCGAGCCGCAGTCCCTCGGCGACCCCGAGGGCCGGTGCGTGCGCCTCCCCGCGAACGCGACGCTGCACGAGTCGTACGAGACGCAGCTCCACATGTGGCAGCGAGGTGCGCAGCGCAGCGTGCTGCGCACCGGCGCCCTGCTGCCGCCCCCGGACCCGTCGTCGCGCGAGCCGATCGTCCTGTGGCTGCTCAGCGCCTGGAACGGTCACGGCCGGCCGCAGACCCTGCGCGACAACGAGTCCGCCAATGTGGCCCTCGCCGAGGCGATCGCCGACGCCGGTGGCGAGGTGCGCGACCTGGTCGCCACCGTGGCGCCCGACCACTCCTGGGTCGAGGACAGCCTGCTGTTCACGGGGATCGGGCCCGACGTCGTCCACCGCCTCGCCCTCGAGTTCGGCCAGCCGGCCTTCGTCGCGATGGGCTTCGGCACGGTCACCATCGTCCCGACCGGACTGCGCGACGACGTCCACCTCGTCACGCTCGAGTCGGAGGAGCTGACCGTCGACGCCACCTGCCCGATGCGGAGCGACGCCGCGTCGAGCGGACGCTGCGTGATGCGCGGCGGGCCGTGGACGTCGTCGTCCATCCACGCGGCCGCGATCTGGTCGACGCACCGCGAGCTCATGCTCACGCGGCTCGGCTGCGCGCCGTGCGGCGGCGGGACGGAGCCCATCCTCGGCGGCCCGACGGGGCGTCCGGTGTCGCTCGGCGACGTCTTCCTGCCCAGCCGTTACGGCGGCTACGCCTGGTGATCAGGGCCCTCGCGGAGAGCCTGTGCGCTCTCCGCGGGGCACCCGCCGGCCGCATCGAGATGGTGCTTCACCAGGGCCGGAACTGTCAGACCCCAGGGCTACGGTCGAGGTACGAGACAGGGAGATTGTCATGAGCGACAACGCAATCGAGTGTTCCGAGCAGCTGGTCGCGATGCTGCGGTCGCACGTCGAGCGGTGCCTCCAGGAGATCTGGAGCGACCCGAGCATCGACGTCGACGACGACGGCGACTACCCGTTCCGCTGCGAGACCGCCGCGTGCTGGGTCTCGGTGCTCGACGACGGCGATCCGTCGGTGCGCGTGTTCGCGCACGCCGCCCACGACGTGCCCCGGTCCGCGAGGATGCTGGGCGAGCTCAACGAGCTCAACTCCCGCAGCCGCTGGGCGAAGATCTCGTGGCGCCACGGCGTCGTGCTCGTCGACCTGGCCCTGCCGTGGACCGCGGTGAACCAGACCCACCTCCAGCGCGCCCTTGACGCGGTGACCACCGTCGCCGACGACATCGGCTCGATGATCGCCACCGTCTACGGCGGCACCACGCCCTTCCCGCTCGACCTCGAGTCCGTCGACCACGACGAGGACGCCGCCTGACGCAGCAGCGTCCGTCCGTCCGCGGGCATACGGCCCGCGGGGCTGGGAGGATCGAGCCGCAGACCATCGTGAGGTTGGGGCTTTCGATGAGCGTGACGCGGATCGCCGTCGTGCTGGGCGGCGTCGCGGCAGTTGCGGTGGCCGCTGGGCAGGTGCTCGGGCGTACGTCGGGATCGCGTGCCTCGGAGCGGCGTCGGACGCCTGCCCGGCGACGAGCTCGTGGCCGACCCGAACGTGATCACGAACCACGCGCGGACACTGCCCGCTCCGCCCGACGCCGTGTGGCCGTGGCTGACCCAGACCGGCTGGCACCGCGGCGGGTGGTACACCGCGCGCTGGGTCGACCGATTCCTGTTCCCGGCGAACTGGCCGAGCGCCGACCGCCTCGACCCCGAGCTGATGCGCGACCTCCAGCTCGGCGACACCATCCCCGACGGCCCGCCAGGCACCGCCGAGTTCGTCGTCGAGTACGTCGACGTACCGCACCTGCTGGTGCTGCACTCGGTCACGCATGTGCCGCAGTGAGGCATGGGTCGCGCCTGGCCGGGAGGATCGACCCGCAGACCATTCCTTCCTGAGCGCGTCGCCTCCCTCGAGGGTTCCAGCAGCACGGGCTAGAGGCTTCGGCCGTAGCCGAAGACGTGCACGCTGACGATGTCGACCTCGCGCCGAGGATCGCCGAAGAACGCACCCAGCCGGGCGACCACGCGCGGGAAGGGCTTCTCCCTCGCGCTCGCCCGCCTCGTTCCAGTTCGCGTTGGGCACGATGAGGAACAGGTGCTGCGCGTCGGGAGAGACGTGCGCCTTCCACATGTCCTTGAGGTCGTGGTTGTTCGTCGTCGTGCCGCCACGCTCGACCTCGGCGAGGATCCCGCGGTCGTCCGACAGCCGGTAGAAGAAGTCGGGCCGGGCGTGGGTGACCAGCCCGTCCTGCGGCGTGAGGACGACCTCCTCGCGGAACTCCAGCTTCGCCCTGAGCAGCTCGGACACGATCGACTGGATCCGGCCGCTCTGCGCGCCATGGATGTGGGCGACGTCGATCGCTGCGCTCTCCCGCTCGAGGTGGTCGCGCAACGCGGCAGCCATCGCATCGACCCGGACGAGCTCGGCCGCGGCCACGGGATCGATCTGCGAGCGCACCAGGCGCGCGTAGCCGACCCCCTCCACCGGCGCAGCTTCGCAGCTGCGATCCCGAGAAGCTAGTCAGCCCGTCGAGGCGCTATGCGTCGACAGGCGATGCCGTGAGCCGTTTGCAGACCTCGTCGCCGACGGCGGATCGGATCATCTCCAGATCGCCGCACACCACGAGCATGTCACGGGGCCGCGAGAGCCCGGCGTACATGACGTCGCGACCCACATTCTCCCGGAATCCGTCGACCGCCAGGACGACCGCCGGGCGCTCAAGGCCCTTGAAGCCCATGACGGTGCCGTAGAACACCTCGTCGTCCATCCAGAAGCCATCCCAGTAGTGGTCCTTACCGCCGTGCTCCTCAGCGGCTCGGTGGTACGGGTGACGGTTCTTGGTCGTGAGCACGGCGATGCTGCCCGGGTCGTGTCCCTGACCGAGCAGGCGCTCGACCTCGGCGTCAGCGACGTCGTACGCCGCATCAGCACTGCATGGAACGAAGCGCACCGGGAGGCCGTCGCCCCCGCGAAAACGCATCCGCTCGCTCGCCAGTGGGTTGAAGACGCCCGCGATCTGAGTGGTGTTGCGCAGGTTCTCATCGAGCACCATCTCGACCAGGTCGACTGCCGGATGCCCCTGCCGCCCGGGGAACACGGTCTGCCGTTCATCACCCGCGACGAACATCCGCTGGTGGCGCAACGCAGCGAGGAGCGGTGGCCACCATGAGTCCGCGAAGTCTTGCGCCTCGTCGACGACGAGAGCGTCGAACTCGACGACGGCACGCTCCATCATCAGGGCGGGAAGGGTGACGTCCCACCACTCCTGCGTCGTGCCTGGCGGCACGTCGATCCCAGAGGCCACACCGTGGGCGTGGAACGTGCGCACCGTGATCCGACGGGAGATCTGCTCGCCCATCGCGAGCACCGCCTGCTGCACCCAGCGAGCCAACCCGCGCGAGTAGCAGACGAACAGAACCTGCTGGCCATCCTTCGCCCACGTCCGGGCTTGCTCCAGCGCGAGCCACGTCTTTCCGGTGCCCGGACCGCCGATGACTCGGATGCATGGGTTGGTTCGGAACATCCGCAGGACTGAGTACTGCGCCTCAGTGAGCAGCCGGACGTGCTCCGCGCGTGCCTCAGCGACACCGAGCAGGGTCGACGCCGGCTCGGGTCGCCCGCCAAGAAGGTCTGCCATGTCCGCGACCCAGGCGGCAGTCGGCCGCGGCTTGTCCGTCACACGATGATCGAGCGCATCCCAGATTCGGGCAGCGGCGTCCTCGAGGTCGTTCTTGGCGATCAAGGCCCACCTGGCGAGATCCGGTGACGGTGGCGCGTCATCGAACTCGGTGTCCGGGAAGGAGACGAGGTGCTCGAATCGGATCGGTCCGTGGGTCCAACCACGACGGCGGACGTAGGAATCCAGGAGGCGCTTCGCACGATCGGCCTGCCCCGCCGGGTCGATCGCCTTGACGCCGTCTCGGGTCGCCTGCGCCCAACCCTCGTCGGTGTGCCAGACCCTCCCGCCCTTGACCTCGATGACGACGAAGCCCTGACCCGGAAGCCCCACGACAAGGTCGGCTTCGTAGAAGTCCTCATGTGACTGCAACGCCCGATTCGCAGCGAGGAACGCCTCAGCGGGAAGCTGACTCCTCAACTTCGACCACAGCACCTGCTCCGCCGTAGAGGCGAACACTGGCTCCGGCGGGATCAGTCGAGGAGCCATGGTCGAGTTCTAGCGCATCAGGGCGGCGGTTTCCGTGCAGTCCGGCAGAGACGCCGCTCAGAACTCGCCGCCGGTCATGCGGTCGCGCTCGCCGCGCGAGGCCTTCACGCGGGAGGACGACATCCGCTTCATGTTGTAGGCGGTGTCGCGCTCGTCGAGGTAGTCCATCGAGGACCGGAACCAGGTCAGCTCGTCCAGGAGCGCCCCGCTCGGTGCGGGCATGGCCGAGAGGAGGTGGATGGCCGCGCCGAGACTGTCGCGAGCGGAGCCGACGTCGCCGCAGCGGAGGAACTCCTCGCCGTCGCGCTTGGCCTTCTGCACGGTGAGCAGCAGCTTCTCCTGCTCCACCTCGGGTGCCCGGACGCGGCCGGCCGCCTCGTCGCCGGGCAGGACGTTGACCGAGACGGGCAGCGTGGCGACGTGCTCGATGAGGGCCGGGAGCTCGACGTAGCGCACGACGAGCTGCGCGATCTCGGCGACGCCGAGCGACGCGCGGGCGGGGACGTCGAGGGTGAGGACGAGGCGTCGGGTCTCGTCGGCGTAGAAGTCGCCGAGCTCCACGAGGATGCCATCGGCCGTGGCGACCGACGGGAGGTCGTTGAGGACGGTGATCGTCTTGATGTCCGGGCCCGGGCTTGATCAGCAGGCTCGCGGCCTGGACGTTCTTCGAGAGCAGGCCCTCGACCTCGCGGGCGAGCGCGACCGCCGCTGCCTCGGGCTGCTCGGCGAACGCGTGGTTGCCGGCACCGCCCTCGGTGAGGGCGACGAGCACCTGCTCGTCGTAGCCGAGGCCGATCCCGATCGTGGAGGTGGTGACGCCGTAGGTGCGCGAGTCGGAGGCGAGCTTCTTGAGCGACGTCGGATCCGTGATGCCGGCGTTGGCCTGGCCGTCGGAGAGCAGCACGATCGTGGCGCCGGACTCCCCCGCCGCGCCCTTGGCCTCCTGCAACGCGCGCAGGTAGCCCGAGGACAGGTCGGTGTTGCCGCCGGTCTGGATCGCGTGGACCGCGGCCTTCGCCGACGCCTTGCCGTGCTCGGCGAGCGGGCGGGTCGGCAGCACGACCTGGGCGGACGAGTCGAAGGCGACGACGCCGAGGCGGTCCTGCGGGTCGAGCCGCTCGATGAGCGAGACCAGCGCCTCCTTCGCCGCGAACAGTCGCGGCCCGGACATCGAGCCGGAGCGGTCGAGCACGACCACGATGGTGTGCGGCGGGCGCGGGGTGTCGGTGGCCGGCGCGGGCGGGGCCTGCAGCTCGAGCAGCACGCTGACGACGTCGTCCTGCTCCAGAGCGATGACATCGACGTCGAGGTGGGCGTTCACGTGCATGGTGGGCTCCTCCCGTTCGGTGGATCTGACACCAGAGTGCTCTGGGGGTCTGACAGTCCGGCGATGCGCCTGTCCTGTCAGTTGACAGTGTCCACTGGACAGGTGCGTGTGTCAACTTGATGGACAGGTGGTGCGGCCGTACCGTCCACTGCATGAGCAGTGACGCCGACATCGCCGTCGCGGTCGACTCCCGCGGACGCCGCACTCCCCTCGGCGAGTTCGTCTTCGCACTGCTCACCGACTCGGACCAGAGCATCAGCGAGGTCGCGCGCCGCGCGAACCTGTCGCGCTCGTTCCTCTACCTGCTCCGCGACGACCGCCAGGTCCCCTCGCTCGACACCCTGATCGCGCTGTTCGAGGCGATCGGCGTCGACGAGGTGCGGGTCGGCGAGGTCGGCGAGCGCGGCGATCTCGCCGTGCGCGTGAACGACCGCGAGTGGTGGATCCGGCTCCCCCAGGACAACAAGCGCGCGGCACGGTCCCGCTCGGCGCTGCAGAGCCTCACGACCGGGGGCAGCTTCGACGAACTGCCCGGCGGGATGGCCGCGATGGCGTCGGCACCTCCGGCGGGCGCGAGCTCGTACGACCGCGACTACGTCGTTCACGCGCCGACCTGCCGGCGACGCCCGCAAGCAGCAGCTCGCCGAGCTCCTCGCGACAGCTGGCGGGCTCGATCGCGCGCGCCTCGAGCTCCTGCTCGAGCACGCCCGGCTGCTGGCCCGCTCGACCTGACGATCCCCCGCGTCGGGGGGTTGCGAGGCACACAAACGCGGGACCGCCTACTGATCGGCGCGTCAGGATCCCCGAGCGCCCACCGGCCGAGACGTGAGGCGCGTCACCCGGCGACGCGGTTCGCGAGGCGCCCCGCGTGGGAATGACTCCGCTGCGTCCGTCAGGCGGTGTGTCGTATCTCCGATGTCGGACCCGTCACATAACGTTCGCAACCGTGTCGGCCCAACGGGGGATCGGCACAGAGAGGACCATCCATGCTCCACCGCGTGCTGGCGGGGACGGTGTCGACCGCCCTGGTCGCCGGCGCCCTCGCCTTCATCCCCGCGACCGCCGCTCAGGCGGCCCCCGGGATCAACGAAGACTTCGAATCATTCACCACCGGCTCGCCCGTCCAGGCGGGCTGGGGCGCGCAGGACCTTGGCGGCTACACCGCAGCCGGGTTCGACCAGCAGATCGCCGACACCACCGGCCTGTTCGCCGGCGCCCTCGGCACTCGTGCGCTGCGCGTCAGCAACGCCGTCACGTCGGGCGCCTACGGCAACCAGCTGCTCACCCCGTCGGTCACCGACGAGGCCGGCGAGACCAGCGCCGAGAACAACGGGCTCTCCGGCGGCACCCGCCAGTCGCGCTTCGCCGGCTCGTTCACCTTCGCGTCGGCCGACCCCGCCGCCGAGCAGGCCGGCCTCATGATGGGCATCAGCCCGGACCGCGGCGACGGCGCCCGGATGGGCCTCATCCGGCTCTACGACACCCCCACCGGCCTCAAGGTCACGGCCTGGAGCTACGACTCCACGCTCGGCGACTTCGTCGAGACCACCGTCGCGTCCGACCTGGACCGCACCGCGGTGCACCAGCTGACCTACACGCTCGACTTCGTCGACGGGGTCTCCAACGACCGCCTCGCCGTCACGGTCGACGGCCACACCGCCGTCACCGTCACCTCGTGGGAGCAGTACTTCCGCGAGGCCGAGGGCAACCCCACCCGCACCGTCGACTCGCTGCTGCTCCGCGTCAGCGCCCTCCCCGTGCCGGCGCTCGCCGGTAAGGGCTTCTACCTCGACGGCTTCACCACCGGCACGCAGGCGACTCCCGCCGCCGTCACGGTGACCAAGAACCTCGACGAGGCCGGCCTGGCCGCCAACGTCGACGGCTGGACGTCCGTGCTCGAGGACTGGAACGGCGCTGCCGCCGGCAACGCCAACACCGCGAGCGGCGCGTTCGTCGCCGGCCCGGCCGGCGCCAACGGTGCCGGTTCGTACCGGATCGACCTCGGTGCCCCGCTCGGCGCCAACAACGGCAAGCTCTACCTCGGCCGCACGATGACCGACGTGCCGCTCGGCCGACATCACCGGGCTGCGCTACCGCACCTTCACCCCGACGACCAACAACGAGACGTGGCAGCCCTACGTCAACCTCACCGTCGCCGGTGGTGGCAAGACGTACAGCAACCTGGTCTTCGAGCCCTTCGAGCCCATGTCCAACCCCAACGCCGCGTCGATCGCCAACGGCACCTGGAACACCATCGACGCGTTCGCGCCGGGCGCCAAGTGGCGCGCGACGAACACGCTCGCCGGCCAGCCGCTGAACACGTATCGCACGCTGACCGAGTGGCTCGCACTCGCGCCGGACCTGCACACCCACAGCACCGTCGGCGGGGTCTACCTCGTCGCCGGCGCCAGCCTGATCACGCCCGGGTGGAGCAGCTACCAGGGCTACGTCGACTCGCTCGACATCACCGTCGCCGGCACCACCACGGCGTACGGCATCGACAACCCGGCACCCCTCGCCGTCGATGGTCTCGCCGCGTCGAACATCACCTCGTCCGGCTTCGACGTCTCCTGGTCGGCAGCCCCGCACGCGACGTCGTACGACGTCAAGGTCGGCACTGTCATCACCTCGCAGACCGGCGTCACCAAGGCCGTCACGGGCATCGCGCCGAACACGGCAGTGCTCGTCCAGGTCCGGGCGCGCAACTCCGCGGGCGTGAGCCCGTGGGAGATCGTCCTGGCCACGACGTCCAGCGTCGCGACCACGGTCGTCCGTACCGCCACGATCACGATGGCGCCGAACCCGACCGTCTTCGGCAGCGTCGCCATCATCGGCGGCGTGCTCAAGGCCGACGGCGTCGGTGTCGCCGCTCAGCAGGTCACCGTCGCCCGCAAGGCCGGCACCCGCTGGATCACCATCGGCACGGCGCGCACGACGGCCGACGGCACGTGGCGTCTCCCGATCAGGGCGAGCTTCCGGACCTCGGCGCTCCACGCCGAGGCGGCGGGCTTCCCGACCGCGACCGGAACGCTGCGCGTCGCGAGCAAGGTGACCGCTCTGGTCAACCACCGCACCGTGCGCGCGTACGTGGCGCCGGTCCTCACCGGGCACTGGGTCTACCTCCAGGTGCGCTCGGCGGGGGTCTGGAAGAACGTGACCCGCACCACGCTCGCCGCGGGCTCGCGGGCGACGTTCACCGCGCCGGCCGCGGGCGTCTACCGGGTCATCGTCCCGGCGACGAGCGGCTACCAGCACGGCATCAGCACGGCGTTCGCCGTCCGCTAGCAGGTAGCAGCACGTTGCACGTAGCAAGCACGAACGGTCGCGACGGCCGGGTCAGCCCACGTGGTTGGCCCGGCCGTCGCGTCGTTGTGCGCCGCCCGGGCCGCACGCGCCAGCGCCCTCACCCCCGCCGAGCCCGTGTCTGACTGGTGGTGTTGTCACTTCCCGACGTCGGATGTGACAACACCGCCAGTCAGACGGGCCGTCGGGGGCCGGGCTGCCCGGCGGCAACCTCATTCGCCAGGGAACGGCGGCCGCCGCGTGACAGGATGCCGCGCGTGGCGACCACACGACGTCTCGGGCGAGGAACGTACGTCGGGTACTCGCTGGGCTCGCTCGCCACCGGCACGTTCGGCACCGTCCCGGGCCTGCTGCTCCTCTACTTCCTCACCGACACCCTCGGCGTCGCGGCCGGCCTCGCCGGCGTCACGGTGCTGATCCCCAAGCTGTGGGACGTGATCTGGAACCCGCTGGTCGGCGGGTGGTCCGACCGCACCCACACCCGCTGGGGCGCGCGGCGGCCGTGGATGTTCGCGGGCGCGCTGATCCTGCCGGTGTTCTTCGTCGCGATGTTCGCGGCCCCGACGGCGCTGTCGTCGGGAGCGGCGGCGCTGTGGACCGGCGTGGCGTTCCTCATCGCGGCGGCGGCGTACGCGCTGTTCCAGGTGCCCTACGTCTCGATGCCCGCGGAGATGACCGACGACTACCAGGAGCGCACGACGATCGTGTCGTTCCGCATCGTCGCGCTCACGATCGGCATCCTCGCGGCGGGCGCCCTCGCGCCGGTGATCGTCGACGCCGCGGGCGGCGGCCGCGCGGGCTATCTCGTGATGGCCGTGGTCATCGCCGTCTTCATGCTCGCGAGCATGCTCGGCGCGGTGGCCGGCACGCGCAAGGCGCCGCGCACCACGCGGCCGTCGGGTGCGGGCTCGCTGCTCACCGCGATCCGGGTGGCGCGCGCCAACCCGTGGTTCCTCCGGCTGTGGGGCACGTTCGTCGTGCAGGCGCTCGCGACCGCCGCCACGCTCGCCGCGATCCCGTACTTCGCGACCTACATCCTCGACAACGAGAAGGCGACGACGATCCTGTTCGCCGGGCTGGTGGCGCCGGCGATCCTGGTGATGCCGCTGTGGACCCGCTACGGCCACCGCGCGGGCAAGAAGCGCGCCTACGTCGTCGCGTCGCTGCTGTACGCCGCGGCGTCGCTCGGCCTCGCCGCGGGTCAGGTCCTGCCGACCGCCGGCGTCCTCGCGCTCGTGGTGCTCGCGGGCGTCGGCTACTCCGGGATGCAGCTCTTCCCGCTCGCGATGCTGCCCGACACGGTCGAGGCCGACGAGGCGCGCGCCGGGGTGCGTCGCAGCGGCCTGCTGACCGGGCTCTGGACGGCCGGCGAGACCGGCGGCGTTCGCGCTCGGCCCGGCGTTCGTCGGTCTGGTGCTCGCGGTGACCGGGTTCGTGTCGCGCGAGTCGGGTGAGACGGTCGCGCAGTCGTCGTCGGCGATCACCGGGATCGTCATCGCGTTCAGCGTGCTGCCGGCGGCGGCGATGCTGCTGTCGCTGCTGGTGCTGCGGCGCTACGACCTCTCGGCCGAGCGGCTCGCCGCGGTGGTCGAGGAGGCAGGAACGGGCACGGGCATCGCGCCGGTGGCCGAGCTCAACGCAGGAGAGGGGACGTCATGAGCATGCCGAAGCACGGCCGCTCGCACGACGAGGTGCTCGCGGAGCTCGCCCGGCGGCACGCCGTCGACCTGCCCACCCACGGCGGGCACACCTGGGCGTACGTCTACGACTCCGGGCTCGCCGGCCTCGACCCGGTGATGGACGCCGCGCGCTCGATGTACGGCGCGGTGAACGGGCTCGATCCCACGGTGTTCACCTCGATCGTCGCGCTGGAGAACGAGGTCGTGGGGACGGTGCTCGACCTCCTGCAGGCACCGGCATCCGGGGTGGGCACGTTCACCTCGGGCGGCACGGAGTCGTGCATGCTCGCGGTGAAGGCCGCGCGCGACGCCCGGCCCGACATCACGCGGCCGAACCTCGTCGCGCCCACGACCGTGCACGCCGCGTTCGTGAAGGGCTGCGAGTACTTCGGCGTCGAGATGCGCCTCGTGCAGGTCGACCAGTCCACGTTCCGCGCCGACCCCGCCGCGATGGCTGCGGCGACGGACGAGAACACCGTGCTGGTCGTGTGCTCCGCGGTGTCCTACGCGCACGGCGTGGTCGATCCGGTGCCCGAGATCGCCTCTGCCGCAGCCGCTCGCGGCGTTCCGTGCCACGTCGACGGGTGCATCGGCGGCTGGGTGCTCGCGTGGTGGCGCCGGCTCGGCATCGACGTGCCCGCGTGGGACTTCACGGTCGACGGCGTCACGTCGATCTCGGTCGACCTGCACAAGTACGCCTACGCCGCGAAGGGCGCCTCGACCCTGCTGTTCCGCGACGCGGGGCTGCGCCGCTCGTCGTACTTCGCCTCGTCCGACTGGCCCGGCTACGCGATGATCAACACGACGATGCAGTCGACGAAGTCGGCCGGGCCGCTCGCCGCCGCGTGGGCCGCGATGCAGCACATCGGCGCCGACGGCTACGCCGCGCTGGCGCAGAGCACGTACGACGCGACGGACGCCCTGGTACGCCGGATCCCGGAGATCCCCGGCCTGCGCGTGCTCGGCACCCCCGACGCCTCGCTCGTGGCGGTGGCGTCGGACGACCCCGCGGTCGACGTGTTCGTCGTGGCCGACGAGACGCGCGAGCGCGGCTGGTACCTGCAGCCGCAGTTCGCCTACCTCGACCTGCCGCGCAACCTGCACCTCACGGTGACGGCGGCGTCGCTGGCCAACGTCGACGGCCTGATGACCGATCTCGCTGCTGCGGTGGACGCCGCCCGCTCGGTTCCGTCGGCAGCGCCCGCGCCCGAGCTCGTCGAGATGGCGCGCAACCTGGACCCGGACGCGCTGACGCCCGAGGAGTTCGCCGGGCTGCTCGCGTTCGCGGGCATGGACCCGGCTGCCGTCACCGGTGGCGGGCTCCCGACCCGCATGGCCGGCATCAACCACCTGCTCGAGGCCATGCCCCCACGCCTGCGCGAGCGCATCCTCGCCGAGTTCATCGGCCTGATCTACTTCCCCGTCCGCAGCTGATCTCGGCTCCACCCACGACGGACCGGCTGCACCGCGAGACCGGGCGCGGAGCGCCGTCGATGCGTGCGGGGCATGGCCAGGAGTCCCTCCCAGCACGCATCGACGGGACCCGTCAGTGGTAGAAGTACGGGTCGAGCACGCTGACCTGGGCGATCGAGTCGACCGGCAGCCCGTTCTTCGTCGCGGCGACCCGGATCGCCTCCTCGTCCGGCCCGTCGTAGATGCAGAACGTCTTGGCCTTGTCGCTCGTCACGTACGAGTGCACCCAGGTGACGCCGACCTCGCCGTTGTTGTCGACGACGGACAGGCACGTCGTGGCGCCGTCGTCGGTCGTGGGGATGTGCAGTCCGTCGGTGAAGGTGCGCTCGACCAGGTAGCGGGGCATCTGCTTCGTCTCCTCGATCCCGTGGGGCCGATGGTCGGCCCCTCCAGGACCAAGTGAGCCAGCAGCACCCCCGCACGTGCATCGGGCACGTTCCCCAAGTTTGCCCGGCGACATCCCTACACCGGAGTCAGCGCCGGCGTCAGCCGACGGCGCTGAGGTCGCGAGCTCGGCGCACCGCTTCGAGCCGCGACGAGACGCCGAGCTTCGCCAGGATCGACGAGACGTGGTGCCCGACGGTCTTCTCCGACAGGTGCAGCCGGGCCGCGATCTCCGCGTTACGCAGCCCCTCGTCGAGCAGGTCGAGAACCTCGACCTCGCGATCGGTCAGCCCGCCGACGTTGCTGCGCGTGCTGGCCCGGGCGCCGCGCGGCACGCGGGCACCGATAGAGCGCAGCTTCTCGTCGGTGCGGTCGACCAGGACCTTCGCACCGAGCTGCTCGAACCTCGCGCGGGCCTCCCGCAGGTCGACCTCGTCATCGCTGTCGAGCAGCGCTCTGGCCGCGTCGTAGGGGAGGCCGTAGGACACGTAGAGCTCGGCGGCGCGGCGCGGCTGTCCGCTGATCGTGAGCAGCTCCGGCCCGTCCATCAGGTCGGGCACCTCACCGAGGGATCCCGCGCGCCACAGCCACAGGGCGAGGTCGGCCTCGAAGGGCCGCGCGCCCACGCGCTGGGCCTCGGCGTACGCCTCCCACAGCTCGGCGACCGCGGCGTCGATGTTCCCGTCGAGCTGGTGCAGCTCGGCCGCCGCCGTCGCGAGGACGACGCCGTACTGGATCTGCGCGATGTTCCCGACGTGGTGGCGTGCCTCCTCGAGCAGCGCCCACGAGTCGACCGGGTCGCCGCGGCGGGCGTGGACCAGCGCGAGCGCCAGCAGCGGCTCGGCCCGGCTCGCGCGCTGGGTCTCGCGCACGTAGAGCAGATCCATGGCTCCGTCGACGGCCTTGTCCCACTCCCCCATCGACACGCACACGGAGACGTAGCTGGCGATCATGCACATGAGCGAACCGTGCAGGTCGCGCTCGCCGGTGAAGGCCATGCCGTCCTCGATGGTCTCGATCGCGGCGTCGAGCCGGTGCTGGCGTTCCAGGCAGGAACGCGAGGTTTGTGTAGGCCCGTCCGACCTCGCCCTCCAGGTCGTGCTCCTTCGCCAGCGCGAGCGCTTGTCGCAGCAGCCTCTCGCCCTCGGGGTCGCCGTCGACGCTCGTGCACGTGCCGAGCGTGTTGAGGCAGTAGACGAGCGCCTCCGGGGCGTCGACCTCCTGCGCCATCGCCAGGGCCTTCTCCGACCACGGAACCGCCTGGTCGTACTCGTCGGCGACCATGTGGCGACCGCCGCGGTAGGCGTATGCGAGTGCGAGATCGGGCGAGGGCCCGAGCGTCTCGAACAGCTCGATGGCCTCGTCCTCGAGCGGGACGGCACGCTGCGTGTTGCCCACGGTGGAGTAGGTCCGCGCCAGCCGGAGCAGTGCTCGCGCGAGCTCGAGGGTCAGGCCGGTGCCCCGCATCAGCGCCGCTGCCGACTCCCACGCCTCGGCCGACTCGCGCAGCTGGTCGGCGACGAAGCACTCCTCCGCACGGTGGACGAACAAGTCGATCCGCTCGTCCGTAGCGAGCAGGTCGGCGTGCGGGATGGCCCGCCCGTACTGGTACGCCGCCTCCCGGTGCGACGCCAGCCGCGCCGCCGCGTCGCCCGCAGCGATCGCGAACTCGAGAACTGCGGCGGCGTCGCCGGCCATCTCGGCGTGCTCCGCCAGCCGGGCGTAGGGACGCGGGGACATCGGGAGGTCGCGCAACCGGTCGAGCGCCTGCCAGTGCAGGGCACCGAGTCGCCCAGGGGTGATCCCGGACAGCACTGCCTGGCGCAGCAGCTCGTGGCGGAAGGCGTAGACCGGTGCCTCGAAGCGCAGCATCCCGGCGCTCACGCACTCGTCGACTGAGTCGGCGGTGACGTCGGGCATGCCGTGCACCAGCGTCGGCTCGATGCGCGAGCCGATGACCGCCGCCGACTCCAGGGCGAGTCGCGCCTGCGGCGAGAGCCGCTGCACCCGGGCCAGCACGGCATCCTGCACCGTCGGGGGCAGGTGCTCGCCGTGCGCGGCGACGACCTCGGTCACGAAGAACGCGTTGCCGCCGCTCTCGTGGAAGAGGATCTCGACGTCGATCTCGGTGCCGGCCGCGAGCTCGGCCACGGCCAGGCGGCTCAGCAGCGGCACGGGGACCCGGCGTACGACGGACTGCGAGCTGATGTCGCCGATCATCACGCGCAACGGGTCCGACGGCGCGAGGTGCTCGTCGCGATACGTCACGAGGACGACAGCCGGCACCCCGTCGAGCCGACGCGAGAGGAAGCGCAGCAGGTCGAGCGTGGAGACGTCGGCCCAGTGCAGATCCTCGATGACGAGCACCGTCGGGACCACCGCCGGCGAGCGCCGCCAAGGTCGCGTCGAAGAGGCTGTCGCGCTCGCCCGCGCGCAGGAGGTCGGTGACCTCCGGGCCGAGCGCGGCAGCGACGTCGACGAGCGGGCCGAGCGGCCGGGGCGACGTGAGCGGGTCGCAGGCACCGATCAGCACCCGAGCCCGGGTGGTGGCGTCGGCGCCCCACTCGCGCACGAGCGCCGACTTGCCGACCCCGGCCTCGCCGTGCACCAGGACGAGCCGACCGGAGCCCGCGACCGCGTCGTCGAGCAGTGCGGTCAGCGTGGCGAGCTGGTGTGCCCGTTCGACCAGAGTCACGCGATCAGGATAGGGACGCGTCGGGCTGGCGGGGAGCAGCGATGCCACGCCACCTCCGTCCAGCGAGGGGTCCTGCGCGAGGATCATCCGCTCGAGGTCCTGCAGCGCCGGGCCGGGATCGACGCCGAGCTCGTCGGCGAGGGTCGAGCGGGCGCGCTGGAACGCAGCGAGCGCGTCGCCCTGGCGACCGCTGCGGTAGTACGCGGCCATCAGCAGCGCCCAGAACGCCTCGCGCACCGGGTGCCAGCGCACCAGGGCCTCGAGCTCCGCGACCGGCGAGGTGGCGCCGGAGCGCGTGAGGTCGGCGGAGATGCGGCGCTCGAGCGCCTCGAGCCGCACGCTCTCGAGCCGCTGCGCCTCCCCCTCGAGCACCGCGCAGTCGGGGAACTCTGCGTGCGGGGTGCCGCGCCAGAGCCCGAGAGCCTCATGCAGCAGCTCGCTCGCCGTCTCGCTACGTCCCTCGAGCAGCGCGACGCTGCCCTGCGCGACGCCGTGCTCGAACCGGCACCGATCGACGGACTCCTCCGGCAGGTCGAGCAGGTAGCCGTGCCGGCCGGTGCGGACGACGGCCGGGTCCGGCAGGGCCCGGCGCAGCCGCGCGACGTGCGACTGCAGCGTGGCCGACGACGCGGGCGGGGCGCTCTCGCCCCAGAGACCGTCGACCAGCGTCTCGATGCTCACCTCGCGGCCGGGGCTCAGCGCCAGCAGCGCGAGCAGCCGACGCGGCAGCGCACCGCGGATCTCGACCGGTCGTCCGTCGTGGCTGACCTCGAGCGTGCCGAGCACCCAGATCTCCATGACGTCGACGGTACGAAGCGCGGGCGGCCGCGCGTGAGGGGAGAACTCCCCAGATTGAGACCTTGCAGCGGCCCTGCAGCGAGGTCGGTCGCCCTCCCGGCCGGGTGCCAGGGCAGTGCCAGGGCCGCGCGCCAGCGTTCGGCCCACGGCGCCACCCCCGAGCGCCGCCGATCACGAGGAGCACCCGATGACCACGACGACCAGCACCCCGACCGACCTGGGCAGCACGACCGACCTGCGCACGGTCGTCCCGACCCCGCAGCCGAGCGACGGCCCGACCCGTGAGACCGACCCGATCCGCGTCGTCGACGCCGAGAGCCGCCGGCGTCCCGTGCTCTGGATCGCCGCTGGTGCGGCCGCGATCGTGATGGTGGCCGGCGGCGCGATCGCCGTGGCGCGTGCCGGATCGTCCGACGCCGCTTCGCCCTCGGGCTCGACGACGTCGTCCACGGCCGTCGACCGCGCGGAGTCGGCGCACGGCACGGCGAACTCGGTCCGCACCGGAGCCGGAGCTCCCATCGGCACCGCGGTCGCCGCGGCACCACGCACCAGCGACCTCGGCGACGTGCTGCACGGGTCCGCGGGCCGACTGATCAGCGGCACCGGTGTGGTGGTTGCGCACACCGCCACGACGACGACCGAGGCATCCAGCGCCACGCCCGCCGACCGTGCCGGCGACCCCGTCGCCCACGGCGCCGCAGGCGGCATCACGACCGTGACAGTCGTCGACGGCCGCTGACCCATCTGCCGCCACATCGGCCGCGATCGCGCGGCCACGACGAGAGCCGCGTGTCGTAGCTGATCGCGTCCACCGGCCGCTCACCCGACCAGCTCGCCGGCAGGTCGTCGCGCAGGCTCCCGAGACTCGGTATCCCGTGGTCCGCACGGCCTTTCTCGACGACGGACCATGCGGGCTGCTGACCCGCCATCGCTTCGGCCGGCCCTCTCGACAGCTCTTGCGCGCATGCGCCACTCTGAGGCAGGGAGGTCGGGGGCCGATGAAGACACTGCCGCTCGCCGTTGTCGCCTCGACACTGCTGCTCGCCTGCGGGTGTGCGACCTCCGCTCCAGCGACGCCCCTGTCCAGCACGGCAGCGACACCATCATCGACATCGCAGGCCTCGGTCCTGCGGGCGACGTTCAAGGGCGCCGGGGCCTACCCCGAGGTCACGGTGGAAGTGCCGTCGGCCCACGACTGGACGATGGTCGGCAACTTCGCGGTGGTGAGCGAGACCGGAGGCTCGTCTCGCGGCGTGGCCTTCTGGGACGTCGGCAAGGTGGCGCGCGACCCGTGCCACTCGCTCGGCAAGCTGTATGACCCGGGACCGTCCGTCGACGACCTCGTCGGCGCCCTCCGCAGCCAGGCGATGCGGCGCGCCACCGCGCCGACCGACACCACCCTCGCTGGATACCCGGCCACCTATCTCGAGCTGTCCGTGCCGGCGGACATGGTCGTCAACGAGGAGGCCGACTTCGCCGGCTGCGACGTGCAGGGCAACGGGCACCGCGACTTCGTGAGCTGGGAAGGCGCAGGCGGTCAGGGTGAGCGCTTCCATCAGATGGCCGGCGAGGTCGACCGGCTCTGGATCCTCGAGGTGAACGGACAACGACTGGTCGTGGACGCCTCCCATTCACCCGGCACGACTCAGGACCAGATCGACGAGCTTGACGCGATAATCGCCTCTGTCCAGCTCGCGCCAAGCCGCTGAGGTCGAACCGCCGCGCGGGCCTCGCGCGGTACTTGTGTAGGCCGTAGCCCAACTCGTGGAGTGAGCCGACCGAGTGTCGCGAACTCCCGCGTGCAGGGTCGAACCAAGTGTCGTTCGCACGAGATGCCGACTCCGTCGTTCGCCGTGATTCAGGCACCACCGCCATCAGCGGACCAGAGGCCATACAGGTCGCGGGCGAGCTGACCGAGCAGGTCGCGGTACTCGAGGTCGTCGCCTGTCCAGCGCGTTGGGAAGGCGTCGAGGCCGTGCAGCGCACCCGCGAGGTTCCCTGCCATGGCCGCGATCGTGTCTGCATCCCGGCCACCGGCCACGCACTCGACGAGCAGGCGCTCGGGATCCCCCTCGCCGAACCGACAGAACAGCCAGAGCGTCATCGGCAGGCTCTGGATGACGAACGACCCGTTGTAGAAGTGGTCGAAGGCACGATCGGGCTCCCAGTCGAGCGTCTCCGGGACACTGGCGATCAGCTCACGCAGCGTCGCGCGGCGATCCGCGTACCCGCCGACGGCGTGCGTCTCGAGTGCCACGCCTTCGAGCGGTGCGAGGCCGGCAGCGATGAGCTCAGCGGGGTCGAAGGTGCGACCGTCTCGGGTGAGCAGGTGGCTCACCATCGCCGCTATGACCACACCGCCGGCCACGGCAGCCGAGTCCCGGTGCGTCGGGAGACCCGACAGCGCGGTCGCCTGCCGGATCCGCTCGAGGTCGCCCTGATACCTGAGCCCGATCGCGGCGGAGCGCATCGCGACCCCGTTCCCGCTGGACTTCCTGGCCGACTCGGACCAATGGGCGCCGTCCGCCAACCGCTGCGCTGCGCCGAGCGATCCCGGCCCCGCTCCTCGAGCGACCGGAAGCCATGCCGCGTACCGGCGCCCGATGTCGTCGCCCTCGGGAAGCTCCGCCGCACCGGCGTCGCGCAGCCATTCGGCGACGGCTATCGGAGAGCTGCGTGTCGTCGGTGATCGTGCCCACCGGGCCGGCGGACCAGCCGTGCCAGGGCAGGTAGTCGCGCAGACCGTCCGGATAAGCCGCCGCGACCTCGGACCTCGGCCAGCGCTCGACCGGACGACCGAGCGCGTCGCCCACCGCGCCGCCGACCATCGTCGCCACGAAGCGGTCACGAAGCGCGGGACCCGCGGTCGCTCGGTATCGCCTGGGAGAGGCGCGACGAGCTCGGACCCGGCATCGAGCTCGAGCAGCAGGTCCCAGGGTGTCTTCGCGGTCATGGTCGCCTCCGGCGGTGGTAGATATCTCAGTGTTGCGCTATTTCAGAGTTATCGCAACTCTGCTTAAATAGACCCATGCCCGACTTCGTGGATCCGACCGGACGCGCCCTCACGGACTATCCGCGGCCATCGGTCGCGGTCGACACGGCGCTGCTCACAGTGGACCAAGACGACGAGCTCGCTGTCCTGCTGGTGAGCCGGACCGACGGTCGACGCCGCACCTGGGCGCTCCCCGGCACGTTCCTGCACGAGGGCGAGCGCCTGGCCGACGCCGTCCGACGGTCGCTGCGAAGCAAGGCCGGCGTCTCCGGGCTCACGCCTCGACAGCTCCACGTGCTCGACGACCCGAAGCGGGACGACCGTGGCTGGGTGCTGTCGGTGGCGCACCTCGACACGGTCCGCCATGACGTGCTCGCCGCCGCCATCAGCGGGAAGGACGACGTCGCCATCACCCCGATCTCAGCACTCCCCCGCCTCGCCTTCGATCACGCCTCCGTCGTCGATCTCGCGGTCGAGAGCTTGCGGGCGACCTACGCCGACCGACCGGATCCCTCGGCGTTGCTCGCTCAGCCGTTCACTCTCGCTCAGCTGCAGCGCGTGCACGAGGCGGTCGCCGGAGAAGCGATGCCCAAGGACACGTTCCGACGCCGGATGGAGCCCCTACTCCGCGAGACCGGTGGTTCGACGGAAGGCGTGGTCGGTCGTCCGGCGCGACTGTTCAAGCGGCGGTAGATCGCAACCACCGTTCTAACGCCTGGCGGACGGCTCTGCTCCTCAGGTCGTCAGCCGGATGAAGGCGCCGAGCTCGGCGAGGGCTGCTGGCGTCGTCGGCAGGTAGTCCGTGAGGTAGGGCGAGCGCACGACGATCGCGGCCCACTTGGCCGCGCGACACCGCGACGTTGACGCGGTTGCGCGAGAGCAGGAACTCCATGCCGCGCGGCACGTCGGCCGACGACGACGCCGCCATCGAGACGATCACGACCGGGGCCTCCTGGCCCTGGAACTTGTCGACGGTGCCGACCCGGACGTCGCCGAGACCAGCCGCGCGTCAGCTCGCGCCGCAGCAGCGCCACCTGGGCGTTGTACGCCGCCACCACGAGCACGTCGCGCCTGCGTCATCGCGCGCGGACCGCGCCTTCTCCTCGGGATCGAGCCAGGTCTGCCGAGCAGGTCCCGGACCTGCCGCACGACCTCCGCGGCCTCCTCCGGCGACTCCACCGAGTTGCCGACGTGCGGCACCGTCACGACGTGCAGGCCCGCTGCGAGACCCGTCAGCGATCGGGACGTGGTCTCCGGGTCCTGCGAGCGGAGCTTGCCGTCGTACGACAGCCGCGAGACCCCGGCGCACAGCGCGGGGTGCATGCGCCAGGACCGCTCGAGGAAGTAGCCGAGCTCGGTCGGCAGCGTCGGCTCGCCCGGCCGCGAGCCAGCCCAGCGCGGAGCCGTCGACCGGCTCGGGGTGGGTGCCCTGGCTCACCTGCGGCAGCTGCTGCGGGTCGCCGAGCAGCAGCAGCCGTTCGGCGGCGACCGACACGGCGAGGGTGTTCGCGAGCGAGAACTGGCCGGCCTCGTCGATCACGACGAGGTCGAGCTGGCCGCGCCCGATCCGGTTGGGGTTCGTGAAGTCCCACGCGGTGCCCCCGACGACGCAGCCGACGCCGTCGTGCTCGGCGCAGGAAGCCGGCGAGGTGGTCGGCCGTCGGCCAGGGCGGTCCAGCCCGGCGCGGTCGTGTGCTTCGACTCCTTGCCGACCCGGTCCCCCGGCAGCCCGGCCTCGACCACCGCATCCAGGAAGTTCTCGACGACCGCGTGCGACTGCGCGACGACGCCGATCCGCCAGCCGCGCTCGACCAGGCGCTTCACGACGCGGGAGCCGACGTAGGTCTTGCCCGTGCCCGGCGGCCCCTGGACCGCGACGTAGGAGCGGTCCAGGTCGGCGACCGCCTCCGTGATCGCGGTGACCACGGCATCGCTTCCCTCGCCGACGAGCGGCAGTGAACCGGTCACGGTGCGCGGGGGGACACGGCGCAGCACGTCGAGCCCCGGCTGCGCACCGACGCCGCCCGCGATGACACCTGCGGCCAGCTCGCGGATGGCGGCCTCGATGTTCGTCGTCGGTGGAGGGCCATCCGGTGTCAGAGCGAGCGGCAGGCTGTCGTACGCAGCCACGCCCGTGGGCAGCACCTCGATCATGGTGAGGACGTCGCGACCGTCGGCATCGACGCCGCGCGAGATGACCTCGCCCTTGATCACGGCGCGGGTGGCGCCGACGGGGATCGCGAGCCCGTCGGGCACGGGAGCGTCGTGGACGATGAACATCCGTTCCGGCTCAGCCAGTGCTGCCGGCGCCCCAATCCCCCGTGACCTTCAGCGTGCGCCTGAGGTTGCGCTGCCTGCCCGCCTTCGCCCAGTCATCGACGACCTCGGCCGTCTCCACCACGAAGACGTCGCGCGTGCCGGCCCACTCGTCGAGCGGCTGGGCGAGGCGGTCGAAGTGCGCCCA